>CAXXUM010000006.1:0-124066 GCA_963664445.2 uncultured Paludibacter sp.
TGTAATAATATCATTTCTTTATATGAAAAAACCGATTAAAAAATCCCTTTAGCCCGGTTTCTTTATAAGGTTCACAATTTAATTCATTGGAAACAGAATCGGAAATTGCAAAAGAAGTAAGAAATTTGTTTCTCCAACCTGAATTATTCTCGATAGCACGAAGTACATGACCGGCTATCGGCAGTGCCAGTGAAGACCCGGAACCGTTTCCACTATAAAAATGAACTTCGGGTGTAGTTCCACCCACCCAGGTTCCTACTACCAGATTAGGCGTATATGCAACAAACCAGGCATTGGTATAGTCTTGAGCCGTACCTGTTTTTCCTGCCAGTTCGGCACGGACACCATACTGGTTTCTGATACGTGTTCCGGTTCCCTGATTGATGGCTTTTTGTAAAATGGCAGTAATCATTTCTGCCGTTTCCGGTTTGAAAACCTGTTCAGTTTGTGCAGCCTTTCTTTCGTACAGAACAGTTCCTTCGGCATCGGTAATTTTATTAATCATTACCGGTTCTGTCATTTCGCCCTTATTGGCAAAAGCACCATAAGCACGAACAACTTCATAGAGCGACAAATCAAGTGTTCCCAATGCAATGGATGGCGAGTCATCATTTGGAGAAGGAAAATGAAGCCTGTCACATGTATTGATAAGCTTCTCCGCACCTGTTTGAAAATACAAATCCAGCGTAGGCAAGTTCATGGAATTGGCTAAAGCATACCAAAGTGCCACCGTGCTGTCTTTCGTAAACTTATGATCGAAGTTCTGTGGTTCCCAGTTGTCGTATTCGGGATATACTTTCTGAATATTTTTCAGATAAGTAGAAGGAGTAAAATCGTTCTCGAGTGCAGTAGCATACAAAAACGGCTTAAAAGTAGAAGCAATCTGACGGTGAGACATTACCATATCAAAAGGAAGTCTTTTGAAATCGTTGCCACCAATCCAGGTAATTACCGCTCCACTCTTCGGGTTGGTAATAAGCACCGAGGCATTCAGCATTTTGTAGTAATACCACAAACTGTCTCTTCTGTTCATTTCTCGTGTAACAATACCTTTCCAGTCAAATACTTCGATATTCTTTTCCCCGGAAGTATCTTCACCGTACAATTTCAACTGTTTACGGTACCATTGTTTCTTTATATTCCGGTTTTGAAGTTCTTTATCCAGCAACTTCTGCATACCATACAAATACTTGTGTATGCCTTCGATGGTTATTTGCTGAATATGCATATTCAGGGTAGTGTATATTTTAAGACCGTCTTTTTTCAGGTCAAATTCCCCACCACCTTTCCGTTGAATATCTTTCAGAATTTTCTCTGTCTTTTTCTTTACCTGATATACAAAATAGCCAGCCGGAGCCTCTGCACTCATGTTTTCATAGTTCAGACGTAACGGTAACTTCCGCAAACGGTTCAACTCAGCTTTTGTCAGATACTTTTGTTTTTCCATCAAAGACAGCACCATGTTTCGGCGTTCCAGCGAATTTTGTGGATTCAGACGGGGATTAAAATAAGTATTCGCTTTTAGTAAGCCCACCAAAACTGCCGACTCTTCTATTTTCAGTTTGCTGGCAGGTTTATTGAAATAGCGGTGCGAAGCAGCTTCCACTCCGAACACATCTTCGCCAAAAGGCACGGAATTAAGGTAAAGCAATAACACTTCATCTTTGTTGTACACTTCTTCAATACGAGCCGCAATAAGTATCTCCTTTATCTTGTTCACAGGCATAGTTAGTATACCATACCTCGGACGACCATATAAGTTTTTGACCAACTGCTGTGTCAGCGTACTTCCTCCTCCACCTGTGCTTTCGCCCCAAAGAATACTTTTAAAGAAAACACGAAAATAACTCTGAAGATCGTAGCCATTGTGGGTAAAAAAGCGTTTGTCTTCAGTGGCAATCAATGCATTTTTAAGATGATCGGGAATTTCGTTGTTGGATATATTGGTGCGATTCTCGGCAAAAAACCTCCCGATGATAACACTATCGCTGGAAATCACCAACGAAGCTTCTTCATTATTGATGGCTTTCAGTTCTTTCTTACCGGGTAAACGACCAAATACTCCTGAATACACTAAAAAGAACAACAACACGCATAAAAACAGTATGGATGACATGAAAACCAAAACGTATTTCAGTATTCTTTTTAAAAGCACTTTTTTCGGAAGCTCCATATTTCTAATTCTTTAAATAATCGATCACAATTGAAACAATGTTTTACTACAATAGTTTCGCATCTTCGTTATCAGGTCTATTAAATGGGGGAATACGATTAGTTCAAATTCTCAACACACTTGTGTAAGGAGGATATTTCAACCCTGATCATTGTTCCTTCACCCACTTTACTTGTAATATTCAATTTTCCACTCAATAATTTCATCCGTTCTTTCATGCCAATCAAACCATACGAATCCGATCTATATTTACGATTAACGTCAAACCCTATTCCATTATCACGAATTTCCATTACTAATTTATCAGCAATAGTTGTCAGTCGAACCGTAATCCTTGTAGCCATCGCATGTTTTAAAATATTATTGAGCGACTCCTGAAGTATACGAAACAATGCAAGAGCCTCATCGGGTTGAATAATAGGATCCAACACTGTGTTTTCAAAAATACATTTTATGTGATGCGTTTGTTCAAAGGTAGATAGATGAACTTCTGCAGCTACCACAAAACCAAGCAGTTCCAGTTGCTCCGGTCTTAAACCGTTCATTATACTTCGTGCCGTTTTATTGGCATTATCAACCTGTACCAACAGTTGTTCCATTTCAACGATCACTTCTTTCGGTTGGACAAGTTCGTTTGTTTTGGATATTTTTTTCTTATACATGCCGATATCCATTTTCAGAGCAACTAATAATTGCGCAAGACCATCATGAATTTCACGAGCCAAATTTACCCTTTCTTTTTCATGTACCAATTGAAGATTTGCTGCCAGAAAAACAAGTGTTTTGTTGGTGGCTACCAACTCCGCCGAATATTCTTCTATCTCTACGTTTTGAGCGGCAAGTTCTACGTTAGCCACCACTAATTCCGCCGCATGTCTTTCTTTCTCTGCATATTGAAATGCAAGTTCTTTATTCGTATTTATTAATTCCTGTTCGGCTAACCTGAGTGTGGAAATATCATTGGATACACCAACCACACCAATCACCTGATTACTCGAATCACGTAACGGCAGTTTAGTGGTATTGAACCAGCCCTCTCGACCGTCGAATTGACGAAGCAATTCAACAATGTGCAACTTTGCTTTAGCACATTCCATCACAGCTATGTCGTCTTTTATGTAATTATTCGTTTCTGTCGAAGTCCAGGGCATATCAAGGTCGGTTTTGCCAATTACTTCGGCAGGATTTTTCAAACCTACCGAACTTGCAAAAGACTGATTACACCCCAGATAATTACACTGTCTGTCTTTCCAGAATATCACGCCCGGATAATTATCAATAACCATTTGAAGCATATTCTCACTTCTCTGCAATTTCTCCTCAGCCTTCTTTTTATCAGTGATATCGTACACAAATCCCGTACAAATGAGTGGAGCTCCGTTTGCATCTTTTTTTACCACAGAACCAAAATCATAAAACCATATATATTCACCCGACTTAGCCTTGATACGGTATTCGGTTTCATAGTGTTCATATATACCCTGAAAATGTCCTCTCATAGCAGACATGATTCTCTCATAGTCCTCAGGATGCACCAAATTTGTAAAGTCCCTGTAATGTTTGAAATTTTCGGGAGAATATCCCAACATTTCAACCTTTCGTTTGGCAAAAGTAACACCCCCGGTTAAAACATCCATCTCCCACCAGGCCATATTCCCACCTTGCAATGCATTTTCCAGCCTCAGGCTTGTTTCTTCCGAAATATTCTCCGGGCAATTGGACCTTGTAATGCTCTTGCTGGCAGTTGTTTTTAAAGTTGTAATTTCTTTGCGTAATTCCAATACTTCTTGTTGGAGTTCTTCGTTCGTTCGTTCATGAATGTACATAATAATCTATTTATTTAGATGATGAGATGCTGTGTCCATCAGTATTCTTTTTCCATTGAATACTGACAAATACCTGACATCCCCGGTCCACTCATTTTATTCCTTTATTTAGCCCCATATACCCAATGATTTGGATAGATCGTATTTAACATGCAGGTAGTAAATCGGTTTTTTAGCTCGTCACCCTCAAAGTTAGCACTAGTTTTGGATAATAACTGCTTTACATGAAATATAGTACTTCTTTATACAAAAGAAGAGCACGAATTCACATCCCTACTCTTCTTTTATAGTTATTTACCCCTTTAAGCCAATTAAAATAGGTTTAAGTGGTTAGTTCAATTTATCAACACACCTGTACAAAGATGATTTTATTTTTTCTTTTCCCATGTTACAATGTTGGAAACACAAAAAACCAGTGCCGCAACAATAACACCATAACGTGTTCCATTTCTTAACCAGCTCAAATCGCTATAATCAATCCTGGTCAAAAATACAACGACTATTAATAGACCGCCAATAATTCCAAAAATTCTAACTTTATTCATGGGTTGTATAATTAAGAGTGAATGATAAATGTGTTTGATTTAAAACCCTGTAACGACAGGTCGCGACCAGTCATTTAATGTATAGTACCGGATTTATTGTCTATAAATAAAATGTAATCCCAACACAAAAAGGATAGATACATTCAAATTCATTATTCAGTTCTTTATTTTAGTAATCCTTGTAATTTTTGATAATTCCCCACCATTTCAAGGCCTGCTACATTTGTGCTGTCAATAAAGAGAATGTGTCCCTTAACGTCTAACATTGTAATTTTTAATGTTGCATCAATGCTTTCAGGAATTCTCCGGTCCATTGAACCTTTTACAGGGGCTTTTAATAAACCGGCATTGTTTGATTTGACATTCAATAAAAACGTATTTTTCCTATTCTTGATTTTTATTTTTAATTCATTTGAATCAGCAATTTCCAATTGTAGTTTAGTTCTGAGATAGGTAGCAAAGCGATATATCTGATGGTCATGATAAAAAAAACCTAAAAAGCCGGTAAATGATTTTCCCAGCCAAGGTATATCAGCTATGGAGAGCATGAAGGAACTGTTGGAATCATTAAAATGATTGCTTTGCATCCAAATCCAAGCCGAAGGCATGCCTGAGCCCCAATCCTTCTCAACGTAACCTTTACCGTTATTAAAATCAAAGATTTCATTGTTAATCAGCAAATTCCCCCTTAGTTTATTTGATAGACTTACAACTCCGTGATAACATTGCATAAAGGGTACTAAGCGATACCATCCCATAATTCCGGGAACCATACATTTACCGGAAGTATATTCAACTTGATTGGACATTTCTATTTTTCCTGAAACAAAGGAGTCGCTGTCCTTTAAATGAAGGATAACGCTGTCTTTCGAGAAATAATTATCTCCAATTTTTATTTCAAAATCCTTTTTTGAGAATGAAAATTCTTCAATTGGAAATTTATAGTATTTGGTTTGAGCCGTAACACCATTAATTAATTGAATAAAAGCATGTTTTTCTTTTCCATCAGCGGACAAAGATATTCCCGGTATCACACTAAGAACAGATGACCTATTTTCTGAAACCATTTTAAAATACCATCCTTCAAAATAGTTTTTGGTTTTATTGTTTCCCTGAAAAATTGAAGGATTATTTATTTTCTTGAGATTGTAAAAAGGCAAGAATTTATGCTCCGAGAAATTGATTTCCGTTCTTACATCCTGCGCCTGCAAAGAGCTCATTGATAAAGATAGATATATTAATAAATTGCGAACATGAAAAGTTTTTATTGACATTGTGGAATCTTTTTTATCAATCAATTAAGGCTCATACAGAGCATTGCTGTGATGCCAGTAACAGGGAAAGCAAGTTTATTCTAAAATGTTTTTGCACGAATTAGTTTTTTATTCCCTAAATTAATTTGTAATTGTCTAAGTTACCAACATTCTACCAACTTCTTCATGTCGCAAACGAGGAGTAGTTTTCTTGAAATATACAAGGCAATAGCCTTGCTTTTAGCTTCGACGTAGGCTGGCCTTACGCCGAACAAAAAGAGCCTACACTCAACCAGGGTCACGACCTGTCCCTACGCAAATTCTATATATATTTTCTGTAAAAATACTGAACAATGCCTGTCCGACTACCGGCGGATTATGCTTCGCTAAACTTGCACTATTCACCGACAGTAAACAACAAACTTGGACGAAGAAAGGTTTTTTTATTTCTCCACCACGTCACTAAAACCATTCTCAATAAATATCTTCAATTCTTTGGCTCTGAAATTACTTTTGATAACTATCCCATTGGGGTCAATAAGTAAAGTAGTTGGGAAAGCCCGCACTTTGTATTTATTGAAAATGAGATTCTCCGAATTTGCTTCCACTAACTTCCAGTTAATGTCTATCGTTTTGATGATCTTATCTAAACGCTCGTGCGTGTCTTTTCCTACAATGCCAATAAACTCAATTTTCGAACGATCTATTTTATCATACACTTCTTTTACGTTCGGCATTTCTTGCAGACAAGGAACACACCCAGTAGTCCACAAATCCAGAAAAACATATTTACCTCTATACTTTTCGAGTGAAACCATCTCTTTGGTTGTTAAATCAGTTTCGGTAAATGCAGGCGCCCGAAATCCAATTTGGGGAGATTCAATTTTCGAAAATGGACGCTCTTCTTTTTCGAGAATAAGAACATTCTCATTTATATCCAAATCATTAATCCGGTAAACCTTATCATTGTCTTTGAGGTATTTATTGGTTGTGATACCTTCAGAGGTGGCAGTGGAATCATTGAACACAGAATAAATTAAATACGATAAATCGTTGTTGGCAACTATTTCCATTTTTCGCCCATTCAGCATAGCAGTGGCGTAATGTGCAAAGGTATAAAAGTACATGTTGTGTTCCGGCTGATATGCAAAATGTATATCTAAATATCGCTTTACCTTTTTACCCTGCTCCGCCCAATCATACTCAACCCTCGCCTTACTAAATTTATCGGCCGAAATTCGGGCTTTTGAGTCTATAGCACCCACCACAAAAACAGAATCATCTCTGAAATCGGAATTATTATTCTTATCAATTATCAATTGCTCTTTTCCATCTTTACCTGTCCCTAAAATATATTGAACAGAACTTCTAAAAGAACTGTCCCAACCTGTAATTGAAGCCTCAGGATAAAGATATATCTTTCCTATTCTTAAGTTTGTAAGGTCTCTACAACCTTTCGCCATTCGCGAAGTATCCGACAATTCATTTGTCCTGTTTAAAACAGAGAAGCCTGTGGAATGGATACTTAATTGGTCATGAAAAGTAAGTGGAAGTTTTATCTCTTGCCGTTGAGCAAAACAGACCGCAAAAACAAAAAGAAATACCGAAAGAAAATTGACTTTTTTCATGTAAACAACAATTTATAGGTTGACAAGTAGAACGACGGTAAATAGCATCGACAGAAGAATTCAAGGTCGATTTTATTTATTTTCCAGTCGTTTTATGATCTCTCGCAACAAGTTATTTTGCTCTTCTTTTAAAGAAATAAATTTAGTGACCCAGGTGTAAATCAAATAAATTACAGCAGCAACGATGGTCAAATAAAACAATGAAATTAAAATCGGGAAAATCACAAATCCTTCCATACTAGTTAGTTTTTTTCGAAAATGGTTATTTATATAGTTGTTTTAAAATTCAATTCGTTTATTCTCTGCCCGAAATCCGAGCGGCATCCTTTTTCTTCTTAATTCAAGATAGGGAAAATTCGTTTATGGGAATAGTTTAAGTTCTCTAAGCTCCCGGACGAAGAAATAGTCCTATTTTGTTTCAGAATTTTAGGCGAAAATACTTCTACTCTTTTTGTACCAAATATACTTTTTCAGGATTCGCAATGTCATATTGAACTAAAAAGGATTCTGTATTGAGATTCTTCGTAAGATATATCAGGTAAGCTGCTTTTGTCCAAATGCTTAATATTTCTTCATGGTCATACGTTCTCCCATTCACCTTATACCTGTACCTTACCAAATAATCTTTTATCCGGGTAGTATTTCCTATTCTTGTCTGGTCCAACATTGTTTCAGTTTCGTAAGAATATACTGTTGCATTTGTTGTTTTAGTATGAGCCTCGTCCCTGGGATTAAAAAAATTGGTTATTTCTGTATTAAAATTTCCAATTCCCATTATAAATAAAAAAGTGAGGACAGCTGAGGAAATCAAAAGTATTGAATTATCACTCCACTTCATTTTCTCTTCCGGTTTGGGCGGATGTTTTATTTTCGCAAATTTTTCTTTTCTTCTATCGTTTCGAGACATACTACTCATATAATTATTCGATTTTTCTGGGGGTAAGTGCTATGGCATTGTTGCATTCAAAAGCCGCAAATCTAATTACTGCCTAACACGAAGAAAACAAACTCTTCTATTCAAATACATATTCATAGGGCAACCAATCTGCAATACGTTGATCTCCCATTGAACCTTTCCAGTTAATTCCCGAAGGATCAAAATAGCCCGTTTTATCAAAATAAACAGGTTTCTTCAGAAATTGAATTAAACTTTTATCCCTGTCATAGTCCACCCGTAAATTTGTTGGAGAAGTAAGATAATACTCGTTATTGACGTGCGAAACAAGGCTTTTAAACTTTGGTTCGTCTCCGTAACCATTCTGAATGATAAATCTCGTTTTTAATGTATCACCGCACAAGGTTCTGAAAAAATGCATTTTCGATCCCAGATAGGTTTGTTTTCTTATTTTGTTATAATGTTGTTTCTGAATGCTGTCAGCACCTACTTTATCCTCAAAAATCATATTTCCCATAAAGAATGTACTCAGTGCATTTCTGTAATATTCAAATTTATCCAGGTAGTAAGTTAACCTGTAGCCCAATGCATCATTCTCAACTATTATAGGTTTTTGAGCAAAAACTTTAAGCGTATCACCATCCGATTCATAATTAAAGCTGATATCCTTTTCGTTTAGGATGGAGCAATAATGTGCATTCGTACCTGTTCCAAAAAATTCTTCGCGAAACAGGTTCATATTCTGCTTTCTTTTGCTTTTAAGCGATTTAGCTTTAATACTTACTTCATGCAAATCGTATATTTTTGGGGTCAGGAGCACTGTCAATGGTCGGGTTATCTGAAAATTCACCAGGGTAACAGAATAATACCCGACAGCACTAATCGTTAATGGTCTCATACTGTTTTTGGAAATATCCAGTGTGAAGTTTCCGTCATTATCAGACCTTGTTCCTACATATGTAGCATTAAAATACACAGAAGCAGCACTAATTTTGCGTTGTGTTTTAGCATCCAGAATAGTTCCACTGATGATCTGACACGACACAACGCTGTGAATACTCAGGTACAAAATAACTAAAATGATTTTCTTCATAATCTAAGCTCTTAATATAGAGTTGATCCTGATTTATTTTCTCTTTCCGTCTTCCAAGTCCGTAAATCTCTACACCACCCTGTAGGGAGAAGTCGCGACCTGTCCCTACGCAAATTCTAATTATCCTTTCTGTAAAAATACTGAACAATGCCTTTCCAACTACCGGAGGATTACGCTTCGCTAAACTTGCGCTATTCACCGATTGCAAACTCCAAACTTGGACGAATACAGAATTACAAATTCCACCAACAAGCCAGCACTTTTATGCAAGTAAGTAATGGTTATATATCCATGAGGACAAGGGTTCGTTCAATTTCTTAAATATACCTGGAAGTGGAGACTTGCTAATATGAATTACCAATAGGAACTAAGATTAGAAAACATAAAGGTGATAATTCTACAGGACAACCAATTTTAAAATCAAAATGAATAGGCTATTCCTAGTCGAGTTCTAAATCCACTCCAGTCAATCAAATTATTATTAAAAGCACTTGAATTCAAATTATATCCCACACCAGCTCTTACTCCGATTGCTTTATTGAAGTGGTATGATATGTTTAAGCTTGATTCTACAAAGTAACTTGTCTGCTTGTATTGATCGGAAGTAGTGTTACTATCCAAATCATTAATCTTTATATACTCTGTAATGTTGAGGTTAGATTTAATACATCCAATCTTAATATTTGCATTTATATCGAATTTGTTATTCAGCTTGAAGATATGTTCATCCTCTAAGCCAAACTGATATCCATTTAAGATCATGTCCAGCTTATATTCGCCCGAATAATCACTTAGGTGATTTCTTCCGCCCGAAGTAAGGTAAGATACATTAATTCCTAAGATATTGTTTTTAGTAAGATAATATCCAATACTTGCTGAATGATTTATATAACCCGGAAACTGAACCAACGCTTTAACCGGTAATCCGTTTATCTGCTCCGACATATATATTTGCAAAGCTTTAAGGTTGTGCAGGTTATAAGTACCATAGCCCGATTCGTAACTAATTCTTAAGGTTTGACTGCTACCACATAAAGTGGTAAAGCAAATCATTAATAGTAAATATAATTTTCTCGTCATTAAATTTATGGTTTAAAATCAATGTTTATTCAGATGCAAATCCACAAAGTTGTTATTTTAAATACTTTGTCAAATCCATTGCTCTTCCTTGATTAAATAGATAATTCCTTGATAGCTTGGCTAAATTAGTATATTCACCTTCACCCCAGGGAGCACCGAGCCGAAATATCTCCTTCATAGTTGACAGGTTATAAAAATGATAACGCAGCGGGCTCCAGCCAAGCAAAACATTACTGTAAGGATCAACATTCACAGGGATAACACCACTATTTTCAGGATCGACAAAGCTACCTGCCAATTCAAATCCCGGACAATTGCGCAATTCAAATCCGGTTTTCGTCATTACAATTACCTGATTAGGTTGAGTTGGATTATTGATAACACTTAAGTAGAAATCTTTAGGAGCTGTAAATACTTTTTGAGCTGTTTTATGGTCGCTCAAATCATAAATAATAAAATCGGTAGCACCTATACTACAAAGGTATTTCCCACTTTGAGTCAGCGCTAATCCCGATAGATAATTACTCGTTGTTGGATAAATTACATCGGGAGTAAACGAAAACTCATTCCACGTAAGATCGCTTCCCAAATTAATTAATTTATAAGTAGGCAGAACTAAATTAGTATATGAAAGCCCTATACAATTATTATCTACCACTTGCACGTTTTTGACTCTAACAAACCGATCGGCACCGGTAATAAGTGTTTCGGGGCTAAGATTTCCATTTCTGAACATCGTAAAATTTCCCATATAACCCAACACTATCAAAGAGCCGGAATTGTTACAATAAGGGTAACCACCTACTGCACCTTTGTTTGTATAGTCGGTCGGTAAAGGGAACGAAGAAGTTTTATAATAATTGGAGTAAGTATCACCATCAAAAAAGAATAACTTATCCTTACCAGGACAATAAGTTGATGAATAAGGCACACTGATTCCCAAAGAAAACTTAATAATTTCCCTTCTAATAACTGCTTTACGCGGTTCGGTTACAGCATAAGGCATAAAGTAAACATCAAATTGAATATCATACCCCAGATAAGGTAATTTAAATGTCTGCGATGCGTACGTTTTCTTAGTAAATAACGAATCGCGTATTGCCATTGTATTCACCACGTAGTTTAAGCGGATATCACTTTTCCAGTAAAGCCTGCAACTATCGACACCTACTTGTTCCACATGTAATTCCGGGAGCGGATAATCAATTGCCAGTTCGGAATGTAGATATCTACTTCCGCCCAATTCAACCGAAAGCCAGTAATTTTCCGAACCACCACAATAATTTTCAAGTGCATAGAAAGCTGTATCACCATTTGTTCTTGTTAGCGCCAAGTCATTCAGACTTATTTTAGTTATAGGCAAGTGTTTTGGTTTCACCCAATACAATTCCAGCAAACTATCTTTATTCAAATGTTGTTTCAGTTCTACTTTTAAATCAGAAAACTTTACGAATTTTATTTTCCAGGTCTTTTCTCCTATATAGTTTTCGGCTTTTAATTTGTCGGCAATACTTCCGCTACCGGTGCCCAAATAAAATCGAGCTTTAAGATTGAACCAACCGGGAGTTGAAAAATCGGGAGTTATCTTAAAGCTACCGGAATCGCTAAAATCGTTACTCAACTTAGTATCAAGGTAACTAATTTCAATAGCGTTACATTTCAATCCAAAAGAATTGATGGAATAATTTATTTGTGTAGCTTCATAAATAATAATAGAATCTTCGCGGAGCGATAATGTAATATCACCCTGATGTGATGCTACGGGCTTTGCAATATCCTGATTATACTCTCCCGAAAGATCATATTCACATCCGGTAAAGAAAACCAGCATTACCGATATGAATAAGATTAGCTTAAAATATTGTTTCATACGTACTATAAATTGATGCTATTTTAATGTGTTTGTATCGCCCACTGTTATTTGTAATTTTTCATTTCTTCGTCCAGCTATATTTATTCCTACGCATTGCATAGTTCAAGTCTGAGCGCAGCGGAGACTTGGACTTACAATTTGGAAGTTTACAACTTCTGTTATCAGTTATAAACTGATTTATTTTAGCTTCGCTGATTTTCAATTCAGCACAATGCCTGTCCGACTACCGGCGGATTACGCTTCGCTAAACTTGCGCTATCCAGAGATTGCTTTTCCGAAACAAGACACAAGTTACAAACTTGCACTAGGGTGCGAGCAAGAGGTCTTTTTCCCGTAGGCTTCGGCGTGAGCTCAGTCGAACGGGAATCAATATCAATAGAAAATCATAACAATACATCCTATTCCCCGTTAGGGGATGCATAACTATTCTATCGGTTTATATATGTATCTTTCGTCAAATTCAATTTCGAAAAGCTTCAAAAATTCTATATATTCTTCGCTAAATGTTCTTTTCGTGTGATGTTCTTCTTGCTTTTCAATATAATCTGCAATGCTTCCTATCTGTGACTTTCCGTAACTGAATACCCCAAAACCTTCTTGCCACGAAAACTTACCTGCAACAAATCGGTTTTTATTGATCCACAACGATGAACCTTGCTTTACATCATGCATTAAATCCGAGGGTGAATATTTAGGACTCATACTTACTAACGCATGTACATGATCGGGCATACCATTGATAATATATGCTTTGTGACCCTTGTTCAATATAATCCCACTCATGTATTTATATAAATCTGATTGCCATTGTGGACTAATTAAAGACATTCGGTTTTGAACTGCAAAAACGAAATGTAGATAAATTTGGGAATAGGTATTTGCCATAAAGATTCTTTTTATACCTGATAGAATATTGATAATTCCTTTTGTATTATTCATCCCCTAACGGGGAATCGTCGCAGCCTGCATTCTTTCTATGGTTATATTTCTCCTATGGAGAAATTCCATATCCCACGCTTGCCCACACTCGCGCCGATTTGTAATCGGTGGGTTGCTCTTTAGAGCAAAAAAGAAGAATAAATTGTTTTTTCAAAACAAGACACAAGTTATAAACTTGCGCCAGCGTGCGATTAGAAATAAATCCCACCAACCAGTCCGTACTTTTGTACAAACAAGTAATGGTCATATATCCGTGAGGACAAGGTTATTTTCATCATTTCTTAATTCCAAATTTATTGTTTTTAAAGTCAAATAGTATTGTCTTGCCCATAAAAAAGTTATTACCTATGGAATGCTCAACGTTCATTTCTTTGAATTGTTCTACTATTTTGTTAGCTTGTGTATAGTAGATTCTGTTTTGTCCAATTGTAAAATTTGTATTTTCTGTGCCAATGTTTTTTTGCTGCTTTGCTCCAAATAAACGAATGGTCTCACCCCAACTATTTCCACTTATTGTATCTCTTCGTTCTTTCTGATTTTCAGTCTGCTCGTCAAAAAAGTTTTTGTTTATTGTAACTAATGGAACGCCATTTCCAGAATCAAATAAAAAGGGAACAAATGAATCTCCAGCTTTTAGATTTATAATTATTTTATTGTTCTTTGTAACAGTCATTGGCGTACAGTCAATTTTTTCTTTATCAATTTGACTGTCATTGTCAAGTATTTGAATATAATGCTCATTATAGTTTATCAATAGAATCTTGTTCTTGAACTGGTTTACCCCAATACTACCAATAATGTCTTGTTCTTCAAATTTCTTATCAGAACCATAGTTTGCGAAAACCAAAAGACTGTCAAGATTGCTTTCAATCCCAGCTATATAGTATTTTGTCTTTACAATTTGGTAATATTTCCTAGCATGAAAATTTTGCTTTAAATTGGGATATTTCTCACAAATAGCTTGTAATGAGTTGCCATAAATAGCACTTACATCAAGTCCGAGGTCAAATTGCATTTTAAATTGCTTTTCAATGCCGGCAAGTTTTATAGGAACGAAAAAAATATTAAAACCAGCGGCTTTAGCTTCTTTGTCGTTGATGATTGGAATTTTAATTAGTCCTTTTTTTGTCGTACAGCTTAAAAAAAATAGAACTGCAGTAAATAGAATAAGTTTTTTCATAATTGTTTGTTTAATCTTCTTCCTCCAAGTTTATAAAATACGCCAATATGCATAGTTCAAGTCTTAGCCTAGAATACATTCCCCCACACTCGCGCCTATTTGTAATCGGTGTATTACTCGTTAGAGCAAAAAAGAAGAATAGATTGTTTTTTCAAAACAAGACACAAGTTACAAACTTGCCCCAGGGTGGGATTCTTTCGATATGCTGTCAACCAGTTTCATGTCATGCCCCATTTAGTTAGCTGTGTTGTCGTTTTTCTCTTTAGTTATAATGAAATAAAAGTCTGTAATATTCCGTATAGTCAAAAGTAAAATATGAATTATAGAAACAACATAAAGGCTGAATAATACTAGTTTGACTGTGTGACAGAAATTAGAGAAGAACAACAAACTGATAAAGTATGCTACAAGTACTAACGCTTCAATAATTATTAAATATGAATAATTAACCAGCAATAGCCTGTAAAGTGATATTCTCTCGTTTGAGATAATATAGTCAGTCAAAGTCTTTTTTATATTTTCGATATTAACGTTATTGCTTGTTGTCAAAATAGTAATTACCATAATCGAAAAGCCGAGTAAAACACCAAGTAAACTAACTGAACTGTTTATGAATAATGAATAGTCAGTTCTAAGCCAGTGGAATTTCAATGAGAGAAAGCACATTATACCTATTATGAAAGGCATAACCCACTCATAATAGAATACATTCTTCTTGATAGTTTTGAAATAATCAAATATGAGAAAAATAAATTCCCGATACATAGTTTAGAATGTTTTTGAAAGTTCGACCATTTCTGAAAACATATTAGCAGTAATAATTTCGCCTGTATCTTCGTTCATTTGCGTTTCAACATATTCTTTTTTGATAATCATGCCAGTTTCAATCATTATATCATTATTTTGCTCATTCTTACCTTTTATTCTAATCTTCTTAATTTTAGATTTCCCTCCACCAAGCATAACAACCATGTCTTTTGAAAAAGCTTTAATACTTTCATGTCGTTTGGTTTTGACTTCAATTATAATGTCATCTTGTACGGCATTAGTTCTCTCCGAAAAATTCAAAGCATTTGAGCCTAAGACTTGTTTGTCAACGTAAATGCTTGCACACAATACTCTCGACATAGATTCTAGTACTTCTGCAAAATCATCACGCGGGATTATTGAATAGTCAAAACGATATATGAGTTGAATTTTATGTTTTGAATTGTAGAAATCAATCGCAGAATTTAAGTACTGAATAACTTGTTTCATGCTTAACCCTTTCTGAAAGTTTTCTAAAAGAACTATAGCATCACCATTTTTATATTTAATTACTAAGTGAGTTTTCTTTCCTTCACCTTCGTCAATTGTCTTTGGATTTTCTCTTTCTTCTACAGTTTTTCTGTTAATAAGCGGTGCTCTATAACTGTGTGTGGCACTTTTAAATAGGACTTTGTGCAAGTCGTTTACATCATCTAAATCACATGATTCCATGAAGCAGAATTTATCATCTGATAATTCTATTTTTCGTGCTGTCTTTGAAGCAGATAATAGATAATTCAATACTTTAGAGAGTTCTTGCTCGATATCAAGAACTAAATCATCTCTAAATGACAAATAAAAGAAATCAATTTTTCGTGGAGCATTTTTCATGTAGAATAAATTATATAGATTTTTATTTGTAAAAAATTATTTGAATTTAAGTTTCTGTAAATCAGTTTCAATGTCCATCTTTTTTCTAGAATGAAGCCTAACGACCGAGCTATGGGCATTTGTCCGTCGGCTGACGGACAAAGTGAATGCGGGAGCAAAGACTGCTAAGTGCATATCAACCAGCAGGTGAGCCTAGGCGTGTGTTAGCAGCTGGTTTTTTATTCTATTTTTTCAACTATCAAATCTTCATCAATAAAATATGCATGATTAATTTCAACAGTGCCGTCATTTAGTCTAATTGAAAATTCATGGATTCTATTCTTATAGTTTCCATTATAAGTTTGTAAAAAGATATTGGGAAATGCTCCAATATTTATAAAAATTCCTGTTTCATAGTTTAGTAGTTGAAACATTTGGTCTAATTTTGTATAATCTTCTTGAACTCTACGAGAGTTGCCGTTCAGTTTAAATGCAAAATTCACAAAGTTGTTTTCGTTTGCATTTTTTGTCAATCCAGTTTCGATTGGAATGTGTATTAATAAATCAGGACGTTGAGTAACTCCATAATGATCGAGTGATCGCTTTTGAACTTCTGATTCAAGAATTGTATGCGTAGGAAATAATTGTTTTCCATTTAATTCGTTTGAAAGTGCAGTGTAAAATTCTCCAACAAATCCTCTTTCTGTAGTATAATAACGACTCACAACAATATTTCGTAATGCCGAGATAATCAATTCAAAAATGTCATTAATTGGTGCTTGAACCACAGTTTGTATTTTGGCTACTTCATTTAATTTGTTCATTTTCTATCTTTATTTATTTTAAATAATACTTTTTCATTTATTTGTTTTCTTTTTAATCCTTGATTCTCAGTTAAAAGTCTTTTTCTAAGTGTGTCGATATAAAATTTATATTCCCAGTCATTTATCCAGTTTTTTGAATAAGCCAACTCAATAGTTTCACTATTTAAACTCTTCTCGCTATCTTTTCGTATTCTTTTTACTGCCTGAAATATTTTTTCTGAGGGTAGTCCCATAAATTTATTCACGCAGCAATTACCAACAATTGTAATTCTCTGATTCTTCTTGTTTCTAATTTCGCATAACTCTATAATTGGATAATGTCCACATAAACAGGTTTCAGGTTCGTCCGAAAAGTATATTTCGCTTAATTCCCATTCGCTTTTAGCAAATTCCCAAGTGTCAGCGACACTTAATGATAAAATTTCCTGAATAAGCTTGTATTCACTCATAATATTTTTTTAAAACTTGCTGCTAACAATTTATATAGGCACCTAGGTGCCCTTATATGATGCGTTTATTATTACATCTCTTTTAATTAGCGTTTTATTACTTTGGTAAGAATTTACTATAGGTGCTCTTATATATTTAAGAGTTTCCTCTTTCTCTCCTTTTCACACACCAAAAATACGAACTCTTTTTAACGCCACCAAGAAAAATTAAGTTTATTTTTAAACAAATTAAAACATTGTTTGTTACTGTGGAGTTGGGTCATAAAAAAACCGCCTCTACTTTGCAGTAGAGGCGGTTTCGGGTTATAAATATCTATCTGTCGGGTTATTATTCTCTCAGTAACATCAAATTACAAAAGTGGTAATCTGATCACTCCATACGCGCGAAGGATCGGAAGCTGCAGCTGCTATACGAAATGCGTATTGCTTGCCACTGGTGAGTCCTTCTATCAGTACTTTGTGTTTGGTAGATGTTTTATGAATCCAGTTCAGCGTGCCATCGGCTGTGATTTCGGCATATTTGAATTCATAAAAGCTGGCAGCTGTGATAGCACTGCAGCTTATCCATACGCTACCGGCGTTATCGCCCATTTTAATCATTACTTTATCCGGTTTTGGCAATGGACCTACCGCACCCGGTTTTTTATTTACACTTAACCCGCTGCTGCTAATGATAACATTATCACCCTTGCTGATTATTTGTACATACAGGCTTAATTCTCTCATTTGGCTTTCCAACTTGGCTCGCCAATTGTTCTTAATTATCCTGTCGTCGGCACTTCCCTTTTCCGCCTTTACCAAAGAAGCATTATAGCTCGCAATGGTTTCCCTTATCTCTTGTATAGAAGGGGTTGGATTAGCGAAGTATGCATTTCCTTCCACATTATCCAAAACATTAGTGCTATGTACACTAAGTTCTGAGTCGCTATAGTTTTTAGACGAGAAGTCTATCTTTACTTTAATTATTCCCATAGTCGTTTGTTTTAAATGATACAAGTATTTGACAGATAGATATTTATTTTCAAACAATAATGCTTATAAAGCTATAAAAAGCTAAAATTGAGTGCTAAAAAGACCTGCATTTCCACATTACAATGGCTTATTTACAACTAACAATTGGATATTGTAATATAAAAGTGAATCATTTACACATGAAAGTGAGTTATTTGCTGTTGGAGAAATTAATTAGAAGTTTACAATAAGCTATTTACTATTGGAAATAAAATTTTTCAGTTGAAAATGAATCATTGTAACCTGGAAAAAAAATTTCAGCCGTTATAAATTTTATTTACGGTTGGAAATGAATCATTGTAATATGGAAATAGTCTGTTTCCTATCTCTTTTTAAATTTTTCTACCTACTTTTTTCGCATTATTTTATTCTGAATATTTTTTTCAATAAACAAAGAGCGTTTGTAGGTTGCACTTGTAAAAAGAAAGACCTGATTTCGTTCGTTTTCTCCTGCTAAGGATAAAAAGCGGCTTACTACACGCACCGCTACCGTACCAATGTTGTATGAGTATAGCTAGTGGAGAAATCAAGAAAGAAATAACCCTCCATCACGGAGTACTACAGGTCTTTCGGCTATAAAAGCTACGAAACAAATTTATATAAAATAATTATAGCATACTTACAGTCAATTGATTGTGAAAAGTCAGAAATTGACTTTTAGTTATAAAACTACTACATAAAAGTTGACAAAGTGAGTAAAGAAACAACTGTTTAAGTGGAGTGATGTAGCCATTTTGGGGCTGCATGTAGGAGCAGAAACCATTACAGTTCCTTAAAAACACAGGGGAAAACGAAAAGAGCGGGGGAATAATCAACGGAATAAGCGAAACGATAAGAAGGTAAAAAACTACTACATAAAAACTTTTTAGAAAGAGGGAAAATGCGTAAATATTTAACTTATACAGGTAAGAGGGTGTCCAATAAGTGTTTTTTTGAACGCAAATTACGCAAATAGCACAAATTTTCGCAAATCTCATTTTTATAAATACAAATATATCAGCAATTTATATTTTGTGTCGATTTGCGGTTTTTGCGTAATTTGCGTTCCTTTTTCTTTTTAGACACCCTCAAAGGAAAGAAATCGGTTTTGTGCTTATCCGACAGACCGCTTAAAGCGGTCGTTCGGTGGGAGAAATCCGTTCTCCTAAGTGCGCATATCATCAGTGATCATCCGTTTATTCTGTGCATTCCGTGTGCTTAACCGCATTGAGCGAAATTGAACCCTTCAGGTCTCCTTTTTCAAACAAAAAAAGCAAGAACCTCATACATCTATGAAGTCCTTGCTTTTATATATAATAAACAGCTCTTTATCTAACAACTACTAACTGCTTGCCGCTTGCTGCTGACTGCTTGCTGCTGACTGATAACTGATAACTGATCTACGCTTGATACACAAATGCATTGATATTCATCCCTGCACCTACCGAAGCGAAAACCACTTTATCACCTTTGTTTATTTGATGTTCGGGCATTTCGCCTTTCATAATCAAATCGAGCAAAGTAGGTAAGGTAGCTACCGAAGTATTTCCAAGTGTACCTACCGTCATTGGCATTACACCTTCGGGCGATTCCTTGATATCATAAAGGGCGTACAATCTTTTCAGGATAGCATCGTCCATTTTGCCGTTAGCCTGGTGTATAAGCACTTTGCTTATTTCGCTAATGTGCGTATTACTTTTCTCCAAACAGGCCTTAATAGCTTGCGGAACGGTTTCCAGCGCGTATTGATACAAGCGACGACCATTCATCTTGAGGAACAAATCATCTGCTTTTTCAAACTCGGGGTTGTACGATTTACCCATCAACAGCAATCCTGCATGATGTAAGGTATCGGAACGTGTTTTGTGTGCAAGGATACCAATCGGTTTTGTACTTTCTTTGGCTTCTAACACCACAGCACCGGCTCCGTCGGCATACAACATGCAATCACGGTCGTGCGGATCGCTGATTCTCGACAATACCTCTGCACCAATCACCAAAATCTTGCTGGCGTCGCCCGATTTGATAAAATAATCGGCTTGAATAACGGCTTGTAACCAACCCGGACAACCAAAAGTCACATCGTAAGCTACTGTTTCGGGATTAACGATACCCAGTTTTTGTTTCACTTTCGAAGCCAGACTCGGAACGTGATCCGCAGCTCTGTTATCGGCTCGTGTATCGCCAAAGTTATTGGCAACAATGATATAATCCAGTGTTTCTTTGTCGATATTCGCAGATTTAATGGCTTCTTCGGCAGCTAAATGAGCCAGGTCGGAAGTTTTCATATCATCGGCAACATATCTACGTTCGGCAATGGTGGTAATTTCAAAAAACTTATCGGTGATGTCCTTGGTCGGTTTTTCAATCTTTTTTCCACTCTCTTCAAAGAATTCATACTTCTCAAAATCGGCATTAGTAACCTGTTTTGATGGAATGTAACTGCCTGTTCCGGTAATCACACTGTAGATCGTATTGCTCATGTCTAAATATATTTTTCTAGTTATAATATGCAGATTCAACGCCGTCGCAGCTTGAAATGAACGGCAAAGTTAAATATTAAATTCTAAGTACTCGAATAAAATGAGCTAAAAAGTTCAAAAACCTTGACAAAAAAGGAAATTGGGGATTGAGAATACTTAAGAATGTATCTATCAACACAGTTTTACCGAACCGAATTTTACCGAATAGACCTCTATCCCTAGCCCTTTCTGACCTCTCCCGCCCTTCGGGCACCCTCTCCAAAGGAGAGGGAAATATGTAGCGAGAGTCTGAGAAAGGGGACACAGCAGCTCATTTTACGAGATTCAAATCAGTTACTCACTTGGCAAAGTCCCTCTCCTCGGGAGAGGGATTTAGGGAGAGGTCTGAATAAAGAGATATATCAATGGATTTTCTTTATTATTTATCTTAATCTTTCCCACACCTTATCTTTTTTCCAAATCATCATAAAGCGTTTGCAGCAAGGCTTCGGCTTTCTTTTTATTCTCGTCTTTATTGCCTCTGTTCAGGAAAACGGTTTGTCCTTCGTAGTCAAAAACATACTGATTTTGAGGCGTTACCATCCCGAATCCATTCTTGAAGGTAAAGTAACCAAAATGTGGCGATGCGGGATTCAATATGTTTTTACTAAACCTAAACTCATTGTGCGGCAACTGAAGTTGCGATAACAAAGTAGCCGAAATATCGATTTGCGAAGCGTAGGTATCAATTCTTCGGGGTGTTTTCACAGCACCTCCTACTATTAAAAGCGGAATTTTGTATCGTTCATCGGACCGGTTGTCCAGATTGGCCGGAAAACGCATAGCATGATCGGGAACCATCACCACAATGGAGTTTTTCCACCATTTGGTCTTTTTAAAATGATCGATAAACAACCCTAAACAACTATCGGTATACGCTACAGAGTTCTGATAAGGATTAGAAAGCTTATGAAACGGCACATCAAACGGTTCGTGACTACTGAGTGTTTGAAGTATCTTCATAAACGGTTCTTTCTGATTTTTATCCAGATTGCCTGACAATTTACTGAAAACAATATGGTCGGGCACTCCCCATTTACCACTTTGATCGCCGGGAGGAAAATTCTGATCGGAAATAATATTCACTATTCCCGCTCCCACCAGATACGAACGCATATTAGTGAAATCGGCATCACCTCCATAATAATATTGCAAATCGTAACCTGCCTTTTTCAGCGATTTGGGAATAGAAGGCAAGGACTGCGCCTTTCGGGCATATTTCATGATCGAAGTATTGGGTTGTCCGGGATATCCGCTAAAGATAGACACCAATCCCCTATCGGTACGGAAACTGTTGGCATAAAAATTCGTAAACAGAATGCCCTCTTCGGCGAGTTTATTCATCCGCACAGCCACATGGGGCAATCCACCCAGGGTTTCCATGTCTTTCGACATAAAACTCTCCAACACCACAAAAATTACATTCGGATGTTTTACGGTAAACAGCTGAGGAATGCTATCCGACGCCGGTTGATCAACCAGAGTGGCAAAAACCGATTTGGCTTCGTCGGCTTTCATAAAACGGTATTGCTTGTCGAACCCACTTTCAAAACTTAGTGCTTCAAAGAAGCTAAACAATGGATTTATGGCAGCATGATTCAGTTCTTTTCGGTCGCTAAAATACACTTTGCCCACGTTCATAGTGGAAACACCTACTCCACCACGTATCGGCAGGAAAAGCAGGGCAGTACAAAAGAACAAAGCCAACCCGATATATTTCTTTTGCTTGGGCTGAATAGGCGTTACATTTTTATTGGCCAGAAAACGATTGAAAATATAAAAAAGCAATCGGGCAATGAGCAGAATAAAGAGGAATCCGAGAATATTTGTTGTCCAGTTGGCACTGGCTAGTGCATCTTTAGGCGATTTGATATAAAAGAGCGGAGTAGCATCCAATCTGAACCCCCAGTAACGGTACAACACCAAATCCACCACAAAATCGATGGAGATAAGCAATGAAACCAATATATAATAGAACCCAACAATGGGTTTCATAATTCGGGGCTTTACCCAAAGCGAAACCACAAGAAATAATCCCGGAAGAACGGCCAGGTATCCGGCCATAGAGGCATCTAACTGAAAACCGTGATACACTACCGATAGAAAATCCACCAACCCCACTTCACGATAAATATCGTGATAGAACAACATAAACAGTGGTTTTTCCAGTATAAATATGAGAATGAATAAAAGGTAGGTTTTGAGAAAGAGGAGGAGATATTTTTTCATTATCACGTTTTAAATTGAAAATCGATATTGCAATCGCATTAATTTTATATTAAAGTGCAAAATTACTCTTTTCAATCAAACATTTCGGTATTTTTTAAATAAGCTTTTGTTAATGAGTTAGTAGGATGGTAGGAAGACGGCATTTCTTTTTTGAGGTGTTCTGATTAATTAACTACTCTTTTTATACCATTTTTCAGCGTAGTTACATAGAAATTAAGTAACAATCCAAGTTTGTAGTTGCCTAATTTCAAATAGGTCAATACTTGAGCCGTATGTACATCCGTAAACTGTTCAACAGTTTTTATTTCTATTACAACCTTATTGTTTACCAATAAATCAATCCGATAGCCGTGATCTAATTTCACATCTTTGTATATTATGGGCATTGGCTTTTCCTTTACCACCTCTAATCCGGCCTTTAATAATTCATACAGCAAACATTCCTGGTAAGCTGACTCTAATAATCCCGGACCTAATTGTTTGTGAACTTCTATGGCACATCCAATGATAATATTTGATAATTCATTTTCTGCTGTGTAGTCCATGATGATTTTATTTTTTTTGAGATGCTATAATCTTTCTTTGTGGAACTTTGTGTTTTGTTTCGTGTAACTTTGTGTGATAGCTATGACACAAAAAACACAAAGTATATACACAAAAGACACAAAGCAAAATGCAGCTTACTCGGGTATTTCATTTTTTGAGATGCTATAATCTTTCTTTGTGAAACTTTGTGTTTTGTTTCGTGTAACTTTGTGTGATAGCTATGACACAAAAAACACAAAGTATATACACAAAAGACACAAAGCAAAATGCAGCTTACTCGGGTATTTCATTTTTTTAGATGCTATAATCTTTCTTTGTGGAACTTTGTGTTTTTGTTTCGTGTAACTTTGTGTCATAGCTATTACACAAAAAACACAAAGTATATACACAAAAGACACAAAGCAAGAAATAACTGAATAAACTCCATTTGAGTTTGTATTCGCCAATTAACACGAATATCAATGATACCAGAACTCATCTTTTTGTCCTAAATCCCTGGTGGACGATGCGCGGGAAAAGATACGACATTCGAGCATAATTTCGTGAGTGGTATTAAGAGTATATCCGGTATTAAAACTCTGATTGTAAGCGTATGCTACTCTGAAATCATTAAAGAGATTTATCCCGAACAGAAATGTCATTTGCTTTGAAGAACGATAGGTCATTCCCAAATCAAAAAGCTCGCGCGGTCCTGTACTTAAACCGGTGGCGTGTTTAAACCGGATATTCGCGCTTCCTTCCAACACCGTCAGGTTATTCCGGTTGACCATTTGTACTCCCACATTGTAATTAAACAGTTCATTATTATTTTGTTTATACATAGCATAAGCATAGCGGTGGTTAGACGCCAAAAACAAATCTTCGGGTTTCATAATGGCGAATAAGTGCGTAGAAGAAGCTCCAAAAATAAAATGTGGCGACTGAACTTCTATCCCTACATTGGCATCGGGGCGAATAATCCGATCCACTTCATAATTAATCGATGGATCATTGATTTCTACCGGTTCGAACTGCGTACCGTCAAAATTCCGCGAAAAAACACCAGCCGACAAACCCATTGATAACGACCATTCCCGGCTGTTTTCTATTTTAAAGGCATAAGTAAACATAGGGTTGATTACCTGCGAAACACCGATCTTATCGCTGACAAGTGAAATCCCAAAAGCAGAATTAGTGCTTTGAAAAAACTGCGAAGCCTGAATATTAATCACCAACGGACCACCACCTACTCCATTCCACTGGCTTCGGGCACTCGTGAACAGATATAAATAATTAGGGCGCGCTATAGAAGCGGGATTGTAACTAGCCCTGTTAAACGAATGGGTAATCATGCTGATATCCGACTGGGCAATAATAAAATTACTACTCAACAAATACAACAGAATAAATAGAGTGAACTGTTTTAGCTTCATTTCGGTATTATCTTATCAAGGTTACAAAT
The DNA here is from genome assembly GCA_963664445.2 of uncultured Paludibacter sp. Classification (GTDB taxonomy): domain Bacteria; phylum Bacteroidota; class Bacteroidia; order Bacteroidales; family Paludibacteraceae; genus Paludibacter. The sequence goes on from CAXXUM010000006.1 coordinate 25,104, forward strand.
CCTTTTTTGGTATGCAATTGATTGTTTATGTCGGTATAATTGGCCGTATAAAAATAGGTATCGTTGTCTATATTCTTTCCGTTATAGGTTCCATCCCACCCGGTATTTCCTTTGTATAAAACCAGTCCATTTCTATCAAAAACAGATATGTCCAGCCCCTCAAGCAAAAGATCATTGACTCCATCGCCATTGGGTGTGAAGACATTCGGGAAAAAGGGAACAATTTCAATCTGCTGTGAACTAAAGGCTTCACAACCGGCTAGTGACTTTGCACGGAGATGAATACTATATTTCCCTATCTGACTTAAGTCGGCATAGGTATGCGAAACCGGCGAGGCTGATTCGGTATATACCTCATTGTCGCCAAAGTTCCAGTAATATCGCGCTCCATCTTCTTGCGGAATGGTGCATGTCAACTGATTGTGTCGACGATCGAGCGTTGGAGTAGATAGAGTAAAATCCACTTTTGGAAGTTTATTCTCCAAAACGTTGATGTCAATCGTCTTCTCGCACCCCCGCGGATTAGTTCCTGTCACCCTGTATATTCCGGGAGTCTTTACTGTAATCCGGTCAGTGGTTTTGTTGGTTGGACTCCACTTATACTTTACAGCACCCGAAGCAATCATGGTAAGACTATCAAACTCACAATAAGCATTGGCTTCGCTGACAGCAAATTCCCAATCGGGTTCTTCCTTTATTGTTTTATATTTTTTTTCTGTGACACAATTATTACTGGAATAGCCCAACATCCAATAAGTACCTGCTTTTGTTACGCTTAACGAGTCGGCTGTGGATAATACTTCCGCATCTTTACCCCAACTGTAATGATGCGCTCCGTAGGCTTTTAAAATTGCCGGATGTTTATCGCAATAGGTACTATCACCTGTTATACCTACAAAAGGGGGATTAAAAGTCTCCACTTGTTTACTCACCGAATCGAAACAGGTAGAAGGTGGGTTTTTTACCACCAGACTTACTGTATGCATTCCCGATGTTGAATACACATGAGTCGGACTGGGAAGATTGGATTGTGTTCCATCACCAAAATCCCATTTATATTCAAGATATCCATTCAGAGGCGGATGCAGATTCGCAAATTTTATTGAATTAGTATGTACGTTACAATCTACTAAATCAGACTTGAAATCGGCATTAGGCTCATATTTTATAATTTTAGAAGTAAGTGATACCGGGCATCCGGTAGCTGAAACCATATCGCAAGAGTAGGTTGCTCCTTCTTCGGGATTTGCCAACGCTAATTCCTGATCACTTCCCACCACGATTCCTTTACTATCTTTCCAACTATACTTATCAAAGCCAGTCGGTGCAGTAAGTGATGCAGCCACATCATTCGAACAGTATTTGACGGATATATAAAGCGGCTGACATTCCGCAACAAGATAAGCATAACCAAAATGACCTGCCCGTCTACAATTGGCACTCATAAACTCTATGGTTATTTTTTGTCCGATATATTTCGAAAGATCAACACCCACGGCAGTCCAGTCGCGCCAAAATAAAACCTGAACTCCGAAACTTCCTGTATAGGTACCTTGTTGCCAACCGCCAATTCTGGCATCGGAGGCAAAAACATCATAATTGGCACAATCCGGAATAATGTTTCCCGACTGATCGAGTATGGTTACTTTAAACCGTGGTTCATCAATTGTTTGATGAGTTGCATCATGCGGATCGAGCAAAACAACTGCGAAATGATACACCAGAAATGCATTTTCTTTGGAAACATCCAAAGCGTATGTCAAACTCTGACGCAATCCTCCGCTCCCAAGATAAGTAGAACCCAAGCGAGCAGAAGTGGTGTATCCGGTCGGAATCGTTTTAAGCTTCGTTCCTCCTACCACAGGGTCATATCCGGTAGTTGTGATTACAGTTTGTCTGTTCGGTTGCACTCCAAACACTTTCGGTGTAGTTGGTATCGGAGTGCCCGGTTGTCCTTCGCTCCAGGTATATCCTTCCCAATTGGTAAAATCGCCTAATTCAAAACCCAGATTCTGACAATAAGGATCTTTACCATAGGCCTTTGGTAGAGCTATCAGTAAGAAAAAGAAACAAAAAAATATCCTTATTATTATTTTCATGATTGAATCAATAGCAGACCCCCTGTAGGAATTCCATTATACAGTCGATACTATTTCCGCGAGCTTTAGAATTAAGTGAAGCAAAGATAGTTATTTGTAATTTATTATTGCACCTTAAGTAAATATAGTAAATTTCGGGAAGACTTATTAATGATTTTCATCCCGATCATTAGCGCAACAAGGTCACTGATCCTTTTTTTGTTTGCTGCTGATGATTTCTGTCGATATAGCTCGCGGTATAAAAATAAGTATCGCTATCCATGTCCTTTCCTTTGAATTTTCCATCCCAACCGGCATTTCCACTGTAAAGAAGCATCCCGTTTCTATCATAAACCAGGATTTCAATACCCTCCATCAACAAATCATTTATACCATCTCCATTGGGCGTAAACACATTGGGGAAGAAAGGAACAATTTCCACCGACTTTACCGTTTCTGTGGAACAACCTACTGAATTAGTGGCTTTAAGGGTAACTATATATTGTAAATCTGCATTTAAAACACCACTGTATCGGTGCTGAATCGTTGTACCCGACTCGAAACTTCCATCCCCCATCTCCCAGTTGTATTCAACATCAGGTTTCGGACCAACTACAAAACATTTGAGAATACTGTGCCTCACATCAACTGATGGATTTAGCATAATAAAGTTTGATTCGGGAAGTGCAACTTCATCAATGTTTATGCTAACCGATTGTTCACATCCTATGGGACTTAATCCGGCAACTGTGTACAAACCCGGTTTTCTTATGTAAATTGAATTTGTGGTTTGCCCTGTACTCCATTTATAGCTTGTTGCTCCCGAAGCAGTTAACTCAATACTATCCCCATAGCAGAAAGCACTTGGTCCATCTACTTTCAGTGTCCATTGAGGTTCTTGTCGCACAGATAATAGTTTTTGAGCACTACAACCGGTACTCGAATATCCAATCAACCAAATATCTTCCGGAGTATCCATAACCACTGAATCGGCAGTCGAAAAAAGGGCTCCCCCTTTGAACCATTCGTATCTGTATGCTCCGTACGCTTTTAATGTTGTATTTTTATTTGCACAATAAAAACGGCTTCCGGTTGCCCCTACTAAATCGGGGGAGAACGAATCAATCTCTTTTTGAACGATATCTGTACATGTGGATGGTGGATTGCTCACTTGTAAACTTACTTTGTGTATGCCGGAGGTGGCGTAAGTATGTGTTGGGTTTTTATCAGTAGAGCTTGTTCCATCTCCAAAATCCCAATGATAATTAAGTGTACCTTTTGTTGAACCAGATGAATCGGTAAACTGAACCTTGTTGGTATTACATCCAATTAATGAACTAGTAAAATTCGCTTTAGGTACATATCGTTCGGTTTTAGCCTTGAGCGTGACAGTACAACCTGTTTCAGATTTCATTTCACAAGTAAATTCCTCACCTTCATTAGGCTTAGTTATCAATAAATCTTGACTTATACCAACTTCGATCCCTGCAGCGTTTTTCCATGAGTATTTGAAACCTGCAGGAGCAGAAAGCGTAGCGTTCGAATCTTCTTTGCAATAGCTGACAGTAATATTTGGCGGATGACATTCTGCTACGAAATACGCATAACCAAAGTGAGCGTTCAGCGAACAATCGGCAGCCATAAACTCAATAGTTACAGTTTGACCGATATAATCCGACAAGTTAACACCTACTGTAGTCCAATCTCGCCAAACAATTGTGCCATAACCTGAAAGATAATTAGACTTAAAACCTGAGATCCTTGCATCCGAAACATACACATCATAATTGGCACAATCATGAATAGTATCTCCTGTTTGGTTCAGCAAAGTTACTTTGAAGCGAGGTTCTTCAGATTTCTTATGATTTTTTTCCTGAGGTTCCTGAAAAACCACTGCAAATTTATAAACTAAGAGTGCATTACTTGAGTCTACTTTTATCGTATAGGACAAACTCTCCATTAAGTTGCCATTCACAGCATTTCCTAGTCGTGCAGAGTAATTGTAACCGGAAGGTATGAGTTTAAGCTTTCTATCGGTAAAGGAGTCATAAGCATTTTTGTCAGTGATAATGGTCTGACGTCCATTTACTATTTCCTTTTGTTTCGGAGTGGAGATAAATACATTATTAATATCAAACCCATATACCCAGGTATATCCGGTCCAATTTGTAAAATTTCCTTGTTCAAATCCGATATTCTGGCAAAAAAGATCAGCACTGTAAGTAAGCATTACAGCAAGGGAAAAAAAGAAATAACAGATGAAGAGAGACTTCTTGCTTTTCATGTTTTTAATCAATCGTCTGGCTACAGGGTAGAAATACTGTAATCTTGGAAGTTAGGTTATAGATGAAACACTCAGGAATCAAAAGCAAAGATAGTTATTTGTAATTTATTTAAACAAGACTCATGTTAAACTTGTAGCATCAACTGCTACATTATACCGGTAAAATCGATAAAAACAGTAATTATTCTCAACAATGCAGCCATTCACTGCACAATCTCTTTCGGGGGAATAATTCCTCAACAAAAAAAAACGAGGAACAACACTTTCGAATTGTTCCTCGTCTAATATAAGCTATTAAATCACTATTCAGCTGGACTCATTACCACTTCTATTACATTGCCCTGAGAAACAACGTTTTTCAAAGTTGCCTGAATCGCTGCAGGCGTTAATGCTTCAACCGATGCTTTGTAATCATCTACCAAATTGATTTTATCCTGATAGTAACGTTCCACAGCTGATTTCCACCAACCGTTTTCGGCTACATCTTCGGTATATTTCTTCAACATGTTTTCCTTTACTTTTTGCAAATCATCGGCACGAGGACCATTGGCTACAATTTCGGCAACTTCCGAATGAATAATACCCATTAATTTGGTTTGTTTTGCCGGATCAGTATCAAACTGCATCATCAGAGTGGCTTCTTGTACCGGTATATTGTTTATACTTCCACGAACACCGACACCATAAGAACCTCCCTCTTTTTCACGAATACTTTCCAGGTAGCGAATATTTAAAATACTTCCAATAGCAGTCATCAACGTACGATTGGTAAGATTATAAGGCATTGAAGCGGTGTAAACAATTAAGTTCGAAGCCTTTTTCACTTTCATCTCTTTAGTAAAGTAGTTATTTACTTTCCCTTTTGGTCTGCGAATATTGTTATCAGTGTATTTTTCAACAACAGCCTTTGTTTTCAAGCCGCCTAAATACGTGCAAATTGCCTTTTTAACAGCTTCATTTGCCGGATCAATATTTCCGGTAAATATAAATGTAAAATCAGATGGTATTGCAAAACGCTCTTTGAAAATGGCCAATGCTTTGTCCTGATTTACCAAATCTATTGTTTTAAGGTCGATAATAACGGTACGGGGGCTATGACTTGATACTGTTTTATTGATTGAATCGGAAAATGCCTTACGTGGATCGGTAGCGCTATTGGCCAAACCAGCACGATAGCCATTTATCATGGCAGCAAAAGCATTGTCATCTTTACGCGGAGCTGTAAAGTTCAGATATACTAATTGCAACATGGTTTCAAAATCAGAAACAGATGAATTACCTGTAAATCCTTCTTTGTAACCATCAATCCATGGACTTGCCGAAGCAATTTTCCCGGTTAGAATTTTGCCAAGGTCGATAGATGAATATTCGCCCAGTCCGTTATTACTTACAATTCCGGCAGCTAAGACACCTGTAGGAAGATCAGCTACATTTACTTTTGACAAACCACCATCGCTATAGGCAGACAGTAAAATTTCATCTTTCTTATAGGTAGTTGGTTTGAAAACAACTTTCACACCATTGCTCAACGTCCATTCAGTTGTTCCTAAGGATTTATTTTGACCAATTTTAGCCACTTTACCTGCTTTTGGTATAACTTTAATCAATGGTTTATTCAGATTTTCTTCCACCTTAGCTGTCAACTCAGCTTTTTTGGCAGCAGCTACAGCATTAAGAATAACTTCTTTAGCTGGTATTTTTACAGCTTCCTTGTCAGGCGCCATAATGGATACAATCAGATTGCTATCCGTTACATACGATTTTGCAAGTTGGTTCACCATTTCCAGTTTTAGTTGAGGCACCACAGCTTTGGTGGTATTGTACTCCCACTCAATTCCCGGAATCACTTCCTGAACTAAGAAATTACGTACATACTCTCTAACCAGATTATTATTTTTCTGATTATCACGCTCGTTATAAGCTTTTTCCATTCCTTTCAGGAAATCGGTTTTTGCACGTTCTAATTCAGAGTTTGTAAACCCGAAACGTTTGATCTTTTCACCTTCAATCAACAATGCATTTAATCCTTCTAACTCTTTTCCTTCTTTAGGCAAAGCCAACAGTTGAAATGCATCTTTCGATTTTACTAAGTCACTATATCCTGCATAGGCTTCTACAAATGGTGCATCAGCCTGTTGAGTAATCTCTTCGAAGCGATAACCGATCATTTTAGAAATTAAAGTATTGGCAACTCCAAAAAAGTAACCATTCATCGACAGTTTTACTTCCGTTGGTAAGACATCATGTTTGTATTCCAACTCTATCTGAGTCATTTGTGCTTCTTTGTCTTTTACAATTGACACAATTGGTTCTGCATTGTCCATAATAGGATAAACTGGGCGTTCACCGGCATTTGCTTTCTTCGGAATATCTGCAAAAAGGGCTTTAATCTTTGCTTCTACTTTATCCACATCCACATCGCCCACGATTAGTATTGCCTGCAAATCCGGACGATACCATTTTTTATAGTAATCGCGAATAGTTTGGTGTGCAAAATTATTGATAATAGCAGTATCACCAATTACATCTCTCTTGGCATATTGCGACCCCGGATATTTCAGTTTGCTCGATTCCTTCCACATACGTCTTTCCGGACCTGCACCCTGGCGCCATTCTTCACGTATCACACCACGTTCATCGTCAATCTCTTTTCCATCCAAAGTGATAAAGCTTGACCAGTCGTGTAACACTAACAAAGCACTATCCACAATTCCATCACGGGTTGTAGGTACATCTGATAAGTTATAAACGGTTTCGTCCTGAGCAGTATAGGCATTTATATTTGCTCCAAACTTCACTCCTATCGATTCGAAATAATTGATAATTCCTTTTCCCGGATAATTTTTCGTTCCATTAAAGGCCATATGTTCAAGGAAGTGAGCCAGACCGTTTTGGTTATCCATTTCTAAAATTGCACCCACATTTTGTGCAATAAAAAACTCAGCCCGATCCTTTGGCTTCTGATTTGCACGTATATAATACGTTAATCCGTTATCTAACTTGCCACAACGCACCTTTGGATCTACAGGTATCGGTTGAGCCGTAACGTTTGCTGCTAACACGAGCAGTAAACAAATAGAGATCAATCTAAAAAAATTCTTTTTCATATTAAAACAGTTAGCGAGAATTAGTTATTCGGACACTGCCGATTTTATTTAGTAAAAATCAATTGCAAAGGAAAGTAAAATTATTGAGTTAACAAAAAAATTATTGTTTTTTTACATTCTAAGAGCCATTGCCTGATGACTTCTGTGTATTTTTGCACTAAATAAATTAAAACCAATATGGCAGAAGAATTGTTTATCCAAACAGATGCATCAAAAGCTGAAAAATATGACGCACTACTCCCTCAATTAAAAGCATTAGTTGAGGGAGAAGAAGATTTAATTGCAAATTTAGCAAACATATCGGCAGCCCTTCGTGAGGTATTTGCCTGGTGGTGGGTAGGTTTTTATTGGGTAAAAGGAGATGAATTGGTACTGGGTCCTTTTCAGGGACCAATTGCCTGCACACGCATTCGTTTTGGGAAAGGAGTTTGTGGTAAAGCATGGAAAGAGCAAAAAAGCCTTTTAGTGCCCGACGTGAATACCTTTGCAGGCCATATTGCTTGCAGTAGTAGCTCAGTAGCTGAAATAGTGCTGCCAATAGTTGATGCTAATAAAACCGTTGTTGGCGTATTGGATGTGGACAGCGAAAAATACGATACGCTTGATGAAACAGATGTACATTACCTGGAACTGATTTGTCAATTGATAAGCACAAAGCTCTAAAACGCAGAAAGCCCGGGATATCTAAACCCCGGGCTTTCGCTTTCTTGCAATTCAGCTATAAAATCAGCTTAAAGCCTGAATATTTTCTTCATTATCAATATTCTTTGCCCCACCTGAATATAAATTCTCAATTCTATCAGCATAACGCTCTTCTACTTTGGCACGCATAATCTTCATCGTGCTGTTTACTAATCCATTTTGTTCTGTAAATGGCTCTCCGATAACCGCAACGGCTGCCGGCAACCAACGTTCAGGAAACAGACCCTCATATTTACCGCCTTTGCGATATTCATTCATTTCACGTTGTAATTTTGTCAAGGCCAATTGCTTCGCCTCACGTGTTTCCCAACCGAGATGTGGCTTTTTACGATGCACATAGCGCTTCAAAGCTTCTTTATTGACAACGATAAGCGCCGTTGTGTATGGATTCTGATTGTTGTAAAGCACTACCTGATCAATAAAATGTGAATTATCCGACAACGATTCCTCAATCCCTTCCGGACTATATTTCTCGCCATCGCTTGATATTAGTAAACTCTTAAAACGCCCGACAACATACAAAAAACCATCATTATCCATGTACCCCATATCGCCGGTGTGCAACCAACCGTCTACAACAGTTTCGGCAGTTGCCTTATCATTTTTGTAATAACCAAGCATTACATTCTCACCTTTAATTACAATCTCACCTTTCTCGTAGTTGGCCAACTCTTTACCATCCAAATCGCATATTTTTAATTCCATTGGTTTCACCAGGTAACCTGACGAACCTAATTTATGATTTGCCAACCCATTGGACGAAATGATTGGTGTTGCTTCGCTCAGTCCATAGCCCTGAAACATTGGGATACCAATGGCATAATAAAATCGCTGTAAATCAATATCAAGCAATGCGCCACCACCAATAAAGAAATCGAGCTGCCCTCCAAAACCTTCTCTGATCTTGGCGAAAATGATCTTGTCGAACAATGCCAAGAATGGCTTTTTAAGAATTTGGATCCCTTCCCCTTTATTAAATCCTTCCTTATTATACGAATATGACATTTTCAAAGCCGTATTAAACAGCCAATTTACAACAGCCCCTTGCGAACGAATGCTACTTTCAATATTTTTCTTGAAACTCTTAGCCAATGCAGGAACGCTAAGCAATAAGTTTGGTTTTAATTCTTTAATGTTTAGCGGTATATTTTTCAATGTTTCCATACCTGTTTTCCCACTTTGCACTGTTCCCACACTGGCTCCCGAAGCCATAAAACTATAAAAGCCTGCCACATGTGCAAAACAGTGATCCAATGGAAGAATGAGTAGTGTGCGGTAAGTGGTGGGAATAGTCATCAACGTGAGCGCTTGCTCTACATTGGCTGTGTAGTTTCGGTGTGAGAGCAATATCCCTTTTGGATCGGCAGTGGTACCCGAAGTATAACTGATGTTTGCAATATCATCGGGTTGTATTGCTTTTGACCGCTCTTCAACAACAGTAGGATGAGATTGGAGGTATTCTTTCCCCATGGCAAGCAATTCTGCCAGGCTGATTTCCTTCTCATCATATTCCGGTTGATCATCAAAAACTATTACTTTTTTAATCTGAGGTAAAGCACCAACTATTAACCGTATTTTCTTCAATTGCCCTGCCGACACAAATACATATTGCGTCTCGGAATGAATGAGGCGAAATATCAGGTCATTACTTTCTTCCAATTTTATTGATAATGGCACATTTATAGCTCCCGCATGCAAAATACCCAATTCACCAATAATCCATGCATTTCTACCTTCCGACAGAAGTGCTACCTTATCACCAACTTCTACTCCAAGTTTAATTAAACCGGCAGCCAGTAAATGAGTTTGACGTTTTACTTCAGAATAAGTAGTAGGCTGAAATTCGGTGCTCGTTTTTTCCCATAAAAATGGGTTTTCAGCGTATTTTTCAACGCTCTGATTCAGCAAGTCAATAATAGTAGATTTCATTAGGGCAAATTTTATTTTTAGAAACCTCATTGTCAATAAGTTTCATGAATGATTGTCTTAAATTGAAATTTCAGTCAAAATAATCCACAAAAAGAAAATGAAGTATATTATTACTACAAACGCAACAAAACCCAATTTGTTGGGATATTGTTGCGTTCTATAAGTTTAATGATTACAATATCAATTGCTAAAGAAGAAGTCGCATCGTCTGTTTGGACGGTATCTCACACGTGGCTCAATAATTTTCCCTTTTCCATTTGCAATAATTCTATCTGGTGATATTTTCCACATTTTCACTAATTCTGCCTTCACTCTATCAGCACGACGTTGACTTAGTTGATTATTGTACGGACTATTTCCTAAATAATCGCAATACCCTCTTACTTCAACAATTATTGAAGGATCTGCATGCATTTTAAAGGCAATTTTACTTATATCTTCCAATGCATCATCATCCAAATCGGTACGGTCGAAGGCAAAATAAACAGTTGGAACATTATCAAAGCTTATTGAATTACTACCATAATCGGCCGGTAGATAATTATCAGTTACCGTGTTGCCACCAGTCTTATTTTTACCGGAGCTTGTATTTGATGCCAGACCGTTTCCACTAGGTCCTCTGTCGCCTTTTTCGCCCTTTTCACCTCTGTCACCTTTATCGCCTTTATCTCCCTTGACTGTTTTTATTGTTGACCCGTTTGCATTCTTGCCGGTACCGCTACCATAATAAGAATCTCCCTTATCACCCTTGTCGCCTTTGTCTCCCTTTTCACCTTTAATCATTTTATAATTGGCGCCACCAGTACCAGTAGTAGTTCCACTAAAATTATACGGGCTGGTTCCATTATTTCCAACATTAGTTCTACCTGATGTATTATTAGCATCATCTTCATTCGAATTATTCAGACGATCATTTGGTGCGGAATTTCTGTTCACATCTTGCGATGCATAAGAAATTGGTAATGCCTTACCCCAGAAATCAACAGGAGTATTAGGGGGGGTATTAGAATCTTTATCTCTATGGTCAGGAACACCGTCTCCATCACTATCCGGACCATCATTCGATAAAAACAACGAAAGCGAGTCCAATCTGCGATCATGGGCATCAACTCTCTTCTCTAATTTTTTCAATGATTTATCCAAACCGTTCACTTTGTCCATGGCTTGCTTAGCAAGATCCATAGCTTTGTTAGGTTCAAATTCTTCCATTGTAATATTTCTCAAGTGTTTTTGGCGTCCGGCAGCATTAATTTTATAACGCATAGCTAGTGAAACCAATCCAATGTAATCGTTTGTAACACCTTTAAAATTCAAATAAGGAACACCTTCCAGGTTATCATTTGTAAATGCACGATAATGACCCTTAATACCAAAAGCAAACTGCTGACTAAAATTATACTCCAGCAATAATGTGATAGGCATAGCACTGGTTATAACCGGCTTGATCAAAGCAACTTCAGGAGAGTTTACCGGATCAGGATATTTGAATTTAGAATTGAAAATTGCAAAACCCATTCCAATCGTTCCATTTACCGTAAATTTGGATTTACTTTGTGGAAATATCATCTTCGTAAAGTTGATAGTTGCACTTAAATCGGTATTATTTAAATCGGTTTTGAAGTAGGCAATTTGATTCGTTCCTGTAAATGGCAGGTGGTAATAATCTACACTAAGTCCCCAAATAGGCGTTAAGGCATATTCGAGCGTTCCTCCGTATGTAATATCTTGTAATGATTTTGGAATAAATCCTGAAGAGGTGGGTGCTAAATCTCCGAAGAAAAATTGATCAACCCCGTATTCTACTGAAACAGACCATTTCGAGAACTTCCTACTAGCCGAGTAGCTAGTTGAAGCAAAAGAAATTGCGAGGATTAATACTAATATTTTATTTTTCATACGGCCAAAATTAAAACTTTGAAGGTAGATATTTATCTAAATTCATTCAAATAAAGCCCAAAGTTAAGAATATATTTTATTAGTGTGATTTTAAGAACTAATAATTATATTACATTTTATTACAGGCAAATTTAAATAAACACTTAATTAAATATAATTCAACACATTACTCACATTAATCAAGAATGAAAGAACATACATAAAAAAATGATAATAAATAGAAAATTAGCCGGTTAAACTGCATTTAACTATTTTTGAGCTCAAAGCTGAGAAATAAAGAGATCAGCAAATATTGTAGCAATTAATACTACATAAAGCTTATTGTGGAATGACAAAACTCATACCAAAAACAACTTTCACTGTAACTATATCTACTAAAAAAAACTCTCATTAATTAATCAAATTAGAAAAAAAATCAACGTTTACTCTCTATTTATTAAAAAAGAAATCGCATCGCCTGTTGCCCGGATAAACAGAAGGAGGATCCATAACTTTACCTTTACCTGTAGATGTTACACGTGATAGAGGAATTCCCCATTCTTTTACCAACAAATTCTTTACATTATCTGCACGCAACTGACTTAAACGAATATTATAAGATTGGCTGCCAAGCACATCACAAAAACCTCTGATCTCCACAGTCATCGTTTTATCCGATTTCAGTCTCGCAGCTACTTTCGCTATCACGGATCTTGATTTTGAATCTATATCTGCTTTTGCGGATTCAAAATAAACCGGAGGAACAACATCATAGACTATAACCTTGTTTGTAAGAGCATCCTTAACTATAATAGGAACAACTTTCAAAGTTGTGGGTGCCTTATTCACAATCGGTGCAACAACTTCAGGGATCACCTTCACTTCTGGTACACTTTTCTTTGCTTCAGGTACCACTTTCTTCACTTCCTGTACCCGTAAAGCTCTACCGCAGCAATCAACAGGTGTATTCTTAGGTGTATGTAACTCCATATCTCTACCGTCAGGAATACCATCCCCATCGGTATCCATCTTATCCATAGCCAAAGCCAGTAAAAGCGAATCTAATTTTCGACCCTGATTATCAAATTTCTTCTCCAGATTATTATAAGCAGTATCGGGACTATAGGTATTTTTATTTATATTCCTCAAATGCTCCTTATTTATAGCATTCAGTTTATAGCGAACATTAAATGTGAAACCTCCGATGTAATCATTCGTAACACCTTTAAAATTGAGATAAGGTACACCTTCTAAATTATCACCTGCAAATGATCGATAATGAGTCCTGACCCCCAAAGCAACCGACTTAGATATATTGTATTCGAATAATAATGAAATAGGAATAGTACTAACCAAAATGGGATGTGGTGTTTTTTCCAATGTGGATAAATTAGGATCAGGATACCTATACTCCGCTGTGTAAACGGCAAATCCAACACCTAAAGTAGCATTCACAGAAAACTTCGAATTCGTCTTAGGAAAAATCCATTTCGTAAAATTCACCGTGCCAATAATATCTGTGTTATCCAGTTTAGTTTTAAAACTTGCAAAATCATTGTGCCCCCCAAAAGGCAAATGATAATAATCGATTCCCAATCCCCAAATTGGTGTAAAAGCATATTCCGCAGTTGCTCCGTAATTAAGTTGACTAAAAGATGATGGAATCACTCCACCAAAAATTGGATGCATATCTCCGAAAAAAAAAGTACTTACATATTCTGCAGTAAATGACCAACGGGAGAAACTTTTTGATTGACCGACAGCACTAAAAATTGTAAAAAGGGAAATGGATAAAAAAGTAACTAAAATTCGCTTCATATTACAAGATAAACATATGTTCGTATAAAAACTCACGAACAATTATTGAAAGTAAAGTGATATTCAAGCGCAAGATATATATACATTTTAATTATTTTTCGTATTAAAATACAGACAAGTATTACATTGCATTACATTTTAGATTCAAAATGACATATACTATTGAATTATTGATATTTACATCAACACAAATAAGAACACAATAAAACAAAAAAACAGCGTTTGTTAATGAACAAAACGCTGTTTAAGACTTAGTTAGCACATGTTTGTTAAACAAATATAGCCAGATATCTTAATAACAAAAAATATAATTACTTGGCCATTGCTACTTTTTGAGTAGCTTCCATAGTTGTATTCCGGAAATTTACACGCTCAACTACACTTTCAGCTAACGAACGAAAAGCCATAGACATGATACTATCGCCATTAACAGCAACAGGTCTACCTGCATCGCCACACTCACGAATACTTTGAACCAACGGAATTTGCCCCAGAAGTGGAACATCTAATTCATCTGCCAACCGTTTACCTCCGTCTTTTCCAAAAATGTAGTATTTATTTTCAGGCAGCTCAGCTGGCGTAAACCAAGCCATGTTCTCTACAATCCCCAATACAGGCACATTGACTTTCTCGCCAGTAAACATATTTATACCTTTACGGGCATCGGCCAGCGCCACTTCTTGTGGGGTGGAGACAACAATCGCACCTGTAATACCCATAGTTTGAACAAGGGTAAGATGAATATCACCGGTTCCCGGTGGTAAATCCATTACAAAGTAGTCCAATTCTCCCCACTGCGTATCAGTTATTAGCTGTTTTAGGGCGTTACTAGCCACAGTACCTCTCCATACAAGGGCTTGAGCCGGATCTACAAAGAAACCGATAGAAACCATTTTTACACCATATTTTTCAATAGGCATAATCATGTGTTTACCGTCAATTTCTTTCATTTCGGGGTGGGCAGATTCTACTCCAAACATTTTTGGCAATGATGGCCCAAGAATATCGGCATCAAGTAATCCTACTTTATAGCCAAGGGATGCAAGGGAAATTGCCAGATTTGACGACACCGTAGATTTACCTACACCTCCCTTCCCCGAAGAAACGGCTATTATATTCTTTACATTTGGTAGAATAGATGCAGGCTTTGGTGCAGGTGCTTCTTTGAAAACAATCTCAATATTTCCTTTAATCTCGATATTTTCACCAACATAAGTCTGAATAGCTTGTTCAGCGGCTTTTACTACCGACTTTGCAAATGGGTCGTGTGGTTTTTCGAAATAAATGGAAAATGTTACTTTATTGCCTTCAATTACCAGATTATCTTGTACCATTCCCGACGAAACAATGTCCTTTCCGGTACCTGGATAACGAACATGCACTAAGGCCTCGAGAATTGATTGACGATTTAATGACATATATTTAAAATTTTGTATTTAATAAAACGAACCGAAACCATGATTAGAATAAATATGACCTTTCGTACTTCAAAATATCGATTCTTTTGTCCGGAGTAACTCTAAACAACAAAACTACTCTAAATGTTGTCGTTTACTTCTACCAAAACTGCGGTAACTGTCCGGTTCTATTTCTACTTCCGGCTCTACAAAAGTAACTCTTGGTTCTAAATTAAATTGTATATATTTAATTGTCAAACCTCTATCAAGCCATTGTTGCTCATAATAAGTTTTGATGGAGAGAATAGGATCCTGCAAATCGGAAGCATATAAATCATTGTTTGAGAAAACAACAGGATAATTATTAGCCTTTACCATTTCGCAAGTGTAGGTAAACATAAAATTGCTATCGGTTTTCAGATGTATAAGCCCATTGGGTTTTACAAACTGCTGATACGATTTCATAAAATTAGTAGCAGTAAGCCGCTTAGTCACTTTCTTCATTTGTGGATCAGGGAAAGTAAGCCAGATTTCACTCACTTCGTTTTCAGCAAAGAAATGGTGAATCATTTCAATATTAGTGCGCAGGAAGGCAACGTTTTTCATTCCCTTTTCGAACGATTCTTTAGCACCTGTCCAGAGTCTTGCTCCTTTGATGTCAACACCTACAAAATTTTTATCAGGATAAAGCTGACTTAAGCCTACTGTGTATTCGCCTTTACCACATCCTAATTCTAACACAATCGGATGATCATTTTTAAAAAAAAGTTCATTCCATTTGCCCTTCATATCAAATCCTGCACCCTCACGTAAGGCATGTGAAGTAACCTGAAAAACATGAGGAAACTCCTCCATATCGGCAAATTTCGATAATTTATTTTTACCCACCTTTATATATCTTCAATTAAAATTTAAAATTGCTGTTGTCTTTATCAGCAATGAATCATTATGTACTTAATTACAACTTACTTCACAATTTTCTCAACACGAAGGCCAATATCATTGACCCCCAATAATATATCATCACGCATTCCCTGCACAATTTTGTATTTGTAAGTACCTGCTGTTTTAAAACGAACATTTTGCTGATACAGAACTGGCATTTCATACACTGAGCCAATACCCGAGCCCAACCATTTACCGCGGTTATCGGCCAAATAGCACTCTATCGAATCAGTAGACTGAACCTTGTCGGGAGTAGTTTTATGGAGAAACAACCACATATTTTGATAAGGATACTCTCCTCTGTTTCGGACATTTACATACACATTATAACTTGCAAGCGTATCCACAATCGGCACTTCAAAAGTATAAGCACTATCCTTGCTCCAACCCGTCGGATTTACAGCATCGTACTGAAAATAGACGTCGTTTTTATGACAGGAAACACAACAAAGCGAAATAATTATCGCCAACAAAAAATTAGTTTTCATTCTTCTTTGCATCAATATCAGTTTTCTTTACCGGTTTTTGAAATCTTGGAGCCCCACCCTTATTTTCAGAATTATTTTTTTTGTTTTCTGGCACATTAGCTTTGGCTTCCCGAGTTTGTGGTTTCGGTTTCGCTAACTGAGGTCGATTATCCGGACGCTCATTGGGTTTACCATTGTTCGGCTTATCGTTTGGACGATTATTCGGACGTTTATTTTTTCCGTTTGATCTCTTTTTATTCGTATCAAAACGAGTTAAACTATCCTGCCCTACTCCACTTTCATATTCAACAGGTACTACCTTATCATCCTCAATATGATCATCCAGCAACTCCGGCTTTTGTCCTTTCTTATTCATTGCAATTACCTCTTTAGCACGCTGAGCTGTAATAGTTACCACATTAGCTCCAAAATTTGGAGAGGTAGAGTACGAGATAAGTCCATTAAATACGTCTGTCTTAAAATAATAGAAGGTATTATCAAGCGTTTCAAGCTGAATTTCTTTGGATGGATAAATTTTCAGAGCATCAGAATAGGTATCTAATTCAAAATTCATACAGCACTTGAGCTTGGCACATTGCCCGGCTAACTTCTGTGGATTGAGTGAAATATCCTGAACACGCGCTGCACTCGTAGATACCGAATTAAATGTAGTCATCCAGCCCGAACAGCATAATTCGCGACCACAAGGACCAATACCACCAATACGACCAGCCTCCTGACGAGCACCAATTTGCTTCATTTCTATCCGAACACGGAATGATTCTGCAAAGACCTTAATCAGCTGACGGAAGTCAACACGCTCATCGGCAATGTAATAGAAAATTGCTTTATTACCATCACCCTGATATTCAACATCCCCAATTTTCATGTTTAATTTCAAATTCTCAGCAATTTGTCTTGCTCTAATCATGGTAGCCTGTTCTTTTCCTTTCGCTTCCTGAAATTTCTCCAAATCAGTTTCCTTTGCTTTACGGTAAACACGACGAACTTCCATTTTTTCAGGTTGGACATTGTATTTTTTCATTTGCAATGTCACCAATCTTCCTACCAGCGTAACTTCGCCAATATCATGGCCCGGTGACGATTCAACGGCAACAACATCCCCTTTTTCGAGTGGAATCTTTGTATTATTCAAAAAATAACCTTTACGGGTATTTTTAAATTGGACTTCTATAAAATCAGTATCTTTTTGCGTTTCAGGCAAATCGCACATCCAATCAAATGTACTGAGTTTTTGAGTGGAATTCTTATTACACCCTTTTTTGTTCATGCAGCATCCGCCGCTATTTGAATTACATCCCATGTTATTATTGTTATTTATCACCTCTTGGTGAGTTGTTTTGCTTCGCAACGATACTTCGTTGTATGTGCTTCACAAAAATTTAATTACCTGTTGCAGGCAGTATATATAAGTTGCAGTTTCCTGCATTAAATCAATTTAAATTTAGTTTCAGCAATGTAAACAGTATCAGCTAAAACTATTTTTTCAACAACATAATTACCTTCAGGGTCAAATCGAAGAAAACCATTTTGGCATTTACGTTTTGATCAATATGTCGTTCGGCCAACGCAAATTCAGTCATCAAATCCTCTACATTACGCTCATTAATAAAAACGGAGAACCGCTGTGAAAAATCAGACTCAAACGAGGTTAAGTAATTTAGCGTCGGTTGTTGTATATTTCGTATAAAATTCTCACGTGTCATTCGTTGAGCATATACCAGAAAATTTCGTTGTCGCTCACGCCCTACAGCAGCTGCAGCCATATCGTCAGCCCATTTGCGGAGGGTTTTGAGTGAAGCATGGTCTTTTTTATTACCTACTTGCCAGGCAAGACGCATTATCATCACAAATCGTTCGAAGTTCTGTTTGTTCTCATCTCCTTCATTCAGCACAGCCAAAGCACTCAGGTAGCTTCCGTTACCAATATTTGCAGCATAAGCCGCAGCATCACGTTCGATATCCAAATCATCGCTTTTAAGCAGCGCTTGCACAATTTCCTCTTCCTTCAATCGCGGAATATGAATATGCTGCGTACGAGAAAGTATGGTGGTGATAATTTGATCAGGTTCGTTCGAAACCATCAAAAAGACTGTCTTTTCAGGTGGTTCTTCTAATATTTTCAACAACTTATTGGCACAGGTAGAGTGCATTTTTTCGGGCAACCAAATAATCATTATTTTGTATTCCGACTCGTAAGTCTTCAAACTCAGTTTACGAAGAATTTCCTCACTCTCGTTCGAATAAATCAATCCCTGCTTGGCGTCGCCCGAAATACTTGCATACCATTCATTCACACCAAAATAGGGACTTTGCAGCACCATGGAGCGAAACTCAGCAATAAAATCATCACATACTACCGATGATTTTCCGGTAGGTTTAATCACCGGAAAAACAAAATGTAGGTCGGGGTGCGCCATTTTTTTGTACTTCACACACGACGGACAAGTGCCACATGAATCGGTGGCTGTTTTTATTCTCGCAACAAATATATTGAGCATAGGCAATCGCCAGGCCTAATTTTCCTACACCAGCCGGCCCACGCAACAATTGCGCATGCGGTATTCGTTGTTCGACTACCGTGCGCACCAAACGTGCCTTAATATCTTGTTGACCAATAATTTCGGAAAATAGCATGTGAGAAAGTTACGGTTTTATTGCAGATTATGACAAAGTGCAAATATACAAAAAAAGAAAGGATTATGAAAAATGGCATTAAAGAAGTATATTCTATGCATAAAACAATGGAAATCTTTCAATAACACCGTGTATTTTTACCGTAATCAAAAAAAACATTGTCTTTTTCCCGAGGGACATGCAACGTTTATTCTCTGTCTATCATCATACACATACAATCCATTCAACACACTCTTGTGCTGTATGTGGTTTTAATATTCATTTAAATTAAATTTGTAAGGTTATGAAAAAGCTTCTAATCGGAATTCTTGTAGTATTCCTAATCACTTCATGCAATAACAATGAAGTAAACTCAAACGATAAAAACTGGCAGGCAATTGCTACTGTTGAAAATCCAACGCAGAGTACGACATTCAATTTTCGCCTGGATAATGGCGACTTAATGTACACTAACACGGCTGGTTTGTTGAATTACAAACCCAAAGATGGTCAACGTATTATTGCTAACTATAGCTTTATTGAAACAAACTCTGCTGCTAGCAGCACTATCAAAAACAATGTAAAATTGAACGATGCATACGAAATTCTAACAAAAGGAATTTTCAAAATTAAGCCGGCGCAACAAGACAGTATTGGCAACGATCAAATTGAAATCAGAAGCATTTGGGTAGGTAGTGACTATCTGAATGTAGAATTTGTTTATCTTGGATATAACAAAAATCATTTTATTACTTTGGTTTCGGATGATGCTAAAACCTACACCGACAATAAAGTCCATTTAGAGTTTAGACATAACGCTAACGGCGATTATCCATCCAGTTCTAAATGGGGTATGGCTTCGTTCGATTTACGTTCTCTTAAAGTAAATCACAATCCGACTGATTCGGTAAAACTGCTTATTCACACTAAAGAATATGCATCTACGGTTGACAAAACCTATCCTCTGACCTATAAGTTTGGAGTCTCAACTGCAGCGCAATCTGCTAGAAAATTTTCTTTACCTTTTAATGCCAATAATAAGATTCAGTAAGTTTCGTATTTTGATTTTGCAAAAGTCCATTCTTGAACACAAGAATGGACTTTTGTGTTTTAAAGGGGTACACTTCAAGCACAATTAATATAAACAGAAAATATATATCATTGGCGGTGGCTTTTTTCTATCTTTGCAATTCACTTTTTATCAAAACAATTCGCACTAATCATTTCAGAAAATGAAAACTCTTCAACCAATTGCCTTGTGGAACTATTTCCACGAAATAACTCAAATCCCACGTCCATCAAAAAAAGAAGAACGCATTATAGCTTATTTAAAATCATTCGGAGAAAAAAATAATCTCAGCACAAAAACAGACACCGCGGGTAATGTCCTGATTTGCAAACCGGCAACCGCTGGATATGAAAACAGAAAAACAATCATTCTACAAGCTCATATCGACATGGTATGTGAAAAAAATAGTGATGTAAATTTCAATTTTGAAACTGATGCTATTCAAACCTATATTGAAGATGATTGGGTCAAAGCGCGTGGTACTACTCTGGGTGCCGACAATGGTATTGGTATGTCGATGATGTTAGCCGTTCTTGCTTCCGAAAATCTGAAACATCCTGCATTGGAATGCTTGTTTACTGTGGATGAAGAAACCGGTTTGACAGGTGCTTTTGCTCTAGACAAGGATTTTTTGAGCGGCGAATTACTTATCAATTTAGATTCGGAAGACGATGGAGAGATATTCGTGGGATGTGCCGGTGGAATTGACACCACTGCTGTACTTTCATACCAATCTGAAGAAACACCTGAGAATTATTTTGCATTCACCGTTTCTGTAAAAGGCCTAAAAGGCGGTCATTCCGGCGACGATATTGATAAAGGATTGGGAAATGCCAATAAAATCCTTAATCGATTCTTGTGGAATGTAAATAAAAAAATGGATGTACGCTTACATAGTTTCGATGGTGGTAATCTGCGCAATGCGATAGCCCGCGAGGCAGTGGCGCTCGCATGTGTCCCTTATTCAGAGAAAGAAAACATTCGCGTTTTATTCAATATGTATGTTACAGACATTGAGAATGAAAAAGCTAACATTGAACCAAAGATGCGACTGAATCTGGAATCAGAGCCTCTTCCGGCAACTGTTATTGATAAAAGAACATCCGACACATTATTCAATGTATTGTATGCTTGTTCACATGGAGTAATAGCTATGAGTGCCGACATGCCTGATCTGGTTGAAACATCTACCAATCTGGCTTCGGTAAAAATGCAGGAGAACCAAACCATCCTTATCACCACCAGTCAACGGAGTTCTGTTGAATCATCAAAATACGATATTGCCAATCAGGTTGAAGCTGTATTTGCACTTTCGGGGGCTAGCATTACGCATGGAGATGGTTACCCCGGCTGGAAGCCAAATCTGAATTCTGCAATTTTAAACGTGGCTAGAGAAAGTTATGTAAAGCTCTTTAAATCAGAGCCAAAAATCAGAGCCATTCATGCCGGTTTGGAATGCGGCCTTTTCCTCGAAAAATATCCGATGCTTGACATGGTTTCTATCGGACCACAAATGTACGGAGTTCATTCGCCCGACGAACGCCTGAGTATATCATCTACGCAAAACTGCTGGAAATGGTTGGTCGAAATACTTAAAAATGACGCTATATTAAAGTAATTTTATCTATTGATCGTCATCTAATAAAGGTAAGGAAGTCCTTTTTATAAGGAGGAATAAGTCGACACAAACTAGTATTAATTAAAAACAAAAAGTTCTAATTACATCACAAAATTCAAGAACGATTATCCTGCTTAAATATCTTTCGGCAACTATATTGGTCATTTAAGCGCTTAAAATGACCATTTCGGGATACTAACATATAAAAATAAGATTATTTCGGTATACTTTTGCAAAGTAATAGCGACAAGGGACTTTCAAGAGTTTATTAGTCAACACTAAACAAGTATACTATTTGTACTGCTAAGAAATAAATAAGTTTTCTTTTAGAATATAAAAACCTTATGTAACAAAAGTAGCAAACCAGTATTTTCTCATACTTTACCTTTGTGCACTGAATAGTAACGGAACAACATATTGAAAGAACAGAAAGAAAATACTAACAGATTGAACGAATTATCTGTCGGTAAGAATCGGTATTTTAGAGCTAGTATTGCACATTTTAACTCTAATTTACCGATTCTTATTGGCTATTAAATACAAACACAAAGAGTAGTTGATCCTTTATTCATTTCAACTATTACTTGCAATTGTATAAAACAACAATATGTTATAACCATTGAAAGAGGAGTAGTATTCCTTTCAACGCTTTATTAAAACTAAATTATGAATTGACTGCACAATTCACCCTTAATAAGCGTTCAATGGCTGAATAATTGAATTTGCCATATTTAAAGTTGATATGTTTGATTTTTTGATTAATTTTGCAGATTGTTTGTTTACAAATACACTTTCTTAATTTTAAGTTTTTTGGCATATTTATTTTAGTCGGATTCTTGCAAATTAAGTTTTAAGTCTATAGTTTTAATTTCAGAAAGATAGTGTCTTTTTGATAAAAAGTTTTTAATCATGTATCTGACTTTGTTGAATACATAGAATGATTTTTAAATTGATGAAAATAAAATTTTTATTACTAGCCGCAGTTGTAAGTTTTATGCCTTTTATGGGTTTTTCTCAAACCGAGAAACCGGTAGCGTTCAAAGGAATAATTATTGACGCACAAACCAACGAGCCTATTCCTTCGGCTTCTGTTGTCTTGATTGGCAAAGGACATGTAACAAGGACAAACTTATCAGGGAAATTTACGCTACTTGCAAGTGCAAACACTAATATAAAGAAACAGATAAAAGTCTCATGTGTAGGATATAAGACGGAAGTAGTGCTTCTTTTAAGTGAGCAAAACGAGCAAGAGATTAAGCTAAGTCCCGAGTCACATAACCTTGGTGAGCTAACGGTTAAGAAACAAAAATATCACAACAAAAACAATCCTGCCGTTGAACTTATTGAGAAAGTAATAGCAAATAAGAGCAAAAACAGAAAGGAATCACTTGATTATTACGAAAATGAGTCATATGAAAAAATTCAGTTCGCATTCAATGAAATATCTCAAAAGTTTAAACAAAAAAGGATATTCAAGCATTTCCAATTCATGTTCGAGCAAGCTGATTCAACTGATAATGCTGGTGAAATACTCCCCATCTATATGAAAGAGGTTCTCTCGAACCACTACTACAGGAAATCACCTAAAGATGATAAGCAGATTATAAAATCCCAAAAAATGGTAAATTTTCAAGGTCTTGACAACAAGGGACTTGATGATAATATAAAGTATATGTATCAAGATATAAATATCTACGATAACAATATCTTGATGCTTACCAACCAGTTTTTAAGTCCGATTGCTCCCTCGGCTCCAACTTTCTACAGATATTACATAACTGACACCATTCAGTCTGGATCTGAAAAGTTCATAAAGTTATTTTTTGGGTCGAGAAATAAGCAAGACATGCTTTTTCAAGGATATTTATACATAACAATGGATGGGACTTATGCCATACAAGGTGTAGAACTATCAGTAAACAAAAATATCAATTTAAATCTCGTAAGGGATGTCAAGATAAGTCAGCAATTTGAGAAAGTAGCAAATCAAGGTTGGGTGCTTAAATCCGACCAAACAGTTATTAATTTTGCTATATCAAAAAAAGGACAAAGTTTACTGGGAAAAAGAACTGTTTCCTATAAAGATTATAAATTTGCACCACCCTCAAACGACTCCATTTTCAAAGGGCTCAATGTAGTGACACTTGATAGTGCAGATTTGCGAGATGAAAAATATTGGGAGGCTAACAGACACCAGGAGCTTAGTAAATCAGAAGAAGGAACATATGCCATTGTAGACAGCCTACAAAAGGTTCCCGCCTTTAGAAGAACTATGGATATTGCTCAAATCGTATTTTTTGGTTATAAAGTAATGGGAAAGTATGAAATAGGACCTGTAAATACATTCTATAGTTATAATCCAATTGAAGGGATTAGAGCCCGGTTTGGCGGTAGAACTACACCTGAGTTCAGCAAAAAATTAAATTTTGAAACCTATGTGGGATATGGATTCGGAGATCATAATTTAAAGTATTTTTTGAGTAGCACCTGGTCATTAGCACCAACATCAATTTATGAGTTTCCGGTGAAATCGATAAAGGCCAGTTATCAAAAAGACACAAAATTTCCCGGTCAGGATCTACAGTTTATAACGGAAGACAACGTGCTTTTGTCGATAAAACGTGGAGTAAATGATAAATTATTCTATAATAGAACCTTCAAATTGGAGCATCTGAACGAATTTGAGAATCATTTTTCATACACATTAGGATACCAATTCACCAAAACGGTACCGGGTGGAAACTTATATTTCAACAACACTGACTACTCTACGCATACAAATGATGTAGGTCTAATCAATGTTTCCGAAACTTCATTAAAACTCAGATACGCTCCAAACGAGAAATTCTACCAAAGTAAATCGTTTAGAATACCTGTATATACTAAATATCCTATTTTTGAGCTCCAAATCACGAATGGGTCCAAGTTCTTGAAAAATGACTATAATTACACAAATGTTCGTTTCTCTTTTTCAAAGCGTTTTTACTACTCTATTTTTGGTTACTCGGATGTAGTTTGGGAATCGGGAAAAATATTCGGTAAAGTACCCTATCCTTTATTGAACATTCACCGCGCAAACCAAACCTATTCGTACCAGATACTATCTTATAACTTAATGAACTTTTTGGAGTTTGTGAGTGATCAATATACTTCCTTGAATATTGACCACTGTTTCAATGGATTTTTCCTGAACAAAATTCCAATTGTAAGAGATTTACAATTAAGAGAATATGCCACCTTCAAAATATTGGAAGGAAGCGTTTCTAATACTAACGACCCGAGCAAAAACACTGATTTGTTTAAATTCCCTGTTTATGCAGATGGGAAAACAGCAACTTATGGTTTGGGAAAAACTCCTTATATCGAAGGTAGTATTGGGATAGGTAATATCTTTAAAATTTTCAGAGTTGACTTGGTTAAACGTTTTACTTATCTAAATAATCCGAACATATCAACTCTTGGTCTTAGAATGCGATTCAGATTTGATTTCTAAAATTCAGCGGGTAAATCAAAGTAGTAGCGAGTTAATAAGGTAAGTTTGAATTTCTCAAAAAAAAAAGAACAAGAGAAAACTATCGGCCTTTTATTTGCATTTTTATAAAATTATTGTACCTTAGATGAAAAATACGCACGCAAAAAATTGAGAATGACGTTGAAAGAAATATTTAAACACGCACCGTAATCAGAATAATTGATTTTTTGATTCGATTTTTCACTTTCAATGGTGATAAAATCAACGATAAATAAAGTTCTTATTAGAACCTCAGACACTGAAAAATACATCACCAATTTATACATAACACTCAACATGAAATCAGAGAATACGCATTCTTTTAGTGACGTTTTAAAATCGATTACACAGGATAGAGGACGCACCAACATCCTTAGAAAATACGAACAAAATGCGCTTGCCTATCTAGTTCAACGAGTCCCAGCCTTCATCAGTTCCGACATGCTTACCGCCATTGGATTTTTTGGAAGTATAATTATATTTACAAGTTTTGTTTTAGCTTCTTTTTTCGGTCCAATATACCTTCTATTAGGGGTCTTTGGCTACTTCGTAAGTTGGTTGGGCGATTCGCTTGATGGGCGGTTAGCTTACTACAGAAACAAACAACGTAAATGGTACGGATTTGCGCTTGACCTCGCAGCCGACTGGATAGGAGTTGCTTTAATGGGCTTCGGATATGTAATTTACATCGAGAACTCATGGGAAATTATAGGGTTTAGTTTTGTAGTTTTATACGGTTGGGAAATACTTACCACCCTCGTAAGATATAAAGTAACAAACAAGTATTCAATCGATTCCGGATTATTGGGACCAACTGAAGTACGTATCGTGATATCATTAATGTTAGTACTGGAAGTCTTTGTGAAAGATTCACTTATATACACTGCATCTATCGCCTGTGTAATATTGCTAATCAGTAATCTTGTTGATTTTTACAAGTTGCTTAAAATGGCAGATGCTCAGGACAAAGCAGAAAAAGAATTAAAGAAGAATGAATAAATTTGTTGAAAAAGCACTTGTTTTTTCAAAGGCTCAAGTGTCGGCATTTATAGGTGGAATATGTGATTACATGATTATGGTCTTCATCACCGAAGTCTTTCATGTACATTATATGATCTCTATCGCCATTGGTGGAATTATTGGAGCAGTAGTAAATTTCAGTTTGAATAAAGGCTGGACATTTAGATCGAAAGATGTACCATACAAAAACTCCATCTACAAACAACTCTTGAAATTCGTACTGGTTGTGATAAACAGCATTTTAATGAAATCGTCAGGTACTTATTTAATTACCACTTTCCTAAAACTGGATTACAAGATAAGTCGTATTTTTGTCGATTTAGTAGTATCATTGGCGTTTAATTACACCCTTCAAAAGCACTGGGTTTTCAAAAAAGTAAGTAAAAGCCCCTCAGCTTAAGCTCACGTCAAACATTTCAGCAAAAAAATCCTTTTAAACTTTACAATTGTTTTAGTAGCTCCGAATAGCGTTCAGCCCCCACCTGAAACTATTCGGAGCGCAATAGCTTCCCCAAAAAAGACAAAATACATAATTTCCATAGTACAATTCATTACAAACAGTATAGATACATCGCTTTAATATATGTATCTTTGTAACTACTCGATTAGAATTATACCAGACAATGGGTCTTACCTGCCTAAAACCAACAACATTCGTTTCGTATACAACTCACAGAAGTGAAAATGAAAAAACCAAATAAGCGTAAAATAATCAACGACCCGGTATTCGGATTTATCAATATTCCGAATGATTTGTTGTACGACATTATTCAGCATCCTTACTTCCAACGGCTGGGTCGCATCAAACAACTGGGATTGACATCAACCGTTTATCCGGGAGCTCAGCACACTCGCTTGCAACATTCATTGGGAGCCATGCATCTAATGGGTGAAGCCATAGCACAATTACGTCAGGAAGGACACGAAATTACGCCCACAGAAGCAGAAGGGGCGAGAGCAGCTATTTTACTCCACGACATTGGTCATGGCCCGTTTTCGCACGCCCTTGAAAGTAGCTTGGTCAGTGGTGTAAGCCATGAGGAAATTTCGCTATTAATGATGGAGAACATTAATACAGAGCTAGAAGGCAAATTAAACACTGCTTTATCAATATTCACAAATAATCATCACAAGAAATTTCTCCACCAGTTAGTTTCAAGCCAACTGGATATGGATAGACTAGATTATTTAAGTCGAGATAGTTTCTTTTCGGGTGTAAGCGAGGGCATAATCGGCGCAGCACGCATCATTAAAATGTTAAACATTCATAACGATCAACTCGTTGTTGAAGCCAAAGGAATATACTCGATTGAGAAATTTCTCGTGGCGCGTCGATTAATGTATTGGCAGGTCTATTTGCACAAAACATCGGTGGCTGCAGAAAAAATGCTGGTGAATCTATTGAAACGGGCTAAAGAGTTAGCGAGTAAAAAAGTAGACCTTTTTGCATCTCCAGCATTACATTATTTCCTTTATAATGAGGTAAATAAACAAAACTTTATACATTCCGGAGAGGCGCTAGAGAACTTTGCAATGCTCGACGATTCGGATATTATATGTGCTATCAAAGTATGGTCAACCCATTCTGATGTTGTTTTATCTACATTATGTAAAGCTTTTACCGACAGACGATTATTTAAAGTAGAAATTGTCCCTGAGCCTATTTCGATCGAAAAACGACAAGCTCAGCTCAAACTATATGTCGAACATTTTGGTGTAAGCACAAAAGAGGCAACATACTTTTTAGGAGAAGAAATCGTTAGTACAGACACTTATACACCGCAAGATGATAATATTAATATTTTGTATAAGGATGGTACGATCAAAGATATTGCAGATGCATCGGATATGCTCAACATTACTGTTTTGACAAAAAAAGTGGAGAAACACTATTTCTGTTATTTTAAAATTTAAGATTAGATAAGTACTTTTATGTAATAATAATTGTATTTTTAGTTCGTATAGTGCCTATTTATGATAATACGCCTTTGACTTTTAAGGTTTATAGAAAAAAGTTTATTACTTTTGCAACCAAATTTTTTAATATGGAGTTTACAGCTCAACAAATTGCTGATTTTTTAGGTGGAGAGGTTCAAGGTAATCCACAGGTAAAGGTGAACACCTTTTCGAAAATTGAAGAGGGGAAACCCGGTACTTTGAGTTTTCTATCGAACCCAAAATATAGTCATTTTATATACGACACGCAAGCAAGTATTGTGTTAGTAAACAGAGATTTTAAGCCAGAGAAAGAAGTTGAAGCGACACTTATACGTGTTGACGATGCCTACAAATCTCTTGCTGTATTGCTGTCGCTGGTTGAACAAGCCAAGCCAAAGAAAGTTGGAATTTCACCTCTTGCCTATGTGTCGCCTTCAGCTACTATTGGCGAAAATGTGTATATTGCACCCTTCGTATATATAGGTGAAGGAGTGGCGATTGGTAACAACACGATGCTTCATGCTCACTGTAGCGTAGAAGACGGCGTAAAAATAGCCGATAATGTTAGCTTATTTGCAGGAGTAAAGGTTTACAATGACTGTGTCATTGGTAAAAACTGTATTCTGCATTCGGGTGTGGTTATTGGTTCGGATGGATTCGGATTTGCACCTACAGAAGATGGTTCTTACAAAAAGATTCCTCAAATGGGGAATGTGGTTTTAGAGGAAGATGTAGAGATTGGTGCCAATACCGTGGTGGACAGAGCAACTCTTGGTAGCACCATTATCCGCAAAGGCGTGAAACTGGACAATTTAGTTCAGATCGCTCACAATGTGGAAGTAGGATCAAATACTGTTGTAGCATCACAAACGGGTGTTTCGGGCTCAACTAAGATTGGTAAACAATGTGTTTTAGCCGGTCAGGTTGGACTTGCAGGGCATCTCACGATAGCTGATAATACAACATTTGGAGCAAAAACTGGTGTTGCTGGATCGGTAAAAAAACCAAATCAGGTATTACAAGGTTACCCTGCAATACCGGTAATGACATTTCAACGGTCATCTGTGGTTTTCAAAAACCTGCCGGATTTGCAAAAAACAGTAACAGAATTGCAAAAACAAATTAAAGACTTAGAAAACAAGATAAATAGTATCTCTTTATAATATATGTCAAAACAGAACACTATCAAGCAAGCCTTTACGGTTTCAAGCAAAGGCTTACATTCCGGTTTGGAAATTACGCTTACATTCGTACCGGCTCCCGAAAACCATGGAATAAAAATAAAACGTGTAGATTTACCCGATCAACCGGTAATGGATGCAGTAGCCGAATATGTTACTGAAACTACAAGAGGAACTGTTTTGAAAAAAGGGGAAATGCACGTTAGCACAGTAGAACATGCAATGTCGGCTTTGTACGCTTTTGGTATTGATAACTGTTTATTAGAAGTAGATGCGCCGGAATTCCCAATTCTGGACGGCAGTGCGAAGTTCTTTGTTGAAAACATTTTACGTGTTGGAATTGAAGAACAAAAAGCAGAAAAAGACTATTATATTGTTCGCAAAAAAATAGAATACAGCATCCCGGAAACGGGTGCCAAAATAACGATTTTACCAGATGATACCTTTAGCCTAGATGTTCATATTGGTTTCAAATCACCCGTTTTAGGCAACCAGTTTGCCAGCATGTCATCTCTCGACGAATATGCAACTGAAATTTCAAGTGCCCGTACATTTGTATTTGTACGTGAAATTGAGCCTTTACTGCAAATGAATTTGATTAAAGGTGGTGATTTAAAAAATGCTATTGTCATCTACGACGTATTAAAATCGCAGGACGATTTGGATAAACTGGCCGATTTGATGGAACAACCTCATCACGATGCAAGTCAACTTGGCTACCTGAGCGGTGAATTGCACTTCGATAATGAGCCTGCCC
Source organism: uncultured Paludibacter sp. (assembly GCA_963664445.2). Taxonomy (GTDB): domain Bacteria; phylum Bacteroidota; class Bacteroidia; order Bacteroidales; family Paludibacteraceae; genus Paludibacter. The sequence goes on from CAXXUM010000006.1 coordinate 55,437, forward strand.
GTCATAAATTAATGGATGTGATTGGTGATTTGGCCTTGATAGGCAAACCGATTCGTGGAAAAGTAATTGCAACTTATCCGGGTCATAAAATCAATACCGATGTCGCTAAAATTATCCGCAAAGAACTAAAAAAACAAGAAATACAAGCACCTGTTTACGACGATACCATTGCACCGATAATGGATGTAAATGCCATCAAAAAATTATTGCCACACCGCTGGCCATTCTTAATGGTGGATAAAATCATTGCCATTCGCGAAAAAGTAATCGTTGGAGTAAAAAATGTTACTGCAAATGAAACATTTTTTATGGGTCACTTTCCTGATGAGCCAGCCAGTAATGCCGGGCGTACTGATTGTTGAAGCTATGGCCCAAACCGGTGGACTATTGGTATTAAACTCAGTAGAAAATCCTGAAACATATTCTACCTATTTTTTAAAGATAGACAGCGTAAAGTTCCGTCAAAAGGTAGTACCTGGGGACACATTGATTTTCCATCTGGAAATGATAGATGAGATGCGCCGTGGATGTGCACTAATGAAAGGACACGCATTTGTAGGTGGCAAAATTGTTTGTGAAGCTGAGTTTATGGCTCAAATTGTAAAAAATAAATAAGTTGACTCTTAAGTCTGAATACTCTCTGGGCTCAAAAGCCCACACCTATTTAAAGTAATAAAACTGAAAAAGCAATATAATGAAACAACCTTTAGCTTACGTTCATCCCGATGCAAAAATTTCTCCTACAGTGGTGATTGAACCATTTGTAACTATTGATAAGAATGTTGTAATTGGCGACGGTACTCGTATTGGTTCAAATGTAACCATTTTAGAAGGAGTACGTATTGGAAAAAATTGTACCATTTTCCCCGGTGCAGTAATTGGAGCCGTTCCACAAGATTTGAAATTTAAAGGTGAGGATACATTGGTCGTTATTGGCGACAATACCACTATTCGTGAATATGTTACTATTAACCGTGGAACTGCAGCAAAGGGCAAAACAGTAGTTGGAGACAACTGTCTGATTATGGCATACTGTCACATTGCTCACGACTGTATTGTAGGTAACAATATAATTATGGGAAATGCTACTCAGTTGGCCGGCGAAGTAGTTATTGCCGACTATGCTATTCTTAGTGCAGCCATTCTTGTTCACCAGTTCTCACATATCGGTTCACACGTTATGATTCAGGGTGGTTCAAAAATCAACAAAGACGTTCCACCTTTTGTAACCGCCGGTCGCGATCCTATCTCTTATGCAGGGATCAATTCTATAGGTTTACGTCGTAGAGGATTTACCAACGAGCAAATACGTGATATACAGGATGTATATCGATATCTATATCAGTCCGGCATGAATACTTCACACGCAGTGGAACGTATCCAGGCCGAATTGCCAGCAACAAAAGAACGTGATGAAATTTTACTATTTGTAAAAAATTCACCTCGTGGAATTATTAAAGGATACTTTGATTAATTAAGAAGCAAGGAGTAAGATGTAAGAGGCAAGCACGTTCCTATTACGTACTTGCCTCTTGGCTCTTACCCTCTCACGGTTTCATACTTCTTACCTCTTTACTCTTTATAAAAAATGAATACAGAAAATATTGACGAAGCAGCTCCAAAGAAAAGCCTGAATTTTATCGAAGCTTTTGTGGAACAAGACTTGAAAGATGGTAAAAATGGCGGTCGCATTCAAACGCGCTTCCCGCCGGAGCCAAACGGCTATTTACACATTGGACATGCCAAAGCTATTTGTTTAGACTTTGGCATTGCCGACAATTACGGTGGCATTTGTAACCTTCGCTTCGATGACACCAATCCGGTGAAAGAAGATGTTGAATATGTTGATTCTATTCAGGAAGATATTCAATGGCTCGGTTACCAGTGGAAGAACATCTATTATGCTTCGGATTATTTTCAACAACTTTGGGATCTGACTATTGAATTCATTAAACAAGGTAAAGCCTATGTTGATGAACAATCGGCAGAAACCATAGCCAAGCAAAAAGGAACACCTACGGTTCCCGGAACGGAAAGTCCGTACCGCAACCGTCCGGTGGAAGAGAGTCTGGCTTTATTCCAAAAAATGAATACCGGCGAAGTACCCGAAGGTGCTATGATTTTACGTGCCAAAATAGATATGGCGTCGTCGAACATGCATTTCCGCGACCCGATTATGTATCGCGTTATTAATTCGCATCCTCATCATCGTACCGGCACAAAATGGAAAGCATATCCAATGTATGACTATGCACATGGTCAATCGGATTATTTCGAAGGCGTTACACACTCGCTTTGTACGCTCGAATTTGAAGTTCACCGCCCGTTGTACGACTGGTTTATCGATCAGTTTAAAGACTCTGATTACCGTCCGCGTCAAATTGAATTCAACCGTTTGAACCTGACCTACACCGTTATGAGCAAACGTAAGATGCTTCAACTGGTACAGGAAGGTTTGGTAAACGGTTGGGACGATCCCCGCATGCCTACTATTTGTGGTTTGCGTCGTCGTGGTTATTCGCCTGAATCTATCCATAACTTTATCGATAAAATCGGATACACCAAATTTGAAGCTCAAAATGATATCGGTTTGATGGAACATGCAGTACGCGAGAGCCTGAACAAAACAGCTCACCGTGTAAATGCAGTGATTGATCCTGTAAAACTAATCATTACCAACTATCCAGAAGGACAAGTGGAAATGATGGAAACTATAAATAATCCTGAAGATGAATCGGCAGGAACACGCGAACTGGCTTTTTCGCGCGAATTGTACATCGAGCGTGATGACTTTATGGAAGAAGCTCCAAAGAAATACTTCCGCTTAACGCCGGGACAAGAAGTGCGCTTGAAAAGTGCTTACTTTGTAAAATGTACCGGCTGCAAAAAAGACGCCGATGGACGCGTAGAAGAAATTTATTGCGAATACGATCCAATGACTAAAAGTGGTATGCCTGATGCCAACCGCAAAGTAAAAGGAACACTTCACTGGGTATCGGCAGCACACAGTTTAACAGCTGAAGTGCGTTTGTACGACCGTTTGTTTAGTGTTGAAAATCCTTCGGCAGACGAACGTGATTTCCGCGATCTATTGAACCCAAATTCTCTTAAAGTACTTACCAACTGCCAGGTAGAAGCATCCCTTAAGAATGCCAAACCATTGGATCAATTCCAGTTCCAACGTATTGGGTATTTTAATGTAGACCCGGATTCTACTCCTGACAAATTGGTATTCAACCGTACTGCCTCATTGAAAGACAGTTGGGCGAAAGAACAAGGAAAATAAGTTTATAAGAATATAAAATCTCTTTTATAAAGACCGTTGCAGTAAGATGCAGCGGTCTTTTTTTGTTGACACAGCTTTGTCACTGGAACTACACAGAAGCATAACGATTTCGGCATGTACTTGTAATAACGCCCCCTTACTTTTGCATTATAATTTTTGAAAGAAAAAAATAAATTATAAAACAAAATAAAAAACGATGAAAAAGATTTTTTTTAATTCAGTTATTGCTTTAGCTGGCACAACACTTTTATTTAGCTCATGTAGCAGTAAAGACTCGGAAATTGTAAAAGCTCCTGCGTCAAAAGAAGTAATTATCAAAGCTGACATTACAGGTACCCGCAGTTTAGTAAAAGACTCTATTTATGTTCTTCAGGGACAAATCAATGTTTCGGGTACAATAAACATTGCTGCCGGAACAGTTATCAAAGGTGATAAAGCTACTAAAGGTTGTTTGATTATTGTTCCCGGAGGTAAAATCAATGCAATAGGTACTGCTAGCAGCCCAATCGTATTTACTTCGGCTTTGGCTCCGGGATTACGTGCTGCCGGCGACTGGGGTGGTTTAGTTATTGTAGGAAAAGCACCAGTGAACCAAACTACAGCAGTAGTAGAAGGTTTATCTCGCGAAGTAGCATATGGAACTTCGGTTTTAGCTTCAGATAAACGTGATGCTGCCGATAATTCAGGAACATTGAAATATGTTCGTATCGAATTTGCAGGTATATCATTACAACCGGATAAAGAAATAAACGGTTTGACGATGTGTGCTGTAGGTTCGGGTACAACTATCGATCACGTACAAGTATCGTATTGTGGAGATGACTCTTTCGAATGGTTTGGTGGTAATGTAAATGCTAAGTATCTGATTGCATACTTAGGATTGGATGATGAGTTTGATACAGACTTTGGCTATCAGGGTAAAGTTCAATTTGCTTTAGGTGTTCGTAACCCACGTGTAGGTGACGTTTCAACTTCAAATGGGTTTGAGTCGGATAATGACGCTAATAGTTCAGCACTTGCTCCTCAAACTGCACCAATATTTTCAAACGTAACATTGATAGGACCTTGGAAAACCAAAGATGATAAAAATGTAAGTGCTTTGTTCGGAGCAGGAATGCATATCCGTCGTAACAGTTCACTTTCTGCTTTCAACTCGGTATTTGCAGGTTGGAACACGGGTTTATTGCTTGATGGTACAGCAACAACAACATATGGAAACGCAACTGCCGGAACTTTAGCTATTCAGAACTGTGCTTTAGTATCTTCGAAGGTAACAGCAGTAAATGGTGCAGGAATTACAGCTGATCAGGCATTGGCTTTCTTCAACACTACAGGGTTTAACAATCAGATTATCGCTGACAATGCTACAGCTAAAATATTAAACTCATTCTATGATGCAACTAAAACCGGAACAGCGGCAAACCCAACTTCATTCCTGCCAGAAGCCGGTTCTCCACTTATTGCAGCAGGTGCAGGTGCATTTGCACACACAAAATTAGCTGATGCGTTTTTCGACAAAACAGCGACCTACATGGGTGCTTTCGGAACTATAGATTGGACAAAAGAAGCATGGGTTAACTTTGACCCACAAAACACAGTTTATTAATTTTCTTTCAATAATTTGAATTTAGTCAGGATGGAGAGAAGTTGCGGTGACGTAACTTCTCTTTTTTTACCTGATGAAAATTTTGTAATACATATTAAATTATTAGGTGCATCCAACTTGCAACCCGAACTCATCACTCAGCTATATTGCACTTTACACCTCAACAATATTTATGATATGAGTTTCATTGTGCTTTGAGAATGAGGAAGACATATATTCGTTAGAAATATGAACTATTTTTGTGAGTAGCTTAAGTTGTACACTTAAAATAATCAACATTATGAGAAAAATAATCATCGCATTGTTCGTCTTAATGGGCGTTCAGTTTTCAATGTCAGCACAAACCGGAAAAATCATCCAGAGTGACGGTCTGTTTTTTACAGATAATACCCAAACTAAGCTATATACCGGCGAGTATAAAGAGTATTTTCCCGATGGTTCTATCAAAGTAGAGATATACATCAAAAACGGAAAACCGGAAGGTGCCTACATTGTTTATTTTCCAAATGGAAAACCAAACGAGGTGAGAGCTTACCTCAATGGTGAGTTTCACGGGGTCTGGCGAACGTATAACGAGGCCGGAATGCTGATTGCACAAGCAGAGTACCGCAACAACAAAAAACACGGCACGTGGCATGTATGGGACGATTCGGGCATTATGCGTTACGAGATGGAATATACCAACGGAAAAAAAACAGGGACCTGGTATATGTGGGATGAAAAAGGGAAACTGATTTCCGAGAAAAAATATTAGTGACATTGAATGAAACAACATCTTCACGGGATTGTATATTCTTTGTAATCACTCTGTAATAGCTTTAGTGTTACTTTGCAGTGTGATTAGAAGGCAAAAGAAAAAGTTTAAAACTAACAAAATATACAGTTATGAAAAAGGTATTGTTCTTATCAGTTATAGCATTGTTGTTCATTTCAATAAATGTATCTGCATCAAAAAGTCCGGCTCCTGCTCCAAAAATAGAAGTACAAAGTCAGACTACAGTTTTGAAAGGAATGATTTTCGACAACCAAACTAAAGAAACACTTGCAGGTGCAGTAGTTACTGCTAACGGTCAAAAAGTGTACAGCGACCTGGATGGTAACTTTTCAATCAATAATTTATGTGATGGTAAATGTCAACTAAAAATTAGTTTGATATCTTACGAAGATCAGGTATTGGAAGTAGACTTGCAAAACACAAAAACAGTTGAGGTAAAACTTCAACAAAGATAAATAACACCAGATTGTTTAAGATCTTTCTGCTGAGGGAAGACACAAAAGCATATACAATAAGAGAGGCAAATCCAGACGGATTTGCCTCTCTTGTTCATCCCTAGTGACAGCAATAAAATCAACTTCAATCATCACTGATTTGTAATAATCATCACATAATTCTGTAACATGAATATCGTTACTTTGATGAATAATTAATATTTATCAATTAATCTGCTGTTTGTGAATCCAATCTCTTTAAAACAGACAAGTTACGAATTATCATTTTCTAACAGTCAAATAGTTATGAGTCCTTATCGAATTTTAGTAGTAGACGATGAAGAAGATCTGTGTGAGATTCTTCAATTTAATTTAGAAATAGAAGGATACACTGTTGATGTAGCCTACTCGGCCGAAGAAGCATTAAAAAAAGATTTATCAGGATACAATCTTCTGTTGCTGGACGTAATGATGGGTGAAATATCGGGATTCAGATTGGCGCGATACATACGTGAAAACCCGAGAACTGAACATATTCCTATTGTTTTTCTGACAGCAAAAGATAGCGAAAACGACCGCCTTACAGGCTTTAGTCTGGGAGCGGATGATTATATCAATAAACCTTTTTCTATTCGTGAAGTAATGGCACGAATTAAAGCAGTAATTCGCAGAGCTGAATCGGCAAAAGAGAAAGCGGTGGAAAGCCTTAGTTACGAAACACTGGAAATGCAACTCAACAATAAAAAAGTGTTGGTTGATAATAACGAAGTATCATTTACCCGCAAGGAGTACGAGATACTAAAACTGTTTCTGGAGAATAAAAACCGACTGTTTACACGCGATGAAATTTTGTTGCGCGTTTGGTCTAACGAAGTGATAGTGCTCGACCGTACGATAGATGTGAACATCACTCGCTTGCGTAAAAAAATCGGACGTTATGAAAAGAATATTGTTACCCGCCTTGGGTATGGGTATTGTTTCGAAGATAAATAAGAATAGACAAATAGATTTTTGCACAGCACAAGAAAAGAGGAAAAACAGTTGTTTATCCTCTTTTCTTGTTTAAAACCAACAAGGCTCGACCCACATTAGAAAATTAATAGCTTCAGTTTTTCCCATTATCGCTGTCAATTCTATCCAGTAACCTTATTGTCATACGCTTTTATCTCCTTTGAAACAGGTATGTCTTACTTTTGTGGCGTATAAAAAAGATAAGAAGATAAATGAAAAATCGACTATTATTTCGCACTATTACTGTAGTTTGCACGCTCTTTCTGTCATTGGCTTTGCAGGCTCAGGTTTCAATTCAGGGACACGTTACCGATAAACGAACGAACGAACCGCTCACCGGAGCAGCCATTATGGTAGATGGCACCAGCAAAGGAACTACCGCCGACATTGACGGAAACTATAAAATATCAGGACTGGCAACTGGAAAGTATAGCCTAACGATAAGTTATGTATCGTACAATAAATTGCGCATTGCCAACGTAACAGTGGCAAGTGCTGCAACTACCACGCAAGACATTGCGATGGAGGAAGCCGGACTAGCGCTTAATGCAGTTCAGGTGGTGGCACAACGCAGAACCGACACAGAGTTATCCATGCTCAAAAGTGTACGGTCATCGTTACAGGTGGTGAGTGGCATTTCATCTCAACAGATTAGCAAAACACTCGACCGCGATGCATCCGAAGTAGTAAAACGGGTTCCGGGCGTAACTATTCAGGACAATCGTTTTATAGTAGTGCGCGGACTAAACCAACGCTACAATAATGTATGGCTCAATAATGCCGCCACACCCAGTAGCGAAACGGATGTAAAAGCCTTTTCGTTCGATGCTATTCCCAGCAATATGATCGACAATCTATTGATTTACAAAAGTGGTTCGCCCGAACTGCCTGCCGAAGCAACAGGTGGTTTTGTAAAGATATCGACCAAGAATATCCCCGATGAGAATTACCTAACGTTAGAATACGGCATTGGTTACAACGATAAGACTACATTCAAGGACAGTTATCACTTACCTTCCACCTCGCTCGACTTTCTCGGGTTGGGAAGTGCTGCCCGCTCTGTGCCGGGAAACTTTCCAGCCAATTTAAATACATTGAATGTAGCTCAACGTGATGCAGCAGCCCTGCAATTGAAATCCAGCTGGGTGGCTCAGCCTTCTATGGCATTGCCTAACCAGAAACTGGCTATTGCATTTGGTAAAAAGTGGACACTGGCTAGCGGTGCTAAGTTAGGCACTATTACTTCTTTGAACTACAGCAACAATTACAGTACCCGTTCCAACATGGACAACAATGCCTACGAACGTTACGACACAGGTACTGAAACGCCAACTTACCTTTATAAATACAAAGCGAATGTGTATAGCAACGATTTCAAAGTAGGATTGATGCACAACTGGGCCTATCAAACCAAAGGAGGAACCTTGTACGAGTTTAAAAACATCCTCAATCAGATAGGAGGCGATAAAACCGCCAATACCGAAGGGTGGAACAATTACCGTCAGGGCAACTTCAAGTATTTCAGCAATCAGTATTCCAGTCGTACAACCTATTCGGGTCAACTGAGTGGAAAGCATGCTTTGTCCGATAAGATTGAATCCAAACTGGATTGGAACATGGGCTTTGCGTATGCTAACCGTATTGAACCGGATCGTCAAAATTGGAGTATGAAACAAAATGCACAGGGAGTGTATGAATACATGTTACCAACGGTACCGAGTATTAATGAGCTGGGACGACTTTACCTTACCAACAACGAGTATGTAAGCACTGCCGCCCTGAATTATGAACAAAAACTATCCATTGCAAATGTAAAGTCCACCCTCAAAGCAGGAGGATATGCCGAATACAAAACACGTAACTTCTCCGAACGAAGCTTGTGTTACCGTAAGCTGGATACCGGATTTATGGGAGATGACCAGATAAATGCATTGCCGTTCGAATCGCTCTTTACCGAACAATACCTGGGACAAAACAAAGTACTTGCTATCGACGAGCAAACCAACCTGGCCAATAAATACGATGCAACCAATCTATTGTCGGCAGGATATGTATCTATCAACTTACCCCTTGGAGCATTCAATATCTATGGTGGCGTACGGGGAGAATACAATCGCCTTACATTGGATGGTTATTACAACGCCGTTTCACCTGTGAATGTGGATGCACCGACTTTCAATTTGTTTCCGTCTGTAAATATTTCGTATAACCTTACTCCTAAGAGTTTGTTGCGCTTTGCCTACGCAAGCACTATCAATCGTCCCGAGTTTCGTGAGGTATCGCCACTGAGCTATTACGATTTTACAGAGAAGAACTCGGTAAAGGGAAATCCGGCACTGAAAGATGCAATGATTCAAAATCTCGATCTACGTTTCGAACATTATCCTACACCTAACGAAACCTTTTCGATAGCTGCCTTCTATAAACACTTTGCTAATCCGATAGAGATGGTGAGTGTGGGTACAGGTTCCGATTTCTCATTCGAAAATGCAGTAGGAGCTACTAATTATGGGTTGGAGTTGGAATTGAAAAAATCGTTGGAAACAATGATCGGGCTTCGCAACTTTAGTTTAAGCCTGAATGCTTCATATATCTTCAGCGAAGTGCAGTTTGCCAACGCGATGTCGGAACGCAGTCGCCCACTTCAGGGTCAGTCGCCCTTTGTAGTCAATACCTCGCTTTTCTATCAAAATGATAAGCTGGGGCTTTCATCATCGCTGATGTACAACGTAATGGGTAAACGTATTCTGGTAGCTGCCGAACTTAATCAGGGCGAAGTGGTAGTACCCGATATTTATGAAATGCCACGCCATGTGCTCGACTTCTCGCTCAATAAAAAAATAGGGAAACACATGGAACTCAAACTAGGCATTAAAGACCTGTTGGCACAAAACTTTGTAACTCAACAAACCTACGACTATCAGAAAAACGGTGTTTCCAAATCAGTAACGCTCAACAACAAGACCTACAACCTTGGTCGGACATGGACAGTAGGTGCAAGTTGGAAGTTCTGAAAAACAAGTGTTTGGAATGCGAGACTTTAATGATTCTCCGATGTGTAATTTTGATTAAACTAAATCGCGAAACCCGACCAAGATAGAATATCTTTATTGATTAGGACGCTTTGCGGATAATCATTCTACTTTATATTCCAAACTTAGAAGGGAATGCTTAAATCAACAAAGACCGCGGCATTTCTGCGGCGGTCTTTGTTGATTAGTGACGAGCATAAATTATTTCAAATGTGCTCTAAGCATCCATGCCATTTTTTCGTGTGTTTCCATCAATCCGGTAATAAAATCGCTACTACCCAGATCCTGGAATTCGTCCGAGAAGCGGGTTATGTTTTCGCGAAGAGTAATGATTACTGATTCGTGGTCACTCAGTAGTTCTTTTATATATACAAGGCTGGTATTGCCTTCGCCTGATTTTTCGTTTAAATGTGTCAGTTTCAGGTAATCGCCCATAGTTCCTTCGGCATAATGGCCAATGGCACGAATACGTTCAGCTACCTGATCAATAATACCTTCCAGCTCATCGTATTGAGCTTCAAAAAATTTATGCACAGATGCAAAATCAGGACCTTCAACATTCCAATGTGCATTTCTGGTTTTGATGTACAGTACATGTTCGTCCGACAAAAGCTTATTAAGAGTATCAGCTACCTGAACTGAATTCTCTGGTTTCATTCCAATTTGAGTTTTCATTTTTCTTCTTACTTTTTTGGTAATAATTTTTAATTAGTTGTTTTCATCTCCTGTCAAAGCAATTGCTTCTTGCCATTGTTCGGAGTTGTTTTAATGAAACAAAATTAAGAAAACTTGGTTCTAACTGATTACATAATTTTGAGTAAAAGTTATATGATTCACATGTTTTATTGTATCCGTCCAATGATTCCCTTTGCGTTTCCAATTTCAACACAACTATCAAAAAAATAAATAGAAAAGCAAATGCAGAAATCAACTACTCGTAACAGATTCTAAATATAAATTCAACACTACCGTAATTTATTCTACACACTACCGAAACAGCAAGACAGTACCTTCGTGCAGGTTATTATTACGGGGCGAACCACTATAGTTCGACATTCTATTCATCTCACACATTTTGTTAGTTTTCTCTTAAACCTTAACACTGAAAAGGAGGCTGTCTCACATAGAAATTGAGTCAGCCTCTTTCGTTTGGTTATTCGGCAACAGCTCCGAACCCATCTAACCATACCGCTCACGCCACTCTACTACAAAAAATCGATACTTACCTACAAAAAAACACAGCCGACGGGAAGTAGATCATATCTGACGGAAATTAGAACATATCTATTAAACAAAAGAACGCAGCTGACCAAATAAGATACGACACTAACGAGAATTGAAACGCAGCTGACGTATGATTATACGCAGCTGGCATGACATGAAACACCGCTGACGAGAGATGGAACACGTCTGACGAGTGATAATATTCTGCTGACAAGAGTTGATACGCTGCTGACGAGAGATGATACACCGCTGACAAGTGATGAATCATATCTAACGAGAGATGAAACTTATCTGAAGAGAGATGAAACACCGCTGACAAGTGATGAAACATATCTAACGCGAGATGAAACTTATCTGACGAGAGGCGAGACACTGCTGACGAGAGATGAAAGGGTGTAAAAAAGGGGCTATTCAGGGTCTATTCAATAAACTGTGTAGAGAATGAATGTGTGTTGAAGCCCAGGAAGTATTCACGCAACAGACCATGAAAACAGAAGGAAAACTAAACCATATTAGCTGTTCATACAGCAGTACTTAACGCGAATTACATATTTTTTAAATTAATCAAAAGATACGTTGTTAATGCGAGAAATAGTTTCTATCTTTGGTGCTAAATTTTAATTAAAAAGCATCACACACCCGACCCTAAAGTGGAAATATGTGCAACTCTATTGCACATATCCAGCTATATGGAGATATATGTGCAACTGAGTTGCGCATATATTGGTGTTAGCAGCAATTATAAAAAACAAAAAAGACATGAACTTTTCAAACGAAGAAATTTATAGTATGTATGGACAGTATGACAAATTTGTTTGTGTCGACTTCCGAACTGACAGTGAATCATACGAAAAATATGGTGCTTCCTTAATGGGAAACTTCAAGTATATACAACAAGAAAGAGACTCATTAATTGAGATTTTGGCTCAAGAAGAAATTCCAAGAACAGAAAAGAAGATTCTATTTTCTCCTTCAGAATTAGAAAATCTCACAGTGGCTCAAATTGAAGATTTAGACAAGAATGGATTTTTATGTAGTGATATAGATGCTGTATCCTGTAGAAACTCACCAAACACAAACAGATATACCACAAAAGGGATTAAAGACATACCAAACACTTTAGATATTGAGATTGACTCAAGAGATTGGCAAGATTTTAAACGGATTTCTTACGGATTCTTAGAATCAAGATATTCTAAAGACAAAAAATTATCTCCAAGAGAACTCGATGAATATTTTGGATTAAGGAAGTATTATAACGACAACACTTCAGATGCTGAATTTAAAACAGCTGTATTTGAAGCCGATGGAACGAAAATAAAAGCGGGAATTCGTTTGTATGAACTTAAAGCTAAGCTTTCTGATGCTCAAATAAGTGATGATGAAATGCTTGAATATATCACTTTAATTTACGACGAACTTAAAGAAAAGAACAGAATCATTAAAGCCGAGTTGCTTAAAACAAACCAAAAACTATCTGAATTGGCTGCCAAATATGGTGACGAAATTAAAAATCTAGAAAAAATATGTTTGACATTCAATGAACAAGTGTTGTCTTTTGGAGAAAAATTAGTTTATCTTGACTTTGAACGGTTTATTCATATTTATGCAAGACATGTAACAGAAACTCTGATAAGTGATAAATACACAGGTAAAACTGTATTTCAATATAAATTCGATGACATTATGCGTTTAATTTCAACAGTAATTACTTCTGCTTCGAATGACATAGAACAACATTTCAAAGATAATCCTGAAGGAAAATATGTAAGACGTGGTTCGAGAAGTATATACTATGATGGTCATTACTATCGTGTTGAAATTGAAAAAAATGGAAGATTGTTGACATTTCACCCTTACAACAACAATGAAGAAAAAGAGAATGATAACAACGAATAACTACTGCTAACACACGCTCTTAGGTTCATTGGCTGGCTGACGTGCATTCCGGCAGTTTTGCTCCCGCATTAGCTTCGCTGATTTGCAATTCACTTTATCCGTAAGCTGACGGACAAATGCCCATAGCTTAGGTCGTTGTGGAGAAGAGTAAAAAAAAGATTCTGACTTTATTAAAGTTTTGAAATAAGAAAAACGATTTTATTTTTTCATTACCATGTGAATTTAAACTGATAAGAAATCATGAAAACATTAAAGACATTTATTTTACTTGTTGCTTTTGCCGGTTTAATAAGTTGTAACGACAACAAAGAAATTAGTAACCTCACAGTTGATAGATATGTCGAATTATTGAAAGCAAATCAATATGACTCAATTAACTTACCTGCTTTTACTTTCAACGACATTCCTGCATTGTTGAAATACCGGAATGAGACACAGGTCATAACAAATTTTCCTCATAACGGTATTTCTTCTCTTTATGCTCCAGACTGCACATTAGGAATGTATGTTTTGTGGACAATTGAATCTATAAGAGCAGTTGCAATTGATAGCAAATATCTAATAATGAGATTTCCGTCACAAAATCCAATTTTAGCTTTGAGAGACTCAACCGAATTAAAATTAGTGACTGACGAAACTTCTCACCAAACGACGGCCAAATATTATTACGATTGGTGGGAAAATAATAAAAAGAAAAACTTCAACGAGTTTAAAAACATAGACCCTTTGATAGAAACAAAGTACAAATGGCATTGAAATTATTAAACTATTTTCAGGAAAACTCATAGAATAAACAGCATATGAAAAGACAAGTAACAGCATTAATTTGGGGTTTGACAATTTTGCTAAGTCAAACTTATGGACAAGATTTTAAACAACAGTTTATCGACTTGGTTTCAAAGAAAGACACTGTTGGACAACTCGAATTACTCCAAAAGTGGGAAAAGACGAAAAATAATGATCCTGAATTATACGTTGCCTACTTCAACCATTATGTAATGAAAAGCATGACCGAGCAAATCACTTTAGGACAAAGTCCCAAAGGTGAAAAGGTTTTTCAGATTATGAACACAGATACTACAAAAAAAGAACCTGTTGGTTATATTTATGGGGACACATATTACAACACTAAACTTTTGAACAAGGGATTTGACTATATAAACCAAGGAATAGATAAATATCCAGCCCGACTTGATATGCGTTTTGGAAAAATCTATATGTTAGGAAAAACTGAGAAATACGAAAAATTCACTCAAGAAATCATTAAGACCATTGACTATTCAGATGCAATTAAGAATAAATGGACCTGGACAGACAACAAACCTGTTGATGACCCAGAAAAATTCATGTTGAGTGCCGTTCAAGACTATGTTCTACAATTATATAATACAGAAAACAATGCTTTATTAGACAACATGAAAAGGATTGCAGAAACTGTTCTAAAATACTATCCGAATCACGTTGAGAGTTTATCAAACCTGTCTATAGTTTACCTTCTTAAAAAAGAATATGATAAAGCTTTAGAACCATTACTGAAAGCAGAGAAAATTGACAGCAAAGACTATATTGTATTGAGTAACATTGCTCAAGCATATAAACTTAAGGGCGACTTTAAAAAAGCTATTGATTATTATGAATTGACAGTAAAGTATGGCGACGATGCGGCTAAAAAATATGCAAAAAAACAAATTGAAGAACTGAAGAAAAAATAAAATTACTGGTGCTAACACACCCTGCTTTCGCGCGATTGTATCACGTGGAAGAATAAAGTGAGGTATGGAATATAAAATAAAGAGGTGATAAGAGTTGCTATTCAATGCAATCGTGCGGAAGCTGGAGCTGAATATAAATTCTAAATGAGATAATTAAATGAAATCAAGTCTGCTTAAATCAAGTTTGCTTCTGCTGCTAATCATGACAACTTTATACAGCTGTCAGACTAAATCAACGCAACCGAATATCGAAAAAGCGATATCTGATTTGACGGATAAATATCCTCAATTGCCAAAAGGAAAAACAAATCAATCAGACTACTATAAACTTATTCGCTCTGTGACAAATGGAGAATGCAATTTTCAGCTACAGTTACGCTCTACTCCTGATAGCATTGAAGACAAACAACAAATTATCATACTCATAAACAAAGAAAACGAATGCTATGCAATTCCGTTCTTTTCGAACAGATACTTTGACTATTGGAATTTTGAATTCGACAGACCTACCAAGGGAGTAAAAAAGACGAACACAACATTTGAAAAGGAGTTCACTACAGCAATAAACACTTTAAGTCTCAACGACACCCTCGAAACCTCTTCAAAAGTTATTAATGAACTATTTACATCATTACTAAATTGTGAGACAGTCAAGGAAACTGATAGCAGACAGTTTGAAGGATTATCGCTTACTAAATGTTATGACCAACCAACTGAAAATTTTGATAGTTGCTGGGCTAGACAGAGAAAAAACTTTATTTCTATAAAACAATTAATTCACCCAGCTAAGTACTACTACAATTACAATGCATATTTGGACAGCAGAAATTCACGAATTTATCAAATAATAAATCAAGAAAAAGATAGATGGAAGAAAATGAAACCCTTGATTAAAATGTATAGACAGGGTTGTAATTTTCGGGGAGGTAACGATTTGCCAAATTTCAAGATAAAAAAAACGAGCAATACATCAAAGCAATCTAAAATACAGAAATAATCTAACTAAAATCACATGAACACATTTTTAAACAAATTGAAATCGAGTCTGTTGGACAAGGATTTTACAGCGCAAATTAAAGCGGAAGAAGTTGGGAAATCGGTAAAGTATCTGTTAATATTGATGCTAATTATAGGGAGCGTAATAATGATTAAAGCCGAAATAGGACTTTATAACGCTGCGAATGAAACTGTAACAACACTGAAAACGAAGTTTCCTGATTTCGAACTAAAAGATGGACATTTGAAGTGTAGTGGAGCGATGCCATTTATACTAAACGCCAGACCGGGGAAAGACGAAAAAGATGCCTTATTTATCATTGACACAAGTGGTAAATATACACCCGAAATCCTGGATCATTATAAAAGTGGAATCATTTTCTCCGAAAGTAAGGTTGTATATAAAAAAGACGCATTCGAAACTAAAACTTACAATTTCAGCGATATAAAAGTAAACTTTACAAAAACGGAACTAATCAACATTATAAACAATTGGACAATACCTGCTCTGATTTTTACGTTTCTGATTAGTCTCTTCTTTATCTTCTTAGCCAAACTACTTGGCGTATTCCTGTTGTCGATAATCGGCATCGTAATGAATAAGATATTGAAAGCAGAATTAGATTATCAAACCATCTTCAAAATCTGCGTTTATGCCATTGTGTTACCTTCCATCATCAAATTCGGATTAGGTATCGTTGATGTAGACATCCCTTATTTCTGGATAGTATACTACGGAATTGCATCGTTCTATATATACAAATTCATCAAAGAATTCAATGAGTTGCAAAATAGTGAATCAACTGAGAATTGAAACAAAGAAAGTTTAGCAATGACAATAATTACCTTATGTAATGTAATTTGCTATACAGTCTGTGTTTAACGTGGGGCTTTGCCCCAAACCCCACATACTTTTTTGCCTTGACGCAAAAAAGTATGCAACAAAAGTCAAGACTCCGCCCACTTCGCTCGAAAAACTTGCGCTCGGTAGGCTGAAATCGTCCAAACTCATTCCGACGAAATATGTCGGAACTCAAACAAGGACGATTTTTAACCACCTATCTTACTTGTTTTTCGGCTCACCGGACGAGGTCAATCCGTACCCGAATAGCATATGCTATAATAAGAGTACTATATTAAAGCATATGCATATCAAATATCTTTTTGTCATGTACTAAACTATCAGAGAATCAATAATCGAATCTCTGATAATTGAGCAAACAACAATTAAAAACAATCCATATGAAAAATCCGGCAAGCATCTCTGTTTTGAGTTTGGTAGTTCTATTCGTTACACTGTTTTCATCCTGCCAGAATGATCCGGTAGATCATACCATTGGCGCTTTTAATAATGGTGGTAATGAACGGAATATGATAGTGGTGATGAGCGATCTTCATCTGGGTGCCGATTTGACCTATGCTGAGTGCAACAAGAATCTGGGATCGTTGGAGAAGTTGCTGAAACAGATAAAAGCCGCTCCCAACGTAAAAGAACTGGTGATTGCCGGCGATATGCTGGACGAATGGTTTGTTCCGGCTAATGTGGATACGTATAAGGGAAAGGATCAGGCCGATTTTGTAAAACGGATTGCCGCAACCAACAAAGGCGTGATAGATGCTTTTAATAGTATCATCAAAGAAAAGAAGATACGCGTTACTTATGTGCCCGGCAATCATGATTTGACCATTACGGCCGCCAATGTGGAGAGTATACTTCCAGGAATAAATCAGGCTCGGGATAAGGAACTGGGATTAGGAACTTATTCGCCGGCAGATGTACCCAAGATGGCCATTGAGCATGGACATCGCTATAATTTCTTTTGTGCCCCCGACCCTATCTCCAATCAAGATATTGCACCGGGAACCATTCTGCCTCCGGGGTATTTCTACACCAGAATAGCTGTGCTGTATGTTATGCAAAAACCTGTAACTCCTGCCGACACGCCACCTGTGATTACATCAAACCCTTCGGGAACTGCCAGCCAGACTTTGCTATACACGTATTGGTATGTATGGAGCAAAGCATTAGCTTCCTACCCGATCGCCAATAAATTTGACGAGAAGATCATCGTCACCAATGTAGATGGGTTCAAAGGGAATTACGCGGTAAACGATATACTCCCCTATCAAACTACCCCGGGTGGAGTGATAGATGTAAAGTTATACAAAGGCATTCAGGATAGTTGGACGCAACGACAAGCACACAATCATGTGCCCATGCCTATTCCTATCAGTCAGGCAATAGCAGGTTCGGGCAAGGCAAGTGAATCGGACTTACAAGCACAGAATCAATATTTTCTGAATCCAAATTCGGATAAAAGAATCGTTATCTTCGGTCATACCCACGATCCGAAAATGATTGCGTCGACAAACTTAAACAATCAGAAATGCATCTATGCAAATTCCGGAACATGGATTGATCATAATGGAGTATCTCCAACCACCATGAGTTTTGTGGTGATTACTCCACAGAATGCAACGGTCTCTTCGCAAACTTACGTGAAGCTATACAATTTCCAAAACGAAGTGATCACCAAAATGGCTCAGGACTCGATACGGTATTGAGAATGTGTACCATTCAGAATGCCGGGCTACGAAACACGAATTCAGAAAAGCAATGACAGACAAAATTAAACATATGAATAAGTTACCGGTCATTACGCTTTCGTTTTGGATCATGAAGATATGCGCCACTACGCTGGGAGAAACGGCAGGGGATTTACTATCGATGACTATGAAAGTAGGCTATGCGGTAAGTTCTGCTATTTTGTTAAGCTTCTTCATTGCAACGCTTGCAGGGCAACTGTCTACTAAAAAGTTTCACCCTATCATTTATTGGGCGGTTATCCTATCCACAAGTACGGCGGGAACAACCATGTCGGATTATATGGATCGGACACTGGGACTGGGATATGCAACCGGTTCGTTGATACTGGTGTCTCTCTTTAGTGTAACACTTTTAGTTTGGCGATTAACTGAGAAATCATTGTCGGTAACAGATATCAAATCGTTACGTGGAGAAGTATTCTATTGGACAGCCATCTTATTTTCCAACACACTGGGAACTGCCTTGGGCGACTTTCTGGCAGACAATTCGGGACTTGGCTTCTCGGGAGGCGCACTTCTTATAGGAAGTTTATTATCGCTCATTGTCTTGGCTTATTACTTTACTAAGGTATCACACGTGCTGTTGTTTTGGTTGGCATTTGTTCTCACCCGCCCCTTTGGTGCCACTTTTGGCGACTTGATGACAAAAGCATCCGAGAAAGGAGGATTAAACTTCGGAACGATAGGTTCATCTTTGATATTATTCGTACTACTTGTTGTGTTAGTAACCGTTTCTGCCATCAAGCTAAACAGACAAACAAAAGAGAGTTGACCGGGTTTCGAAAACCAAAGTTCATGACCAAAGGGAATAATTCCAAATCATGTGAATTACTATTTAATCGCGATTCGGAAATCGCGAAACCCTCCCCCGACTTCAACCAATAATATATACGTCAGGATGCTTTCCGGATAATCAACAAAAAGTATTATTGATATTTATCATAGTATCTAAATAATATTTTTATCTTTGGAATATGATTTCTCTAAAAAACAGTTGAATTTATCAAATATTCTTCAAACTTCATTTTAATGCATATCATGATTAGGACTTGAGACCGTCACCGAAGTTAACCGACAATTAAATTTACACTCAACATGAAACAATACAGCTATAGATTATCAAGTATAGAGCATTTAAATGAATTATTGGATTTTCCCGAAATAAAATCCTCGTGCAACTTTCCAAGTCAATTAGTTCAAATTTATTCGGCAAAGAATGATTGTGAATGGTATCAATCTATTGGAGATGCAATACGAAAAGTTATACCTGCGGCCGTTATTGTTGGTGCAACCTCCGTAGGTGAGATTATTGCCGGTGAAATATGTACGGATTCGACAATCGTTTTATTTACTTTTTTTGAAAGCTCGTCGATAAATATGTTCGCTTACGAATGTTCGCCGGGCACTGAGGAAACAATTGGCAATATATTAATCTGCAATATCGAATCAGTAAATGCAGAAATCAAAGGCGTACTGCTACTTTCAACGCCCATCAGCCATGATTCCGGGAAAGTATTTAATAGCATCACAGATCATGACTTTAAGTATCCAATTTTCGGAGGTGGTGCAGGCGATTATGCAAATCAGAGAAAGACACTTGTTTATGATGGAAATAAATGTTATAAACAGGGTGTGGTAGCAGTTGTTTTCTCGGGCAATGACTTGTACATTGAAATTTTTACCAGTCTTGGTTGGCACGCGTTGAGCAAAGAGATGACCATCACTGAAGTAGGTGATGTATCGGTAAAAACCATCGATAACAAACCTGCTTTTGATGTGTATGAAAAATACCTGGGTATAAAAGCTGATGAGAATTTCTATCAGAACAGTCTTGAATTTCCTTTTCTTATTAGCCGCAACGACCAATTAATTGCCCGTACACCTTTCTTTGTAAATGAAACCGATAAATCAATTCAACTGGTGGCCGATGTTAAGGTTGGAGAGAAGTTTCGGATTGGCTATGGAGATCCTGCATCCATTCTAATCGAATCGGCACTACTTCAGAGTCAAATGAGGGATTTTAAACCTGAAGCCATCTTTTTATACACCTGTATATGCCGGCGATTTTTCATGCAACAGGAAGTTAACCTTGAGACATTACCATTCAATGAAATTGCTCCCACAGCTGGTTTTTATACCTTTGGCGAATTCTATTCTAACGGAACATTTAATTCACTACTTAATTCATCTATAGTTGCAGTAGGTTTCCGCGAGGGAGCTTGCAAGGATGAAGCAACTCATAACAAGCCAATTCAAAATAGAGAAACACACGAAAGTTCGGAGTTGGATCCATACACAAATAAACATGCCAGAATACTATCACGGTTGCTCTATTTTATAACTGTATTGACATCGGAACTGGATGATCAAAATCGTCTTTTACAAACATTAAACGAACAAAAGAATGAGTTTTTAGGAATAGCTGCTCATGATTTGAGGAATCCGATAGGTGTTATTTTGGGTATTTCAAAATTACTTGAAAAACAAACAGGCGATAAACATAAAAAATACACAGAAATAATTTCAAGCACCAGTTCTACCATGCTCCAATTAATTAATGACCTCCTGGACATCTCAAAGATTGAAGCAGGTAAGTTGGATCTGAAAAAAAATGAAACTGACTACATTGCATTTATTGAGCGGAATATCAATATGAATGATTTTTTTGCAAAGAATAAAAATATTAGTATTCAGTGTGAATTAGAAATGCATCATCAAATCCTTTCATTTGATGATGGAAAAATTGATCAGGTATTAAACAACCTGATTGGAAATGCAATAAAGTACTCAAATTCCGGAACCACAATAACAGTAAAGATCTTAAAAAAAGATAATTATATCGTTACTCAAATCATTGATAGCGGACAAGGCATTCCGGAGAAAGAAATCAACGACATTTTCAGACCATTTAAAAGATCGAGTGTAAGGCCTACGAACGGTGAGAGTAGTCATGGATTAGGACTTGCCATTGTGAAAAAGATTATTGAAGGTCACAACGGCGAAGTGGGTGTTTCGAGTGAGGTGGGCACAGGTTCCAACTTTTATTTTACGCTACCACTATAAATAAGTAATTTAAACAATTTAATGTCGTATTTTTTTGTATGAAATTAAAATAGGATACCTGTAGTGCATTTGGAAAAAGTCATTTTGTTATATTAGGGCTTCCGCCCCAAACCCTGACTTACTTTTTGTCTTGACACAAAAAGTAAGCAAAAAAGTCAAGACTGCGCCCGCTTCACTCGAAAAACTTACGCTCAGTTGGCTAAAACCGTCCAAACTCGCTCCTTCGTCGCTCAAACAGGACAGTTTCGAACGCCAACTTCACTTGTTTTTCGGTTCACCGGACAAGGTCAGTCGTTGCCAAACTGTGTATGGGTTAATACTTCTTGTATTTCTATTGAAAATATTTATTAAATGCTCTACGGGTTAGGATATTTAATGATATACTTTTGTAAACAACAAAAAAACATATTTATCACCGCATGAAAAAAATAAGCATCCTGTTCACCGCCATCATTTTTAGTACTATCTGTTCAACCGGTTTTTCGCAGACCAAAACCTACGAAGTAGCCACATGGCAGGAATTTAGCCGGGCAGCTGTTAGTTACACTTTCGACGATAATTGTCCCAATCAATTGCCCGTAGCCATACCATTGTTCAACGAGTTTGGCTTCAAAACTACTATGTTTGTACCTTCCGACTGGATAAAAGACTGGAGCGCGTTACAAACCGCAGCAGATCAGGGACACGAAATAGCAAGTCATACCGTAACACATACCAATCTGGGAACACTAACCGCTGCTCAACAGCTCGTTGAATTTAAAAGCTCACAGGAGAGCATCAACGCTCACATCAAAGGTCATGCATGCCTGACAATAGCCTATCCGTATTGCGCTCCGGGAAATGATTCGCTCTGTGCGAGTTTTTACATAGCCGCCAGACATTGTCAGGGTTATATCGAACCTAAAACGCCAGCGGATTTTATGAAGATAAGCTCACTTGCTACCGGAAATGCTTCTTCCATACAAACCGTAGGCGATTTCAACAGTAGAGTGCAGAAAGCCGATTCGCTGAAGGGCTGGTGCGTATTTCTGATACATGGCATCGACAACGACGGTGGTTATTCACCCACTCAGTCTGCAGTTTTGAGAGCGCATCTCGCTTACGTAAAACAACAGAACAATAGCTATTGGGTAGCAACCTTCGGCGACGTGGTGCGCTATATAAAAGAACGAAATGCAGCCCTTATTCATGAACTATCCAACAAACCAACCGCTATAACCCTACAAGTAACCGATACGCTGGACAATGCTGTTTATAACTACCCGCTAACGATAAAAAGAGCATTACCAAAGCACTGGACTTCTGCCGCCGTTACTCAAAATGGAAAGAAAGTGGAAGCTAAAGTATCAAAAAAAGGAACATTGAAATACATTACGTTTGATGTTGTGCCGGATGGTGGCAATGTTATTCTAAAAGCAGTAAAAAGATAAGTAAAAGTGCTTAACTACCATCTAATTAAAATAAATTGAAGAAGCAAAATTCTCATAGTCTCCCGAGAAATCGGTTATGAATATGATAACGCAAAAAAAGAATAAAGAATATTTTCTCTAGAAATAAAAAGCATGTTTTTTCAATATAACAACGGAATATTTCAATATGGAAATGAATCATTTCCACCCGAAAATATTTTTTTTCTATATTACAATAACTCATTTCCAACAGGAAATAAATCATTTCCATATTACTTTAATCCATTTCCAACAGAAAGTAAATCATTTCCATATTACTTTAATCTATTTCCAACAGAAAGTAAATCATTTCCATATTACTTTAATCTATTTCCAACAGAAAGTAAATCATTTCCATATTACTTTAATCCATTTCCAACAGAAGATAAGTAATAGTGATATGGAAATATAGGCTACTATTTACGAAATAACACATAGAAACAAGCCAATAAATCACTCATTTACAATAAAATAATTACAATAAGATTCATCTGACACAATCAATACAAACTCCTATAACTGCAATAGAGAGTAATCAGATTTCTACCTTAAAAACTTAATGTTTCAGCGAATAATCAACCGTGTGCTGGTGTTGTTAGAAAGAGTAGTTAATTTTGGGGAGTAAAAGAACACCTAAAGCAATATCTGCCCCAAAAGTGGAAATATGCGAAACTTTGTGACTAATTTACGCCTAGAAAAAGGAATTTGTGCAGTAGAAGTGTTACTATACACTGGTATTAGGCGCAAGCTTAAAAAATTAAATATAGATACAACATGTCGATAACAAACGAAGAAGAATTTATTGGAATGAGAATGGCAAGCGAAGCAGTTGCCTATACACTCAAAGAAATGAGAAACTATGCTAAACCCGGCATGAGTACCAAAGAGCTAGATGACTTTGGAGGACAGCTATTGATGAAGATGGGTGCAAAATCAGCTCCTTATGTAAGCTACAGCTTTCCGGGGTGGACATGCATAAGTCTCAATAATGAGTTTTGTCATGGTATACCTTCCAACACTAGAATATTACAAGAAGGTGATTTAATAAACATAGATGTTTCGGCAGAGCTAAATGGCTTTTTTTCTGATAATGGTGGCTCATTTGTATTAGGGAGTGATAAATACGAATATCAACATCTCGTTGATGCTTCTAAAGATATTCTGCACAAAGCCATTTATAATATAAAAGGTGGAGTCAAAATTTCGGATATAGGGCTTTTAATTGAAACGGAAGCTAAAAAGCGAGGTTACAAAGTCATCAAAAATCTAACCGGACATGGTATCGGACGAAAACTCCATGAAGCTCCGGATGAAATACCTAATTTTAAAGACAAACAGAATACCGCACGATTTCGAAAGAACTCGGTTGTAGCTATCGAAACATTTATTTCAACAACTTCGACCTATGCTGAGACATTAGAGGATGGTTGGACTATGATTGGGAATAAAGGCGGTGTTATGGCTCAACACGAACACACCATTATTGTAACTGATGGAAAGCCAATTGTACTTACCGCCATGAACGAAATCTGGAATTAGGCAAAACAATATTTCTTTCTCGTCCAAGGGAGTTGAAAATTTGCTACAGAAGGATAGCTCCTCTGTTTGTAATTAAACTCTACAGCCAATAATAAACCGATAAATAGCGATTTATGATGAATAACCGTCTCTGCTGCCCAGTAGAGGCGGTTATTTTATTTACAAGGACTGCTTAAATAAAGGATATTTTGATTTGCTTAAAAATATTCACCCATATTGTTGGTAGCGTTAAAAAGAGTTCGTATTTTTGGTGTGCAGAAAAAAAAGAAAAAACAACAAATATAAATTGTTATGAAAAGAATGAAATATCTTTACTATTTTCTAATCACTTTGCTGTTGTTATCCTGTAAGGACAACAATTCTATTGAAAAAGATGCTCCACTTGTAGTGAGCAGTACAAGTGTAATGCTAAGCAATAATAAACCCTATACCGAAATTACTATCGAAAAAGGCGCAGGTACTTATAGTGTTAGTAGTTCAAATGATGCTGTTGCCCAGCCTTTGCTTATTGACAATAAGTTATATATTACTGGTTACAATATTGGGAGTGCAATTATTACATTGACAGATCTGAATAAAAATCAGGTGAATATAAAAGTCACACTCGATGAATTAATTCCAAGAGTAGTTCCTGTATCAAATATCGCATTTATCAAAACAGGCGATACAAAAAATATAACAAATACAGATCCCAGTCCGCTGTATTATTTAATGGATACAGCCTCGGTAATTAAGGTTGGGGGAACGGCAAACAATCTGCAAATTACGGGTCAAAAAAAAGGTACCGCTACTTTATATTATCTGAAAGAATACTGGCCTACCACAATATACAATATTCAGGTTGTAGATCATTACCTTTTTAGTGTATCGCCCACAACAGCTACGCTACGACTAGCAGTAGGAGCTGAATCGGAATATTATATTTTATCCGGTTGTGGCAACTATAAACTAACTGTTTCGAACACAAATGCAATATCAGCCGAACTTCTTGCATGGCCCATCGAACCTGCACTCAGTCAAAGCAATCCCCGTGTTATACACATTAAAGCCCTTAAAAGTGGTAGTTCGGAACTGAAAATAACGAATGTAGAAACTTCTGAAGAAAAAACCGTGATTGTTACTGTGGGTTAGGATAAAACAGATAGATCTCGGTGCGCTGCACCTCTTTTGTATCTTTTCTGCTAATTTTACATCTGAACTTGGATTCAGCAGATGAATCAGATAAAAACAGACACCCTTAAATTTAAATATCCAACATGAGAAAAACAGTATTATTAACTTCCTTATTTGTACTGATTAGCACAACAATTCATTGTCAGAATATACAGACTCTGAATAAAACAGGTAGCACCGAAATATTATTGAATGAAAAAGTAGATGGTTATGGTCCCTTAGGCAACTCATCCACGGGATTTGGATCAAATGACATGCTTGACAGTATGTCTTTAATCGGTTATCCTCAATTAAAGCATCTTCCTGATTCATTGACCGATTTGAAAGTATACACAATGCTCATGAACCCAAGACAGTTTTGTTATCAGAACTACCGAAATGGTCTTATCTCGAGAGCAGATTTTTTGAATGAATTCAAAAAACAGAACTGGATACTTGGAGATACTTGTAGATTGACCAGCCAAATGGTCAGGAATTATATCTCTGTTGCTGTAGGGTTTGATCGCCTTCACCAACCGAAATATATAATTGATGCAAATGGAGACAATGATTTTTCGGATGATGAACTTTTCACATTGCATAAAAGTTTTTTTTTCAAAAGAAGCTGAAAATTCGAAACGCATTACAATTGAGTATTTTGATGGTAAAAATGTAATGCAAGAAAATATTCTGTGTGCAGTTACGTTAGGATATTCGAGTACAAAAGACAAGATTTCTGTTTCATTTAGTTTCCCGCAATTTCGATATGCAAAAGTATCGTTCGACGGAGAAACAATTTTTATTTGCACAGATCAATACTTGTACAACGATTTTATCTTTATTCTTCCAGACATACCTAATTTTCAACCATTATCAAGAGATAAAATTATAAAATCTAATCAGTATTTAACTGTCGGTAATGTAGACTTCAGATTTGAGCCTATATCACAAAATTTGAATAAAATTAGATTGATTAGAGAGAATCAAACAATAGAAAAGAAAACAAGTAAATCTAATATCCCCGATTTAGAAGTATCACGCACTCAAGTCTCAGCACAAGTAGGAAAACTTGCTCCAGAAATAAAAGGATTAAACGTATGGGATAATTTATCATTGTCCTTAAACGCATTACGTGGCAAATACGTATTTCTTGATTTTTGGTCAACATCCTGTGGCCCCTGCATCAAGGAGTTTCCATATATTCGAAAAGTTTATGATACATTTAGTAGCGACCAAATTACAATTATTGGAGTTGTTGAAGACGATTACAATGGGAAAATAAAAAAGTTTCTGGATGACAAACAAGTTTTTTGGCCTACGATTGTAAAGAGATCCTCAACTACCAAAGCGGACAGCTATAACGTGCAATCTTGGCCAACTTCGTTTTTAATTGATCCCAACGGCAAGATTATAACCACCAATCTGAGGGGTGATGAGTTATTTATATACATGGAGAATTTGAAATTGAAGAAAAAATAACATTCCCCTTGTCCTCACGGATTTATAGTCATTACATGCTTGCAAAAAAGTGCGGGCGGGCCGGTAGGAACCAACAAAGTCAATGCATCAATCTCCATTTATTCATGATAAATTAATGCATAACGGACAACTTCCCGGATAAATAACCGTTTTATTAAAATAAGAAATTAATTCACCATAAAAAATGACATTCGAAGAAATACTACATCACAGACGTTCGGTAAGACATTACAAAGATCTTTCTATCGATCCGGAAAAAGTAAAACATTGTATCGAACTTGCTACTTTAGCTCCCAACAGCTCCAACATGCAACTGTGGGAGTTTTATCATATCACCAGTCCGGAAACTTTAAAAGAACTCTCCGTTGCTTGTCTAAATCAGGAGTCGGCAACCACTGCTCAACAAATGGTAGTGTTCGTTACACGGCAGGATTTCTACAAAAAAAGAGCAAGTAAGATGATTGAACTGGAAACTCAAAATATTCTGAAAAACAGTCCCGAAGAGAAACAAGAAAAAAGGATCAAAAGATGGCAATTGTATTATGGTAAAGTAATTCCATTTTTATATTCCCGCTTTTTAGGGATTTTTGGATTTATCCGAAAAGCCCTTGTAAACATTGTTGGGCTGTTCAGAACCACTCCCTATCAGGTATCTGAAAACGACGTGAGAGTGGTCGTTCATAAAACCTGCGCGCTGGCGGCACAAACCTTTATGTTAGCAATGGCCAACGAAAGCTATGACACCTGTCCGATGGAAGGTTTTGATAGTAGAAAAGTGAAACGTATCTTGAATTTACCCTTGGGTGCCGAAATCAATATGGTTGTTTCCTGCGGAATCAGAGAAGAACGTGGCGTATGGGGAGACAGAATGAGAGTACCCTTCGACGAAGTGTATCGTAAGATTTGAGAAAACACACCACATTTTGAAAGAGCTTCACTCCTGTTGTTTTTACGAACGAAAAGGAATGAAGCTCTTAGAATAAGCATCTACCTACTATTTTGTTTTAGAATAAGAATAGATGGCCTTTCCAGTAGCATCGATAAACGATAGCGTGAAGGCATTATCGGTAGTAGAACAAATGGCAAAGCCGGATTTGTTGCTGCAAAACAGTGTTCCTGTTATGGCTTCTACCGGACGAGCCCCCGAAGCAGAACTGTTTACAAAATAATTGACCGGCGAATCTGCTTGCCTGATATGTTGAAAGTTATGTATATGTCCGCAAACATAGAAGTCCACCTTGTATTTTCTCAAAATCGGGTCTAAGCGCGCCTGAATATCACTTCTCTCAGTGTCCTCCTTTTTAGTCTGCGCATAAACCGGATGATGTCCAATCACAATTTTCCATTTCTCGGTAGATACAGCCAACACACTGTCGATAAAATGTAACTGTGCTTTATAATCTTGTTTATAAGCGTCAGGATAATTCACACTATCGTTGCGATATTTATCAATCAGAGGCGTAGTATCAATAAAAACCAGTCGTATAGAGGTGTTTTTATCCACCTTTTTTACCATGGTATAATAACGCGAAGGCATTACCCACCGACGGCTTATCTTAGAATAATCGAGCACTGCTTGTGTATTTCCCCGGTACTCGTGATTTCCACAGATAGGATACCAGTCGAGCATCAATGACGGATGTGAGTAAATAAGTTCATAGTTTGTCATCCAAAGCGGATCGGTAACACTGGCTACTCCATTGAAATGATGAATATCGCCGGCAGCAACTACAAACTTGACATCTACATTTTCTGCCATTGCACCCATAGTAGCAGCTATTTGCTTTTGATCGAAATAACCATTTCTTCCTAAATCGTTGGCAATAATAAAGTTATAGCCGGAGTAATCAACAACTACCGGTTTTTTAGCTACTGTTGCCTGAGCAAACAAACCGGTGCTGACATTTATCAACAGTATTAATGCCATAAGCAGTCGTTGAGATATTTTTCTTTTATTCATATATGTACTTATGTATAGTATGGACAAAAAGCAATAAGGAGTTTTCGAGTCTCCTTATTGCCTTAATTATTTATTTACGAAATGACTTCTACTTTAGTTCTTCAATCCGAACGCTCCGAAATAAGCCGAAGGTGCCGGTGAAGTATAGGTGATTTTATCGACAGTAATACTTGTTGTAGCAAAATGACGATTAAATGTTGTTTTTCCACCGGTTAATGCAGGAGAACCTGTTTTTAAATGAAAGTCCCATGTAGCATCGTATACTTGAGGTACATTCCCACTTTTAGTACTTCCGGCATTAATATCCACATTGGCCTGAACTGTGTAGTTATAAAAATTCGGGTTTTTATCGCCGGCCGAAGCACTTACTATATCACTTGCGCCGAGTAATTGCCCTTTAGCAGCATCAGCAAGATATTGAGTCACACCTGTTGCTGTAGACGCAAAATAATAGTTCGGTGTGATTACTGTGCGTGCATCCTCAGGATTGGCAGCATCACGTTTACAAGCCCAACGTGTATCTGCCATTAGGTTATTATACAGTTCGGCATATACATTATATTCTAACCAGATAGATCCACCCTTTACTTTTGGACGTCTCCAACCACTATTTACTACCGTGTTATTATACACTACGATATGCGCCTGCGGATCCATGGCTCCATTATTCGAAAGTTTAAAACCATTGGAATTAGCATCATAGATAAGATTGTAAGCCACATCGGCCAAACAACCAGATTTATAATTAATGGCTTCACCACCATCAAATCCGGAGGCTATAAATTTATTATTCGTTACAATAGACTTTCCTCCGGTAATATAAATCTGATCTTCGGCATTGTTATGAAAAGTACAATTATCAATCACTACCGATCCCGCGGTGTTACAGAAGTGAAATCCCGGTACGCCTTCGCCGGTTACTGTTTTAAACAACTGATGTTTGAACGATTCAGATTCTTCGGTAGTTTGTGCACCACCATACTCGATAATGGTATTTTTCAACAAAACTTCATTTGATTTATAACCACAAATAATACCACCCCAGTAGCGTGCAAAACGTTTTGCTTCGGTGCGGTACTTCTCTTCTACCGAAAAGCGGATAGGTTTAGCAGCTGTACCATAGCAATAGAGATTTCCCAACACAATAAATTCTGGTCGAACAAGAGTATCGGCCATAATAATCTGAACACCTTCTTCGATATACAAAGATGTTCCTTCGGGCACAATGTAGTGTTTCTTAAGCGTTACCACTGTGTCAGCTTTCCATACGATAGAACCGGCCGGATAGACTTTTCCGGATGCGACATCGTCTTTCTTGTTGCATGATGTAAATGCTACCAGTGTAAGTACAGCGGCAAGCAATAAATGTTGTAATTTTTTTGATTTCATTTTGTTTGTTTGTAAGTGTTGAATTGTATTTATCAAATTATAACTTATATCGGAAACCAACCAAAAAGTTTTGGCTGAAGTAATCTTTTCGAATGAGCGTATTCTTGTCATTTGAAGAATGCAATGGGAATGAGCTATTGTAAGTATTGGTCGTTTTTATATATTCAATACGAGGAGTATTCAATAAATTATTAGCTTTTAGAAAAAGTGACACCGCCTTACTTACCTTCTTTTCGAGCGATACATCCATCTGCACCGAGCCTTTTTGCCAATAGTCGGAATCAAGGAAATGAGATGCCGTAACAATTTTATCGCCGGTATAAGCAGCGGCTACTTGTGCATCCCAACCGTATTTAGTGCTTTTATAAAGCAATGAAAGATTAGCAACATGCGCTGCTTGTCCTACTAGTGGGCGCGTTTGATCAGCCAGGTATTTTTTAGTATTGCCATTTTCATCTTTCCCATAATACACTTTCGAAGTAGTAATGGCCGAATGCGTATAGGTGTAATTTGCTTTTACTCCAAATTGACGAATATATTTTATAAAATCAACTTCAAGACCAAAATTCTTAGCATCTCCAAGATTTACCGGGCCATAACCAAACTGACGTTGATTAACCGAATAGTAAGCATACTCAATTGGCGACTTTATGTTTTTGTAAAACACACCTACCATCAACTGCTCCGAAGGTTTAGGAAATAACTCCCATCGTGCATCAAAATTCTCAATTACTGCCCGTTTCAGGTTCTTGTTACCATATTCATCATATTCTTCGTAATTCATCTGATAAGGTACTATCTCGAAGAATCCGGGTCTGTTTACCGAACGGAAATAGCTTAGACGACAATTGGCATTGGGATTGTATTTGAAATTGATATGAACATTGGGCAAAAAATCGGTATATACCTGACCACCTTCCGGATTTTCTCCTGCATTGGGGAAATACATAAAGTATCCCTGATTTGTATTTTCTACCCGCAATCCTCCAATCACTTCAAGTCTATCCTTTTCAACTTTAGCTTGCAGATAGCCGGCTGATATTTTTTCGGTAGCTTTATAGTTCAATGGTCCTACGCTTCCTCTTGCTGTATAAAGTGTCCAATCTATCTCATCCAGAGTATTGAAATCAATTCCCTGACGTTGAAGACCGCCAAGAGGCTTAAAGGTATAACTCACGTAGAAATTATCACGTTTTTTGTCTCTGTATAAGCCACCGGCTTGCCAGGTAACTTTACCAAATGGAAACAAGGATTCATATTTCAGATGAAGAATACCTGAATAATCTCTATCGGAATTATGCTCCCACCTACGGGTAGAGCCATCTGCATCGGTGTAAACATCGTCCACATAATTCATGCGAAGGTTATCCATATTAATAGTTGTTTGATCCGGTCGTTGCTGGCGTGCATCGGAATATACTGCCGACCATTTCAGATCTAATTTATCAAATACTAAATGATGTCCCTGTAGTGTAGAAGTCAGAATCTGTTGTTTAGTCTGACGTAACCGTGTTTGGTAAGAGAAATCACCATTGCCTTTATCCGGCTCATAGTTCAATTTAAAATTGGTAGAATTGGATTGACGAACCTGCTCATTAGTCATATCAATATAAGCATTGTAGAACTCCAGTTTATTTCGCTTGTTGAACAGATAATCGAGTTTAGAATGAATTCCGTACTGAACCTGTTGTTCGGAGAAGGCACGTTCTTTCATTGATGTGATTCGCACCGCACTTTCGGTTTGAAGCATTTCATCCTCAAAAAAAGTGCTGTTACAACCTTTATTTATGTTTTGATAATTACCCGCAACAATGACTCCCAAACGTTTACTGAAGAACCGATTGCCATACGAAAGTCCGGCAGTGCCATTAGGAAAAGGTGTTTGTTGGGAAACGCTATTGGTAGAATTACCAAAGTCGGCCATAGTAGCCGAATAAGTATTTCCAAACGCTTCGTAGGGAGCTATTGCCAAAATTTTATCACGGCTGAATGACGTAAACTTACGATCGAAAAACATCGCATTATAACCTATGGATGCATTTGCTCTTATCGACAATTGATTCGGAGCATCTTTCATTACCAGATTTACTGCTCCACCTGTTGCATCGCCTTCCATTTCGGCTGTTTGCGTTTTACTCACTTCCAACCTGTCGAGCAATTCACTTGGGAAAATATCCAGTGGAACAAAGCGTTGCTTGTTATCGGGACTTGATATTTTTACTCCATTTACCAGCGTAATATTATATCGTTTGTCCATTCCACGGAGAATCGCATATTGACCTTCGCCAGAACTGTTTCTCTCCATCACCACACCCGAAACACGACCTAAAACAGCCGCAACAGTCAAATCGGGCGACAATTCGATACTTCTGGCACTCACCACATTGATAACATTGGGTGATATCTTTTCCAGATTGCGAACCCCTTGATCGGAAGTCAGACTTGAAGCAAGTACTTCGACTCCCTTTAACTCAATATCTGAAGGGCTTAAGTATATGGTTAGTTTATTGGAAGTGGAGAGAAGTATTTCTTTTTCGAAGGTAGCACAACCTAAATAATGGCATTCGATAACAACCGAACTATTGGGTAAATCCCGAAGGATAAACGTTCCATCCAGCCCACTCGTTGTTCCCTTCTGCGCTTGTCCTTTCGCATAGATGGTTGCACCCACCAGAGTTTCACCGGTTTTTGAGTCTTTAACTACACCTTGTATAACACCTGCAAATGAACATACCGAATACAAAAACAAACCAACAACCAATAAATACCTATTCATTCCAACCTTTTTTAATTTTGGAACAAAAGTAGGAACTTACAGTTACAGCAAGATTTCATTTATATTTGTTTACTGTAACATAGTTATTACAAACAACCCCTATATCAATACAAAATAGAGACAAATCAGAATTTCATTACACCCATATTTGGTTTAACTGAAGGGTAACTCTACAATCTCTGACAAAGGTTTCGGTATTGAATATAAACGTTTCGTACAATGTGTTTTGTTCTTGTTCAAATAGTGCAATAACAGGATCTTCTTCCCATTCTTTATTGGAGTAATACTTTTCAATTCCATTTATCAAAACTTCATAATCATTTATCTCCCCAAGTTGATCCTGATAAGATTTTAGTTTATGAAGGCTGCGGGGGTCCACTTTCTCAATATATGAAAGCATCTCTACCTGGTAACGAAATTTCTTAAACTTGATTCGCAATTTGTGGATATTAGCCGGATCGTCAATAAATCCGGAATAAATTTTAAGTTCCAGCTTATCAAGTAATTTTTTGGCTTTATTGAGTATTTTCGACTTCTCTATTTTACGCTTTTTGTTCAACTTAGGAAATACTACTTTCTTTTTTTTTGTAAACTTATGAGCCTTCGCTTTTAGTTTCGACTCCTTTTCCTTTAGCATTGACAAATAGCCTGATAGTTCAGCACTCATTTGTACGTCTTCTAATTTCAATATCTGAACCTGAACATCACGCAACTTTCCGAATAACCTGAAAGCCTTCTCTCCGTTTTTAATTGCGGATGCATTCATCTTATACGCAGATAAAATCGGGAAGATTTTTCTGAGAATTACTCGTTTATCATGAATATCTATTTCTGATAATTCATTTTCAATCAATTGATATTTTTCAACCAGTAACTTATATTTATCTAGAATAGAATCCGTTTTATTCATTTTAATTCCTTTTCATACCTTTCTTCAATGTGCTTTCTCAAATTAATCACTCCTTTTGCCAAATTATTCAGCTTATCGATTGCCTCCCTGATTTCCTCAGTGTTATTTAAATTATTCTGAAATTGTATTGACCTCTTGCAGTCATGAATAGTGAGTTTCATTATTCCATCTTCCATCACTTTGGCATGATAACAGGACATGCTTCTATGGCTATCCGGAAGTAAAAAATTCTTTTTGTTGTACGTCTGTTTTCCCATTTAAACAATAAAAGTAATAGTTTCGTTTTAAAAATTGAATGTTGAATCGCTTATAATCAATTTTAAGCGAAGTTGTTAGAAAAATAAAGCTGTCTTATGAATTAAGACAGCTCCGGTTCATAGTTAGGGTAAGACTCAAATACTTGGGGCAAATATTGATGTTTCTTCCGTTTCAATTCTTGTAAGCTCATACATAAATAAGGACTCAGCTGTATGCGTCCAATGCCTGAATTCGTTCGTTCGTTTATAGCCTGGAATGCACTCGAGTAAAATATCCAAATCAAATTCCTCGTCGGTAACTCCTGCTCCCGAACGCAATGCATCGATTACATTACATTCCTGTTCGATATGCGTTGGCACCATCAACACCGGTTTTTGCATATACATGGCTTCACACACCGA
Organism: uncultured Paludibacter sp.; assembly: GCA_963664445.2. Classification (GTDB taxonomy): domain Bacteria; phylum Bacteroidota; class Bacteroidia; order Bacteroidales; family Paludibacteraceae; genus Paludibacter. The sequence goes on from CAXXUM010000006.1 coordinate 90,394, forward strand.
CTCAAAACCTCCGGTAGTAGCATAGGCCTTACATCCTGCCATATATTCCAAAAACAAGGTATCGCTCAGTTTGTGCATCGTTAAGTTAGGAGTAAGACTGACAGTTGTATCAACCTTTTTCTTGTCCCAGAAAAAATGCAACGATTCCTTGGGATTAATACTGCTCCATTCCGCCAGTTCTTTGGCAAAACCACTGTTGAGCATATAACCGTGTATATAGTCACCATCCGACGTTTCCTTTTGAAGTACTTCCCGGCGCAAAAGCGGTGGAACAATGATAATGTTTCCAAATGAAGAATACTTATCGATACGAAACGAGAGCGCCAGCGTTTTATATGCATTCATTGCCGTAAGGCGGGAGTAGAAGTTCAGTAGTTTGAACTGTTTTTCATTCTCGCCCGTGTATTTAAAATCCGGCGTAAGGAAGTAATACTGGTGCGCCACATTAATCATGGGCGGTTTAGGATTGAAAAGACCATACGTAACCCCGCACAACAATTCATAGAAATTAATGACCACATCGGGCTTTGTTGTTCTAATGGTTTTGTGAATAGTGTACAAACTTTGCAGATAAACCGGTACTAACAATAAGTTATACAAAATACTAACCAACAAGGGCGATTGCTTTCCTTTGGGTGTGGGCAGGAAATTGGGACTTTGAAATCGTACCAGTTCGCTGTTTATTTTTTGTGTAAAGAAATCGGGTAACGTTCGTTTGGCACTACTACCAACCATTACCGCCACTACTTCGTGACCGTTACGTTCGAGCATATTTTTCAAACTTAATGCTTGTGTAAAATGCCCTCTACCCTCGCCTTGTACTACGAATAAGTATTTCATGGTTCTTTATTGTTATTAGCCTGCGGCGTTATTACTTCGTGATATTTTGCCTTCGGCGATATTAATTGTTATTAGATGCCTGATTACTGTTTACTGATAACTGATTAAAAGTAATGTGCAAAAGCCACTTTCATGCCTTCTTGTTTGTTTTGTGGAATGCTAAACACATTCGATTTAATTTCTCTTGTGTCAGGTTTAATGGCTGCATCGCGGTGCATATACACTTCCCATGTTCCGTCTTCGTGTTCCAATAGTGCCGACATCGTTTCTACCCAGTCGCCCGAATTGAGGTAATGGATACCATCAATATGCGTATTGGCCGGTTGGTGAATATGACCGCAAATTATTCCGTCGGCATGACGGGCACGTGCAAGAGCCACCAGCTCTTTTTCATAGTCGGAGATATACGAAACAGCCGATTTTACTTTTTGCTTGATGCTTTGAGAAAGAGAGAAATACTCCAGACCTTTTTTTGCACGATAGATATTGTAAATACGGTTTACCCACAACAAAAAGGTGTAACCAATATCGCCAAGTTTAGCCAGCCAAACCATTTTGGAAGTAATGCTATCGAACACATCTCCATGCACTACATAATAACTTTTGCCATTTTTCTCGTGCACATACTCGTTTACAATAGAGAGATTAGCAAAAGAAAGTGGCGCCAGATGGTCGATAAAATCGTCATGATTGCCACGGACATAAATAATGTGTGTATTATGATTCTCCATCATTTTCATAATGACTTTGAAAAAATCGGTATGTTCTTTTTTCCATTTTCCTTTGCCACCCTTTTGCAAGTGCCATCCGTCAATGATATCGCCGTTCATAATAAGCGTATTACAATTCACTGTACGCAGAAAATCAGTAAGTTCAGTTGTCTTGGAATGTTCTGTGCCCAAATGAACATCAGAGATAACTATGGTTGGATAAAATTTTTGTGTATACATATGCTACTTATTTTTGATACAAAGTAACAGCCACCATATTGCAAGGATAGAACAGCGGAGTGAAAATGATATGACAAAATAAATTTTAAGTACAAAAACTACAGAACTTTATATCAAAACAAACCCTAAAAATAGTCTTTGATAACGTCTCATCCCTACTCAACCAAAACTTGTAGCATTCTTAATGGATATGTAATCTTTTTGAAATTTAATCGTAACAGTAAAGGCGTAAATTTGCCTTAATACACTACACACAAAGAATATAGCAGCAAGCTTCTAACATGACAAAGAAAATCAAAGAAAAAAAAACGGTTAACAGGGACATTAGTTGGATGTATTTCAACAAAAGAATATTAGATGAAGCTGCAAATGAATCCATTCCATTGCTGGAAAGGCTAACATTCCTTGCCATTTATTCCAACAATCTCGATGAGTTTTTTCAGGTGAGAGTAGCTACCCTACGCAGAATGATTGAAATTGAAGAAAGAGTGCGTATTGCCAAGTCCGACTCCAAATCAATACTTCACACCATCCTCAAACTCAATGAAAAGTACTCGAAAGAGTTTGAGACCATATTTTATATTTTAATAGACGAACTAGAAAAAGAAAATATCCATTTCAGGAATGAGCACACTCTAAATGAAGAACAAGTAGAATTTGTTGATACATTTTACAAAGAGGTGCTAATGAACTCGCTTTTCCCAATATTGGTTTCACGCATGGAAGACGAGCCGGAACTAAATGATAAAAGCATTTATTTGGCAGTGAAAATTACAGACCTGGATGGTGAGAAAAAGAAAAAAAGGAAAGAATTTGCTCTTATTGAAATTCCGACGGCGGAGTTCACTCGTTTTCTTATCCTGCCTAAAGAGGGAGAGAAAACCTGTATCATGTTTCTCGACGATGTGATTCGGTTTTGTTTACCACGAATTTTCGCTTCACTCAATTACGATAGCTACGAAGCCTACAATATCAAATTTACCCGCGATGCTGAGATGGAATTCGACAATTCGGCTTATCAGGGTGTGCTCGAAAAAGTATCTAAAGGCGTTAAAAGCAGAAAGAGTGGTGAACCAGTTCGTTTTGTTTACGACAGAGAGATCCCTAAAGATTTGTTGAGGTTTATTGAGAAACTGCTGCGGATTGAAAAGAAAGATGCACATATCGGAGGAGCCAGATATCATAACCTAAAAGACTTTCTGTCGTTTCCAAAAGTGGGCAGACCCGACTTAAAGTTCGAACCGCAACCCCCCATCCCGATTCATGCATTCGAAAAAGCGATAAGCATTATTTCACTTATACGGACTAAAGACCAATATTTACATTATCCTTATCATAGCTTTGATAATTATATTCAATTACTTCGCGAAGCAGCTATCAGCCCTGAAGTAAAATCTATTAAAATAAGCATTTACCGCCTGGCAAAAAACTCGAAAGTGATAAAAGCACTTATATGTGCTGCCATGAATGGGAAAAAAGTTACAGCCGTAGTTGAACTATTGGCACGATTTGACGAATCGTCGAATATAAACTGGGCCAAGAAAATGCAAGCAGCCGGCATCAAAGTTATTTTTGGGGTAGACGGTTTAAAAGTGCATTCAAAACTTACATTAATTACGGCACGTAATGGTAATATAGCTTGTATCAGTACCGGCAACTTTCACGAAGGTACAGCCACTGTCTATACCGATTTCACTCTTTTGACCGCAAAAAAAACAATTGTGGACGAGGTGGAAACAGTTTTTGATTATATTGAGCATCCATATCTGAATCCGGTATTTAACGAACTCATTGTTTCGCCGATCTTTATGCGAAAGAGAATTATCAGCCTTATCAAAAAAGAAATCGATAATGCAAGGAAAGGATTACCCGCTTATATTTTTTGTAAGATAAATCATATTGTCGACGAAAAAATCATCGAAAAGCTTTACGATGCATCCATTGCAGGTGTTACTATTAAACTTCTGGTTCGAGGTAATTGTTCTTTAGTGACGGGAGTTCCAAAACTCAGTGAAAATATACAAGCATACGGTATCATCGATCGGTATTTGGAGCATTCGCGTATCATGATCTTTGCCAATGGTGGAGATGAAAAATATTACATTGGCTCAGCCGATTGGATGGGGCGCAATTTGGACAATAGAATTGAAGTATATGCACCTGTTTACGATGCAGATTTGAAACATCAACTCAAAAGAATAATTGAATACGGATTAAAAGATAATTTAAAAGCCCGTATTGTAGATGGATCAGGCAAAAATGTATTACAATCTATTCCTGACGACAAACCATTTATATCTCAACAGGAATTGTATAAATCCTACAAAAACAGTCTCTAAAAATTTATCAACGAACTTATAATTCTCATCAATTCACAAAATAACAAACACTATGACCAGTATTAAATTTGCAGCAATAGACATCGGATCAAATGCCGTACGCCTTTTAATCATGAGTATTTCACCCGAAGACGCAACGGAAACATTCACCAAAGAATTGATGATTCGGGTTCCATTACGTTTAGGCCAGGAATCGTTTATGTCGGGCAAAATAGCTGATAAGAAAGCTAAACAACTTATCAGATTAATGAAAGCTTTCAAACATTTATTAAAAGTATATGATGTAACCGACTACCGGGTTTGTGCAACAGCTGCCATGCGCGAAGCCAAAAATGCCAAAGAAATTGTAAAGGAAATCAAGAACGAAACTGATCTGAAAATAGAAATCATTGATGGTCACGAAGAAGCATTGATCATATATGAAAGTCACTTCTACTACAACCTGAACGATAATCAAAACTATGTTTTTGTAGACGTTGGTGGTGGAAGCACTGAAATAAGTTTAATCGCAAATGGTGAACTGATTGAGTCTAAATCGTACAATATTGGAACTGTTCGACTTCTGAATAATAAAGTAAAGGATGAAGAATACGACAAAATGCACACCGATTTGTCTGAGCTAAAAGAACAATATGCTATTAATGACATAATTGGTTCGGGGGGAAATATCATAAAATTAAATGCACTGGCAAAACTACGCAAAGACCGTAAATTGTCGGTAACTGTTCTCGAGACTTTAAACGAAACATTGAAACAGCATAGCGTCGATGAGTTGATGGAAATCTATAAACTAAAAGCCGACAGAGCGGATGTGATTACCTATGCCGCAGATATTTATCTTGATGTTGCTAAAAGCATTAGTGCCAAAAACTTTATTGTTCCAAAAATTGGATTGATTGATGGAATTATACACCTATTGTATGCAAAATGGAAATCGAAAAAGAAGAACAAGGTCAACGATGTTGCTACAGAGGAATCGACAATTGATGATACTGTAGAAGTAGTAGTAGAAAAATAATTAAAATCCGCCCAAAATATTGATTAATTTTGGGCGGATTTTTTTTCTGAAAAATTAAAAACAACACGCTGATAATTCAACTTTCTTTTGACAAGAATTCGAAATTTTTCCTGGCAAGTATTCCATTTTTTAGTTTTACTTTTATTCCCAAATCTTTAAACACTTTCTTCAATCGCTTCTTGTGTTTGATTTCGAACTCCGAACTATAAATTGAATTTTGCAGAACGTCTGCATCTTTTATCAATTCACTGTATTTATCATGTTTGTTTTCCTTATCGCTATGATTTTTTATAGCCGTTTTTATAATTTCGACTTCCTTCTCGCTAAAGATTTCCAAATCCCTGAGTATATTTTCTACTTCCACAGCACCTAATGCAGCATGCTCTTTTACATACCCAAATTTATATGTATGAAAATCATGTAGAATTCCTATAATAGCACATAACTCCACATTGAGTCGACGTTTTAATGCCAAAATCACACAGTTTTGGGACACGCCATACAAATGAATATAGCCAAGCGGCCGTTGCTCTACATTCGTTTGATTCAACAGAATCACATCTATTTCATTTCTTACCAGTTCTAATCTATTCATCACTATACATTTTAAATTTACACAAACATAAATGGAATTGCAAATATAGTTCTATCAAAATAGTTTCAACGGCAAATTACATTTACAAACAAAAGTAGGACATACCTGTTTCGAACCTATTAAAAGCGTATGACAATGAAATTACCGGCGATAATTCCAGATTAAGAATTAAAGGAATAAAACAAACCCGCTACCGAGACATTGTTCAATAGCGGGTGTGTCAGTAGTGTAGTTTCTAATCAAATCAAAATTCGCATTTTAGAATAATTATCACGAAACTCCTTTGGCGTATAGCCCTTTCGTTTTTTGAAGATGCGATTGAAATTGGACAGATTATTGAATCCACAATCGTAGCTTATTTCGGAAATGGTTTTACTCGAATCAACCAGATAGCGCGAAGCAACACCCAGTCGTAGGTCGTTGAGGTATTCGATATAATTTTTCCCTGTACGTTTCTTAATAAATCGGCTGAAGGAAACCCCCGACATATTAACATGATTAGCAACATCTATCAAACGAATTTCCTTCTGATAATTGTTGTTCAGATAAGTCATTATTGCTTGTATTTTAATACTTTCCGATGAAACCTCTTGTTTGTTACAATTCCGACTACAGAGAATGCGGGAATTCTTGTCAATAGATAATTCATACAGAATGGTCAATAATTCAAGAACTGAAAAAAAACCACTTTGTTTTGAGCATAATGTTTTGAGTTTATCTATCACCTTCTCAATAACTTCTCTTGAAAAAACAATTCCATTCTTTGCATCTTCGAGCATAACCGCTACACTTTGGAACTGATTTTTATTTAAGAAACTACCTAAAAATAAGTCCTTGTGAAAGTGTATTGTAATCTCAAATATCCCTTTGAATTGGCGGTTATTATTCACCCAAACATGTTCCAAGCTTTCACTCCCAATAAGGCAAAGTTCCAAATCGTCGATTTCCTCAACAGAATCACCAACAATCCTTCTTGCACCTTTTGCATTTTCGATAAAGTTTATTTCGAATTCAGGATGAAAATGAATGGGGTAATTAAACTCATCCTTGGTTCTACTATTGATAGCAAAACAGTCTTCAGCCGAAAGAGGAGTGACTTCTCGAAAAAGATTAGATATCTGCATAAGATTAGGGTCTATATTTAGTGCAATGTTACAAATAATGATTGAATAAACATAGATTATTGACTATAAAAGTTGAAAATAAGCTTCAACTTGACTATTCATACTAATTCACCATGACAGTTAGATTCTATCTATAACTGCCATATAATAAACCCACTATAGAAAAACAATTCTATAGTGGGTTTATCCGTTTTTGATAATATGATTAAATCAAGACTCGCATTTTTGAGTAGTTCTCGCGAAACTCTTTAGGGGTATAGCCTTTTCGTTTTTTGAAGATGCGATTGAAATTGGACAGATTATTGAACCCACAATCGTAGCTTATTTCAGAGATGGTCTTGCTCGAATCGACCAGATAGCGCGAAGCAATGCCCAGTCGGAGATCATTGAGGTATTCAATGTAGTTTTTACCGGTACGTCGTTTCATAAACCGGCTAAACGATACTTCCGACATATTAACGTGATTGGCAACATCCATTAAGCGAATTTCCTTTTGATAATTATTGTTCAAAAAGTTGATGACCTTCTGAATTCTACGACTTTCTGACGAGTCGTCCTGCTTATTAAAAGTACTACTGCAAAGAATACGGGAATTCCGATCGAGTGATAGTTCGTATAAAATGGTCAACAAATCCAGTACAGAATAAAATCCGCTGTGATTCTTGTTCAGAAAATCCAACCTTTCTTTTACCTTTTCAATCGCTTCACGCGAGAAAGAAACGCCCTTTTTGGCATTTTCGAGCATTACGGCTATCGAGTTGAATTGTTTTTTATTTAACAAGCTACCCAGAAACAAATCTTTATGGAATTGGATGGTAATTTCATGAATTTCATTCGACTCGCAATGATAGTTCATCCACGCATGTTCCAGCGTTTCATTTCCAATAAGACAAAGTTCCAAATCAGCAATTTCTTCAATAGAGTCGCCCACAATGCGGCGGGCACCCTTGCCATTTTCTATAAAATTGAGTTCATATTCAGGGTGTACATGCACCGGATAAGAGAATTCGGACTTTATGCGATTGATAATCACGAAGCAGTCTTCCTCCGAAAGCGGTGTTACTTCTCTGAATACGTTTGAGGTTTGCATACTAATCATAATTTTTTCATCTTGCAAGTGTACAAATTATCATTGAATAAACATCACGCATTAACTATAAAAGATACAAAAAGCCATCAAGATAAATATTTTTACATATCCTGAGGGCTTTTCTACATTCTTATTTATTGCTTTCGAGTATCGATGAGCGAGCTATTTTACCCCAGCTTTTCAAAAGTCCATCATCCCATTTACCAGTGGATTCGGCACGAGGCAGTAACATAGAACAGGTTTCATTCTTATCAGAAACCGACCAGGCACACCAACTCAACTTTTTGGCATCCATCCAATCGAGATACAATTTCCATTCCGCCTGATCAACAGGGCCATCACCCGAAGCTTCCATACCGGCACACTCCGAAACAAAGATAGGAATGCCTGCAGCCATTGCAGCATCGGTACGGTCGCGCAACCATTTCTTATGCGTTCCGGCATAAAAGTGCATGGTGTACATGATATTTTTCTGACCAACGATAGGATTACCCGCTACCGAATCAATATCCTGATCCCAATGAGGAGAACCGACAAGAATTATATTAGTCGGGTCAATAGCACGAATGGTAGAAATAACTTCCTCAGAATATTGTTTTACCACTTTCCATGAATAATAATCAGGCTCATTCCAAATTTCGTAAATGACGTTCGGGCTATTTTTGTATTTAGTTGCCATGCCTGTGAAGAATGTCTTGGCTTCGGCAGTATGCAATTTATGACTATGGAAATCGATAAGCACATAGATACCGTTTTTGATGGCGGCATCAATAACAGTTGTCATACATTTAAGTGCATATTGAGGGTTTTCGAGATAGCTATCGTCCAAACCCACCCCCATTGAAGCGCGGATAACATTACATTTCCAGTCGGAAGCAAGCCAACTTACAGCACCTTCGTTGTAGAAACGCGGCCAAAGGTTATGCCAACCAAGACTAGCACCACGCAGCATCAGTGCGTTGCCTTTTGCATTTGATAATTGAGTACCAATAACCTGAAGTTTACCATTTAAGGCCACCGGTGAGTTCTTGGGAACTAGGTTTTTCTTTGTTTTGGTTTGCGAGTAGCCAAATGCTATCTGCACCAATACAAGAAAAATCATACAGATTTTTTTTGTAATTGCCATAATGTATTAGATTTAAATAGGTTTTATAGAAAATTCCGGAGACTACCCGGGCACTAGTCGTGAATGCGAGTCAATAGTTCCAAACACATCCTGCCGTTGTGATAAGGACATTTCCAGAACCCGGCCTTGTCATTATTAGTATCCACTTTACCGCTTGCTGAAACCGACCAATGCCATTCTCCGTTTTCTGTATCCACAATATTTGCTTTTACAAATTCCCAGGCAGCCAGTGTTTTTCTGGCATAAGATTCGTCTTTTGATAATTCATAGGCATTGAAAAAGCCAACCATAGCCTCGGCTTGTGGCCACCAATCGCAATTGGTATCAACGTGTCCGGTTGCCGAGTTTTTTTCATTTACAATAGCACCACTCGGTTGAATACCTTCAGCCGCCGCATCAGCAACCTTAGCAATGACCTTGTGCACTCGTTTCAGTACTTCAATGTCACCAAGTACAACCGCAGCTTCATCAATCAGCCACGCAGCCTCTATGTCGTGACCATAGGAGAACAAAGTTGATTTACAATCCCAGTTTTCATCAAAAAATAAATCGAGATGATGGGTCTCCTTATTGATAATTTTATCCAAAAAGAGTTCAATCAGGTTTCGAAGTTGTTTTTTCAACAGTGGACTATCCCACACACGGTATAAATTGGTGTAAGCTTCCAGAATATGCAAATGCGTATTCATGGTTTTCTTCTCGTTAGCATCTTTTTCGCTCAGGCGCAGGTCTTCCAGCAACACCCATTCTTTGCTATACGCTTCGAAATAGCCGTTCAACTCTGTATCAAAGCTATGTTTCTCGATAAGCTCGAAAAGCTCAATAGCTTTATCCAAACACGTTTTATCGTTGGTAACACGGTAATATTCCACCAACGCATAAATGAAGAATGCCTGACTGTAGATTTGCTTTTTGGTATCGGCCGGCGTACCATCCGCTTTCAACATCCAGTAGGTTCCACCATTTTCGGCATCAAAGAAATGCTTGAAAGCATAGTCTTTAGCGCGTTTGGCATACTCGATGTAAAGGGGATTCTTGAGTGCTAAAGCAGCCGAAGAGAATGTCCATAGGATTCTTGCATTCAGAATGCCTCCTTTCGGAGCATCGGGCACAAGTTGGTCTCTACCGGTCATTTGCCCATAATAGCCACCATTTTTATCATCCGTCATTTTGTCCATCCAAAACGGAAGGATATTGTGCGTCAACTCTTCTTTAAGTTCTTGTTTGAGTTGAAGTAGTTCGTATTTCATATTGTGTAGTAAACAAATTTATTGTAAAAAGTAATCCGGCTATTTATCACCACCTGCTTGCCAATACGCTTGGTCACCTTGCTATTGCTTTTGGCAAGTTTGCTAATTTCTTTAGCCATCTTGCTATTGCTCTTGGCAAGCTTGCTAATTCAATTAGCAAGCTATTTTATTAGGTTCTATCTCTCCCAACCTTTAAAACTGGGAAGAGATAGAAACTCTTTTTAATTCATTACCACTTCTACCTTATAGGTTCCACCTACAGGCATTAATGGGATAGTATTTCCTTCAATGGCTTTGCCATCGACGGTTAATGAGGCAACACCCTTCATCGATCCATTTGGATTTTTGACTTCGATCTGGTAAGTTGCTCCACGGAATTTACGGGTTACAGCAAAGCCTTTCCATTCGGGTGCAATACAAGGTTCTATCCTCAAACCATTGTAAGTGGGTTGAATTCCCAAAATGTACTGCGTAATGGCATAATAGTTCCATGCTGCCGTTCCGGTTAACCAGGAGTTCTTCGCTTCACCCGGTTTGAAAGCATCTTTTCCTGCAATCATTTGGGCATATACATAAGGTTCTACCTTGTGTAAATCGCTGATTTCTTCGGTGTACGAAGGACATATTTTGCGGAAATACTCCCACGCTCTGTCGCCACGTCCCTGAACAGTTTCGCCAATCATAATCCATGGATTGTTGTGGCAGAAAATACCCGCGTTTTCCTTGTATCCCGGAGGATAGCTGGAAATTTCACCGTATTCGATATAGTATTTTGTAAACGGTGGATTATTGAGCACAATACCGTGTTCACAGTCCAGACGTTCTTTTACCGAGTCAAGTGCTTTTGCTACCATGCCTTCTTCCAAACCGATACCGGCCATAGTACACCAACCATTCGATTCGATAAAGATCTTCGATTCTTCGTTGTCTTTCGAACCTATTTTGTTTCCAAAATAATCGTAAGCACGAATAAACCAGTCACCATCCCAACCGTTCAACTTAATGGCTGCCACCATGGCATCAATATGTTGTTGAGCGCGGGCTGCTTCTTCTGTTTTCCCGATTACTTTACATAATTCCACATAATCGCGACCATACACCACAAACAATCCTGCAATCATCAAACTTTGAGCCTGGCTGCCTTCCGATTTATTTTCGGTAGTCTGGAAACTTTCGTTCGGATCATTCGAGAAACAGTTCAGGTTCAAACAATCGTTCCAGTCGGCACGACCGCTCAATGGTAAACCGTGAGGCCCGAGGTTATTCACCACGTGATCGAACGAAACGGTGAGGTGATGGAAAAGTGATACTTCCGAACCCACTTCGTTATCAAACGGAACAGGTTCATCCAAAATAGTGAAATCGCCCGATTCTTTGATATAAGCTGTTGTTCCGAGAATCAACCACATAGGGTCGTCGTTGAAACCTTGTCCGATTTCGTTGTTTCCTTTTTTGGTCAATGGTTGATATTGGTGATAGCAACCGCCGTCGGGGAATTGCGTGGAAGCAATGTCGATGATACGTTCGCGGGCACGTTCCGGAATCTGGTGCACAAAGCCCACGAGATCCTGATTGGAATCGCGGAATCCCATTCCACGTCCGATACCGCTTTCGAAGAACGAAGCAGAACGCGAGAAACAGAAGGTAATCATACATTGGTATTGATTCCAAATGTTCACCATACGATCCAGCTTTTCTTCGCCGGTTTTGATGGTGAATACATTCAATAAGTTATCCCAATAAGCGTTCAGCTCTGCAAGAGCTGCATCCACTTTTGCAGCCGTATCAAAACGGGCAATAGTGGCTTTAGCCTTGGTTTTATTGATGATGTTTTTACTTTCCCATTTCTCTTCAGGAGCATTTTCCACGTACCCTAACACGTACACCAACTCTTTCGATTCTCCCGGTTGCAATACCACTTCTACATAGTGCGAAGCGATAGGCGACCAACCGTGTGCTTCGGAGTTGCGGGGCGCTCCTTCAAGTACAGTTTGAGGCTCATCGAAACCATTGTACAAGCCAAAGAAAGTTTCGCGGTCTGTATCAAAGCCCTGCATCGGCTCATTTACAGAGTAGTATGCAAAATGATCGCGACGTTCTTTGTATTCTGTTTTGTGATAAATCACCGAATCTTCAATTTCCACTTCACCGGTAGAGAAGTTACGTTGGAAGTTTTCCATATCAGATGCTGCATTCCACAAACACCACTCCACGAAAGAGAAAATTTTCAGCGTTTTAACTTCATTAGTAGTATTTCTAAGCGTAAGTTTTTGCACCTCGGCCCATGTTTTCAACGGTACAAAATACAAAGCCTCAGCTTCTACTCCATTTTTCACCCCTTTGATGGTGGTGTAGTTCATCCCGTGACGACACTCGTAGCTATCCAACTCTGTTTTGCAAGGTTTCCAGCCCGGACTCCACACCGATTCTCCATCGTTGATGTAGAAGTATTTACCACCACTATCCATCGGTACATTGTTGTAACGATAACGGGTCAGACGGCGGAATTTTGCATCTTTGTAGAAAGAATATCCACCACCGGTATTGGAAACTAAACTGAAGAAATCCTCATTGCCGAGGTAATTAATCCAGGGCCATGGCGTGCGAGGATTGGTAATGACGTATTCACGTCGGTTGTCATCGAAATGTCCGTATTTCATTTTCTATTTTAAAGAACCCCTAATCTCAGTCGGTTGACGGAGATCAGGGGTGGTTAATATTCATTATACTTTTGAATTAGCTCTTTTTACTTCGAGTTGTTCCGAAATTTCCTTTACTCTCTTATCAGAAAGAGGATAAAACAACATTCCTACAAAAGCCAATACACAGCACACAGCCGGCATTAAGCTAATCATGATATGTTCTCCAAAGAGAGTTTGTGAACTTTGTTGTACTGCATCCGGTACATATTTGAACACGGCAAGAATCCAACCACTCATTGCCGATCCCAATGCCCAACCTAATTTTTGAGACATAGAAGAAGATGAGAAAATCAAACCCGTGGCACGGCGTCCGGTAATCAATTCCTGATGATCCACAATGTCAGCAAACATTGACCATAACAATGGCAAAACATAACCAGCAAAAAGAGAAATCACGAATTGGAAGGCAAGAATCCATGTAATATCATTAGGAATAAAATAAAAGCCTGTGCTTAGGATTCCTGCAATCAGAATGGCAATCATATAGGTTCTTTTTTTGCCATACTTAGCCGAAACTGAAGGTGCAATCATTACACCAATCAAGTTGGCTGCCTGACCTACCAAAAAGTAAATGGTGGTCATATCCCATCCTGTTCCCGTCATTTTGTAACTTGATTTTACATAATCTCTGAAGAAGTAGATGGCAACACTATCGCGAACCGCATTGAAAAGTAGCGCAGCCAATCCGGTTGCCACTAAAATCCACCAAGGTGCATTGTGAAACAGGTTCTTTAAATCTTGTTTCACGGTAACATTTTCCTCGCTTTCGATTTGTACTACTCTTTCTTTTGTCCAGCTGAAGCACAACAAAAATAAGATAACGCAAATCATTCCGATAGACCCGACACCCATCACCCAACCGATAGGTGAAGTACTCATTCCCGATTTTACGGCATGAGCAGCGCCTGTGCTACCAAATGTTTTTGAGAAAAAGTCAATCATCGGTTGTAGTAACATAAAAGTCACAAAACTTCCAATGAATGCGAATGACATACGATATGAAGAGAGCGAATTTCTTTCTTTAGGATCGGAAGAAATGGCACCAAGTAAAGAAGCGTAGGGCACATTAATTAATGAATACACAATCATCATTAATGAATAAGTGATGTAGGCGTAAACTAATTTTCCGGATTGACTGAAATCGGGAGCAAAAAATGTAACGGCACCCATTACTGCAAATGGAATGGCAAACCATAAAAGGAACGGACGGTATTTACCATAGCGGCTTTTGGTCCGGTCGCTGATAATTCCTACAAAAACGTCGAAGAAAGAATCCCATAAGCGGGCTACCAAAAACATAGTTCCGGCCGCAGCTGCCGTAATTCCGAAAACATCGGTATAGAAAAACAAAGAATACATCCCAAAAATCTTCCAGAACATGGAAGATGCGGCATCACCAAAACCGTAACCGATTTTTTCTTTTAAACTAATTTTCTGAACATCCATATTTTTTATTTGTGTTGTGAAATTTATAAATCTAAGGCTAATTTTAATCCGTATAATTACAGTTCGACAAAAATATCTATTTTTTACCAATCAAAAAGTATAGGATGTTTCTAAAACGGTACTGTTTTAGATACATTCTACTATTTATTTGAATAATTTCAAACAGAGTACGTCTCTGCCCGGAAGAGTTGCTTTCAAAGGTTTGCGTGTATCGCCTACATTTTTCTTCAACCACAGGTCGCGTAATTTGTACACTTCCTTTGCTGTGGTATTGAGCGTGCGATTCGACAATGAGTCAGTCACTGAGAATGTTTTCCAATCGAGCGCTACAACTCTTGGCGTATTGCTGCGATTCAACAGGCACACTGCCCATTCACCATTTTTGAGGGGTTTAAGCCAGGTTTCCACACTGTCTTTAGCCGTATGTCTGAACCCCTGAACTCCCAACGAATCCTGATCAATGGCAATTACTTCTTTGTTCGAAAGCACCGTCAAAGTCTCTGCATTCATAGAGCGCAAATCGTTACCGGCAATCAGTGGAGCTGCCAACATACACCAAAGTGAGAAATGAGCTCTCGATTCGTTCAATGACATTCCATTGCCCACCTCAAGCATATCAGGATCGTTCCAATGTCCCGGTCCTGCATTTTTTCTCAATCCGTCTTGTTTATCCACTATTTGCATCACTCCAAAAGCCTTCCATGTTCCATTATTCTGAACACAATCAAAGCAATTGTAAATATCACCAGTTGTTCTCCAAAGGTGCCCTACTTCTTTCGCCCAAAGCTCCGGTTTGTTGTTGCCCCATTCGCATAAACTAAAAACGATGGGACGTCCCGCTGCATACAATGCATCACGCATGGTAGTATAAGCACCTATGGCACTCAGGTTTTCGGTATCACACCAGTCATACTTCAGATAATCGACACCCCATTTGGCGTACGACAAAGCATCCTGATATTCGTGTCCGCGACCGGCAGGACGACCACCACAAGTTTTGTTTCCGGCACATGAATAAATGCCAAATTTCAATCCTTTAGCATGTACATAATCGGCCAATGCTTTTATTCCTGATGGAAAACGTTTCGGGTCAGCAACGATAAAGCCAAGACTATCGCGACTTACCTGCCAGCAATCGTCAATAACAATGTATTCATATCCGGCATCTTTCATACCGGTAGCCACCATGGCATCGGCTGTTTCGCGGATCAATTCTTCGCTTACATTGCAAGCAAATTTATTCCAGCTATTCCAACCCATTGGAGGTGTGAGTGCCAATCCCTGAAATTTCTGCGCCTGCATAACTGTCGAAGCCAGCAAAACACAGCCTAACAATAGAAAAAAACGGGTATTCTTCATTTTTGATTCAATTAGATTTAAGTGATTTGAATACAACTGAGTTCTTTGCCTATTATGCTTTTTGATTTGCTAATACTTTATTTTTTGCAACCAGTTCTTTTATCGTTTCTACCGATTTAAATGAACGATAACCATCAGCAGGAGTATTGATACAATAATCCAATAAGCGATCGATGGTAGAAGTAGCCACATGCATGCGCGTATCTGACGAAGCGTAGTAAATAAATACTTTTCCATCCTCATCAGCAATCCAACCGTTGCTAAACAATACGTTCGATACATCACCAATCCGTTCTTCGCCTTGAGGAGCCATAAAGAATCCTGCAGGTTCGGCAATCAGTTTTGTTGGGTCTTGCAAATCGGTGAGGTAAAGATACAACACGTAACGAAGACCGGCAGCACAGTTGCGCACACCATGTGCCAAATGCAACCAACCTTTCGCCGTTTTGATCGGATGCGGACCTTCTCCGTTTTTCAATTCTTTAATAGTATGATAGTAACGGTGATTAATGATTTTCTCATCTTTCACTTCCGCATTGGTCATATCATCCACCAATCCCCAACCGATTCCACCGCCGCTACCGGTATCGATAAATCCATCCTGCGGACGGGTATACAATGCATATTTGCCATCTACAAATTCCGGGTGAAGCACCACGTTGCGTTGTTGGCTTTTTGTTTTTAAATCGGGAAGACGTTCCCAGGTCAATAAATCTTTGGTACGTACAATACCTGCCGCAGCCACTGCAGCTGACAAATCGCCTGCCGGTGCATTCGGATCTTTGCGCTCGCTACAGAAAACACCGTAAATCCAACCATCCTCGTGTGCTGTCAGACGCATATCGTACACATTGGTATCCGGTTCGTCTGTTTCAGGCAATGTTACAGGCTCGTCCCAGAAGCGGAAATTGTCCACCCCGTTTTCGCTTTCGGCAATGGCAAAAAACGATTTGCGATCGTTACCTTCCACACGTACCACCAAAATATATTTACCCTTCCATTTCATAGCTCCTGCATTCAGAGCCGCGTTTACCCCGATACGTTCCATTAGAAACGGATTCGTTTCCGGGTTGAAATCGTAACGCCATTCGATGGGTGCGTGCTCACCGGTAAGTACAGGATTTGTATAACGGTCGTAAATTCCATTTCCAAATGGTAACTTCTCGTTTTTCTTACTTAATAATTCTTCGTGCTGTGCTCTGAGATGATTCAAAGCTTTGATAAATTCATTCATGCTCTTTTATATTTATTTTTTGATTATTTCTGTAGTTGGTCTCACAACTGAAGTAGTTGTAGTCAATTTTAATGTGACCGGTGCTAGTCCCTCTGAACTTGCCGTTAGCGTTATTTCACCGGCTTGTCTTGTTGTTTTCAGTATAATCTGAGCCAGTCCGTTGAAGGTATCCCGTTTCCATTGAGGTGTAGGATTCGAAGCTGTTGCCACAAATTGCTCTGGAGCGTGCGAAGCAGGATCACCATTTCCAACACCTATGATTTTGCCCTGACCACTTAAGCTGAAAATAATTTCCTTGTTGGCTGTTGGCACCAAACGGTTTTTCAAATCGTTTAGCTGAACCGTGATAACCGCAACATCTTCTCCATCAGCATTCAGTTGCGAGCGATCAGCCAACAGCGATACTTTAGCCGGCACACCGGTAGTTTCCACTTGTTCCGAAACGGTTTGTTTTCCGTTTACAAATCCTTTGGCAACAAGTGTTCCTGGTTGATACGTCACATCCCACTCGAGATGTCCGTTTTTCTCCATCGTTTTCTTACCCAATGATTTTTTGTTCATTACCAATTCTACTTCTTCGGCATTGCTGTAAATAGTTACTTTTATATTTTTCCCTTCACTGCCTTTCCAGTTCCAATGCGGCATGATGTGCATCACAGGCTCTTTTCCCCACCACGATTTCAGGTAGTAGAAAATATCTTTCGGGAAACCACACAGGTCGACAATGCCAAATTGCGAGTTTACGGCTGGCCACACCAATGGATTCGCTTCGCCTCTGTAATCGAAACCAGTCCAAAAGAATAAACCCGACAAAAACGGACGAGCTGCATAGAATTTCCAACCCGACTCAGTTCCCACATTCTCCGGCATGCGGTTGCTGGCAGCCATACGACCATTAGCTTTATCATCCACATAAACGCCACGTGTTCCTATCGTGTTGCTTTCCTCGGTTCCAATACCACTTTGCCATGGGAAATTTTTATGATGTTCATCAATATTTCCCTGAACAATATAATTGTAACCCATTACCTGAGTTGTTTTTCCGCTTCCATTTTCCCAACCGCCCGAAATGGCAACGGTAAATGCCCGCGACGAATCAATTTTCTGTGCGAACTCCTGCATGGTTTTGGTGATACGTGCTCCTTTTTCGTTGCTTTCGATGGCCCACTCTTCATTTCCTACCGACCAAAGAACTACCGAAGGATGATTACGGTCGCGCAGCATAAAACGTTCCATCAAATCAAAATGCTCCTGATTGATGCCCATCAGACGATTTTCGTCGAGAACAAGCATACCCAGACGATCGCAGGCATCCAGCATTTCGGGTGTAGCCGGATTGTGCGAAGTACGAATGCCGTTGTTGCCCATCTCTTTGAGCTTTTTGATTCTGAATTCCTGCAAAGCATCCGGTATGGCAGTACCTACCCCGGCATGATCCTGATGCATGTTAGTACCTACAATCTTTACACTTTTTCCATTCAGAAAGAATCCCTGATTCGGGTCGAAACGCACGGTGCGAATGCCGACATTGGTCGTATAACTGTCAACAATTTTACCATCAGCAAAAATGTTAGTTTTCAGTTTATATAAATACGGATTTTCGAGTGACCAAAGGGTTGGCTTTTCCACCTTTATTTTTTGGAAATACGTATTGTCCATATTTCCATTCAACGAAATATTTTCTAGTTTTCCAGAAAGAACTTGTTGGTTTTTAGCATCAATCAGGCATTGTTCGATGGTAAAGACAGACGGTTTATCATGTTGATTCTGAACTTTGGTACGCACTGTAAGTTCGGCATTGTTGCCGTTCAATTCCGTTGTTACAAATGTACCGAATTGAGCTACATGTAGGCGATCGGTTTTGTTCAACCACACATGACGATAAATACCTGCACCTTCGTAATACCAACCCTCTTCAATACTCGCATCCACCCGAACAGCAACTGTATTTTCACCACCATAATTCAGATAATCGGTAATGTCGTACACAGAAGTAGCGTAGCCGCTTGGCTCATTACCCACGTAGAAACCATTGATCCAAACCGTTGCATTGCGGTGCACACCGTCAAACTGAATACTTATTTTACGCCCAAAATCAGATGCAGGTACCGTGAATTTCTTGCGATACCAACCCACCGATGTTTCGGGGTATTTATAACCAATGGTTTTATATCCGTGACTATGACTTGCATCGCCCGAAAAAGGAAGCTCTACAGCCCAATCGTGCGGTAAATCCACTTCGCGCCAGGTGCTGTCTTTGAATTGCGCCGCCGCAGCTCCATCACCATATCCTGTCTTGGCAAAATAGGTGAAATAGCTGGTTCCAGTAGTAAAATCTTTAGTATAATCGGTGGCATGACCCAGCGCAAAACGCCAGCCAAAGTCCATCAACAGATGCTCACGAATTTCTACATCCTGCTTTTGAGAAAAAGCAGAAAACGAAACCAGCGACAACGTAAACAATATCATTAATCTAACCTTCATAACTATTCTATAAATTTAAAACTATTTAGAGACACAAAACATTTTAGTCCCCGTAACATTTTTATTCTTAAGTTTCAACAAATACAAACCATTACAGATTCTATTTGTATTGATTTGGATTGGAGTACTTCCGTCATAATTATTTAGAAACGTATCAATTAATTTTCCATCCTGCGAATAAACCGAAACTTCCGTCAATTCGGGAGTTTGTGACGAAAGAGCAATACTGAGGTTTTCTCTGACGGGATTTGGGAAAAGTCTGATTTCTTCCGAACTAATTCCTGGAATCTCAACAGCTGTTGCCGCAGATTTTAAAATTACTGCAGTTGTTGAAACCGTTGGTAATACAATGCTGAATGAATTTCCAGAAACAGATACCGTACTACTTTTCAATGCATTATTGGCATGGGAAACGAAGGTTTCAGTGGCTGGCAGTGCTGCTAGTTGCAAGGTATTGTAAGTTCCATTTGCAACTGAAAGACCAGACAGATTCACTGTTACTTTATGTGTTGTGCTCAGATCCCGATTGACCAAAATCACAGTCATTGAATCTGTATTACTTGTTACAGTGGTGTATGCTGAAACCGTATTTTCAAGTGTTGATGTACTCGTCACACTGTTGTTTTTTGCATAACGACTAAACAAATGTAGCGTTTCCCACATTCCCACTTTCCATGACCACGGCGTATAGAGTTCTACACCATTATTAGCAAATGTTCCTAGCAAAGAAGCATATAAAACTGAATTGGTATTAGCATTGGTAGAATTAATTCCAGACTCACTCAAACCAATCGTAATACCGTGGTTCGCTCCGAAATAGGTAGTCAACCAATCATTAATCCGTTGGAAAATATATTCCTTCGTTTGTGAAGCATCCCATCCGCCATTAATTGATTTAACCCCGTTTGCTCCCGGATATGCATATGTTTTATCGTAGAAAATACGATGCAATTGTAATATATCTGCATCCGCCGATTCATTTGGGTACCAATGAAGGTCAACCACATCAAGTAACTTTATTCCGGTAGACTTTTGTTCGTCGGCTATCCTTTTCAGAAAATACTCCAACCAACAATAATATTTTCCATTGATATTCAGTGTTTCAGAGCCCCATTTATACCATTGCCACTCGTTAGCAGTAACTGGCCCGCATAATTTGATTCCGGGATAGAGCGCACGGGCTTTTTTTGCCACTGCAAAATAGTTAGACATAAAATCCGCTGCAGCCTGCTGTGTTGGCATCACATCGTCATGTGTTCCGTTCCATATTTCAGGCTCATTATCCATGTTCCAATATTGAAAATTAGATGAATTCAATCCAATTCCTTTGACTCCGAACCAATGGTTGAGAACCTCAACAGTAGAGTCGGCCGGCCAATCCATGGTGTAAAGTAAGGGATTGCCATTTACCGTTGCAGCACTTCCTCCGGCAGTATTTGCAGTACCGCCTCCGGCAAGATTTTGCGCCACGCCGCTCCACCATTGAGACTGATTATACCCCCAGTCGTTAAAGTTATTATTCTTATTCGAAGCTACTTTTCCAATTAATTGAAAAGCCCACATTACCTGCATATCAGGAACATTAGTCACTATGCTTTTTGACATTGCATCCCAGTCGTGATCGTAAACATTGTTGTACCAATCGGGATGACTTGATATTTTCTTACGCCAATTATATTTAGTAGCATTATTTCCTCCATTTTCGCGCGTCAACCGCAATCCTGACTCTTTGACAAGTGCTATATCTGAAGCAGATGCAGCCGTTCCGAACGAATTGGAAAAACTACCATTGCGTCCATAGATATAAGGCGATACAGTTTTTTTTCCATCTGTTGCACTCACTGACACAACTACATCCTGAGCGAATGAAGCTGTACAGCTAAGTAATAGCAGCAACAGTGATATGAAAATTTTATAAGTAAAACGTATCATGCTTATTATTTATAATAATCTATTTATCAAAGCTATACATAGGTTTGATTTCCTTGCTTAGAAGAATTGCCGGTGTATCAGTGAATTTTTTAAAGTCTGATGCCGATGTATGTCCGGGATATGGTGCATAAAAATGATTTGGTTTATCAAACGCATTTCTCCAAAGCAACACGTAACTGATGTTGAAAGGCTCTATAGTTGGCAAAAGAATGTTTGTAAAATAATCGGCTACCGGGATAGATTCCATACCTGTTTCTGCCAAAACGGGAATTTTATTGGTGCGACGAGCATAATCAGTCACCACCTGCAACCCTGCTGTTACTTCCTTTTTATATTTTTCGATAGACGATTTATCAGACCCGCAATAGTTGTCGAAACCTACCACATCCACCCATTCGTCACCAGGGTAGCGACTCAAGAATTCGGTTTCGGTGGTTATACCGGCCGGCGAAAATGCATAAAGAATATTATGAACGCCTTTCACATCGCGTAAATAACTTACCGTCATCCGATACAGCTGATTATATTCATCGGGAGTACATTGTTTGGCACCCCACCAAAACCAACTACCTGTGTGTTCGTGGTACATACGGAAAATAACAGGGAAGGCTTCGCCTTTTGCATCTTTCAAATCATGAAAGAAAACAGCCAAACGATCCAACCAAGTCAGAAATTTGGCATGATTGCTTCCACCGGGCAGCACACTGCTCACTACTGTATTTTGAGCACAATCCCAGGCTGTGTTGCCGGTTACGATATTATCACCATGCCAGCTGATAGTGTTGATACCACCACGCTCGTACACTTCGCGCATCAGGCGTTTCATGTCGGTAAAATAAATTGAATCGAGATTATACGCAGCACCGATTTCCAAATGACCTAGCTCCCAGCCCACCATGGCCGGATAATCACCTGTAACTGCTTTTACATCGGATCCACCGGCTTTGCCATACCAACCGTGTCCATAAGCTGCATCATCCTGATGGCACAACATAATGCCTTTGCCTAAATTATTGAACATGTTGTGAAACAATGCCTGTGTTCTTGGCGTAGCGTTCATATCCACCATAGTCGGGATATTTTGCATTTTCATCACATACTTTTTCACCAATTTCACAGTAGCATCTGTATTGAAAACAGCATTCAAACCCTGTTCTTCCTGTGCAGGATCGCCCAGGTAGTCATCACCTTTTACCCAATACACATGTTTTGGATTTGGACGACCGAAACCACCCCATGCCCAGAAATTACAACCGGCCAGTACATCATTGTTTTTCGAAGCCTTTACAATCGTTTCAAAAACAGACGAATAATAGGCATCGCGTAAGGTTGTTGAGTCTTGCAAATTATATTGATGGTGATCGCGCGGGAAACCAAATTCTTCCAGCACAATCGGTTTTAAAAGTTTACGGGCCACAGCCATATGATTGGCCATATACTCCTGTGTTTTATTAATACTATTTTGTAATGTACCCGGCATATCTTTCACATCCAGCCAACTCCAGTTTTTAGGCCAAATGTGCATGGTCAGGTAATCGACATTTTTATCGGCATGAATTTGCTCAAACAAACCCATATCCATCTCACAGCCCCACTGTCCTTCGGAGCCTATGGAAACCATGTGATTTTTATCCAGTGACTTGATGTAAGCCGAAATATCTTTCAACCAAGCTGCAAAAAGCGGTTTATTGGCATCCGAAAAAGCGCGTGGTTCGTTACCAATTTGCCAGGAAAAAATAGCAGGATCCTGCGTGTATTTTTTCTTTGTGTAACGGTTTGTGCGAGTAATAACTCGCTTGATGTGGTTTTTCAGCATCTGACGACATTCATCGCAACCGGCATATTGTTTCACAAAATCCATATAAGCCGGCCATCCATCAACCGATGGCACCGGATTCTTTCCTTTGCCTGCCCAGTTAAGGTACTGGCTATATCCGCCCGACCATTCCCATGAGTTGGTAAAAAACAACACCGCTTTCATATCGCGCTTACCCAATTCCGACAATAAAAAATCTAACCCATCAAAAATAGTATCATTGTAAACACCCGCTTTTATCTGCAAGGTTGGTTCTACTTTCGATGGAATACCATTGCTTCCATCAGAACCAATAAGTACGCGCAAGTTCACCAACCCGTTTTCCTTCATAAAATCAAGTTCCTTAATCAAACGCGCCTTATCGCCACCTTGCCCTTTTGAGCCCAGAATAGCTCCAAACCAGAAGTTAGTGCCCACAAAATAGTAAGGCTTTTCATTCACCACAAAGTGATTGTTTTCCACCTTTGCAAAACCTTGTGCAACTTTAGCAGAGCTATTTATGGCCACCAATGTCATGATGCTCAGTATTAAAATCTTTGAAAATTGTTTCATCGTGTATTTTTCCTGTTGCTAAAAAAATCCTTATTTATATATACCTTTCAAATCTTCTTCAAACAAAGTGTATTCATCCTTGTAAAATTTTAAAAAATCCGCCACCGAGATTTGCCCGGGAAATGGTGCGTAGAAATGTTGTTTCATCTGCGTATCGTTCCTCCAAAGCATCACATATGCTAATTTTGCACCTTTGTAACGAAGAACTGGGAGCAATTTCGTTGTAAACCAGGCACTATCCGGAATAGATTCCAAGCCCGTCTCGGTCATAGCTGCCAGTTTACCCTTTGCTTGCGCCAAATCGGAAATCATCTTCACCTTTTCGGCTGCCAATGTTGGATTATTTGCACCATCGGGACGAAAATCCCAATAATCATCCATTCCAAGCACATCCACGTATTTATCGCCCGGATAATCCGTTAGATATTCTCCGGCGGTTTTAAACTTACAATCGGTAGAATAGGCATATATGAAGTTATGCACACCAAGGTAATCTCTCAAATATTCTATCGTGAACCGCCACAGCTCTTTAAATTCCTTTGGCGTACGATAGGGTCTTCCCCACCAAAACCATCCACCCTCCATTTCATGAAAAGGCCTGAAAATAATCGGAATCAATTTTCCATCAGATCCTTTTGCCAATTTAGCCATATCGGCTATTTGCTTTAAATTAATCTTGTAAGCCTCGTGCGCTTTCCCGCCGGAAAGCAGTTCTTTTACTGTATTTTCAACAACTTTGGTAGTATCAACCCAGGCCGTTTGTCCGTTATACGGGTTATTAGCATGCCAGCAAAAAGTCACTACTGCACCGCGGTTATAAGCTTCAATTGTCTGTTTCAGCATCGCCTCAAATCGTTTTTTCGACACTTCAGAAGGTTTATTCGTTGCAATTTCAAAATCAAAACCCACCAAAGCCGGGTGCGAGCCACAAACATCTTTTATGTCCGACCGGTTTTCATCTCCCGCCCAGGCATGACCATACAAAGTTGCATCATGATGACCCACCAGGATATGACTTTCCTGTATTCTCTGTAAATTTAGAAAAAGCGCTTTGGTTTCCTTGGTCGCATTCGGATCAATCACCGGGGAATACTTTCCACCAAAATTCTGACTTTTGCAATTGAGCGCACTAATCAAAAAACAGCTGGCCAAAAATATCCTGATGAATTGCTCCTTCTTCATTTTCATATCTTACTCAGCCATTACCAATTATCTGTTCTGAACGGAACCAATGGCAAGCTATTAGCATCAAACAAATCGGGCATTGCATCGTTTGTAAAACAGTAACGAACAGCAACCGGAACTTTTACTTCTTTGCAGCTCACGGTTATAGAACCGTCTTTTTCTATATTAGCTACAGCCGGATAAAATTGCTGATCAGCTCCTGCCAATTGAAAACCAGCCGGAGTTTTGGCTTTGCAAATCAACTTTCCGCTAGTTGTAAACCGAATATTGATTTTATCTTTTTTGATGCTGAAGTTTTTATAATGAGGATGGTACGGATTAATATCCTGAAAACCATAGTGCTCTTTCAGTGCCAGATTCACCAGTCGCATTCCCACCTCTTTCTTTATTCTGGGGTGGATATCTTTGATATTGTCTACTAAATCGCCTACTGTAATCATTCCTGTTTTAGGCAAGTGAAGTACTGCCTCTTGTTGCTCGCGCAGATAGGCCGCACTGTTTTTCCAGTAACCGTTCCATGGCGCAATTTGTACGAAATAGAATGGGAAGTCGTTATTGAATGCTTTTCTCCAACCGGTTATAAGCCCTTCAAACAGTTTGCTATAGTTTTGTGGCTCGCCGGTATTGGCTTCGCCCTGATACCAGATAGCACCTGCAATTCTATAGTTTACCAATGGTTGCAACATTGAATTGTAGATGACCGATGGCGCTACCGGAGCCCAGTTGACAGGTTTAGTATCTTCGGCCAGCTTTTTCAGTTTATTATCGTCCTGATACACTTCACCCGGCGTCCAGCTTTGAATGGCTGTTCCACCCCAATACGAAGCAATAAGCCCCACCGGAGCTTTCGTTTTTTCATTGATTGTTTTGCCGAAGAAATAGCCGGCAACACTCATGGATGGAGTAGTTTCGGGAGAACTGATTTTCCATTCACCATCCGAATTATCTTTGGGGTAAATGCTGTAAGTATGCGAAAGTTGAAAGAAGCGCAACTGGTTATTAGCCGATTTAGCGACTTCATCACCAACGTCGATGGGCTTTGACTCCCAGTTAAAAGCATATTCCATGTTAGATTGTCCAGAGCAAAGCCATACTTCGCCTATGAGGATATCTTCAATAACTACTTTTTGCGAGCTACTGATAAATGTTATCGTATAAGGACCGCCTGCTTTCGGTGTTTTTACAATAGCATCCCACGTCCAGTCTTTGCGGGGCTCAGCTTTCACGGTATCCGTTGGATTCCAACTGCAAGATATTTTTACGGTGCTGCCACTTTGAGCCCAGCCCCACAACTTCACATCGGTCGATTGCTGAAATACAGCGTGATTACTGATAATAGCTGGCAAGCGAAAAGCCCATTGTGCTGATGCATTTAATGCAATGCACAAAATCATTGGTAAAAGTAGTTTTTTCATTATATTAGATATAAATAATAAATCAATTAAGTGGACATTAAAAAGACCTCACCACTCTATTCAGAACCGGAAATTCCGGACACACAAAAATAAAACAATCATTCCACGTAAAACCATATTTATTTAGCCATAGATAATACTATTTCGACTCTTAGATCATTATTTCTACTTAAACAAATATCAACATCTTCTATTCCAACACCGAATTATATATCAAATACTGGCTCACGCGCTTTATTCCGTTGAATGCTTATAATAGAAAAACGACTTTTAAAGAACAGAGTACAATAGTGGTACTTATCAGATCAAAATTAATTTAAAGGGAAACACTTCATTCGATATTTTAACCCGACAAATATAAACCCCTTGCTGAATACGGTTGTTTCTTATCCATGTATGCGTGTAAGTGCCCGGAAACTGCTTGCCACGAACTATCGCTTCTACTTTTTGTCCTGACAACGTGTATAAACTTATATCAACATCTTCATTTCCGGTTAATACATAATGTATCGTTGTTTCGTCATGAATAAGACTTGGAAATACGCTAACCGGAGATGTATGGGAGTAAACCTGTTTTACCGCGGTATATATTGATGCTTCGTAAATCTTTGCAGTATCCTGGTTTGTCAACTGGATATTGTCAAACCAAAATGATTTTCCTACTAACGAACCCTGTTCCGCCACAAGGTCGAAACGGTCAATGGCTTTCCAATCGAACAGTCCGTTGGCATTGTACCATGTATTATCCCACGAACCTCCTTCGGTGAAACTCGTGAGTGGGAGATATACTTTGTGCCATTTCCCATCCCAGGGAGCAGTGGTTTCGTCCATGGTAAAGTTCATGCGCCAGGGATGATCCGTTGCCACAGTAGTTTTGGTATCGGTAAAGCGCAAGTCGAATTTTGCACCGGGCGAATTGCCCCTCACCAAAAAGCTGAGTGCATAATTCTGTGCTTTCAACGTAGACAAATCCTTATCCGGCGAAAAGTTGAACCCAACCGTTCCGTACTGCGCTGCTCCACTCCAGCCCAAACAGTATTTACCGTTATTGGGTTTATCCTTTGAATAAAAATTGATGGTAGCTACACCTGCACTGCTCGATTCCGATATTTTTTCGCCAATATAGTCGGCATAAATAGGAAATCCTACTAGGTCTGGTGCTAGTGAATACGTTTGTTGTGCTGGTACTATTAACCCCAACGAATTAACCAAGTCGGTATTTATATCGTAATCAAATTGTTCATTCGATCCCTTGTTGAAGAGACCAAAACTTCCCTGATAATCCCATGTCGTCCAGGGAATTCCTTTTGCTTCGAGGTATTTCCGTACTTCGCCATACCAATAGGTCCTGTCTGCATTCGGGCTATTGGGAATATAAACACCAAATTCGCCACAATAGACTTTCACGTTTCTACTTGTTTTAAATGCTGCCGCAATATCAATAAGTGATTTTACCTTAGCTAAAGTTCCATCCGTTGAATAACTAGTTAAGGAACTACCCACCCAGCTTCCAACCAGACTACCAGGAGTAGCGGGCATAGTTGAGGCGTTGTATGGAAACGGCACATTAGCCAACGGTGCCATTGATGGCGTAACCCATGTTGCACCTTGATGTGTAAACACAAAAGGATCGTAAAAATGGAAAGTGTAAATCAGATTTGCATCGGTATATACCGGTAATGAAGCTAATTCGCTATAGCTATTAAAACCTGCACCACCTACAACGATAGTATGTTTTGTATCAATGCCGCGAATAGCAGTGATGGCTGTTTGTTGTATCTTTCCCCACGCCGCTGTTGTCAACGTTCCGTTTGGTTCGTTCAGTATTTCGTACAGAATATAGGTGGAGCGGTTCTTGTAATGTTCGGCCATTTGAACCCATACTTTGGAAAGCACCGTTTCCAGATTCGCATTTTTACTTGCCAAATCATCCGAAGTGTGATTATCGATAATTAGGTACATCTGCAATTCCTCCGCCCAGTTTACAGCCTGATCCAAAAAATCAAAAAACAAGGGGTCAACCGTATAATCAGGGCTGCCATTAGTAAGATAAAACATGTTGATGGGCAAACGCACTACGTCGCAACCCAGACTTTTTATGTTTTGGAAGTCCTTCTTTGTATATTTTGTAAACTGAATCTGATTGGTGCTTGATGTTTGAAACCAACCTGTGAGATTAACACCACGATTAAACGTCACCTGTGCCTGAAGTTGAAGAGCAAATAAGCAGAAAAGGATGATAACCCCTAACCCCTGAAGGGGGAATGAGTTAGTTTTGTCTTGAATTTTTTTTTGAGTTTTCATATAAATTTGACAATCAGGTTTAATTTTCTTTCTCACCTTTAGAGTTCATCCGTCAGCTGATGGAGGTTAGGGGTCATTTCAAACTTGGCATTTTATCCCTCGTAATCACATAGTCGTAGCTGAAGAATTTCTTCCACCAGGTAACTCCGTTATGCGATTCAGATTCGGTATAATCACCATTCCACGGCATAAACCACGACCATGTGTCGCCATATTCTTTCATCAAAGCAGGATCCGGAGTCGAACCACATTCGCTCAATGTAATCAGTTTTTTACCACCGAACATTTCTTTTACCTTCAGAAACGAAATGTATTGAGAACCATGCTGATTGGCACCCGGATAGATATCCATGCCCAACACATCTACATAGGCATCACCCGGATACCAATTCACCGCATCGGCACTGGCATCAGTTGTCCATACCCAAATCAGGTTATTGAGTCCGTGCACATTCACCAACCGATCGAACATTAATTTCCACAATGCTTTGCAAGGTTCAGCCCCTTTTGCTCCCCACCAGAACCAACCACCTGCAGCTTCGTGTAATGGTCGCCAAATTACAGGAATACCTGCATCTTTGAATTGTTTCAGATATCCCGCAATAACATCAATATCAACAATCATGGCTTTATATTCAGCTGAAGTAGGATCAGAAACTTTGGTGATATCAAAAGTAGTTCCGGTATCAGGCGATGTGGCTGCAGAAGGCACATAAAAGCTTCCTGATTTAGTCAACGGATCGCGCCAGTGCCAGGTCATAGCTACTATTCCATTATTATTCCACCATTCTTGTCCCAACGTAAATGGAGCCGAATATTTTATCCAACTTTGGTTTGGATTCGTATGGTCAATAAGATCAAATCCGGTAAGCGCAGGCCATTTACCTGCATTATTATACACCCAGGTAGCTTCGGTAATATTGGTACTGTAGTTGGCCATAGTACCGGATATAATATTCGTTCCAAAATTAGTTTTCAGAAAATTATACAAATTTACTGCCTGAGTACTTGGACTTGGCGTTACAAGCGAAGCCGCGATATTGAATGCACCTATTCCGGCGGCATTGTAAGCGGCTGTCATATAATCCAGCTGTACATACCCCCAGTTTTTGACAATAGCAATCGTGTGCTGTCCGACCGAGAGTTTTACTTTTCCGGCCGAAAGCATTGTCCATGCATTAACTGCTTCAAAAGTCAACGAAGTCAATTTCACACCATCAAGATACAAATCATTCACCTTCTTATTCCCTGATGTTGAATATCGGAAGTTTAAGTCGTAATAACCTGCTGTAACAGCCTGAACCGTGAATGTAACATTACCCGTATTGGTGTTTACATAACCGGTACCCGAGTAACCGGCGAGAGTTGTAGCTATTGCTGCATCTCCACTTATGGCAGCTTTCTCTGCCTCAAAGACACCATCCACCGGATTACCCATG
The DNA here is from genome assembly GCA_963664445.2 of uncultured Paludibacter sp. Taxonomy (GTDB): domain Bacteria; phylum Bacteroidota; class Bacteroidia; order Bacteroidales; family Paludibacteraceae; genus Paludibacter. The sequence goes on from CAXXUM010000006.1 coordinate 120,594, forward strand.
GTGGTGAATGTAATTTTAATTTCTTTAGCGTAATTTCCCGACACATCGCTTACAGCATTGGCGGGAATGATTAATGTATAAGTGGTTCCTGATTGCAGAGTTGCACTGATGGTGAGTGTTTGAGCATTAACCGCACCGGAAACAGCCACACCATTTAAGAGAATTGGAGCTGAAGGCGACAATACAATCTTGTCGTTATAATTAAAGGAGATAGTTGCTTTCGGATCAACAGCCGTAGCTCCATCAGCAGGATTACTAGATATCAGCAAAGGAGCAGTAGTGTCAGCATTTCCATCCGATTTGCAACAGCTTAAAGACACAGCCAATAATATAAGAAGAAATGAAATAAATTTAGTTATTTTGAACATGAACTTGTTAGTTGATATAGTTAGTTGTTGCTCGAAATTACAAAATAAAAATAGCCTGTAGCAGTTTGCCTAGGCAAACTGCTACAGGCTAAAAAACACAACCTAAAAAGTTATCTTAATCCAACATGGTCAAAGTAAACAGTACCTCTCCATGTTTCATTTCCGAGTAACAAGTTGGAAATTGTAGCAGGACTTCCAAAAGTTGTTAAAGGGACTTTATATTCTATCCATTCTCCTTCTTTAATGGTTGCATTGAATGGTGAACCCCAGTTCAGTTTTACCGGAATATTTAATCCATTAGTCCCAGGACCACCATAAACAGAAAATGCAAGTTCAGTGTAACCTGTTGTTGCGATACTATTATTAGTAAAATCAACACCTCCCCAGTCACCAGTATACGTAGCCATTAAAGAATAATTTCCGTCTCTCACAAATGAAGTGCTTGAATAATCCGCTGTTCTATTCCATCCCCAATCTGACCAACTATTAATAATTGCATCTTCATAGAAAGCATACGCTAATGGAGCTAAATCAGGGACATCGCCTACTAATTGGACTTTAGTAGTGGATACTACTGGTACATTTGAATATGCCACTAAAGTGAGTGGCCCTTTCGCTGTTGTTAGAGGAACCTTAACTACAAGTTGAGTTGGAGATATGCTGACAAACGTTTTAACTGTATCGGCAAGTCCTGTCGAACCTGTACCTTTAAATATGATGCCTTTTGTAAGGTCAAGATTTGAACCGATAATTGTCAAATTTCCACCACGGTCAACAGGTATTGGACCGAAACTGGTTATCGCTGGCAAAACTACATTCAAATCTTTATCAGGAGAGATTGAAAGAGGCTTAACTCCGCGAGTATTAAATGTAATCGGTCCTGACTGTGCATTCTTTGGCACTTTAACCACTATCTGAGTTAATGATTTACTAACAAAATTACTGTCACGAACCACTAAGCCCTTTGCAAACCAGACTTCACTAATCCAGTTAGCATGTTGAGCAATGATAGTCATATTATCACCCGGACGAACACTTGCCGGTATAGATGTAATAACTACTGGCACTAGAAGATCAAACTGAGTTTTAGAGACAATTGTGTCATGAGCAGCATAAAGTGTCACCAAACCTTTTGTAGTATAGTTTGGTACAACAAGTTTAATCAAGTTTGAAGTTTGACTCAGAAAAGCTGATTGAATAACACTATCACCTACGAATTTTACTTTCAACACTTGATCCAAATTATGCCCGATAAAACTAATCGTATCTCCAAGTTGAGAACCGGCAGGGCCAAAGCTAAGTAATTCAATTTTCGTTGTAGATGAAGGTTCATCGCTCTTACACGATGTTCCCAATCCTATTGATATAACAATGCATACCAATAATAGTAGCTGTATATTAAATATAGTTTTTTTCATATCTATTTTTTATTAAATATATAAAGAAATCTCTTAATAAATAATTGTTGACTCTTTATGGCTTAATGCTCTTTGGAACGACTCTGAAATTATCAAAAGACATATCGCAATCAAGTGCAGTAGCACCCTGGAAAACAAATCTTGTCCAATAACCATCAGGATTGACTACCAAAGGTACAGTATAAGCTTTTACTACATCTTCGTAGGGTATTACTACTGTTTGCCATACCCCTTTTGTATCATAAGGCGGTGCCCAGTTGTAATTGCCATGATCTCCGTCAGCAGTTCCAACATTGATTAAGAATCCACTTCCATTATAAGGCTTTGTGGTACAAACTTCAAACTTCAGATTATAAAGAGATGGCTTTAGAATAGCTTCATCAGGTATATTTTTAGATTGATTGTTCGTTGAAGAAGCTGGACCACCGGCAATCTCCTGCCAACCCCAAGCACCAAATTTCTGCTGAACTCGAATATAATTTCCATTGATTGAAGGAGGAGCACCAGCACCCGGATTTGTAACAACAAAAGAAGCATTCCACCAACCAGCATAAGGGTCACTACTTATAATTATATTTCGATTATCTCTAAACCAGAAATTAGATTTTACAAATCCAAAATTTGTGGCAACAGTAATTTGCCCAGGGATAGTTCCCGCTGGCACCTTCACACTAAGCACTTGATTTGTAGCATCTACAGATACATTTGTACCTAATTTACCACCAGGGAAAGTTACTGTAACAGGCAGATAAAAATAATTACCACGTATCGTAGCTACTCCACCCTCCAGAACATACTCACAATCCATACTCGAAACCACAGGTTTGTTTATGGACACCTGAAAATCATGCAAAAGAGAATCTCCATTGGCAAAATAAATTTTCAATTTGTTATTTATAGTTAATGGAATATGACTGGGAACACTAACTAAAATAGACGTTTTAGTTATATATGTTGGAGTTAAAGATGCTTGTTGATCATTAAACCAAATTTTTTGTGCATTCTGTAAATTATCACCAATAATGGCGATCAGCTGACCCTGACCTGCAGCAGTTAAAAGTGAGTCGGATGCTGTAGGCCTTGTAATCCTTACATAAGAAATTTGCGGTACACCAATGGCATCCTCTGTATTGCAAGAGGCAAACAATCCCAGCATCGCAATTGCAACAGAAAGAAAAGGAACTAGTTTATATAATTTTTTCATGATGTTTTGTTTTTGACATTAATGTTTACTTACTGTAATAATCAACAGCCGGTTTTTGTAAATTAGGCGCACCGGCCAATTCTGTTGTTGGAATTGGGAGATAAAAATTGCCTGTACTAGCAGTGATTGTTCTATAGTTGCCATTAGCGGGCGTATACCAAGCAGTCTTAACAAATATCCATTGTGTAGGATTTGGGAACACATCAGGATGAGCAGCAAACAGCCCTCTGTCTTGAGAATTTAGTATTGCCAAAGCTTTAGTCGGATTGTAATAATACAGGTTACTCAAATCATACATGCACATACTTTCCATTGCAAATTCAACAGTTCTCTCATTGAAAATCATATCAAATGTCAAAGGGGTTGTTACAGCGCCCAAACCAGCTCTAGTATGGACTGCATTGAAATATGCCACAGCAGTACCATCGGTTGTTTGAGTTTTATTTCCAAGTTCTGCTTCTGCATAAATCAAGTACATTTCTG
>CAXXUM010000007.1:0-786405 GCA_963664445.2 uncultured Paludibacter sp.
GATGTTTTGTTTTTGACATTAATGTTTACTTACTGTAATAATCAACAGCCGGTTTTTGTAAATTAGGCGCACCGGCCAATTCTGTTGTTGGAATTGGGAGATAAAAATTGCCTGTACTAGCAGTGATTGTTCTATAGTTGCCATTAGCGGGCGTATACCAAGCAGTCTTAACAAATATCCATTGTGTAGGATTTGGGAACACATCAGGATGAGCAGCAAACAGCCCTCTGTCTTGAGAATTTAGTATTGCCAAAGCTTTAGTCGGATTGTAATAATACAGGTTACTCAAATCATACATGCACATACTTTCCATTGCAAATTCAACAGTTCTCTCATTGAAAATCATATCAAATGTCAAAGGGGTTGTTACAGCGCCCAAACCAGCTCTAGTATGGACTGCATTGAAATATGCCACAGCAGTACCATCGGTTGTTTGAGTTTTATTTCCAAGTTCTGCTTCTGCATAAATCAAGTACATTTCTGCTAAACGTAACATGTAAGTGTTATTTGGGTAGTGTTGACTCGAAGCCTCACCTCCCATATCAGCAGCCTTTCCACAAATATATTTCTTAATCGCAACAGTAGTGTTATCAGCCGTATTATTGGGATATACAAGTCGTTGAATACTATCTTTTCCACTTGCTGTTTTTACACTTTGTGAGATTTCTGGATAACTTGCCCCTGGTAACATGAAAGTTGCCTTAAGCCGCTGATCCAATGTCCTGCCTTTAAGGGAATCACCTGTAACACCATATGCATTAATTCCTTCATATTTTTGTAATATCCACCATGTTGCACCAACGCTTCCGCCCCAACCATCTCCGTTGGCTATATCAGAACTAAACGCAAGATAGGCAGGAGTTGAATTACTTACACCCCATACTGTAGAATAAACCCATTGTAGCTCAAACAAAGACTCGGAATTATTGTCATAAGGATATTTGAACAGACTTGCGTAATCAGGCAACAAAGATCTCCCACTTTGTGTTATAACACGTTTAGAATAATATTTAGCACTATCTAAAAATTGTTCATTTCTAACACCACCCACAGATTCTACTCCTGCACGAGTCAGATAAAATCTAGCCAACATACCTTCAGCAGACCATTTATTAATCCTACCTTTCTCGTAAGCTACTTCAGGAAGATCATTTGCTATAGCACGCATTTCATATGTCAAATACTTCCATACACTACTAATCGTATTTCTTGCAATGGTAGTATCACTCAGTAATTTCTGGTTATTCTCAATAATCGGAACTTCGCCCCAAAGCATTACCAAATCGCGATATGCACAAGCTCTCATAAAGCGGGCTTCTGCAATTGCTTCTTTTTTGACAATTTCGGTAACAGCAGTACCTGCATATCTGTTTACATTTTGAATTGCCATGTTCGATTGACCGATTACTGTAAAGAATGAATTCCAACCTGCAACCATATCAGGATCATATCCTGTTAAGTTAAACCTGACATATCCTTGTTGACCCCAAGGGTTGTAAGCAATTCCTCCTCTGAAATCACCAATTTCAAATGATGCTTTATCATTATAATCAAACCATACTCTGTTATATAATAATGACGTTGCTGCCATTACCTGTGCATTAGTTTTGTAGAAATTCGCATCCGTTATAGCAGATTCAGGAGCTCTGTTCAAAAAATCCTGAGAACAACCTGTCAGAATTAGTATTGAAATGAATATTGCTATCCAATTATATTTTAAGTTCTTCATATCTTATGAAATTATTAAAAGTTTACAGTAATATTAAATGTATAAACCGGAGTCAGCGGATAACGTCCATTATCAATTCCTATGGCCTGATTACCTGAAGAAGCATTATTTCCTACATAAGATCCGATTTCTGGATCGTAACCTGTGTAATGCGTAAGGGTGAATATATTCTGTGCACTTGCGACAAGCCTTACAGACTTAATAAAACTTTGTTTAGATATTAATGAAGAAGGTATGTTATAACCCAGAGAAATATTCTTTAATTTTATATACGAACCATCTTCAACCCATCTATCGGTAAATCTTGTCCAGTTACCATTGTTGCTATATGTAATCCTAGGCAAATTAGTTCCTGAATTTGAGATAGATACAACACCATTAGCATCAGTCACTAATCTTGAATAATTTTCAGCACTAGTCAATAGATTTCGTCCAATATTTACTTGTTGAGGATTAGAATCTATCATTTTAACATAATTATAAATATCATTACCATACGAATATGTCAGTAAAATACTCAAATCAAATCCTTTATAAGTAAATGTATTTGTAAACCCTCCAAAAAACAATGGCCATGGATTACCAATCGTTGTTAAGTCATGCACATCAATGATACCATCTGCCACTCCATTCGGACCGCTAATATCTTTATACTTAACATCCCCAACCCAAACATTATTCACATCTGTTGGTAATCTTTTCCCGTTATTATCAACGGGTACTGCACTATTATTTATTTCATCTACCGACTGAAAAATTCCATCCGACTTATAACCAAGGAATAACCAAGGAGCCTGCCCTACAGTTGAACGTTGAGTCCAGTTACCCATCCACCAAGAAGTACGATCAATGGATTTAACCCCTGAATTAAAGGTGAGAATTTTAGTTTTGAAACCTGAGATATTAAAATTTGATTCCCATTTAAAATCTTGCGTGTTAATATTAGTTGAAATAAAAGTAAAAGCCCAACCATTATTTTGCAGCGACCCAAGATTTACTGTAGGAGCTCCTAAACCACCATTCCCCTGTGTCCCCATGTAAGCGGGTAGCGCAGCCGACATAAGCAGGTTGTCGGTAATTTTATGATAATAATCAGCCTCAATTTGAACTCTATTATTGAAGAAACTTGCATTTAGACCAATATTATTTGTTTTAGTTGATTCCCACTGCAACGATGGATTTGAATACTGACTTGGCAAAAAACCTGTTCCCCACTGTGATTGAGCTGGATTCATAGAAGAATAAATTCCACCACCACCACCTTGATTACCTGTAGTTCCGGTTTCAACTCTAAGTTTAAGTTCGTTCATGAAAGATATATTATACCACTTCTCTTTCGATATTCTCCAGGCTCCAGATATAGCCGGGAATGTTCCCCATCTCTTATCCGCACCAAAAGCATATGAACCATCACTACGTACTGAAGCAGAGATAAGATATTTTTCTCCGTAATTATAATTTACTCTTCCCAAATATGATTCCATAGCTCCGGATCCATGTCCACTTCCATTAAGGTCAGCTGTAGTCTGGTCTCCTGCAGCTACATCAATTATATCATTCGTAATAAATGTATTTATATTTGCTGCATTATTTTTATATCTCCATTCTGAAGCTTCATGACTAGCCATTAAATCAAAACTATGCTTTCCAAAACCTTTAATATAGTGAAGAAGCTCATTTAAATTATATGCTGTATTTACTCCATTGAAATCGGACATAGTTGCTGTAGTATTTACTGCCCACCCAATTGAATATGTTGGTCTATAATTGATTGAATTTTGCGTGTTAAGGTTTGCATTCAACGAAGTAACGAAAGTCAATCCTGGCAAAATATCAATATTTACGTTTGCGCCTCCCATAAACTGCCTTCTAGTATTATTGTTTGTTACCAAGCTGGCAATAGCAATTGGGTTTACAGGAGCAAATTTATCTTCTGGCTTGCTAAGATCACCACCTCCATAAGTACCATCTATATTCTTTACAGGAATTTGAGGAGTAAGTTGTAAAGCATTATTTATGACATCTTCAGAACTTGAAGAAAGTTTCTCAACTGTCTGATTAAAACTTGTGTTTAAACCCATTTTGAGCCATTTTCTTGGTTTAGTATCTAAATTTGCACGTAATCCAAACCGATTGAATCCAGAGCCAAGGGCGACACCATCCTGAGTCAGGTATTCTCCCGACATATAATATGTGCTTTTTTCACTCCCACCACTTAAACTTAATTGGTGTTTATTCATTGCAGAAGTTCTAAACAATTCCTTTTGCCAGTCAGTTCCGTTTCCTAAAATTGAAGGATCCAGAAATTCTTGAGGAGTTGTTCCACCAGCAATAGCATGATATTCATTTACCATTTGCGCGTACTGTGGCAAATTCATAACATCCATCCTTTTAGGTGAGTCTTGTAAAGAATAACTAAAATTATAGGTAATTTGTGCATCACCTGATTTACCTCGTTTAGTAGTTATTAAGACAACTCCATTTGTAGCACGAGATCCATAAAGTGCAGTTGCAGAGGGACCCTGCAAAATTTGAACATCTGATATATCAGAAGGATTAAGCCCTGAAAGCGGATTAGATGAACTTGTAGAACCATAAGAGACTTGTGACCCCGGAATTTGGACTCCATCAATAACATATAAAGGTTCTGTTGAACCATTGATTGAGCTCACACCACGTACCGCAACAGAAATACCTCCACCGGGCTGTCCTGAGTTTTGAGTAATATATACTCCAGCTGCCCTACCTTGCAAAGCTTGTTCTAAAGTGGTATTTACAGTTTTCTCCATTTGCTTAGTTGAAACAGATGTTTGCGCCGTAGTTAAATCCACCCGTTTGGCGGTTCCATAACCAACGGCTACGACCTCATTCAAAACGTGCGAGTCAGCTTGTAACTTTACATTAACAATATTGCCTTTAGCCAGTACTTGCTGTTTTTCCATACCAATGTATGTAAAAACGATTGTTGAACCTTGGGCCGCTTTCAGGCTATACTTGCCGTTTATGTCCGTTACAGTTCCATTAGCTGCTCCCTTGGCAATTACAGTAACTCCAACCAGTGGACTACCATCGCTTGCATCAGTAACAACTCCCGAAACAGAAAGATTCTGCTGAGCAGAAACTAAGCCTACTCCAAAGAGGAGCAATACCAATAGTAAATTGATTTTTCTTTTCATGGAATTAAATTTAATATTAAATAGGTTGATAATTGATCGAAATGAGAAATTCCGACAATGCAAAAATAGAGTATCTAACACTACAAAATACATATTTATTTAGCTATACATGATACTATTCCTACAATTACTCCTAAATGGGCATCTTAAATAGATCTTTTTTTGATTTTTTATGCCAAAGCACTAAATAGATATTAATTTAAATAACCCTAATTATAAAATCAAAATTCGTTTGTTCCTGAAATAATTATTGCGTAAATAGTCGTAAATAAATTGAATACATATTTCACCAAAAATACAACTACATAAGCAGAGTTATATAGTGTATTTATTACACTTCAACAAATTAATTTTATGCCGATTACACAATTGACACTTATGAAGGAACTATTTACTCTGGTCACAGAAATACGTTCTGACTTTGTATCAGATAGTGTTTAATATTGAGACTCTAAGATTAGGACACCAATTCTTATAGCAACTAAAAACATTATAATTAATATACATTTATTAACGTTTCTATTAGCAAATTCTACCTGAGAAGATTAGTCTCTTCAATCAACCAAAAATTAGCATATTTAATCTATGTAATGGAAAAACGACATAATCATTCAAATTATATTTATACAAAAAAGCGAATAAACATTGATCTATATTGAAATTGACTTTAGTTTAAATCAATTCTGATTCTCAGGATTAAAATCCGTTGAAACATATACATCAGCGTTTATCCGCTTTTTTTATCAAGATTTAATGCGATAGTTTATTCGCATCTCCTATCCACTATTTTTTGATACTTATTTCTTGTCCTGAGTAGTTTAGAATTTTAGCCTTTGCAGCCGGCTCTATTCCTTTTCCGTTAGTTGTGGTCACAAATACGATTCTAAACGTACGTTTCTTCAACATGCCTGGGAATTCTCCTTTTCTATCTTTAATGATCAATGTTTTGTTTGCTTCATTCCAACTTATGGCAATCGTTGCAAACTTGCCTTGCTCGTAGTTATAAGTGTCGTTTTCATCTTCGTAAAGTACAAAATCAGCGTCAGTCCCAGTGTAAACGCGAATTTCGATGGGGTCTGCGACTTTTTCGGTGGCATATTGCAAATAAGGTCCCATAGGCACAATCGAACCGGCTTTAATATAAAGTGGCAGCGTTTCAATAGGAGCCGCAGCATCAATAGTCTGTCCACCTGAAATTAATTTACCAGTCCAGAAATCAAACCAGTTGGCCGATTTTGGAAGATATACTTTTCGGCTCTTCTTTATATTTTCACTACCAGAAAGGCTGTACATACGCTCTGTAACAGGGTTTACAAGAAATGCAGGTCCAAACATATATTCATCCGGAATTGATTTAATAGCGGCATCTTCTCTAAAATCAAAAGCAAGAGAACGTAAAATGGTATATCCTTCGGTGGTTACTTTGTTGGAAAGCGAATAAATATAAGGCAAGAGTCTATAACGTAAATTATCATATTTCAGAAGGTTCGCTTTCATCGGAGCATCCCAATTGTTCGAAAACAAAGCTCTCTCTCCTTTTCCATGTATTCTAAAAATCGGACTAAATACGCCAAATTGAAACCAACGGGTAAATAATTCACGGTTCGATGGCGTTGTCCAATCGGGAGCAGACCATTTATAGTGGTATCCGCCGATATCCGAAGTCCAGTACGGAATACCCGAGGCGCAGGCATTGATAGCCTGTGGCACCTGATTTTTATAAGCGCTCCATGTGCACGTGATATCCGATGACCAAAGTGTTGCAGCATTACGCTGTTGGCCGGCAAAGGCCTGGCGAATAAGGAAAAATGCACGTTTATTGGGAATCTCTTGTCGCCAATGATCATACAAACCGGTGGAGTGCATCAACGAGTAGGTATTCATATAATCAATTCCACGTCCAATAGCGAAATGACTTTTTCTTCTCAAATCCAAATCATTTCCATTATCCGGTTCGCATTGATCTACCCACCATGCATCCCAATCGTAACGGCCAATCAAGCTATCGTTTGCCTGTTTCCAATACAATTCACGGGCTTGTGCACTATGCGCGTCGTAATAACTATCCATGATATTCGTCATCACATTATTCCACTTTATATCTGTCATACCACCTGAATGCGCCATTTGATTATAGGGCGTAGTTCCTTTCGAAAACACCGGCCAAATAGAAATCATAGCATGAAGATTGGCTTTGTGCAATTCATCAACCATTCCTTTGGGATCAGGATATCTCTCCGGCCACATTACGTGGGAACCAATCACATTAGGCTCCCAGTAAAACCAGTCCTGAACAATCACGTCGACTGGAATTTTACCATCGCGATACTTATCTTTCACCGACAAAACCTCAACCTGGCTTTTATACCTGTCTTGCGATTGGAAAAGACCAAACGACCACTTGGGAAACATAGGTGCATTACCGGTGGCATTACGGTAGGAAGCGATAATAGTATCAAAGTCGGGCCCATAAATGAAATAATAATCCACCATAGTTCCACTCTCCGATTCATACTTAAACTTGGTATTCGCATTTTCAGCACCATAAAAATTGGACGCAGAATAATTATCCCAATACAGCCCATATCCTTTGGTTGACAAAAGTACAGGAATTGCACCGGTCATATACTTGATAGCCATATCCTGATTCCGACCTTTGTAATTAACTGAAAGTGAATCCTCCGGGTGGCAACCCAGCCCGTAAAGTGATTCATCTTTGGGCGAGTTAAACACTGAGGAGCAAATATAAGTGTCGATATCAGCAATGGTAGCCGCCTTCATCGATTTGCTTTGCGAGTCGGCTTCACTTAGAATCAGATTGCCTTTTAAATCGGTATACATAATAGAGTTACTCAGTTTGTTGACCACTATATTTAGTTTGGCGGTGCTGATACATATTTCATTCTCAGTTTCAGAGATTTTAAAACCAGGAGGTACTTTCCAGTCATTGGTAATAACCAGCGAAGTTTTATCCATAAACACAGGTAGTTCGGTATATTTCACCTGAACTATATTATCGCTACAAATTTTAATTTTCATCAACCCTTTATCCAGACTACAAGTAATTCCATCTACATTTTTTGTAAACGATTCAACTTTTGCCTGTACACTATTACTTAAAAATAAAAAAGCAGAAACCAACCAAAATAGTTGAGATTTTAAAACAGAATGTCTCATTGTATTATTCTCGATTTATTATTTGTGTTAGAAAGAGTCGAATGTAATCTTCATTATTTATTTTCATAATAAAAATTTAGCATCCATAAAACTCTTTATCTTACAAAATTATATCATTAAAATCAGCAAAAACCATATTATTTTAGCCCAAACTAATACTTAATAATCAAAATCAACTCCGAAAGTCTAAATCAGCTACTATTTTTTTATCAGTGATACAACAAAAGTGAACACCGGATGGAGTATTTAGAAAAGTTATTCATAAAAAAAACAGTCCTGTTATGATAACAGAACTGTCTCTTTTACGAACAACGTACAATTATTTTACTTGAATGTCACTTTTTTTCGGTCTTTCATTAATGCTTTTGATTCAAATTCGGCTGTACCTACTTTAACTTTTGATGTTACAAATTCGGGCACGTTGAATGAGTTTAATGAATTATCGTAAAAACGGGGATCTTTTTGAGGAAGCATAAAGGGTTTTGTCGCTTTTCCATTTTCGTCAATGGAAGCAAAATAAGGTCTGGTATAAAGCCCATCACCACGACGACTGCTAAATACAAACCAATGGGAGTTACTGCTCCAATCATGGAAACTCTCAGTTTCATTGCTATTTACCTCATTTATAGATCTGAAAGTCCCATTTTTCAATGTCAATAAAAATAAATCTGCCTCCCGGTGCCAAATGGAAAAATTCCCATAATCAGACAAGGTGAACATCAAAAATTTACCATCAAAGGAGGGTCGCGGAAAAGATACGCTCTTACCTGTTCGAGCAGCAGAAACCAAAGTATCAACCTTACTCCCGAACGCACCGGCTACCGGATTAAAATCTATCTTGCACAAACTATATTTAATCTTCTTATAGCCTGTTTGGATATCTTGCTTCTTTGAAGAACAGAAATACAGGGTATTACCGTCAGGAGAAAACACCGGAAAAGTTTCCAAGTCATCTGATCTCAATAATTTAGTGCTGGTTAACTGGTTAGTTACAACATTATAAACAACAACATCCGAAGCCTCATCAAATACTTCAACGCGCTCATTGCATACTTCGTGAAATGCCTGCTTCGTTTTATTTACCGAATAGGCAATAAATTTGCCTGAAGGATGCCAGTAGGGGTAAACACATGCCGACAAGGTACTATCCGTCTTTGTATTCAACATTTCCATCTTGCCGTCTACCAATAACATAGTGGCTCCTTGAGCACCACGCAAATGAAGGCTCATTGTGTTTGGATTATTTTGATTAAAGGCATGACAGTTGACGCAAGTGCCAGGGATTAATGTGTTTTCAATGATCGGATTTTGGTCAAAATTGGATAAGTTCCGTTGATAAATGCCCATCTTGCTATACACTTCATAACCAGGCGCAATCAATCTATAAACCAACCCATAATCCAGTGGATACGAACTGATAGAAATAGAGAAAGACTTGTATTGCTTCCAAATGCCATTTAATTTCAGGCTCACCACTACATTCAACTTCTCGCCCTTGTTATCTGCCAGCAATTGATGCCATTCATTTTCCGAAAATTGGATTATTTCCTTTTCTTGTACGTGTATCGAACCTTTTATTTTGCCCGTTACCTCAACATCAATCAAATCAAATCTTTCAGTCTTAATTGTGAAATTAAGTGGAGCTATTGAAGCCGGCACAGTAACACCAACATAATCGGGAAAAATCACGGGAAAGGAATTGATAATTGTTGGCGATTTAACACTATCTTTACAACCTGTAACTAAGAATAATGCTGATAATATGTAATATATATATATTTTCATTGTGTATCTTTTACTAGTTCCTGAAATTAAGATAATACCAATACGTTTGAGTAAAATCATTTAACGCCACTGCATCATCCTTCTGAACAGCTGAATAAAGCTTTGCATAGTCAGAGAAAGCCTTCTTTACTGATTCATCAATCGGCCATGGAGAATTATTTAGCTGGGAAGTTTTATTAGCCCATATAAAAATGAGAGCCTCTTGATAATGAGCCTGGGTATTTTTATAACCGTATGTTTTGCCCAATTGGTAATACTGAACAAAATGCTTTAAGTCTTTTGTAAGTAATGCATAGGCCATTAAATAGTCATACGCCATTTTGTTCGTCGGGCAATGTGTAACCATTAATCCCAACATTTGATCTTTCTCTTCTTCACTAAAAAGAAAATCGTTAGTGAATCGATACTTCCGTAGTACTGCCCATTCTTTGTTCTTATCAATTCTACTTTTATTTCCAACACACAACAACGTGGAATCTGCCCAATCGCTGTAAAACAAGGTATGCTGTAATAGATGAAGATATTTAGCTGCCACTCTATATTCTCCATTCAACAAGTTCACTTCCGCAACTCGTTTTATAGCCCTACTACTTTTCTTATAATCCGGAATGGCTTCCATTGCCTCGAAAGCGTACCGCATCGAAGTATTCAAAAATCCTAAATGATAATACATCTCTCCCGAAATAAATGGCAATGTAAAATCGCGCTGAAAAGTGGGCAATAATCCTTCTGGTCCATTTTGATAATAACGAAACATACAGTCGCCCATCGTCCCGTTTTTACTCAATGCAAGATTCAAACACGCTACCGACAAGGGTGCGCTGGGATCTTTATGATTTGCCATCGAAATAATAGCATTCCAATTTTGAGTGCGAACACTATAGTCGTAGGCCATTATCTCCTCTTTGCTCCAATCAGCAGTTGAATGGATAAGCCATACCGAAAGTGTAGGCATAACTATCAATTGAGCAGATACTACAATTATAAATATCGTTTTTGAAGCAACAGAAGGTAGAAACCTGATTATAATTGGTATTAAAATAAGAGTCAGCCAAACAACCAACAATAAATAAGGTGACACTACCGGATAACGATAATAACTTAAACCCCACCAAAGGCGTGATAATGGATATTGCAGGAAATTTTTAGCAATAAATGGAGAAGCAACGACGATTAACAAAAAACTAATAACAAAGACTCCCCATTGCTTTTTAGTCAATTGTTTGAAATGTAGAAGTTCTACAATCAAACATAGAACCCCGAAAATCCAAAATACACCACCAACAGTCCAATACAGGCTTATCAACATAATTACGAATACTATGATTCTAAGTTGAGATTGCTTCAACAGTGTATAAATTTGAACAAAGGCCAGTGTAATGATGACTGCAATCAATGCTGAGAGTAAAAAATTCTCATCACAAAGCAACGCCCAAAATAAGACTGAAGGAATAAAAGTCAATGGATAGAATAGCGAACCGTACTTTAATTTACTTGAAAGTGAACGTATTTGCAGTTGAAGGATAACCAGCAACGTTGCGATGACAAACGCACCTAACCATGAGTAATAGTAAAATTGAACAAAGAAAGTTCCAAGATAATCGGCAATACCTCCGGGACAACTTGCCAGATTAGAGAAATAATCAGATGTAAAGAGAAACATCTGCAACTGCTCTTGATAATGAAGATGAAAATTATATTTTAAAGCAAAGAATGTGAATATCACTAAGCCGAACAGAAGTGGTGATAGTTGTTCAAGATATTTCGTAATTTTATTCATTGTGATTTGTTGATAGCATTAAGAAATTATTATCAATAAAAATATCTGCGAATTATTTCGTGATGAGTGCTGACAGATTATTGAAACGGCATCAAAGAAACGAATTATTATTCATAAAATCAATTCAAATGAATAATTTTAAGCGGATTATAAATCTCTGTATTGGGTGTTACATAAAGCTTTCGAAGCAATACATTCCATTTCGACCAACCAACCGGGCCTGCAAATCGGAGCCAACACGATTACTTTGGGAACGGTTGGGAATTTTTGGTCAAACAGCTTATTCACGAGCTTATAATCAGCCATATCGCGTAGGTAGACTATTATCTGCATCAAATCATCAAATGCACAATCTGCCTCATCCAACAAAGCATTCACATTTTCCCACATGCGATAAACCTGCTTCTCAATATCACCGGGGTGAACAATCAAACCCTTATTGTCGATACTTGCAGTTCCGCTGATATATACTTTTCGCCTATCCCCAAAATCAATAAAGACACCACGTTCAAAAGTCACACCATATTCATAGGTTGGGTTTAAGTTTTCCTTGGCATACAGAAATTGTATCTGCCCATCATCTAACCCTTTTATCAGATGTGTATTCAAGATCACTTTTACACTCGGGTTAGAAACACAACCCTCGATACCTGTACTTGCAATATAATGAGTCTTATTTGTCAAACCATTTAGTTCAAAGTTTTCTCTACGCGCATCAACAACACCCTTATAATTCAGATCAACATCACGGACGAAAAACCAAGTACGAACACAATCACGAGCCAACGTACATCCTCGATCGCTCAATTGCTCTTGGTAATTTTCCAGTAACTCTTTTGTTTGAAAATAAGAATTACCCTTTTCTGTTGTACGCTTTCCACAATCAGCCGTAGTGAAATATTGGCGATAACCATTGTGCTCAAAAGAAATCAGTCCGTCATTTTCTGCTTTCACACCGGTTTGCAATTGCAACCAAAGTGCCAGTTTACTTCCATCAAGTGGCGGTTGCTTTACACAGCTGACTGTGCAGTTCAATTGCTCTGACAAAATCAGCGAAACTTCTTCTTGCTGGTTGGCCGCATCGCTCATAAAACAATGCGCAAAGACAGGAACAGCATCTCGTAAAACGTCATCTGCCAAAAACGAACGCAACGAAACCTGAAGGGCATCTAACTGCTCTTGAAAAGTCATCATTGCGGCATCTACATGCACCATCACTTGAAACTCATGAACCTTACCAACAGGTTCAAACACCGCAATTTCGGCTACAACATTAAAATCTGAGAACTTCTTTACTAAATACGTCATACAGGACCTTTAAACGAAGAAAAAGAAGGTGGGCAAAAACGCCCTCCTTCTTTTATATAATCAACATTATTGATATTTCTCAACTACAACGCTTTGAATACATAATACCAATAGTTTGAATTAGGAGCATGTTCTTGAACACCTAACACCATTTTATTTGCATCCAAAGAAATAATATTATAAGTAGTCCAAGGCGTTAAGCCTGTAGCATTAAAGTCATAACCACATAAAATATTCGTATTAATTACTGTCAACGTTCCAATAGACCAACCGGCTTTACCTGCAGTCATATCAAATTTAAACTTCCCAGTAATCGTTTTATTATCAGCTGTAATTTTATCGAGAAACAATCCATTATCCAATCTGAATTTCATTGTTGCTCCAAGACCTTCAGCAGGCAACTTCTTATCTGCACATTGACCGGTAATATCAGCTGCCGTTAACGTCCACCAAGCAGGCTTAGTGTCGCCACCGCCACCATTACCAAAACATTTTTCGGCATCAGCCCATGTCCATGTCTTTGAACTCAGTGCTGTTAGGTAAGCAAATTGAGGTGCAATCGGGAACTTCATTTCATCAACTTGAACACTATAGTCCCTCGTCAATTTTGTTCCGTCAACAGTCATAGTATTCAACGTAACCTTAAGCGTACCTGTCTTCATCAATATCATTGTAGTATCAGTGCCTACAGACGTGTTTACGCCATCAGTCCATTGACAATTCACAGGACTAGTGCAGTGAACTATCACTTTATTAGTCTTCTTTGTTCCATCCATGACATTCGTTACGGTAGCCTGAAGCTGATCTGCTGAAGTAATTACAGTTCCATAACCCATATCATTTTGAATCGGGTCGCAGGATGTAAAAAGTCCCACAAGAACAACTGTATATAGTATATAAAACAATTTATTCATAATGTTTATTTATTTGTGTTATTAGTTAATCTAAATTATCTCCAACCTGAATATTCAGCATCAGCAGTTCCCCAACCTGGATTTTGATTATATAATCCTGCTGACAAAGAAATCTGAGTTTGAGGAATTGGGAAGAAACCACCAGTAGCTTTATAACGAGCTGCATAACCACCACCATTATGAGAAGTCTTATTTATATCAGCAGCACCTTTATAATAGGTTGGCTCGCCTTCTTGAGCAGCTAAAGCAGTTTCAGCAATGTGCCAACGACGTATATCACCCCAGCGCACTCCTTCACAGTTTAACTCCCAGCGACGTTCGTTGCGCAAAGCTGCATCACTATATGCTGCAATAGTCGGTAAACCAGCACGAACACGGACTTTATTGATACCTGCAACATCTTTCTTAAGCTCAGATTGCATTAATAGTACATCAGCAAAACGCAACAAAACTAAATCATGAATATTACACAATTGCATATTAGTTAGCTGAGCTGTGTAGTTATACATTTTCACATCAAATCCGGGACTATATGATCCATCAGTATTTTTGCATGATATAGGCGACCATTTTTTTCCATAAAAATCAGTTTCTTGCACAAAGTCCCATTGACCTTTTGTATAACCAGCTTCTTCTGCAGGAATATCACAGATTGAAGCAGCACGTCGCTTATCTGTAGGTTCAGCAGTAGTCCATTGTTTCCACAAACTTGGAGAAACAGGACCTTGACCCCAACCCTGTCCAAAAGGGAATGTCTTAGCTAAGTCTTGATTACCACGCATTCCAAAATAAAGTGCATAGCCATTTGAATATCCGATAGTAGTAGACCAAGAGGCAAATTCTGAAAATTTAATCATAAACATAGCTTCAGGATTAACCGCCGCATCGTCTTCTACCCATTTCAAACCTTGTCCTTTCGTAAAACTATAGTCTTCCTTAGTCAATTTATTAGAATAAGCCCATAAGTTACGGAAATCTGGGACTAATGAATAACCAGAATTGGTAACACAGTCATCAATCAAAGCACTCACATCAGTTATGGTCAGCTTCGTTTTTCCATCAGCCAAAGTCATATCAGTTTTATTATAATACCCTGTATAAAATAAAAATGCACGTCCTAACATTGCTTCAGCAGTCCATTTGTCTGCATGACCAGAAGATACAAAAGTACCGAATTTTTTTGCTGGCATCAGTTCTGCGGCTTTCTTAAAATCTGAAACAATCTGTCCCCACATTACTTCCGGTGTTGCTTGGGGATGATCTACAAGCGCAAGATCTACTACCAATGGAATATTACCAAACAATGAAGCCAATTCATAATAATAGTATCCACGAAGAAAATACGCTTCACCAATCATTTGATTTTTTTGATCATCACTCGCATATCCGGAACAATTACTCAAATTAAGAATCGCAAAATTGGCGCGATTAATACCTGCATAACGGTCTTTCCAAAATTTCCCAAGCATATTTGGTCCAAAGTTCATCAATAAATCTGCAGCTTGTGCTTCTTTATCATTCTCGCCACCGCCACCAAATCGGTCATCGGATGCAAGTTCAGCCATATAAAGATATGAAGAACCAGGAGCTTCATTTGAAACATTAAAATTATTGTAGATCCCTGCTATTATCTGTTCTGCATCACCAACAGTCTGCGGATAATTAGAGGTATTTTTCTTTGTTATACTATCTGTATCAAGAAAACTCTCACAGCTAGTAAACAGTACCGCAGAAGCGGCAACCATTAAATATATATATTTTTTCATATTAAATTCTTATTAAAATTTAAGATTTACACCCACTAAATAAGTTCTTGGACTTGGATAAAATCCAACATCAATTCCTCTAGCCCAACCATATGTATCTGAACCAGCTGCAGCACCACCATTAGATCCAATTTCGGGATCCATACCCGAATAACCAGTAATAGTGAATAAGTTTTGAGCTGTGAAATACAAACGAGCTTGAGTTAATGGCATTTTGCGAAACAATTTCTTAAAATCATAACCTACTGTTAGGTTAGAAGCTTTCAAATAATCAGCATTTTCAATGTAAATGCTCGAGATATTCTGAAGATTAGCATTTGAGCCTGCAGTTAAACGAGGATATTTATTAGAAGTTCCCTCACCGTGCCAGTATTGGAACACTTGAGTGGTATAGTTATTAAATGGACCATCCGCAAAAGTTGTTTTGGCTATTTGTTGACCAAAAGCACCATGTAAAGAAGCAGACAAGTCAAAACCTTTATAACCAAAATTCAAATTAACTCCTAATAAAAAGTCTGGATTAGGATCGCCAATTTGTCCTTTATCTTTATTATTGATTATATTATCGTGATTCACATCTACAAACTTCAAATCCCCCGGTTGAACATTGCCTTGTAAAATTCCATTTCCGGCAGCTTTCCAAGCAGCAATCTCAGCATTATTCTGGAAAACACCGGCAGTTTGATATCCATAGAAAAATCCTATTGGATGACCAACTTCTGCACGAAACATTTCTTGAGTTCCTTGACCCAATACATTTGGAGGCCCTTGAATAATTCCTTCAGCATTGGCAATACGAGTTACTTCATTATGATTATAAGAAAGGTTAGTATTAATTCCATAAGTAAAATCTTTACCTATATGATCGTTCCAACCCAGTCCAATCTCAAAACCCTTATTAACAATATCACCACCATTGATATAAGGCGCATTAGTTCCCATAACATCAAGTATCGGAGCTTTAACTAGCCAGTCTTTAGTTGTCTTGTTATAAACGTCAAGCGTAACATTCAAACGAGAATTCATTAAACGAGCGTCAATTCCTAAATCTGATTGAATAGACGTTTCCCATTTCACATCTGGGTTTGGAAGAATATCTACATAACTTCCCGTTGTTTGTGTTGTATAAGGATTTCCAAAAGAATATGCTGCACTAGCAGGAAAACCAATAGTAGCCAAATATTGGAAATTTTCTATATTACAGTTACCGTTTTGACCCCAACTAGCACGTAGTTTTAAGAAGTCCAACCAATCTTTACTCGATTCCATAAAACCTTCGTTAGTAATAACCCAACCTGCCGATACTGATGGAAAGTAACCCCAACGTTTGCCTTTAGCAAAATTAGATGAACCATCAGCACGCATAACCACCGAAGCCATATACGTTTCCTTATAGTCGTAATTCACACGTCCAAAAAAGGAAGCTAAACCACCTTGACCCCATGGGCTACCGGTAACCTTTGTCGATCCCGGAGTCGCATTTTTTGTATTGTCAAGATATGCATATTTAAAACCATCGAACAAATAATTAATGTTAGTCCCCCCAACACTTTCGCCCATACCTGATTTTTCGATAGATTGACCTACTAATGCGTCGAAATGATGTTGATCTAGTTTAAACTTATAATTTAATGTATTTTCTAACGTATAGCTCCAACCTAAACTCCCGCTTTGATTTACTGATGCTACCTTATTTGTATTTTGGGAAGAAAGATCTTCATACGCAGGAGAAAAACCTCTGTAAGAACTTGCACTCATTTTATATCCAAACTGAGATTTGAAAATCAAATCTTTAATTGGTTGAATTTGCAAATTTGCAGACATATTCAAATTATGATTCTTTGAATCGTTATAACCACGGTGGTAAATCATATCTGCTATTGGGTTTGCAAACCCATTATCATAAGCTGAATAACCCAACGCTTTGGAGTCTGCAAAATTGAAGTAATTGCCAGCACTATTCAGATTTGGAATTAATGGACTTGCTTTTTGTGCATTGGTTATATCGTTCCAGTATTGATTACCAATACCGATACCATTTTTAGTTGTAAAGTTATAATTCAGCGTCTCTCCGAATTTGATAACATCAAAACCTTTTGACTTTAAAATTACATGTTCAGAGTTAAGTCGTACTGTTGTCCGTTTATAGTCAGATTGAACCGGTGCACCAAAAATACCCTCTTGACCAGTATATGAAACACCCATAGAGAACTTTGATATCTCATTACCTCCAACGATATTTAATGCATGATTTTGAGTTGGAGCATCTGCATTACGCATTAAGTCCAACCAGTTAGTCCCTTTTGAAGCACCAGACTTAAGAGCATCATAACTTGTACCTAAGTATTTCTTCCAATCATATACATCTAGACCTTCATTATATTTTATTTGATCCATAACGTTCATATACTGTTGACCATTAAGAGCAGAAGGCATTCTATATACGTTCTGAACTCCATAATAACCATCGTACGTTACCTGAACTTTACCACTTTTACCTTGTTTTGTAGTAACCAAGACTACACCATTGGCTGCACGAGCTCCATAAATAGCTGATGAAGCACCATCTTTCAATATATCAATAGATTCAATATCAGATGGATTAATTCCATTAAGGTCACCCCCGGCAACACCATCAATAACATAAAGAGGATCCGAATTACCAATTGTACCAATACCACGAATATTTACCTTAAAACCTTCACCTGGCTGTCCAGAACTTTGGGTGATATTTACGCCCGGTGTCATTGTTTGTAAAGCTGTAAATGCACTGGTTGTACTCAGTTTCTGAAGTTTGTCACCAGCTACCTGAACTGTAGAACCTGTTACCAGTTTCTTTTTCATGGTTCCGTAACCAACAGCTACAACTTCATTAAGCATCTTTGAGTTTGAGCTCATTGCAGCATTAACGACGCTCGTCTTAACAACTTCTTGTTGTTTCTCCATACCAATGTACGAAAATACGAGTGTTGCACCTTGAGCAGCTTTTAAAGTGTATTTACCGCTCATGTCTGTAATTGTTCCTACCGTTGATCCTTTTACAAGCACAGAAACGCCAACTAGTGGACTTCCATCACCTGCATCAGTTACAACCCCCGAAACAGAAAGATTCTGCTGTGCAGAAACTAAGCCTACTCCAAAAAGGAGCAATACCAATAGAAAATTGAGTTTTCTTTTCATGGAATTAATTTTAATATTAAAGGTTAATTATTGTTGGGAATGATAAATTCCGACTGTGCAAAAATAAAGTATCTGCAAGAATAAAAACTATATTTTTTTAGCTTTAAGCAATACTTTTTCTACTCACACACTTCACTTTATTGTGCTAATAATTTCAATTTTGACCAAATACCCTTGATAATGAGGATTTAATAGTACTTTTTCGACAATCAGTATAATACTTTTTCAACACACAAAAGTTCACATTACGGCTTTAAAATATGTTATTAAACATATTTTAATAACAAAAGGATGTTTTTAAATCAAATAAGGTCATTTTGAACAAGCTATCCATTCATTGTACATAAAAGACCTTGCAAAACAATTGAGATTATCAGAAGTGATCCTGGGAAAGCATCGAGTAAGGACAAACAAACTATATTCTACTTTCTTCAACAAAAAAAATCCGTTGTCAAAACAATGTTTGACAACGGACTTTTTTTAAATTATATTCTCTCTACACAGAGCTTACTTCACTGGCACATAACCAACTTGTTCTACTATTTTTTGACCTTCGGCTGACATGATAAAGTCAACCAATGGTTTTGATTTTACTTCCACTTTTTTGTCCATATAGAAGTAAAGTGGGCGAATGATTGGATAGGTTTTGTTTTTAGCTGTTACTTCGTTTGGTTCAACATAAGTCTTTCCATCAAAAGAGACATGTAAAGCTTTTACGCCTTTTTCAACATAAGCCAATCCTACATAACCAATTGCACCTTTTGTTTGGCTTACCGATTGAATGATAGCACCTGTAGCAGGCATACTTAAGATAGAGTTTACATAGTTCTTGTTCAACAATACATGTTCTTTGAAGAATTCGTAAGTACCTGAGCTCGATTCGCGAGAGTAAGGAGTGATTTTCAAATCGGCACCACCTACTTGTTTCCAATTGGTGATTTTACCTGTAAAAATACCTTCCAGTTGTGCTCTTGTCAATTTTGAAACCGGGTTAGCTGGATTCACTACTACTGCCAATGCATCATAAGCAATAATCTTTGTTACTAGTGATTTACCTGATTCCTGAAATTTTACTTTTTCGTCAAATTTCATTGCACGAGATGCCATTGCGATTTCAGTTGTTCCTTCCAACAAAGCCGCAATACCTACACCACTACCACCACCAATTACAGTTACCGATTTTCCGGTTTTTTTACCAAATACTTCAGCTTCTTTTTGCGCCAATGGCAAAACAGTATCACTACCTTTCAATTTTTGTGCATAAAACGATGGTGCAATTGTACAAACCATCATAAGAGATAAAATAAGTTTTTTCATTTTGATTTATTTATTTAATGTGTTTATTGTTCTTTTATTATTAGAATTTATATTGTACACGTACTGTTACAAGATTATCTGCTAGATTTTTTGTCAGTCCTTTTAAAGCAGTCGAAACTACATTCACTTTTTCGTTAGATACAATGTCATAATATGCCATGATACGAATATTATTGTTCATGCGGTACATGTAACCAAATCCTAATGTTGAATAAGCAACATCGGCTTTACCTGTCTTTGCACCTACTCCAATTTGATTAGCAGCTATGTTTGTATTAGGGTCATACCAATCGTATTTCACCACCACACTGTGTTTTGTATCAGCAATATCTTGAATAAAATGTACATAACCACCTGCCATTTTACGAATATAGGTATCTGTACCAGTTGCTGCTCCGGGAGTAACAGTTACAGCACCTGTTGTTGTATTTGCTGTATAAGTCGTTGCGCCTACTACTGCTGCGTTGCTTGCATCCATTCCTGGTAATAAACCTGATTTCGGACTGCTTGAATTATCTGAGCGTCCCGGTTGTTGTCCCCATATATATTCTGCCCGTATAGTTGTAAGTCCCAATGCTGAGCTTAAACTAAACTGCCCATCTAATCCGAAGTATTGACGTTTCGCGAAACTGTTTTTGTTCGTTGCGTTATTATTCAATACAAAAGCACCATTATTTACAGTATAAACATTTACGTTTGTTTGAGCTACGCTTCCATCATACATTGATGCTCCAATACCTATTTTCATGTTTGCAGTTAATGCTTTATTATATGTCAAGTGACCAATAAAATCTTTTTTACTGTCGTTATCCTGATAAATACCATTACCTGCAAAAAGTCCGGCTTCTAGTTTCAATACATTCCATGGTGACGTTTTTGGTGCTTGAAGTGTCAACATTGCACCCAAATCGCGCTCGTCAGGAAATAATGTTTGGAAAATACGGCTACGCTCCGGCGACTCGCGACGAGAAGACGAGTATGAAATTTCATAACCAAAGGGACGATCAAAAACACCACCTTTAACAGAAACATATCCAGTCCAAGGGTCAAGTATACTTAAATAAGCATCTTTAAGAGCCAAACCTTTTTCTGTTAAATCAAATTGCAATACCCCAGTACAACCAAAGTCTTCATAAGCCATTTTGATACGGCCACGACGAATTCCAAATCTATTCATGTTGGCGGCTTCACTTCCTGACTTTGCAGTTCCAACTTTCATGTCTTGTGAGCCCTTACCTACTGAGTCTATTTGAGAAGATTGCCATTGCGCTTGCACATATCCGCTAATCTTTAGTTTTTTAGACGTAACAACATAGTCTTCAACTGTAGTAACACGCTGGTCAAGTACATTTAAAGAGTCCACTTTCGCTTCTTGTGAAAATGCAACGGTCGAACTTACAAGACCTAATGCAATAATTGCTAAATTTTTGAATTTCATTTTTTGAATTTAATTTAGTTTATAATTTGAATATGTTTATTTGCTTTCAGTTTACGATGCAAAGAAACGGCGACTATATTACAAGATTTTGCCAAAACTATTACAATGCTGTTACAATTCAACTTTTCAGCACTAAACTATTCAGTATTCGATACAAACAATTGAAAAACTGAACATTAAACCATAGACAAACAATATCTACACAAAACGTAACATGTTTGTAATACTTTCGTAATTTAGTTTTAATATCGTCATCGTTTCTTTGTACAGTTTTTAAAACCAAAAGAAACGTGAAACGATTCCTCGAAAAATTAGTAGAAGGCGCATTATTAATAAGTGGTAGTATAACGAGTATTACCATATTACTAATAGTGATTTTTTTGTTCAAAGAAGCATCCGGGTTATTCAACAGTCCGGTAATTGAAGAAGGTTATGTACTCGGACTCAACAAAGCAAATCCGGTAAAAGATTTGAATTCGTATCAAATAAAGGAAATATTTGATGGAAAAATAACCAATTGGGACGAAGTAGGCGGCAAAGAAGAACCGATTGAAGTGGTTCGACTAAGCGACTTAACCAAGTATTACACCGAAGAAGAACTGGGATCCAGTTTTGAAAATATTCCTTCGAAAGCAAGCGAACTGACCGCAAAACACACTGGTATCATATTATTCTTACCAAAAGAATATATTGCCAAAAACTTCAACGGTACGTTATTAAACCACGAAACGCTTCGTCCGGGCGATTTCTTTGGAGGAAAAGAATGGTATCCTACCGCTACACCATCAGCACAATATGGCTTACTGCCTTTATTATTGGGTACAATTTGGGTTAGTCTTGGTGCAATTCTCCTCTCATTACCATTCGGTATTGCAGTGGCAGTGTATCTTGCTGAAATAGCCTCCATGCGAGTGCGAAATTTTTTGAAACCACTTATTGAACTTCTGGCTGGGATTCCATCGGTGGTCTACGGTTTCTTTGGTCTGGTGGTAATTGTCCCCTTTTTACAACAAACATTTAAATTGCCGGTGGGCGAAACAGCTCTTGCGGGTAGTATAGTACTTGCTATCATGGCACTTCCAACTATAATTACAGTAGCCGAAGATGCCATGCGTACCGTACCAAGAGCTACTAAAGAAGCAAGCTTAGCACTTGGAGCCACACAGTGGCAAACCATCTACCGCGTCATTATTCCCTACGCAAAATCAGGTATCACTTCAGCAGCCGTTTTAGGTATTGGTCGTGCTATTGGTGAAACTATGGCAGTGCTGATGGTTACCGGAAACGCTGCAGTTATCCCCCACACTTTACTCGAACCAGTAAGAACAATTCCTGCCACTATTGCCGCTGAACTAGGCGAAGCATCTGCTGGAAGCGGTCACTATCAGGCTCTATTTGCATTAGGCTGTATCTTATTCCTTATCACAATGATTATCAGCATTAGCATTGAGTTTATCGGCAAAAAGAAATACAACTAGAAATAGTAAACAAACTAACGAGTAGACAAGTACATAATTCAAATGTACGCTAAAAAAAATGATTAATCAATTCAACGATTGAATAACTACAAAAAAATGACACCAATTATAAATACAAACAATTCCGATCGAAAAAAACGCTGGTCACAGGCCATTGCGTTTACCATTTTTAAACTGATGAGTTATTCGGTTGTAGCTATCTTAATTCTGATTCTGGGTTTTATTGTTTCAAAAGGAATAGGAGTTATCAGTTGGGATTTTCTAACCAAAGCACCTGAAGAGGGTATGACAAAAGGTGGAATTTTTCCTGCAATTGTCGGTACAGTTTACCTTGTTTTAGGAAGCAGTCTTTTTAGTTTCCCGGTAGGAATCATGTCAGGTATTTACATGAACGAATACGCAGCCGGAAGTAAAATTGCCACATTTATCCGTATCATGACGAATAATTTAAGCGGTGTACCGTCGGTAGTCTTCGGACTTTTCGGGATGGCATTGTTTGTAAACACTATGCATTTTGGCGATTCAATTCTAGCCGGTTCGCTTACCTTAGGCTTACTTTCACTACCACTTGTTATACGTACCACCGAGGAGTCACTTAAAGCAATTGATTTTTCGTACCGCGAAGGTAGCCTTGCACTGGGTGCAACTAAACTACAAACCATTCGGAAAGTAATTCTGCCAATGGCATTTCCAAACATAATCACAGGACTAATTCTCTCCATCGGACGTGTTTCCGGCGAGACGGCTCCTATCCTCTTTACAGTGGCAGCTTATTTCTTACCAAAACTTCCAACCAGCATTTTCGATCAGGTTATGGCATTGCCTTACCACCTATACGTAATAACTACCAGTGGAACCGATATTGAAGCCTCGAGAGGAATTGCCTATGGAACTGCATTGGTATTAATATTTATTGTACTTTTGGTCAATATATTGGCAAACGTACTCAGAAACTATTTCTCTAAGAAAGTAAAAACAAATTAAACCAATTTGTCGACTGACAACGGTCGACTGAAGACTAAAAAATATGCTAACCATTGACGCAAAGAATGTTGATTTTTATTACAGTGAGTTTCACGCACTAAAAAACATCAACCTGGAAGTAGAACAAAACAAAGTTGTGGCTTTTATTGGCCCATCGGGTTGTGGAAAATCAACTTTTCTCCGTATTCTTAATCGGATGAATGATTTGATTCCCGGAACGCGGTTGACTGGATCGGTTCTGATTGAAGGACAGGATATTTACGCACCGGGCATTCATGTTGACGAATTGAGAAAAAAAGTGGGCATGGTTTTTCAAAAACCAAATCCATTCCCAAAGTCTATTTTCGAAAACGTTGCCTATGGCTTGCGCGTTAACGGAATAAACGACAAAACATTTATTGAAGAACGTGTGGTGGAATCTATCAAAGCAGCTGCTTTGTGGGATGAGGTGAAAGACAAACTGAAAAAATCAGCCTTTGCACTCTCCGGTGGACAACAACAACGACTTTGTATTGCACGTGCATTGGCTATTTCGCCAAAAGTACTATTAATGGACGAACCTGCTTCGGCACTCGATCCGATTTCAACTGCCAAAATTGAAGAATTGATCTACGAATTGAAAAAAGATTACACCATTGTTATTGTTACACACAACATGCAACAAGCTTCGCGTGTGAGCGACAAAACAGCCTATTTCTATCTTGGCGAATTAATCGAATTCGATGAGACCACTAAGATTTTCACCAATCCGCAACATATTTCTACCCAGAATTATATTACAGGAAGATTTGGGTGAAAAATAAGACAAATGACGGCAGTCAAAAGACTACAGACTTTCCTATTATTACGGTATCTAAACAAAATCAAATCCGGCTTTATTGACTTGTGTCAATAGACTGCCGACTTAAGACATTAATATGAGACACTTAGAACAAGAATTGGTAACCCTTCGTCAAGACATTATTGACATGTGGAAATTAGTTATTTCGCAAGTTGCAAATTCAGGCGAAGCTATTTTATCGTTCGACAAAGAGCTTGCAACCAAAGTATCCATGCGCGAGAAAAAAGTGGACGCCTACGAGCTGAAAATTGACAGTGAATGCGAAAACATTATTGCACTTCACCAACCGGTGGCAGTAGATCTACGTTTTGTATTGGCTGTTTTAAAGATAAACTCCAACCTCGAACGTATTGCAGATTTCGCCTATGGTATCTCACGGGTACTGATTACATATCCTTCGGTAATACTTGATGCTGAGATTATTGTGGACACCAAATTAAACGAAATGATCGGGCAGGTAAACAAAATGCTCTCGCAGGGCTTAGAAGCATTTGAAAATGAAAAATCAGAGATGGCAACCGCTATTTTTAGTGAGGATTATATCGTTGACGAAATTAATGTAAATGCAACAAGAATTATTGCCGATTATATTCAAAAAAACCCTGACAGAGCCTTTGAGTGCTTACACATGATTGCTGCCATCAGAAAGCTGGAACGTATTGGTGACCACTGCAGCAACATTGCCGAGGAAATCTTCTTTTATCTTGACGCTAAAGTACTAAAACACTCGCCTAAAAAATAAGCTTTATTGCTTAACAACGATAATGAATTTGTTCTCTGGAACATGAATAAAGAGGTAAATCAACACTTGATTTACCTCTTTGACGTTTTTATTATTGATGTATCATCGATTTAAATATTTTTATCATACTTTTGTAACACATATTACACAGTTCCGAAACAATAGATTAGTTACTTTGTAACATAATTTTAATTCAATAACGTATGAATCCATATCGTATTTTGGTAGTCGACGACGAAGAAGACTTGTGTGAAATTCTTCAATTTAATCTTGAAACAGAGGGCTATCAGGTTGATGTAGCTTACTCGGCCGAAGAAGCGTTGAAAAAAAATATTGCTGAATACAATCTATTATTGCTGGATGTAATGATGGGCGAAATGTCGGGCTTCAAAATGGCACGCGCACTTCGCGAAAACCCTGCAACAGCAACTACACCTATTATTTTTCTTACTGCAAAAGATTCTGAAACCGATCGCCTGACAGGCTTTAATATCGGTGCCGACGATTACATTTCGAAACCATTCTCTATCCGCGAAGTACTGGCACGTGTAAAAGCCGTCATTCGACGCGTAGAAAACAAAAAAACGGTTGTGGCGGTGGAACAACTGACCTACGAAACATTGGTTATGTTTTTAGGCAACAAAAAGGTACTGCTCGATGGTGTAGAAATTCCATTTACAAAAAAAGAATACGAAATACTCCGGCTTTTCTTAGAAAACAAAAACCGTGTTTTCTCGCGCGACGAAATGCTTACCCGCGTATGGAGCGACGAAGTTATTGTACTCGACCGAACTATTGATGTAAACATCACTCGTTTACGAAAAAAAATCGGACCGTATGGTAAAAACATTGTTACCCGACTGGGTTACGGGTATTGCTTTGAAGAATAGATGTGTTGACTATTGTTTCAGTTACAATTTACTATTTATGTTCTTCCATTAATTAAATCGTGATTGAATTTTTATTCTGTGTTCTGCTCTAAAAGTAAATGGTAAATGTCTAAATAGTAAATTTCCACATGACTTTAAATCGCCGACTGTTTCTCTATTTCTTCAGCATCTTCTTTTTGATGCTCGCTATCATCTCGTTTTTTCAGTACCAACGCGAAAAAGAGTTCCGCACCCAACAACTTGATCAGCAACTCACCATTTACAACTATACCATCAACAAGTTTTTTGAGGAAAAGGGTGCTAGCTGGGAAAACCTTGAGCAATATGTTCGTTTATTTCCTGACAGCTCTCTGCGGGTAACCGTAATTGACACAACAGGCGTGGTTATTTTCGATTCGTTTGTAAAGAAAGGAACAAAATTGGGCAATCATCTTGAGCGCCCTGAAATTCAAATGGCATTGACTTCCGAAAACGGAAAAGCCATCCGACACTCCTTCTCCACCGGGGTAAATTATTATTATTTAGCACATCGATTTCCACGTGCATTTGTTCGTAGTGCATTACCCTACAATGTTAGTTTGGCAAGCATGCTTAAAGCAAACACCTCATTCATGTATTTCATGATTGTGGTACTCATTTTAGCCATACTGGCACTTTACCTCATTGCACGTAATTTTACCCGATCTATAGATAGACTACGCATCTTTACTCAAAAGGCCGAAAACGAAGAAATTCTGGACACAAACATAGAATTCCCCAATGATGAATTGGGCGAAATAAGTAAGAACATAGTACATCTCTATAAATTACTACTACTCACCAAAGACGATGTTAACAAAGAGCGTGAAAAACTAATCAAACACTTACTAATTTCGCAAGAAGGTCTCGGCATTTTTTCGTCGGAAAAGAAAGAGATCCTGGCCAATACCCATTTCATTCAATACACCAACATTCTTTCCGATCATCAGTGCGAAAGTTCAGATCAGATATTTTTACTACCCGAGTTGGATGAAATCAATGAGTTCATTGATCAAAGCTTGCTCAACAACCAACTCAACAGAAAAAGGTTGAACATTGAGAAAGGCGGACGTATATTTGCCTTGCAATGTATCGTTTTTCAGGACAACACATTTGAGATTTCCATTAACGACATATCCGTACAAGAGCATGAAAATGAACTAAAAAGACACTTGACACAGAACATTTCGCATGAGCTAAAAACTCCTGTGAGCAGTATCTTGGGGTATATGGAAAGCATTCTCGAAAATCCAAATCTTGATCCGCTTCGCCAGCGATTCTTTGTTGAGCGATCATTCCAGCAAGCACAACGGCTGAGTGCATTGTTGCAGGACATCTCCACTCTCAACAAGATGGATGAAGCCAAGCGATTATTCGAGAAAGAACCATCAAACTTATACGAAGTCGTATCCGATGTACTCAAAGATGTTCATTTACAAATCGAACAAAAGGAATGTACTGCCATCAACAAAGTAATGCCTGATTGTGAAATACAGGGAAATAGGTCACTGCTCTACTCTATTTTCAGAAATCTTATAGACAATGCGTTAGCCTATGGTGGCGAAAAACTGACCATTGAAATCAATTGCTATCGGGAAGACGAGCAGTTTTACTATTTCTCTTTTTCCGACAATGGCATCGGAGTAGCTGAGGAGCATTTAAGTAGACTATTTGAGCGTTTCTACCGGGTAGACAAAGGTCGAAGCCGAAAAGTAGGCGGAACAGGTCTTGGATTGGCAATTGTAAAAAACGCGGTACTTTTTCACCGTGGAAATATCTCTGCCAAAAACGTGCCAGGAGGTGGACTTCGGTTTATTTTCTCCCTTCGAAAACGCTGATAAACAACTAATAATCACCAACGCCCGGAGTAAGCTTCACCACTTGCCCCGGGTTTATAATAGAATCACATGCAACTATTCCGCAATAAATGGACTCCGCTATTTCTTAGTAATTTCCTAGGGGTTTACAACGATAATTTCCTGAAAAACTGCATCATATTCATTGCCGTAGGTTGGGCTTTGCCAAAGTGGATGACTCAGTCGCAACTCATTTCCATGGTTTCGGCATCACTGGTTATACCTTATCTTTTTCTTTCGCCACTGGCAGGCAGATTTGCTGTTATTTATTCCAAGAAAAAAGTATTCAGCCTTTGTAAATTGCTCGAGATACCGGTATTAGCTGTGGCTTGTGTAGCCTTCTATTTTCACTGGGTGATGGTGGCCGTTTTTGCCGTATTAGTCATGGGAATTTTGAGTTGCTTGTACTCACCATCCAAGTACAGTTTGATTCGCGATATTGGAGGCGAACATGGCGTATCTTTTGGTAGCGGAGTATTCGAAATGATGGCATTTTTGGGTATTCTTATCGGTACGGTTAGTGCCTCAATTGTTTCAGACATCTACAATCAATGGGTGGTTTTCGCCATGTACATCGGGCTTGCGGTGCTCGGTTATGTAGTTACCCGTTCAATAAAAGCTGTTGAACTTCCCGAAGATGAGAATGAATCAGGAACTCTTAATCCCATTCGATTTCTAATTGATTCCTATCGCTTTGCCAGAAATCATGCCAGTGTAAACAATGCCATTTTTGGTGCATCAGCTTTTTGGCTTATTGGCGGAATGCTGCAAATGAATCTGGTTATCCATTGCAAACATGTCTATCTGGCTTCAAACACCACCACAGGCATGGTAATGGCTTGTGCCGCCATTGGTATTGCACTGGGCTGTTGGGCAGCAGGTAAAATATCAGGCAAAGAGGTAAAAAAAGGACTTATTCTGATTGGAATAATGGGTATGAGCTTATTGTTTCTAGTTCTTACTTTTTTTCATCTCAGCTTGTGGTTTTTCGTCCTTTGCGTATTCTCGGTAGCTTTTATGGGTGGATTATTTCAAATTCCCTGTTTGTCGATACTCCAAAACTCAGGTTTAGGTCGCAAACTTGGGGACATGATTGGCTACCTAAACTTGCTAACCTTTATTTTCGTACTTTTAGGAACTCTCCTCTTCTCACTAACAACTCAGTTTACCTCCGAAAATAGCTATGCCGTTTTCGGTGTTATTCTGGCATTCTGCATTTTCGTTACTTTATGGTTCTTTATGTCCTCCCCCATTTATTGGAAAGAAACAAAAGCAATGATGAGGAAGTAAAATCGCCACTGGTTCAGATTACTTTTAATTTCTTATTTATAAAATACCCGGTCTAATATCTCCTATGGGGTTTGGGGCAGGTGATTTTCATGCTCAAAAACACTGTTATACAACATACATAATTAAGTAAATTTTTAATTGAGATTTCATACATTGCCATACCATTTTTCATCATAAAAAAACAGTTTATTTTTTAGTATTAATCATTTATAATTTAATACAGTATGAAAGTATATCAATCAAATGAAATTAAGAACATCTCGCTGTTGGGAAGTTCTGGCGCTGGGAAAACCACTCTTGTGGAAGCTATGCTTTACGAGAGTGGTGTTATAAAACGCAGAGGCACTGTGAATGGACAAAACACTGTCTCTGATTACTTCCCGGTGGAAAAAGAGTATGGCTATTCAGTCTTTTCAACTATCATCCAAACCGAATGGTTGAACAAAAAATTGAATTTTATTGATTGTCCGGGTTCCGACGACTTTATCGGTGGAGTTGTAACCTCACTCAATGTTACCGACACCGCACTTATCCTCCTCAACACTCAATACGGAGTAGAAGTTGGCACTAACAACCACTTCCGTTACACCGAAAAATTTAATAAGCCGGTCATTTTTGTGACTAATCATCTCGACCAGGAAAAGGCCGATTTCGATCGCACATTAGTTCAACTAAAAGAGAACTTTGGCAACAAAGTAGTTCAAATTCAATACCCTATCTCTACAGGACCTCAGTTTAATGCAGTAGTGGATGTATTGAAAATGAAAATGTACCAATGGAAACCCGAAGGTGGTGTTCCTGACGTATTGGAAATTCCTGCAAACGAAATAGAAAAAGCACAAGAACTGCACAATGCACTGGTAGAAGCAGCTGCCGAACACGATGAAGAACTGATGGAGAAATTCTTCGATCAGGGCAATTTGACAGAAGATGAATTGCGAATTGGCATCCGCAAAGGGCTGATTCACCGCGACATGTTCCCGGTTTTCTGCGTTTGTGCAGGTAAGGACATGTGCGTTCGCCGCTTGATGGAGTTTGTGGGCAACGTATCACCAAGCGTAAGTGATACCGAAAAACCAAAAACACACGATGGGCAGGTAATTTCACCAGACGTAAACGGACCAACAAGTATCTATGTTTTCAAAACCAGCATTGAACCTCATATCGGTGAAGTATCGTACTTTAAAGTAATGAGTGGTAAACTCAAAGAAGGTGACGATTTAGTAAATATCGACCGTAGTTCAAAAGAGCGTATCAGCCAAATATTCTCGGTAGCCGGACAAATACGTACCAAAGTAGATGAAATTTTGGCAGGCGATATAGGTGCAACAGTGAAATTGAAAGATACGCGCACCGGCAATACTTTAAATGCCAAAGGCTGCGAATATGATTTCAAAGAAATTAAATATCCGGAACCTAAATATCGACGCGCAATTAAAGCTGTTTCTGAAGCCGATGAAGAAAAACTGAGCGAAGTGCTTACCCGCATGCACGAAGAAGATCCAACCTGGGTAGTGGAACAGTCGAAAGAATTGAAACAGACAATTTTATACGGACAGGGAGAATTTCACTTACGCACATTGAAATGGCGTATCGAGCATAACGATAAAATTCCAATTGAATTCAAAGAACCGAAAATTCCTTATCGGGAAACTATAACCAAAAATGCGCGTGCCGACTATCGTCATAAAAAACAATCGGGTGGTTCCGGCCAATTTGGTGAAGTTCACATGATTATCGAACCATATTACGATGGAATGCCCGCTCCGGACACCTTCCGCTTTGCAGGTCAGGAATACAAAATCAGTAATCGCGACACACAGGTTATCGATCTGGATTGGGGTGGAAAATTGGTTCTTATCAACAGTATTGTGGGTGGTTCTATCGATGCCCGCTTTGTTCCGGCAATATTGAAAGGAATTATGGATCGCATTGAACAAGGACCACTTACCGGTTCATATGCGCGCGATGTGCGTGTTATTGTGTACGACGGTAAAATGCACCCGGTTGATTCAAACGAAATATCGTTCCGTCTGGCAGGTCGTAATGCATTCTCGGCTGCCTTCAAAGAAGCCGGACCGAAACTGCTCGAACCTGTTTACGACGTAACTGTTCAGGCACCGTCCGACCGTCTTGGTGATGTTATGAGTGATCTACAAGGTCGTCGTGCAGTAATAATGGGTATGGAAAGCGAAAAAGGCTACGAAAAACTATCCGCTAAAATTCCGTTGAAAGAACTGGGCAGTTATTCTACGACTCTGAGTTCACTTACCGGTGGTCGCGCTTCGTTCAGCATGAAGTTTGCTAATTATGAACTGGTGCCAATGGATATTCAGGACAAATTACTGAAAGAATACGAAGCATCTAAAAAAGAGGAAGATTAAACACACGATTCCTATATTTAAAAACAAAGGCAGCTATCCGGAAAACGGATAGCTGTTCTTTTGAAAAAAAGTGTATTTTCACTCAACATCTCACCATTATTTACTTTATGAAAAAAATCATTATTCCCTTTGTATTGCTTCTTGCAATATCATCTCAATCGATAATCCTGGCAGTTGAAACCGGACCAATAAAACTCAATTCGTTGGGTTATCTTCCTCAATCAGTCAAGAAAGCAACTGTTACTACTGAAGCAACTCATTTTCAGATAATCAACTCACTAACAGGACATGAAGTTTTTCAAGGCAAACTCAGCGGACAAATTTATCAAAAAGATGTTGACCAAAAAGTTTGGATTGCCGACTTTTCCCAAGTTACCCAACCAGGGAAATATACATTACAGATTAAAGGTATCGGAAAATCGTATGAGTTCACAATCGGTTCTGATGTATACAAAAAACCATTTGTAACTTCAATGCGTGCTTTTTACCTTTGGCGCTGTGGAATGGCTGTTCACGCCGATTACA
Organism: uncultured Paludibacter sp.; assembly: GCA_963664445.2. GTDB lineage: Bacteria > Bacteroidota > Bacteroidia > Bacteroidales > Paludibacteraceae > Paludibacter. The sequence goes on from CAXXUM010000007.1 coordinate 32,579, forward strand.
ATGGAAATCATTACGAAACAAAAGCTTGTCATCTTGAAGATGGATGGATGGATTATACCGGGAAACCGAATGAACGACGCGATGGAACTGGTGGTTGGCACGATGCTGGTGATTTTGGAAAGTATACCGTAAATGCAGGCGTAACTATGGGCGTTCTTTTCTACGCCTGGGATCATTTCGGCAATAAATTGAAAAATATTTCTCTTGACATTCCTCAAACAGCGCCCGGTATGCCTGATTTTTTACAAGAAATGAAATGGGAAACGGATTTTCTATTAAAAATGCAATATAATGATGGTTCAGGTCGTGTTTCACATAAGCTTACGCGTAAAGGATTTGAAGGTTTTGTTATGCCACAAGACGACAAAGAAAAACGTTATTTTACCGAATGGGGATCTGCTGCAACTGCCGATTTTGTAGCCATCATGTCCATGGCAGCGCGTTATTTTAAACCTTATGATGCCGCTTACGCTCAAAAATGTCTGGATGCAGCAACTGTTAGTTATAACTTCTTACTGGCTAACCCGGCAACTAAGAATTTTATACAAGGTGATTTCTCAACCGGAGGTTATCAAACCGGTGATGCCGATGATCGGTTATGGGCATCAGCCGAAATGTGGGAAACAACAGGTAATTCTACAAGTTTAAATGACTTAGAATCACGAATTGAGAAACTGAAAATTATGACCGAAGAAAATTGGGATTGGGGCAGCGTTGACAATCTGGGTGTCTTTACATACGCACTTTCTAAACGAGAAGGTAAAAATCCCCAACTTCAGGCTAAAGCAAAACAGGCTATCATCGCTTCGGCAAATCAATTAACAGAAAAGGTTCAAGCCGATGTATATGCTCGTCCTTTGGCAAATGTTTATTTTTGGGGTTGTAACGGCACCGTTGGTCGCCAGGCAGTAAATCTACAAGTAGCCAATATTCTTTCGCCTAATAAAAAATATACTGAAACATTACTTGATATTATTGCACATTTATTTGGACGAAATTATTACGGACGCTCTTATGTAACCGGATTGGGTGTAAATCCACCAATGTTCCCACACGATCGCCGCTCCGCTGCTGATGGAATTAAAGCACCGTGGCCGGGATATCTAGTTGGCGGTGGACATTCAGCTACCGATTGGGTGGATAAACAGGAAGATTATTCCCGCAATGAGATTGCTATTAACTGGCAGGCCAGCTTAGTGTATGCGTTGGCTGGAGGACTTTAGAGAACTGTAAAGAGAATAAAAACAACAAACGCCGAAAGCTATTTTCGGCGTTTGTTGTTGTATGAAATTTTGAAAATTTGTTTATGCCAGAATTTTCTTGAACAAATTCTTCATGTTCACTAAGTCACCGATGATTTTGTGTAAATCTGCAACAGCCACACGTTCTTGCAACATAGTATCACGATAGCGAATAGTCACCGTGTTATCTTCCGGAGTTTGATGATCCACCGTGATACAGAATGGAGTACCAACAGCATCCTGACGACGGTAGCGTTTTCCGATAGAGTCTTTTTCGTCATAGCCGCATTTGAAATCGAATTTCAAATCGTTCATGATTTCGCGTGCTTTTTCAGGAAGGCCATCTTTTTTTACCAACGGCATGATACAAGCTTTCACAGGAGCCAAAACAGGAGGCAGATTCAACACCACGCGTGTTTCACCATTCTCAAGCGTTTCTTCGTTGTACGAAGCTGCCATGATAGAAAGGAAGGTACGATCTACACCAATCGAAGTCTCAATGACGTACGGAGTGTAAGATTGATTGATCTCTGGATCAAAATATTTGATATTTTTTCCTGAGAATTTTTCGTGACTTCCTAAGTCAAAATCGGTACGCGAGTGAATTCCTTCCACTTCTTTGAAACCGAAAGGCATTTCAAATTCAATATCGGTAGCAGCATTGGCATAGTGAGCCAATTTATCGTGATCGTGGAAACGATACTTGTGGTCGCCAAGTCCAAGGGCCTTGTGCCATTTCAAACGCATTTGTTTCCAGTGTTCGAACCATTTCATTTCTTCGCCCGGACGTACAAAAAATTGCATTTCCATTTGTTCAAATTCGCGCATACGGAAAATAAACTGACGGGCTACGATTTCGTTACGGAACGCTTTACCAATCTGGCAAATACCAAAAGGAATCTTCATGCGACCTGTTTTTTGCACGTTCAGGTAGTTTACAAAAATACCCTGAGCTGTTTCAGGACGGAGGTAAATTTTCATCGCACCATCGGCAGTTGAACCAATTTCGGTTGAGAACATTAGGTTAAACTGACGAACATCAGTCCAGTTGCGTGTTCCACTGATAGGACATACCACTTCGTAATCTTCAATAATAGCCTTCAGTTCGGCTAAATTTGAATCGTTCAATGCAGCAACAAAGCGAGCATGAATCTCATCGCGTTTAGCTTGATTTTCCAGCACACGTTCGTTGGTGGAACGAAAAACAGCGGCATCAAAACTTTCTCCAAAGCGTTTTGCCGCTTTTTCAACTTCTTTATTGATTTTGTCATCGTATTTCGCCAATAAATCTTCAATCAATACATCGGCACGATAACGCTTTTTGCTATCCTTGTTATCAATCAACGGATCATTAAATGCATCCACGTGACCGGAAGCTTTCCAGGTAGTAGGGTGCATAAAGATGGCTGCATCAAGTCCAACCACGTTTTCATTGAGCAACACCATGCTGTCCCACCAATACTTTTTGATATTGTTTTTGAGTTCAACACCATTTTGACCATAGTCGTACACAGCAGCTAATCCGTCATAAATTTCGCTCGAAGGAAATACAAAACCATATTCCTTACAATGTGCAATCAATTTTTTAAAAACATCTTCTTGTGAAGCCATAATATTTAGTTACGAGTTACGAATTTCTAGTTATGAAGGAAATATAATTTCAAGCTAAAATAGTATGAAATTGTAGTCCAAAAAGAGGTGCAAAGTTACTATTTTTTTTGTATTTTTGTCGATTGAATCCGAAAAATAGTATAGTCGCGGGGAGTTAATGCATAGATTTTTAGAACAAAATCGCTTTACGCAACAACTCACACCCAAGCCTCCTAACTTGTAACTCGTAACTTGTAACTAAAAAATCAATGAGCACCGACGAAATAATTGACGACGAAAACCTAGAAAATGAATTGACAGATTCAGCCGACGAAATAATTGCCGATGCTGAATCGACCGAACATTCAAATTACAAAGTTCCTAAAATAAAAGATGATGCTGTAAAACATCATCTCTCGGGCATGTACCAAAACTGGTTTTTGGACTATGCATCGTATGTAATTTTGGAACGTGCTGTGCCGGACATTTACGATGGACTGAAACCTGTTCAGCGTCGTATTCTTCATTCAATGAAGCGATTGGATGACGGTCGTTACAATAAAGTGGCAAACATCGTTGGTCACACCATGCAGTTTCACCCACACGGTGATGCTTCTATTGGCGATGCGTTGGTGCAACTGGGACAAAAAGACTTGCTTATTGACTGCCAGGGAAACTGGGGAAACATACTTACCGGTGATGGTGCAGCTGCGCCACGTTACATTGAGGCACGCCTTTCAAAATTTGCACTCGAAACGGTTTTCAACCCTAAAACGACAGAATGGAAAGCCTCTTACGATGGCAGAAATAAAGAACCTATCGCCTTGCCGGTAAAATTCCCATTACTTTTGGCACAAGGGGTTGAAGGTATTGCCGTTGGTTTAAATTCAAAAATTCTACCTCATAATTTCAACGAACTTCTCGACGCCTGCATTGCTCATTTGCGCGACGAGGAATTTATTCTTTACCCCGATTTTCAAACCGGAGGATCGATTGACGTAAGCCGTTACAATGATGGAGAGCGTGGTGGTGCGGTAAAGATTCGTGCTAAAATTGGCAAAATAGACAATAAAACACTTGCAATTACCGAGATTCCATATGGATCCAACACATCCAAATTGATTGAATCGATCATCAAAGCCAGCGATAAAGGCAAGATTAAAATCCGTAAAGTAGATGATAATACGTCTGCCACTGTGGAAATTCTTGTTCATTTGCTCCCTGGTTCTTCGTCTGATAAAACGATAGATGCACTGTATGCATTTACCGACTGCGAACTCAGCATTTCTCCAAACTGCTGCGTTATTCACGATAACAAGCCACGGTTTTGCGGTGTGAGTGAAATGTTACGCATTAGCTGTCAGCATACCATGGAGTTGTTACAACTCGAATTGGAGATTCAGAAAGCGGAGTTGCAAGAACAACTCTTCTTCACTTCGCTCGAAAAAATATTTATCGAAAACCGCATCTACAAGGATAAAGGTTTCGAAGACAGCACCTCGCAAGATGAGGTGATTGCACATATCGACAAACGATTAGAGCCCTTCAAAAAAGATTTTATTCGTGAAATCGTTCGCGAAGATTTCCTGAAATTGCTCGATATAAAGATGATGCGCATCACCAAGTTCGACTCGGACAAGGCAACGGATACTTTGTTGGCAATTCAGAAAAAGATTGACGAAATTGATTACAACTTAACGCACATCGTTGCATACACCATTGCCTGGTACGAAGGGCTGAAAGCCAAGTACGGCAAAGATCACCCGCGAATGACCGAGATTCGCAACTTCGAGACCATTGTGGCTTCAAAAGTAGTGGAGGCAAACGAAAAATTATACGTCAACTACGACGAAGGATTTATTGGCACTTCGCTTCGCAAAGACGAGTTTGTGTCTAACTGTTCGGATATCGACGATATTATCATTTTCTTCAAAGACGGAAAATACAAGATCGTAAAAGTTGCCGACAAGATTTTTGTGGGTAAAAACATTCTGCATCTCGCCGTTTTCAAGAAAAATGACAAACGCACCGTCTACAACGTGGTTTATCGCGATGGAAAAATAGGACCGCACTACGTAAAACGATTTATTGTTACCGGCATCACCCGCGATAAGGACTACGATGTTACGCAAGGCACAGCAGGTTCCAAGGTGGTCTATTTTACTTCCAACCCGAATGCTGAAGCCGAAGTGATACGTGTAACCTTGAAACCAAAACCCCGGCTGTTCAAAATCGTTTTCGAAAAGGATTTCAGCGATATTGCCATCAAAGGCCGACAATCGATGGGTAATCTCCTCACTAAAAACGAGGTTCAAAAAATTGCACTGAAAGCAAAAGGAGGATCTACACTGGGTGGTCGCCAAGTTTGGTTCGACCGCGATGTGTTGCGTCTCAACTACGATAAACGTGGCGACTATTTGGGAGAGTTCCAAAGCGACGATCTTATTCTGGTAGTATCGAGCAAAGGAAATTTTTATACAAGTAATTTTGATCTGAACAACCACTACGACAAAGATATTTTGGCGATTGAGAAGTTCGACCCGCACAAAGCATGGACAGTGGCACTGTGGGATGCAGAGCAAAAATTCTACTATTTAAAACGTTTCCAACTGGAGGCATCGGTTAAACCGCAAAACTTCCTTGGCGAAAATGCCGAGTCGCGCTTAATGCTGATGACTGATGTGGATTTCCCTCGTTTTGAAGTAATATTTGGCGGCAACGATGCTTTCCGCGAAGCGCTGGTGATTGACGCAGAAGAATTTATCGGTATAAAAGGTTACAAAGCTAAAGGCAAGCGACTTACTACTTTCGAAGTAGAAACCATCAATGAATTGGAACCACTACGTTTTGCACCGAAAAAAGAAGAACAGCCTGATGGCAATGATGGCGGCAACAGCGAAGAAATAGATCCCGAAGAAGCAAACGAAGAGACAGAAGCTACTGCTGACGAAAGCGTAACCGAAGTGCCAAAAACAAAAACTGAGAAAACAACTAAAACAACCAAGAATGACTCGGTACTGCCTGATGATATTATTGATCAACAACAGATCATTGATGATATTACAGGGCAAATGACTTTGTTTTAAATCATCAATTCTTCAAAATAAAAAAAAATGTCCGGAAATTCAAGTGAGTTTTCGGACATCCTTTTTCTAAGACCTTCAATTTGATAGGATTTTTGTTTTTTTGAAAACAATTACAGAAAAATTTCCGTAATTTTGCGACTCATTTCAATCGTCAATTATAACTGATTAATATACAACTAAAATGGCAAAAGAATTTAAGTACCAGGAAACATTTCCATTGGGAAAAGACAAAACCGAATACTATTTGCTTACCAAAGAGCATGTTTCGGTATCGGAGTTTGACGGACAAGAAATCCTGAAAGTAGAACCGGAAGCAATGACCGTATTGGCTCGTGCTGCCATGCGCGATTGCTCGTTCTTACTCCGTCCTGCACACCAGGCGCAGGTTGCGTCTATCCTTGCTGACCCTGAAGCGAGCGAAAACGATAAATACGTGGCACTTACCATGCTTCGCAATGCCGAAATCGCTGCAAAAGGGATTCTCCCTTTCTGTCAGGATACTGGCACCGCTACCGTTTACGCAAAAAAAGGAAGCAATGTGTGGACCAACGGAACCGACGAAGAAGCCTTATCGAAAGGCATCTACGAAACGTATACCGAAGAGAACCTGCGCTACTCTCAAAATGCTGCTTTGAACATGTACGATGAGATAAACACAGGTACCAACCTTCCGGCTCAAATCGACTTAGTGGCAGGTCATGGTAACGATTATAAATTCTTATTTATTGCCAAAGGTGGTGGTTCTGCCAACAAATCATATTTATTTCAGGAAACAAAAGCTTTGTTGAACCCAACTTCGTTGGAGAAATTCCTTACCGAAAAAATGAAAACACTGGGTACAGCTGCTTGTCCACCTTACCACATTGCTTTCGTTATTGGCGGAACTTCGGCCGATGCTTGTATGAAAACAGTAAAACTGGCTTCGACCAAATATTACGACGAATTGCCAACCGAAGGAAACGAGCTTGGACAAGCTTTCCGCGATGTGGAAATGGAACAAAAAATCTTGAAACAAGCACAAGCTTCGGGTTTTGGAGCTCAGTTTGGAGGTAAATATTTTGCTCACGACGTACGTATCATCCGTTTGTCGCGTCACGGCGCTTCTTGCTTTGTAGGTATGGCTGTTTCGTGCTCTGCCGACCGTAACATCAAAGGTAAAATCAACAAAGAAGGCGTTTGGGTTGAGAAAATGGAAGATAATCCGGGTCGTTTGATTCCTGAAGAATTGCGCAACGAAGGTGAAGGCAATGCCGTAAAAATCGACTTGAATATGCCTATGAAAGATATTCTGGCTATTTTATCAAAATATCCTGTTGCCACTCGTTTGTCATTGAATGGAACCATTGTTGTTGGTCGCGATATTGCTCATGCCAAGCTGAAAGAATTGATTGACGCCGGAAAACCACTTCCACAATATGTGAAAGATCATCCAATTTATTATGCTGGTCCAGCTAAAACACCTAAAGGCATGCCTTCAGGTTCGTTTGGCCCAACCACAGCCGGTCGTATGGATTCGTATGTAGACTTATTCCAGGAAAACGGTGGCAGCTTAATCATGATTGCCAAAGGAAACCGCACACAACAGGTAACTGACGCATGTAAGAAATACGGTGGTTTCTACCTTGGTTCTATTGGTGGTCCAGCAGCTATTTTGGCTCAACAAAACATCAAAAAAGTAGAATGTTTGGAATATCCTGAGTTAGGAATGGAAGCTATATGGAAAATTGAAGTAGAAAACTTCCCTGCATTTATCCTTGTAGATGACAAAGGAAATGACTTCTTCAAGCAGATTAAACCAACAATGGTTTGCTAGTTTTTTAGCATTTAATCCATCATTTAAAGAGTGAGCTGACATTTCAGCTCACTCTTTTTGTATTTATAAGTTAACTAATTATAACGAAACTTTGAATGACTGGAATATCGTAGTACTTTTGTAGCATATTTGTAATCTCTTTGAATTCAAAAGACGCATGTTTCAAAAACTTAAACATCTCAACACAAACTGGTATTTTAAATTTGTTGCCCGACTAGCTTTGGCAATGTTGTTTTACTCCATACTCCGAATCATATTTTTCACCCTCAATAGGGATCTTTTTGAACAGGTAACGTTTGTAGACTATATGCGAATGGCTTTGGGTGGACTAAAATTCGACCTGGTGGCTATGCTTTATACCAATGCACTTTTTATCATTCTCTGCATAATCCCTTTTAAATTCAGGTACAATAAAATATACCAAAAAACGCTCGAATGGATATTCATTGTCTGCAACTCAATTGCTTTGCTGGCAAATTGCATAGACATTGTATATTTTCGATTTACACTTCGTCGCACCACTTTCAATATATTTAAAGAGTTCCAACACGAAACGCAAGGATTTAAACTTCTTGGCCATTTCATCCTAACCTATTGGTATATTGCCGTACTGTTTATATTGGCGATTTATGCCATGAAAAAACTATACGGAGAACTGGCTCCTAAGCCTGCTAAATTTGTCAAACCATACTTCTATTATTCAAAGGGAGTGATACTGCTGGCTGTATTCTCCGGACTTTTTGTAGCCGGCGTAAGAGGAGGTTTCAGACACAGTACGCGTCCGATTACACTCAGCAATTCGGGCGACTACACCAAAAATCCATTGGAAGTAAATATCGTTCTGAACACCCCATTTACGCTTTTAAAAACAATTGAAATTGTAGATCTGAAGCGCGAAACATCCTTTACGGACGAAAAAGTACTTGAAAGCCATTACAATCCGGTAAGAATTAGTCCTGCCAGTGGCGCTTTTAAACCAATGAATGTAGTCATTATCATTCTCGAAAGTAATGGTAAGGAGTACTATGGTTTTTACAATAAAGACATAAAACCGGCTTACAAAGGTTACACTCCATTTATGGATTCGTTGATAAGCCAAAGTCTTACGTTCAAGTATTCGTATGCCAGCGGACAAAAGTCGATTGATGCCATGCCGTCTATCCTGTGCAGCATTCCATACATGGTAGAACCATTTATCACAACGCGCTACGCCACCAACAATAGCATAAATAGCATTGCAAGCCTGCTAAAACCGAAAGGCTATTATTCGGCCTATTTTCATGGTGCGCCCAATGGTTCTATGGGTTTCCAGGCCTTTGCCAACCTAACCGGATACGATGCCTATTTTGGCAAAACCGAATACAACAACGATGCAGACTTCGACAATATATGGGGAATATGGGACGAGGAGTTTTTCCAGTTCTATGCACGCAAGATGGACACGTTTAAACAACCGTTCATGACGACTATTTTCTCCGTCTCGTCACACGATCCTTTCAAAGTGCCAAAACGCTACGAAGGTAAATTCCCGTTGGGAAATGTGCCCATCCATCAATGTATTGGTTACACGGATATGGCTTTGCGCAAATTCTTTAAAACAGCATCTAAGATGCCCTGGTTTAAAAATACGCTTTTTGTAATTACAGCCGATCATACCAATCAAAAGTATCTGGAGAAATACAAAACCGATCTGAATCATTTTGCCGTTCCTATCATTTTTTATACTCCTGGTGGACAGATTAAAAAAGAGTACAATCAAACAGACATAGTGCAACAAGCTGACATTATGCCATCTATTCTAGGGTTCTTGAACTATGACAAACCCTATTTCTCGTTTGGCTTCGACACATTCCACCGCCCGAGCGACAAATACATTGTAGTAAATTATAAAAACGGATTTTATCAATTGCTGAAAGACAAATACCTGTTGCGCTTTGATGGACAAAAAGCAGTCTCCATGTTTGATTTCAAGAACGATGAAAAACTCTCAAACAATTTGTTGACCACCAACAAAGCCCTTGCCGACTCGCTTACTTTGGATGTAAAGGCTTTTATTCAACAGTACAATAACAGAATGTTGGACAACAGATTGCTGCCGAACAGATAAATTAAACGATAGAAAAAAGGCGAATGTAATTCATTGTTACATTCGCCTTTTTTGATTAATCCAGTTTCAATCGAACACCTACATTTACATTTCTACCGGGCTGAGTCAGTCCACCGTAATCGGCATAAGACTTATTGAAAATATTGTTCATATCGGCAAAAACATCAAAGTGCTTTTCGTTCCACAACAGTCGACAATCGAGCATAGCGTATGGCGAAAATTTCTGCAATACTTTGTTTGCATCGGTATAACTCCCCGCTCTATCAAGGTATCCCAACTGCCAACAGGCCGACAAACGATTCCAAATCGAATGATCAACCGATACGGTTATTTTGTTTTTCAAATAATCAAGTACATATTTCGAATCAAGCTGATCCGCACTCTTATCCATTTTTAAATAAGAATAAGCTACACCTATTTTCTTCACAAATGATTGTTGAAAATAATAGGCAAAAGTAACATCAGCCCCTAACGCATTAACGTCAGTGAGGTTCTTGCTTTCCCAAACGGTGGCTGTGGGCGCTTTTACCCAGTCAATCACATTTTGCCCCATGCGGTAATAAGCAGTTGCATCCAGCTTCCAATTGATTTGTCTTATCTTCGTCCCGATTTCTATTGTTTGCGATTTCTCGGGTTGCAGGTTTGGATTCGCCAGTTGGGTTGCACTTTTGTAATACAAATCGGTAAAAGTAGGAAGGCGCACTGCCGAGTTGGCATCAGCAAAAACACGGAAATTATCATTGAAAGCATACGCCACATCAATACCTCCATAACCATTCCAACCAAACACAGCCGAATGAGTAGCTGCAGCTCCAGCTGAAAAATACCATTTATTTATATTAACAGCATGATCCAGAAACACGGTTTCGAGCAATCGGTTACTTTCTTTGGTGAAATAACCATTTTTTTCCAACGGCGCACGCATTGAATCAATGGCAGTTCCAAGCACATTGCTGTAGATATGCTCATTGCGCGCCTCTACACCAAGCGTTGTTTTACCAAGCGCCGACAGGTACGATGCCGACACCTTGCCAGCAGCCACATCCGTCATATGATAATTGTGCGTTTTATACCATGAAGGAGCTCCTGTAAAATCGCGAAACAACTCGAATCGGTCGTGGTGACGGCGCCATGAAGCTTGTGCATTCAGAGTCAAACGACCTTTGGTAAGTGACCAATTCAGGGCTGTCATAAAGGTTTTAGAACTCTCGAACTGATTGGGATAAGCCAATGAATAAAAACTATTAGCGCCAAAAGATTTTTGCTGAGCCGACAGTTGTAAATCAAACGTTCCTGCAGTTCGTGTATTCAACACCGATTGAGAAAAAGCGTTCAATACATCAAAATCGGTATTCGCCATATAACCTGCACTACTCTTATGCGATACAGACGCGAAAGAATGAAACTTGTCATTGCCCAGATTACCCGATATTGATTGTCCGTAGTTATGAAAACTACCGGCAGTCAATTCGGCATTTAAAGTCGCTTTGCCCGACTTTTCCGTCACTATGTTTATTGCACCGCTAAAGGCATTCGGTCCAAGCACACGAGCCGATGAACCTTGCAGAATCTCGACACGCGTTACATCCGACAAATCAACAGGGATATCCAGGTTGAAATGGCCTGTTTGCGGATCGGTTATATTCACACCGTTTAGCAAAACCAGCACCTGATCGAACGATCCGCCACGGATACTAATATCGGCTTGTGTGCCGTTTGTGCCACGTTGTCGAATATCAACACCCGCAACATAATCCAACAATTGATCGATGCTCTGAACCGACGATCGGGATATTTCATTTTTATCAATAACGGTAAGGATACGACCCATTTCCGAATAAAGCTTATTTCTGGTTGCATTTACTTCCACATCCTGAAGGTTTACCGATGTAGAATCATTTTTTTGTTGCCCAAAAATCGATGGTAGGCAAAACAAGAGCGAACACGAATAAAGTAAAAAGTTTTTTTTCATTTTAGATAAAATAAAAAACGGTTGAAGTGGAAAATCCACCTCAACCGTTACAGTTAATAATATATGATGTAGTCAGACGAAGCGCTGCAGCACTGTCTGATGACATTTCGGATAAAGACACAATAATGGCTTGCTGTAAAGTTGTCTCCAGCCCATCATCGGCTGGATCATTCTCACGTCCATCAGCAGTAGTAAGAGCCGAATGAACACGAGTCATGGAAATTCCTTCAGACTTTTGAAGTGTTTTGTCGGAAACCGAAACAGCAAGTGCCCCTATAGATACACAGCATGATAAACTACAAAACACAGCATATCCTACCCTACTCCAGCGACGGAAGCGAATGGTCGAATTTTGATGTTGTGCTTTTTTATTCATGACTATTGTACTTTTTTAGACGGTGCAAAAGTAAGTAAAAATTTCATTAGTGAAAGACCATAAAATAAAAAAAGTGATTTTGCGTACAAAATCACTTTCTCAACTATCATTATTTCAGACTATTGTCTGATAAAACTTAATCTATTTAATTTTCCAGTCCATACATCTGTCAAAATTGCTGCATTAGCCTTTCCTCCTATGATGTAAATGCGATTTGAATTACCAACCACTACAGATGAATAGTTTCTGTGTGTATAAGTTGTTTTAGGCAATCTATTATACAAAGTATCAGGAGCTTTCCATGTCAACCCCTCGTCCAACGATACTTTATACTGAGGTACAGCTACATTATCTTTTTTAGTTCCAAATACGAATAATTTGCTATCATATGAGATAAGTGAAGCACCCAATGCTAATGTATCTAGTGATTTACTATGGCTGGCATTTTCATTAAAGTTAACCCAATACGTTCCATTCTCGGTATTCCAGTTGGTATTCAAAATTGTACCATTAGCATCTTTACCACCAATGATAATAACTTTTGGCTTGCCACCCACACGTGAAGTAAAAGAAAGTGCAGCAAAATCACTCACTGGGAAGTTTGCATCTAGCTCTCCCTTTACGAACCAAGTAGAACCATCAACCGAACTTGCGAAACGATATTTTGAATCTACTTTCGATTGAGTAATAGCCCAGACACTTCCGTTCAATGCAAACAACATTGTTTTAAAGGTGTAATCCGCAGCCGTTACATCAGCAACTGTCCAGCTTGCACCATCAGCAGAAGAATATATTTTCACACCATCCTGAGTATAAAACAATTTTCCATTAAATTGCACGGTGTTGACCATAGTAGCATTGGCGGGTAAACCACTCAGAGTCGCTGCCGCCCATGTTGTTCCATTGGTGGAAGTGTACAAGTTGATAACACCTGCTTCATTTGCATAATAAAGAAGTTTATTATTGAAGTAAATGGCTTTCTGGCTTGCCGGATTAGCTGCCCCGACACTAGTAATCAGCTGATTCCAAACATATAATTTGGGTTCTATTTTGTGAACGTTTACCTTGACTGTATATTCCTTGCTGGTTAAATTATCTGCAGCTCTATTTATAACTTTTACAGGCAAATTAAAGTCAATGGTATCCTTTCCTGTTATATATTTACCAGTTGTAGATCCATTTAAATAATACATTGCACTAACACTACTCACAAACGAAAATGTTGGGATAGCCTTGCTAATGGGAGTACCAAAAGGCAATGAATCGACATTCTCAACAGTCATACTGTCAGCATTAAGTGTAAATACCGCTGTCTTAATGGAATCATTTCCAGCTAATTTAAGGGATGTCATACGAGGATTTGTGGAACTAATGACAGTTGCTTCATTCGTCTTTAAACATCCGGATAAAGCCACAGCAACGCAAAATAAGCAAATGAATTTAAGAAAATAGAACTTCATATTGATAGGGGTTATTTTTGAAAGGACAAAGTTAAATTTATTTTTCGTTTTACGACCTTCTTTGTACAAGATTTATTGTTTTTTATCATTAAAAACAAGATATTTGGAAGAAAAATGATCGAATCATGTAAGTTCTACTACTACAGGGCAATGATCGGAGTGAACAGCACCATCAAGTATAGCCGCAGACGTCAACCTTTCACGAAGCGGCTCGCTCACCCAATGATAGTCGATACGCCAACCGGCATTTCTAAATCTTGCTCCTCCACGGTAACTCCACCAACTGTATTTCTCAGCACTTTGGTCGAACACACGAAACGAATCAACCATGCCGCTCGCTTCCAGTTCATCGAGCCAGGCACGCTCTTCGGGTAAAAAACCCGAAACACCATTTTGACGTTCAGGGTGATTAATATCAATAGGTTTATGACAAATATTATAGTCACCACAAACAACAATATTAGCTCTTGTTTTTCGAAGATTAGCAATATAAACGGCAAATGATTTCAAAAACTCCATTTTGAAAACCTGACGTAGATCCCCCGACGAGCCCGAGGGAATATATACACAAACAACCGTTACATCGCCAAAGTCGGCACGGATAACACGTCCTTCGCCGTCGTATAAGGGAACATCCATTCCAATGACAACTTTATCGGGAGCTTGCTTAGTGATAATGGCCACCCCGCTATATCCTTTTTTTTCGGCCGAATGCAGATAAGAAGTATAACCTAGCTCAGCAAATATCATGGTGTCTATTTGGTCGGGTTGCGCTTTCGTTTCCTGTAGGCAAAGCACATCAGGATTTTCAGTTGTAAGCCATTCGGTAAAATTCTTTTGAAGAGCGGCTCTGATACCGTTTACGTTATAAGAGATAATTTTCATTGATTTGTTCTTTTTACTTTTTTGAATAATTCAGACGCAAAAACAAAATTGTTCAGCGCTTCGTTATCAACGTGGAAAATGTCATCTTTGTTCCCTTGCCACGCCTTTTCTCCTTTTTCAATAAAAATAATATTCTCACCAATCTCCATTACCGAATTCATATCGTGCGAATTGATAATGGTGGTAATCTCAAACTCATGCGTTACTTCATGTATCAACTGATCAATAACAAGCGATGTTCTGGGATCAAGACCGGAATTGGGCTCATCGCAAAACAAGTATTTAGGCTGTAGGGCAATAGCTCTGGCAATAGCCACGCGTTTTTGCATACCACCACTAATTTCCGACGGTGCTAAACCAAAGGCCTTTTCTTCAAGGTTCACGTGCTTCAAACAGAAACGAGCCCGTTCCTGCATTTCCTCTTTCGTACTTGGCGAAAACATTTCGAGTGGATAGATTACATTTTCCAATACTGTTAACGAATCAAAAAGAGCTGAACCCTGAAACAGCATACCCACCTCACGACGCAACAACCGGATTTCGCTCATTTTCATATCGGGCAGATTACGGCCATCGTACTCAATACGTCCACCATCAATACGATGCAAACCGATAATGCTTTTCATCAGTACCGTTTTCCCGGAACCACTACCTCCAATAATCATATTGGTTTTTCCGGTTTCGAAAACAGCCGACACATTTTTCAATACGTGGTTACTTTCGAAGGATTTCTCTATATTTTTTACTTCAATCATTTTATTTCCTTTCTAGGCGGCACGAACCATTAGTTCAACATAATTTTGGTGATAAGAATATTGAAAAACAGAATCAGAATACTTCCGTTTACAACTGCATTAGTACTCG
Organism: uncultured Paludibacter sp.; assembly: GCA_963664445.2. Lineage (GTDB taxonomy): Bacteria > Bacteroidota > Bacteroidia > Bacteroidales > Paludibacteraceae > Paludibacter. Next base: position 47,973 of record CAXXUM010000007.1, read on the forward strand.
ATTTACCAACATCAAGGGCACCACCATAGGAATAATAACCATAAAATGCGGCCACTGAAGAAATGAGAAAGGCAAAAATCATGGATTTTATCAAAGAGTAGAAGACATAATACGGTACAAAAGCAAATTTTATCCCTACAAGATAATCACCCGTAGTCATAATAGTGGTTAAAACACCTACAAAATACCCACCAAATATACCTAAGGCCATACTGAAAATAACCAGAAAAGGCATCATAACTACAAATGCAACAATTTTAGGAAGTATCAGATAATTAGCCGAATTGACTCCCATAATTTCAAGTGCATCAATTTGTTCGGTGATGCGCATCGTTCCTATTTCGGAGGCAATATTAGAACCCACCTTCCCTGCTAAAATCAAACACAGGATGGTAGATGAAAACTCCAGCAACAAGGTATCGCGCGTTACCAGCCCTGTGGTATAAACCGGCAACAAGGGATTCGAAGTGTTCAGCTTGGTTTGCATAGTCATGATAAAGCCAATGAACACGGATATAATCGCAACAATGGGCAAGGACTGCAAGCCCAGTTTTTCAAGTTCTTTTGGAAACTGACGAAAAAACATTCGTCCTCTGTCGGGTGCAACAAAAACCCGCTTCATCAATAAAATATACTTTCCGGTATCGGCCAATAAACCCATGTCTGTCTTTTTATTTTTGTTTGCTATTTTAGAAAAATGTCTCCGAAATGAAATGCGAAACATTCGGATTGCAAAGATACTCTTTTTTTGGAATATCTGTAAATTAACACTATTCGATTTATATGCACAAAAAAAAGAGAAACCCCTGCGGATTTCTCTTTCTTATTTCTTTTTCGAACAACGTAATTATACGCGTCTTTCTTTGATTCTGGCTTTCTTACCGGTAAGTGCACGTAAATAGTACAATTTAGCGCGACGAACTTTACCATGTTTGTTTACAGTAATGCTTTCGATAAATGGTGAATCTAATGGGAAAATACGTTCAACTCCAATGTTACTTGAAATTTTACGAACTGTAAAGCGTTTTCTACCTTCGTGTCCAACCACCTTGATTACGTCTCCACGAAACTCTTGGATACGTTCTTTTGTTCCCTCAATAATACGGTATGCTACCGTAACAGTGTCACCGGCTTTGAAAGCTGGGTGCGTTTTTTCAACAAGAAATGCTTGTTCTGCAATTTTAATAAAGTCCATTATTGCTCTTTTTTTATTTTAATAATATGCGCAATATTCACAGACCATTCTATATTCTGTCAGAGATTACGCTAAAATTGGACTGCAAAAGTACTATTATTTTTTTATCACACAAAAATAATGTGCTCTTTTTTACGATTATATGAATAAAACAATATAATAACAACTTCAAAAAACACCGGTTTACTATCTAATATTCAGTTCATTTCCGAAATAAAATGAATATTGAATTATTTTGACTAACTTTGCACCCTCAAAAAAAAAGATTGTATTACATGCAAAAAATTAGAAACATTGCTATTATTGCCCACGTTGACCACGGAAAAACGACCTTGGTAGATAAGATGTTATTAGCTGGACACTTGTTCCGCGAAAACGAAAACGCCGGCGAGTTAATCATGGATAATAATGACCTCGAACGCGAAAGAGGTATCACCATATTAGCAAAGAATGTATCCATCGACTATCTGGGATACAAAATCAACATCATCGACACTCCGGGTCACTCGGACTTTGGCGGTGAAGTAGAACGTGTATTGAACATGGCCGACGGTGTATTATTGTTGGTAGATGCCTTCGAAGGTCCAATGCCTCAGACTCGTTTTGTACTACAAAAAGCAATTCAAATGGGATTACTTCCTATTGTGGTTGTAAATAAAGTAGACAAACAAAACTGTCGCCCAGACGAAGTTCACGAAGCTGTATTCGACTTGATGTTCAACCTGAACGCCACCGAAACTCAGCTAAACTTCCACACTATCTACGGTTCTGCTAAGAACAACTGGATGTCGGAAGACTGGAAAGAACAAACCGATAGTATCGTACCATTGTTAGACGCTATTATCAAATATATACCGGGACCCGAATATATTGAGGGCACTCCACAAATGTTGATCACTTCACTCGACTACTCATCATATGTAGGTCGTATTGCAGTAGGACGCGTTCACCGTGGAACATTGCGCGAAGGTATGGATGTAAATCTTGTTAAAAGAGATGGAACTCCAATCAAATCGCGTATCAAAGAGCTGCACACTTTTACCGGATTGGGACGTACACGTGCTACAGAGGTAAGATCAGGTGATATTTGCGCTTTGGTAGGTATCGAAGGATTTGATATTGGCGATTCTATTGCCGATTTGCAAAACCCGGAACCATTGGTGCCGATTGCTATCGACGAACCAACCATGAGTATGGTATTTACGATCAACAACTCTCCATTCTTCGGAAAAGAAGGTAAATTTGTAACTTCACGTCACATTCAAGATCGTTTAACAAAAGAGTTGGACAAAAACCTTGCTTTGCGTGTAGAAAAAGATCCTGCTTCGGATGTATGGAACGTTTACGGACGTGGTGTACTTCACTTGTCGGTATTGATTGAAACTATGCGTCGCGAAGGTTACGAACTTCAGGTAGGCCAACCACAGGTAATTTTCAAAGAAATTGATGGCGTACGTTGCGAACCAATTGAACAACTTACAATTAACTTACCGGAAGATTGTTCAGGTAAAGTAATTGAAATGGTAGCCATCCGTAAGGGCGAAATGCTAAGTATGGAAGTTGTAAACGACCGTATCCAACTCGAGTTTATGATTCCTTCACGTGGAATTATTGGATTGCGTAACGCCGTACTTACTTCATCTGCAGGTGAAGCTATTATGTCTCACCGCTTCCTGGAATACCAACCTTACAAAGGTCATATCGAAAAACGTACTAACGGATCTATTATCGCCATGGAAGGTGGAAAAGCATTTGCTTATTCATTAGACAAACTGCAAGACCGTGGTCGCTTCTTCGTATTCCCACAAGACGAGATCTATGCAGGTCAGGTTGTAGGTGAAAGTGCAAAAGAAGGTGATATGGTAGTGAACGTTACCAAACCAAAGAAACTTACCAACATGCGTGCCTCGGGTGCGGATGACAAAGCCAAACTTATTCCACCAATCGTTTTCAGTTTGGAAGAAGCATTGGAATATATCAAAGAAGATGAATACGTTGAAATCACTCCGGTGACTTTCAGATTGCGCAAAATCTACCTTGATGAAAATGAACGTAAACGTATGACCAGAAAATAATTTATCATTGGCATAAAAGTTGTTTGTTTAGAAATGACACCAAACACGTCAAATTTAATTTCTTTGTAATATGAAAAGAAAAAACATCTTAATGCTGATGGCATTGCTTTGTTCGACCAGTATATTTGCTCAATTGGGCATAAAAGCTGGTTTGAACATGGCGAATGAGATCAGATCGTTCAATCAGTCCGATGTTGCTGCGAGTTTTAAATCGAGCAATTTAACGGGCTATCAAATCGGACTGGTATATCAGGCAATGCCAAAAAAATCTGGAATGGGTGCAGAAATTGGCGCTTTACTTTCCCAAAAAGGAAGTAGCTTTCATTTCGACAGCATAAATGTAAATAATGTATTGCGCAATGGCTACAAGGAAATAAACTACCTCGAAGTTCCGCTCAATATCCGTTATCGTTTAATTCTGGGCCTTGTTGGTGTATATGGCTTTGGAGGTATTTATGGAGGTTGTGCGCTAAATGGATCAACCGTTACCGAAAGCACAAGCACTACCGAAAAAGAAACCTACAAGACTTTTGCCGACCGTGTCGATTACGGCTATAACTTTGGCGCAGGCTTTGAACTTTTCAGAAAAATTCAACTTGGAGGCACCTGGAGTAAAGGCATTAAAAGCACAACCAATGACAGTAGCTCGTTCAAAAACAAAGTTTTTACAGTGAATTTAGTCTATATGTTTTAAGATTAAAATCATTCAATAACAATAAAAAAAAGAAGTCAATCGTTATCGGTTCACTTCTTTTTTTGTTCAATCATATGCTAAAACAAAAAATATCACTAACATATTGAAATTCAAATTTAAAGCGTTAGCATTTTTTTTCATCTAAATTGCATTGTGTTTATCTTTTTTTTGTACCTTTGCACCCCATTACAAAAAGATAAATATCAGCAAATTACTAGATTATTATATTTATGAATATTGTCAGAAAAGACCTCGATCAGAGCAATGCAATGGTTACATTAAGCATTGAAAAAGTGGATTACGCCGAAAAAGTGGACAAAACTTTACGCGATTACCGCAAAAAAGCAAACATCCCAGGCTTCCGCCCAGGCATGGTGCCGGTGGGTTTAGTAAAAAAAATGTACGGAAAAGCTGTATTAGCTGAGGAAATCAACAAATTGGTTTCGGACGGTTTGTATGGTTATATCCGCGACAACAATATCAATATACTTGGTGAGCCACTTCCAAACCAAACAGAACAAAAACAAATTGATTTCGAAACTCAGGAAGTTTTCGAATTTGTTTTCGATTTGGGTATTGCTCCTGAATTTGAAGTGGAATTGACAAAAAAAGATAAAGTTGCTTTATACAACATCACTGTTAGCGAAGAAATGATTGACAACCAAGTTAAATCATACACCGGTCGTTACGGTAAATATATTCAGGAAGATAGTGTCGAAGAAAAAGACATGTTGAAAGGCGAATTGCTGGAAATGGCAGACGGTAAAGTAAACGAAGAAGGTCTTAAAGTTCAGGACGCTACCATGACAATTGCCTACATGAAAGATGCCGACCAAAAAGCACTTTTCGCAGGAGCAAAAAAAGGCGATCTAATCACCTTCAACCCTGCTAAAGCATATGTTGAAGAAGCTGAAATCAGCTCATTGTTGAAAATTTCGAAAGACGAAGCAAAAACAATCGATGCCGACTTCCAATTAAAAATCGAAAGCATCACCCGCTACCACGAATCTGAAATCGATCAGGAATTGTTCGACAAAGTATATGGCGAAGGTGTTGTATCGAGCGTAGAAGAATTCCGCGCTAAAATCAAAGAAAACATTCAGGAAAACCTTACTTCAGACAGCGAATACAAATTTGGCGTTGATGCACAGGAAATGTTGATTGCAAAATACAACAACCTTCCTTTCCCAGACGCTTTCTTGAAACGTTGGGTATTGTCTTCAAACGAAAATCTGACTGCTGAGAAATTAGATGAAGATTATTCGAAAATGATTGCCGACTTAACATGGCACCTTGTAAAAGACAAATTGGCGAAAGCTAACAACGTGAAAGTTGAAAAAGAAGACGTTGAAGAATTTGCTAAAAAAATGGCAAAAGCTCAATTTGCTCAATACGGAATGATTGGCATGGACGACGAAATTATCGCCAACTATGCTAAAGACATGTTGAAAAAAGAAGACACGCTTAAAAACATTGTCGACAAAGTAGCCGAAGAAAAAGTATTTGCAGTAGTAAAAGGAGCTGTAAAATTAGAAACTAAAGAAGTTTCAATCGACGAATTCAACAAAATGTTCGAAGCAAAATAATTGCTTTTCGGATTATTTTGCCGAAAAGGCTTTTAACTGCTAAAAATTTAAACAAAATAGAATTATCTTTGTTTTTCTTTTTGGAAATGGTTAAAGGCCTTTTTCGATTTTAGAAGCTTATTAAAACATTATAAATATGAACAACAACGATTTTCGCGATTTCGCAACCAAACATCTACGCATGAATGGGTTGGCGTTGGATAAATACGCCGATATTACCAGCAACTACATCTCTCCTTCTATCCTGGAAGAACGTCAATTGAATGTTACTCAAATGGATGTTTTTTCGCGCTTAATGATGGATCGTATTATTTTTCTTGGAACTCAGGTAGACGACTATACTGCTAATGTTATTCAGGCTCAGTTACTTTACTTGGATTCATCTGATCCGGGGAAAGATATCTCTATCTATCTAAATACTCCTGGTGGTTCGGTTTATGCCGGACTAGGCATTTATGACACCATGCAATTTATCAGTTCTGATGTAGCAACTATCTGTACAGGTATGGCCGCATCAATGGGTGCTGTATTATTGGTAGCAGGTGCAGAAGGAAAACGCTCAGCATTGAAGCATTCGCGCGTAATGATTCACCAACCAATGGGTGGTGCACAAGGACAGGCTTCGGATATTGAAATCACTGCACGCGAAATTCAAAAACTGAAAAAAGAATTGTATACCATTATTGCCGACCACTCTAAAAATCCATTCGAACGCATCGAAAAAGATTCAGACCGCGACTACTGGATGACTTCTGAAGAAGCATTAGACTACGGCATGATCGACAAAATTTTATTCAACGAAAAGAAAAAATAATCTCAGACTGTAATCGCCCTGCGATATAATTTTTAAAGAACAACTCAAAACCACGGTCGACCGATCGTGGTTTTGAGACAATACAGATATGGCTAAAACAACAAAGAAATGTAGCTTTTGCGGGCGTCCCGAATCGCAGGTAGGCTTTTTTATTATGGGTATGGAAGGTGCGCACATTTGTGACGAGTGTGCCGTACAAGCTTCGGACATTGTAAAGGAAAATACCTTAAGCAAATCAAAATTGCCCAATTTAAATAAAGAGCAGCTTCCAAAACCAATTGAAATAAAAGAATACCTCGACGAATACGTGATTGGTCAGAATGAAGCTAAAAAGTTTCTTTCGGTAGCTGTTTATAATCACTACAAACGGTTGATGCAGGAAAAAACCAGCGATGATGTAGAGATTGAAAAATCCAACATTATTATGGTAGGCTATACCGGAACAGGCAAAACGCTTTTGGCCCGCACCATTGCAAAGAAATTGCACGTGCCGTTTGCCATTGTCGACGCCACTGTGCTAACCGAAGCCGGTTACGTGGGTGAGGATATCGAGAGTATTCTTACACGTCTGCTACAGGTAGCTGACTACGATGTAAAAGCTGCCGAACGCGGTATCGTTTTTATCGACGAGATTGACAAAATTGCACGTAAAGGCGACAACCCAAGCATCACCCGCGACGTAAGTGGCGAAGGAGTGCAGCAAGGATTGCTTAAACTGCTCGAAGGCGCTATTGTAAACGTTCCACCACAGGGCGGACGAAAGCACCCTGATCAAAAGATGATAGCCGTAAACACTCAAAACATTTTATTCGTGTGCGGTGGAGCATTTGATGGTATCGAGAAGAAAATTGCCTCACGTTTAAATACCAGAGTGGTAGGTTACAATGCAGCAAAAGGAACAGAGCAACTCGACAAGCACAATATGCTTCAATACATTGCACCGCAAGACTTGAAGTCGTTTGGTTTAATTCCTGAGATTATTGGACGTCTACCTATCCTTACTTATCTTGAACCGCTTGATCGCACCGCATTGCGTCGCATTCTGACTGAACCAAAGAACTCAATCATCAAACAATACACCAAATTATTCAAAATGGATGATATTGATTTGACTTTTGCAGAAGAAGTATTGGAATATATTGTAGACAAAGCTATTGAGTTTAAGCTTGGCGCTCGCGGACTACGCTCCATCACTGAGACCATCATGATGGACGAAATGTTTGAGATGCCGTCGAAAAACGTTAAAGAACTAACCGTTTCGCTTGCTTACGCTCAAAGCAAATTAGAAAAAGCAAATATTCATAGATTAAAAACGGCATAAAATAGCATTGTTAATTGCTGAATATCAGCGATTTAAAATAAACCGACTGGATATCGACCGACTTGATTGGTTAATATCCAGTTTTTTTTTTCAAAACATGTTGTATATTTGAAATCTGTTTATAATTTTGCCTATGGAAGAATTCGTAACAGGATAAAATAATTAAGAATTATTTGCAATAAACAGTAAAAAAATAATTCATTCCGTGCATTACTTTCGACAATAAATACTACTTTCGCATTCATTTTTTTTACAAAAGACACTAATATGGCCAAACTATCTGCATTAACCACGCAGTTGAAAAAAAACTTCGGTTTCGATACCTTCAAAGGAAACCAGGAAGCGATTATTCAGAATGTGCTTGATGGCAATGACACTTTTGTGCTAATGCCTACTGGTGGAGGGAAATCGCTGTGCTATCAGCTCCCATCTCTTGTCATGGAAGGTACTGCCATAGTCATTTCGCCGCTTATTGCGTTAATGAAGAATCAGGTAGACGCCATGCGCAACTTTAGTGAAGAAGATGGCATTGCTCACTTTATCAATTCCTCGTTATCAAAACAAGCCATCGATTTAGTAAAAGGCGATATTCTGTCGGGTAAAACAAAATTGCTTTATGTGGCTCCCGAGTCACTTACAAAAGAAGAAAATATTGAGTTTTTAAAACAAATTAAAATCTCGTTTTATGCTGTTGACGAAGCGCACTGTATATCGGAATGGGGACATGATTTCCGTCCGGAATACCGTCGCATTCGCCCAATAATAAACGAGATAGGCGTTGCACCACTTATTGCACTTACTGCAACGGCAACGCCCAAAGTACAACACGACATACAGAAGAACCTTGGCATGCTGAATGCTACGGTTTATAAATCGTCGTTCAATCGTGCTAATTTATACTACGAAGTTCGCCCAAAAACGAATGATGTAGATAAAGATATAATAAAATACATCCGCTCACAGGCTGGCAAATCAGGTATTATTTACTGCTTGAGCCGCAAAAAAGTGGAAGAATTATCAGAAACCCTGAAGATGAATGGCGTTTCTGTGCTGCCCTACCACGCTGGTATGGATTCAGCGCAACGGAGCGAGAATCAGGATAGTTTCCTAATGGAAAAAGTAGAAGTGATTGTAGCTACAATTGCTTTCGGGATGGGCATTGACAAACCCGACGTGCGCTATGTGCTGCATTACGACATGCCAAAAAGTTTAGAAGGGTATTATCAAGAAACGGGACGCGGAGGTCGTGATGGTGGCGAAGGCCAGTGCATCGCATTTTACGCATATAAAGATTTAGATAAGTTACGCAAATTTATGCAAGGCAAACCCGTTGCCGAGCAGGAAATTGGCAATCAATTATTATTGGAAACGCAAGCCTACGCCGAAACATCTATTTGTCGACGAAAAATGTTGCTACATTATTTTGGAGAAGAGTATTTGGAGGAAAACTGTGGGTGCTGTGATAACTGTATGAAACCACGAAAATTTATTGAAGGACAAGAGCTACTAACACTGGCGTTAGAAACTATTTTACAAGTAAAAGAGAAATTCAAAGCTGAACACATAGTAGACATTTTAAAAGGTAATGAAACATCGGACGTAAAATCATATCAACACGATGAACTCGAAAACTTTGCGGCAGCATCTGATGAAGAAGAAAGCTTGTTGCATGCAGTGATTCGTCAGGCTATGATTGCTTGTTTTGTTTCGAAAGACATTGAAAATTACGGATTGCTAAAGGTTACTGCCAGAGGTAAGGCTTATTTGAAGAAACCTGAGCCATTTCCTGTAGTAAAAGATAAAGAGTTTGAAGAAGAGGAAGAAGAAACTGCTGTAAAAAGCTCTGGTGGAACTTGTGCTGCAGATGATGTACTGTTCTCAATTCTGAAGGATTTACGCAAAAAGATGTCTAAAAAACTTGAGGTTCCGCCTTTTGTTATCTTCCAGGATCCATCACTCGAGGCAATGGCTACCAGCTACCCTATTACGCTCGATGAGCTTCAAAACATACCCGGTGTAGGTGCTGGCAAGGCAAAACGCTATGGTGACGAGTTTTTAAAACTAATCAAAGAACACGTCAGAGAAAACGAAATTATTCGCCCTGAAGATTTGCGCGTGCGCACTGTGGCTAACAAATCGAAACTAAAAGTATCTATCATTCAGTCTATCGACAGAAAAATCGCGCTTGACGATATCGCACTTTCGAAAGGACTTGACATTAGCGAACTATTAGACGAAATAGAAGCTATTGTTTACTCGGGAACTAAAATAAATATCGATTATTTCCTTGAAGAAATTATGGATAGCGATCATGTGGATGAAATTTTTGATTATTTCAGCACAGCTGAAACTGATAAAATAGAACCTGCTCTTGATGAGCTAGGCGAAAATGACTACAGTGAAACTGAAGTAAGACTGGTTAGAATTAAGTTTCTATCGGAAATTGGGAATTAATCAGAATACAAATATCAATCAAAAAAGCGTCGAAAGAATATTTCTTTCGACGCTTTTTTTGAATAAATATGTCGTATTATCAAAAATAAACTATATTTGCACAGAGTAAATTTCACTTATATTACTTTTTTTCAATTAAACCTCTCCAAAATTGTAACTATTCCACTTTTATTGTTATTTTTGTGACACTAATGAAATTTGTAATCTATATCTCAACCCAAAATGAGAACGCCCGAGTTTTTGAAAAAAATTTATGATTTTTATCGCGATGGATTTAAGAACATGACGGTAGGAAAAACACTCTGGCTAATAGTACTTATCAAGCTCTTTATCATGTTCATCGTATTGAAGATATTCTTTTTCCCCAATTATTTAAATGCCAATTTTTCCGACGAGAAAAGTAAAGCCAATCACGTTCGGGAACAACTGTTACATCAATAATAGCACTGGCTGAAGTGCGCTATTGAATCAAAAGCCAACAGAAATTCTATTTATTAAAATAAAATTGCACAATTAATCATTTTTCGAGTATTTATTAAAACACTAAAAAATTATGGACTTATTGGACGCATCTTTGGTGAATTGGTCGCGAGCACAGTTTGCGATGACCGCCATGTACCATTGGCTTTTTGTGCCACTTACCTTGGGCTTAGGTGTAATAATGGCAATTATGGAAACCTTGTATTTGAGAACAGGCAACGAAGAATGGAAAAAAATCACACAGTTTTGGATGACGCTTTTTGGTGTAAACTTTGCCATTGGCGTAGCAACCGGAATTATTCTGGAGTTCGAATTCGGAACTAACTGGTCGAATTACAGCTGGTTTGTGGGTGATATTTTTGGGGCACCACTTGCCATCGAAGGGATTTTTGCTTTCTTCATGGAAGCGACATTTATTTCTATCATGTTTTTTGGTTGGAACAAAGTGAGCAAAAAGTTTCACCTTGCATCCACTTGGCTAACCGTTATTGGTGCTACTTTATCTGCACTATGGATTTTGGTTGCCAATGCCTGGATGCAATTCCCGGTAGGTATGGAGTTTAACCCTGACACCGTGCGCAATGAGATGATTGATTTCTGGAGCGTCTTGTTTTCACCCATGGCCATCAATAAATTTCTTCACACCGTTATCTCCGGATGGGTTATGGGTTCATTATTTGTGGTGGGTATAAGTGCCTGGTTTTTACTGAAAAAGCGCCAGGTTGATTTTGCACTTAAAAGCATGTTGGTGGGTGCTATTTTTGGCGTAACATCCTCCCTACTTGTAGCTTTCACCGGCGACGGATCGGCCTACAATGTAACTCAACATCAACCCATGAAACTGGCAGCCATGGAAGGCTTGTATCAGGGGAAAAAAGGTGCAGGCTTGGTGGCATTTGGAATTCTCAATAATGAAAAGAAATCGTACAATGACTCGATAGATCCTTATAAATTCAAAATAGAAATTCCTTACATGCTCTCCATGTTGGGCTACAGAGATATAAATGCATTTGTTCCCGGCGTTAAAGATGTCGTTGACGGTGGATATGAAACAGCCAACGGAAAAGCACTTTCGTTTACCGAAAAACAAACCCGCGGTAAAGCAGCCAGACTATCACTCGCCAATTATCAAAAAGCGATTACCGCTAAAGATACCACTGCAGCTGCAATCCATAAAGCACAATTAAAAACCAACTTCCCATATTTTGGATATAGTTACCTGGATAAAGCTGAGGATATAATACCTAGTGTGCCAACCGTTTTCTATTCATTCCACATAATGGTGATATTGGGCATGTATTTTATCGTGCTTTTCTCGCTAATTTTATTCTACACTTACCGGGAGGAAATTGAAAAAACAAAATGGCTTTTGAAGGCTGCTTTGTGGAGCATTCCATTGGGTTATGTAGCCGGTGAATTGGGTTGGGCTGTTGCCGAAGTGGGTCGACAACCATGGGCCATCCAGGATGTACTTCCTGTTCAGGCTGCCATCTCGGGCATCTCGTCACAATCGGTGCAAATAACCTTTTTCCTTTTCCTAATTCTGTTTACCGCACTACTTGTGGCCGAAATAAGAATTATGCTCAGCCAAATTAAAAAAGGGCCTGAAGCAAATCATTAAAATTCAATTTGAAAATGAGATAATTTGAGAAAAAACTTGCTCCTATTGATGGGTAAACATTTCAAATTATTCATTTCAGAATTTTCAAATTCTATAATTTAATACTAATTAATATGATAACATATTCATTTTTGCAACATTACTGGTGGTTTATTATATCACTTTTAGGCGGAATTCTGGCTTTTCTACTTTTTATTCAGGGTGGACAATCGATGCTTTTTTCTTTGTCGAAAACAGAAGATGAGCGGAGACTGTTGGTAAACGTACTTGGTCGAAAGTGGGAATTTACCTTTACCACATTGGTTACTTTTGGCGGCGCATTTTTTGCATCCTTTCCATTGTTCTACTCCACTAGTTTTGGTGGCGCGTATTGGGTGTGGATGGCTATTTTGTTTTGCTTCACGCTTCAAGCCGTTTCGTACGAGTTTCAATCCAAACCGGGAAACGTATTTGGTGTAAATACTTATCGCGCCTTTTTGTTTGCAAACGGCTTGTTGGGGACCTTTCTGATTGGTGTTGCCATTGCCACTTTCTTTACCGGTTCTGATTTCATAGTGAACAAGGCAAATATCACAGAGCAACTGACGCCCGTTATCAGCCAATGGCAAAACCCATGGCATGGTTTGGAAGCATTGCTAAGCATCCGTAATCTAACATTAGGACTGGCTGTTTTCTTTTTGTCGCGTGCTCAAGCTACCTTGTTTTTTATCAACAGACTAAACAACCCAGTATTGGAAAAACGCTCAAGAAAGTATTTACTGATAAACACATTGCCATTTCTGGTATTCTTTCTAACCTTTGTTATTTGGACACTTTTGTCGGAAGGCTTTGCTGTAGATGCTACAACAGGCGTTGTGGCTATGGAAAAATACAAATACTTCACTAACCTTATCGAAATGCCGGTTATACTTGTATTTCTATTGCTTGGTGTAGTGGGTGTTTTGTACGGAATTGGAAGAAGTTTACTCAGCGAAAAATTCAAAAGCGGCATTTGGTTCTCGGGCATTGGCACGATTATTACCGTTTGCTGTCTGTTTTTGATCGCCGGATATAACAATACATCGTTCTATCCTTCTATCAATCTGCAAAGCTCACTAACGATTTCCAACGCTTCCTCCAGTTTATTTACGCTAAAAGCAATGTCCATCGTTTCAATAGCTATTCCGTTTGTACTTGCATATATCTTCTATGCATGGAGAGCAATGGAAAAGAACAGGACTGATATTGATGATGTAAACAATGACAGTCATGCTTATTAAATTGAATTTCATTCAACTATAACCACTGTCAATAGACTTTCCCTATCAATGAAAATAAAGGCTGTAACTCTTCAGGGTTGCAGTCTTTATTCTTTTCATCACTCAAAGTCTACAATTTTTAAGAGCAGATTTGATGTATAATTTCGTTAATCGAAAAATAATGTTTTCCTTTGCAAGATATTTATAAATAACCGTCATACAAACTTTTATGAAACAGTTTTTAAAATTTACACTCGCCACCATTGTTGGCGTTATAATTACAACATTATTAGGGATTTTAATCCTATTTGGCGTAATTGGCGCTATTGCCGGTTCTAAAGAATCGGTAACGACACTTAAACCCAACTCGGTTTACATAATTAAATTAGAAGGAAATCTGATTGATCGGTCTGAAGAGGATCCATTTTCGGCTGCCTTTGCACAGGCAATGGGCAAAACAGCAGAAAAATCGATGGGACTTGATGATCTATTGGCCAATATTGAGAAAGCAAAAAACGATGCCAATATAGTAGGTATCTACCTAAACGGAGGCTCTCTTTCAGGTGGCTTCGCATCATTTAAAGAAATCAGAAATGCATTGATCGATTTTAAAAAATCGGGAAAATTTATTGTGGCTTACGCTGACAATTATTCTCAAAAGGATTACTACCTGGTATCGGTAGCAAACAAGATATTGATTAACCCACAAGGCATGTTGGAGCTAAAAGGACTTTCGGCCCAGACTATGTTTTTCAAAAACACCTTGGATAAATTGGGTATTGAGATGCAAATTGTAAAAGTAGGAACTTATAAATCGGCCGTTGAACCACTAATCACTACAAAGATGAGCGATGCCAATCGCGAACAGGTCACTGTTTACATGGGTTCTATCTGGAAAACATTCCTGACAGAAGTATCGGCAGCCCGTAAGATTTCCGTGGAAAAATTAAATGCCTATGCCGACGAAATGTTGATGTTCCAACCAACCGAAAAGGCCAAACAATATGGATTGGTAGATGGATTGGTTTACGCCGATGAAGCTGACAGCATTCTTAAAACCTTTGTAAAAGGGCTAGAGAAAGACAAAGAAGTAACTTTAGTAAAACATTCGGCAATGACAAAATTGCCCGACACTAGCAAATACGATAAAAACAAAGTTGCTGTGATATACGCCGTTGGAGAAATTACAGATGCTGCAGGTGAAGGCATTGTGGCAAAAGACCTTGTAAAAACGATTAATGATGTAGCAAAAGACTCGGCTGTAAAAGCAGTAGTTCTACGAGTAAGTTCACCGGGCGGAAGTGCTTATGCATCAGAACAGATATGGCATGCTTTGAATAAATTGAAAGCCAAAAAGACATTGATAGTTTCCATGGGTGATTATGCTGCTTCTGGCGGATATTACATATCGTGTATGGCGGATAAGATTGTAGCTCAGCCAAATACCATTACCGGATCTATCGGTATTTTTGGAGTCATTCCGAATATCAGTGGCTTAAATGAAAAACTTGGTTTGACCTACGACGGCGTGAAAACCAATAAAATGAGCGATGCGATAACTGTAAATCGCAAATTCACCCCCGAAGAACGCGACTTGATGCAGAACTACGTGAACCGTGGTTATGAGTTATTTGTGAAACGCTGTGCCGATGGACGCAAAATGAAAACAGAACAGATTAAAGCCATTGCCGAAGGTCGAGTATGGACTGGTGAGGATGCCATCAAAAACGGATTGGTAGATAAAGTCGGCGGTTTGAACGATGCGATTACATTAGCTGTAACAAAAGCAAAACTGAAAACCTACAACGTTAGCGAATACCCTGAGAAAGAAACATTCGAATCTAAGTTTATGAAAAGCTTCAGCGACGATGTAGAAACCCGCTTTTTGAAGGCTCAATTAGGTGAGCAATACAAACTATTCAAACAAGTTAGAAATCTGGACAAAATAAACGGCATTCAGGCCCGATTGCCCTATGATTTGAATATCCAATAATTCATCTAAACATTTACAATAGTTGTAAAACAACTCAACTCAAATCGAATGAGATAAAGCAATCAGTTTTATCTCATTCGATTTTTTTATAGCATAAATTTGAACAACCTGTAAGCTGCAAGATTGCACCGAATTGTAATTATCAGGAAAATGAACTATCTTTGCAGTCGCTTTTTGCGGATAAACTGCAAAAACGTGTGCTTGAATACCACGTAAAAAACAAGAAAAATGAAAAAACAAGTTTCCGTCGCCTTTATGGTGTGTGGGCTACTGTTCACGGTATGCCTTATTGTATCCAACATTGTTGAGCAAAAATTAATTTCCATTGGAGGAATCGAAGCCACCGCCGGCTTGCTCATTTTCCCCGTATCGTACATTATTAATGATTTGATAGCCGAAGTTTGGGGCTATCGAAAAGTGCGTCTTATCATTTGGAATGGATTCCTCATGAACTTTCTGGCTGTACTAATTTTTCGACTGAGCATCTGGGCTCCGGGATCCGTTCATTTTACTCACCAAGCTGCTTTTGAGCTCGTTTTAGGCAACACACAGCGCATTGTTATAGCCAGCTTCATTGCCTTTCTTTTCGGGGCATTTCTGAACGCCTACGTTATGAGTAAGATGAAGATTATGCAACACGGTCGTGGATTTTCTATCCGCGCAGTAGTATCAACTATTGTAGGTGAAGGTGCAGACTCGTTAGTATTCTTTACTCTCGCATTTTCGGGCGTAATACCTACACAAGCACTTATAATGCTTATTCTTACTCAAACCGCCATGAAAACGGGCTACGAAATCATCGCTCTACCGCTTACCAACTTTCTGGTAAAATGGGTAAAAAAACATGAAGAAACCGATGTATATGACAACGGTATCTCCTACAACCCACTAAACATCAAAGACATTTAACTACACCCCATTATTCAAGTCACACAAAAAAAAACAGATCGGCCAACTGAGCAAAAGCTTAGTTGGCCGATCTGTTTATATACAAAACAAAAGTCTCTTAATCATAAGATTAAGAGACTTTATCAATAGTCGTACCCGAAGCGGGACTTGAACCCGCACAGCCGTAAAGCCAAAGGATTTTAAGTCCTTCGTGTCTACCATTCCACCATCCGGGCGTGATATACTGTGTTTAAGAATGAGCGAAAGACGGGACTCGAACCCGCGACCCCGACCTTGGCAAGGTCGTGCTCTACCAACTGAGCTACTTTCGCAATTTATAATCTTTTCTCTTGATTCTTTGTTCTTAAATCTAAAGAAGCTTCTCTCTCAAAGCGGGTGCAAAGATACGTTCAATTTTTGAATTTCCGAAATTTTTCAACAGAAAAAAACAAGGATTTTCGCATTATATACTAGAAAAAAAGCGTGAATAGAAAATTATATCCACGCTTTTGATTATTTTGTGACAATTAAGCGAGGGTTACAAATAATTCACCTTCTACTTCGTTAAATTTTACCTTCCCTTCACGGGCCAACCAGCCTAGGGCCAGGTTCAAATCTTTTTCAGTCAATTTAGTTGCTTTTTTTACGGCTTTTACGTTTAGTTCACCTTTTTCTAACGTAGCCCATACTAGTCCTGCACTGATTCCAATTTTTTCTAATAACATAATTCTTTTGGTTTATAAGTTTATGTGGTAAACAATATCGCTACAAAAGTACTCAAATTATGTTATATGGCACATATTTTGACTAAATAAAATCTATAAAAAATATATTTAATCTAATTATTGTACATTTCATCAATCTGCAACTTATATTTACTCATTACCACAGCGCGTCGAATCTTTAGGGTATTGGTCAATTCACCGGTTTCAATCGTAAAACTTTTCGGAATTAATGTAAAACGTTTGATAAGTTCATAACTCGCCATTCCCTTCTGCAATTCAGCAATTCGCTCTTTTATCAAATCATTAATCAACGGATTTTGCAAAAGCTCACTTACATTTTCAAATGCAATTTTATTCTTCTTTGCATACTCTTCAATTGCAGGTTTCGAAGGCGATATCAAAGCTGTAACATAATTTCTCTCATCACCAATCACCGCCACTTGTTCAATATATTTATCCAAACCAAGACGTGTTTCAATTTCCTGTGGTGCTATGTATTTACCATTTGAGGTTTTAAACAAATCTTTAATTCTTTCGGTCAGAATAATTTTCCTGTTTCTGATTACTCCTGCATCACCGGTTCTAAACCAACCATCTTCGGTAAAAGCGTCTTTATTAGCTTGCGGATTATTATAGTAGCCTGGGAAAATCGTTTTTCCTTTAAGCATTATCTCGTTATCATCTCCTATCTTCACGTCTACATCCGGCATAATAGAACCCACCGTCCCAATCTCATAATCAACATAATCGTAACACGAAACAGTAGCAGTACTTTCGGTCAATCCATATCCATAAACAATCGGAACTCCGATACATCTGAAAAAATTAGCTATCTCATCCGACAGTTTAGCACCGGCAGTTGGCAACATATTTGCATTTTCAATTCCAATTTTTTCCTTCAGGGTAGAGAATACTAATCTGTCGGCGATGGCATATTTTATGGACAACAAAGCACTTGGCTTCCTGCCTATCCGCAAATAATCAAGATTATATTGTCTACCTGTTGCAATAGCCCAGGTCACAAGGCCTTGTTTGAACGGTGAGAATTTAGAGATATTATCATTTACACCAATGTATACCTTTTCCCAAAAACGTGGAACGGCACACATTAAAGTTGGACGAACATCCTTGATAGTTTGTTGAATTTCGGTGGGAAGTGCATTAATATAAATCTGTATTCCTTTAAACAGACATAAATAGCACCACGTCCGTTCAAACACATGAGAGAGAGGAAGAAATGCAATAGATGTATCTTTGTCGGTAAGACTTGTCAACCGCAACGAATTAATGCGCATGGCTTCGTTGAAACATTCGTGGGGCAGCATAACCCCTTTTGGATTTCCGGTTGTGCCTGAAGTATATAAAATACATGCTAAATCGGTCTCTAAAGCTTCACTTTGACGCTGTTCCACTTCAAAATGCCTGCTTGATTTCTCGCCAAGAAGCACCATATCATGATAATACATGGTATGCGCCACCTCCTTAAATACGACCTTTTTATCAAAAACGATAATTTTCTTCAGAACCTTAGAATTTTTCAAAACCTCCAGAGCAATGTTATATTGCTGCTGATTACCCACCATGATAATTTCAATCTGAGCATCATTTACGATATATTCAACCTGAGGAGCAGTGGATGTAGCGTACATAGGAACGATGGTAGACCGGGTAGCAAATGCTGCAAAATCGACAATCAGATTTTCGGTTTTATTTTGCGAAAACTGCGCTATACGATGTTGTTCGGCAACACCAAGTTCAACAAGCGCCTTAGCCACTGCCAATACCTGATCCGCAAATTTATTCCAGCTTAAGTCACTCCATTGTTCAGTTGCATTTTCACGATAAGAAAGTGCAACTTTATCACCATATTTTTTTGCTTGTGCAAATATCAATTGAGGAAAATGAAGGTTTTGCATAAATATTGATTTTGAAGTATAGATTATTAAAGATTTATGTACAAAGATAGAAATTATCATTGAAATATTGCACACATCTGGTATTTATGCGCAAATCCAACAACAAATAAAAGAGTAGAATGAAAAATTAATTGGTATTTTCGATAGAATCTTCGTCAACAGAAATGTCGGACTCAGGAAGAATCTCATCCGCTTCAGCACTTAGTTCGGCAATAAAGTTGGGGTTGGAAAGGATAGCTTGATACGCGATGCAGGATGCATTTTGCTGCGATTCTTTTTTGCTCGCGCCGGAGCCCTCGCAAATTGTTTTTCCCTGAATAGTAAGGCTCGTTTTAAAAACATGCTTGTTGGATTTGTTCATAACCTCATCGATAAGAATAAACTCTGGCTGCATGCGGTTCTTCTGACACCACTCAATCAGCTTTGATTTGAAGTTCACTTCACTTTCGACAATTTTATCAAGATCTTCGAATGAGTTCAGCAAGCGTTTCTCTACAAATTGTTTGCATTGCTTGTAGCCTAAATCCAAATAAATAGCACCCATAAGTGCCTCTAGTGCATTACCATAGATATTATTATTGGTGTGCAAATTCACATATTTGGTAACTTTAATGAGTTTATTGAGCCCTAGCTGAATGGCCAGTTGATTCAACGATTCTCGCTTTACAATTTTCGACCTGGTATTGGTCAGGAATCCTTCGCGCTCATTTTCATAGCGACGGTACAGAATGTCGGTCACAACAGAATTGAGCACAGCATCGCCCAAAAATTCCAGACGTTCGTTGCTCAGATTATGGCCACTTTCGGTAGGGATAGAAACTGACTTGTGACGCACCGCCAGTTGGTAGTATTCAATTTTATCAGGATAAAATCCTAATATTTTGTAGAATAAAAAATAAGGCTCTTTTCGAGCATTCGAAAGGAGCCTTATTTTTCGAAGGATATACTTTATCACAAACTTACTTTGTATATTTCTTAACAATAACACTTGCGTTATGTCCGCCAAACCCGAAGGTGTTAGACAAAGCTGCGTTAACAACGCGTTTTTGAGCTTTATTGAAAGTGAAATTTAGTTTGTAATCAATGTCGGGATCTTCATCTCCGGCAGTAAAGTTAATCGTAGGAGGAACAATATCATTCACAACAGAAAGTACTGAAATTACAGCTTCAATAGCACCTGCAGCACCTAATAAGTGTCCTGTCATAGATTTAGTAGAGCTGATATTTAAATCATATGCATGTGCACCAAATACTTCTTTAATCGCTTTCGATTCAGAAATATCACCTACTGGCGTAGATGTTCCGTGAACGTTTACATAATCAATATCTTCCGGACTCATACCTGCATCTTTCAATGCACGTTTCATCACCAACTTAGCTCCCAACCCATCAGGGTGTGTAGCTGTTAAGTGATATGCATCAGCCGACATTCCACCACCAACAACTTCGCAAAGAATATTAGCTCCACGCGCAATAGCGTGATCTAATTCTTCGAGGATAAGACAGGCAGCACCTTCACCCATAACAAAACCATCGCGGCTTTTGCTGAATGGACGTGAAGCAGTTGTTGGCTCATCGTTGCGGGTTGACAAAGCTGTCATCGCGTTAAAACCGGCTACTCCACTTGCAATAATAGAAGCTTCTGCACCACCGGTTACAATCATATTTGCTTTACCCATACGAATATGTGTAAATGCATCAATGATAGCATTAGTTGATGAGGCACAAGCCGAGCAAGTTGAATAATTTGGTCCACGGAAACCATACATGATTGAAATCTGGCCAGCAGCAATATCCGAAATCATTTTTGGGATGAAAAACGGATTAAACTTTGGACCTTGTTCTTTGTTTTGGAAGTAATATCCAACTTCTTGTTCAAAAGTACCGATACCACCGATTCCGGCTGCGAAAATAACTCCGACTTCGTCTTTATCTATGGTTTCTAAATCCACACCACTGTTATCAATTGCTTCTTTAGCAGCTGCAATAGCATACTGTGCATAAAGATCCAATTTGCGAGCTTCCTTACGGTCAAAATATTTCAACGGATCAAAATCTTTTACTTCGCAAGCAAATTTGGTTTTAAATAAAGAAGGATCGAAATGAGTAATAGGTCCAGCACCACTTACTCCGTTTTTGATATTCTCCCACATTTCTGGGACAGAAGATCCTACGGGTGTAATTGCGCCTAAACCTGTTACTACAACTCTTTTCAATTCCATAAATAGTATTGGAATAAAATTATTTTTGTAAAGCTTCGATATGAGATACCGCTTCGCCTACTGTAGTGATTTTTTCAGCTTGTTCGTCTGGAATAGAGATACCAAATTCTTTTTCGAATTCCATAATCAATTCAACTGTATCCAATGAATCAGCTCCTAAGTCGTTGGTGAAACTTGCTGTAGCTACAACATCTGCTTCTTCAACTCCTAATTTGTCTACGATAATAGCCTTTACTTTTGATTCAATTTCTGACATAATTTTTGTTTTTAAGTTTGTAAATAGAATTTCTTTATTAATTTTGCGGTGCAAAGGAAAGAAATTTTCTCGACATAACCTCGTTTTTCATCAAAAAAAACTATAAATTTGCACACAATACTGCTTTATGTGCAAAAACAACTCCAACAATATGCCAATTAAAATAGCCATCTTTGCTTCCGGTTCCGGCTCTAATGCTGAGAATATTGCCAATTATCACTCAAAAAGTTCTGTTTTTGAATTTCCTTTGATTATTTCGAACAAAGCGGATGCTTTTGTGCACGAAAGGGCAAAAAAGCTTCAAATACCAAGTTTCACATTTTCAAAAGAAGATTTTTTATCCGGAGATAGAATTATAACTCTCCTAAAAGAACACAAAATCGAATATATTGTCCTTGCCGGATTTTTACTCAGAATCCCAAGTTCATTAATCGAGGCATATCCCAACAAAATCATCAACATCCACCCCGCCCTGCTCCCAAAATTCGGAGGAAAAGGAATGTATGGACGCCACGTTCATCAGGCAGTGGTGGATGCCGGAGAAACAGAATCGGGCATTACGATACATTATGTAAATGGAAATTACGACGAGGGGAATATTATTTTTCAGGCGAAATGCCCGGTATTGCCAACCGATACGGCCGATACAATAGCCGAGAAAGTGCACGCTTTGGAATATGAACATTTTCCAAGAATTATAAATGAAATATGGGGATAACCCCAAGCAGTAAGCAATAAGTAGTAAGTAGTTGGCAGTGGTTAGTTTGTAGGCATACAATCCTATTTTCTGCTCCGATTTTTTATCGTACCTTTGCAGCCCGAAAATATTGGATTATTTTTCGATTCAACGATTACACATTTAATCAATTAAACAAAACATCATGGCTCTTCAATGCGGTATTGTGGGTTTACCCAATGTAGGTAAATCTACTTTATTCAACTGTCTTTCAAACGCAAAAGCTCAGGCAGCTAACTTCCCTTTTTGTACTATCGAACCTAACGTAGGTGTAATTACCGTTCCGGACGAACGGTTGAATAAATTGGCTGAATTGGTACACCCTAACCGTATTGTTCCAACCACGGTAGAAATTGTGGATATTGCAGGATTAGTAAAAGGAGCCAGTAAAGGCGAAGGACTGGGAAATAAGTTCCTTGCCAACATCCGTGAAACAGATGCCATTCTTCACGTATTACGTTGCTTCGACGACGAAAACATTACACACGTGGATGGAAGTATCAACCCTGTTCGAGACAAGGAAATCATTGACACCGAGTTACAATTGAAAGACCTCGAAACGGTAGAAAGCCGCATCAGCAAAGTACAGAAGCAAGCTCAAACCGGAGGCGACAAACAAGCCAAAGCAACATACGATATATATGTACAATACCGCGAAGCTTTGCTGCAAGGCAAATCGGCCCGTACAGTAAAACTGGACCCACTGGATAAAAAACTGGTAAAGGATTTATACTTGCTTACCGATAAACCTGTAATGTACGTTTGTAACGTAGACGAAGCATCTGCTAAAAATGGCAATGCTTACGTGGATGCTCTCCGCGAAGCAGTAAAAGAAGAAGATGCGGAAATACTGGTCGTTGCCGCAGCTACCGAAGCCGATATTGCCGAATTGGAGACCTACGAAGAACGCCAAATGTTCCTCGAAGAAGTTGGCCTGACCGAATCGGGTGTAGCTCGTTTAATTCGCGCAGCATACCATTTATTAGACCTACAGACTTATTTTACCTGCGGTGTGCAAGAAGTACGTGCATGGACTTTTGGACGCGGCTGGAAAGCTCCGCAATGTGCCGCAGTTATTCATACCGATTTCGAAAAAGGATTTATTCGTGCCGAAGTTATCAAGTACGAAGACTTCACAACACTGGGCTCGGAAGCAGCTTGCAAAGAAGCAGGAAAAATGAACGTGGAAGGAAAAGAATATGTAGTGACCGATGGAGACATTATGCACTTCCGTTTTAATGTTTAATTTTTAGCCGAAAGACATTAGAACAAAGATACCTCAACCGGATAATATGGCTAGTACAACTACAATCTTCATTTCTATGCAGGTGATCGTTTTTTTTGGATTTCTATAACTTTGCGTTAGTGATTCTCAATGCCTTTAGAATTGAGAAGGGCAAGGAATTGTTTTACTTTCCAAATATTCCGGTTTTCATGATTAAAAAATAATAGAGATGCGATACCGCATCTCTATTATTTTTTGAACGTTCTTTGAGCATTTATTGTCTCAAAAATGCCTGTTCTGTGCTAACAAGAGTCCTGCAGTACTTACCAGTGGGAAACAGAAAATAACTCCAATGAGGCAGTAAGTCGGTATTTGCAATAGATAGCTTATTGCAGCTTGTATTGAACCGGAACTGAACCCCAGCATCAGACTAAGCACGATTCCCATGAGAGCAAAGCACCATACTATCCAGCTACGATCGGTCTGTTCGGGAAGTTTCCGCATTACGCGTCGCGTAAATCCATTGTCCTGAATCTCTTGTTTGTGTTCGCTAAAAAAGTTTTTCAGCAATTTGTCTGTATCTTTAGTTTCCATAACCGGCTTGTGTGAGGTAAACACTTAGTTTTTCTTTTCCTTTTAGCAAATATGTTTTCACTGTTCCCAGCGGGCAATTCATGATTCGCGCTATTTCGTTCTGCGTTCTGTCTTCCATATAAAACAATAACACGGCCGTTTGTTCTTCTCTGCGCAATTGTTTTATTGCTTTGTAAATATCAAGTTTCTCGGCCGAAAAATCATTCTGTGTTTGATGTTGGCAATCAATCACATGTTCGTCGAGGTCAGCATAATGTTTTTGCGCCCGCACCGAGTCGTAAAATACATTGTAAGCAATCCGGTACAGCCAGGTCGAAAAGCCCGATATTCCTTTAAAAGCATCGATATTCAGATAGGCTTTGATGAAAGTTTCCTGAGCTAAATCGTCACTTAACGGGGCATCGCCCATAGTCAGGTTCAGAAAGAACCGACGAATGGGCGATTGATATTTACAGGTTAGTTTGTCGAAGGCGCTTTTATCGCCAAGCAAAGTAAGCTGTGTTACCCAGCGGATATCATCCGTTTTGCTCATTGCTGTTCGCTATTGCGTCTGTTTTTGGTTTTTCGAGATAATGTACTAACAAATAACCAAGGCCTACAAAAGTAGGAATAATTCCAAAAATTAACCCCTTTCTTTCCTCAATCAATACAAATGAAAGAATCAATGCTAAGCCAACCATAAACCACAAAATTCCTTTCTTTAAGTTCGATGATGGATTTGCTTTTTGGGGTTCATCAAAAAAATGTTCGGGAACTGTTTGCCCCATTTCCAATGATTTAGTGTATAGGTCGTACTTGCGCTTTGATTCATCCTTTTTTGCTTTAGTTACTATGTAAACAAGCGTGGCAACAAATAGGAAAGGCAACAGACAAATCATAAAGAGTTGAAAACCGTTGAATGGCATATCGGAACGACCTTCATTTTCAACTCGTTGTTTTTGAACTTCTAACTCTTGCTTTTTAAGGTCTGCCAATTGATTCGGCGACAACTTTGAGAGCATAATGGAGTCTTTTTGCGACTGACGGATTTGTGCGTCATTGTTTACAATTTCTTGCCTTAATTCATTTTTCAAACTGTCTACATTAATGCCTTTTGTTTCGGCATAAGCCCCAACAAATAATGTCAAAGCCAATAAAAATAATCCAATTCGTTTCATAATAGTTTGTTTTAAATGTAAATTTAGTATTTATTTTTATAGTTAGACGCAACGAAGATTGGATTTGGATTTAGAAGGAATGAAAATAATGAAAAGATTAACTTAGAGGATCTGTTTAGTGAATAAAATATATCGAAAATAAGACTGAATTCTATCCGTAATCATTGAACAAAATATAGTGGAGGTTGTTTTGAAATACTATTCGTTTGTTCCGGGAGATGAACAAAAATTGAATGCTCTAACGATTTAGATGTTTTTCCTAAAACTCATTTTCGGGAAATAAAATTGGTAGACCAGCTGAAAACTGTAAAAAATGCATTTCTATTGCTAAAATATAGAAAAAAAAAGATGCGTTTTTTCATGTTTTTGACCCATTTTCAGTGCTGACAATCTTTAAATAAAGAAATTTTTATCTAATTCAATTGTCAGTTATTCAACAATATATGTAAATTAATATCAAATTAAACTCCGGTTTTAGCCGTCTTGCGACTTCAATTACGGAAATTTTTCTTTAATTTTGTATTCAAATAATTTTTAGATGGAAAGAGTATATTTAGCTTCCGATTATCAACCGGTATTGATACAATTTTTTGTGGCGATGGCTTTCGTTGTCATAGTAATGGTGGTGACTCACCTTATTATTAGCACGAGAAAAAGAGTTAGAACGTTAAAGAAAGAAGAGAATTTCGAATGTGGAATTGATATTCAGGGTAATGCCCGGTTTCCCTTCTCCATCAAGTATTTTCTTATCGCTATTCTTTTCGTTCTTTTCGACGTGGAGGTTATATTTTTCTATCCCTGGGCTGTCAATTTTAAAGATGCCGATTGGAGCGCATTTCTAAATATGCTTCTTTTTATGGGTATTTTCATTTTCGGGTTCTTTTATATTTATAAAAAAGGAGCTTTTGATTGGAACAAGGAACAGGAGTGAGGCTAAGGTTAAGGCCAAGGCGGAGGTAATGTAAGAGCTAAGTAAAAAAAGACTATTATGAGTGATAAAGATAAATATACAGTAGTAGAAGCACCGGAGGGCTATAGTGGTTCCGGTTTTTTTGCAACTACACTAGATAAGGCTGTGGGACTGGCACGTAAAAATTCTATGTGGCCACTACCATTTGCCACTTCGTGTTGTGGAATTGAATTTATGGCCACTATGGGAGCGAATTATGATTTAGGCAGATTTGGTGCTGAGCGATTGAGTTTTTCTCCTCGTCAGGCCGATTTGCTGATGGTAATGGGAACTATTGCCAAGAAAATGGCACCTGTGGTTCAACAAATATACGAACAAATGGCTGAACCCCGTTGGGTGATTGCTGTTGGTGCCTGCGCTTCGAGCGGTGGAATTTTTGATACCTACAGCGTTTTGCAGGGGATTGACAAAGTAGTGCCGGTGGATGTATATGTGCCGGGTTGTCCGCCTCGTCCGGAACAAATTATCGACGGGTTTATGAAAATTCAGGAACTAGTGGGCAATGAACCTTTGCGCAGACGTTACAGTCCGGAATACAAGGCCATGCTGGAAAGCTACGGAATTAAAACAGATAGTTACGATAAGTAATTCACTGTAAATTACAAGATATGCATTTGTAAATAAAAGAAATGGAATATACTATATTACTTCAGGAACTTAAAAACAAATTTGAAGATAAGATTTTATCGGTAGAAGAAGCGGCGGATATTTTTACCCTTACTGTCAACTCAGAAGCGATAAAAGCAATTGTTACTTACTTGAAAGAACAACAAAGTTTTATTTTCCTCACCGATTTGTGTGGCATTCATTATCCTGAGCAAGAAAAGGAATTGGGAGTCATATACCATCTCCATAATCTGGTAGCGAACAAACGCATTCGCCTGAAAACATTTGTCAGCAAGGCACATCCACAGATTGACAGCATTGTTTCGCTTTTCTCCGGAGCGAACTGGATGGAACGTGAAACGTTTGATTTCTATGGAATTGATTTTGTGGGTCATCCTAATTTGATTCGCATATTAAACGTAGAATATATGGATTATCATCCTATGCGGAAAGAATATCCGTTGGAAGATGCAACACGTTTGGATAAAGATGATCGTTTTTTTGGAAGATAGCGTAGAGCCAAGTCGAGACTTGGCTAAAAAAATTAAAAGATAATGAAAACCATAAATTCAGAACACCATTTAGATTTAACTCAAGAGGACGAAAAGCATTATAGCACGTTGAACCTTGGACCAACGCATCCTGCAACACACGGTATTTTCCAAAATGTCTTGATGATGAATGGCGAAACAATAGTTGGTGCAGAGCAAACCATCGGTTATATTCACCGTGCCTTTGAGAAAATTGCCGAACGTCGTCCGTACTACCAAATCACAACCCTGACTGATCGATTGAACTATTGCTCATCGCCGATAAATAATATTGGCTGGCACTTGGCAGTTGAGAAGTTACTCGGAGTAGAAACGAGTAAGCGTGTTGATTATATGCGTATTATCGTTATGGAGTTAGCGCGTATTGCCGATCACCTGGTTTGTAATAGCGTTATCGGTGTGGATAGTGGAGCGTTAACCGGCTTTGTGTACGTTTTTCAGGAACGGGAGAGAATATACGAGATATATGAAGAATTATGTGGCGCACGCCTGACTACCAACCTCGGCAGAGTGGGAGGATTCGACAGAGATTTTTCGCCTGCCGCAATTCAGAAAATCAAAGCTTTGATGAAACGGTTACCTAAAGTACTGCACGAATTTGAAAACCTGTTGATGCGCAACCGTATCTTTATGGACAGAACGATAAATGTAGGCGGCATTTCGGCTGAAAGAGCTCTGAATTACAGCTTTGCCGGACCTAATCTACGGGCTGCAGGTGTTGATTATGATGTTCGCGTTCAGGAACCTTACTCGTCGTACAACGATTTTGATTTTGTGGTGCCGGTAGGTCAAAATGGTGATACTTACGACCGTTTCTGCGTTCGCCAAACGGAACTATGGGAAAGTATAAAATTGATAAATAATGCATTGGCGAATCTGCCCGAGGGTAAATTCTATACCGATGTGCCGGCTTTCAATTTGCCACCCAAACAAGATGTGTACAGTAAAATGGAACCATTAATCAGTCATTTTAAAATGGTGATGGGCGAAATTGATGTGCCGAAAAAAGAAATATACAGCGCAGTGGAAGGTGGAAATGGAGAACTTGGTTTCTACGTAGTATCGGATGGTGGACGAACTCCATACCGTTTGCATTTCCGTCGTCCGGGATTTATTTACTATCAGGCTTTTCCGGAAATGATTACCGGTTCATCTTTGTCGGATGCCATCCTGACAATGAGTAGCATGAATGTGATTGCCGGTGAACTGGACGCTTAATCGGTTGATAGTTTATAGTTGACAGTTGAAAAGAAAAATACAAAAATGAGCGATAAACAATTTAAACATAAACTCTACGTAAAGAAAAACAATGATGTTGTCTTTACAGCGAGTACGTTAGAAAAGATACAGACGATAATTTCGCATTATCCCGATGGTCAGCAAAAATCGGCACTGATTCCTGTTTTGCACATTGCGCAGGAGGAATTGGGAGGTAGTTTGAACGTGGACATAATGGATTACGTGGCCGGATTGTTGGATATTACACCCATCGAAGTATACGAAGTAGCTACTTTTTACTCACAATTTTATATCGATCCGGTTGGGAAATATGTAATTGAGGTTTGCCAAACCGGTCCGTGTGCTATTTGTGGAGGTGAAGATATGATTCAGTATCTGGAAGAAAAACTGCAAATAAAAGTGGGCGAAACGACAGAAGATAAACTGTTTTCGCTCAAAGCGGTAGAATGCCTTGGTGCTTGTGGTTCGGCTCCAGTGATGCAGGTAAACACTGAGTTTCACGAATTTTTGAACTTACAAAAGATAGATGAAATAATCGCCAAATTGAGAAGTGAAAGCGAATTAAAGAAACCCGAAGAGCTGACATGGAAAGAAAGATTATCTTAGAAAATATAGAGGTTGAAGGTATTCGTTCGCTGGAAGTATACCGCAAAAACGGTGGATACACATCCATCGAGAAGGCTTTAAAAACAATGACTCCCGATGATATAGTGGCCGAAGTGAAAACTTCCGGATTGCGTGGTCGTGGTGGTGCCGGTTTTCCAACCGGAATGAAGTGGAGCTTTATCGACAAGAAAAGCGGAAATGCACGTTATCTGATTTGTAATGCCGACGAAAGCGAACCGGGTACATTCAAGGATCGTTACTTGCTGATGAACATTCCTCATCGCTTAATCGAAGGTATGATTTGTTCGGCGTACGCGTTGGGTTCAAATAAAGCCTATATTTATGTGCGTGGAGAATTCAAAACCATTATCGGCATTTTGAATGAGGCTATTAAAGAAAGCTACAAAGCCGGATTACTTGGTAAAAATATATTGGGAAGCGGTTACGATTTAGACCTTCATGTTCACTCAGGAGCGGGAGCTTATATCTGCGGTGAAGAAACTGCATTGATCGAATCGCTCGAAGGAAAACGCGGAAATCCACGTCTGAAACCACCATTTCCTGCTATCAAAGGTTTGTACGGTTGCCCGACGGTGGTAAACAATGTGGAAACATTGGCTAATATTGGTTGGATTGTAAATAACGGCGGCGAAGAATATGCTAAGATTGGCATTGGTCGGAGTACGGGAACGAAACTTATCTCAGCCTGTGGTAATATCAACAACCCGGGTGTTTATGAAATAGAAATGGGCTTGCCTGTTGAAGAGTTTATTTACAGCGATAAATATTGTGGTGGAGTGAAAGGTGGAAAAGAATTGAAAGCGGTTATCCCCGGTGGTTCTTCTGTGCCGATTTTGCCAAAAAATCTGATTTTAAAAACAGCAGAAGGTCAACCCCGCCTGATGAGCTACGAATCTTTATCCGAAGGTGGATTTATCACAGGGTCTATGCTTGGTTCGGGTGGATTTATTGTTTATGATGAAGACGCTTGTATTGTACGGAATACCTATAATTTCTCCCGTTTTTATCATCACGAATCGTGCGGACAATGTTCGCCTTGTCGCGAGGGTACAAGTTGGATGGAAAGTGTACTTCACCGCATAGAAAACGGTGAAGGCAAGATGAAAGATATTGATTTATTGGTAAGTATAGCTTCCAAAATTGAGGGAAACACCATTTGCCCGTTGGGCGATGCGGCTGCTTGGCCGGTAGGTGCTGCCATTCGTCATTTCCGCAGTGAATTCGAATTTCATGTGGAAAATCCTGAAATAGTGAAGAATTTAAAGCATGGTTCGCTTGAGAAGTATAAGGAAGTTCCTGTAGTTACAGGGGAATAATAAACCCCTAACCCCTAAAGGGGAATAAGATTAATTACAACTAGATAGGATCTGATATTCTTGAAAATAAAATTTTGCCAATAGAAAGTAACTCAGTTCCCCTTTAGGGGATAGGGGTCATTAAATATAATATGATGTTTAAGGTAACAATAGATAATAAAAGCATTGAAGTAGCACCGGGAACCACCATTCTACAAGCTGCCCGCATGATAGGTGGCGACGTGGTTCCACCGGCAATGTGCTATCATTCCGAGCTAAAAAATAGTGGAGGGAAATGCCGTACCTGTATGGTGAAAGTAGCGCAGGGTTCGGCTGCCGATCCCCGTCCGATGCCGAAGTTGGTGGCTTCTTGTCGCACTGAGGTAATGGATGGCATGGTGGTGGAAAATCTTACTTCGCCTCAGGTGGTGGATGCCCGCAAAGCAGTGGTGGAGTTTTTGCTCCTCAACCATCCGCTCGACTGTCCGGTTTGTGATCAGGCCGGTGAGTGCGATTTGCAGAACCTCAGCTACGAAAACGGTTCGAACGAAACCCGTTTTGAAGAAGAGAAACGCACTTACGAAAAAATAGATATTGGCGATTTGATTCAGTTTCATCCCAACCGTTGCATTCTGTGCTATCGCTGTGTATATGCTGCCGATCAGCTTACCGATAATCGTGTTCATGGAATTTTATACCGCGGTGAAAAATCGGAGATTTCTACTTTTATTCACCAGGCCATTGAAAATGATTTCTCGGGAAATATGATAGATGTTTGCCCTGTTGGCGCACTGACCGATAAAACATTCCGTTTCAAAAACCGTGTTTGGTTTCTGAAACCAATGGATGCGCACCGTTCTTGTACCAAATGTAAAGGCGAAGCTACTATCTGGTTCAGAGGAGACGAGGTATATCGCGTCACCGGACGAAAAGATACTTACGGCGAAGTGCACGATTTTATTTGTAACGAATGCCGTTTTGAGAAGAAAAGTAGTGCCGACTGGGTAATCGAAGGACCACGCAAGATTGCGTCTTATTCGGTTATCAATCAAAATCACTATAAAAACGTGGTTATACCATCGGTTATCAATCCGATAAAAGAAACAATGGAGTAATTATGAACATAGATTTCATTTTATACAAATTACTGTTCGCAGTTATTATCTTGATGCTGAGTTTGGTGGTAGCAATGTATGCTACGCTTGCCGAACGTAAGGTAGCCGGTTTTTTTCAGGACAGACTTGGTCCGAATCGCGCCGGTATTTTCGGTTTGCTGCAGCCGGTGGCCGATGGTGTGAAACTGTTCTTCAAAGAAGAGTTTATGCCTGCCAAAGCAGACAAAGTGCTTTATATTCTCGGTCCGTGTCTTACTATGTTGGTGGCATTGCTAAGCAGTGCGGTAATTCCGTGGGGAGATACGCTGATTATCAATGGTAAGGAGTTTGCACTGCAAATGGCCGATGTGAATATTGGTGTTTTGTACACCTTCGCGGTGGTGTCTATCGGTGTTTACGGCGTGATGATCGGGGGTTGGGCTTCCAACAATAAATATGCGTTGATGGGTTCGGTGCGTGCTGCTTCGCAAATGATTAGTTACGAATTGGCCATGAGTATGTCTATCGTAACCATTGTAATGACTTCGGGTAGTTTGAGTCTGAACGAAATCGTTTCACAACAACACGGAATGAACTGGAATGTGTTCACTCAGCCCATTGGATTTGTAGTGTTTCTGATTTGTGCTTTTGCCGAGTGTAACCGTTCGCCTTTCGATTTACCAGAGTGTGAGACGGAATTGATTGGGGGTTACCACACCGAATATAGTTCCATGAAGTTGGGCTTTTACCTTTTCTCGGAATATATCAATATGTTTATTGCTTCGGCTATGATATCCACTTTGTACTTTGGGGGGTATAATTTCCCTTTTATGAATGAGTTGGGCTTGTCGCACAACTGGATTTCCATTATAGGCACATTGGTATTGCTGGCAAAAATATTCTTCTTTGTGTTTGTATTTATGTGGGTGCGTTGGACTTTACCACGTTTTCGCTACGACCAATTGATGCGCTTCGGTTGGAAAGGATTGATGCCCTGGGCATTTATCAATATGATAGTAACCGGATTTTTCTATATGCTTATTAAAAGAGGATTCTGATTTTGAACGTGCTCGTCTGAAAATGATCGCGTAACTAATTACTTGTAACTATAAAACAATGAATCAAGATTCAACTAAAATATCGCTGACCAATCGTTCGAAGGTGGTTTCCAACAAAAAGATGACGCTCCTGGAGCGCTTCTATTTGCCGGCTATTTTCAAGGGGATGATCATTACGTTCAAACACTTTTTCAAGAAAGATGTAACCTTTCAATATCCCGAAGAAAAACGTCCGTTTGCGGATATTTACCGTGGATTGCATGTGTTGAAACTGGACGATGAAGGGCGTGAACGTTGTACTGCCTGCGGTTTATGTGCACTGGCTTGTCCTGCCGAAGCCATTACGATGGTGGCTGCCGAACGGAAAGAGGATGAAAAAGACTTGTATCGCGAAGAGAAATATGCCTCGATGTACGAAATAAATATGCTGCGTTGTATTTTCTGTGGCGATTGCGAATCGGCTTGCCCCAAAGAAGCCATCTTCCTTACCAATAGAACTGTTCCGAGCGAATACAAACGTGATCGTTTTGTCTACGGCAAAGATGTGTTGGTAGAGAAAAAAGATGCACGTATCGATGTGTCGAAACGTCAAACGCCCGAAGTATTGGCATTTAAAAAAGACAAGTCAAAATCGCATAATAAATAAAGATAATTCATAATGTACAATTCATAATGCATAATGAAAGACTAACTCTTGTAACTCGTAACTAAATATGCTTTCTCATTATCTCTTTTTCTTTTTAAGTGCTGTTGCACTCATTTCGGCCATGATGGTTCTTTTGTCCAAAAAGCCGATTCACAGTGTGCTGTACCTTACACTTACATTTTTTACTTTGGCAGGACACTACATCCTGCTGAATGCTCAATTTCTGGCTGTAGTGCATATTATAGTGTATGCCGGTGCTATTATGGTGCTGTTTTTATTTACGGTAATGCTTCTCAATCTGAATATAGAAGGTGAGTTTCCAAAATCCACGCTGATGAAATTTGTCTCGGTCATTGCAGGCGGTATGATTTTTCTGGTGCTGATCGGAACACTGAAATCATTTGAGGTTACCACCATTGGAAATCCCGAATTGACACAGATTGGTTTGGTAAAGAACCTGGGTAAGATATTGTATAGTGATTATATATTGCCTTTTGAGCTTTCGTCTATATTGTTCCTATCGGCCATGGTTGGAGCTGTAATGTTAGGTAAAAAAGATAAGAATTGACCTCACCCCTAACCCCTCTCCTTGAGGAGAGGGGAATAAGAGATGGTGTTTATAGATAATAAAAAATATACTGTCCGGCCTAAAGCAAAAGGTTTTACAGCAACGATAAAAAAAATACATTTATGGGATCTGCAATTACTCAATTTCAAATTATTCCACTTCAATATTATATCCTGTTTTGCTCCGCATTGTTTTCTATTGGCGTGATAGGTGTATTGGCCAAACGTAATGCATTGGTCATTTTTATGTCGGTGGAACTAATGCTTAACTCGGCGAATCTTTTGCTGGCAGCCTTTTCGGCCTATCGCAATGATCCTGCGGGACAGATATTTGTGTTTTTCATTATGGTGGTAGCGGCTGCTGAAGTAGCTATCGGACTGGCACTGCTGGTGGTGGTGTATCGTTCCACACATTCTATCGATATATACAAGCTGGACAGATTAAAATGGTAAGTAAATAATTCGTAATTCATAATGCACAATTCATAATTAGTACCTGATCTTTACCAGGGGCTATTTAAAACTACATATATGCAACTTATTTCAATATTATTACTCGTTTTTCCACTGCTCGGATTTCTGACAATTGGTTTGTTTCAAAAACAAATGAACCGTAATCTGTCGGGGATACTAGCTTCGGTAACTATTTTTATCAACTTCGTTCTGGCAGCATTTCTGTTCGGATATGTCACATCGTCCAATCAGGTGCTGGAAGTTCGGTTGTTCGACTGGATTAAATTTGCCGACATCTCCATTCCTTTTGCATTGACTATTGACCGCTTATCGGCGTTGATGTTGATGATTGTAAATGGGGTTGGGTTGCTTATTCATATTTACTCTATAGGGTATATGAAAGAGGACGAAAGTGTAAACAGATTCTTCGCTTACCTCAACTTGTTTATTTTCTTTATGCTCATCCTTGTGTTGGGCTCTGATTATTTGATGCTATTTATTGGTTGGGAGGGCGTAGGTCTGTCTTCATATTTGCTCATCGGTTTTTGGTTTAAAGACCATGCAAATAACAATGCCGCTAAGAAAGCCTTTATCATGAATCGTATTGGCGACTTGGGTTTTCTATTGGGTATTTTCCTCCTTTTCAGCACTTTCAAAACATTATCAATAAGTGATATTGCTGCCAAAGCAAGTCTCATGCCTTCGGGTAATATGACGCTGACAATTGTTACCATGTGCTTGTTTGTGGGTGCTATGGGGAAGAGTGCGCAAATACCATTGTTTACTTGGTTGCCCGACGCTATGGCCGGTCCGACTCCTGTTTCGGCATTGATACACGCTGCCACCATGGTAACAGCTGGTATTTATCTGATTGCCCGTTCAAGTGTATTGTTTGTCCTTTCGCCGCTGACCATGAATGTAATTCTTGTGGTGGGTGCGGTTACTGCATTGGTAGGTGGTTTGATTGCCATTTATCAAAATGACATTAAAAAGATTCTGGCCTATTCAACGGTTAGTCAACTTGGCTTTCTGTTTATGGCATTGGGCCTGGGCTCGTTCTCGGGAGCAATGTTCCACCTGACCACACATGCTTTTTTCAAAGCTTTGTTGTTCCTTGCTGCCGGTAGCGTTATTCACGCTTTGAGTGGAGAGCAGGATATTCGCAAAATGGGTGGTCTACGCTCAAAAATACCTTTTACCTTCGCTTTGTTTATCGTTGGCACCATAGCTATTTCGGGTATTCCACCCTTTGCAGGATTCTTTTCGAAAGAAGTAATTCTGACTGCTGCCTTCGAACGTGGAACGGCAATGGGTGTTTTTGCAACATGTATTTCGCTGTTGACTACCATTTATATGTTCCGTCTCCTGTTTGTGGTGTTCTTCAAGCCGGCAGGTAAAGATTTCAAGCCTGCACATTCGGTACACGAATCGCCTAAGGTGATGCTGTATCCCATGGCGATATTGGCAATATTGTCAACAGTCGCAGGGTTTGTGCAGTTGCCGAAACTATTCTCCGAAACACAAGGATTTGATAACTATCTGGCTCCGATATTTGCGAAAGCGAACGGATTGGTGGCTACTTCAGAACATGGTTTATCTGTACAAACCGAGTGGTTGATTTTTATTCTTCCGCTTTGTGTTATTGCACTGTTGATATTCTATAGTTACAACCGTTTTGTAAATGCGAAAGAGCTTACTCCGGCTGCCGGAATACAAAAGGTATTGGCAGACAAATTCTATTTTGATGAAATATACGACTTCCTGTTTGTAAAACCGCTGGGGTTCCTATCCGATTTCTTCCGTCAGGCAGTGGATCAAACCATCATCAATGGTTTTGTAAATGCTGTTGGTAACGGAACGTTGTTTGCCGGCAAGCGACTACGCCGTCTGCAAACCGGGAATGTGGGATTTTATTTGGTGATTATGGTGTTCAGTGTTATTGCCATTCTATTTTTTAATATAATACTATAAAAGAGATGATTATTGTACTTTTACTTGTCCTGCCTTTACTTGCATCATTGCTTTTATTCACAGGAAAACTTGGAAAACATAGTAGGGATTTTGCACTGATAGCTTCGTTGGTAGAATTTGCTGTGGCGTTGGTGGCCGGCTATGCTTTTACTTTTGCCGACAATAAAATTCTTAACCTGAGTTTAAATTTAAAGCAGCTACTGGACATTGATATTATTATCTATATCGATTCAATATCGTTGATAATGGTCATGCTGACTTCTTTGTTAATCCCAATTATCATTGCTTCCAATAATAACCGGGAGGTTAGAAATCATAATTTCTATGCCCTCATCCTTTTGATGCAAATGGCTCTGATTGGTGTTTTCACGGCCTCGGAAATGATACTTTTCTATATCTTCTGGGAACTTGCACTGATGCCTGTCTTTCTTATTACAGCAATTTGGGGTGGAGAGAACAGAAAAAAGATAAGTGTAAAGTTTCTTATCTACACGGTGGTGGGCAGTTTTGCCATGCTGATAGCCATTCTATATTTATACACACTTACAACTCCACACTCGTTTAGTTTCGAGAGTTTCTACCAACTGAAACTGCCTTATGCAGTTCAGGTGCCGGTATTCTTGGCTTTCTTTTTGGCCTTTGCCATAAAGATACCGTTGTTTCCGTTTCACTCATGGCAGGCCGAAACCTATAATGTGTCTCCGGTACAAGGCTCCATGTTGCTGGCGGGTATTATGCTTAAAATGGGATTGTACGGTATCATTCGGTTTATACTTCCTATTTGTCCGGATGTGGTAGCGGGTGGTTCGTTGATATTTTTGCCACTCATCCTTTTTGGAGTGATATACGGTGCTATCATTGCTATCCGTCAACCAAAATTGAAAAAGATGATTGCCTTTGTATCTCTTTCGCACGTTGGAATTATCGCGTTGGGATTGCTTTCCAATAATCATTATGGCATTGAAGGTGCTATTCTGCAAATGTTCTCGCACGGAGTCAATGTAGTTGGGTTTTTCCTTTGCTATCAAATGATAGTAATCAGAACAGGAACCGATATTATCAGCGATTTGGGCGGTATAGCAAGTGCTGCACCACGCTTTGCTACTATATTCCTCATTATTGTATTGGCCAATGTAGCATTGCCGTTTACCAATAGTTTTGTGGGTGAATTTCTTATTCTGCTCGGGCTTTTCCAGTCCAATGTTTATATTGGCGTCATTGCAGGACTTACTATCATTTTAGGAGCTGTGTATATGCTGAAAATGTATCAACAGGTAATGTACGGACCGCAAACTATTGCTACCCAAAAATTTGCCGATTTGACCACCGGAGAGATACTGCTCTTTGTGCCTATCATTGTATGTATTTTCTGGGTAGGTATTTCGCCATCGTTTGTATTACAAATGCTTCAGTCGGCAGTAAACTAACTTTTAATTATTGGACTTGTAACTCGTAACTAACTATCTTGTAAAAATATATGTACGCCATTATAACCATTTCCATTGTAGCACTCATTGTTCTGTTTTTTGGTGCAATTCAAAAGAAAGCTCCTCTTCTGCCGATTATCTACGTTGGGCTTCCACTCGCATTTTTACTTCATCTGCTGGAGTGGAATAAAAATATACACTACTACAACAACATGTATATTGCCGATAATTTCAGCATAGCTTTTAATGGCGTGTTGATATTCACCACTTTGTTGGTGTTTATCTTTGCTCCGGTCTATTACAAGCCGGTTACCCGTCCGCTCGAAGATATCTATGCGCTGATTCTTTTCGCATTGGTAGGTGGACTTATCATGACCGGTTTTGGTAATTTGCTGATGCTTTTTGTAGGTATCGAGACGCTTTCATTGTCGCTGTATATTTTGGCGGGTAGTAAGAAGTTTGACCCTAACTCCAACGAGGCGGCTATGAAGTACTTCCTTACCGGTTCGTTCGCTTCGGGTTTTCTGTTGTTTGGTATTGCCCTGCTCTACGGCGCCAGTGGTAGTATGAACCTGGAAGAAATTAAACAATATGTTATTTTGCATCAGGCTAATATGCCCGGTATGCTCACTATTGGTTTGATATTAGTAGCTATTGGGATGTCGTTCAAGATTGGTGCTGCGCCTTTTCACTTTTGGGCACCCGATGTGTACGAAGGTTCGCCAACGCTCATTACTACTTTTATGGCTACAGTGGGTAAAGTGGCCGCTATTGCTGCTTTCTTTCGATTGATGCAATCCAGTTTTGGCGAGGTGGAGTCTATCTGGAAAGTAACGCTTACCATATTTGCCATTGCCACTATTCTTATCGGTAACCTCTCGGCTTTTTATCAGGACAATGTGAAGCGTATGTTTGCCTATTCGGGTATTGCACATGCGGGATATATGCTTATTGCCATCATTGCCCTTAAGCAGGAAGCTTCGGGCGTACTGTTGTTATATTCTATATCGTACACTATAGCTACTATCACGGCTTTTGCGGTACTTATTCTGGTACGTGAGGAGACAGGTACTTTTTCTATCAAAGCATTCGACGGGCTCTCTAAACACAATCCGACCGAGGCCTTTGCCATGACCATTGCCATGCTTTCGCTGGCAGGTATACCGCCATTGGTTGGTTTTGCCGCCAAATATAACCTGTTCGTTTCGGCCATAGAGCAAGGCAACCTGCCGTTGGTTATCGTTGCTATTATCGGTTCTATGATTAGTGTATATTATTATATTCGTCCGGTGATAGCCATGTATGCCAATGAACCATCAGCTACTTCGGCCATCGATTCAAGTAGTAACTACAAAAAACAGATTATTCTTGCCGCCTTCCTTATGATCGTATTAGGTCTGATACCGGGGGTAATCGTCAATCTGATTTAAACTCTCGAAGATTATTTTTATAAAAGCAGAACAGACGCAAGTGATTGCGTCTGTTTTTGGTTTATGAGGTAAATGAGGAGGTGAAAAAACACCTAAGTAAATTAAGGTTGATCTTTTATGGTTGACCGATTGTATGCTATATGATGAATTTCTCTCCGCATCTAATACATCTGTTGTACCCCGTAACGCTGCCGAAATAATACTCTTTTTGGACAATCTTATGGTCACACTTGTGCAATGGATTTGATATTCCCATTTTTGCCCAATTTGCTTCAATTTCATTTGCTTTCAACGATTGAATAGTCATAAGTGGTTATTTAGATAGTATCTTATCATATTTTCTTCTGCTATCGCGGCTCAAAGGGGCTATGGTAGTATGTGTTGTATTTATTGAGTAGACTAGTGAGAGACACAACTCTGCACCGGTAGCAACTATTTTTGCCATTACTTCCACCCAATTTTACAAATGTACTCTTTCTTTTCGGTAACTTAAGCTGATATGCTCTTTCTTTTCACATCTCCTCATACCTCTTCTTTCCTTCCACTACTTTCATTCTCAATACTTGTTTTCGGTTTCCTTTGGTGCTGTAGCTGACGTGAACCCAGGCGGGTTGATAGTCGTTACCGGCTTCCCATATCAGTTGGTCGAAGGGCAGATGGGCGCGGATAAGACGAAAGAGCAGCCCGTTGTCCACTACTTCAATGTCGGCAGCTTCGCCTTTGCAGTGTCGCGAGAGAGGACGTGAGGTACCACCCTGCTCTCTGTTTACTACTTTGGACCGATAGCCCGAGTTGACACATATTGCTTTACCATAGAGGTCGCGCAAGGGTTGTAGCACATTGTTGACAAGTGCTTGCAGACGTTCAATATCCGCCTGTGTGGGGAGATTGGGGAGATTGGAATGTGTGCGGGTAAGTTCTTCGAGAGTGAAGTTTTTCGAGAGTTGCATTTTTAGTTGACAGTTGATAGTTGACAGTTGATCGCTAACTGATTATTTTGGTTTCTTTGAGGTCTTGATAATGCTGATTAGCATCTTGATTAGTTCCTGACAGTCGGAAGCAATGGAATTAAATGATTTTTCGTCCAGATATTCCGTATCGTGAAGTAGCATAAGCCAATATTCTGTTTCATTAGCTTCTTTAAGTGATATATTCAGTTTATGTATAAAGTCCGTCTTGGATTCGGCATGTTCTGCTTCCCTGATTAATGTTCCAACGGCAGTTCCACTTCGCAACATTTGCTTTTAAAAGTACAAACTCTTTCTGTTCCGAACTTAAATATTTACACGCTTTTATTATACGGATGGCAAACTGATACGATTTGAATTTGATGGTCTTCTCTTCCATAAAAAAGTTATTATTCTAGTTGATAGTTGACAGTTGGAAACCTTCTTTCGTTATCAACTGTCAACTCTTTTCAAAATCCAAATATCGTATAATCCACTTTCATGTTTCCGGTGGCATCGGGTACGTTTTGCGCGTCGCGTTTGCCAAAGGGATAGTGCTCTTGTCGGGTGAAGGAGGTGAGAAGTAGACCGAGCTGCTTATCTTTGGTGTGAGCGCAAAGCTTCAATATTGATTCGGCCACCAGGGTGGTGAGTGTGCTGACGGCAGCTGTCATGGGACTGTCTGTTCCGGCCAACATACCTATAGTACCTATCATGGTGGTGAGGTTATGTTCTGTGAGTATTTCGTTCAACAGGCTCACATTGTCCAGTGTTTGTTGGTTGGACTTAACGGCCAAGAGCATCCAGTTAATGTTTTCGGGGATGGTGCTCGCCACAAACACGTTGTAGCCTGTATCGCCAAAATAGATAATTTGGTGATCTTTTACGCGCTGTATCTGCGGCATCACGCGTGAACTAACCACTCGTGTCACGGCTTGCGAAATAAGTTCGCGTTTTACAAGGATGTCACTTGTGTGGAAAAAGTCGTTCAGCATCGGGAAATCGGCTTCGCCAAGTGTTACGAAGCTCATTAGCTGTACATCGCTCTTGCCGAGCAGGGTACCATTGCTGTAGATGCGTAATTTGTTGAGTCGTAGGTAAAACATAATTCAGTTGATAGTTGACAATTGATAGTTTTTTATTGAGGTTTACTGGTACGATTGGTAACAGTGGTGCTCTATAAGGCATTTTTCTTCTTCCATAAATGCTTCGCCACATTCGATACACAGATAGTCGCCGGTTGGGGAATCGCAATAGAATTCCTTCTCAATGATGGGATGATAACATCTGAGTTTAGGATTTTGCTTCAGCTTTTTCGCCCAACGAGCTACAATCTCTCTTCTTTTTTCGAATTGAACAGGCATATTCAAATTCATCTAAAATTTCTTTAACGCGTGTGCGTTTCTTCCCCCTATTCCTTCAGGTCAAGAACCTTGGTCTTTTCTTTTTCAAATTCTTCGGCAGTGATAATTTTTTCGTCGAGAAGTTGCTTTAACTCGCGCAGTTTATCAGCTTTCGATTTTGGGTTTTGAATGGTCTGTACTTCCGGCTTGATTTCGTTTCCGGCAGTAAGCATCTGCAGTTCATAGTTATGAACCGGTTGATATTTCATCGTCCATAGAAAAGGAACAACTACAAATAGGCCTCCAATGATAGCACCCACATCTACCTGTTCATCTTTGGTGATAGTGGTAACAAAAGGTTTGTAACCCTCTTTTTCCAGTTTCACTACCATCGAGCTTCCAACAATTTTCGAATCGGTATGTCGGTAGGGAGTTTCGCCAACCAGTTCGCTATTAAGATAAACTTTGGCTTGCGTTGGATTTGATTGTATCAATGTGGTGCTGGAGCAGCTGGCCAACAGGATGGACAGTGCAAGAACCAAACTGGTGTAACGCGTTATTTTTTTCATTTCGTTGTTCTTTTTTGGTTGATTGATTTTAGTGTAAAGTACATTAACAGCACACCTATTGATAGCATAAGCAAGCCTCCGGCGAGCACTCCTACTCCGTAGTTCGAGAGATCGCCAAGCGCCTGAAGACATTTAATGATGCTATACAGCGGATATACAATAAGTACAAGGGATATGGTAAGTAAAAGGTATTTCATCTCTGTCAGTTAAGAACTCATGGCAAGTGAAAGAATACCTGCCACGAGTTCACATTATTTCTTACTTGGTAATAGTAACTGTTGTAGGTGTGTAGATACCGCTGGTCAATATAGCAAGGAATCCATCGATAAAAGAATGCGAAACGGTGATAGAATAATCTTTAGCGTCGCCCACTAATTCTTTTGTTTTAGCTGTTGAGATAGGAGCCAATCCATCAATCAGGTAATGATTGTGTGCAACTACTTTTACTCCGGTTTGAGGACCATTACCAACGGTGGCAGTAAATGTGTAACATGAAGTCATCATAACAGCAACTGCAAAAATAAGCGACACTTTCAATAAACTTTTTTTCATAAATAGATAATTTGTATTTTTATTGCCTACTCTCCAGCTTTTCGGCTTACGCTCCCTACTCGTTTTCGGATTTTCGGGTTGCTCCTTTGTTTTTGGTTAGGTTGGGCTGATTAACGACACGAGTCAGCTGAGATTTTAGAATTACTGGATAACTTATTTCATCCCTTCATAGAAGTCTGGAATCTGAAGCAGTTGTTCTGCATAATTATAAATATCATCCAGAGAATTAATCTCATATTTTGTTTCTTTTTTGTCCTTGTCAAATACACCGATGTATTTCTTTGTTGGGCTATTGAGCCAAAGACGACATAAAGGCTTTCTGTTATTATCATCCAAAAGCACTCCGAAATAATTAATTGTATCTCTGTGCACAATTCTTTCTGTAGGAATTTTTGTTCTCAGAATGCTTTTTATAATATAGAATCCATTCAATTCTTCTTCTGTAGTGACAACTCTGCTATCATCTTCATCGGTCAGAGTTTCTGGTTGAATGTCTATTGTTTGTGGTTTTGTTTGATTTATCGCATTCATGAGTCTGTCGCTAACAATGTCAGTAAAAGATTGCTCAACTGTACGCTTTACTATGTCTGTAAATTGAGCCATTATTTTCTCAGTTGATCTTCCTTCATAAACGCGAGAAACAAAAAACTTAACGAATTCAGGTGATGGATTTGATATTTCGTTATTCAATACAGCTCTTATTGCATTGGAATATTTTAAATCGCTAGCAGTTGTAAGAATTGAGTTAATATCAAAGCCACTTTTGTGAAATTTTGCAAGTTCTTTGATTTGTTGATCTTTTATATTGGTAATGTCAAAGGCTAGAAATGGTTTCTCATCCATTTTATTTGCAGCATCAAGGTCTGTATAAAAATTATATTGAACACCATTTGTCAATACGGCAAAACGAGATTTTGTCAGATGAAAATACTTATGTGTTTGTGTGTAGTGTTTGTCAACGTTTTCCAAATGATGCTTACACTCAATAATTAAAATCGGTTGATCGTCTTTAAATATCGCATAATCAACTTTTTCAATATTTTTCGCACCATAATCAGTTATGAATTCAGGAACAACTTCTATCGGATTAAATAAATCATACCCCAAAATTTGGATGAAAGGCATTATAAATGCACTTTTTGTTGCTTCTTCAGTTTTGATTTGGTCTTTTAATTTAAAAACTTTCTCCCCGAGTTGTTTAATCTGTTCTTTGAATTCCATAATAATTTTGATTTTAAGGGTTTGTATGCACCAAAACACACCCCTACTTATTAAGAAGGGATGTTGCTTCTATTTTATTGATTATGCTGTAGGTGAATCCTTTTTCGGAGAAGTTGAGCAGCTATTATTAGCGACTCTTACTTCCTTTAGGTAATATTTTTTATAAGTCGAGCGATGCAGTCTACAAATAAACAGGTTAAATTTAATGTCAGGCTTTTATCACTTTGTCACTATCACAATACTATGACTGCATCGCTCTTCTTACTTTTCTTTGTTATTATAATTCGAAATTACCAATCAAATCAGTAGTTCCATAATGGATAGTTACAGTATAACTACCTCCATTCCATTCATCGGACGGTATAAGGGTGCTTAAGTTGGTATTGGTATCAAGCACTTCCTGATGTACCACATTGTGCGATTCGTCGTACACTGTGATAGTTGCATCGCCCTCCGGCACTATAAAATCTAATGCCAATCCGTTATCGTCGATAAAAGCGGTAACAGGAATAAAGAAAGGTGCATGCATTGCCGGAGTTGGATCCGGGTCACCGTCTTTATGAATTATTACCTCACCGGCAAAACTTAATTGAGCTAAAACGAGAAAACCTGCCGCAATGCAGATTTTAGAAAGTATCGATTTCGAAATTTTCATACGCGAATAATTTTTACTTTACTCGCGCCGTATGAAATTCAGCTAAAAGTCTTTCATGTTCATGAACCATTTCCGAGTCTTAAATTCAGTCCATAGGCACTTTCAATTGTGA
The DNA here is from genome assembly GCA_963664445.2 of uncultured Paludibacter sp. GTDB lineage: Bacteria > Bacteroidota > Bacteroidia > Bacteroidales > Paludibacteraceae > Paludibacter. The sequence continues at coordinate 92,496 of CAXXUM010000007.1, forward strand.
ATTACTTGTTTGTTTTCTAATAGGAAAATTTCGATCGATCGAAGTGCTAAGTTAGGGAATGAGGGTGAAAGGGTAGAATTTTAGTCGGTTTTTTCACTGGACATGTTAAAGGCTAACACTATTGCTTTTCAGCAATTTAGCTGCTATTTTGGCATTTTTCACTGGACATCCGTTTTGAGCAATGGCCATTTAACCTAAAAGAGTTCGAAAGCGAGCCGGCGAAATAAAAAAAGCCGGATAAAACTAAGTTTTACCCGGCTTGCTGCAAACCGTATGGTGTGAGCGCTTGAATATGCTGCAAAATTGACTTCGCCAGGGGGGCGATAGTTTGATTTATTTAAGGGAGAGTGATTTTAAAACAAAGACTGGAACCTGCCTGCGATAGGCGGTTTTAGTCTTTTAATTTGATTTCAGAACACCGTTTTTTACTTATCAGTCTTCGGTGAGGAAACTGTGCAGAAAGGCAGACAATTCGTTTGCTTGTTGAAGCCCGAATTTTCCCGCGAGGCGTTGTTTCATTTTGTCATATCCTTCTACCTTGTAATTTAGCAACAGTAAAATGTCGGTTGACGGGATATTGAGCAAAAATAAGCAACACCAACTAATCTGGCGGTCGGATGTTTTGGGATAACGTTCCTTCAGTTTTGTCACCAGGTTATTAAGCACGGCATCCATCTGACTGAAAAAGAAAGCGGGATCGTTAAAGTGAAGCAGGTCGTTATACAGTTCCCTGTCCAGAGTTGCTTTCTGCGTGGCAGTGAGCTTTTTCCTGAGGTCTGACTGTTCGGCTTTAGTCGCTTCTATTTTCTGGAGTAACAACATGCGATGTTTAAGCATTACATCTTTGTGGTATGTCTCTTTTTGTACTTTGTGTTTTATGTCATTCTCCACCAACTCTTTGTCTTTGCGCTTTTGCAATCGTACGTAGAATACCGAACTAAGTACAAGGATAAGCAGCATGCCGATGGTAAGCAGCCAATTTTTCTGCTTGCTTTGTGCTACTTCTTGTTTCGTGGTGTGTATGGTTTCCAGCACGCTGGCTTTGGTTTGCGAATCGATTCTACGGATAGAATCCGAACATTGCTGATAACTAACCATATACTTTTTTAAATCGGGGATGTTCCCTTTTGTGCTGGCAACATTGACCAGAATCCGATAACACACTTTCTTTGTTCTAATGTCCGTTTCATATTTCAATGCATTGACGGCGTAATAGTTGGACGAATCAATCTGATCTAAATCGAAATACAGATCGGCCAAAAGTGAATAACGAATCGCGCGATTGTTAGCCTTGTAGGGATAGTTGACTACCTCCCGCAGATAAACCAGTGCTGAGTCGGGCATCTGAGCAGCATAGAAGTTCAGGCCTATTTCCTGCAGCAATATGCCTTTTTGAATAGAGTCGTTGGCTCGATGGAGTATTTTTTGATAGTACAGCTGTGCCCTTTTATACTCCTTTGCCGAGTGGAATGTACGCCCAATGTGTAATAATGAATAAAAGGCTGACGCCTTAGAATTTCCTTTGCTAAGCCAGGAGTAGGCTATTGAGAATTTCTGACGCGCTAAGGCGTAATCACTCTGCACACTATAGATCTCACCTAAATCATAATTGATTTTCCCCTTCAGGTTATAATTATCCGATGATTTTGCTTCGTCCAGTGCCTTCAGATAAAATTCAATGGCGCGTTCGTACTGAAAATCATCTTTGTATGTACGTCCTTTGTACAGATAACAGGTGGCTAAATAATCCTTCTGCGGATGCTCCTGATAATAAGCAATAGAGAAATCTAACAGAGAATCGGGTTTGAGGGGCAGGTACTTGGAGTTGAGTGCCTGCACCATCAATAAACCATACAATGCACGGTTTTCACCCGATTTGTATTTATAGGGTGGCATCTGACGGAGAATATGCAGAGCCGAATCGGGGGCAGTCTCAACGAGCTGTCCGGCGGTTTTGAGTTCGTCGGGCATAATTGAGCAACTGTATAGCATGATACAGATGCAGAATAGTATAGAGAATCGGAATAGATGACGCATAATATTGGCTAATTGCACTGCAAAAATACAATATTAAGTTGAAGTAAGAAATATTGTGATTTATTGTGTCTGATTAGAACTGAAATTTATCAGACTAGCCCTTGGGCTCAGGTCTAATCTCAATACCTCCTGGTGACCGAAAACGATGTTTTGGGAAATAACAGCACTGGCAAAGTAACACCAATCACCAAAGCCAGCAGGACGAATAAAGTAGTCATTCCATTGTGAAAGAAATCCATGATAAATCCCTGGTTTTTTACAACGTCGGTATTTTGCATAAATTTTATCAAACTCATGATGGTTCGGTAGGCAAACAATCCCGGAATCATGGGCAACAGCGATGGAAACGAAAATACCTCAGCCGGACAATGGATGATGCGGGCAAACAAAATACTCAGCAACCCAATCAAGGACGCAACAACAAAAGTAGATATGGAAATCTCCATTCCATATTGCATCAGCACGTAGCGCAGTCCATGCCCGAAAGCAGCCAGAAGAGCCGATACCAGAATGGCTTTGCGTGAGGGGTTGGAACCAATGGCGAAACCGATAGCGGTGATAGCGGCCATCACCCCATCAAGGAGCATGAGTTGAATCAATTCAAATGTAGTCATAATTTATCAAGTCCGAGAAGTAATAAAGCGGTGAATAATCCGATGGCAGTACAAACAATCAGGCTGGAAGCATTTACCAGGCGGGCAATGCCGGTAAGCACATGTCCTTCGATAATGTCTAATACAGAGTTAATAAGTGGTACGCCCGGGGTGTGATAAAGTACGCAGGAAGCCAATGCTATTTCGGGCGTATGTCCCCAATGAAAAACATAGCCCATACCTGCAATCATTCCAGCCACAAAAGCACTGGTGGTATAGGTCACCAAAAGATTCACATGATGTATCAGCATTTCCTGTCGGACAAAGAAGCCGGCCAGTGTAGCCAGGAAAACAAGTTCCATGGCGTAAATATCTCCTTTAAACAGACCACAAAAGGAAGCATTGGCAAATGAAACCAGGATAAGAATGACCCATCTCGAGGTACGCTTCTGTGAAATGACCTCGTGGAATCTTTTCTTCACTTCTTGGTAACCTAAATGCTTGTCATAAGTATCCCAACTCAGTGTGCTTAGATCAGACACAAAAGTGTAGTTGATAAGCAGTGGTTTGGTTTTCTTATTCAGCGTGAGTCGTTTGGCGGAGTCATCTTTATCGGTAATGGTGATGATAATACTCAACTGAAAAACCGATAGATCAAGATGATAGCCAAAATTCTCGGCCATACGCGATACATTTTGCAAGATACGCATGGTGTGAGCTCCCGATGACATTAGCTCGCAGGCTATATCGCTAAGTAAATCTGCTGTTTGTTCGATAGACGGTAAATGTGTGTCCGGTTGAGGCGTCATGTCTAAGAATAATGGTGGTGGTGAATTGTTTTAAAAAATAATGATGCAGTACGTGTGGTTTCGGAGTATTGGATGCAGGCCGGATAGTTGTATCCTCTGCAAAGGTATTGGAAAACGGGGGATTGCGAAAACTGTACTCGTTATTTCGAAGGAAATTCTTTTGTTTGCAGCTAGCGCTCTGTTGAATAACTTTAAAAATAAACTGAAAACGGTTGTTTTATACTAATTTTGTTTTCACAAAGCCTTGTTTATTGAACCAAAACAGTGGCATAATGGTTTTAAGAATAGAAAGCAATCAGTATGTCCTGAACTGTGCATGTTCAAAACTATTCATTGTCGGGGGGGACTGATCTCCGACCTTTTCAATAAATCATATAACTAATCAATACATTAAAATTATGTTAGAAAAAACCATGGTCATAAAAGGAATGAGCTGCGGACACTGTTCAGCTCGTGTAGAAAAAGTATTGAATGCCATTGATGGTGTTGAGGCAACAGTCGATTTGGAAAGCAATTCTGCGACCATAAAGCTGAGTGCCGATGTAAGTGATGATGTGCTCAAAAAGGCGGTAGATGCTATCGGATACACTGTGATAGAAGTGATCTGAAATCTGAACTTATGTGGTTATCCGACCCACCAATTATGCCATCAACAAAAAAGGAAAGTGTATTCTTTCCTTTTTTGTTGGACTAATGTTCCCCAAAATTGCTCAGAATTAAGTACTTTTGTGCTTCAATTGAAAAAAGACAGGTATGGAAATAGGTATTTTAATTGTGGGAATTCTGGCTGGTGTTATGTCGGGCTTGTTTGGTATTGGGGGAGGTATAGTAATGGTACCTACGCTTATTGCTATTTTTGGGATGAATATGCTCGATGCCAACGCCACATCTTTAGCGGCCATGTTGTTACCGGTGGGTATCTTCGGAGTGATTAATTATTATAAGGCGGGGTATATAAACCTAAAAGATTCACTTTGGATTGCGCTTGGGTTATTTGGCGGTTCGTTCTTTGGTGCTGAGTTGGCTGTTTCGCTCGATGTGAATTTGTTGGCAAAACTTTATGCCGCCTATCTGCTTTGGATTGCTGTGGGTTACTTTGATATCCCCTCCTATTTTTCGCGAAATAAGAATAAGAATAAAACTGAAGGTATTCAACCCAAAACTCAACGTGCAATATGGCAGTTTATCCTTATTGGTGTACTAGCCGGTGTTATAGCGGGGATGTTTGGTAAAGGAGGCGGCTTAGTGATTGTTCCTATTCTGATTAAGTTCTTCGACTATGATCCTAAAGCTGCATCGGCTACTTCGCTTGCAGCGCTCCAGTTGCCGGTAGGACTTCCCAGTGTAATTGTTTATGCCGAAGATGGGCACTTAAACTTCTTCTACGCCGGACTGATGGCTTTCGGTATTTTAGTGGGTGTTTTCTTCGGTTCTAAACTTGCTCTCAACTTGTCGTCTGCCATCTTCAAAAAAGTTTACGCCGTCTTTCTACTAGGCGTGGCAGTCTACATGGTGGTGAAGTATATCTAGGAAGTTACGAGTTACAAGCGTGAATTCAGTAGGCTAAATTATACTTGTAACTCGTAACTAAATACTAGTAACTATTATACTAGTTAATCAGTTCTTTCATGATAAGCGTCATGAGCGGCTGCACTGAGTTGCCGATTTCCTGCACTTCCTCGTGGCTCACTTCCACAATTTTTCCAGGTACGCCCAGGTCAGTAACAATAGAAATACCAAAGCAGCGAATGCCTGCGTGGTTAGCTACAATTACTTCAGGAACAGTGCTCATGCCTACTGCATCACCTCCAATGGCATGGAAATAACGATATTCAGCAGGAGTTTCAAAGGTTGGTCCCGTGGTGCCAACATACACACCTTCCACCACTTTTATATTATTTTTTGCAGCGATTGTTTTTGCTTTAGCAATCAGCTCTTTCGAGTATGCCTCGCTCATATCGGGGAAACGGGTACCCAGTTCGGGGAGGTTTTTTCCACGCAATGGATGCTCCGGGAAAAGGTTGATATGATCGGTAATAATCATCAAATCGCCAATCTCAAAGTCGGGGTTCATACCACCCGAAGCATTCGAAACCAACAGTGTTTCAATTCCCAGGGCTTTCATTACGCGTACCGGAAATGTAACGGCTTTCATATCATAGCCTTCGTAGTAATGGAAACGGCCTTGCATGGCCAGCACATCTGTATTGCCAAGTTTTCCGAAAATCAATTTCCCGCTATGCCCTTCCACGGTAGAGACCGGAAAATTTGGGATTGTTTCGTAGGGAATTTCTATTTTATCGGTAATTTGTGTTACCAGATTTCCTAATCCTGTACCCAGGATAATACCCGTCAGTGGGTTCGATTGCATTTTGGTTCGTAGAAAATCAGCGGTTTCTTGTATTTTTTGCAACATAGCTTTTTATTTTTTGGATGAATGATGTTTCTTGATCGTGTAAAATGGAGACCCGAATGGGTAATGCAAATGTTCGGGCTTTTAATGCTTCGGGAAATAACGGATTTGAAATTAAACGGGCAGCATCTTTCTCGGTTATCACTATTATTTTTTCAGTGTTCTCCATTGCTTCAAACTTCTTATTGATGGCATTGAAGTCTTTCTGACTAAAGGCGTGATGATCGTCAAAGAATGCCGATTTCACTTCATGTGTATAGTTACGCAGATACTCCACAATAGGTTCGGGAGATACAATTCCAGCTACCAGTAATAAGCTTGCTTCGGCTTCTTTTAGTTCGGATAATGTCCAGACTTTAGAGGTAAATTCGGGAAAGACCGGGACGATTTCATCATACTTAAAGCATGAGAAATAAATATGCTGATTCGTTTCTATTTTAAGTTCTAACTCTATAACCCGCATTTGCATGGGGTTTATGTCGGCTGGACATTTCGTTACCACAATGATGTTTGCCCGTGTACTTCCACTTTTCCATTCGCGAAGCTCACCGGCAGGCATTACCAGATCCTTACTGTATAAATTGGAATAGTCGGTAAGCAGGATAGATAAACCGGGTTGAATATAGCGGTGTTGGAATGCATCGTCAAGAATGATAGCCTGAATGTCGGGAATCAGGTCTTGCAAAGTCTGCACGCCATGTACCCGCTTCTCGTCTACCGCAACACTCACTTTTGGAAACTTTTGATGTATCTGAAAGGATTCATCGCCCAGGGTCTTGCTGTCGGAGTTCTCATCGGCCAGGTAAAAGCCTTTCGTTTTACGCTTGTAACCGCGACTCAGCACGGCTGTTTTCCACTCGTCTTGCAATGCGCGCAGAATGAACTCAGTATGAGGTGTCTTTCCGGTACCACCCACCGCTAAATTGCCTACGGAAATTATCGGGAGCTTAAATTCGGTAGATGGAAGTAATTCCTGATCGAACAACCAGTTACGAAACGCCGTTATCAAGCCATAAATAAGCGATAACGGATATAAGATGATGTGTTTCTTGTGCTGTTTCACGGTAGATAAATTTTATAGTTGGAATTGAATAGCAAAGATACATTTTTTCTTAATTATTCCAATAAGATTAAAATTTTATGGTACGGGATCGTATCCTTTTCCACCCCAGGGATGGCATGACGCGATGCGTTTTACCGACAATAATCCTCCTTTTATAATACCATGCTTTTTTACTGCTTCGATAGTATATTGCGAGCAGGTTGGGGTGTAGCGACAGCGTGCCGGCAGTAGGGGCGATATACTGTACTTGTAAAAATAGACAGGTAGTAAGACGATAAACTCAAGTATCTTTTTCATGATGTAATTGTCTATAAATTACTATCCTCAGTCGGTGGGTTTGTTGCATCCGCAGAAAGAACCGGGGCAGTTTTAATTTTATCCATCAACTTTTGTAATGCAATTTTCATCTTCTTCTCCACAGTCACAAAGTCAAGTTCCTCGTCCGAAACGTAGTTAAATGCTACGTGAATCTGGAGCTGTTTTTCGTCCAAAAGATCGATTAATGCATGTTTATTTAGACGATAAGCTTCTCGTAAAAGTCGTTTTAATCGGTTGCGTTTGACGGCTCGTTTAAACCGCTTTTTGGGAACGCTCACCATCACACTTGCAGTCGCCAGATCCTTCTTTTGCTCAATTCTAAAAACCACCCGAAATGGAAAGGCCATAAACGATTCGCCTTGGGTATAAAGTCGGGCGATTCGTTTTTCGCCACATAGGTGTTCGGCTTTTGGAAATGAATTCGTTTTGTTCATGGGTCAAAAATAAACTATCCCAAAAGTACAGAAAATCTTCGATACTTTTGGGATAGCGCAAAATTTATAGAGACAAACTATTTCTTTGTCTTTTTTAGATTTTCTTTTAAGAAGTTGTCGATAGCCATCGTCATTGATGGTACACCGGGTAGAGGCGCTTCAATGTCAATTCGTAAGTTTGCATCACGCACCGCCTGAGCTGTGGTAGCGCCGAAGCAGCCAATTTGAATCTCCCCCTGGTCAAAGTTAGGGAAGTTCTTCAATAATGACGCAATACCTATCGGACTGAAAAAGATCAGCATATCGTAGTTGAATTCTTCCTCCGGTCCAAAATCGTTGCTCACGGTTTTGTACATTATGGCTTTATTCAACGTAATTTTTGATTTTTCGAGTGCCGCAAGTGTGTCTTCGTTTTGAACATCCGAAGTGATAAACAAGTATTTTTCATCCAAATGCTTGTTCATAATAACTACCAACTCAGCTAGTTTTCCCGTAGCACCGTAAAAAACTTTACGTTTGCGGTAGTGGATATAGCGTTGTAAGTAAACAGCCACAGTTTCCGAAACACAGAAATACTTCATAGTTTCAGGAATAGTAATGCGCATTTCTTCACAAAGTCTGAAAAAATGATCAATGCCATGGCGGGCATTAAAGATAATAGCAGTGTGATCTAAAATAGAAACACGCTGAGTTCTGAACTCTTTGGCTAATACCGGCTCAACTTTTATGAAAGGTCGAAAATCTATCTTTACATTGTATTTCTCACTAATGTCAAAGTAAGGTGACTTTTCAGTGGTTGGTTTCGGTTGCGAAACGAGTATCTTCTTGATTTTCAAAGCTGCAAAATTTAAATAAGAAACATATTATACTATCAATTGATACGCCTTAAGCAATAAGAATAAGGGTAAAAATTCGAGGGTGCAAAGATACAACAATATATAAAAAGATGCTACTATTTTATGTAAAAATAATTGAAATAATTTAATAGTTATTAGAATGTAGGCCAAAACACACACTACTATGCTCATTATATCAATCCAATAATGCAGATTGATGGGGGCATATATACGTAACAGGAGTAAAGGGAATAGAAAAACGCCTAAGAGCGAAATAATATTAAAATAACTAAACTTTGCTAATGAAAGTACCTTTGGATCCAGAAATACAAACCCTATCACTTGAATAACAATGTATTTAAGACAAAAGAAGAGTACCGTTATCCCGAGTAGATAGGCATAATCTATCAATTCAAAATCGGTAGAGGTTTCGTAGATGTGAAGTTGTGCAAACAAACTAATTACACCTATGGCGAAAATGATCAGTAGAAACTGGGCACGAAAATCGTTAAGTGTTGTTTTTCGGTATAAATTGGGGCGCTCAGAACTTTGAAAATAAGATTTGATATCTTCCAAAATAAATGCTGAGGCATTAGAAAATGATATGATCAGCAAAAGCAGAAGTGCCGACAGCATGCAAAAAACCCAGTTGGCACTTTGCGGAAGCAGTGGATGAAGAATACCTTCGAAACCGGATGCGAATTTTGTAACTGCCGGTTTAAAACTTTCGTACATATGTACTATATCGAAAGTTGATGTGTCCGGTTTTTGTAGGTAAAGGTATGGGATTTCGAAACCGGTGTGCGGTTTTTGTACAACAGCTTTCAAGGTATCAACAACAGCTACTGTGTCCACATTTAGCACCACATGATGCTTTGCCGGTAAGCTCGTCGACAAGGTTTTTAATGTGTCGCTGATAGAATGTATGCTGTCTTGCTGTATCATTGTCGGTTAATTATAGTGCTGCAAAGCTGCGGGCATTTTCGTCCCAAACGACTGACTGATGGATAGCCGAAAGTACCTCTTCGGGTGTTTCTACCACTTTCCACATTTGCCTGTGCTCCTCGCGCATAAAATGTTCGTCAGCTGCCCGGTTGAGCATTGCTACTAATGCATCAAAATATCCTTCAAGATTTACAATTACAATAGGCTTTGTAAAAATACCCAATCGTTTCCATGTAATTACCTCCAACAATTCTTCCAAGGTGCCACATCCGCCCGGTAAAGCCACTACGGCATCGGCAAGCGTTGCCATTTTTTCTTTTCGTTCGTGCATGGTTTCAACTAGAATCAACTCGGTGAGTTCGGTGTGATTCCACTCTACTTCGCACATAAAACGGGGAATAACTCCGGTTATTGTTCCATTGGCTTGTAGTGTACTATCAGCCAGTTGCCCCATAAGTCCTTTTGCTCCACCTCCATAAACGATAGAGTGCCCCGCTAGTGCCAATAGTTTGGCCAGCCTGTCGGTGGCATCAAAATAGCTCGGTTTTACCTGAGTACTTGAGGCGCAATATACGCAAATGGTTTTATGCTGATTCTGAGACATGTTCCGTCTTTAAAAGGAAATTGTTTGCAAAAATACAGTTTTCTTTTCGTATTTTTGAACTTCAATAAAAAAAACGATTAAAATGATTGTAGTTACGGGCGGTACTGGCTTAGTGGGGGGTAATTTACTTTGGCACTTGTTGCAAGAAAATGACAGGATAATTGCTATTAGGAGATTGAAAAGCAACCTGGAGCCGCTGCGTGTAATTTTCAGTTTTTATACTAACGAACCCGATACTTTTCTGTCGCGGATTGAATGGAAAGTGGCTGATGTGTTGGATGAAAATTCACTGCTTGACGTTTTTCGGAATGCAAAGACAGTATATCATTGCGCGGCTGTTGTTTCATTGGGTAGTGGAACAGATGCTTTGCTGGATACAAATATTGTCGGAACAAAGAACGTTGTTGACGCTGCAATCAAATCGGGGGTTGAAAAGCTATGTTTTGTAAGTTCAATTGCGGCCTGCGGAAAAGCTGCTCATGGAGAAATGATTGACGAAGAAAGCTGTTGGGTTGATACAGAGAATCGTTCGCCTTATTCGCGTAGCAAATATCTTTCCGAGCAAGAAGTGTGGAAGGGAATGTCACGTGGCTTAAATGCAGTGATTGTCAATCCCGGTGTAATCCTGGGTGTCTCGGGAACTGAAACCGGAAGTTCGCAGCTGTTTTCGCAGGTGCGCAAGGGGTTGATGTTTTATACCAATGGAGGTAGTGGTTATGTGGATGTGCAGGATGTGGTGAAAGTTATGATATTGCTGACAAACTCACACATCTCATCTCAACGCTTTGTATTGGTTGCAGAAAATTGCAGCAACAGAGATGTGTTGAATTGGATCGCAGATGGTCTTGGAAAGCGTCGTCCGTTTATTGGGATTGGGAAAAACTTGTTGTGGTTTGTAGGGATAGTTTCAGAACTACTGGGGAAATTACTTTATTTCAAACCGCTTATTGATCGGGGTACAGCTCGTTCGGCTACAAACAGAGAGTATTATTCAAGTCGGAAATTGCAGGAAACAATAGGTTTTCAATTTACAACCATAGAAAAAAGCATAAGTGAGATTTGTGAATTTCAGACAAAGTATTCGAATGGAACTGCCTCAAAATAATTACGCCCTATAATAGTTGATATTATAAGGCGTAATATGTATGTTGTTATATTGTTACAGTGTTTGAATAACTTCTTTTAAACTGTCGACAAACGATTTAGCATCCGATAACGATAGGCAGAGCGGTGGAAGTAATCTGATGGTATTCATGCCACTAACGCCAGTAAATATTTTTTTGTCGAAAAGTAATTTGCTTCGGATTTCTTTTACCGGTTGTTCGAATTCGATACCAATAATAAGTCCGGTGCCCCTTACTTCTTTTATCTGAGGAATTTTGTTTAGTTCTTCGATTAAGTAACTTCCAACTTTCTCGGTGTTTTCCATCAGTTTCTCCACTTTCATAATGTCGAGAACGGCAATTGCAGCTGTACATGCCAAGTGGCTCCCACCGAAAGTAGTGCCAAGCATGCCGTGCGACGCCTCAAACATTGGGCTGATAAGCACGCCTCCAATTGGGAATCCATTTCCCATACCTTTGGCCACAGTGATGATATCCGGACGAATATCAGCATGTTGATGGGCAAAGAATTTGCCGCTACGTCCGTATCCTGATTGGATTTCATCCAGAATAAGTATGGTGCCGGTTTCTTTACATTCTTCGCTCAATGCTTTCAAAAAGTAAGGATCGGGAGTGCGAATGCCTCCGATTCCCTGAATCCCTTCGATGATTACAGCGCAAACATCTCTGTTTTGTAGTGACTTACGCACAGAATCAATATCGTTTAATGCAAAGAAGTCGACATCAAAACCTTCGTTTATCGGAGCTACAATTTTGGGATTGTCGGTAACTCTTACAGCCGCCGAGGTACGTCCGTGAAAACTTTTATTAAATGAAATAACTTTTTTTCTTCCTGTATGAAATGATGCCAGTTTTAGTGCATTTTCGTTTGCTTCGGCACCGGAATTGATAAGGAAGAGCGAATAATCTTCATATCCCGATAGTTTACCCAGTTTGTCGGCTAATTCAACCTGTAATTTGTTCTGAACCGAATTGGAATAAAAAACCAGTTTTTCCAATTGCTGAGTTAATTTCTGAACATAATACGGATGCGAATGACCGATAGATATTACGGCATGTCCACCGTACAAATCGAGGTATTCAATACCATGATTGTCGTAGGTTCTGCAGCCAATTCCTTTTGCTATTTCTATATCAAAAAGGGGGTAAACATTAAATAAATTCATACAGTCTATTATTTTGAGTTTGAGATAAATATTCATAAAAAATGCGAACTGCAAGTATGTTCTCAATTCTATGAAAATTTAGTACAAAAGTAATTCAAAATTAAGAGACACTCAAATAATTACAATTAAAAAAAATAATGTAATTTTACGGCCGATTATTATTCACATAAATTATATTTAATTTCGCATGGACAAACTGGTCACTATATTCTGTAAAAACACAAAATCATATCACACATATCCACTAGGTACTTCATTGATTGAAATTTATAATGATTTGAAGATTGAACTCAAATACCAGGTGGTTGCGGCTCGCGTCAATTATAAAGTGGAGGATTTAAATTTTTTGGTTTATAAGCCCAAGGACATCGATTTTATTGATTTAAGTACACCTTCAGGTATGCGGGTTTATGTGCGAAGTTTGAGTATGGTACTTTCCAAGGCCATTTCTGAGCTATTTCCACAAGCCATCCTTCGTATTGAGCACCCTATTTCCAAAGGATATTACTGTTCGCTTGATAATTTGAGTCAACCTTTAACTGCTGATGTTATTTCTCAGATAAAGGAGCGGGTAAAATTAATTATAGAGCAAGGTAAACGAATTTATTGCGAAGAAAAACAAACTTCGGAAGTGACGGATTTGTTTGGAAGTCGACCACACCAAACCGATAAGTTGGCTTTGTTTGAAACGCTTGGAAATCCATACTGTCGGTTTTTTAGGATAGATGATTTTATTGACTATTACAATGGTGTACTTCTGCCATCGACTAATTATTTGGGAGTGTTTGATTTGATAAGTTATTACGATGGTTTGCTGCTACAAGTCCCAAACCGGGACAATCCATTTGTGCTGGAACCGATGACGTTCTCGCCCAAAATGTTTGATATATTTAAAGAATACCTGGGGTGGAATAAGATTATGAATCTCAATAATGTGGGTGAATTCAACGTTGCTTGTCGAAATAATCAGTCGTTCAACCTGATAAAAGTTTCGGAAGCATTACACGAAAAGAAAGTTGCCTCCATTGCCGATATGATTGCTCAACGTGGACAAAAAGTTCGTTTTGTACTTGTTTCTGGCCCATCATCTTCTGGTAAAACAACCTTTAGTAAACGTCTTTCTATTCAGCTCATGGTAAGTGGGCTAAAGCCTGTGGTGCTGTCGCTCGACAATTATTTTGTGAATCGCGACGATACGCCTCTGGATGAAAATGGCGAGTGGGATTTTGAACATCTGCATGCACTAGACTTGCCTTTGTTTAATCAACATATGAAACAATTGTTAAATGGCGAAGAAGTAGAAATCCCAACCTTCAATTTTGAAGATGGAAAGCGCAAAGTCAAGGGAGAAATGCTGAAACTAAGTAGTGATAGCGTGTTGGTAATGGAAGGGATTCACGCCTTGAATCCTGAGCTAATCCCCGGCATACCCCCAGAAACGGTATTTAAAGTTTATGTTTCGGCACTGACAACAATTTCTATTGATAATCATAACTGGATTCCGACTGCCGACACACGTTTGCTACGTAGAATTATCCGCGATTATCGTTTTCGCAATTACTCGGCGCGTGAAACTATAGCTCGTTGGACAAGCGTGCGCCGTGGTGAGGAAAAGTGGATTTTTCCCTATCAGGAAAATGCTGATGTGATGTTTAATTCTGCTCTGTTGTTTGAGCTCGCAGTGTTGAAACGACATGCTGAACCTATTTTGGCGGAAGTGCCCAAATATTGTGACGAATATACTGAAACGCATCGAATGATGAAGTTTCTGAATTATTTTGTGCCGATTCACGACCGTGAAATTCCACCGACTTCTTTATTGAGGGAGTTTGTTGGAGGTAGTAGTTTTAGGTATTAAACAGTTTATTTACAGACTGGTTCAAAGAATAGATATTGCCATTGTTTCATTTTTTACCTGCGACATGAGAAAAATCCTTTTTATCTTACTCTCCTGTATGCTGTTATTTCAGCAAGTACATGCCGTTCATCGAAACGGGTTAATTCGGCATAGACACAAAACTACGGGGGAGTTCACGGCTTCTTTTGGTCCGGCGTATTGCTATAGCGATGCTGCCGGCTCATTGTTTAAGCAAACTTTGGTGCAGGGTTACCATAATTATAGTGCAAGTTTTGGTTTCAGAAATACGCTTCCATCAAATTTCGGCTATAAAGCGACTTTACATTATGGCGATTATTCGGGTGCAGATAAAAATCACAATGTACATAAGGATGGATATTATTCTTATAACTCAAAAACGCTCGAGTTTTCTTTACGAGGTGAATATTCAGTTCATTTTGGACTGAAGTATGATAAAAATACGCCGAATACGCTTTACGGATTTGCCGGACTTGGCGTATTGAATAGCAATGTGAAATTCCCTGTTGGGTCGCCACAAGGGCGTGCAAATAATATTTCAGGAGTGGCGTTAATGGGAGGTGGGTATAGATATTATCTGACCGATCAGGTCTCAATTGGAACAGAGCTTGAATTTCATTATTCGTCGAACGACTATGTAGATGGCTATCATCCAATAACATCCAAACGAAATGATGTTTTAGTGGGTATTTCTTTCACACTGGCGTACAGAATATTCTAATAATTACATTTCCATTAAAGCAAAAAAAAAAGAAGAACTTAATGTTCTTCTTTTTTTTAGAACGAGCAGTAGATTTACCTATCGCAATTATTTTTTGTGCCATTGCCGCTAAGTGTTATGACTCTATCCGGTAGACCTCCTCCAGAGATAGTAAGGGTAGCTGTGTGATGTCCATGTTTTGTTGGTTTGTAGTTCACTGAAATATTGAACCCGTCAACACTGTTTGCAATATCCTTTGGTATGATATTGGCTTGTGCCGATGTGGAGAAAAACGCGGCAGCGCTTCCTGTTAATGCAACAGTCAAATCGCTGTTGACATAAGTTGTCTTTATATTTAGCGTCTTTGTATCTGTAGTGTTTATCGCAGTTTCATCAAACTTTAATGCACCCTCAACTTTTCCAATATAAATGGTTGGAGGATTCACCGGTACAGTGGAAATTCCACTGAGGTTGAAATTTATATCCGGTACGCCTGCACCCGAAATTGTCAACTTATCAGTTTGGATCCCATTGAGATAGGGATTGTAGCGTAATTGAATAGTTGTATTTACAAATCCATTTGCAGGGGTGAGGCTAAGGCTTTTGCTCCATGTGTTTTCCGACGGAAGCTTCATTTCAAAGTGTACGCTGTTCGCTAAGCTGACTTGTACATCTCCTGTCAGGCTGTAGGCTGTTAAATTTACGTTTTGAACGGCTGACGGTGTGCCAAGCTCTGTAAAAAATCTGGTGTAGTTACCCGTTGTCAGAATGCGCGTTGGCATAAATTTAAAAGTAATGCTGTCGGCTGTTGTGGTTATACCTGCTATGGCTCGGTTTATGTCTGTACCCGACCATGCTAATGGTGTGTAGTTACCTGATTTGAACGAAGTCCCCGGTGAAGTAATTGATCCCGAATAAGGTTGCAAATATACGCGCATGTGGTTACTCGGTGTTTGCTGATTATCTGTATAGCTATTTACGCTATTCATATCCCAAGCTGTTTGGTCATAATCAATGTGCCAGATCAGCATTCCTTCTGACAGCAAATAGCTGTCCCAGCCAATCTTTTTACGATACTCAACTATGAAAAACTCTTTCGGATTCGGACTTTTCCCATTCAAATTATGAGTTGTGGCCGAAAAAAGAAAAGCCTGATTGTTGGTATTGGTAGGTGTTGTGCTTCCCTGGTAGATGGGTAACAAAGTTAGGTTTGAAGTGCTGTTGATTTCTTGTGGAGTGAGATAACCTAGAAAAAAGCGATCGTAAGCCGAGTAAGTAGGAGGAGTGCAGCCAAGATTGAGGTATGATCCTGCATCCATAATGTCCCATTTATCCAGGGTGTAATTGCTGTTAAAAGTGTTGTAGTAGTCGGGTAGTCCGAGTACATGTCCAAACTCGTGACAGAACACACCGACGCTGGTCATGGTAGTCCCCACACCATATTTTAATTCAGAAACACATGTATATCCTGAGATGAGTTTGCCATTAAAGCTGATGTTAGGGTTTGATAAGCTAGAGGTTACAGGCCATATAGTGCTTGCGGCATCGCCACCTTCGGCCTGACTTTGACCTGCATATACGATGTTTACATTGTCGACATAACCATCATTGTCGGTGTCGTATTGAGAAAAATCTATTCCATTGGCAGACGCTTTTGCACACGCATCAATAACCATTTGTTCAAGATGAATATCTTTTCTTGATAAGCTGTCTTTCCCATAATAGGCCTGATTTTGGGGCAATACATAGGGACCTACTACATCGAAGTTTGGCGTAAACTTACCATAAGAACTTGCCATGAAATAATCGCGGACAGAACCTGTGCCTTTGTTGGCATTGTATCCCACAGTATTAAACATGTTGTTGAATGCTACTTGTGGAGTTGGAGTTATGTAGCTCAAATCGGAGAAGCTGACAAGAATAACTAGTGTTTTTACGTTGCCCACTTTGGGAAATGGTCTTTGGGAAACTGTGGAGATTCGCTGCGCTTTAACTCTTTGTCTCACGCTTTGTTGTGCTACAATAGGTGATTCGCTGGTAGGAGCCGTTTTAAGAAATTCAATTTCTTCGGCTGTTCGTTTGTCGATGTTGTGAGCAATGAGTTTACTTTCTATCGTTTCGCCCTGTTCATTTATTGTGGCATAAGTCAGAAAGCCCTTTGCATTTGCTTTTAAAATGAAACCATCTTCGGTGGTTTTGTAATCGTGATATTCATCACCTTGTAACCGAATTGTTAGCTGATTTCCATCGGGTTGGGTTACAGTAATGGGATAGGGATACGCTTTTACAGCTAAAACAGGCGTTAATGATAATTGAAAAAGAAAGAAACACAATGCGAAGAGAATTCGGTTGTTCATACGAAATCGATATATTTGTGTGACGTTTTTGAATAGACAGGCAAATGTAATGATAATTTTTGATATTGTTTTTTTTCTTTTCTGATTAATTTCAAATGTTTTTTTCTTTTTTAAAATAAAAGTGGATGGATATGCAAAAGGGGTCAGTAATATTTAATGGTTATATTTATTGCTACAGATAGTGGTAATATTTATTTCGGTTGTCATAACTATGGAGTTGGACTATTGAAATTGGAGATTTCAATAGAATTTATACCTTTGTCGGGAGAAAGTTACATTTTTATTATTTAGCATGATAGAGACGATAAAGGCATTGCGTGAGGGAAATCACATAGCATACGAGCAGCTATTTGATAAATGGTACGAGCCGCTTTGCAGATATGCGTATTCCATTTTGAGGGATATGGACGATGCAGAGGATGTTGTTCAGAAAACGTTTTGTAAACTGTGGGATCAGCGCGAAACACTGAATATCCAAAGTTCGATAAATTCATATTTGTATCGTATTATTCATAACGATTGCTTGAATGTTGCTCATCAGCAAACAAGTCATAAGGAGCATAATCTGAATTATATTTCAACAATGAACAGCTCGACGGACGCTGTAAATGAACACCTTGCAACTAACGAACTGCAGTTGGCCATTAATAAAGCACTCGAAGCACTTCCGCCGCAATGCAAGCGGGTGTTCGAAATGAGCAGGATAGAACAATTATCATATTCCGAAATAGCAACGCAACTAGACATTTCAACCAATACAGTAGAGAATCATATTTCGAAGGCGCTCAAACTACTCAGGGTTGATTTAAAAGAATTTTTAATATTATGTTTACTTATCCAACTAATAAAATAGTACGGCCATGAAAAAGGATATTGACATTTTATTAGCCAACTATTTTGGAGGCAATGCTTCCGCAAAAGATATGGAAGCTATAGAACAATGGCTTTCGTCATCTACCGAAAATCAGGCTTATTTCGACGAAATGACTTCGCTCTATGCCAAGTTAGGCGGGGTTGCACCCGTTGATATACCAAAAGTAAATAAAGAACGGGCCAAAAAGTCGTTTAGCGCGTACATGTCTATGCAGGATAAAGAGGCTGTACCCGCACCGAAAACTAATCCATTTACGAAGCAGTGGATGTTTCGTGCGGCCAGTATAGCCATTATCATGGTACTTTCTTTTTCGGTTTGGAAATTTTTCTTTGCTGAGCACGAATTAGTTTTTGCCACTCAACTGTCACCCAAACAGAATACCCTATCCGATCAAACCAATATCAAATTGGCAGAGAATAGTAGAATTACCTACAGTTCCAATTACGGCAAGCGGTCTCGCACTATTCACCTTGATGGCAGAGCTACTTTTAAAGTGGGTCATGCCGGCAAGGGAACTTTACAGGTATGCGCTGATGAGATTATTATTGAGGATATCGGAACGGTATTTGAAGTCTCGGCCTACAAAGATAGCAATCTGGTAAGTGTGAAAGTAAACGAAGGTCAGGTACATTTTTACACGAAGAAAGATAAAGGATTGATGCTTGGTGCCAATGATACCGGCATTTACAATAAGCAAACAAAGAGTTTTACTGTTTTGGAACCGGCCTTGGAAAAGCAAAGCTCGGGTTCATTGCGGGTTAATTTCAGAGGCATTCAACTAGCCGAGGCATTTGATATTATCAGTAAGGCGTATGGCGTGTCCATCAACCTACGTGAAAAGCAAATTGCCAGCCGTCAGATAACAGTGAGATTCGAAGGTGAAGATTTGGACATGGTACTTCAGGTCATAGCCGAAACGCTTGATTTAAATCTGGAGAAAAGCAACAATGCTTATTTCTTTAGCAATAAAAAATTTAATTGATTGAATGACTAAATTTACACGCCATTTTATAGCCATTTTCTTTCTGATAGCTCCGTTCTCGTTGTTCGGTAAGTCAGCGTATTCCGGGAAAACGGTACACATTTCAGCCGGTCAGGTGGCAATGTGTAAATTACTAAAAAACATAAGCACTCAGACTGCTTGTGTTTTTTCGTATGATCCGTTAATGATTAATGATAAGCAAATCATCATTGTGCCAACCGGACTCAATTGCAGTTTGAATTCTGCACTTCAAAAGTTACTCCCTAAAAATATACAGTTTAGGTTCAGGGATAAGTTCATTGTTCTGCAAAGGGTTTCAACGGTGGCGAAAGAAATCTCCGAAAAAAAGGCTGTAGCTTCTGTTAGCGTAAAATCAATCGTAGAGCCTACAAAGCCTGAGCCAATCGTTGTCATTGATAGTGCTAGGCTAAAGCCAGTCGTCACGGAAACTAAGCCGATTATCCATCCCAACCCAATAGTGGAAATTACTCAAGCGGATACAGTAGCTGTTGTTCCTCAGCCAGAAAGTGCTGTTGCCGAAACTCCTGTTTTGTTGCCCCCAAATAAAGTCTCGACAGCGCAAAATAAACGGGGGCTTGGTCAATTTGTCAAGAGTAATGGTGTTTTTGAAGTAGAGTTGGCCGGTTATAGCAAACAATTGGGTGGTGCGATTCATCTTGGCCTTTGTGGCTTTTATGCCATCTTATCGATAGGGAAAAAGGCAGACAAAGCCAGAAGTAGTGGAGTCGGTGTTGGTGCAGCTTTTAAGGTGCATAAGCATGTTGGATTGAATATGGATGTTTTAAGGATGAATTTACTTTCGGGTAAAACCTACGATTTGGGCGTAAGAACAGTTATAACCCAGTTTCGCCCGGAGATAAATTATTACCTTGGAAGTAGCGTTAAGCTATTTGTCGGACCTACTTTCAATATGCTCAACTCTACATATGTCAACTCTATAAAAACTTACGACTTAGGCAAAATCTTTTATTATGGTGGCATTGTCGGTGTGAAAATAGATTTGAATAGTCTTTTTAGTGCAAAATCGTAAGAAAGAATACAATTGTTTTTTAAATTTTATTTCGCTGATTATGAATAGTATTTGTTTTTGTAGCGAGAATATTATATTTTTTTTCAGTGCCAGGTAGTGGTGTGGTTTGTTTTGTTTGTCTTAGAAGTATAAAGCAAATAAATTATCCACAATACCCACATTAAAAATTATTATTATGAAAAGAGTAAATCTATTGGCCATACTAGCCATTTCTTTCAGTCTTACTTCGTTTGTTGCGTGTACTCTTACTCCCGAACAATCAGTAGGTACAGATGAAGCATTATCTGTTACAGCTCAGGATGAAGCTCAAGTTGCCACTGTGAATGATGAAGTAATCAGCTCTGCTGATACTTATGTGAGTACTATTGATGCTGCGGGCTATGCCGCTGTTGGTGCTGCTGCGGATATTGTTACACCTCAAAAACTTGGTTTTAAGAAAATCATTGATGGTGTTGTCACTATTACTGTCGATAGAGCAGGGCTAAACGATTTTCCTAAAAATATTTGTATCGATTTTGGAACTGCTGGTGTTACTGTAAAACGTGGAAATGTATTGAAAGGCAAAATTTATATCACTGTTACCGGTAGAATGACAGTGGCAGGTTCATCCAGAACATTCCTGTTCTCCGACTTTTATGTAAACGGCAATCAACTGAGAGGTGGAAAAACAGTTACATTCAAAGGTAATAACGATGCTCAAAAACCTTATTGGACCATTGTTGCAAAAGATACACTTGTTCGTACCGACAGTACCAAAGTTATTTGGAATACAGAGCGTGTTCGTACTTTTGTAGAAGAATCGTTGATAGGTGCAAAGTATTATTCAATTACAGGTACTTCGAATGGAATCAACGGAAAAGGTGTAGCTTACACTATGGAAATTACTAAACCATTAATTATTGGTAGTGGATGTCCTTACTTTGTGAGTGGCTCTTTAATTATCACCACCGAAAAACGTACAGCTTTACTCGATTATGGCGACGGCACTGCCGATGCAATTGCTACCCTCACGATTAATGGGGTAACGAAAGAAATTAAGTTGAAGAAATAGGTTCTTCAACTTCTGAACAATAGTCATTAGCTATTCAAATCAAAAGAGGTCTGTCGAACTGAATCGGCAGACCTCTTTTGTCTATTATTGACGAGTTTAGATGAAATGAACAGAAACCACAAAAACAACAGGATAAGCCATATTATTTGGAAGTTCAAAATTCCTCGGCCTATTATATCTAAATCGTTAATTGATTTTTTATTTGATAGCCAGATACTCAACGGAAACATAACTCCCTAAATGGGAAACAATATAAAACTAAGTGCTGAAAAATTGATCATCATCAGCAATCCTCTGTTTTCTTTCATTATACAATCATTGGTAAGTTTAGCGCATTCGTTCCAACCTCGCAGCGTCCAGTCTAAGCAATATAAACAGCAAAATGGTAAAACCCCATAGCGAAGAACCTCCGTAGCTGAAAAACGGCAGCGGGATACCAATTACAGGCATAATGCCAAGTACCATCCCAATATTGATAGTGAGGTGAAAGAAGAAAATACTGGCTACGCAATATCCATACACACGACTAAACTGATCGCGCTGGCGTTCGGCAATTTTTAGCAGTCGCATCAGCAAAAGCCAGTATACAAAAAGGACAAGCGTGGATCCCCAGAACCCGTGCTCTTCACCAACGGTACAAAAAATAAAGTCGGTATCTTGCTCGGGTACATATTTTAACTTAGTCTGCGTACCATTCAAAAAACCTTTTCCCCAAAAACCTCCCGAACCAATAGCAATTTTGGATTGATGCACATTGTAACCGGCACCATTGAGGTCGTTTTCCATGCTCAACAGCTCCTTGATACGCTGCGTTTGGTGAGGCTGAAGAACCTTCTCGAACAGGTAGTCGGCCGAGAAACTAAACAGCACAGAGCTCAATGAAAAAATAATCAGAAACCAATATTTTTTATATCTGAATATTATCTCAATTACCAACCAGTACAAACAGGACGCTAAGGTTGCAATGACAGCTACATAATTATAATTCAAATAAAACCATATATTTATCATATACGAAATGGCGGCAATTACAACAGTCCCTATCAATAAAAACAAAGCTTCTTTTCGATTTCTGGTAAAAAAGAACGCATAGACAAATTGCGTTAAGAGTACTATGCCCATTGCCAGTAAAAGCCCTAAAGTTCCACGGTCCAATTGAATGGGAACGATACTGAACCTAATGACAACAATAAACAGAAAAACAGCATATGTTCCTATTAACAAGACAATACCATTCATCCCTTCACGATAAAGCATAAGCAAAAACGCCACAAATACCAACGCCGAACCTGTTTCATTCTGCAAAAGAATCAATGCAAAAGGAATAAAAAGAATGACGCCCAATGGAATAAGATCTTTCCATGCTTTTAGTTTGTAATTATACGAACTCATGTATTTGGAAAGTGCAAGGGCGGTAGCCATTTTTGCTAATTCTGCGGGCTGAAATCTTACCGGTCCAAATTCGAGCCACGAACGGGATCCCTTGATGTCCTTGGCAACAAAAATAGTGATGATAAGCAACAAAATAGCTCCTATATAAATCATGTAGGAGAAGATACTGTACATTTTTGCGTCAATGAGCAATAACATTCCACCAATTGCAAAACCTGTCAATATCCAGATAAATTGCTTACCCGCACGCTGGCTAAAATCAAAGATACTGGCCTGATCGAAATCATAGCTTGCACCATAGATACTTATCCAACCCATAAGAACCAGAACTACATAGAAAAATATAGTTGTCCAGTCGAGTGCATATTTTATACTAACGTTCTTTGACATAGCTATTGGTTACTTTGGCAATTGTACTATTAAGTAGTTCTGTACGTTTAATTTTCCGATAAAGATATTGTTCTACCAGCAAACTAAAAATCGGCGCAGCATAAGTCGATCCAAATCCGGCATTTTCGACCACTACTGCAATTGCAATCTTCGGATTATTTCGAGGTGCAAAACCTACAAAAATGGAGTGAGGTTTTCCATGACTATTATCGGCTGTACCGGTCTTTCCACACATTTCTAATCCTGGAATTTTTGAGGCACTAGCAGTCCCCGATTCAAACACACGCCACATTGCTTCGAATACAATAGGAAAATACTTTTTGTCTACTTTACTATAGTGAATATGCTTCCGCATTGAATCGCATCTATTAAGGTGCGGACTAATATAATGTCCTTCGTTAGCAATAGCGCACATCAAATTAGCCATTTGAAGAGGAGTTGCCAAAACTTCGCCTTGCCCTATAGCGTTCGAGCGAATGGTAATAGCTCTCCAACCTCTTTCTCCTTTATAGAGTTTATTATAGAATTTTTGGGTTGGAATATAGCCGCGCGATTGTTCGTAAATATCGCTATCTAAAAATTTCTCGCCCAAACCAAAACTCTTCATTCTATCCACCCAATCGTCATACCTGGTTCTGAAATTTATATTCTGAGGGCCATAACCCTCTTTTTCAAGCGTGGTTCTAAAAGCATTCCAAAAATAAGGATTACAGCTTTCCTCTACGGCACTCAGTAAGCTAACGGGTGACCCATGATGATGAGTACATCGGATAGGAGATGAAGAAGGACCATTGCATGAAAAGTAGGTATGTTCATCTATACCACCCATCTGTTGACATACTAATGCCTCGGCAGTTTTGAATGATGACCCAGGAGGATAAAGCGCCTGAGTAGCTCTATTAAATAATGGTTTAGTCGGATCATGCACCAACTGCATATAATTTTTCGAACGCTCCCTTCCCACCAATAGACCTGGGTTAAAAGTTGGATTAGAAACCATCGCCAAAATTTCTCCCGTTGATGGTTCAATAGCCACAATGCTACCAACTTTTCCCGCCATCAGCCGTTCACCCAATACCTGAAGCTGCACATCAAGCGACAACATCAAATTATCACCGGCTTTAGGTGCAATATCTTCCTTCCCGTTTTCGTATTTACCTTTTATTCTTCCTTTGGCGTCGCGCAATAGTATTTCAACTCCTTTTTCACCTCGCAATACATCCTCATAGGTCTTTTCAAGTCCATCTCTGCCGGCATAATCACCTTGTTTGTAATACGGATCAGAATCTAGTTTAGAGCGCGAAACCTCACCAATACTTCCCAAAACATGAGCCGCATTTGGAAACGCATATTCTCTCAGCGTACGATTCTGAATATAAAATCCGGGGAATTTATACATCGATTGCTGAATAGTTGCAATATCCTCGTTGCGCAACTGAGTCATAAAAAGCTGAGGAGTGTAAGAGGAATAGCCTGAGTTCTTATCTCTATCTTTAATTTCAGCTATTCGTTGAATAAAAAATTGTTTGTCAATATTCAATGCTTTACAAAATGCTAACGTATCTAAGTCGCGGATTTCGCGCATGATAAGAGCAATGTCGTAAGCCGGTTTATTATAGACTAACAAGGTATGATTACGGTCATAGATAAGACCACGGGGAGGGAATTGTGTTTTTTTCAAA
Source organism: uncultured Paludibacter sp. (assembly GCA_963664445.2). Taxonomy (GTDB): domain Bacteria; phylum Bacteroidota; class Bacteroidia; order Bacteroidales; family Paludibacteraceae; genus Paludibacter. Next base: position 117,193 of record CAXXUM010000007.1, read on the forward strand.
AAGGCATTACTATCTGCACCTTCTTTGTATCTCGACTCAATTATTTGGATGGAAAATAACCGCAGAATATACACAAGAATAACAGCACTCATGATTATTGCAATCACAGTCTTCCTGTTCTGAAGTGTATCGTTAATCATTTTCTATTTTTTTATTAAGCGATTGAATACCCCAAAATCAACAAAATAGTTTACCACCGAACTAAGCAAAATCTTTGTTGAAATAATCCAGAAATGTACAAATGAAAATGCTTCTAAGTAGAACAAAATGGCATGATGAATAAACACCATTAACACCCACATATTTTATATATGCGCTTACTCCAAAAAGTGTAAAACGAAGGGGTTGGGTTATTTTCCTTCTTCAATAGAAGTAAATAGTTTCATTATACCGTTGCGAAGAAAGGCAACAAATACCGTGGCAAAAGCGTGCATTCCCCATGGTATTCGAACACATATCAATGGTCAGACCCAACGCAAAACCAAGAAGCAGAACAAACCATTTAGGAGTTTGATAGGGCAATGACAGGATAAATAAGATATATAAATAGGGGTTTATATATCCCAGAAACTGGATATTGTTCAAAACCAATTACCTGAAGAAGTACCAGTAGAATGAAACGAAATATATTTTGGAGTGCTGTGGGCATATGTTTAATTGATGGTTGATGGTTGATAGTTGGGAGTTAGCTTAGATAGAGAAGATATTTTATATTCATTCTTAACTGACAACTATCAATTATCGTTATTGTTCTTCGGCTTTTTTCTCAATATCCTTTTGTTCCTTATAATTTAAATAATTGATCACTTTTACGTGCGAAAGCGTCTGAAAATTTACTGCCAACTTTACCTTTATATTAAAGTAAGCATCACTCTTTTTAATATTAAAATCTTCAATATAGCCCACCGGAATTCCTTCAGGGAAAGTACTGGTCAAACCACTTGTAATTAATGTATCACCCAGCACTAAATCAACATGGCGCGCAATATTAGTAAGATTAGCATACCTGCTATCCTCACCCGACCAAAGAAGCGGCCCTGTATAATTGTTGCGCTTAAACTTAGAACTAATCTGAATTTTGGGGTTAAGAATGGGGATAACTACCGAGAATCTATTCGAAACTGTTTTCACAATTCCAACTACACCTTCATCGCTGATAACGCCCATGTCCACTTTTATTCCTTCAAGCGAACCTTTGTTTAGCGTGATGTAATTTTGAATTTTATTAGTAGAATTATTAATGACTTTTGCAGAAATAAATTTGTATTCCATTTCTGGTGGAATACGAAACTGAATAGAATCATGCATTGGTTTTTGGAGGGTAGACAACTTATTTTGCAAATTGATAAGTTGATTTTTCAATGCAGTATTTTCTTCGGACAGGTTATCGTTGGCGGCGCTCAGCTTGAAAAATTCGAAAATTGAGTTATTCCACTCGTACATTTTTGATACCACAGAATTGCTCGACGAAAGAAACACACTTTGTTGATACTCTTGATTTTTTACAATCATGGTGAAAGAAATTATCTCTAATAGTAGAAATAAAAATACAACTCCATAGTTTATAAAAAAATTGATGAGATTCTTCATATTTAATCAAATCTGAGCGAAGAAAATGGGATGCGTTATTCAATACGCATTATTCATAATTTGAGAAGTCTGCATCTCGGGGAAAAGGCAAACTATCGGAAAAAATTGCACGTTAATAATACTATTGAAATTCATCAGACCAATACAAGGCGCATTGGTCTGATGTAATAACAATTATTTATTATCGTATTAAGAACGAGAATTTATCTACGTTTTTAAGTGCAATACCTGTACCGCGTGCCACTGCGCGCAATGGATCTTCGGCAATATGGAATTGAATGTTCAATTTGTCGGTCAAACGTTTGTCTAAACCACGAAGCAACGCACCACCACCGGCAAGATAGATACCACCCATTACGATGTCGGCATACAATTCGGGAGGAGTTTGTTCCAATGCGCTAAGAATAGCCGATTCAATTTTAGAAATCGATTTTTCCAGACAATGTGCAATTTCCTGATATGAAACCGGAACTTGCATAGGTAAAGCGGTCATACGATTCGGACCATGAACGATAAAATCTTCGGGTGCATCTTCCAAATCGGTCAACGCAGCACCTACATTAATTTTAATCATTTCGGCAGTACGTTCACCCACTTTAATATTGTGCATACGTCCCATATATTCAACAATGTCCAATGTAAGGTCATCACCTGCAATACGAATAGATTTGTTTGACACAATACCACCCAGCGAAATTACTGCAATCTCGGTAGTACCACCGCCGATATCAACAATCATACAACCGTTCGGTGCTTCCACATCAAGACCAATACCGATAGCCGCAGCCATTGGTTCGTAAATCATGTACACTTCGCGTCCACCGGCATGTTCCGACGAGTCACGTACCGCACGAATTTCCACCTCTGTACTTCCCGAAGGAATACAAACCACCATTTTTAAGGTTGGTGAGAAAAGGTGATTTTTAGTTGGAATCATCTTGATCATGCCGCGAATCATTAATTCGGCAGCATAAAAGTCTGCAATAACACCATCGCGCAAAGGACGTACGGTACGAATACCTTCGTTTTCTTTGCCTTGCATCTGGCGTGCTTTTTCACCGATAGCTATCAATTTATCGGTACGTTTGTCCAACGCTACTACCGAAGGTTCGTCCACCACAATTTTATCATTGTGAATGATAATGGTATTCGCCGTACCTAAGTCGATAGCTATTTCTTGTGTAAATGAAAATAGTCCCATTGTTTTTAGTCTTATGTCAACGGTCAACAGTTGCAGGTCGTTGATGAATTATTTTGTCTTTGTACTTTGTAATAAATAACTAATTCGTCGTAACCGGATTAGTGTTTGAAATGACGGAAACCTGTTGTAACCATCGACACACCATTCTCATTACATGATGCAATAGATAGTTTGTCGTTTATCGATCCACCCGGTTGGATTACAGATGTAATACCTGCTTCAAATGCAATCTGAACACAATCTGGGAATGGGAAAAATGCATCCGACGCCATAACTGCCCCGGCCAAATCTATTTTAAATGAATCGGCCTTTTCGATGGCATGCGTCAACGCGTCAACGCGTGAAGTCTGACCTACACCGCTTGCACACAATTGTTTGTTCTTAGCCAAAACAATAGCATTGGATTTTGAATGTTTTACAATTTTATTAGCAAAAAGTAAATCTTCAATTTCTTGTTTAGTAGGTGCTTTTTCTGTAATAACAGTCAATTCATCAGCCGTTTCGGTTTTCAAATCCTGATCTTGCATCAACACACCGTTAAGCAACGAGCGGAATTGTTTTCCTTTCGATTTTGCTTCTTTCAAAATCAAGATGATACGATTTTTCTTTTGGCTTAATATTTCGATAGCTTCCAAATCATAATCAGGAGCAATAACTACTTCAAAGAAGATTTTGTTCATTTCCTCAGCTGTAGCCTTATCGATGATAGCGTTAGTAATCAACACACCACCAAAAGCAGAAACAGGATCGGCAGCCAAAGCAGCATTCCATGCATCTACCAATACCGGGCGAGAAGCAATACCGCAAGCATTATTATGTTTTAAAATAGCAAATGTAATATCGTCAAAATCGTTGATTAAACTTACGGCAGCATCGATGTCGAGCAAGTTGTTGTACGAAATTTCTTTCCCTTGCAGTTGTTCGAACATGTCTTCGAATTTGCCAAAGAAAACACCACGTTGGTGAGGATTTTCGCCGTAACGAAGCACTTTGGCATTGTTGGCACTTTGACGGAAACCGCTCTCTTCTTTACCATCGAAGTAATTAAAAATAGCAGAATCGTAGTGCGAAGAAACGGCAAAAGCTTCTTTTGCAAACCAGCGACGTTCTTCGAGCGAAGAAGTTGCACCACTGGCATTTATCATTTCAAACAATGGTTCATATTGATCTTGCGAAGCAACTATGATAACATCATTGTAGTTTTTAGCCGCTGCGCGAATAAGCGAAATACCACCAATATCTATTTTCTCGATCGTAGTAGGTTCATCAGCTCCGGCAGCCACTGTGGCTTCGAATGGATATAAATCTACAATAACTAAATCTATTTCAGGAATTTCGTATTCAGCTATTTGAGCCTTATCAAGTTCTAAATCGCGACGTGTAAGAATGCCACCAAAAATTTTAGGGTGAAGTGTTTTTACGCGTCCACCAAGTATGGAGGGATAACCGGTAAGGTCCTCAACAGCCTGGCATGGAATATCAAGCGATTCAATAAATGATTGTGTACCTCCGGTAGAGATAAATTCAACTCCTTCGGCATGAAGTTTTTTTATGATTACATCCAGTTTATCTTTGTGATAAACAGAAACTAAGGCTCTTTTTATTTGCTTTTTTTCCATTTTCCTTTATACGTTTATTTATGGGATACAAAATTACACAAAAAAGTTGTTTTATCAATGCAAATGTCTGATTGATTTTGAACGTAAACTAAATTTAATAAGTTGATACAGAAATAGTATAAAATATGCATATATAATAGCACTTCATGTCGCAATTTACAAGATTCTCTGCGCTATTTTAGAGTGCATAATTCAATGACTATTATTATTCAATCGCCTCTTTTACGGTCTTAAACGCACGCTCCAACTTCAACATTTCGGTGGACATAAATTGATAAAATTCCATCCATTGTATGCGACGATGAAGGTCGATACCATTTTTCTGAGTATAAATACGGCAAACCTCGGTACCACATTCGCGCACATAGGCAAAGTCCCAAATCAGACCATCAGGAAACTGTTTCTCCATAACGGATTTATATTGCTCAAATTGTTCGTATTTTTCAAAACGTGCTTTTGCATCATGAAGATTTACTTCCAAAATCACAAAAGCCCCATCTCTTGTTGCGTCAAACTTCAGCTCCACTCCTTTCATTTTGGTGTTATAAAGCATAAATTTGCTTTTGCGTCGCTTCAAGGCCGGAATCTCACTGCAATAAGTGCCAAACCCCTCCCAAAATTCTTTCTTTAATTGTTTTAGTTCTTCTTTTGAATACATTTCTTTTGTCTATAGTCTATGGTCTGAGGTCAAAAGTCTTTCCTACTATTGCGAAGTAAATAACAATTAATATCGCAACAGTAGGTAGCAAATGACTATTTTACAACTTTATATACACTTCCCGGCAAGCATTTCACTACGCCTTTAAACTCCATTTCGAGCAACTGGGAAGATAACTTACTAATCGGTTTTGCCAACTGAATGGACAATTGGTTGAGCTGAATGCCATCAGCGTATTGACGAAGTGTGGAAACAATTTCCTGCTCTTCGTCCGATAAATCGAGAAATAAAGCGGTTTGGATAATTGGCGCAACACCTGCATCCTGTTTTTCCCAGTTCATAAACCGCAAAATATCATCGGCCGATTCCATCAACGACGCTTTATTGTTTTTTATCAGCGCATTACAACCCGCTGACCATTCATCACCTATCCTGCCCGGGAAAGCAAACACATCGCGATTATAATCATTACCCACTTCGGCAGTAATCAATGCTCCACCTTTTGCAGCCGATTCTACCACCACAATGGCATCGCTCATACCGGCAATAATCCGGTTTCGCTGCACAAAATTTTGCCTATCGGGATTCGTTTGACTTAAATACTCGGTTAGCAATGCACCATTGGGCATCATCTTCACAGCCGTAGGGCGATGAGCAGCAGGATACAATCTATCTAACCCGTGACCAACCACCCCAATAGTTGCCAACCCGGCATCAAGCGCTGCCTTGTGCGCACAAATATCTATTCCGTAAGCCATTCCGCTTACAATTACGGCATTGGGCTGTGAGGCAGCTAAATCGGAAATAAGCTTTTTACAATTTTCTTTACCTACCTCTGTGGCGTTACGAGTACCAACAACGCCAACAAATTTCCCTTTATTTAAATCACAATTCCCTTTACTAAACAGCATTAATGGCGAATCGGAACACTCTTTCAATCGAAACGGATAATCACGCTCGGTATAATAATAGGTTTGAATCTTATTTTTCAGGATAAATTCTATTTCTTCATCTGCACGAGCCAAAACATTTTGCGAAACGATTTCCTTCGAAAGCATTTCGCCAATTCCCGGGATTTTGGAAAGTGCGGCTTGCTTTTCCATAAAAACACCTTCTACACTCCCAATATAGGCAATAAGATTTTTGGCCAAAGTATTACCAATACCTTTTATAAGGGTAATTCCTATTTTATATTTCAGATTCTCATCGAGCATAATAAAGGTTCAATGTAGGAAACAGACAATAGACAAAAATTACTTACTATTTACACTTGAAATCCGTGGCATAATCAATCGCATCCACACCAAAGCGCACAAAACGCCACTAACATCGACTAACCAATCAAACCAGTCACCCGTGCGGGGAGCAAAGTAAGCACTTTGCAAAATTTCCACTATACCCCCAAAAAGAATCGGAAAAACAATACATACAAGAACAAAAAACTGCAAATTACTGTTAGATTTTCTGTGCTTTTTAAAATCCCAAATTAAAACAGCCGTTAATCCTGCATACATCAAAAAATGAACCAACTTGTCAAAATTGGGTATAGGGGGTGTCGGTATTCTTTCGAATGTTACCGGAGATGCGAATGACAGATATTGAATGAATAGCACCATAAAAATGGATTTCCAATAATAACGAAATATATTTTTCAGCTTCATAATTTATCAACAATTGAAAATTTTACGCAGTAGTGCGCTAACTCTTTACTTAAAATTTAGTTATATCAGTTTATTTATAAAAACGAATAATTATCTTTGCAAAGATAAAACTTCAACACTTACAGAACAGTATTTCAACAATAAAATTATACATTTATGAAAAAATTAGCTTCATTAGTATTGCTTACATGCATTTTAGCAGCATGTTCAAGCGTTATGCTTACCGGACGAAAACAATTGCTATTAGTTCCTGACTCGGATGTAGTAGCAATGAGCCTGCAAAGTTACAAACAGTTTGTGGATTCTGTACCACCATCAACCGACAAGGTAAACACTGCATTGGTAAAAAAAGTGGGTGCAAAAATGTCGGCAGTAGTAGAAGCTTACATGAAAGCCAATGGATATGAAGCCGACATAGCCAACCTGGCCTGGGAATTCAATCTTCTTAAAGACAAACAAGTAAATGCATTCTGTATGCCAGGCGGCAAAGTGGCTGTTTTTGATGGGATTTTACCCATTACTAAAAACGAAACAGGACTTGCAGTAGTTATGGGACACGAAATAGCGCATGCAATTGCCAAACACAGTGCAGAACGCATGAGTACACAAATGCTTTCGCAATACGGTGCTTCGCTTGCAGGTCTTCTTGTGTCTAAAAAATCTGAAATTACCCGTGCAGGTGTAAATACACTGTATGGTCTGGGTACGCAGTACGGAGTAATGTTACCCTACTCACGTAAACATGAATACGAAGCAGATCATATGGGTTTAATATTCCTGGCTATGGCCGGATATGACCCAACAAAAGCAGTTGAGTTTTGGGAACGCATGGCAGCTAATAGCGCCAACAACACTGCTGAATTTATGAGTACTCACCCTTCGGATGCCAACCGTATCGCCAAACTGAAAGAGATGTTGCCGGAGGCAATGAAGTATTATAAAAAGTAAAAGAGAAAACACATGACCTCTAACTCCGTTCGACTGAGCTCACACCGAAGTCTGAAGGGAGATAAAAAAAACCTTCGTTCAAGTATGAGCGAAGGTTTTTTCTTGTTCTCCGTCATCTGACGGATTAGGGGTTCTTATCTTACAATTTTTCGCCATAAGCCAAATCGCCTGCGTCACCAATTCCGGGAATAATATACGAGTGTTCGTTCAATTCCGGATCAATAGTTGCTGCCCAGATAGTGGTTTTAGCTTCGGGAAAATGAGCCGCGACATAATCGATGGCCTGTTGACTCGCAATAACGGTAGCGATATGAATATGAGCCGGTTTTCCTTTGGTAAGCAATGCACCGTAAGCCAATTCCATCGAACTGCCGGTTGCCAGCATAGGATCGGTAATAATCAGCGTCTTTCCATCTAAATTTGGAGAGGCAATATATTCAATAAAGATATCGAATTTCAGCGCATCTTTGTATTTACGGTAAGCCGACACAAAAGCATTCTCGGCCATATCGAAATAACTTAGAAAACCTTGGTGAAAAGGTAATCCGGCCCGCAGAATAGTTGAAATCACAATCTTTTCGTCAATCACATCAACATGGGCCACACCAAGCGGAGTTTTTACATCCTCGCCCTTATAACGCATAGTTTTACTCATTTCGTAGGCCATTATCTCGCCAATACGCTCCATATTCCGACGAAAACGCATGGAGTCCTTCTGGATTTTCACAGAGCGTATTTCTTTAATGTAATGCTTCAATACGGAATTATTATCCGATAGATTTATGATTTTCATATTGTATTGAAAATTTCTTTTTTTAGTGACTAAAAATTTCTAAATAAAACTGGGCAAAATTACTGCTTTTTTCAAACAATCAATGTAAATATTTGAATATAAATTCATAAAAAAAAGAGAGAAAACAGGATTTTCTCTCTTTTTGCAAACCAACAATTGAAATATTAGTTTTTCAAATCTCTTTCACGAATTTCAGTTCTGCGAATTTTGCCACTGATTGTTTTGGGCAATTCATCCACAAATTCAATTATCCGCGGGTATTTATATGGAGCTGTAACGGTTTTTACATGTTCCTGAATCTCTCTCACCAATGCCTCTCCAGCCTGATCTCTGTACTCTTTCGAGAGGATGACAGTTGCCTTTACAACCTGCCCGCGAATTTCATCCGGTACACCGGTAATTGCACATTCCACAACGGCAGGATGCGTCATCAATGCACTCTCCACTTCGAATGGGCCTATACGATACCCCGAACTTTTGATAACATCATCAGCACGACCCACAAACCAGAAGTAGCCATCTTCATCGCGCCAGGCCACATCTCCGGTGTAATAAATATTATCGCGCCAAGCTTCGTAAGTAAGTTGTGCATTACGATAATAGCCTTTAAAAAGTCCCACAGGATAGGATTTATCGGTACGGATGACAATCTGTCCCTGCTCACCCACTTCGGCCGAGCGACCTTCGGGAGTCAATAAATCAACATCGTAATGCGGATTTATCAATCCCATCGAGCCCGGTTTTGGTTCCACCCATGGTGAAGTAAAGAGCGAAAGAGTAGTTTCACTTTGTCCATAACCTTCGCGCAGTTTAATGCCGGTAAGTTTAAGGAATTGCTCGTAGACAGCAGGATTCAATGCTTCTCCGGCAATAGTACAATACTCCAGCGACGACAAATCATATTTTGTCAAATCTTCGCGAATAAGGAAACGGAAAATAGTTGGAGGAGCACAAAGTGAGGTAATGCGATGCTCATGAATCTTTTCTAATATAGCAGCAGGTGTGAATTTTTCATGATCGTACACAAAAACGCATGCACCCACTATCCATTGCCCGTATAATTTCCCCCAGACGGCTTTCAACCAACCGGTATCGGCAATAGTAAGATGAATGCTATCCTCGTGCAAATTGTGCCAATATTTGGCAGTAATAATATGTGCCAATGGATAAACGCAGTCAAGCATCACCATTTTTGGATTACCTGTAGTACCTGACGTAAAGCTTATAATCAGCGCATCGTCATTCTTATTTACGTTGGCAATGGGAGTAAATGGTGCAGCATTTTCAATGCCTTCGTGAAAATCCAGCCAATTTTCGGGAACAACCGGACCAACTGAAATAAGCATCTCTACACTCGGAGATTCGGGCATCGCATCATTTATGTGCTTGATAATTGTTTCGTCACCAACAGCAATAATTGCCTTAATATCAGCTGCATTATTTCGATAAACCAAGTCTTTCTTGGTCAACAAATGAGTTGCAGGAATAATTACCGCACCAATTTTATGCAGGGCAATAATGGTAAACCAGAATTCATAGCGACGTTTCAGAATGGCCATCACAATATCGCCTTTCTTAATACCAATGCTTTGGAAATAAGATGCCGTTTGATCCGTATGTTTTTTTATTTCACCAAAAGTAAATTCGCGACATTCACCTTGATCATTCGTCCAAAGCAACGCTTTTTTATTCGGTTCTTTCGCAGCCCACGCATCTACAATGTCGTAGCCAAAATTAAAATTCTCGGGAACCAGTAGTTTGTAATTGGCTTTGAAATCTTCAAAGTCGGCAAATTCTGTTTGTTGAAGGTACTTCTCTAACATAAGCGTAATTATTGTTTAAAGCATTCTGATTATTGCACTGCAAAGTAACATCAGAAGATCCTGTTCGACAAAAAAGAGGGATAAAACGGAGCTATTTGGGATAAAAATTCAAATAATGGGATAAATCTCTAAATAATTACCGCCAGAAACCGTGCATTATTTCCATTCAGCGCCTTCATGCCATGTGGTTTGGTGGCATCAAAATAAATACTGTCGCCTTCGTTGAGAACAATATCGTTTCCGGCAATACGTAGTTGGAGCGCACCTTCAAGCACAAGATTAAATTCCTGACCCGAATGAGTATTTAAGTGCATAGTCTGATGGCATGGCTCAACAGTAACTTCAAAGGGTTCCACTTTGGCATTTCTAAACCCATGTGCCAACGATTGATATTTGTAACACTTTGTTCGTTCAACGCTTGTTCCGGTTCCTTTGCGGGTAACAAAGTAGGCCAGTGAATGTGCGTCATCACCCGAAAAAAGAGCTGAGGTTTCCACCCCAAAGGTTTGAGCTACTTCGCAGATAAAACTCATCGGGATATCAGAGCTGCCCGATTCATAAAGAGCGTAGTTGGTTTCAGAAACACCGCATTTTTCGGCGGCTTGTGCAACGGTGATGTTAAGTGCATCCCGAAGTCCGCGTAAACGTTCGGCAATTTGTTTGATTTGTGTGTTCATAGTAGTATCTTCTTTAAAGCATTTCTATTTCAAATGTGAAGCGTTCAATCCTTTAATCACAGCATTTGTAAACCCATGAGCTTCCATCTCGTTGAGTCCTTTTATCGTAATACCACCAGGAGTAGTTACTTTATCAATCTCCACTTCAGGATGTGATGCATTCGCTTCCAACAAATCTATAGCCCCACGCAAAGTCTGAATAACCACTTCTTTCGCCACGCCCGGATAAATTCCCATTTCAACACCACCTTCCATAGCCGCACGAATATAACGAAACGCATACGCTATTCCGCAAGACGATAACGACATAAAAGCATTCAGTTGAACTTCGGGAACAAGAAATGCTTTACCCAATTCGGCAAACATAGCAACTACCAATTCTTCTTGCTCTTTTTTTGCATTGAACGACGAGATAGTAGATACACTTTGTAACACATCGATAGCTGTGTTTGGAATTACGCGAAAAATGGTAGCTTGCTTATCAAACAATTCAACCATCTTGCCAAAATCTACTCCTGCAGCAATTGAAACTATAATTTGTTTCTCGTAGTTAATCTTATTCTCAATCTCTTCAGCAATAACCTCAACCAACCAAGGCTTTACTGCCAACATAATAATGTCTGCACCTTCTATCATGTCACGATTAGACGTACCCACCGTTATTTCGGCATCAAAGGCTTTAATTGCATCCAAATTAGCTTGCGAAACATCACTTACCCTTATGTTTTTAGACTGAATGAGTTTCCCTTTGGCAAGACCGCGGGCAATAGCACCACCCATGTTTCCGGCCCCTATAATTGCAATTTGCAGATTAGCAGTTTCCATATCTTATTGTTTAAATTTATATGTATTGTAAAAAATTGGTTTTGAAACACAAAGATAGAATTTTTTGTCATTTCTGGCTCTTTTAAAAAAGAGATATTTCCAAAAACAGCAAGAAATATTTAAAAATTCAACGTCAAACACCCACGAAGTCCCCAACCATCCACCTCGCGATGCAAGCCGGAGATGCGCCAAACTGATTGAAGGGTAAGAACACGGAAGATATTGGTCACACCAACTCCAAGTTCCTGATAGGGTTTTGCCAATGGATTCATAAAACTCGGAAAATCGATTACTGTTTGATGTCCCTGGTTTAAACTACCGTAGGCCGTGTTGAATGAAAAAAACTCACGCAGGTTGAGATATTTCACAAGTGGAATTTGATTTAAAATCAAGCCATTAAGAATCAATTCAGTATGAATATTCAGATACCTATCGGCAGCATACTCCATGAAATTCATTTTATTGAACTGATAAAAGCCGTAACCTCCCGATTCGCAACCCGGCGGAAATTCAAGCAAAGGATAGGGCACATTTCCAATAACGACTCCAGCATCGGCAATATAATTAAATGTACCTATATTCAATCGAACCGATTGCTTTATCGATCCAGATATTTTCCCATAAGTGCCGGAAACAGCACCCATCTTATATTTTCCAAATTCAATAAAGCTATACAAAACAGGCAAGGTGTTGGCAATATAAATTCGCTGCATATTATCTTCGTAAGTCTTCTCTCCAAAAGACAAACGCGATGACAGCGTAACAGATTGCTGCAACAAAGAATTATAATTAGCTGTACCACTTTGCATTGGCAATGCAGCACTTGCAAAAATACGATTGGATCGCACGTACAAACTACTTTCAAAGTCCGAATTCCAATCGTTGGAGAATGAAGCGGAAAATTCTTTACGCTCACTCAGCTTGAATGTGGATTTGAGAGAAAGAATGGAGCTCATAATATCCTCATCGCCAGTGGAAAGAGGATTTTCGCGATACATGTAATCATTGTAATTGTAATCAATCCTTCTGAAATCGTCGGTATAATTCAGACTAAAAATACGACGCAGCCTGCCCGGAAGCTTGAACTGTGTAAAACCCGAATATTTAACCTGCTCATTCCTAAATCCATATCCCACATAACCGCCAACAGATACATTCTTCCACAACTTTTCGTTAGTTCTGAATGGCAAATTCATCCGAAAACCTTCTACATCGGTAACGCGCATGATCTGTTGTATTCTCCCAATATCAATTTTTCCAAAAGGAATATAACCTGTAAGCGCAGTAGTCACCACAAATTTTGCAGTGCGCAATATAGGTGTGTTGTTCAAATCTCTGAGTTTATCGTTCAATGATTCCTCACTGTAGCTAGTCTTCGCAAAATTCTGACTATGAAAAGCGATAGTATCTGCCAATTGATAAACGGCACTACGTTTCACAAACAACTGCGGTTTTGGATGAAGACTATCGGCCAATAATTCATAGTTCATATTCAAAGCCATTTCTTCCGATTGACGAGTCCAACGTCTGGATTGCAACTGTACAAAATTCTGAGAAATACGAAGATTATGGATAAAATTAACATTGGCTTGTTTGGGTAATTCAGCCTCAATGCGAGTGAGAGCAAGCGTCATCGAATCAATCCAAAGCCTCCCATCAAAGGCCAGATTCTTATTATTTTTCGTCCGAAAGTGGATTTCATACTGCTTCCCGTTCGTTGAGCGCAAGCTATCAGCCAGGTAATAATCGTAATACGCATTCCCCACGTTCGAGAGTGGACTGATCATACTTTTTCCAAAAACGGTTATTACACTTTCGTAGAAATTAAGATTGACATCCATCTCACCAACCAATTGAGCAACAAGCCTTTCACCCACCTCGGGCGAGGAATAGATATTTTTAGAAAGCTGCTTCTTTTCGGATTTGACAATTTGATATTGACTTTCGGCCATATATAATGGGAGAACAAGTAAAGAGTCGGAATGCGAAAGATTACCCGTACGAAGTTGATCGTAAATTCGCTTACCAACTGATCGTTGCCCAACTTTATTCAACAATACGAGGTTTTGCTCCGTGCTCTGCGTACTATAATTATTTTGACGGCTAAGATCGTTCACTGACCTCAACAAACGCACCCTTTTCATCAAGTCAATGGCCGGATTAGTTCCGGGCAATATGAGCACATCTTGCAGCAAGGTATTATCTTCTTCAAGCACCACTTCCATTCCAACACTTTGTCCAGGTTTGATCCTCCTCTCCTGTTTTTTAAAGCCTACCGAGCTAAACACCAAAGTTGTCTCAATCCCCTGATTGCGCAACAGAAAATAACCTTCCTCATTACATCGAACACCTTTTTGAGTATATTTAAAAAATACATTTGCAAACGGCACCGGACTCTTATCAGTAGCACTCAACACCTGCCCCACAACGACAGTTTCTTGCGCCATCACCCACGAAACTGCAATAAACAGCATTCCAACCAGCAAAATACATTTTTGAGTAAACCCTTTTTTCAATGTTTCAAATATTATATATGTAGTAATCGAATGCTTATTTATCATGTTCATCTGTCTTACTCAGCCTGTTCATTGGGTGGCATTCTAAAATTGTTTTTCGCAAGAAATGAACATCAATATGCGTATAAAGTTCTGTAGTAGTGATAGATTCATGGCCCATCAATTGCTGAATGGCACGCAAATTAGCACCATTCTCGAGCAAATGTGTGGCAAACGAATGCCTGAACGTATGCGGACTAACATTCTTACGAATTCCCGCCAAAACTGTCAGATCTTTTACAATCGTGAAAATCATGGCGCGTGTCAATGTTGCACCCCGCCTGTTCAGAAACAAAATATCTTCGTGACCTTTTTGAACCTGCAGAGCGTTTCGGTCAATTTTCCACAACCCGATTTGTGTAATCGACTGCGGTGACAACGGCACCAACCGCTGCTTACTTCCCTTTCCTTCAACCAACATATATCCTTCGTCGATATACAACTTTGACAATTGCAGTCCTACCAACTCCGACACGCGCAACCCCGAACCATAAAGCACTTCGATAATGGCTTTGTTGCGCTGGCCTTCGGCTTTAGATAAATCAATGGCTTGCACTATTCTGTCAATTTCAGCTACCGAAAGCACTTCCGGTAATCGCAACCCAATCTTTGGACTTTCAAGTAACTCTGTCGGGTCATTATCACGTATATTCCGGTAAATCAGAAAGTGATAAAACGACTTTACGCTCGACAGAATACGTGCTTGCGACCGAGGGTGAATCCCCAGGCTACTGATTTCGATGATAAAATCGCGCAAATGAACTGTTTCAGCTTCTTCCAATGGAATATGTGCATCCAACAGATAAGCCGATAATTTCAGCAAATCACTTTCATAAGCCTCTATCGTATTATTAGACAAGGCTTTTTCCAGTTTCAGATACAAGTGATATTCGTCGAGAATCGGGAGCATTTCTACAGTTATCAGTACGTAATTATTATCCATTTATCACGTGAATAAATATACAATAAATGAACTCGCAAAGATACAAAAAAATACAGAGTGAAAGTGTTGCATCAAAGTGCTAATACTAAAGTGCGTGAAAAGCCACACATTTCATCAACAATAAAAATTCAAATACACTTTTCAACTAAAATAAATGATAAATTAGCAGTCTTTTTTGCTATTTTGTCACAAAACTGCAATAAACTGCAATCTCTACATTGCAATTTTATAAATAAACAGTATCTTTGTATCGATTTTCAGTTTAAGAAATTTCTCCTCTCGCATTAGACTTCAACACTATATATCTTTACAAAGATGGAATTATTAGAAAAAATTATGGCACGCGCCAAGGCAAATTTACAACGTATTGTTTTGCCCGAAGGAACTGAAATTCGCACGCTAAAAGCTGCTGACATTATTTTACAAGAAAAAGCCGCCAAGCTTATCTTAATTGGAAATGAATCAGAAATCAACAAACTGGCAGCAGACAATAACCTGACTCACATTGCAGAAGCTACAATCGTAGATCCTGAAACAAATTCTAAAATGAGTGAATATGCCAATTTACTTTTCAATCTTCGCAAAAGCAAAGGCATGACTATCGAGCAAGCCACTCAATTATCGAAAGATCCTTTGTACTTAGGCTGCCTGATGATTAAAAACGGTGACGCCGATGGCGAATTAGCCGGAGCTCAAAACACTACCGGCAACGTGCTTCGTCCGGCTTTTCAAATCGTAAAAACATTGCCGGGAATTAATGTAGTTTCGGGGGCTATTCTAATGTTTACCCCAACTCCTCAATACGGTGAAAATGGCTTGTTGGTTTTTGCCGACTGTGCAGTAAATCCGAATCCAAGCGCAGCCGAACTGGCACAAATTGCTATTTGTACAGCCGAAACAGCTCGTATTCTTTGCGGTTACGAACCTCGCGTGGCTATGTTGAGTTTCTCAACAAAAGGAAGTGCTAAACACGAATTGGTAGATAAAGTAGTAGAAGCTACCCGTTTGGCGAAAGAACAAGCACCCGAATTGCAAATTGAAGGTGAATTACAAGCGGATGCAGCACTGGTCCCTGCCATTGGACAAAGCAAAGCACCGGGGAGCAAAATTGCCGGACATGCTAACGTATTGGTATTCCCAGACTTACAAGCCGGAAATATTGGTTACAAAATGGTTGAACGCTTTTCGGGAGCCCAAGCAGTAGGACCGATTTTGCAAGGCATGGCTGCACCTATCAATGACCTTTCACGCGGCTGCTCGGTAGATGATATTGTACGAATGATTACCATTACGGCCAATCAGGCAATGAAAATTTAATTGATAATTCATAATGCATAATTCGTAATTGAATAGTGCATTTCGACTTTTCAATTCTCCATTATTAATTATGTATCAAAAAAAATATTATGTCAGAACCAATTATCGAAGCAATTGAACGCTACGGATTAAGCAAGCGCAACCGTAAGCGAACGCTATTTTCGCGAATAGGCGTAGTGGGCTGCGGCAAAGAAGGTAGTGTTATTGCAACTACCGCTGCGCTCAATGGAATGGAAGTAGTTTTCCTGGAACTAAGCGACGAGGCAATTGCAAATGCATATGTCAGAATCGGAGACAAACTTGACAAGAAAATTGGAAACTGGGGTTTGACTGAAAATGAGAAAAAAGCAATTTTATCTCGTATCAGCGGCACAACGCAATACGAAGACTTTAGCGGTTGTGATTTTGTAATTGAGGCAATTCGTTACGATGATAATACCGGGGAAAGACGTATTTTGCAACGCAAAGAGGTGTTCAAACAATTGGAAAAAGTACTTTCGGTAAATGCCATCATCGCCTCGAATGTATCTACTGTAATTGTAACCGATTTGGCTGCCGAACTGGAACACACCGAACGTTGTATCGGGCTGCATTTCCTGTCAAATATCCCCGACTCAAATATTATCGAAATTGTTCCCGGATTAAATACCTCGGTTGAAACCTACAACAAAGTTTGCCAGTTTGCCAAGCTCATCAACCATGAGTATGTACAGGTAATGGAATCGGCCGGATTAATCAGCATTCGCTTGTTCCTTATTTTGCTGAATGAAGCCTGTGGTATTCTGATGGAAGGTATTTCTACCGTCGAAGATATCGATCGTGTTCTTACTGTTGGGTTTGGTCACCGCCAGGGTGTTTTCCGCACTGCAGATCAAATGGGTATTGAGAAAATTGTAAAATTACTTGATAATCTTTGGGATGAATATGGAAGCATAAAATATAAACCATCGCCTGTATTGCTACGTCTTTCACGTGCAAAACATTATGGTGTAAGTCGCGGCATAGGTTTTTACTCTTATGACGAAGCAGGTAACATAATTAAATAAGCGGAGGAAAAAGGCATGAAGGTATTAGTTTTAAATTGTGGTAGTTCGTCGATAAAATATAAATTGCTCGATATGGAGAGCAATATTGAACTTGGATCGGGAGCAGTTGAAAAGATTGGAATGAAAGGTTCATTCCTGAAACACACCCGCCAGGATGGAGTAAAGGTGATGTTGAAAGGTGAAATTTTGGAACATCAGGTAGGTATTGAATATATATTAGGCATTCTTACCAGCGAAAAACATGGGTGCATCAAGTCATTAGAAGAAATAAACGGTGTAGGTCACCGCGTTGTACATGGTGGCGAAAAGTTTAATTCCAGCGTACTGATTACCGAAGAGGTGATTCAGAAGTTGATTGAATGTATAGAAATTGCACCACTTCATAATCCACCAAATTTAGCAGGTATTCGTGCTATCTCCGAATTACTTCCGTCTGTTCCTCAAGTTGGCGTTTTCGACACGGCTTTTCACCAAACCATGCCCGATTATGCCTACATGTACGGTATTCCGTACTCGCTTTACACCAAGTATGGCATTCGACGATATGGTTTCCACGGAACAAGCCATCGTTATGTATCAAAGGCTGCTGCTGAATTCCTTGGCCTCAATTACAATAATTCAAAGATCATTACTGCTCACATTGGCAACGGTGTATCAGTAACAGCTATCGAAAACGGCAAATCTATAGATACTTCAATGGGATTCACACCAATTGAAGGTTTAATGATGGGAACACGTTCGGGTGATGTGGATTTAGGTGTGGTTACTTTCTTGATGGAAAAAGAAATGATTGGAGCAGCAGGCGTTTCCACCTTATTCAACAAACACAGCGGAATGCTTGGAATTTCGGGCATCACTTCCGATATGCGCGACATTGATATCGCAATAAAAGAAGGTAATGACCGCGCACGTTTGGCTCGCGAAATGTATGTGTATCGCCTCCGTAAATATATTGGTGCATTTGCAGCTGCTATGGGTGGTGTCGATGCCATTGTATTCACGGGTGGGATTGGCGAAAATCACGTATTTACCCGTCGCTACATTTGCGAAGGTTTGGGCTTTATGGGCGTAAAAATGGATTACGATGTGAATGCCGTATCACAAGGAGTAACTGTAAAACTCAGCACCGAAGATTCAGTTGTAAAAGTTGCTGTAATTCCTACCGATGAGGAATTTATGATTGCTTCAGATACACTTGAGATACTGAAAAATAGAAATTAATTTTCGCACATAATAACTAAAGACATCTGATTACCAATAGTTTCAGATGTCTTTTTTGCATTAAACCACACATTAGAATATTGCCTTATAAATTCTAAAACCAAACAATACAACCATTCTGCTATCATATTGACAACAATTATAATCTAAGAATCACAACACATGAAAATACTTGTTTTGAACTGTGGAAGTTCATCCATTAAGTACAAACTGCTCGATATGTCCAACAACGAAGAGTTAAGCTCAGGAGCAGTGGAAAAAATCGGGATGAAAGGTTCGTTTCTGAAACACACACGCCACGATGGTCAGAAAGTCCTGCTGAAAGGCGAGATACTGGAACATCAAATTGGAATTGAATATATTCTCGGCATCTTATCCAGCGAAAAGCACGGAGCAATCAGTTCATTTGAAGAAATAGACGGCGTGGGACATCGCGTTGTACATGGAGGAGAAAAATTCAACTCGAGCATGCTCATTACCGACGAAGTGATTCAAAAAATAACTGAGTGTATTGACATTGCCCCCCTTCACAACCCACCAAATTTAGCCGGCATTAAAGCTATCGCTGAACTTTTACCTGCAGTACCCCAGGTAGCCGTTTTCGACACTGCTTATCATCAAACTATCCCTGATTATGCCTACATGTATGGTATTCCTTATTCACTTTACGCGAAATATGGCATCCGCCGTTACGGATTTCATGGCACGAGCCACCGATACGTTTCTCGCCGCGCGGCAGATTTTCTCGGACTTGACTATCAAAACTCGCGCATAATCACAGCTCATCTAGGCAACGGAGGATCAATTTGCGCTATAAAAAATGGAGAATCAGTGGATATTTCTATGGGATTCACACCTATTGAAGGGCTAATGATGGGAACTCGTTCCGGTGACGTTGATCTGGGCGTAGTAACATTCTTAATGGAAAAGGAAACGATTGGTTCATCATCAGTCTCCACCTTATTCAACAAACACAGTGGTGTACTGGGTGTGTCAGGCGTTTCGTCGGATATGCGCGATATATTAAATGCAAAAAACGAAGGAAATGATCGTGCCCGCCTGGCCTGGGAAATGTACCAATATAAAGTATTGAAGTATATTTCGTCATATGTTGGAGTTCTAAATGGCGTAGATGCCATTGTGTTTACCGGCGGTGTTGGAGAAAACAGAACTGAAATTCGCGAATATGTGTGTAAACAACTGGATTATCTTGGCTTAAAAGTAGATTATAATCTCAACAGAGATGCCCGCGCTAAAGAGGTTTTACTAAGCACTCCCGAATCAAAGGTAAAAGTGTGCGTTATTCCTACCGACGAAGAATTTATGATTGCTTCTGACACAATTGAAATACTGAAGCATCGGGATTGATCTTTTAAACTGATAATGAAAGGCCTCTGAAACTGTACAGTTTCAGAGGCCTTTTTTTTATGCAACAAGATAAATTAGGGCATGTTTTATAAAAGAGTAAAAAAATTCAAACCAAACACCTATATTTGTAATCGTAAATCTATTCTGCTATCACAAAAACATCTAATACAAGAATCACAACGCATGAAAATACTTGTTTTAAACTGCGGCAGTTCGTCTATAAAATACAAATTGCTGGACATGAATACCAATGAAGAGCTTGGAACAGGAGCTGTTGAGAAAATCGGCATGAAAGGTTCGTTTCTGAAACATACACGCCGTGATGGTCAGAAAGTTCTACTTAAAGGCGAGATATTGGAACACCAACTCGGAATTGAATATATTTTGGGCATCTTATCCAGCGTTAAACATGGAGCCATTAGCTCATTCGACGAAATTACCGGCGTGGGACACCGCATCGTTCATGGTGGCGAAAAATTCAACTCCAGCATGTTGATTACTGATGAGGTTATTCAAAAGATCACCGAATGTATTGACATCGCCCCACTGCACAACCCTCCAAATCTGGCTGGCATAAAGGCCATTACAGAGCTTTTACCATCTGTTCCGCAAGTAGCTGTGTTTGATACCGCTTTTCATCAAACAATGCCCGATCACGCTTACATGTACGGAATTCCTTATTCATTGTACAAAAAATATGGCATCCGCCGCTATGGTTTTCATGGAACAAGTCACCGATATGTATCACGTCGCGCCGCCGATTTTCTGGGACTCGACTACAACAAGTCGCGCATCATAGTTGCACATTTGGGCAACGGAGCATCGATTTGCGCTATCAAAAATGGAAAATCTATAGACACTTCCATGGGTTTCACACCAATAGAAGGGTTAATGATGGGAACCCGCTCCGGAGACGTAGATCTGGGAGTGGTTACCTTTCTAATGGAAAAGGAAATGATAGGTTCGGCATCTGTCTCTACACTGTTCAACAAACATAGTGGTGTATTGGGTATTTCCGGGATATCGTCAGACATGCGGGATGTAGAAAAAGCGAAAGGCGAAGGAAACGAACGCGCCCGACTGGCATGGGATATGTACGAATATAAAGTAATGAAATACATTTCTGCCTATGTAGGTGTCCTTAATGGTGTAGACGCCATCGTATTTACCGGTGGAATTGGCGAAAATCAGTCAGAAACCCGCGAATTTGTCTGCAAGCATTTGACATATCTTGGCGCAAAAATGGACTTTGAATTAAACAAAGCCACCCGGAGTAAAGAAATGTTGCTGAGCACACCAGAATCGACCGTGAACATTTGTGTAATTCCGACAGATGAGGAATTTATGATTGCTGCCGACACACAAGAAATAGTGCAATACATCTAAGTCAACAACTTCCCATAAAAAATGCTCAACATAAAAAATCGTGTTGAGCATTTTTTATACTTGTAGATCTTATCAAATATCCTGTTCCGATAATTTCCCCTTAGTTTGTATATATCTAACCGGATAATAGGCAGCCAAAAAGCCCATAACAAGCACAGTTACAAATACAAGTATCATATCCATAAAATTAGTTACCACAGGATACGCATCAACCACATAACCGTTTCCAAGTTTCAAAAAACCAAAGTGTTCCTGAAGCAAACATAACATACCGCCCAGACCAATACCCACGAGAGCACCTACAGCAGAAATCATCCAGCCTTCGAACAAAAAAATCCGTTTTATCAGTTGGTTATTTGCGCCCAAATTTCGAAGTGTTTCAATATCAGCCTTCTTATCAATGATAAGCATAGAAAGCGAACCTATAATATTAAAGCTGGCTATCAACAAAATAAAGCATAAGATAAGATAAGTAATCCATTTCTCGATGAGCATTATCTTGAAAAAACTCTCTTGTTGCTCGTATCGGTTTTTAACCTGATATTTTTCACCCAGAATGTTCTTAATCTGGCTTTGCACGGCTTCTTTATCAGCACCGCTAGCCAGTTTTAGTTCTATCGCTGTAACTTTTGTTTTCTCGTATTCAAACAGGTCGCGGGCTAAATCGATAGATACCAATACATAATGATCATCATACTGCAATTGTTGCACAGCAAAAATTCCGGAAACAAAGGTTGATACCTGATTGAAACTATTCTCGGGACGAAGCAGATTTATTTTAGAACTTCTACGGGGAGCATAAATAAGTAACGGATCAATAAACTGTGCTCCCAAGCCCAGAATACCGGCCACCCCCACACCGGGTACAGCGCGCTGAAAAGCACCATCGTAAAGCATAAATTTACCATCGTACATGATACTATCTATGCGGGTCATTTTCTGAAAATCCGGGCTAACACCTTTTATCGTAGCCGGCATTTGCTTGTCTTTAAACCGCAGCAATGCATTTTCTTCAATCACTTCGGTAAAATAAGCTACTGATTTCAGTTTCCGAACCTGACCCAATTCGGGCGAGTTCACATCAAAGGTTTTTCCTTGCGACAAAGTGATTTTCAAGTCGGGATCAAAAGCCGAGAACATATCACTGATAAGCGATTCGAAACCATTAAACACCGATAAAACGCACACCAAAGCCATGGTTCCAATAGCCACACCCGATGCAGAAATACCCGAAATGATATTTATGGCATTGTGCGATTTTTTGGAAAACAAGTACCGACGGGCTATCCTAAACGAGAAGGACAGTCCGCTAAACGGGTGTTGAGATGGTGAATCGTGTGTAGACATCTAAAATTGAATTCGGGTCTAGTCCAGTTCGATTACTTCGCCTTCTTTCAATGGTGATGGCGGATCGCTTTTCAATAAATTATCAATATTTTCGAGATAATCCAACGAATCGTCCACATGGAAAAATAAAGCCGGAACAATTCGCAATTGATGACGAACCCGTTTGCCGAGGTCGAAACGAATTGCGCGTGTATCTTCCTGAACACGTGCTAACACCCCAGCCGATTTATCACTTGGGAAAATGCTCAAATGCGTGTGAGCCACTCCTAAATCGGGACTAATGCGCACTGTTGTCACTGTGATTAACGTTCCCTGCAATTCGCGAGCATACAACAAAAAGATTTCTCCTAACTCTTTCTGCAACATCCTCGATATTTTTTGTTGTCTTGTAGTTTCCATATTTATATTCTTATTATTTTTAAAAATCAAGAATTGATATC
Source organism: uncultured Paludibacter sp. (assembly GCA_963664445.2). Lineage (GTDB taxonomy): Bacteria > Bacteroidota > Bacteroidia > Bacteroidales > Paludibacteraceae > Paludibacter. The sequence goes on from CAXXUM010000007.1 coordinate 140,611, forward strand.
ACATCAAATCTTCCATTCAAATCCGTCCTTCGTATCTTTTATCTCAAAGCCCAGTGCAGTTAATTCATTACGAATTTTATCACTGGTTGCCCAGTCTTTATTTTGCTTGGCCTCGAGACGCATATTAAGTAACAAATCTATCGCCTTTTTGTAAGCCTCATTGCCCGAACCTGCGTCATTTTCCGATTTTAAACCTAAAACATCTTCAATAAACGCTTTGAAAACAGCTTTCAATTCTTCGAAATCGGGGGTACTAATCGTTTCTTTGCCATCGTGAACCAGATTGATAGCCTTCAGCGCATCAAATAAGTGAGAAATCGCTATTGGCGTATTAAAGTCATCATTCATCGCATCCTCACATCGGGCTCTTAGGCCAGCAGTTTCCACAGAAGAAGTAGCCGACGCTGAAAGTTTTTGCAAGCGGGCATAACCATCCATCAACCGCTCAAAGCCTTTTTCTGACGCTTGAAGCGCTTCGTTAGAAAAATCCAACGTACTACGATAATGCGATTGTGCCATAAAAAACCGTACAGTCATCGGAGAATATCCTCTTTCCAACAAAGGATGTGAACCCGTGAATAACTCATTGGGCAAAAACCCATTACCAGCACTTTTGGACATCCGTACTCCATTCACTGTCAGCATATTGGTATGCATCCAATATTTTACAGGAGTAGTATGATTACAAGCCTGCGACTGTGCAATCTCATTTGTATGGTGCGTTGCCTGTAAATCCATTCCTCCACCGTGAATATCGAATGTTGAGCCCAGGTATTTTGTACTCATGGCAGAACATTCAATATGCCAACCAGGGAAACCCCATCCCCAGGGAGAAGGCCACTGCATAAGGGTTTCGGGCTTAGCTTTTATCCATAAAGCAAAATCTAACCTCCCTTTTTTCTCGTTTTGCCCACCTAACTCACGTGTACCTTCAAGCAAATCTTCTAATTTCCGATTCGTCAGTATTCCGTATGAAAAATCTTTATTATATTTTTCTACATCAAAGTAAACAGTCCCTTCAATTTCGTAAGCATAACCGCTCTCCAATATTGATTTAACCATTTCAATCTGCTCCGAAATATGCCCCGTAGCAGTTGGTTCGATACTTGGAGGAAGTGTATTGAAAATAGACAAAATATCATGAAAACCAACAGTGTATTTTTGAACAATTTCCATGGGTTCCAACTGTTCTAGCTTTGCCTTTTTTGCAAACTTATCATCACCCTCATCTCTATCGCCTTCCAAGTGTCCGGCATCAGTTATATTTCTAACATACCGCACTTTATAACCCAAATACACCAAGTAACGATAAATTACATCGAATGAAATAAACGTTCTGCAATTGCCTAAATGCACATCACTATAAACGGTAGGCCCGCAAACATACATGCCCACTTTATCATCATGAAGTGGAATAAATTGCTCCTTCTTGCGGCTTAATGTGTTGAATAAATATAATTTGTGTTCCATAAACCCTTAATCCGTCAGCTGACGGAGAATTAAATTAATGTCGTTTATAAATGTCAGTCAGAATTGAAGTAAATTACTTGCTCCTTACCTCTTGCTCCTCCCTGCTTTTTAAGCTATTCCTCTTTGTTTTTTAAGTTCTTCATACGCCTCATTCACCGACCGGAATTTCTCTGTTGCCGATTTTTTTACATCATCCCCTAAATCATTTACTTTATCGGGGTGATATTTCATAGCCATACGACGGTATGCTTTTTTAATTTCATCGTTTGTTGCAGACGGTTCAATTTCCAACGATTTATACGCCCAATCGCGATCAACCGTTTTCATATACGGCGCTTTGATAGATTCAAAATCGAGACGATCGATGCGGAAAATAGTTGAAATGCGTTGAATTGTAGCCAATTCTGAAGCAACCACTTCACCATCAGCATAAGCAATATTGAACAGCAAGTGAAGCAACTCAAGCTTAGACGAATAGTTCATGTGTTGCCCTATCTGAGCTGCCACTTCCGTTTCGTTTATATTTTGATTCAGAAGCCCTTTTAGTATTTGTAATGCTTCAAGTGCACCTTGTTCGCCAAAATTTGCAACCAGAAATTTCTTTACAACAGCCAATTCCGCTTTGTCTACCCGCCCATCGGCCTTCATGATGCAGGCCATAAGCACCAGCAAACTCATTTTGAAATCGCCTTCGGTAGTGCGGTTTGGTCCAAGAGTATGCGAAGTATCTACATGTACAGAACCATCAAACATGGAACCCAAAGCAAAGCCAATTAAGGCACCAACCGGACCACCAAACGCCCAGCCTAAACCGCCACCGATCCATTTTGCAAAATTTCCCATAAAGCCTTTAAATTGAAATGATTTTTGGACGACAAAGATACTAAAATTGTGGCAAAGCGCCAATTGAACAATGACGAATTAGCAACACAAGCGAATGATAAAAAAAGTGGTTGAAACTCATTTCTGAATTTCAACCACTTTGGCTTGTTGTCTCACCAGGACACCTTTATATTGTATTCCGTTTAATCCTTATTGCTCATAATCTAAAACAAACTTACTGATAATCAATAGACGAATAGCAATGTTTTACTTTAACTAGGTAAATGAAATAAAAAGAAATAAAGAAATTTTGTACCCTCATTTGTCCCCTTGATAATTTTATGCTACTTTTGCTATGTGTTTAACCAATCATTCATAATGCAATGGCAAAAATTAAATTTTACCTCAAAAACAGTAAATTGTCTGAAACGTCTATTTACGCCCGAATCAGTTACGGAGCTGCAATAACAGACACAGACAGCAAAGAATACATTCAATTGAAGTATTACATTGCTAAAAGTATTAATCCCGCGTTTTGGAATCCCACAACCAACCGAGCAAAAGGAACAAAAGACTTTCCCGAACATCCCGAATTTAATAGCCGGTTAAATATAATCGAATCAACGATTAACAGCGTTTTTCTAAAATTGGAAAATGCAGGCATCACCCCTACGAATGAAATTCTAAAAAAAGAACTTGACAAGATATTGAAACCCGAATCAATTCAATCGGCACCCGGCACAATAGACGTAAAACAAATGTCTTTATTTCAGTTTATCGACTATCTGATTGACACAACCAACAATCAACAATCAACTGTAAAAAGTTACAAGGTTGTGAAAAAGAATTTAGAGGACTACCAAACGGAAAAGAAAAAGGCCTTAAATTTCAGTAGTATGGATATTGACTTTTATAACTCATTTGTCGAATACCTCACAAACCCCAAAATATTAAAATCAAAGAAAGGTGTAGACGTAAAACACCAGGGTTTATCTATGAACACCATAGGCACACGAATAAAAGTACTTAAAATGTTCTTAAACGAGGCAAACGAGCGCAATATAAAAGTGCCGAACGACTATAAAAAGAAATCATTCAAGAAACCATCGGAGGAAACAAACTCTATCTATCTGAATGAATCAGAACTAACAAAAATATACAACATCGAAACGTTACCCGAAAGCCTTGAAATATTGAAAAAGGAATACAACCGGGAAACATTACCCGATTACTTGGCAAAGGTTAGAGATTTGTTTTTAATTGGATCATACACAGGATTACGGTTTTCTGACTTGTCGAAATTAAAGAGGGAAAATATAACCAAAGAAAACACTATAAAATTTAAAACTCAAAAAACGAATCAGAATGTAGTTATCCCAATACACCCGATAGTTAGAGAGATTTTTATTAAATACGATTACAAACTACCCCGGGCAATAAGTAATCAAAAATTCAATGATTATTTGAAAGATGTTGCAATGATAGCCGGAATAAACGAACCCATTACGAAAGAGATAACAAAAGGCGGTTTACGGGTTGAAAGAACGACAGAAAAATACAACCTCGTAACAAGCCACACGGCTCGCAGGAGCATGGCTACCAATGCATTCTTAGCAGGCGTTCCGAGTATTTCAATAATGAAAATCACCGGACATAAGACGGAATTAGCCTTTATGAAATACATTAAAATGAGCGCAGAGGATAACGCTATAAAAATGCAATCACATAAGTTCTTTAATCCCATGTTAATCGCTAAATAGTTGAGTTATGGAAAATATAGATTACCATAGACTATTGATTGAAACCCTCGAGGAAAGAATCAAAATACAAAGGGACATTATCAATTTGAAAAATGAAAAAATTGAACGTTTGGAAAATATAATTTCTGATTTTGAAATAGACCAAAACAATGAGAGTAAAATTCGAGAACAGAAAGTTTGGGCGGTCAAATTACAAATATCTAAATAGTTGAGCTATGAATTACGAAAATATTGGAATTGCTAATTTTTGCAATTTTCTTACTGGTGCAGGAGGAATAGATTCAATTGGTTATGATCTGTCAACAGTTTCAAAAATTGATATGTATAATTACATCAAAATAAAAACTGAAAATTTCAATTCTATTTTATTAGAGATTTTCATAAGCGAATTAAGGGATTGTGCATATGATCTGAAATTCTTAAGACCCAATACAACTGAAGGCGTGTTTTATTACGATTTATATTATACGATAGAAACGATGGGTGTGTTTTTTCCAAAAATAAAACCACCTTTAATTTTTACGAAAGACAAAACTCTAAGAGAGAGGGTAGATATAATCATTGAATTGTTACCGGATGCAGTATTCAAACATAGTACAAAGAAACTATTGCAACTTTCTGATATGGCTGAATTTGAATATCAAAAATTATTTGAGTCGACTAACACCGGCAGTTTTATCACTAATGATATTAACGCAAGAAGAGAGCAAAAGACTACAATACAAGAAAGGATTGAAGTTTTAAATTATAACGAGATTGGATTGTATGAGTTTTTTGTAAGACTAACTTATGACGAGCATTTTAGTATATCTGAATCTGAAATGTATTTATATATAAAACACAAAACTGATAATTTTGATTTGGAGACTTTCGAATTATTCAGAAAAGAGCTAAATTTCTTATCCGGCGGTATAAAATTTGTTCCACCTCTACAAATAACGAATGATAATAATGTTGAGTTAACGATATTAGAGTTTCATCATAAATTCATAATCACGCCCAGACTTGAAGAAATTTACAAAAACGAAAATCCAATTGAAAACATCAAAAAATTAGATAAATATGTTGATTTGTTTACAAATGAATTTGATGCAAAAATGAAAATACAGGAAATTCAAAGATATTATACTGAATATGATTTTGGATTAATTGTAAGGTATCGTAAAATAATCAGGTTTTCGGATTTGATATTTAGTATTTATGAAAAGTTGTTTGATAGTCAAGCCAAGCAACCGGAATCAACAGTAACACCGACACCAAAACAACAACTAACCTTTGCCGGACTATTTAAACCCGAATATATAGATAGATTAACCGTATTATTTGAACGGTTGAAATTGAACGGATATACAGACGAAAACAACGACTGGATAATAAAGACCGATACGAACGAACCCGCAAAATTATTTCATTACCTCAAAGATAATGATGTATTTATCACTTCTAAATTTGCCCCCTCAATAAAGTGTTTTTATAAAGAATTTGGTTGTGAAGTTGTAGAAAAGATAAATGGAAACCCGAGAGCCACAACAAGAGTGAACGCACAGGCAGCCAAAAACAGCGTTAATGAATCAGCGTTTAATAATTTCGTTTTGTCATGGATTGATAAAAAATAATGTTTCCATTATTTCCGTTTATTTCCACATGGAAAAAGTGGAAATTAAGACCGCATAAATTGAATGAATCTTTGCATAAACAATTACAAAACAATGTTTATGCAAAACGAAATTATTTTATCAGGAATCAGTTTTGAACAGCTGCAAGACAGTTTCAGAACTATTGTACAAAACGAAGTTCAAAAAATCGTATCAGGTTTAACCCCCGCCCCCGAACCTGCCCCCGAGTTAATCACTCGAAAGGAAACCGCCAGCATTTTAGGTATTTCATTGCCCACATTAAACGAATGGACTAAAAACGGCACATTACCCGCCCAACGCATCGGCACCCGGGTACGGTATCAACGTGCCAACGTGTACGCATCTTTGAAAGACATTGAAACCCTCAAATATAAAAGAGCGTAACAATGGCAAAGAAGTGTTTAACCGCAAAGGCAAAGAAAGGCGTTTTTATTCAGAATGCCACCCACCGAGATATATTTGAAGTATCACCCGAATCAGGCTCAAATTTGCCGTTTATATACTTTAAGCGGTCGTTGCCATATTCAGCTAATTTAATAGCACAAAAGGTGGCTTATGTAGTCGAGAGCGCAAAGGACTACATCAAAGTACTGAACACCGGACTACGAAAGACCCAAAACAGCTCTATATTCTACGGAGACAAGTTTAATCCATTGACAAAAGTATGCAGTTTGATACTATTTTGTTTCGATGGATCAGGCGAAACATGCACTGTTTATTTATTTGAAAATTACTATCCGAGGAATTTGGACAAAGTTATTAAATCAATACAGGCATTATGATAGATGGGTTTAAATGTTGGAATGCTAAAACCGATTTAGAAAAAGATAGTTACAACCATAACGGGCTGAGACTATCTAAAAACAAACACGATGGTTATGTAATTAATGGGAGTCTGCACAAATTTTCAAACGGTGGGGATCACAACGCAAATGATTACTGCATGAGCGATTTTAAAAATACACTTAACCAACTGTTTGAAGAAATTGGACTAAATCCCGAAATAACACCTATCAACGGTATGGAGTTTGGTGTGAATATAAAACTACCAACCAACCCAACCAACGCCATACAGCGTCTTATTCTACACAAAAGTAATTCCGGCAACAGCAAACGAAATTATAAGGAATTTGAATATCAAAATTACTCATTCAAAATATATAACAAATCAGAGTTAACCAACATTGAGCCGTACCAATCAGGGAACATATTAAGGGTTGAGGTTAAAGTTAGTCGAATGGAATACCTTAAAAATAAGTTTGTTTATTGCAAGGTACTAACTGATTTATTAGATGTTTCTGTATGGGAACGTTTGGAAAGTGTTCTGATTGAAACAATGAACGAATGCCTTTTTATTGATTTAACGGAAAAAGAAATAGATCAACTATCGAACAAAGAAACAATCATGTATTTGAAATACATAAACCCTCTATTTTGGGACAATTTACACGAAAACAGGAAAATATACAGCCGGGAGCGCGAACGTTGCGAAACGTTCTTAAAACTGCATAGTTGCTCAACTATAAAAACAGACGTTATTCGTTTGATAAAAATTAAATGTGCTGAATTAAGAGATATAACAAAGTCGAACGACATAGTTAAAAAGTGGGACAAAATAACCGTTTTCCCAATTGAAAACAAAACTGTAAAATGTCCCGAAATAACCATTAAGATAAATGGTTATTCTGTACCAAAAGAGCCAACGAACACAGACGGCATTAAACACTGTCTTTCATGTGGTCGAATTATCCCGAAACCTCGAAAGAATCAAAAGTTTTGCAGTGAGTTAAAGTATGGGAGAGATGGGAAACAATGCCGGAACATTGATAGCAATCCCCGGAATAATACACAAAGAGCATATAAAAAGATTATATCAATACCTTTACTTTTCGACCTTACAGATTACATCGCCCAGGAGAAACGAATATATTTATAAACTCACATAAAACCACAAATACAATGACTTCAAAAACATTTGAAACAGATAACGAAGCGATAACTTTTCAACTCGTAACGCCAACTATCGAAAGTGTGGCACAACCAAAAGAGTTATTAATACTTATAGAAACCCCCTACACTAAAAAGAAAGATATTGTTATGCTATTTGATAAAACCATAGCCACAGAGATTATTGCTCAGCTAACCGATATATTGTCTGAGATGAATAAGTAGGCGTATCAGTCATGGATTCACATTGGGAATTAATAAAATCTGATGTTCTTTTAAAAGAAATATCAGACAAATTCCACAAGGGCAAGATGGCCCGATTAAAACAGCCATAACAAAGGTCAAGTTAAACAAACTTCATTTAATTTGGATACACAGCATATTTAATTAAAATTCAATGCATAAGCATTAAAAAAGTAAAACCATGAATAACAAAGAAAAAAAAGCACAACCCAACTCTGCAGACATAAAGGCAGTAATCACCAGAGCTACAACGGTACCTGTCGTACCTACAGAAGTAAAGGCAGCCAATCAACCGTACGAAGCTAATGCTCCTACGAACTTCGCTGTTACGCCAGAAGGTGAGAAGTATGGTATTGTTCCAATCAACGGAACATTAGGGCACGTTCAAGCTGAGCAAGGCCAACCGTACCGTAATCCGGAGATAAACAAGAACATTGCTACTCTTTATCAACAAGAGTTCGCGCCAAACGAGAAAGTAGATTACAACGATCCTGCAAAGGTTCAAAACTTTGTTTCTACCCAATGGGCAAAGAATAAAGATAAAATGCCCGAACTATACGCGCGAAAGAATCTTATCTCCACGCAACCGGCCGTTGTCAGCGATACTCAGCCTCAATCAAAGGCCGAACAACTTGTAAAAGAAGCGGCCGACACCGGGAAGAGTTGGTTACAGTTGTACCACGAACAAATGCCGAAGCCGGAGTATAACTCTAAAAGGGCTAATGCACTTCAAACTAACGCGAATCTTTCCGTACTAGGTGATATTATCAAACTTGCAAGCGAAGGAGTAACCACAGATCAAGGCGGCACTCCTATTGCTCGTCAAAGTATGGCTCCACACTTAAATGCTCAATTAGCGCAATTGAATGATCTTTACAAAAGAGAAGTTCAAGCGTACAATCAAAACGGCTTCCAATATTTAATGGCAGACGAAAGGGATAAACGAGCAAGAGCAGCAGCAGTTAGAGCCGAGCAATTAAGATTAAGTGCTGAGAATCAAAAACAAAAGAATTGGGAACGCCAGTTTGAGGCTAATGGATCCTCTAAAGAGGAAGCTACTCAACTTGCAAGAGAAAGAATGGCTCAAAGTGACAGACAGCACAAAGAATCCCTTTCGGCTACACGTCAGAATCATTTAGAAACTCTTGCAGCAGCTAAGGATAAAAAGAGTAGCGAAAAAACGAAAACTTATATTGATGAAAATAATATTGCTCACATAGTCCCTACGGCCACATACAATGCATGGAGTAATAAAGTTGCTGAACTTGCATCTAAAGAAGGAAAGTATCCAGACGGGACGGATATAGATTCCGACGTAATGACAGCAATTAAGGCGTACCCAGAGAATGCGGCGGGTTTAATAGGGGGTAAGTTTATAAATGTAAAAGATGGGGTTATTTCTCTTAAACCACAAAAACCGGCATCGTACGCATTGAAACCAGGTGAATACAGAGAAAACGGCCAAGTAATGAAAAAAGTACCTGTTTCTGAAACTAAAAAGGTTGTTTCTCAAAAACCATACAATCCAGTAACAAACGCTTTTGTACTAAATAATAATCCGGTGGGATTAGATTCAGAACAATCAGATAAAAGTATTTCAAAAAAACCAAAATCAATTTACGAAGGCATAAAATCAAGATAATGGATACAAATATTATTGAAAATTATAATTCCCTGTCGGAGATACTAAGAAGACATTTTGAACTAGGCACGTGTCTTGAAGAGGCCAAGGAATTTTTGAAGCAAAAGGTTGTTACAATTGTTTCTTTTAGTGAACCAGGTTCAACCATACACCCCTTATGCAATACTATTGATGCACTGGATACTTTGGATAAAACTATAAATTTACTATCGATTTGCTATACCCAAATTGAATTTATGTATAGTGGAATACCAGAGGAATGCATTAATTCAAGAAGGATTATCTCAAAACAGATTTCGAAGATAATTGATATTGTCGAAAACTATGGATATGAAAATTTGACTAATCAATTAATTAATGCAATCTTCCTATTAGAAGAAAATAGCAAGGCTCAATTTGAATGCAAATTTGCAATAATCACATTGATTAGTATTTATGCATTGTATTATAGTTAGTAAATACCCCTAAAGTAGGGTATATAAACTTGTGCAATTCCGATAACGGCACATTATCAATTACTTAGTGTAAATTTAAAACAAAAAAAGTCACAACTTAATCGCTGTGTCTTTTTTTGGTTATCTGATACAATTACCGTCTAAAATGGCGATGCTCAAAAATTAGTATTCTAACCAACAATTACATGGTTGGAGTTGACACATACAATGCGAGCCACTAGCTACGGACATCCTATTTTCTTTTTGAATGCTGAAATACCATCGTAGAGTATTAGAGATTTTTCACGTAAACTTTCTGAAACTGCAGAACCTTGATTGCCTCGTCAAATTCATTTGAAATGGTTGACTCGCTCAATGTTGGATATTTCATACTTTACTATTTATAAAATTGTCTATGTGATTTTTTGAGAACTTCACTAATGCTCCAATGTTTTTACATTCTATTTTACCAAGAGCCTTTAATTTCTTAAGCATGCTTACGCTTATGTCTAGCATTTCTGCTGTTTCTGCGTATGAGAAGAGAAGTTTTGAATTTTCCATTAGTTCTGATTGAATAGTTTTACCAGTTTGTCAAGCCCCTTTTTTGTAATTACTATCTTTTTGATAGGTCTTTCGACTCCTTTTACTGTTATTATTACTGTTTCGAATTTTTCAAAATCAATAGATAGAATGAAATCTTTAGTTTCGTTACCGTTCGTACTAAGTACGAACCCCACCCAATCTTGAGTTCTTCCTAAATTATCGATGGTGTCGTGTTTCGCTACATCCTCTAAATCAACATGTCTATTAACTGCATCTCTAGGATTTAAATAACCTAATACTTTGCAAAAGAGTTTATAACCGCAATTTCCACTATGCTAAAATGCCTACCGACTGTAATTTCTCCCAATATTGAGATAAAGTCTATGCCCTCAAATATTAGGAGTGAGATTTATTTTGATTGATTTACCGCAATGTGGGCAAGTCAGATTATTGTCATTTGTTTTGTCAAATAGTTCTGAGATGTCAACTCCAATTGCCTTCGCGATTCTTTCTAAAGTCTCAACGCTTGGGTTCCCGTTTATGTGTTGGCTTAATCCAACGGCTGTAATATCCATCCTTTTAGCCACTTCAATAGAAGTTAAGCCATTCTCTTTTATCGCTCGCTTTATGTTTAATGCCATTGTATACAAGTTTTAATGCAAAGATATAAACAAACAGATTAATTAAATCTATAACTTTATTATTTATTAGTTAAAGATAGTTATAAGTTTACTCTATTATAGTACAATTAAAGTTATAGCTTTATCTTTGTACCGAAATCAAATAACAAAAAACACTTAGAACCATGACCACATCAATCAACAAAAGCCGATTAATGAAGAGAGCTTGGTACTTAGTGAAAGAAAGAAGCTATTAAATTTCTTATGCAATGAAAACCGCTTGGGCTGAGATGAAAGAAGCAATCAAAGAAAGAATTGCCAAATTAGCAATTGATAAAGCAGTTCAATATGTCGGTTCTACATGGATCTCTTCACCCGAAACCATGTATAACTATTACAATGCATCTACTTATAAAGGTGATTGAATAGCCTTCGACACAATGTCGAAAACCTCAAACTAAGCGCACAAACAAAATAGAATCATTATCTAATTAATATCAATCAACAAAAAGTTTTCATCATGGAGAAAGAATTTATTAAAAAGCACCGCAATTTAAAGAGTCAATTTGAAAGTTATACCAAAATGAAAAAAGACCGCGAAGAAGAAATTTTAAAATCAGCAGGAGCTCTATTGTTTAGCTCCGGATTTGAAACCCCTAATTTAATCCTAAATGATATTTACAAATTTGTAGAAACTGAATTAGAGGAATTCAAAGAATGCGTAAAAGAGGAAGATGCTGCACACTTAAACAGGATTATAGATGGAGTTTTTGCACGCGTGGACCTTACTCAGAAAATAATTGAAATACTAGCGGCAGCTAATACTGTCAACAGTTTCAACGAGATGATAGAACTTACAGAAAAAGGAATATTGGTTTAGTTTGATACCATACCTGATATACCAAAAAAGAGGAACTAGCACGTATTAGTTCCTCTTTTAGTACCAATTACTACCAGGGAAAGAAGAAAGGCCAAGCAAAAACAATTAGATGTGTATAGGGTTCAACACGATGTTTAACCCCATACACATAATATTATCAAACCGCCATTAATCGTGGCGGTTTTCTTTTATCGCAATTATTGTATGCGTATTGCTTTCGTTATAACTCCTCCTTAAGCCATGTCAATTAGTGTGATATTCATCCCAACTATTTATTAAAAATTCACGTAGACACAGTTACAATTGTGAAAACTATTCTCTATATTTGCCGGTATATATGTTCTTATTGAACTTTGATGCATTTATTTTGAAAAAAAAACTTAATCCGATAGATTCGATAACATTTAATGGATGCATGGGTTTTAAAATAGGTGATGGTTATGATTTTGTCGTCAGTAGAATAAAACATTTAAATTTACTTTCTGCACAGCAAAAAGAAACGTTCGTGTTCCTTAAGGAACGTGTTGAATATATGCCTATTGAAGCATGCTCAAACATGTTTAATAACGTAAAATTACTGCAGTTTATTTTTGATAATAGAGGGAGTCTTGAAAAAATATACATTCATATAAATCCTGATCAGTATGATTTAGAATCGATGTATGGAGTTTTAATTGTAAGATTAGAAAGAATGTTTGGAGTTGAACATATCGAAACAAGTAAGTATTCAGAGTGGAAGACAGATAATAAAAAAGTATATTTGGAATTATCAACTAATAGATTGATTGTGTGCGTGTCTAAATATTGATATAGTATATGGATTAAATAAGAGCAAAATGAAAAAACCCGAATTGCCTTTAATAAAAGAGTCTGAATCTTCAAATACTATAGACGTGATCAGAAGAAACTTTGTAGATAGATTGAAGAAATGGAAAAGAGATACGATATATTCTGTTGTGTTTAAAATATCAGAAAGTAGAATAACTGAATTAAACAATGTCATTGCACAAATAGGAGTTCCTACACATAATAGTAGATCTGATGTAATTAGCGAAAGAACGTTATCCGATTTCTACAATAAGGTCGAATCAATTGCAAAAAAAGAAGCAAGAAAAAATATATTTAGTAGGATTGATGTATTTAAAATAGTAGTTTCATTATCTCTTATGGGAGTATTGTATTTTGGATGGTCATACATTCAAGTTCAGAAAGAAATTGCTCTAAATGGAAGGTATGTGGGTGCCCCAACATTTCACGGCTATTCAATTATAGATACAAGAACTGGTAATTCATACAAAATAAATGGTGAATTGTTGATGAAATTTGAAGTGAAAAAGTAAGTGAAATACGTTTATTGAATAAATAAAACACTATATCGTTTTATACTATTTTTGAAATAAAAGGGAGCGTTCAAATTTTATCAATCAAAATCGACCTATTTAATGGTTGAAGTAAATACTTAACCTATGAGCAAAATAATACTTACACCGGAACAAAGAGAGCGAGCCAAGATAATTCTACTGAAGGCAATGAGAGCAGCTAAATCGATGGAAGAATTGCAGAAATTGCCCTACTCACAGGAGCAACGGACGAATCAGTTAAACCAAGCATACAAAGCGCACAGCCAAGTAAAACCGGACTGGATAACGGACGATCAATGGAAGATAAACCCCAACGTGTATCATTGGGAGCAGTCGAAGAAAGCAATGGATTTACAAAAACTGTTACCAACTCCAACGTTGGAGGAAGTAAAAGCCCAATTCTCTCGGCTGAGTGACTCGAAGAACTGGAATCAAGAGGAATAAATACTTATGAATCTAACAGACGAACAGTATAAGGAACTTCAACGAATATAGAAGGAAAAAATGCCAACCAAACTGGACAAGTTTGAATATCATGACGATAAAGGCATTTTTGAATTCGTTGGCTACTCTCTTTATTTTGGTTGTTGCTTGTGTCTGTTATATTTTCTTTAATTCAACAAAGTTCTGACGGTATTCAAATAAAGACATCTAACGCTGTATCTTACAAACACCTTTCATATATAACATTTGACACCTTTTATATCCTAGTATACCGTTATTAGACATCGGTTTGTGTTGTTTATATAATTTCGTTTATTTGACATTTAAAAGATTAGTATAGATCAATTGTAATAAAGTTATTGAATTAACAAGAACTAAAAAAATAAGCGATTATGAAAAAAACTATTACCGTTACCTTGAGATGGATTGCTATACTTCCGACTGCAATTGCATCGTTTTATTTGTTTGGGATTTTGGCAAAACTAATATTTCGACTTCAAGAAACGTATTTTGGGTCAAGCAATGAAAGATCATTAGACTATATCTTATCCTATTATGTAATCGAACCAATTTTGAGCAGTTTCGTAGCGATGGGTGCAACTGTAATATTTGGTTCGCTAATGGCTCCAAAACATGCTAAAACTGTAGCTATTGTATTAATGATAGTTATATGCTGTTCTGAACTTATTGCTTTCTATAATGAAAACTTTGTAAATGGAAACTACATAAGAAACATAGATATATTTGCAGGTATAGCCGGATCTATAATCGGGTATATTTATGTCTTAGAAAAGAATAAAATTGCACAATGAGTAAATTTATTTATTACACAGTGAAAATCACCAAATCACTTTAATTGCAAAATTACTTTCGCTTATTTGGTTCAAGAGTTTTCGATATAGTTGTTTGCTCGAAATAGATGATTTGATAACAAATAAAAAACGGACGGGAACCACCCCATCCGCCAATTGTGTTTAACCCACCAACGGCAAACCGTAGGAAAGTGATACAAAGATATGTTTTATTTTTAAATACTCAAACAACGGCAAGAGTACTGCAAGAGTAAAACCCTACATTCAACATATAGAAATGGATCACTTTTGTACATAATGTACCCTCATTTGTACCCTTTAATAAATACGCCTGACTATCAAACTGATAATCAGGCGTATTACTTTTAAAAATGTTGTCTCACCAGGGTTCGAACCTGGACAGGCAGATTCAGAAACTGCAGTGCTACCATTACACCATGAGACAATTATTAATGCAAAATTACAAAAAATATTTATAAATCGCAAGCATTAGTACACATAAAAAAAGCGGTTGAAACTCATTTCTGAATTTCAACCGCTTTGGTTGGTTGTCTCACCAAGATTCGAACTTGGACAGGCAGAACCAAAAACTGCAGTGCTACCATTACACCATGAGACAATCATTGGGCTTTATTTCTAAAGCGGTGCAAAGATACGATTGTTTTTCTTTTTGGCAAAACAATTTTGGAAATTAATTCCTTAATTCTTCGATTCGCACTACTCTGCAGTCAATAAATAATAGTTCTTTTTCCCTTTTTGAACCAATAAATATTTGCTATTGAGGAGCTTTGAGCCATCAAGCACTTCGTCCTGATTTTCCAATTTTTCTTTGTTTATACTCACTCCACCCGACTGAACCAGCTTGCGCATCTCCCCTTTTGACGGAAAAACAGCCGCTGCATCCGTCAATAAGTCGATTGCTTTAACACCTTTTTCTAATTCTTCCTTCGAAATTTTGAATTGTGGAACGCCATCGAACACTGCAAGGAGTGTTTCTTCGTCCAATTTCTTCAATGCATCTGATGTAGAATTGCCAAATAATATGTTTGAAGCATCCACTGCAGCATGATAATCTTCTTCGGAGTGAACCATAATGGTTACTTCCTGCGCCAATCTTTTTTGCAATAAACGCAAATGTGGAGCTTGAGTATGTTCGGCTATCAAAGCATCAATTTCTTCTTTGCTGATGGCTGTAAAAATCTTGATATATTTTTCGGCATCAGCATCACTTACATTTAACCAAAATTGGAAAAATTTGTAAGGCGATGTATAGCGGCGATCCAACCAAACATTTCCACTTTCCGTCTTTCCGAATTTTCCACCATCGGCTTTCGTAATTAAAGGACAAACCAAGGCAAACGCTTCACCACCCGTTTTGCGACGAATAAGTTCGGTACCGGTAGTGATATTTCCCCACTGATCAGAACCTCCCATTTGTAATTTACAGTTTTTGGCCTGGTTTAAATGCAAGAAATCATACCCCTGCAATAATTGGTAGGAAAACTCGGTAAACGACATACCCACATTCGAATCGCTTGCCAATCGTTTTTTTACCGATTCTTTTGCCATCATGTAATTCACAGTGATATGCTTACCAATGTCGCGAATGAAATCAAGAAAAGAATAATCCTTCATCCAATCGTAATTGTTTACCAATTCGGCTGCATTGGGCGCATCGCTGGTGAAATCGAGAAATTTCTCCAATTGAGCTTTCAAACAATTCTGATTATGACGCAAAGCTGCTTCGTCCAACAAATTACGTTCAGCAGACTTACCTGAAGGATCGCCAATCATACCTGTTGCACCACCCACCAAAGCGATAGGTTTGTGACCTGCACGCTGAAAATGCTTAAGCATCATTACACCTACCAAGTGTCCGATATGTAGCGAATCGGCCGTTGGATCAATACCCACATAAGCCGTAGTCATTTCTTTTTTTAGTTGTTCTTCGGTACCGGGCATCATGGTGTGTATCATGCCGCGCCATTGCAATTCTTCAATAAAATTCATCTGAAAATATTTTGATTATAAGTTTGTTTTCGGTGTTTTGGATATGAACGCACAAAGATACAACATTTTGAGTTTACGAACAAAACACTTTTCAGGGAACAATTAGATCAGAACTGAAGCATAATTTATGCTGTTTTTTGTCTACTAACCTTCAATTTTGTTTTTGTAATGTAATACTTAAATCGATGCGTATTGATAATTTATTCGTACTTTCGCTGATCAAAGTAAACACTAAAAGCAATTTCAAATGAATATAAAAAAACTACTACCTGCGCTGCTCATCGTGCTTTCTGCCACATCATGCTGCCATAAACAGTGGGCCATCATCCAAAGGAGCTCGGTGAAAATTGCCATTGACAGTACTACCAACAGCATGGCCGATAAAAACTACAGCGCCTATTTACAGCCACTCAAACAAAAGGTAGACACCCAAATGAACGAAGTGATTGGGCAAGCCGCCGAAACCATGAAAGGTCACGCACCAGAAAGTTTGCTTTCTAACTTCAGCGCCGACGTATACCTACAAACCGCAACAGATTTTCAGGGAGAAAAAGTAGATATTGCCATCGTAAATTTGGGTGGTCTACGCACAGTAGTTCCTGCCGGCGATATTCCCATCCGCAAAGTCTTCGAACTTATGCCGTTTGAAAATGAATTGGTATTGCTTTGGCTCAAAGGTGACAAACTGAACGAACTCTTGCAGTATTTTGCCAGCATGGGTGGTGAAGGGGTATCGGGGTTACGCATGGAAATAAAAAACGGAAAGGCTGTAAACATCACTGTCAACGGTGAACCGCTTGACACAACGAAAGTGTACAGCATAGCCACCAATGACTATCTGGCTGGGGGAAATGATAAAATGGTACAGTTGGCTCAGGCAGAAAAACGAGTGAATACCGGCATCAAGGTTCGATCTATGTTGCTCAACTACATTAAAAACGAGACAAAAAAAGGAAATAAAATTCAATCGAAACTGGACGGAAGAATTAAAATGATTAATAATTGACAGTTGACAACGAAAATCAATTTACGAACAGATTCAATCAGAATGAAAATATAACTTAAGAAATGAAAACTAAATATAGATTAATCGCCTTCGCACTCATTATTTCAACGTTTTCAACGTTGGCGCAACAAAAAATAAAACTGGTGATTTTGCACACCAACGATACGCACAGCCAGATTGAGCCAACCGAGAAATCCATTCTAAAAACGTCGGACATGGGCGGTTATGCTCGAAGGATGGGTGTAATAAGCAAAATTAGAAGCGAGGAGAAAAACGTGCTTTTGTTTGATGCAGGCGATTACTCGCAAGGCACGCCGTATTTCAACTTTTACAATGGACGTATCGAGGTCGACGCCATGAACCGCATGAAATACGACGCCATAACGATTGGCAACCACGAGTTCGACAATGGCGTGGACACACTGGCAAAAGTACTGCACGCCGCACAATTTCCAGTGTTAAGCTCCAATTACGGGTTAGACAAAACGGCGCTTTCGGAGGTTATTAAGCCCTATCTAATTTTGGAACGTTTCGGACTTCGAATTGGGATTCTTACCACCAATGTCGAACCAAAAGGATTGATCATTGAAAGCAACTACAAGGGGGTTGAATATAAAGATCCGTTTAAAACAGCCAATCAATTATCCGCTTTTTTAAAGAAGAAGAAACACTGCGATGTAATTATTTGCCTGTCGCACCTTGGCTTAGAGCACGACTATCAACTGGCTGAACAATCGAGTAATATAGATGTGATTATTGGTGGACATTCGCACAGTTTAATTGAGAATGTCACACGCAAAAATGCGAAAGGGAAAGCGGTAGTGATTGCTCAAATGGGGAAAAGCGGTTTGTATCTGGGAAGGGTAGAACTGGAATTCGAAAAGAAAAAATAAAACCTGAAAATCATTTTTTCCGCACCATCACCACCGACCCCACCAACATGGGAACAACGAAATTGACGAGCCAAATGCAGAGTCCCGCTATTGCAATGCTCACCACCTGACCCGAAAAAGCTCCAATAACAAGTACGGCATACGAACTACGCACAGCAGCTTCGGAAAACGCAAAGGACGGCGTAAAAGTAACGAACAAATAAGTGGTGGGAATGGCTATGAGCGCTTGCCATGGTGCAAGATGAACACCAAAAAACTGCAACATAAAAAAGAACTGTACACAAAACACCAGATAGCGAACGAGTGAAATCAGCATAATCGCAGCCAACTGTCGAAAGCTGTAACCTGTCAGACAATCGGTAAATGGAAGGATAATTTGTGCGAACCGATTGCTTTTGAAGAGCCTGCTCAGGCGTGGAAGTGCAAAATAAAATAGTCCGAAAAGAATTAAAAACCCAACAATAAAAAAAAGATAGTGCGTGATATTTGCCTCTACTGCTCCCACCGTTTGTGTAAAGAACAACAAACAAGCAGGTAGGCCACACAGCGCCATAATCAGGTTTTGCGTCAGACTATTGACCAGGCTCAATGTAACCCCCGATTTTCGGTTATCCTCGCTTAGGAACATGACACGCCCCACCAACTCACCCACCCTGTTGGGCGTAAAAAAACCTGTAGAAATACCCGCCAACACAGCTTTGATGGAAGTAAAAAGTGAAAGTGACTGTACGTTCGCAGTTAGTCGCTGCCATTTAACGGCCTCGAGCAACCAATTGACCGGCAAGAGTACTACAATACCCACCAGCCACCAAAGTCGGGACAATGTCACATTTCTACATTGCTCCACAAGATCGGGATACTGGCTGAAAGTTAGAAGTTTGTAAACCAGGTATACATATGCAGCTACAACTATCAACCATTTGGCCAGGTTGTAGGTTTTACCCATGTTTGAAAGTGAATTTTTTTTGCGAAAAATAACTTACCAAAATACAGAAGAAGGTGGCTATTGTTTGCGAAGGTGTTACCCAGAAGTGAAATCCATCAACCAGTATTTTTAGAGCTATTGTATTAATTCCCAAATTGACAAATACAATTATAAAATATCGGTACAGTTGCACATGTCCGCGTAACTCCGACTCGGTAAACGTAACGTATTTTTGCAACAAAAAACCAAAAAAATTGGAGAAAGGGAAAATAATAGCCAGCGAAGCAATGTGCGAACTAAGAGTAAATAAACCCAAAGGCAGTACTTGTTGTTTTAAAACGAAATTATAAACAATGAAATAAAGCAACAACGAAAATGCGACATTGGCTGCACCCGTAAAACCATATCGAAAAAACTGAATGGTCATGTGTTTACGAAATGGCGGATAAAAAAAATCGATGATGGACATAATCCAACCCCCGATGGTTTCAAATTTCTTTCTCATTTGTAGTTATAAATCTGATTCATTTACTGTAATACAACCGAAAATGTAGGTTAGTCGAACAATTATAGTTACTTTTGTGCGCTTTTGAAAAAGGGTAGTTTTTTGTTGCAGTGCAAAGATAGTATTATTGCATAGACAATTGACAATTGGCAATTGACAATTTTAGAACTTGTAGAGATTTTACATTATTTTCAATTACCGGCACTTTTCAATTCAATCGTTTTTCCCAATAAACAACCGAATTATGCATCAAGTAAAAGCAAAAAAATACCTTGGACAACACTTCCTCAAAGATATGGGAGTAGCTCGTCAAATTGCCGAGAGCTTAACGCTTGATGGTCCCACTGCTGTACTTGAAATCGGTCCGGGAATGGGTGTCCTAACCCAATTTTTACTTCAGAATCCGCTTATTGACCTCACTGCCGTAGAACTCGACAGCGAATCGGTCGTTTATCTGCACGAGCATTATCCTAATTTGAAAGTGATTGAAGCCGATTTTCTGAAAATGGATTTGAAAAGTGTTTTTTCTGATAAATTCTGCATTATCGGTAATTTTCCTTATAATATTTCGAGCCAAATCTTCTTTAAAATGCTGGACAACAAAGACTCTATTCCTTGTTTAGCCGGTATGATTCAAAAAGAAGTGGCAGAACGCATCGCCGCTCCGGCCGGCAGCAAAACCTACGGCATTCTAAGTGTGCTAATGCAAGCTTACTATAAAATAGAATATCTTTTCACTGTAAATGCAACCGTTTTTGACCCGCCGCCAAAGGTTCAATCGGCTGTAATTCGTTTTACACGCAACGAAGTTTCGCAGATTGATTGCAACGAGCAACTTTTCAAAACGGTGGTAAAAACTGCATTCAACCAACGACGCAAAACATTGCGTAACTCATTGAAGCCAATCGTTGAATCAGGACATCCAATGTATGCCGATCCGCTTTTCGACTTACGACCCGAGCGACTGGATGTGGCAGCATTTATTGATCTCACAAAACGAGTAGAGCTAGCGTTGAAATAATCAACAACTTCTCTTCTGTAAGTATATATTCCGTATTCAGCATGTTTTTGTTACATGTTTTTAATCTTCATGATTGAAATCATTCCAAAAAAAAGAGTACCTTTGCGCAAAATTTAAAAATCCCAATCCCAATGGACGACGACCCTGCGATAGAAAAATTAGTAAAAATCACCCTGATTTAAAAGGTCGTCTGTTAGCATCTATCTCTCAGCCACCATTTTGAATCTACAAAAAAAGGAGGTGGCAATGACATCACAAATAACATTTTATGTAAGCCAAATTATTGGCTGCAAAATCTGTGACGTAAACGGAAAACGTTTAGGAAGCGTTATGGATATTATGGTAAATACAGCTCAGCCTGTCGTATCAAACGAAGATACGATCAGACCGGCTATTATAGGACTTAAGACCAAAATAAACGGTGCGGTCCATTATTTGAATTTTGAATACATCAAAATTGAGAATAAAAACAAGCGTTTTTCTTTCGTCTGCGATAAAGCGGAAGACCTCACAGAAACATCTTTAGAAAATAGTTTACCGTTGGGGAAGAATATCCTCGATCGCCAGATTGTGGACATCAACGGACGCAAATTAGTGCGTGTAAACGACATTAGGTTAGTTTCTATTGCCTCGGGCACCTACGCCATCGCTGTAGACATTGGCACCGAGGGTTTGCTACGCAGGCTGGGTGTTGCCAATCTGGTAAACAAGTCACTAAACCTTTTCAATGCTACACTGCCTACTCAATTTATTTTGTGGGATGATGTGGAAGCACTCGACACTACCAACTTCAACATTAAACTATCGCAATCTTCGAGCAAGCTGCAACGACTGCACCCTTCCGATTTAGCCGACATTATTGAAGAAATGGGTGCTCACTCGCGTACAAAAATTTTCGAATCGCTGGATGAAGAACGTGCTGCAGATGTATTGGAAGAAATGGAACCATACGCTCAGGCGCAAATTATCGAGAGTTTGTCGATTGGTAAAGCTGCCGACCTACTCGAAAAAATGCCTGCTGATGAGGTAGCCGACTTGCTCGACGAACTTGAAGATGACACCGTGGAATTGCTGTTGAACGAGATGGAGAGAGAGTCATCGGAAGAAGTTCGCGAATTGCTCGAATACGAGGACAAAGAGGTGGGAAGTTTAATGACAACCGATTTTTTATCTTTCCGCGAAGGAATGACAGTAGACCAAACGCTAAACGAATTGCGCGAGCAAAAACCGGAGGCGGATATGATTTATTCTTTATTTATTACCGACGAAGAAGAAAAACTGGTGGCTACCGTTTCGCTGAGAGACCTTGTCATTTCGTTGCCAACGATGACATTGGCAGAAATTATGAATAAACAAATCATCCGAGTATCGGATGAAGACAAAATTGACACCTTGGCAGAAATTATTTCAAAATACGACTTACTGGCTATTCCAGTGACCGATGCCGAAAATACATTGGTAGGAATGGTAGTAATTGATGATATTGTGGAAGACCTTATGTACAAAGGAAAAACCAAGAAAGGAGGTCGCTCATGGAGATGACAAAAATAAACGAATTTACCAAGAAACGAAAAAATATCTGGCGCAACCTGCTTGTATTTATGGCCGTGCTCGGGCCGGGAATTATTACCGGAAGTGTGGATAATGATGCCGGTGGTATTACAACTTACTCAATTGCCGGTGCTTTGTATGGCTACAATTTACTTTGGACCATGATTCCGGCGCTGATTGTGTTGATTGTAGTGCAAGAAATGAATGCCCGTATGGGAATTGTATCGGGCAAAGGGTTGGCCGATTTGATCCGCGAAAATGCAGGAGTGAAAATTACCTTTTTTATCTTCGTTGGTTTATTAATTGCCGATATCGGTAACACTACCACCGAATTTGCCGGGGTAGCAGGTAGTATGCAGGTTTTCGATATCAGTAAATACATAAGTGTACCTATTGCCGCCGCACTGGTTTGGTGGCTGGTTGTAAAAGGAACGTACAAATTCAGCGAACGCGTATTTCTTATTTTCAGTGCTTTTTTGCTTGTGTATGTAGTTTCGGCCGTTATGGGCAAACCACATTGGCATGACATTGGGCAGGCAATGATTAAACCTGACATTCAATACACAAAAGAGTATCTGGCTATAGTTATCGGAATAATTGGTACCACCATTGCACCATGGATGCAGTTTTACATGCAGTCGGCGGTAATCGAGAAAGGATTAACCATTTCAGATTATAAATACACGCTTTGGGACGTAGTCATTGGAAGTATTATCACCGTGGTGGTGGCATTCTTCATCATTATTGCCTGTGCTTCTACACTTCACGTCAATGGCATTAAAATAGAGGAAGCCAAGGATGCGGCCATGGCGTTAAAACCAATTGCCGGAGATTTAGCGTCAATCGCTTTCGCTTTCGGATTATTTATAGCTTCCATTTTCTCAGCTACCATTCTACCGGTTGCCACAGCCTTTTATGTATGTGAGGCCTTTGGCTGGGAAGCCGGGATAGACAAAAAATGGAAAGAAGCACCCCAATTTTACTGGTTATTCACGATTATCATTATTCTTGGTGCTGCCATTATTCTAATACCAAGTGCGCCGTTGATTACAATTACACTTTGGTCGCAAGTAGCTAACGGACTCCTACTTCCTGTAGTATTGCTTTGCATGATGTTAATTGTCAATAATAAAGAAGTAATGGGCAGCTATGTAAATAAACCATGGCAAAATGTAATCGGTTGGAGTACCATTACTATTTTAATTGGACTTACAATCACGTTATTTGCTTCTCCATTTTTTTAAATAACTTTGTAGAGATATTATTATCGAAATAGTCAATAATAAAAAGCAGAAAGGAATCCATATATGTCCGAACTAAGAATTTTCTACCACGAGGATAATAAAATCAAGATATCAAAGAGCCTTGATATCTTGAAGAAAGTAAACCTAAAAGAGTTAGTTTGGATTGATCTGAATGATGTTTCGGAAGAGATTGAAAACAAGTTGGAAGAATTTCTAAAAATCTATATTCAAGAAGATGAAGAGATTGAGGAAATCGAGATGAGTTCGCGCTATATGCAGACCGACGATAGCATTGTGGCTAACTCCAATTTTTTACAAGTAAATTATACGGTTGAACCTGTTTCTTTTATTATTAAGAATGGGATTCTGGTATCTGTCCGTAATGCCGAGCTTAAATCTTTTAATGAGACGACAAAGAAAATTTTTGCGAACACTCGCAATTTCATGACGGGTTATCACGTATTGGTTACGCTACTTGAAACCCGGGTAGAGTACGATGCCGACATGATAGAGGATGCCACCGATTTGATTACCAGTTTAAGTAAGACACTGAATACGGAAGACGATTTAGACCAGGATATTTTGATACGAATCAAGGATTTGCAGGAAAAGGTAATGATTATTCGTCAGAACATTATGGATAAACAACGTGTGGTATCCAACATGCTAAAATGCAATTTCTTCCCCGAAGAATTACTTCCACGTCTGACAATGATTATCAAAGATATCAACTCACTTTTCGAATACACTCGCTTTGGATTTGACCGATTAGACTACCTCCAGGATACTTTCCTAGGTTTGGTAAACCTGCAACAAAATAAAATCATAAAGATATTTACCGTGGTTTCGGTTATCTTCATGCCTCCTACCCTTATCGCAAGTATTTATGGCATGAACTTTAAACATCTACCTGAGTTGGACTGGCAACTTGGTTATCCTATTTCTATTTTAATGATGGTCGGATTTTCGGGCGCAGTAATGCTTTATTTCAGAAGAAAAAAATGGTTGTAAATTGAGACCTCGATTACATAGTAAAAAATAACGAGCCGGTTGAAATCATTCAATAGGCTCGTTATGTATGCACCAATTCTCTATTATATCTTGAATAGCTGCCTATCCACCTTAGAAAAATCGGTAATGATTTCGTGCGAAAAGCGACTGTAATTCTCACCGTAAGAGTTGACGATATATATTTTACCGGCTTCGGCGGCTTCAGCTGAGTGAATTCCTGCAACCGAGTCTTCAAACACAACCGTTTCCTGTGGCTTAAGGTTTAATTTACGCGCCGCTACCTGAAACACATCGGGATGCGGTTTCCCACGAAAGGTTCCATCGTTATATGCCAACTTCTCCATATCAAACCATCTTCCCAAATGCATGTGCTCAAAATAGAAATCGACATTTTCGATACCTGAAGAAGTGGCTATAGTCATTGGGATTCCTTCTGTTTTCAGGAAATTGAACAAATCTTCAGCGCCAGGGGCAAATGGCATATCGTTGACACAAAGCTGACGGTAAATAAGCTCTTTCTCCTGCGCCATTTTGTCCACCTCGGCATCTGTAAGCCCAGCATCAAGAATGCTCCGCATAATGTCAGGATTGCCCTTGCCGTGTATCTTTACACGCTTCTCCTCATCAGTAAGCCGAATGCCGTATCTTTCCAGAAAAATATCGAAGGCCTGATCGTGAAAGGCGGTATCCCAAAAAAGAGTTCCGTTGAAATCGAAAATAGCAGCTTTGTATGTCATGTTTCGTATTATTTAAATGCAATAGACTAACCGGCACAAAAATAATACAATCCTACCGGCTATTATGCCAATAGACTTTAAAATGACAGAGAAAAAAGAGAAATACGGGAAAGAAAAAAGAGTGATGAAATGGGAGGTTTTATTGACAAAGAATGAAAGCAAATCAAAAATTAGGCAGACAATCCACATTTTTCGAAAATATGGGTCTCTAAAATGCAAGCCTCATCAGCGCTAAGTTCTGTTGGATTTAGCTCGCCAAGCAAAATCTTTTTTGCTTCCTCGGCCAATGGGATATCTTCGGGGTGTGTGCTGAAATAATCTTCCCACATCTCGGTTAGAATGAGATTAGGATTTAGTACGTAGTTAATGAAATCATCATTTACCAAAATACTTAATACACGTTTGTCAGTAGTTGAACTCACCTGGTTGCGTTTAATTTATAATAAGACGCAACGATATATTATTTCGTACTCAAAAAACAAATAGAATTTGAAATTATGCTGCGCAAGTACGCAACTTTGATATTCCGCGGTGAATAAGGTTACGAACCGACTGGTAATTCATGTTCATAATGGTGCAAATATCTTCGTATTTCTTTTCCTCAATATAGTACAAGATAATAGCTTTGCGTTGACGTGGGGAAAGTTGGTCCAACATTTTGCTGACAAAAACACCGTCGAGCATTTCTTTTTCGTTGGCGATATAATCTTTTTCAATATTATCACTTGAAACTACATCCAAGTCTTCGACAGCTACGTCCGACAGGTTGACGCGTTTACGGCTTTCATCGCAAAGCTTATTTTTCAGTGAAATAATAATGTACGATTTGAAATTTGCAACCGTATCCAATTCAAGTCTTTTATTGTATATCTTGATAAATACTTCCTGAATACAATCCTTCAGAAGTTCAACATCTGTAGTCAATTTACAACCATAGTTATAAAGCATATTGACGTGCAAGTTATACAATTTCGAAAAAGCAGCTGTGTCACCGTTTATAAAGTCAGCAAGATATTCAGCAGTCTGAACATCGCAGTTTACATAAGGTGATTTTTTCAAGTAATTGTTTTCCATCGTGGTAGTACTATAGAATGTTGTTACAAATTATTATGCAACAAAAATACTGTGTGCGTACATCAATTGATTGGAAAATCTGATTTGGATGTGGTAAATTTAGGTAACATGCTTTACAACATATTTTTGTGTTAAACTTAGAGTACGCATAAAAAGAGCCGAATCATAGGATAGAATGATTAGGCTCTTTTTGAGTTTCTGAGGATAATTTATCGAAAAGACCTATAGTTTTTTGAACCAGTATGCACCATTCTTAGCTGCGTCCACCTTTAAACCATAGAGCTGATTGCCGTTTATCGATTTATTCAGCACAGTTATTTCACCGGTTTTGCCATCAACAAATTTCAACTGATACTTACCAGCTTCCAATTGAACAGGAATATCTGACACCGACTGTGGGTATATGATACTACCTGTACCAGATTTTACCAACATACAGAATTTATCAGAATTTACCGCCTTCACCTCCATTTGCGCAGCAGCACGTAAGAACTCATCGTCTTTAACCGGCAACACCGGACAAGATCCGCCTGCCATCAACACAGCCCAAGCCATGTCAGGGTAATTTTCGGTATAATAAGTTACCACCTTATCGGGATACTTGGTGCGATATTCATTCACGGCTTTGTAAGCTTCGTTGAAGGTTACCTTACCCACTTTCATCAAGCGGGCATGCTGACGGGGAGCAAGGTTTAATCCACCCTGAGGTGCGTAAACAGTTCCATCGTTTTTGTAATGCCAGTAGCGAATATCGATAATATCAACAATCGCTGCACGCTTGGGGTCGGCCAGAATTGAGTCCTGTACATCTTTCGTTGTGCTTAAAGCAACTAACGCGTTTCGACCTGTTTCCTTCTGCCATTCATCAATAACATCCAACCAAAATTGTACAAAATGTAACGGACCGGTATACTCGGCACTGATAAGTTGTACCACATTTTGATTATCCGCAAAATTATTAAGGCACTGACGAATATAGGTGCGGTAATACTGACGACGAACCGGATTGGTTACATCGTAAAACATTTCGGCACGAAAAATTCTTTTATCTCCGGCAAAATTTACCGGTTCAGGGAAACCAAGATCATTGATATTATTGGCCGAACGCCACGGGCAATCAACCCAATGTGCTCCGGCTTCGATAATATTATGCTGGAAAAAGTTCTCTTGAAATAAAAGCAGTCCTGCTTTTTGTCCTTTGTCTGCAAACTCTTTCAGCCTCATCCAGTACCATGCATTCGGGCGGTTCAAGTCGTATTTCGACAAACCATCCCAGGCTAAACCTTCACCACTGCGGGCAAAAGGCTGTTCGTAACCGGGACCCCACACATCACCATCACGACGGCGAATACGTTCGTGGTCATCACGACGACGGTCGGTCCACAAGCTATAATTATGATCTAAAACCATAATATTTTTAGCTTCCAGATAAGAAATCACCGAATCAACACGGTCGGTTAGTCCATAACCTTCGCGGCCGGCAACAAAACGGGTAACATGAGGCCTAGTTAAATAAGATGTAATATAGTTTGGTTTCAATTTGCCATTCCACCATTGTACTTCGAGTTTAGCTCCCGACATCAAAGCTCCATCACGCACCAAACGACCATTCTCTATGGAGATAGTTGGTGTATAAGCTTTAACGCGCATTGGTTTACTCTTCAGTTCGTTTGTTGTCATCAGTTTTGCATGATCAACAGATGGAGCAAAAACGGCTTGTTCTATCCACATTTCAGTAGTAAGCAGCGGTTCGTAAGCCTCCTTCATCATTCGCAGCGCATCGACCACCGGCGGGCTGCTTGAAGCATCAGTTTTTTTAGGGAGTATACGTCCACGTGCTGAAACATCCTGGTTCAGACGGGCAGCAAGTTGCGCATAATAAATGCTCCGTGGTTGAACATGGTTGTTTGATTCATCCCATTCGCCATCGCCGGAGAATTGTGCCCAACAGCCATACGCTCTGTTTTTAGCATCAGCGGAAGGAGAATAACATTCTATCTCAGCAGCTGTACATTGCCAGAAAAGGCTGTTAGCTGTATTCCAACCGGCTCCATTTTTACTCTGGCCAAGGTTTTTGAACGTTAGGTTATGACCATCTATATTTACCACATCAAACAATAATCCACACGCCCAGGCATCAATGGATCCACTGAATCCTAAGGCATTTTTGGCTTCACATTGCACAAAAGCATTTGGACCCGGAGCGCAATACCCCGCTGTAAAGTCATTTATACCGTTTTCGGAATAACAGCGTTGGAATAAATTCTGCTGCCCCATGGTGTAAAAGGTTATCCGACGGAAGCCACCGATTTCCGAGACAGGATCTTTGGAGATACAATCTTCAACAGTGATTTGCGAAGTGCTTGGTTGTAGAAAAACAGCATTTCCTGCAAAATGCGAAAAATTGATTTGACGTACCCAGCAGTTTTCTGCATTTTCAACCGAAACACCCGTCCAACAGTGATCTTCGTCTTTGGGGTATTTTTTATTATAATCCGAATTCATGGTCAGGTTTTCAACTCCCGACTCTGAAATTCGTCCTGTCCATAGATATTTTCGTACAATAGTAGTCCCAAATTGTGCATCAAGAGCGGCTGTAAGTGGTGCATTGAGGGTAACTTTATTTCCCGAGATGGAGACAATGGTTCTGTCCCAGCTAACATCAATATCTCCGGCTTTCCAGCCAAGAGCACTAATGCCGCCACCATAAATATCACAACCAACGGATTTAATCCACTCAGAAGTCGATGGCCGCGTAATATTCAACCTGTCACCCACTTTTAAGCCTGCAACGGTATTTAGTTCCAACGTTTTTTCATTCACCGGAACATAAGCAGCAGCTACTTTGAAAGAATCTTTCTGAACTTTATTATTTATCCCTTCGATATGAAGCACCGCAGATCGGTCGACTCCATGTTTGAACAAAATAGTTTCGTGTTTATCAGAGCCACGCAATACCACACCGGAAGTTGTGATCCACAAATTTTTATTGAGATTATAAACAGCTTTGTCCAACAAAACAGCCCCACGAAAACCACGGGCATCAGGTTTTAATGCGGAAACATAATTGATGGCACGCTGAATAATTTCGGATGCGTCACCTTCTTGTTTTGGAACAAAAATTACATTGTTCAGGGTTGGGATATCTTGTTCAGAGCTTTTGTACCCGCAATAGGAAAAATCGAGAATACTGTTTCCTTTTGCATCTTTTGTATAGGTAATTTTATTGTCCTTTACCTGCAAACCGAACGACTGAGCATTTACAGCCTGCGAAAAGCCCAGCAGAAAGACACAAAATGTTTTAATAGTACATCTAAAATTATTCATTTTATATTATTTTAAAGTCCAACTTTCCCTAAGTTTGGAGCTTTGGGGAAGTCTTATCAATTACATCAAACTCTTACGACCGGCAAGCGTATCGTGGTTGTTTTTTGGATTTTTCCAGTCAATCTTCTTTTTGGTATCAATTCCGTTGATATATTTTTCAATATTGGTATATCCATCACCGTTGCAATCTTTCACCGCATCAGTCGGATCATTTGGATTCAAGCCGTTAGCTTTTTCCCACGCATCAGGCATTCCATCCATATCTGTGTCAATTACCGGTTGACCTTTATACTCCGGAAGTCCGCCAACCTGACGAATATCGGTTATAATTCCTTGTTTGTATGAATCGGCAGGCAGACGTCGTTTCACGTATTTTGGAATAAACAACGGTGCATCTTCAACATAAATGGCTTTTCCTGTTATCACCGTTTTTACAACGCGGGTATCTACAGCATCACGTTTTGGAAAATTAGCTCCTGCATTTTGAAGTACAAAGTTATATACATTTTTGGTACTCATGATATTTGCAGAGTTCATTGGCATTTCGAATGCTTTGTCAACACGAATATCTTTTACATAATCTTCCAGTTTGAATTCTTCGGCTAATTGTACGCCACCATCCCAATTGTTCTTTGTCACTTTTGCGTTTCCTTCTACAATATTTCCATTCACAAAGGCTTTACCAAATGAAACAGGATGACTTTTATCACGGCCGGCTTCCGGTTTCAACAAACGGTAGGAGATTGGTTTATCAAGCGGAGTAATAGGTCCCGGTTTGAAGTAGTTATTGATGATGTTGAAGAAGCTTTTGTTATCGCCACCATCTACCGAGCGATTCCACCAGTTGTAAACAACATTGTTCACAAAATTGAAACCGCCATCCATACCCACCGAGCAATTGCGACTGATATTCGATGCCCAAAGGTTACGGGCAAATAAAGAATTATGTCCACCAATGGTAGAACCAAAAGCATGGTTGTATGAGTCCATTGCTTCAGAGAAAATGGAATTTTGAATCGTAACGTTTACAGTAGGTAGTTTTTCGCCTTTACCTGTCGAATCGCGATCGTAAACATGGCGATAAATGGACATATTCTCATCCAACCCCCAACTGGCCGACACATGGTCAATCATGATATTACCCACGGGATTTCCACCCACTGCATCGTCGCGAAAAACAACATCCTGTGCACCACGGCGGAAACGGATATGGCGTAAAACCACATCGTGTGTATCAATTAAAAATGAAGAACCGGTTACACAAATTCCATCTCCCGGAGCAGTTTGTCCGGCAATGGTGATATAAGGAGCACGAAGATGAATAGGAGTTGATAAGCGAATGATACCGGCAACATTGAAAACCACAACGCGCGCACCGCCAATTTCGCAGGCTTCGCGGAGTGTTCCGGGACCAGCATCAGCAAGAGAAGTTACAACAACTACTTTTCCACCACGACCGCCGGGAGTAAATGCTCCACCACCTTCGGCACCCGGAAAAACAGGAATCGCAGCTTTCAATAAATCCTCAGGTTTCGATGCCCAGGGCTTATAAGGGCGGCCTGCCTTTTCTTCTTTTTGAACAACAGGGAAGGCTTTTTGCCATGCCATATCCGATTTACGGTTTATTTCAGCTTCCTGACGAGCAGCACGCTGTTTTACTGAATCGGGAATAATGGGGTATTGTGCCAAAAGTGGTAATGCACAAATACTTAATGCCAATACTGATACTACTTTCTTCATTCAATTTCTTTATTTATATTCTATGTCTATAAAACGAATCAGAAGCTCTTTTGTAATCAGCAAAATCACTTTTTCCGGTACTTGCTCATATATTCGGTTGGTGTTTGCCCATATTTTTTGCGGAAGCACTTGCCATAGTATCCTGATTCCTTAAATCCAACAGCAAATGCAATTTCAGAAACAGTCATATCGGTACTTTGAAGCAATTCGATTGATTTAGTAAGTCGAACTTCTTTGATTGTATCCACCGGTGCCAAGCCAGTCAAACTCTTCAGTTTTTTGAAGAAGGCAGAGCGGCTTATCCCTATGTTATCGGCAATAGTATCTATGTTGAAATCGCTATTATCAATATTTTCTTCAATAACATGATGTATTTTTTCAAGAAACTCAATATCTTTCTTTTGTAAATAATTTTCGTAGGTATCGTTATCCTGTGGAACTTCGTGAGCTACCTCCTGTTTCCATATTTTCTCACGAAAAACCTTTCTATCGCTCAGCAACTGTTCGATGCGGGCAATCAGATATTCTTTATTAAACGGTTTGGTAATATAGGCGTTTGCACCCATACTAATGGCCTTGATCTTAGCTTCATCATCATTTTTAGCCGTCAGAATAATAACCGGGATATGACTAATTTGAAAATCATTGCGCATTGCCTGTAACATCTCCGTACCCGTCATTTCGGGCATCATTTGGTCCGTCACTACAATGTCTGGATGATAAAGATTCACCTTTTTCAAGCCTTCGACACCATTGACGGCAACATATACTTTGTACCTGTCTTCCAACTGTAGTCGAAGCAGGTTACACAAATCGACATTATCTTCGACCACCAATAGTGTTGGCAAATCATTTTTAGCATCTGCTGGTTCCGCTTCCAACTCTTCAGTATCAACCACCTCGCCCTCGATTTCAGTAACCGTATCGCCAACGTAAAAATTCACTTCCGAAGGATTGTAATGATCTTTGTTCAGCAATAATTCTACCGTGAAAACCGAACCCTGATCTGGCTTGCTTTCCACATTAATGACCCCGTGGTGAAGGTTCACAATTTCTTTCGATAAAGCCAAGCCTATACCTGTTCCGGGATATTGTGCATTCTTCGAGTTTTCGCCCTGGAAGAAACGTTCGAAAATTTCCGACACTTTGTTTTGTGGAATTCCCACACCCGTATCCTCAACCCGGATGAAGCATCTTTCGCGATCGTCAGTAAATCCTGTAGTCACAAAAATGCTTCCGCCTGACTGCGTGAATTTAAAAGCATTAGAAAGTAGGTTGCGAATAACGATTTCCAGCTTATCTTTATCAGCCCACAACGAGATATCCTCATCGGAGAGATGAAAAGTAAAGCTAATTTCATTTTCTTCGGACAAAACACTAAACTCTTTGTGAAAAGAGTCAATCAAACTATTCAATTCTAATTGAGATACATGCAAAATCATTTTCCCATTTTGAATTTTACGGAAATCCAAAATCTGATTTACCAATTGAAGCATTTGGTTGGCATTTTTCTCAATCATCGAAACGTATTTCTCACCCTTTTCAGTCAACTGCTGTTTTTGTTTCAACTCTTGAATTGGCCCCATAATGAGCGTCAACGGTGTTCTCAGTTCGTGCGATATATTAGTGAAGAACTTGATTTTCAATTCAGAGACACGTTGCTCTACATAAATATCGTTCCGTACCTTAACATAAAATAGCACAGCACGTATGGCAATATAAACCAGGAATATGATAATAATTGAATAGATGAAATACGCCAACCAGGTTTGCCACCAGGGAGGTAAAATGATAATTTCCAGTACTTTTTCGGCCTTCAGCGACGGATTAGCTTCATCGATAGCTTGTACTTTGAAATGGTATTTTCCCGGTGGAATATTTGGATAGGACGCAATGCGGTTTTTTCCATTAAAGTGCCATTCTTCCTCAAAACCATCCAGAATATACTTGTACGATACCCGGTTTTGATTGTAAAAATTCAAAGCCGCGAACTCAATTACAAAAGTAGACTGGCTATGATCAAGCGTAATAGAATTGGCATAACGAATTGATTCCCTGAGAATAGGTTTATCCTTGAAACTGCGCAAATCGCGGTTAGACACCAGAAAATCAACGATAAATATTTTATAATTACAATTATATGTTTCAATTTTCTGAGGGTTGAAGGCCAGAATACCCATTCGGTTACCAAACCATAAATCACCTGACTGGCATTTCAAGGCGCTCTCCTGCTCCATTTGCACATTCAAAAAACCATCATATCGGTCGAAGTTCCGACAGATTTCCTTTGTCTTGTCAAATCGCGCCAATCCATTTTCAGTCACCAACCAAAGTCCATTATCATCATCTTCCACTATGGCCAAAATAACATCAGTATTCAAGCCTTCTTTCAGGCTATACGTTTTGAAAACCGGACGTTTTGTTTCTTTATCGTATCTTTCAAGCTTACTCAAACCACCACCAAAAACACTAATCCAAATTTGCGAAGCAGCATCTTTGTACAATACATAAATATCGTTGTCGGCAATATTAGAACTCAGGGCATCAGACCTATATATCTCAAAACTAATTTTATTGGGGTCTTTAAAACGGCTGTCAAATGATAAAAGTCCATCGCTGGTACCCACCCAAATACGCCCCTCTTTATCCTCTGTAATATTTCGGACTTCCATGTACAGTCCGTACTTCGGATATTGTCCAAAGCTATTAAACTTATTTTTAAAGGAAATCTTGCCACCTTCTTGTGTCACAAGATTGAGTCCGCCACCAAACAACCCAACCCAGATACGGTTATTGCTATCTTCGTAAGTATAATACACTTCGTTGCCACTGATGGACGATGGATTCCGCTCATCGTAGACATAGCGCGAAAGAATATAACCTGATGCCGAAGCACTATTTAACTCAGCACGCACCAATCCATTGCCTTTGGTAGAGAACCACAGATTGCCTTTTCGATCCTCCATGATGTGATACACGTTACCGATAAAATTATTCTTGGCTGAGAAAACCTGTTTTATCTTACCACTTTTATCTAATTGAAAAACTTCAGCTTGTCGGTTAGCCACCCAAATATCACCATTTTTGGCCTGAAACATGGTTTTAACCGTATAGTCGGTCGATAGGGAAGAGGGAGAAGTGAGATGGAACAAATTAAATTGCTGTTTGGGGAAGCTAACCCGAGATACGCCATTTGCGGTAGAGCTAAGCCACAGGATATTATCTTTGTCGAAAAGTATATCGAAAAACACTTTCTTAACTCCATTTTGCATCAGTTCGGGCTGGTCGTTCAGGTAAGAAAAGGAAAGATGTGAACGATCGAACCAAGCCAAATCGCCCGAAGTGCTGAGAAAAAACATTCCCTGTTCTTTTCCATCCTGAAATTTCAGCGCTTTATTTACATTTCCCGAAGGCAAGTCAAACCGCTTTACGAATTTATTAAACGGATCGTAGTAAATCAAT
Organism: uncultured Paludibacter sp.; assembly: GCA_963664445.2. GTDB lineage: Bacteria > Bacteroidota > Bacteroidia > Bacteroidales > Paludibacteraceae > Paludibacter. The sequence continues at coordinate 175,732 of CAXXUM010000007.1, forward strand.
GATGTTTGATTCATCTCAAACCACAGCTTATCGTAACTATCCACATATGCATTGGTAACAAGATCTTTAGCCGTAGTCGAAATTACTTTCATTAGCCCGGAAGTACGGTCATCGTATTCAAAAATTCCTTTGATGCCGAATGAAATAAATAATGTTTTACCATTTTCGCTCACAATATTTTGAACCGAACCGCCATCCGAAATCAATGCTTTTTTTGTTACATTTCCATTGCTACAGTCTATTTTGTAAACGTTAGCACGGTTATCGCCTAACCACAGCATTTTACCAAAAGCAAATGCACAAGTGAACTCCTGACCATCGGCCAACGCAATTTTACGAAGTACAAAATCAGAGGGTTTCGATTTTAAGGCACTTCCTTTCTGGCATGAGATGATTTTAAAATCTAGCCCAATCCAGTTGATATACTGCTCATTTTCCACCAACAAGTTATTCATCAGCTTATGCTCGCGCTTGCTCTTGGAGTCGTGCAATAACGAAATTTCAATACCGCCACCGCCTTTGGAAACCGCTTTCAGTAAATCCTTATTTTTGGTCAGCAATAATAAATCACCCGTTTCGGTCTTTTGAATTTTAATGATTTTAGGGCTTACCGAATATTTTTTCTTTATTTCATTGAATACATCATAGAAAAGTTCTTTTCGCTTTTCGAAAAGATAGAGTTTATGATCGATGGTTTTTACCCATAAATTCCCATCTTTTGCCTCAATAATATTTTGCAGTTTATGAGGACGGATATCCGTATTATAATCATCGCGACTATTGTAACTTTTGAATTTTACCCCATCAAAACTGCACAACCCGTACCATGTGCCAAACCACATAAATCCATCGGCATCTTTGATAGCGCTAAAAACAGTATTGTGCGGCAGACCATTCTCAATAGAATAGTCTTTCACAATCATGTTTTTATCTGCAAAAACCGATTGAAAAATGAAGAGAATGAACAACGCGAAAAATATAGTTTTTTTCATAAACTAACCGATTGAGAGACTTTGATGCTACGATATGAAGTACAAAGATAGAAGACAATGAATGGTTTACAATGAAGAAAAGAGGATTAATATGCTTTTAACCCCGCATACAATGAATAATTATACCCAATTTCGGATTACTAGAAAATCTTTATCCAGGGATTATCACTTCTGAATGGAACAGCAGGTAAACCCTCTTTGTTTATAAAATTAGACTGTGCTGCTTCGTGCCACGCAAAACGAACAGCTACCGGATGTGGAACCGCGGGTGAAGAAACGATGACTTTATTTCCTTTCATCTCTGCAACAGCCGAAACAAATTTCCCATCTACTCCCGCAATGGTGAACCATGTCAGGGCTCTTTCATCGCAACTCATCAAGCCACTACCCGTATTGCTAAAAGTGACTTCAATTTTATTGTTCACGACTTTCATTTTCTGATAAGTAGGTCCGGAACAAACAATATCCTTGAAACCATAGGTTTTATTCAACGCCACCAAACTCAATCTTCGACCGACTTCCCATTTGTACCCCGGGTGCAAATCCACAATACTATCGACCAAATCGGTAATCGTTATCATTCCGGTTTGAGGGAGTTGAAGTGCAAGTGCCTGCGATTCCCAAAACTCAGGTAAATTATCGGTGGAGTGTGGACGTACATCTTTGGCTTGGGAATAATTATAAGGTGCTATTTGTACAAAATAAAACGGCATCTTGGCATCTTTCCACTCCGAACGCCAGTTATCAATCAAGGCTTTCTGTTTGTATGCATAACGAATCGTTTCATTCAGAAAACAACCCGATTCGCCCTGGTACCAAAGAAATCCACGAATAGAGAATGGAATGAGCGGTTGAATCATCGATGTGTAGAACTTACCCGGATCGCCACCGTCGGCAGTGAGAGGTTCCAGTACTTTACCATCCTTCATTTTGGGTGCAATTTCTAGTTTAGAGGCCTCAATCCAGGGTTCAATGCGACTTCCAGGCACTGCCGACGAAATCATACCAATAGGGATATGTAGTTTAGCATACAGTTCTTTGGCATAAAAATAACCCACTGCCGAAAAGTCAACCAATGGCCGCCCCATGGCGACATCCCAACCTGTGTGAGTAGAATCGGGCGACATGTATTTTCGACGTACCAGAAAAATGCGGATATTGGAATTAGATGCATTTTTCAAATCATCTTCGGGTGGCCTGTATCCTTTTACATTTGACTGGTAATTACTGTATTTACGCATAGCATATTCCATGTTCGACTGACCTGAACACAACCACACTTCACCTACCAGAATGTTTTTCAGCACAATGGTATTAGTCCCCGCGATAGTCATTTGACGCGGTAATTCCGAGGCTTGCATGGGGTTCAGATTCACCACCCATTTACCCGAATCATTGGCAACAGTTTCTTTCCGCTGCCCACCAAAAGTCACTGTCACTTTTTCGCCTTTTGAAGCCGTGCCCCAGATTGGAACCGACTTGTAACGCTGCAACACCATGTTGTGACCAATCACTTTTGGGAGAATCACTTCCGCGAAAAGGCCGGAAGAAAATGTCAGCGCAAGGCCGAGAAAAATGGAAATTTTCTTTGAGTTCATGATTGTTTGATTCATTGATTCCAGCTAAAGTAGGAGGCAATTGATTTATTTCTTTTCACCAAATTCCGTTTGCTGTTTTTCTACCTCATCGAGTAGTTTTTGTTTTTCAGCATCGGTGAGTTGTTTGATGTTTTTTTGTGAAGCTACTTTTTGACCTTTTACCTTCTGAATATCCATGGCACAAAAAGGCAAGTCAGCCAAAACGCTTTCGAGTTCAATTTCTGCTGCAGTAGGTGCTTGCGTACCTTCGAACTGAACGTGCGCTTTTACTTTAATCTTTCCTGCTTTGGTGGTAGAACGAATCAGTACCGGAGCACTTCCCCACTCCACAGCACGCGGATTGGCACCAATCGTTTGGTCACCAATAATTTCGCCTTCACCTTCCACACTAAACTGAATGTTGTCTTTTGCCAGACGGCGCACGTTTCCGCTATCGTCTGTAATTTCGGCTACCACAATAATAAAGTCGGATCCATCGGCAACAAGTTGTTTGCCTAGGTGGTCGATATACAAACGAATTTTTGTTGCACGGCGCGAAGGCATTTTCTTTTCGCTGTATACAACTTTTCCGTTGATAATTCCCTCGGCTAGGAAGCTTACTTTTTGCCAGTTCTTTTGTTTGTAAGTCACGTCGCGCATTTGCCAGAAATCATACACATTCTCGAAAGTAACAGGCGCATAAGGCATGTGACCTTTAGCACGAACCACCGGCTTTGTTATTGATTTTCCTTCGTACACAGTCAGACGTACCGAATCACAATTGCTAAAAACAGTTACGTTTGCATCCGAGAATGGAGTCATTTCATTGGCTACAAAAACCATCGGGCCTGCATCTGCTCCACCATGTTTTTCATTTGGTGAAACCTGACTTTTGAACAGGTAGTAAGCATATTTTGGCTGACGGAATGCATCGAAAATACCGCCCCAATACGGATCAGGGTGATAGCCCCTTTGGTGGTCGAAGGGATGCCACTGCGCACCACCAACGAATTGCCCTGTAGTGTGGAACATAGCGTCATATGAATCAGCTAACGATAAAGCAGCTACCAACATTGGTTTTTCGCCCCAACTGCGGCTGGCGCGATTGTTGGCATTATGTGCATACCAGTCGTCCACATTCTCGCCAAACTCGCGGGTGAAGAGCGATTGTTTCACTTTGCCTTCGTCGGTCGGCCAGCCATACACTACATCGTAATTTTCGGCTACACCTTCCGAATTCAAATCGGCAGCTGCACCGGGAGCACCAGGATATGGAAATTCATCTTTAGTTATTTTCAACGAATTCAATGAAAAATCTTTCGGGAAACGGGTTTCATTCAGAATTGGTTCCCACAGCAACACCGAAGGGTGGTTACGGTCTCGACGAATAAGATTGTGGGTGTTTTCATATACCAATTTCTCAAACTGCGGATCCTTATTCCAGAATTGCCATCCCGGTGTAGCCACAATAATAAATACACCCAACTCGTCGCAGGCATCCATAAAAGCCGGATCTTGCGGATAGTGAGCCGTGCGGATAATCACACAACCGGCATCACGAAGGCGTTTCACGTCGCGCCATTGTTGGGAGTTGGGAACTGCATTGCCCACGTAGGCAAAGTCCTGATGACGATTACCACCTATCAGTTGCCCGTAAGATTTATCGTTCAAATAAAATCCATCTTTGCCACGAAATTCGGCTTTGCGGATTCCCACGCGAACGGTTCCACCATCAATGGCGGTTTTACCTTCTTTTACCAACAAATTCACACTATAAAGATTTGGCGTTTCGGGCGACCAAAGTTGAGGATTAGCTACCGTTGTTTTTTGATAGATTGTTTTCGATTCACCCGCTTGCAGCGTAATCTTTGAGCTGATTTTTTTTACTGTTTTACCCGAAATATCTGACAGAGAAATTTCCAAAGTAACCGCTTTTGCATTCGTAGCATTATTCTTCAATTCTGTATTTACAAATACATCAGCACTTTTGGCACATATATTATCATAATGCACAAACACACCGCCACCGGCAGTTTTATTTGCTTCAATAGCATCAGTTATAGCCACTTTGTTTTTGCAAATCATCCACACATCGCGATACATACCACCGTGGTAGGCAAAATCCATAGTAATTTGAGGTTTGCCCGGAGGATAATTTTTATCATCGCTATTATCAGCCACGACTGCTAATTGGCAAGTATCACCGGCTTGCGTTCCAAGTGCAGTCAGATCAACCGTTATCGGCAAATAACCACCCACGTGCTCTTTCACCAGTTTGCCGTTGAGATAAATCTTTTGCTTGCCCATGATGGCTTCGAAATGTATCAGCACGTCTTTGCCTTTTGCATCAGCAGGTACTACGAAACGTTTGCGGTACCACGCAATACCTTGGTAATTGCGGCATCCGCTAGCTTCGGCAGGCATAAGTTCCACGGTGTGAGGAGCTGCCACCACTTCCCAATGAGAATCATTGAAAGCAGTTCCCTCGGCGCCTTTTATGTCGCCACGAAAAAACCGCCAGCCGTTATTAAAGTTATACACTTGTCGTCCACTGCCTTCAAGTTGGTAAAAGCCGGCTACGGAAGTCGACGCAGAAATTGAGAAGGTACAAAAGTACAAAAGTAAGAGTGTGAGGATGTGTTTAGATTTCATTATGATTAATTTGAAATTTTATCTATTGGTTTTGAGTTTTGATTCAAAAATACTGTAATCAAATTTGTTGTGAAAACTTAATCGACTAAAATGAACAATAGCAAGTTTATTCGTACAAATTTACCAGCATTTAGGGCAAAATCTTAACATCTTGTCTTCTACTCCCCGGCAATACTTCAATCACCCTCACTTTTCCATCTTTTAGTTCCGCCTCCACTGTTGTGTTTTTAGGAGCATGAAGTTTAAAATGTACGTTCCACTCACGCGGCCAGGCAGGGAAAAGCAGTATCCGACCATCATCAGTAGTTTGCAATAGCATTTCCTGTAAGCCAATCATGCCGCTTCCACCCCAGTTGTGATCGGGTGTCCAGTCGAAGCCGGGTCCCCAAAAGGCCGGGAAGCGATGCAGACCGTTGGCTAGTTTCAGTGTATTCAGTCGTTTGGCTTCGTCGGTCAGACCAAGACAAGCTGCAAAAATATTATCTTGCTTCCAGCCCACGTGGCTACGAAATTTCAATGCATCCTGATCATAAAAGTAGGTATTTCTGGCAATTTCCAGACTGTCTTTTCCTACTCCAAAAATCCGCCACGGGAATACTGGATAAAGTTGTGGCGATTCCACATTATTTACACGTTCCCATGTTTTAGCCGGCGAAATCATTGTTTTGCCATTCACTTCTCTCAATGGAATAGGTGGAATAGTTTTCAACAAAGAATCATTGCCCAACGACTTCAAAACCATTCGTAAAGCGGCAATCGTACTGGCCGGGTTGTTCGCCATTTTATAGGTTTCACACGCCGAAGCCGGAAAAAGAATCAGCTTACCATCTCCATCCAGTACTTTTCGTCCGCGATGTTGAGCTAAATAGCGATAATGTTCATCGAAAAAACGGACACAACTTTCAACCAGCGGTTTGTATTTCGAAATATCCGCATTGGCATACTCCTTGGTTTCCATTATCATCTGACAAAATTCCAACACCGTATCCCATTCATATTCGAGCCAGGCGTTGTATTCCACACCTTTGTCCGAATAATCAGGGCGTTTCCAACCATATTCGCTTGGATTGGGCAGCCCAAAATTTTCCAGTTGTTCGGCAAAACAAGCACCACCATGTCCCCAATACGTTTTAGAGCGGAGTTCCGCATTTTTTAGTATGCGATTGTAAGAGTCGAACTGCGGAATCATCAGTTCAAAGTCACCACTTTTCAACATGGCCCAATACACAAGTCGTTGGTTTTGCGCAGTGAACGTACCACCACCCCATTTACGATAATCGGGAGTAAATACCAGGGTCGAATCTACCAAACCCGGGTCGAAAGTAAACAGACCGCCATTGAAGCGAGTCGGCCATTGGCTGTGCGCATTGCATCCCAACATATAGCGAAACAAAGCGTAGTTACGGGAAAGTTCATTGGCTTCGCCTTCGGCATGAATAAAACTGCGGTTCCAAAAGCTGCTCCACCAACCAAGGGTTTGCTTTCGGTCGGTTTTCGGACTGATTGCTGCAATCGTTTTATCCAAAGCTGAATTCCATACATCTATATTTTCGGCCTGAGAAATTTCTAAAGCAATCTGCACATTCTGTTTTTGAAATGTCTTTTTGCTTTTAAAAATCCAGGCCTGATAATCGGTTCCGGAATACATCCCTTTTTCCGTTCCGGCAAAAAGCAGATTATCGCCCCACATTTTACCACCCGAGGTAAGATTGGAAAGCGGGTTGTAAAGTTGTGCCTTTACGTTTTCCAAACCCTGTTGCGCAACAGTTATATCAAAAATTGTTTTTGGAAGATTTCGGTGAAAGAAAGTAACAGTATTTCCGGTAGCCATGATAGAATCTTTCATGGTAACCAAATCTTTTGGCACAGCCCATTTGTAAGAGTTTTGCTGACCTTCATTTTTACGAATCAACCGGTCGGCATACCGCCAGTTTTCGTACCGTATTTCAGAAGAAATATTTCTTCCACTTTTAATTTCCAAATGAATAACCGGTTTTAAAACATCCGCCCAAAGTTGAATAGTCGTGCCATTGGCAGAAATTTGCACATAACCGCCGTTGAGTTTCAGTTCCTGCCTAAAATCGGTAGCATTGAGGAACGGATTAGGCGAAAGTCGTACCCGAAAACGACCTTGTTTAAGCATCGTGTTATTCTCGTCGAAAGCCCCGCTCCTACTTACATAAAACAGCACATCACCATTTTCCACCCACACGTTCATACCAATATCACCGCCTCCGCAAGGCATGGATTCGGAGGAATTGTGCGAGGGAGAAGTCCAGATGTAATCCGGTTCAGCAGCAAAAGCAGAAGAACATACTAATAACAATAAAAGAAAAAGACCCCTAACCCCTAAAGGGGAACAGAAGTTAGTTTTGTCTTGTCTGTTTTTCTTATTCATAATCTTTAACTCAAATAGACTGAAGTAATAATGCTCCCCTTTAGGGGCTGGGGGGTCTTACCAGTTATCACTCCTGAAACTTGACACAGGCAGACCTTCGGTGCTGAACAAATCACCGTCAGCATAGTTCTCGAACGCATACCGCACTGCCACAGGTTGTTTCACAACTTCACTTTTTACATACATTTTGCTGCGAACTACCCACGCCTTCGCCGGATGAAAAACTTTATCGGATCCGGCAACCGTAAACAACTTTGATTCAAAATTATTAGCCGAAATCCACATTGGCGCCCGGTCGAAATTGACGATCACCGTATCACCCTGAATTTCTATATTTTTATATACCGGACTTTCAGAAGCAACGCCTTTCAGTCCGTAGGTTTTAGTCAACGCCAACAGAGCCAACCGTTCGCCCGGAATTTGTTTTTTCGGAGGATGAATGCCCCCTTTGTAACCTGCATCCATCAATACCGCCATACCCGATTTAGGTATCATTGCTTCGGCTTTCATTTGTGCCTCACGAAGATAGGCTGAATTAATGACTTCTTTGCCTTTTTCGGTAATAATCGAATAATCATATGGGGCAATCTGACAATAATAGAAAGAAATAGTATCGGCTTGCGCCCAGTTTTTACGCCATCCGCTCACCATAGTGCTGAACATAGCAGCATACGAATCGGCACGATCGTAGTTTGTTTCGCCCTGATACCAGATAACGCCTTTGATCGTTAGTCCGGCAATCGGGTTTATCATCGCCTGATAAAGCGTAGTTGGCGTGCGATTCTTCTCTTTGATGTCAGCTTCTGTTTTCGGAATTTTCACCGTCGGAAAAGCACGCAACATATCTTCGGTCATCCATGCTTCCACGCTCGATCCACCCCATGCACTAAGCACCAATCCTACGGGAACGTTGAGTGTTTCCTCCAACAATCGTCCGAAATAATAGCCCGTTGCGCTAAATTCTTTTACCGTTTCGGGTGAAGCTTCCTGCCATTGTCCGGTCACATCAGTTTGGGCTTGAATGGTAGAGTTACGCTTCACAGTGAACAGTCGCAGGTAAGCATTCGTACTTTTCAGAATATCCATATTTGCTCCCTCCACACCTTGATTTTTGAAGCCCTTCATGGGCATTTCCATATTACTCTGACCGGAACAAAGCCATAATTCACCTAAAATAAGATTATTCAGTGTCAATGATTTTCCATCACTCAAAGTCAATGTGTATTTTTTGCCATCGGCTTTTGGCGTGCTTATCGACGTTTTCCAGTTTCCATTGGCATCAGCTGTGGTTTTGATAGTCGTATTGCTCCACGAAGCTTTGATGCTAACAGTTTTGTTGGCCTCCGCTTTTCCCCATAAATTCACCTGCGTATTTTGCTGCAGCAGCATATTATCGGAAAAAATAGCAGGAAGTTTGATTTCGGCGTGAACGACTGAAATCGTAAATAGGAATATGAATAATACGTTTGAAATGCGTTTCATATGATGCTGTTTTTATTTTTGAATAATCGTTACCGGACCTATCAAGCCAGACTCCACAAGCTTATCTTCACTCATGCGGTACTTGCCGTTCGTCCATATTCCCGGGAATGGTGGTGTACCTTTATCGGAACCGTTTATGGCATTTGCCCAAGTATTGCAAACTTCTATCTCGAGCGTATTCATCCCTTTTTTCAATGCTTTTGTGACATCAACCTGATAAGGAGTAGTCCAGACTGTTCCACAATCAATGCCATTTACACGAATGGTGGCGAGACTCGATAGTTTTCCAAGATTCAAACAAACCGATTTACTCTTGCTGGCATTGTTGAAATTAGTTCTGTAAATAGCTGTTCCTGAATAATACTTTATCAATGGATTCTCACTTTTGCTCCAGTCGAAAAGTTTGTCGGTACTAACCGATTGTTTATTACTCAAAAAAGTAACATTCCAGTTGCCTTTCAATTCAGTTGATGTTGGAATTTCAGAAGTTAGCTCTGTTTTTGCAGTGCTATTCCCATTCTCAAACACCACGAAAACCGATTCGGATGCCGATAAGTTCAGTTTGATCTGCGTTCTTCCATTTTCTGATTTCCATTCTTTCGGAGTACTTAATTGTCCGGTCACAGCATTCCAAAGTTGAGGATTTTTCCCCTCGATGCGGAATGAAGTAACAATGTTTTTATCTATATTCTCCTGATTAGAAATAAAATAAATGTCGGTATTTTCTCCTCTTCGGTGCGTCCATGCTACATTTTTCGGTATAATCACGTCTGGTTCAATGGCTAAATTTGTTTGGACCGGCAATACCGGGATAGTTACACCTGCGTGTCTCAACTGATTCATAGCAGCAAGAGTTTCTTTGGAGTATTTATCTCCATTGGGAAAAATTACTACTTTATATTCCGCCCCACCCGGCAATTTCATTTGTCCGTTCTCCCCTTTTGCCAACCGCAGCAAAGCATCTTTGTTAAATGAATCGTAGGCATACCCATTCAATGGATTGATCCAGTCTTCGGCTTTCAATATATTTGCAGAATGGTTCACCCCTGCAGGCATTTCGCGCATCGGCTGATCAATATTGGCCAAGCGTTTTTGTTCGCTTTCCACACGTTCTTTACCTACTATTCCGGGTAAAAGCGGGACTAATTTATCGGGCGTCAATGCACGTCGGGGAAATTCTTCGCCTGTAAATACTGCAATATCTGTAACGGGATGACCGTATTGCAACAATGCCTGGCAGCGCGCAACATAATCAACGAAAGCTTTGCCCTGTTTCCACCAGGTCTGGTCGCGCTGAAAGTACAGTCCGATACCGTCGAGGGTCGTACCGGGAGCTTTATCCAGATATGGATTATGCACAAAAATATGAAAGAACACTTTGTTGATGCCGAGGGCAAAATTACGGTCGAGAACCGGTTTCAACATTGCCGGATCTTCGTTCCAGTTGGTGCGTAGCTGCGTAAAACTTTCGGACTGGATAATATTTTTACCATAAATATGTCCGCCACTAATGGCATCGGCCATATCGTTGGGTTTATCGTGTGTTGGGCTCTTTAGCCAAAATTCACCCATTGGACGATCTACTTCCTTGAAATGCAACATGCCGTCGCTCACCATGGTGGGTGCCACACTTTCAGCCGAGGTCTCACAACCGTAGGCTTTAGCATTCTTCACCATAACTTTAAAAAATACATCGTTCACCAACTCGGCAATAGTAGTACGCACGTCACGTAAAACCTGTTCTGATTTTTCGGCACTATCAATGGAATAGCCTGCCAACAAAGGTAAATATGGCATCAAATCATAGCCACGACGTGTCCCGAATTCAGCAGCAAAACTATCGCTCCAATTCTGACTGCCACATTCCCAACTATCAATGTGCATAAATTTCAATACCCTATGCGCCAAAGCCGGATCAGTTTTGGCAAAAGCAGCACCGAACCAGTTATCGAATTGTTTTTGAACGGCCTTTTCAGAAAATTTATCACATTCCAGCCCTTTTCCAGCACCGGCGGTAGCATTGGTCAGACCTGTAGAAGTATGTCCCATGCGCAAAATACGCCAGTTACCTTTTGGTAATTTGCAGGTAAGCTGTCCGTTTTTAAAATAGGGTGTAAGGTTGATAATTTGATTTACCTGCGTACAAGCAGCCACAGGAATTTCCTGCGCTGTTGTTTCGTTGGCAATGCGCCATACCAAACCGGCTTTACCCTCCCACTGATTAATTCGTGGTTCGGAACTTAGCTTAATCGCTTTTATTTTGAGGGTTGGTTTCCATTTCGCAGCATCCAACTCTTCACTGCCGGGTTCGCTACCAACGGGCGTCCACGAAAGTCGGAAATACTTTGCCGTGGTTGGTGGAATTGAAAAAGTACTGTTAAAGCCTGTATTTTGCCATCCCTGACGAGCCGGAACTAACTGCTTAATCATCCTAAAATTTACACCATCATCACTTGCCGAAACGGCAAGGCGTTGCGATTGGATATTGTTACCCGTAGGAATAATCTCAATCGTTCGAAGCGTGAAAGGTCTCTTGTAAACATATTGGATGTAGCAAGGATTTGTTGCCTTAAAGTCTTTATCAGGAATGGAAAAAGGAATTGTATCGTCAGGGTTGTTGGACCTCACCCTAAATCCCTCTCCCAAGGAGAGGGACTTTAAGAGCGGAAGTGCATAAACAGCAATGTCTTCGTAATAATTCTGAACTGTTTCGGGCTGACGAAGTGCAACATTTTTCACACTACCACCTTTGACAATGGTATCTGTAAAAACCACTTTTTGCATAGATTCTGCAGGCTTAATCCATGGGCCGCCGGCGAGAGCAAAACCATCGGAAATATGCATCCCCATTTTCAACCCCAGACTATCAGCTATCTGAAAACTATAGCGCACCATCTCCCACCATTGAGGTGTAAGTTGTGAAACCGGATGTGGATAATCAGTTCCTTCCACACCACGAATCGGCATCAGATATGCACCACCTAACCCTATCTCCTGCATAGCTTTAAAATCGGCACGGATACCTTCTTTCGAAACGGCCCCATGCATCCAATACCAGAAAGTCCAGGGTTTGGCTTCGGCAGGTGGCGTTTTAAATTGAGTATAGAGAGATGATTGGGAAAAAACGGAACAACTAAACACTAAAAGCAAAATGACCACAAAAGAACCCCTAACCCCTAAAGGGGAACAGAAGTTACTTTTGTCAGGTATATTTCTAAATTTAGACATCATTATATTTTTTGAAAACAAAGATAAGAAATGGTACTAACTTAATTCACCTTCAGGGGTTAGGGGTTATTTCATTTGAACTTCAGTACAATTCGTCCATTATACACCCCATCCACCCATTTAGGTTGCGATGAAGGGCCAATCAAATCGGTTGCATTTACCTTGTTGCGCACAGCAGGAATCACATTCAGTATGGAAATTCCGCTTTTTGGCAAAGTGTAAAGCAATTTATCGCGACCGTCGCGTGGTTCATAAACACCCACATACGAATTTGGGGTTTCGTTGGATATGCTGATTTCGCCTTCCGAAGTTTTCAGATTCATCCAACTCACATTTGCAAAATAGCCTTTGAATTCGGGATAAGTAAACGATTCACCCGGAATAGGATCATTGTAATCATTGCCCCAAACGTTATAAACTGTTCCGTGTAACCGGTTTTGCCAAACGCGATACGGACCGTCGCCCAACCAACGCTTACTTTGCACTTTCTCCTCCGGATAATCGAATTTCACACCCATCAAATCAACCACCGCGCTAAAATTATAACTGTAATCCAGCGTCAATGTTCCGTCGGGAGAGATGGTCCATTGCGCTTTATCAAGATTGCCCAATTTATAATTAGCCGTAACGATCAGATTTTTACCGTCCTCTTTCACTTCGAAGCCCTTGAAAACAGCCGCTTCGGGGAATTCCGTGTAAGTGCGATCCTTCGATTTAGCGCTTTCATCGTCATGATTATAGAACTGATCCAATGACCGATCGGCACGGCGAGCAGCAATAAAACGTGGTCCGTTTGCAAAGCTCATCACTTTTCCATCAAGAGCCACAGCTTTCAACTCACCATCTTTCTGACTGAAGGTATATTTATGATTCCCGGCTGTGACTATCAATGACTCTGCTGTTGCTTCCTTTGTTGGAACAACGCCGGAAACCATTTGATTCGGAGCTGCTTTCTTAGTTGGTATTTTGAATGACCAGGTCCAAAGCTCTTCGCCCCGATAGTCGGTAGCGGTCAGATAAAGTGCTTCGGCTTGCGAGTCAATCGCAGTATTCATATTCAGTTTTCCAGTGCCATGAGCTGCAATATCAACAGCCTTAGCTTCTCCTTGTTTCAATATTTTTACAGTTCCTTTTTCGTCATCAGCCGTGGGGAATTTTACTTGCTTCCACACAAAACGACAGGTAGACGTGTTCAGAAAGTCATAACGGTTTTCGATGGTAAAAGTACCATTAAAATTGGCATCAATGCTCTTCTCAACAACCTGCACCGGACACCAGACTTGTTTTATCGTGTAATAACTTCCTTCTTTTTCGTGGTGCGGACCTACAATTCCATCGGCACCCCAATTCCCCTGATTATCCACAAATCCGTTCATGTCCACACGTTTCACACCTTCGTCGGCCAATACCCAAAGGAAACCGCCCGCACAACGGGGATGTTTACGCATCATTTCCCAATAATCGTACAAGCCGGCTCCATGACCGCCATCGTACAATCCATGTAAAAATTCGGTCGGCATAAAAATTTCAGGTTTGCGAAGGTAATTTTGTGTTTCTCCATACGAGCGATAATGCATCGTTTCGAAACCTCCAAAGTTGCCTTGCGGATGAATAACCGGACGTAATTGAACATCATATTTGTGGAATTCACCGTTCAGCTCATCATTCCAACCGCCTTCATTGCCATTGCTCCACCAGATCACAGACGAGTGATTCACATCGCGTTCCACCATCTCTTCGATAAGTTTAACACCGGTTGGCGTATCATATTTTCCATGCCATCCGCCAAACTCATTTTCCACATACAAACCGAGCGAGTCGCAGGCATCCAGAAATTCAGGATCGGCAGGATAGTGCGACAAACGAACGGCATTCATGTTCATGCTTTTAATCAGCAAAACATCTTCTATATTCTTCGCTTTAGAAAGTGTACGACCTGTTTCGGGACGGAAACTATGACGATTGACACCGCGGATATTCACTTTTACGCCGTTGATATACAGTCCGTCACTTAAGCGAACCTCAATGGTACGAAAACCGAATTTTTCGGTAATTTGATGAAGAACAACACCGTCGTTTGCAATCAGCGAAACTTGCGCGGTATAACGGTTGGGAGTTTCGGCAGTCCAAAGCTTCGGATTTTTGGTGGATAATTCGATGGCAGCCCAGTCACCGGCAGCTTTCACCGGGGTTGACGTTTCAGCTACTTTATTTCCATTGGTGTCGAATAAAATCGTTTTGAGAGACGCTCCTTCAATGGCTTTATTGAGTTGGCAATTGGCTTTGAAAGTTCCATCTGCCTTAGCATCGATGGACAGTTGAACAATATGAATAGCCGGTTTGACTTCCAGAAAAACCGGACGAAAAATACCGCCAAAATTCCAGTAATCGGCACGACGCTCGGCCAAATTCACTCCTGCGTTGGCACTTTCCTTGCTTACCGTAACTTCGAGTAGGTTCTTTTTTCCAAATTTTAGGCGACGGGCAATGTCATACGAAAAGCGATAAAAAGCACCCTGATGCATTTCACCGGCCTTTTGACCATTTATTTTCACTTCTGTATCGGTCATCGAAGCTTCGAAAACAATCGAAATCTGTTTTCCTCTCCAGCTTTCGGGCACGTCAAACTCATATTTGTACATGCCTTTCTCTTTGGCAACACCATCCGGAAAAGCTTTTCCGTACCAGCGCATGCCGTACTGATATTCTCCAAAACCCTGTAATTCCCAACATGATGGCACACCAATTTTCGTCCATTTGTTCGAATTCATTCCATCGGTACAAAAGAAATCCCATTGCACCATATCGTCCGCACCATGACCGGAGAGGTAAGTGCGCTGGGTAAGAGGTATGGATTTTTGAGCAAAGGCAGAAGTAAAAAACAGAATGGCAATTACGCTAAAGAACAATGATCTCGTATTTCTCATTTTATTAAAATTGGACTTGTTTACAATAAAAAGAGACGTAAAAACAGGGTATTTGTACCCAATAAAAAAAAGGAAATGATTTTACCCGAAGCAAGAAACAACGGTAAGACCAGGAGCCAATACTTCAACTCAATCGGATGATTTACATTCTCAATTTTCCGTCATATTGATCGTTTTGGGTTTCAGCATCGTTAGTTGAAGCACAATGGCAACAACCACAACCACCCCCAACATGGCAAAATTTTTGCCTAAGTTGCCGCCAACAATCGATTTTCCTAAGAAGTTAGTAATAAAAGCACCTGATGAAATTCCCACTAAATTCATCAGTCCATAACCGGTAGCCCGATAGCGCGGCGACACAAACTGACAAAGAATAGGCATGTTGTTGACATCAAAAATCCCGAATCCCAGTCCAAAACAAAGTGCACCACCCAAAATGGTTGCGAAACTATGTCCGTAGCCAAGCAATATCAAGGCCGGAATGGTCATCGAAAGCCCTACAACTCCGGTATAAATGCGTCCCTTCAGATTTTTTTGCACCCATTTATCGGACAGCACGCCACCAATTAAAACACCTGCAAACGAAGCCATAGCCATGGTGATAGTTGCTAACGGACCTGCCTGCGCCATGTCTAAATGAAGCGTGTCGGAAAGCAATGTTGGCAACCAGTTTTTTGTAGCCCAACCGGGTAAACTCGGGGCCGAAAAGTAAAATAAAAGCACCCAAAACGAGATATTTCCAAGTAAGATTCCAAGGCCATTGAACGACTTGGGAAATCGTTCGAGAAACGATTTATCATCCGTTTTATTAAAAAGATAGCCTTTCTTTTCTTTTAGAAATAAGATTAAAACCAAGCTATATCCAACTCCCAACAAACCAAACCAGTGAAAAGTAGATTGCCACGAGAAATTGCTGGAAATCGTCGCCCCAAAACCGCCCAATGCCTGACCCAGATAAATGCCGGTGGTGTGAATTCCAATGGCCAACGACCGCGTTTTACCCTGATGATAATCGGCTATAAGCGACAGTCCGGCTGGTATGTAGAATGCTTCGCTAACACCCATTATGGCGCGAAGCCAGTACAACTGATCAAATGTTTTGGCATAACCCATCATCAGCGTCACTCCCGACCACACAAAAAGACTCCCTACAATCAACCATTTCCGGTTCAAGCGGTCGGCAATAAGTCCCGATACCGGGCTCATCAAGGCATAAATCCAAAGAAAAATAGCCATCAATCGTCCAAAATTGGTCGCAGAGACCAACTCGGCTATGTCAATCATCATGGACGGTTTCATGGTGGAAAGCATTTGCCTGTCAAGATAATTGAGCAGAGCAACAAACCACAACATAGCCACCACCAACCACGGGTAGAGTTTTGTGTTTTTCATTTTTTAGACAAAAGAGTCAAGAACCAGGATTTTAGACAAAAGGTATAAGGAAAACCTTTCCAAAGTTCAGACTTTGGAAAGGTCATAAAGAGAAAATTACAATTCCAATGCTTCAATGGCAGCACGAATTTTAGCTTTGTGCTCATCGTCGAATTTATTAAACGGAGCTGCCAAAAAGTCGTTGCAGATACCCAACACGGAAAGCCCAGCCTTCACACCTTTCAGATAGCTTGAACCATAGCTTCCCACTGTATAAATTGAAGAACTGATTTGCATCACTTTGGCGTGTAGCTCGCGAACTTTGTCCACATCTTTTGCTAAAGCTGCGTTGTATAAATCGACATATAACCGGGGAAACATATTCGCACCACCGTTTACTCCACCATGTGCCCCCATCAGCACCACTTCGGCCATCATCTCTTCCGGTCCGACAAAGATAGAAAAATCCGGGCGATCCCGCATTTCGTGCATGATAGATTGAAAATATCCACCACCGGCCGAGCTATCCTTAAACCCGATTACGTTGGGATTTTCGGCAATGCGACGAATAGTGGAAGGCGCAAACGATACTTTGGTATGCGTTGGCATATTGTACAGATAAATAGGGAGTTTGAGCTGGGGAATAAGTTGTTCGTAAAACTCAGCCAATTCCGCCTGACCTGTGGCGTAATAATATGGAGGCGCCGAAACCACTGCATCAGCACCACATTCGGCTGCCAAATCGGCCAATGAGATACTATCGACCAACGAAGTATCGGAAATTCCGACTAGTAATGGCAAGCGTTTCTTCAGAATCTTTGCTGTTTGTCGAATCATTTCGCAACGAAGACCAAAGCTAAGACTTTGCGCTTCACCAGTAGTGCCAAGGATGAAGATACCATGAACGCCGCCTGCAACGACATGTTCAATCAATCTCTCAAGTCCCTCAACATCAAGTGTATTATTGTCTAAAAGTGGTGTTACTAATGGTGGAACTATGCCACGTAAAGTTGAATTCATGATTTTTTTGTTTTAAATTTATATTTTTTTGAGACGCAAGGTTGTACGTCTTTACTTGTTTCTGGTAATTCTTATGTGCAGCACATGCTCCTTTTTTTCAATAGCATATTTCTTCAATACTCCCGGACCGCAACTGCTGTTTCCAAGTCCCAATACCGCACAGTCCAGGCTCAGAATTGTTTCCTTGCGGGGTACGAGGTTGCACTCATGCGCTTCGTTTGCCAGATCATTTGCCGAATAATTCAATGCCGAAGCAGAAAAAGTATTTTCTACGGCTTCCACTTTTACTCCCTGCCCTTTGGCATTCGTCAAACTCAAAAAGTGGACATCTTCTTTGTTGCCCGTATCTTGCGGACGAGGATATTTCTCGGCCTGCTCACTTACTTTTCCACTCCACAAACCAACAAGCGCAGCGCCTTTACGATCGGGATAATTCTCCTGCGGACCACGACCATACCAGGTAAAATTACTGTAATCCGACTGCAGAGCCAATGCAATTCCCAGTCGGGGTAATTCGGGTAAACTACCTATCGGATTGAACCGACATTCCAAATCTATTCGTCCATCAACAGCAACTGTATACGTAAGTTTTGTGACTACTTTACCACTTTTATACTGATTGGTTTTCTGAACCTCTACCACTAAAGCACCGTCTTTTCGAAGGGAATGACGAACCATGTCTACGCTCACGCTGGGGGAATCAAGCTCCTGGATTTTCCAATCTTTTGCCAGCCAGTTTCCGAAGCTTTTGTCATTGTCGGTCGGTGCTCGGAAAGCCTGAACGAGCGGTTGTTTTTCGAATTCCTTTGCATTTTGAGAAAGCACTTCTTTTCCACTATAAATCAGAGAAGTAAGACTACCTGACGTTAGATTCCAGTTGGCAGAAAAACCATTGCCCGAGGCTTTGATATTTTCACCCGACACTTCAACTTTCACTTTTCCTTTGTTTATCATTTCTGTTGAAGCTAATTCTCCTTTTTGAAGTTCAAATTGCTCATAAGCCACTTCATAACCTGCTTTTGCCCAAAGTGACGTTTCGCGAAGCACGAAAGAGATTTTCAATTGTACATCCCCCGCCGGTAATCGACATGAAATGGGCAACTTGATAAGAGTACTGTCGCCAGCGTAAACTTCAGACAAGCTGATCTCGCCCTTTTTCATTTCCCTTCCATCAACATTCATTGTCCAGAAACAACGATATTGCGAAAGCGAGGTATGATGATTCCGATTTATTATCAACAACTTATCATCCTTTTTGAAAATACCAATCGGTTGATACACCTTCTTTACTTCCTGATACTTTGGTGTCGTTTCACGATCACTGGTCACAACGCCTTTGATACAGAAAGTCTTGAGATTGGGGTAATCGCCAAAATCACCACCGTACGCGACCTGTGTTTTTCCATTCGGCAAGGTCTTGAAAATTCCTTCGTCAGCCCATTCCCAGATAAATCCACCCAACATGCGCTTGTTCGAATACATTTCATCCCAATATTCCTGTAGGTTTCCACCCGCATTACCCATCACATGGGCATACTCGCTGGTCATTACCGGGCGGTTATCGTTGGTGCGCTGCGCAATGCTCAGCAGCCTTTCCCAACGAGCATTTTCTGGGCGCTCGGCATCACTCCCCTCTGTCATTCCGGGATTGAGATAGTCTTGTTGAACACGTGGGTAAAAACGGCTAATCACATCTACCGTCGACGGATCCGGTTCGCCATTCACGCCTTGTGCTCCTTCGTAATGAATCGGGCGGGTAGGATCAAAATCTTTTAACCATGCTGAGTTTGCTGCAAAGTTAGGTCCATAACCGGCTTCATTGCCCAAGCTCCACATCACTATCGAAGCATGATTCTTATCCCGTTCTGCCATCCGAATAGCACGGTCGAGAAAAGCTCCCGCCCAATCCGGGTCGGAAGCTAGTCCGCCGCGTAAACCGTGTTCCTCAATATCTGCTTCGTCCATCACATACATTCCCAACGAGTCGCACAATTCGTACCAACGGGTTACATTGGGATAATGACAAGTGCGCACTGCATTGATATTAGCACGTTTCATCAACAAAATATCTTTCAGCATCATCGATTCGGTCATCACCTTTCCCAATCGCGGATCATGCTCATGACGATTCACACCACGCAATCTGATCGGCTTACCATTGACTAACATTTGACCACCGGCAATTTCGACAGAACGAAAACCGATACGTTGACGAACACGCTCAACAACCTTGCCGCTACTATCTTCCAGAGTTACCAACAAAGTATAGAGATGAGGCGTTTCAGCTGTCCATTTAAGCGGGTTGACGATTTCAGCTTTCAGGCGACCTGTTTTGCGAGGGCCACGTTGAGGATTCCATTCGTTCATCAAGGCTGCTTTGTGATCGAGGTTAAGAATGGAAGCAGCATCGGCTGTTACATTCACCATATTTTCTATCGTTGCCCTGACTTTATATCCATTACCCGTTTCGTTTCCAAAAACCGCCAATTTAGGATCAACATCCAGAGTTGCATTTTCATAACGTTTGTCGAGCAACGTACGAACGGCGACATCAACCAACCTAATTTGCGGAGTATGATAAAGCGTTACGCTGCGTTGAATACCTCCAAACCGCCACATATCCTGATCCTCAAGGTACGAACCGTCGCAATATTTGTAAACTTCAACGGCAATTCTGTTTTGTCCTTCCACCAAATAAGAAGTCACATTAAACTCACTCGGTTCCATGCTTCCCTGGCTGTATCCCACCCGTTTACCATTGATCCAGACGTAAAATGAACTTTGAACACCATCGAAACGCAAGAAAACCTGCCCGTTAGATTTCCAGTTGGCAGGCAGCATGAACGAACGGCGGTATTGACCCGTCGGGTTTCGCTCTTTGAAAGCAGTATATTTTTCGTTGGGGGTTGAAGTTACCCGCGGAGGGTCGATTTTAAAAGGATAGCCCGATGACACATAAATAGGTGTTCCGAAACCATTCACTTCCCAGTTGGCAGGTACAGGAAAATCTTTCCAAGAGGAATCATCAAATTTAGGAGTAAAAAAGTCTGCAATTCGTCCTTCCGGTGTTGGCGACCAATGGAATTTCCAGTTTCCGTTCAATGTCAACGAGCAATCGCCCGGCTGTTGTGAAAAAGCAATAAAAGCGGCACGAGCGGGCTCACGGTTGATATGAAGAATATGATGGTTTTCCCAGTCGGGTGCATCAACCCCCGGAGTGCGATTTTCATTCTCACTCCAGACTGCATGAAAAGTGAGTATAGAGAGTAAAAATAGCGTGATGAATCTCTTTTTCATATTGGATAATTATATCAAAAGAGACGTGAAACCGAGGGGAAATGTACTCAGGAATGACTGCACAGCGAGTTATTGCATAAATACTCATCAGTCAAACAGTATACAGATAGTATATGGACAAGATATAGCTATGATATAGCTAAGATATGGCTAAGCTTGAAATTAAATGAAAAAATATACACACGTAAATTTATAAATATGCAAGATATTCAATTACTTCAAAGATCCACTAGAAACCAAAGTTATCCTATCAATAGAACCTACTGCAACTCCAACGAATCAAAGCCCAGTCCGTTCAAATTTTCGCCAAAAATGATGACACGATACGTTCCGGCATTGATAAATGTTCCGGTGGTGGTACTGATTTGTTTCCATTTTTCAGTCGTTTCAGGAAAGGTGATCTCGTCGTTTTTCAACACGGTGCCGTTAGCAGCTATCATTTGTAAACTCGCTTTTACAGGTTTCCCGCTTGTGTTCATGTAGTTGAAACGCAAGGCATAAATCTGAGCCAATCCGGTAGAAACCGACCATTGAACGGAACTTCCGAGTCCTTTTCCAAATTTAATTCCGGCTTTTGTTTTCACACTTATTTTTTCAAACTTACCTTTCAAAATGGCTTTTTCGGCTTCGTAAGCAGTACTTACGCGTACATTCTTATCTTCAGGAAGCATTTCTTTCGGTGTCTTTTCCATCACATCTTTTTCGGCAGCCGACCACGACCACTTTGTTTCAGTTGGAACAACCGGTTTCAGACTCATGTTTGTTGACGCAATGGCAATAGCTGAAATCACAGCTTGTCCGGCCTTCACTTCAGGGAATGAGATGTCGAGTTCACCTCCTTTTATAGTCGCATAAACTACCTTTTTCAATGCGCCATCATGACCGCTCTCTGCCCAAATATCCAGATCGTTCAATACCACTGAATCATTTACTGCCACATCGAAAATCCGCAGCCCTTCGCAATCGGCACCCACGCCACCGCCGGTTCCATGCCACGGTTCGGTGAAATAAAGTTCTACCCGATAGCTCCCATCCGGAACAGCAAAATGATAGTTCAATTTATGTCGTCCAAAGCGGAAATGACCGAACAATGACCAGTCGCGTGTACCACGAATTGGGTCGTTGGTTACACTCTGACTTGCCAGATATGGATTCAAACCTTTGAAATCGGCTGCCCACGAATGGGAAACGGTGCTATCATCTTTCGCCCATTGTTGATTAAATTCGTCGGTATACTTATCACCACCACAATTGATGCGGTAGAGGTAATTGTAGTTGGGTTCTGCTTTAATCAAAGAATTTCCTGAACGCGAATTTCGCGAATTATCGCAAATATTTGGATCAGGTTCCATTTCCTTCATTGATTTTGAGCTGTTTTTGATTTGCGTTGAATTGCGTTGATTTGCGTTCAAATCTCTCTCTTCATTATCGTATAGCACGTCAAAATGCGGTGCTTTTTCCAGATTATTCAGCACTATCACATCTTCTGCAACAGCTTTTCCACCAAAATAACCCACGGCGCGAAGCACATTGTAACGTACATCACGATTTTCCCACATGAAGTGAGAACCACGTCCGTTGTTTTTCTTTTTTCCCAAACAAACAGAATCAACAGCATCATTGTACAGTTTTACGCTGTCGCAATTGCTGTAAACTTCCACGGTAGCACGGGTACGTTTTACGAATCTATCCGGCCAGATATGCGAAACAATATACACCATTGGATCCTTTTTTGCCGATACATAATTGGCTCGATACATGTAATAAGCATCAGTAGGCTCTTCCCAGGGAGTGAGCAGTCCTTTATAATTAAATGGTCCAACTTTGTCAATGGCACGGAAAGCTTCGTCGGGTTGGCGACGACCCGGATTGTCGTGCGAACTGAAAACCCATTGAAACTGCCCACAAACACTATCTTTGGCCTGTTCGGCAAGTTTTATTTTTGTTTCCAGCAACTGACAGGCACGGTCTTCGCTCCATTTTCCATTCATATCAAAAGCGGCAGGCTCCGTATGGAAGCCAACACTACGCCATGCTCCGTATTCACCGTTCAGCAGTTGATCTTTCTTTGAAAGTTCGTGCGCATAGTTTTCAAGATTGGGACTATACGTTCCGCTCCAGTTTTGCACCACATCCCAGTCGGTACCCGTCCCGCCGTTGCAAGTGGTGATAACACGCATTTTACGGGCTGTGGGATCCATTTCGCGGATAATTGCACTGCACTCTTCTGCAAAATCCCTGGGCAGCACACTTTCGTTTTGCAATCCCCACATTACCACCGAAGGCGAGTTGCGATGCTCTTTCACCCATTGGCGAAGCAAGGTTTTGAAATTATTCCGAAATTCCGGAGTATCGTACCAAACATGTGCCGAGAACTGAGTCCAGAGCAATAGTCCTTTTTCGTCAAGTAGTCTCTGGTATTCAAGATTATGCGGTTGATGCGCATCACGGAAAGCATTGAACCCTGCCGATTGAATTTGTTTTATGCGCGATGCGATTTGTTCGTTCGAAAACGCATGCGATTGCCCAAACTGATGCTCGTATTCGCAGGTTCCGTTGATAAGTGTTGCTTTGCCATTCAAATAAAAACGTCCATCACCATCATTCCGTTTCACCGGCCAACTAATGGTGCGAATGCCGTAAGGAGTTGTTATCTCATCGGTAGTTACATTATTTTCCCGTTTAATCATCGAAGCCAGTTTGTACAAATAAGGCTTTTCGATGCTCCAGCGAATTGGATTTGTGATGGGCGAAGATTGACGGATGATTTTTGTTTCATCGGCTTTCAGACTCACTTTTTCTGCAACACGAAACACTGCGACACCGTCTTCGTTGTTCAACTTATTCACTACTTCAATGTCGGCAGTTTGCGCAGAGTAGTTTTTTACTTCAGTTTCAATAAACAGCGAATCGGCTTTATCATTGTGCCATATATGAATACCAAAAGGCTCAATACGAACATTATCCGTCACCTCAAGCACTACCGGACGGAAAATGCCCAGTGGTTGTGAACCCTCGCTGAAACCCCATTCCGACGAGCAACCACCGCACACCCACGGCATGTCTGAAATCATCTCGGGATGTTCGGCCATCACTTGCAATTGATTGGTTTGGCCCGGTTTGACATCTTTGGTTACATCAAGTGTAAAAGTAGTGCGTCCACTCAGGAATCGTCCCAACTTTTTACCGTTAAGAGTTACCGTTGCATAGGTTCCAACACCTTCGAAACGCAAAAAATATTGTTTACCATCACCTGCATTCGGAGCTGTAAAAGTCTTGGTGTAATTGGCAGTGCCGTGTAAATTACCATGTGTGAGTTGGCGATAGCCGAAATAATCATCCCAGTTGTGAGGCACATTTACAGTCAGAGTATCTTTGCCCATCCATGTTTTCCAACCTTCGTTGAGGCTCATCGTAGTACGACGCCCTTTCACTTCAGGTGTCGGGAAATTCACTTCCGAGCGTCCCATGGGCTTACTGGTTGCCACACAAATGCCACGTTGGTCAAATTTATTTACACCACAATAAAAATGATACACCACCCCTTTGTAATTAACTACATAACTCTTGTGAGCGAAAAGATCATCGTAGCCCTTCGATGGAACAATCAGATCATCGCCTTGCCAGTCGGACCAATGAATCAGATCGTAACTGCACGCAAAAGTGTTATAAGCTTTGTAAGGTTTATTGGTATTGAACGCCGAAAAATAAAACATGACATACAAATTGCCAAACTTCTGAATCTGCGCATCGCCGGTAATCATCCCCTGAATTTCATGTGCAAAAACAGGATTTCCTGAATAACGTTTCCAGGTTTTCATGTCGTTGGATAGTGCAATACCAATGCGTTCGCCTTTCAATTTGGTTTCCGGATGCACACCGCCGGCATTGTAATACATAACAAAAGGCGCTCCAAGGGTTTTCTTCTTGTCCCAATAAATAGTGCTTTTATATTGAATCAGGTTCTCAAACCACTGTGCATCTTTATCTTTATTGGAAAGAAGTGGCTTTTCGCCCGACTGCCATTCTATGGCTTTCCCTAAATTTTTTGCATCCGTCCATGCCAGTCCGATGCTCAACGGACCTGCCTCATAACCGGCAGTAGGACCGCCAATATAGGTCATCCAGTAGTTGCCTTTGTAGGGTTGAAGTTCGTAGCTACCACCCCAGGTCATATCGGGCAAAGCCGGAAAGGCGCCCCGCTGATTGCAGTCCCACATGCCATCACGGTACGATAACAAACGACCCTTAATTTTCCATTTGAGCAGGTCATCACTTTCGGCCATCCATGTTTCGTAACCACGGCCGTCGGTACCCGTTTTGCCATTGTAAATCACAAAAGTCATATACCACTTATTACCCTTGCGGAAAACTGTTGGACAGTCCATTTTGTGGTTATTATCCGTTGGAGCAAGTGCCAGGCCATATTTATAAGGCGTTTTTACCTGCTCGTAAATTTCGGCCATGCGGGATTGAGAGACCTCCTGAGCAGATAGGAAAAATGACAAAAAGAAAATATGGAGTAAAGTAAGTCTTTGTTTCATTTAAAATTAAAATAATTCTGTTTCTAAGAGACCTTATATGGTAAAAACTATTTTTGATTGTTTTTGTTTTAGAGTCCTATGTTTATAATCAAGACGCAAAAGAACTGTTTTTGTAATAGCTGAGCATCTATTTTGTAAAATTAATCCTCAACGAAACTCAGCATTGTATCATAATCATGCTCAAATATATTACCTAAAAAATGCTTGGACTAACAACTCAGACATTCTTAAATGCAATAAGTTGTTAACAATTTACTATTTACAGGAAGGTATTTTCGTAATAAATTATTGAAACCCCTTTAGTTTATTCAGAGTAATTACCTGAGTCTGTATAAATTGAAATATAAGCTCTACGTATCGTCAAAAAAAATGTACAAAAATATTGAACTGTTGAAGTTTAACGCCTACAACGGATAGGAATTTGGCTTCATTTATTTTTAAACTGCTGTAATGTCGCATATCAATTTCAGCGTAAGACACTATTTGTCATATATTTGCAAATGTCACAACGATTATTTTAGTGCTAAGGTGACTCCCAAATGAGCCGACATGTGTTAGGTGCTATTTTTATACATTTATACATTTGTCCACCCAAAATATCTATCAGTACACTGCGTTTAGTTTTTTTCAAATTAATTTTGTGCCAATTCTTAAACTAAAAATGACAAAAGCTGTAAAATATTAATCAATGACTGATATTGTAAGCTACTTCACTTTTACTTTATTTTATTCATTAATATTAAATCACTCTAATGCTACTAAAAAAATGAAAAAGTTCACGCTATTATTATCAGAACTATTTCTCGACTTCGCATCGTATGTTGAGCCGAACAAATACGATCTGCAGACCGGCGATGATTCTAAGAAAGGATCGCCATGATTAAAAACTGTTGATTTGGCATATTTGAATACTGCCAATCAAACCATCGCAAAGGATTGAACAAGACTAACCACCTAGTTATACTTACAAGAAAAATCAAACAGTTAAATTTAAATCTATGAGAACAACTAAATTAATGAGGGGCGTTTTATACGTACTTCTCGCATCGTTTAGCTTAGTTGGGTGCGATCAATTGGACAGTTTTTCAATTGACTCCCCCTCTGACCTGCTAAACAAAATCGACTCAATTGCAGCGTCGAAACCGAATACTGGTGACACAATATACGTCACCATTAATACCGCAATCGTGGGAAACGAGGATAACAGTTCCGCTTGGTGGACTGCATTCTCTGATTACTTCACCATTCCTTCCAACAAACTCTTGCATATGGAGTTTATCAACTACGGTTCAGGTGTCAATAACTGGAATAACTGGAATCTTTGCGTTGCCAATGCAAAGCGTGACGCTGCTAGCTATTCTGAATACTTTGTCCTCCGTTCAGATGCTTACGGATGGGGTGGCACAATGGCATCTCAAGGTTATCTTTTCGATGCCAGTAAGATTACTAAAGATTTTCCGGATACCGATGCAGATGGCGATATTTGGAACGACTTCCGCAATACGATGCAAGGTGCACGTGTTACTATTGAAATTGATCACGCTTCTACCGGTTATGTGCTTGTAACAGCCACTATAGTTGGAACTAATGGTACAACGATGACAGAAACATATCAACAAAAAGTTTCCGGGGCTGAAGATCTCGTTTCTTCTCTAGTTTGCGATGGTAGCCACTTCCTGATGAAAAAAGTCTACCTCATTCCTTCTAAAGTTATTTATGAACCCGAAACACCTGTAGAAAAAGTGACTTACAGGGCAGACATGACTGCAACCATAACAACAGCAACAAATCAAGTGTATAATTACACGTACTATGCTAAGGGACTTCCGGAAGGAGGCTTTGGTTCATTTTTGCTTACCGATGGTGGACACATGGTAATGAATCCTACAGAAACTTATTATTGTGCTCTTGCCGACACAACAAATGCTGCAGCTTGGTTTTATCCCTACTCAGCCACAACAACTGTTGGCGCCGTAGATAATAGTACACCATGGTGGAGTGCATTTACTAATTATGTCGCAGCAACGGGCGAAGGATATTTCCACTACAAGTTTGTAAACTATTCTAATAAAGCTAACAATTGGAATAACTGGCTTATTGCCTTAACTAATGGACAAAGTCGTAGCAGTCTCAATTATAAAGAATACTTTATACTACGTGCTGATAATTTTGGTTGGGGTACATATTATCTGGGAGCCAATCTAACCAATAATTTCAATTTCGACAACTTTAAAACTGACATGGACGGTGCTACTATTGTAATTTCCTTAAAAGTTTCTGTAGAGACCTCAAAAGCAGCTAACGTCAGTAAGGCTTTGAAAAGTAGAGCATTGAAACCTGGAGAGACTATAAAATAGCATACTAAAAGTGGATTAATCACTAAGATAAAATACATACACAATGAAATATACATATTTATTCCTATTAGGATTGCTGGCACTAGCACCGGCCACATATGCAGAAAGCACCGGCAATATCGACCAGATGTCAATAAATCAGCCGGGCAACATAACAGTAAAAGGCCAAATTGTTGACGAAAAGGGAGAGCCGATTGTAGGTGCAACCATACAACTAAGTGGTACAACGAATGGTACTATAGCGAATCTTAATGGCGAATTCTCGCTTTCTGTTCCTTCAAGTGCTACGCTGGTAGTATCATATATAGGATGCAAAAAGCAGGAAGTAGCCGTTGAAAATAAAACAAATCTTGGAAAGATTACTCTGATTTCTGATTTGAAAGAGCTAAACCAGTTAGTCGTAATTGGCTATGGCACACAACGCAAAGTTGATCTTACAGGCTCAGTGGCCATTGTCAACACCGAAGATTTGAAAAAAGTATCTAACTCAAATATATCGAGCATGCTGGAAGGGAAAGTAGCCGGTGTCCAAATTACAAGTGACGGACAACCGGGTGCCGATCCTACAGTTCGTATTCGTGGTATCGGTTCGTTTGGTAGTACCGCACCGCTGTATGTAGTAGATGGAGTACCAATGGGAACAACTATACGCGACTTTTCTCCAAATGACATCGAATCTCTTCAGGTACTGAAAGATGCTTCGGCTGCTGCCATTTACGGTTCGCGTGCAGCCAATGGTGTGATTATCATCACCACCAAGCAAGGTAAGAAAAACCAACCTATGAGAGTAGACTACAGTGGTTACACTGGTTTTGACAATGTTCAAAAAGGAGTATATGATGTAATGGACTCCCAACAATATGGTCAGTACATAAACGCGGCCTTTTCCAATAGCAACATGAGTGTTCCCGGTGGATACGATCCTACCAACGCAAATTACTTATATAATACTGATGGCAGTGCAAAGGTAAACACAGACTGGTTTAAAGAAGCATTCAAAACAGGTGTACGTCAGAACCATAATGTCAATTTGTCTGGGGGTGGTAATAACAACACTTACAACATTGGTCTCGATTACTATAACCAAAAAGGAACTATGGTGGGTGCTGGTCCAAACTTTGAACGTTACACCGGGCGGATCAATAATACGATGTCTACCAAATTTATTAAATTCAAAACAAACCTCGTATATAGCCATAGTCGTCAGGACAATATGGCTCTCAGTAATGCCAACGAGTATGTACAGGGTCTATATGGTTCACAATATCCTGTAATGGCTTCGGTGTTGTTAACGCCTCCAACCATCAAGGCGTACGATCCATCAACCTGGGTGCTCGATGATAAAATTTCGGCTGCAACAAATTACAAATACGACTCGTACGGTTATGGTACTTACTATGACGATGTGCATGGTGACTTGCGTGTTACAAACGTACTGCTGGAAAATAATTTAATAAGGAGAAACTCAACGGTTGACCGCATTGTTGCTTCTGGTTCTGCAGATGTTGACCTCTTGGATATGGTTGGACGGAAGAACAATAACCATAAGTTAAATTACATCCTTAACGTGTCTTACAGCCGAACCACTGCAAAGGACTTAACATTCATCCCTGCTTTTATACAGAGTACAACCAACTACCTGTCAAAAACCGACGAAAACCTGTTAGAGGGATATCGCAGTTACAGTGATGCTCTTATCGAAAATACGTTAAACTACGATGGTAAGATAGGACGGCACCACATCAATGCACTTATTGGTCAAACATTTGAACGCGAACTCTTTCATACGCTTACAGGCAAAGGTGTTGATATGACAGAGCCTTACTATCTGCAGGTAAATAATGCCACTACAACATCATCTGCAAGTGCTGAAAGCGAACACGTATTGGCCTCTTATATCGGTCGTATAAACTACGACTTCGATGGGAAATACCTGATTTCACTAACCGGACGTCGTGATGGATCAAGCCGTCTTTCATCAGCTGACCGCTGGGGTTGGTTTCCATCCATATCAGGAGGCTGGCGCCTGGATCGCGAAAGTTTCTTTCCTGTAGCCGAATCAATTATGAACCTGTGCAAAGTTCGCGGAAGTTATGGTGAACTTGGTAATGAGAATATTGGAGACTACCAATACATGGATGTCATGTCGAGAGGCAACTATACTTATAGCTTTGGGAATACTAAAGTTACCGGTTCTGCAATATCCAACTATGTAAACACAGCCATCAAATGGGAAAAAAAGAAATCTCTTGATTTTGGTGCCGACCTTGCTTTTTTCAACAATCAGTTGGAATTTACCTTCGACTGGTATAAAAACACTTCAAGCGACCTGCTTTATAGTGTCGCAGTACCAACTAATGCCGGTGCAACCAACGGAACCGTAACCATGAACGCTGCAACTATGGTAAACTCAGGTCTTGAGTTCTTGGTTGCTTATCACAATCACAAAAACGCTGTAAAATATGACATCTCGGCAAACTTATCTACCACTAAAAATAAAGTAACGAGTCTGGGCGTTTCAAACGAACCCCGTACAGATGGTTACTGCCGCACAGAGGTAGGACGTGAAGTGGGTTCATTTTATGGCTATGTTTCAGAAGGGCTCTTCCAGTCGCAATCGGAAATTGACAACCAGGTCAACTCTGCAGGAGCACATATCACTCAAGACGGAGCGCAACCGGGTGACGTAAAATACGCAGATCTCAACAACGATGGTAAAATTACTGCAGACGACCAAAAATATCTTGGTAGCGGAATTCCAAAAGTAAACTTCGGTTTCAATGCTCGTGTTGAGTGGAAAGGTTTTGACCTGAGCGTATCAGCTTATGGTGCTGCCGGATTCAAAGCTGTAGATTTTGTTGACGTAGCATTACACGGCTCATACGGAGCACTCAACAAGAGCGTTGATCTATTAAATGCCTGGACACCAGACAACACAACCACAGACGTGCCTCGCGTAGCATACAAATCAACCGGTTCAATCACCAACGATATGTTCAGCCAACGCTTTATTCAGAATGCTTCTTATCTAAAAATTGCAAACGTAGAATTGGGCTATAATTTCTCTGACAAATGGTTTGGTGGCTATATTAGTGGCGTTCGCATATATGCATCGGCTCAAAACCTTGCCACTATTACCAAGTATAAAGGTTTCAATGTGGACTTTTCAGGAGGAACATTCACTCCGGGTTACAACTATAGTTCGTATCCAACACCTCAAACAGTGATGTTTGGAGTACGCGCTTCATTCTAATAATATAATCTTAAATAAGAGTATAAGATGAAAAATATAAATAAAATCATAATAATGTTGGTGCTTGGTATGGGCATGACTGCCTGTAACGACCAACTTAATATTTCGAATCCGAACAGTCAGACGACTTACGATTTTGGAAACACTGAGTCTGATCTTAATGAGGCAGTTATTGCATGTTACAACCGTATTCGTCTCGAAGGTACATTCGCCCGTGTTGGTTATACGTTGGATGCAGTACGCGGCGACGAAGTTTGGAACTCGTCTCAACAGTGGTACCTGGAGTACGACAACCTCAACTCTCCGGGTACTATCGGAATCGGAGACGAATGGCCATGGCGTGATAACTATCATGTTGTAAACCGTACCAACTATGTATTGTCGAAAGTAGATGGTGTTAAGATGTCGACAGACTCTTACAATCAGATAAAAGGTCAGGCGCTCTTCTTACGTTCATTGGCATACTATGAACTGGCGACCTATTACCAGACTGCCCCATTGATTACAGACTATGCATCCTATTCAGACATTAACACCATGTATGCAGCCAACAATACTCAGGACGAGTTGTTTGATCAGATAGAAAAGGATTTGACAACTGCAATGCAAATATTGCCATCACGCAGTAAAGGTGGTGAATGGGCTCAGGGACGTGCTACATGTGGTTCTGCTGCCGGTTATCTGGCTCGTGCACTGATGTTCCGTCACAAGTATACCGAAGCTTATACTGTACTGAAAGATATCATCGCCGGTAAATATGGAGCTTATGCCCTTATGGCAGACTATGGTGACAACTTCAAAGAGGGTGCCGCTTATGAGAATAACAAAGAGAGCCTTTTTGAAGTTCAATTTATGGACTATGGTACAGGTGGTACCGATCAGGAATGGACTCCTGTAAATATCAGTTCGCAAGCAACTCAAGGGCACGCTGTAGAGAGCAACTACGCTTCCCAACAATTGGGAAGCTGGGGTGACCTTGCTGGATCTCCATGGTTGTATAACCTATTCAAAAAAGAAAATAGTACTGATGGTCGTCTCGACCCTCGTTTATACTGGACATTGGTAACCTACGAAAGTGATTATGCCAATTATAAAGGTGCTAAAACTGCGGCTTATCCGAATGGAGATCCTCGTAGTAACAAAGTTTATCAACAAGATCTGACTGCAACTCCACTATCGAATACAGCACAGGGGGGTATATCAATCGCTAAATTCACCAATGCCAGAACCAATATTTATAATACGATTACAACCGGTTTGAATTGTGGAATTAACCTGCGCCTGATGCGTTATAGCGATGTATTGCTACGAGCTGCCGAATGCGAAAATGAAATTAGTGGTCCAACCCAGGCTGCTATCGATTACATCAACCTCGTACGTCGACGTGTTGCACTCAAAGACCTGAAACTGTCTGACTTCACATCGAAAGATGCTCTTTTTGAACAAATTGCAAATGTTGAACGTCCGAAAGAATTTGGTTGCGAAAACGGACGCGGTATCGATTTGCTCCGTTGGGGATTTTTCTACAATGCAGATCGTCTGAATCAGTTAGTTGAACATGCTTATTACAAGCTCGATGGTACAGCTAACACAGATGTGCTTACAGCCGCAACTGCAAGTGCCTCATCGTTCCAATATTACTCTAAAGGACATGAATATTTCCCAATACTTCAGGGGACTCTTAATGCCAACCCGAATCTTAAAGGTAACTCGGCAAACAAGAGTGAAGATAATGGACCTGCATTTTTAGCTAAATGGGCTGTTCATCCTGTTGTAAAATAGGAATCAATTTCTTAAAATAGAAACTTCCTTATCGACGTATTTTTTGAATGTTGATAAGGAAGTTTTTTAATCAGTACTGATGGCTATCGGGCTTGTATTTTTACAATAAAGAAGATTGATTGTCGTTATATTCATAGTCATCAACATACATTATTTGTCACTTACTTATTATTTTCTTATCATGAAACTAAAGTATTTCCCGATTTTATTAGTCGGCATATCAGCTCTGTTATTTGTAGGGTGCAAAAAGGATGAACCAATCGTAACCGGTGGTACAAATGGAACGGATACAGTAAAAACATTCAGCATCCCCACTTATGCTGACGATTATTCCTCCATATCCTCGTGGTCGAATCGGGACAATTGGAATCTGGCTAACGTGCACGATCCGTCAGTAGCTTATTACAATGGCTATTATTACATGTACGGCACTGATGCTTCCTATGGAAATGCAGCCGAAGGACATGGACATTTTCAAGGCAAACGATCAAAAGATCTGGTTAATTGGGATTGGGTAGGCGGTCCTTTCTACGATCCTCCAACCTGGGTTGCCGACTCGCTCAACGCCATTCGTACTCGCATGGGGCTGAGTGCCATTGCTAAAAGCAGTATTCAATACGGATATTGGGCACCGGTAGTGCGCAAGGTCACCGTTGGAGGAAAAGATATCTTGCGGATGTACTACAGTATAGTTATTTTTAATTACATCAAAACCGGAAACCCCAACACAGCCAGCTTCGATGGTAGCTGGAGTGAGCGTGCTTTTATCGGAATGTGTGAATCGACAGATCCCGCGGGAGCTGTGTGGACTGATAAAGGTTTCGTTACCACTTCATCGTCCGATCGCGGCTTAGATTACAATAGAGCAAATACTTCGGATTGGAGTGCCTATTTCTACTACAACGCCATCGACCCTACTTATATCGTAGCCCCCGATGGAAAACATTACCTGATACATGGTTCCTGGCATAGCGGCTTCGCTCTGCTACAACTTGATCCAACAAGCGGAAAACCCTTAAACAAACTGGGGAATCCATGGGCAAGCACTACAAGTGATCTTACAAGTAGATATGGAGTGAGAGTAGGCACACGTACAGCTTCATCGCGTTGGCAAGGTAGCGAAGCTCCCGAGGTAATATATAAAGATGGTTACTACTATTTGTTTATGGCATACGATGGCCTCGATGTACCTTACAACACACGCGTGGTGAGAAGTACCAATATCGAAGGTCCGTATTCAGACATTACCGGACGTAACTTCACAAGCGGAAGCGGCGACAGCTATCCGATTGTAACACACCCTTACAAATTTAACCTCAGCAACGGTTGGGTTGGTATATCACACTGCTGTGTATTTCAAAAGCCAAATACCAACGATTGGTTCTTAATGTCACAAGGACGATTGCCAGCCAACGTTGGTGGCAACGCTTACTCCAATGCTCTTATGATGGGACATGTACGTCGCTTGGTATGGTGTCCGGCTTCTACCAGCGAACCAAACAACCTGTGGCCAATAGCATTGCCCGAACGTTACGCTGCTGTACCTGATTACGGTACTATAACCAAAGACTCGCTTACTGGAACATGGGAGCACATAAACCTTAAATACAGCTATGGCGTACAAGATATCGCCACTGCACTAACCCTCAATGCCAACGGCACCATGTCGGGAGCGTTGACAGGAAGTTGGAGTTATGATGCGGCAAAAAAGCAACTAACATTGGGTAACGTTATTGTTTGCGTTGAACGCGAAGTTGATTGGGAAGCCACTCCACGCCGTGTAACAATTGTGTATGCAGGTACCGAAAAAAATCTAAACGCAACATATTGGGGCAAAAAGAAAAAATAATATTGATGCAAGGTAAAACCACTATTTTTCATTCAATTATGAAAATATTTTTAAATCCAAGTAATGGTTTTAATGGCAGGTATTAAAGTTTGTAATCGCAATGTCGTAATCTTTTAAAAATAAAAGATTACGACATTGTTTATTTTACATAGTTTGTGTACCGACATTTATGGATGGTTAGTTTTATATCTTTCAGTGGTTTTGGGGCCAATTAGTAAAACATCCAATCCATGGTTTCTTCTACACCGCTTGCTGATAATCCGACATTACGTTGTTTAATGGCAGTATCGGTAAAGCCAAGCACCAGACAAACACCTTTGGGCAATAACAATTTATGATGTCCTGCCTCAAAACTGTAGGCATGCACATTCACTGCCGGCATACCGGCTATGCTTAACGCATTTATCAACACCGGTTCAGCCTGTCCGTACAGATTGGCCGAGGCATCGGTTTCGAGCATCGGTGGATGGGCATAGCGTTTGTGATCATCGCGGAAATAGCCTACCAGCAGTTTTACCGGACCAGCCGTTTCAAATTCAATCTCTGTTCCATCGGCACGTTGTTTGGCCACGTTTTGGAACCAGGCAGTCATCTTCACCAACTCGGGTGCTACCTCTTTAATTTTTGAAGGAAAATCATTGTAAAGCGAATCACCGACCTGTAATTTTACTGCTGGATTCTTGCTTAACAATTTTACATCTGCCACATGAAGTGCTGGAATAACCGCTTTCGTTTTAGGCGCATTTTGTTGCGACTTCAGGAATGCCAGATTATTTTTATAGTTTTCAAGCTCCTTTTGGTAATGAATATACAGCTCTGCCCATGTTTTGTTTTTTCCATCCAAGCCGCTGATAGGCACTGCACGTTGAGAAGTTTGCATGCTGTTGGCATACCAGTACGCGTCTTTTGTCAATTCCACCAATTTGCCATAATGCTCCATACTTTTTTCCAGAAACGGAACAGCTGCATCCAGATTTCTAATGTCTTTTCCCCATTGATAGTCGAGTACCAACTTGGCAGCCTTCACCTTATTATTGAAAAAATAAGCAAACTCGCGGTAGCAATGCATATCGTTGCGCAGGCGTTCAAACTCGGCTTTATTCTTCGTCACCTTACCTTCCACCTGATCGATAGCAGTAATGGCTTTGTCGCCATGCACAATAACTTGCGCAATAATGTCAAGCGGCATCTCACCTATGTGCGGTTGTTTTTTCCATTCTTTTTCGACGTATTCAATCAGCTTTTCGCCTTCGGGACCGCAACTTTCGTAAAATCCGGGCCAAATCGAATATTTATATGGGTTCACCAACTGACTCATAAACATGCCGAGCAACAGCGTTTGACGGTTTCCTTCGGTAATACCAAACCGACGCAACAGTTTGGGAGCAATCTCACCACTTTCGTCGTAAGCCGTTTGTATTTTTCGAGCATCGGCATCATTGATTCCGTAATAATCGTCCAGCTGAGTATTCCAGTAACTTATCTCATCGGTACGATCGCGATGGCAGTTCCACGCGTAACGCGCCCATGTTTTATACCACATCCAGTCGCGGTCAATTTGTTTCAGGCGGGTGTCATCAGCCAATTTATCAGCAGTGTACGGATAGTCCCAAAACGAAGCCTGAGGGTAGAGATGAAGTCCGTTAGCACCATGAATAGTATGCATGGCGTTCACTGTTTTTTGTACAAAATCAGGCGAGCTCCAACGCCAGGGCTCCAGGTTGGCCAGAATATGCACATTATCGATATGCACGTCCACCAGCTTACTCAAATCCTGATGTGTTTGAGCCCACGGTCCGCGCGGTTCATAGGTGGTCAGACTTTCGCCGGTGTATTTGTTCATCGTGTACAGATTTTTGTACAACGGACGAGCAGCTTCGATATCCATTTTAGCATTTGTATCGTGTCCGCGAAGAATGATAGGCGGTTCATCCGTACGACCCAATGCTTTCAAACCGTCTTTTACTCCCGGAAGAATCGTTTCAGTAAACCATTTCACGTCGTCTTCGTAAGTATCCATAGCCTCACCAAGGGTGATTAGAAAGCCGATGTTCGGGTATTTTTCTACAAATGCAGCAATGCTCTTGCGGGTATAATCACTGATCAACGGAGTGATGGGGCGATTACGATCCTGAGTTGCAATACCATAATGCTCGGCAAAAGGTTTGGAAACAATGATATTGTAGAACATCTGAATCACAAAAATACCGCGTTTATCGGCTTCTTTGGTAAGAAAAGTATAGATCTCCTCGTTCTTTTTAAAGGTAGCATCGTCCACTTCCACTGCAAAAGGATACTCCTTCAATTTTACCAACGAGGCAAACGGGTGTCCGTTCCACAAATACAGCGAGTTCATCCGATTAGCCACCAACATATCGAGGTATTCAATCCATTGCTTTTTATCGTAAAACCAAGGGAAACTTTCAGGTGTGTAAGGATATTCGTACACAGTGCGTCCGGGTAAATAAGTGGTCTTCTGAACGCCAATACACGTCCCTCGCATCACCATTTCGGGTGCATCAGTTAGTAAAACAGGCAAGTCAAGTTTCTTTGTATTTTGTAAACGGTCAATAATCTCGCGGCAACCGTAAATAGCACCATTGCTATCCGTTCCGCAAATCAATGTCGTATTTTTCTTTGTAGCAATAAAAAAACCTTCTTTTTTCATCCCGTCAGGCAACTGAATACCGAGCTTTTTCAATACCAGCCTCAACTCCGGACTGCTCTTTTCGAGCACAACAATACTCTTCTCCTTTTTTGATCCAAACTTTGAAACTTTACTTTCAACATCATACCCCCCGGCCTTCAACGACTTCACCAATATCCCGGTTCCAAAAACAACACGATTAGACGCGCCCGGATAACTGTAAACATTGATGACTTCGCCGAATGCCCGAGAGGCAATCAACAACACAAAAACAACAACTAAACTTTTCAATCTCATACCTAAAAAAACTAATATTCCAACTTTTAATCTCAACAAAAAGACGCTAAAAACATCCGCTTGTACTCAATTTCACCTATCCTTAAACTTTCGAAATGCGGATATAGCACTCAATACTTATCCTGTGTAAACCGTAATAAGCATTATAATGACAAGACATTGCCGTTCATATATAAACAGCAATAATATCTTTATATATTATTGCGTATCATACATCATCGGCAATATAATAATTTGTAGAATTGCCGTTCATACATCAAGGGCAATCAAATAATTTGTAGAATAGCTGTTCATACATCAACAGCAATAAAATAATTTTTAGAATTGCCGTGCATACATCATTCGCAATTAAATAATTTGTAGAATGGCTTCTCGTATATCATCAGCAATTAAATTCTATTGAGATGAAAGCTTCAAAACACACTATTTTTTATATAAATTCCCCATATCACCATCCTGTCTGCATCAAAATGCTTATCTTTGCAACGTAAATACAAACACACAGAAATGAAATTGTTCAACCAACTGATTATCGTCATTCTTATCGTCATCGGAATCCAACAGATTTGCCGAAGGTAGGACGTACGTAATCATATACGATATTTTCCAATCCCCTTCAGGCAATGCCTGGAGGGGATTTTTTATTTTATTCAATTCAAAAAAACTTTCCAATTATGAATGCAAGCACTCACATCCCGTTTGCCCGTCGTATGGACGGAGTTCCCCGATCGTTTATCCGCGAAATACTGAAGGTCGCTATTTCGCCCGACATCATTTCATTTGCAGGTGGCCTTCCCAACAAAGACCTTTTCCCACTCGAAGAACTGCATGAATGCGCCGACCTGCTTTTGTCCGGTACCGACCGCAATATTTTGCAATACGCCAACACCGAAGGCTATCTCCCCCTGCGCGAGCAAATCGCAGAACGTTACGCACGCAAAGGCCTAAAAATTAATCCGAACAATATTCTTATCACCAACGGTTCGCAACAGGGGTTGGACTTGCTGGGCAAAGTATTTATCAACGAAGGCGATGCTGTGCTAATCGAAGAACCAGGATATCTGGGTGCTATACAAGCTTTCTCCATTTTCAAACCGGAATTTTGCACCGTGCCACTTACTCCCAACGGTATTGACACTGAAAAAATGCAGCAAACCGTGGAGCAAACCAATCCTATCTTAGCTTATCTGATTCCAAATTTTCAGAACCCTTCGGGCATCAGTTATACCGAAGATACCCGCCGGAAAGTAGCTGATATCTGCCGTGGAAAATCCATGTTTGTGGTGGAAGATGACCCTTATGGCGATATTCGTTTCAGCGGTGAACCGAAACATTCGCTGCATCACTACCTTCCGGGACAAACCATCCTGCTTGGAACATTCTCGAAAACGGTGGTGCCGGCTTTCCGCATGGGTTGGATAGTGGCACCCGATGAAGTGATGGAACGCCTTGTGATAGCCAAACAAGCAGCAGACCTGCATACCGACTATTTCACACAACGCCTGCTGCACCTGTATCTTGCCAACTATGACATAGATAAACACATTGCCAGCATCAGCAAGCTATATGGCGAGCAAGCAGAGGCTATGATAGCTGCCATCGAACGGTAT
This sequence comes from uncultured Paludibacter sp., assembly GCA_963664445.2. Taxonomy (GTDB): domain Bacteria; phylum Bacteroidota; class Bacteroidia; order Bacteroidales; family Paludibacteraceae; genus Paludibacter. The sequence continues at coordinate 215,015 of CAXXUM010000007.1, forward strand.
TTCCCGGCCGAAGTACAGTTTACACGCCCCGAAGGTGGCATGTTTCTATGGCTTACCCTACCAGAAGGCCAAAGCTCCATGCGTCTTTTCGACCTGGCGATACGTGAAAACGTGGCATTTGTTCCCGGTAATCCGTTCTACGTTGGAAAAACAGACGTGAATACCTGCCGCCTCAACTTTTCCTGTTCCAATGTACAGGATATTGAAATCGGGATAAGGAAACTAGGGAAAGCCATTGAGCAGCTACAGCATAAGCCCATCACTGTATGATATTGGCAAATACTATAGAAACAAAACCGCCGGTAAAGCATTCAACTTTATCGGCGGTTCTGTTGTTATTTCAATCCGGAAAATCACTTGTAACTTACCACTACTTCTTCTTTTCCATCAATGAGCAAGCGGTATTTAGTACCTTCTACCTTCTCGATTGTTCCTTTCGAAGCTTTAGGTTTCGTTTTGCTGACAAAAGTCAGATAGCCTTTGCCCTCGGTGGCAGTAACTTTGATGGTTTTTTCGTTCATGTAAAGTTTGATCTCACCCTTTGGAGTTGGCACCGTTCCTTCCATCCATTTCATTCCGCCAAGGTTGGGAGCGATGGCAAATTCGCTGTAACCGGCTTTTAGAGGTTGAATGCCTAAGTAATATTTACCCAATAAGTAAATAGGACTTGCTCCCCAGGCGTGACACAAGCTCTTGCCGTAAGGGCGACCGTACATGGCCAGATGTTGGGTGCCTTTGTCGGTAGGGTTATATTTTTCCCAAAATGATGTAGCTCCTTCGCGAATCATGCCGCCCCAGTAATCTTTCATCTCTTTCATCACCGCTTTTTGCTCGCCCATGGCGCACAGGGCTTCCAACTCGTAGAACCGCATATAGGGTGTTGAGATTTTCATCACCGAGTCATTCATCAACACCGATTTTTTAATCAGTTGCTGCTTTTCGGGCGAAAGATAATTGAAGAACACGGCAAACATATTGGAATAGCGGGTAATCTGTTCCTGCTGTTTTCCATCAAGACGATTATGCACCAATGCTTTCTTCGTTTCGTTCCAAAAGGCAGGTTCCAGCTTGCTGCGCAATGCCGTTGCCAGACCATCGTATTTCGTTTTGTCGGCAGGATTCTTAGCCAAATCGGCACAAAGCGCCATTGTTTCCAGACTTTTACAAAACAGCACCTGCTCGTACGACAATTCGCCGTGCTTGTCCATATAGCCATCGGCCCAGTCCACAAATACCCAATCGCCGGTTTGACCTTCCACCATGCCGTTTTTATTGGTACGTCCCAGCACATAATCCATCATGCTTTGCATGCGCGGGTATACTTGTTGTATAAAATGCGTGTCGCCGGTAAATTTATAGTAGTCGTAAATGGACAGAAACCAGTAAAAAGTATAGTCCATAATGGTATTGGTGTGACTCGTTACCGGATCTTTACCACGCAGCAGCCAGATGGTTTTCTTTACCGTTTCGGCATCGAAAAACAAATAATAATTCATCAAATAACTTTGAATAGCATCGCCACTCCATGTCCAGCGATCGCGCTTGATGCCATCAATAAAGAATTCGCGCGTGGTGAGTTGCATGGTGTATGCTCCCACTTCCCACATACGGTTCACCTCTTCGTCGTTACAGCGGAACGAACCTTTTCGCACTTCGGGTTTATACTCGTACAACATGCTTACATCGACGTAACTCACGCCGGCATCTTTGGTAATGTACACGTAACGGAAAGCTTTATTATTTCCCAGCGTGTAATTCTCTTCCTGTTTCGAAGTCACGTTGCGGGCTTCATCAGTCACCCACGAGCCGTCCAGCGATAGTCGATCCAGCGTTTCGCAAAACTTAGTATCCAGTGCTTCTTCAGGACTCTCGCCGTAGTAGATATGCACTTTTCCGGTACCTTTCAGTCCTTGAAACTTAATAAAACCAAAGGTTTCTTTGCCAAAATCAATCAATTCGCCATCGTTTTTCTTCTCGCGTTTCACAGCCACCATAGATTCGACGGGTAATTTATATTTCGAAGGAGGCGTGTCGGCCGAGGTAAAACTGTCAGAAGTAGCCGCATCCATGTAAATGGTGGCTGAAGTATCACTTGCTTTCCCGCTTTCGTCGATCCATTCTTTATCTTCGTAAGTCACCTTCCAACTGGCGTCGGTTTTCACGGTTTTTCCATTTACAAAAATAGCGGGAGGAGTGGCTTGATTCCATACTTTGATATTCAAACTGTGTTTGCCTGCAGGCAGCGTGAATTTCTTCGGCATACCAAACTGCAGTTTTCCATCCAACTTGATATTAAACTTTCCTTCCACAGATATTTCAATTTCTTCAGCTGCTGCCAAATCAATCTTTTTGCTGAACTCCACCAACACATAGTGACTGTCCATTTTCCAGAAATGAGGGAAAAAGGCACCTCGTTCGGTACGACGGTTGTTCATCTCGTTGCCGAGCCAAATCTCGTAATCGCCCGGATACCAAATCCACGACTGGGCAGAAGAAATCAGCGTCATTGCTGTAAATGTGAGAAGAAAAAGTGTGCGTTTCATATCGTATTTATAATTGAACCCTTCCTAGGTTTAAAACTTTGGAAGAGTTGATTTGGAAAATATCTATTTTTTTTATCGCAAAGTAAATATCAACGGAATTTCACTCTCCCCGCATTATTCTTAATACTATCTCCTACCATCGCCCCGTTATTTTCCCATGAATTGCCTGGACCATTCGCGTTTTTCAGGAATTTATCTCCATCGGTGCGATTATCTTTCAGGGTGATAAACGATGAACCTTCATCGGTATACAAATAGAACCACCAGGTAGGATCGTGCACATATCCGGGCTTGTAAATGTCGTGAATATAGTTTTCGGATATCACTGTTTTAGGCTGTGAACCTAGCGTGTAAATACCCGCAACATCGTACATATGTTTAGCATAATGATGAATATCGTTGGCATGCACGCGATTGTTGCGCATGCAATTCACCGTCTGATTCCAGCCCCAACCAAGATTAATGCCCGTGTACGAAACCTCGCTGATTTCGTTATGCTCGATGTTAATGTTACTCACATAGCCTGCACAAATAGCCACACAGCCCCAGTCTTCATTCGTCACATCGGTAAACAAATTGTTTTTGATCTGCTGACCGCTACAGACCTCGCGCTTATCGGCAGGATCGTAGGGCAAATGCGTTTCGAGTGAAGTGGGCGAGAAACTTCCCACCACCAAGCCATTCCCCACAATATCGCGGAACGTGCAGCCTTCCACTTTGCCTCCTCTTGCTCCCGAGATATAATCCAACCCTGAATAACCCAAATGCTCGAAACGGCAATTTTCAAAGTCGATATTATTAGCTCCAGTCACAGTAACCGCTGCTGCCGGACGACCCAACCAACCCTGATTATCGAGTTTGTGATTGTTATCCGTACGAATAATTTTGGGACTAACCTTGTACGCTTCGGTCAGAAACATACCGGCCTGCAAAGGTACATGCCCTTTTTCCGACGGACGCATCCATGTGCTGTAATTAAAACTGATATTTTTGAAAATAACGTTCTCCACCGGACGGTCAGGAGTTCCCTCCACCTCTACCAAGGTTTCAATAGCCGGAGCAATTATCTCCACCCGATTAGGATTCTCGCCTGCAAGTGGATAATAATAAAGTTTGTGTGTTTTAATATCATGAAACCATTCACCGGGCTGGTCGAGCAACTCGATGGCATTAGTGAGATAAAATGGTGAGTTTACTCCCTTGCCAATCATAGGTCGTGGCCAGGGGTGTTCAAACTGAAGACGACTCTCGGGATTATGAAAACGTACAGCAGCCGAGTCACCATGAACTTCGATAGATTTGATGCGCAGGTTGGCCACACACCACATTTCGTGTAATACCATTTCTGCATAAGGAGCTTTCAGAATGGATTTCACCGCAGCAGTAGGCACCCAAAGTATCTCGTTGGCGGCATCATTACTGCGGATGCGATACATCTTTTCGAAATCAACCACATCGCGGGCACGAACCGCCTTGCGACCGTTCACCCATAGTTGACGGAAATCGAACGGACGCCCATTAAAATCGGGAACATCAGCTACCCAATATTTTCCTAACTTTTTCCACTCTGCGATTTTTACACCACCACTCACCACCACGTTTTCATTCGCAGCTCCACAAATAATGGTTGGTGATTGCGCTGTGCCACTATCTTCCTGACGAATAAAAACCGACTCATATTGAGCATAGGTTCCACTTTTCATGACTATCTGAATCCCGTTTTCGACTCCGGCTGCATTCTGGCGGCGCAACTCACGTGCCTGACGTAAAGCAGCCGAAAGTGTTGCTTTTGGAGTTGAAACTGAACCGTCGTTTATATCATTTCCCGAAGGGGAAACATAAATATTGAAGGAGCAAAACAAAAGAAAAAGAACCCCTAACCCCTGAAGGGGAATAAGACCTATTCTATTTTTACCCCTGACCCCTAAAGGGGGATAAGAATTAGTTTTGTATTTGATTATTGTTTTTAGATTCATCATTATTCTCAGTAATTGTTTATAAATCAAGACTAATTTAGTCCCCCTTTAGGGGTTAGGGGTTATTTTACCAACGGCATCCACACCGTCATATCCATTTTACCACGGTTACCCCATGCATAATAAGGGATAAGAGTAATATTGACCGTTTTATCCGTTTTTGCAACCGGGCGATATAACGTATTTTTCCACGAATCCTCGTTCGTTAGTCGGGCAGTGCCATCCAAAACAACCACCGGACTGCCGGCAATAGTTGTTTTGCGCGGACTGAATTTTATATCAGCCGGAATCAACACGTTATCGATTGATTTTCCTCCTGCAACATCAACTCCTTCGAGACAATATACCAACGCCCCACGTTTCACAACGGTTTGGTTACGGGTTTCTTCCACCAACGGATTCGATTCGATCAGTTTCACCGGCATATCCAACACCAACTCAACCACATCGCCTTTTTTCCACACACGATTAATTTGCGTGTACGAATTGGCTTTATTATCAGCTGCAAAAGCTTGTCCATTTACTGTTATCGTCGCTTTTTCGCACCATTCAGGAATGCGAAGATACAGCGAAAATGCTTTCTTAGGAGCTTTATCTACAGATATTTTTATGTTACCATCCCATGGATAATCCGTGGTTTGCGATAGTTTAATTTTCTCTTTTGAATTAATAGCCGTTTCCAATTGACTTCCACCGTAGAGATTGAACCAAACGGCATTTGCGCTGAGCGTGTAGGCATAATCTTGTACCTGAGTAAGTGTACGCACGGTATTGGGCGGACAGCAGTTGCACAGTTTAATGTACAGCTCCCGCTCTTTCGACCAACGCAAGGTGTATGGAAAATCATGCGAAATACGCAACGGATTGGTATAAAAGAATTTTGTTCCATCTAAGCTAATGCCACTCAACACGCTGTTGTAAAGAGCTGTTTCTACAACATCTGCATATTTAGCCTCGCCAGTAGCCTGCAACATTCGCCAGTTGAAAAGCATATTGCCAATGTTGGCACAAGTTTCATTATGTGCTGTGGTATTGGGTAGCTGATAGGCTCTTCCGTAACTTTGATGCACCTTTTGAATGCTATCGGGTGTATAAAAAGTACCATCGGGCGAAGTTCCATCATACAATGCTCCACATGCACCGGTGACATACATTTTACGGTTAACGATATCATTCCAGATGCTCGTGAGGTTTTTCATCAACTGCTCTTCGCCCGTTTCTGCGTACACATCGGCTACACCTGCATACAGGTAGTTAGCCCGCACGGCATGTCCCATGGCGTTATATTGTTTACGAAAAGGTACACGGTCCTGGTTATCGTCGGTACCGCTTTGCACCATTCCGCGAATATCAATCAGATTTTTCGACAACTCCAGATAGCGTGGATTCTTAGTTTCGCGATACATTTCCACCACACCCATGTAGTGCGAAGGGCAAATCGCATTGCGAGCCAGTTCGGCTGAAGCCGTTTCATAAAAATGACACAGAAAATCAGTAGCTTTTATAGCAATATTCAATAAGGATGTTTTACCCGTAGCCCGGTGATGAATAACGCCTGCCATCATCAAATGCCCCAAATTGTAAGTCTCAAAATTTAGTCGGTTCTCGAACGCTTTATCATCTTTCTTGCCAACACTCGTTCCGGTTACAATATTATCGTGTTTGTGCGAATCGACCCCTTTATTCATTTCAGAAATGATCACCGGCGTATGAATATATCCGTCCTGACGTTGCACTTTGGCAATGACAGCGATAATTTCATCCATCATTCTATCAAGCTTAGGATCTTTCGTTTGTGCATAAACCGAAGCAACTCCTTCGAAGAACTTATAAAAATCCCCATCGTGAAAAGGAGGACCACTGTGAGTGCCATCACATTGACCCGCGGCAATTTCAAAATTACGATACGCATGGCTCAGATCAGCATCTTTGAGCGTGTGCCACATCGATTGTATCATGGTATCCTTAATAATGGCATAACGTTCGTTCCAAAAACCATTGGTCCAGTGAACGGCATCGATATCGGTACTGTTCATTTTGGCATATTTGCTCACAGAAGTGTTAGTGAGTCCACGGTTTTGTGCATTTACCGAAAAACAAACAATGAAAAGGAGAAATAAAAAGAAGAAGTGTTTTTTTGCGTACTGCATTTGCATATCGTTAATAGTGTGACATTATTTCTCTATTGACGAAACAAAAGGCCTTTTTGTACTGCTAAAAACATAATGAAATAACACCTGCGGTTATTCTTCAAATTTTAGTTTCAATGAGTACTATTCTAATCTTTCTTCGTCTAAATATTAGTTTTAAAAAGATAAAAAATGATTTATGTTTAGAATAAGTACCTTAAAAATTAGATTGACATATATATTTTTAGCAGTCCTACTATCTGTATCTCAGTCATGTCTCGCTGAGAAAAACGTATTCGTATCTACTTCTTTTCACGAACCTGCCAACGAAGGATTACGATTTATATACAGCCAGGATGGCATTCACTGGGACAGCATTCCCGGCGCATGGCTGAAACCGGTTATTGGCAACCAAAAGGTGTTGCGCGATCCATCTATTACCCAAACTCCGGATGGCACGTTTCATCTCGTGTGGACCAGTAGCTGGAAAGGCGATTTGGGATTTGGTTATGCTTATTCTAAAGACCTCATTCATTGGTCAAGGCAGCAGCTAATTCCGGTTATGAAAACCGAACCAAGCACAGTGAACGTTTGGGCTCCTGACATTTTTTACGATAATGAAAAAGGCGAATTTGTAGTTGTGTGGGCATCGTGCATTCCCAACCGTTTTAAGCGAGGTCAGGAAGATGAAAAAAACAACCACCGTTTATATTATATTACCACGAAAGATTTTAAAACTATCTCCGCCACCAAATTACTTTACGACCCGGGATTTAGTTCTATCGACGCCACCATTGTGAAACGGGCAAAAAACGATTATGTGTTGGTATTTAAAGACAACACCCGCCCGAACCGAAACCTGAAAGTCGCTTTTGCAAAATCTCCCACCGGACCTTACTCAAAAGCAAGCTCAACATTTTCGGAAAATTTCGTGGAAGGGCCAACCGTAGAAAAACTAGGCGACAGATACCTGATTTATTTTGACGAATACAAGAAATTCTCATTTGGAGCTATCGCAACAAAAGATTTCATTCATTTCAGCAATGTATCAAAAGAAGTTTCGGTTCCAAAAGATCATAAACACGGTACGATCTTCAAAGCTTCATCTTCAATTATTGACAACCTGATAAAAATCAGCCATTTGAGTCAGATTCAAAAAACAGACTCTACTACTACCATTCTTTCAGCAGTTAAGTAAAACTTCATTATCTTTGCATTCAAGCTCTTACAGTCAAGATGAAAAAAACAACCTTTATATTTTTTGTCTGGATATTGTTTTGTGTATCGGCAAATCAGCTTCCGGCACAAAATAAAATCCATTATACAGGCTCAACTCTTGCCAATCCAGTCTACCACGACGGACAACTTTCGCCGGTGATGGGTGTGCATAATATCCAGATTATGCGAGCCAACCGCCAATATCCCGACGTATCCAACTGCAACGGCTGGACGTACAATCACCAACCCATGATGGCCTACTGGAATGGTAAATTTTATATCCAATACCTGAGCGGCGAAGTGGGAGAACACATTCCACCATCGCAAACCTTTCTACAAACTTCTACCGATGGTTATACATGGTCGAATCCGCAAGTACTTTTTCCACTTTATAAAGTTCCGGACGGCTACACCAAACCCGACTATAAAGGCGTGGCAAAGAACCTGACAGCCATCATGCATCAACGTGTTGGATTTTATGTTTCCAAATCGGGACGATTACTAACCATGGCATTCTATGGCGTGGCGTTAGATAAAAAAGATGATCCGAACGACGGAAACGGCATTGGTCGCGTGGTGCGCGAGATAAAAAAAGACGGTTCTTATGGACCGATTTATTTCATTCATTACAATCATGCTTTCAATGAAAAAAATACCGATTATCCTTTCTTTACCAAGAGCAAAGACAAGAATTTTGTAAAAAGTTGTCAGGAAATTCTGGACAATCCGCTGTATATGATGCAATGGGTTGAAGAGTCTGATCGTGGCGATAAAATCATACCATTAAACAAAGAATACAAAGCCTTTAATTACTATCATTTATCTGATGGAAAAGTTGCTTGTTTATGGAAGTTTGCTCTCACCTCTATCAGCGAAGATGAGGGAAAAACATGGGACTTAAATGTACAACGAGCCAAAGGTTTCGTAACCAGCAATGCAAAGATATGGGGCCAGCGCCTCACCGACGGAAGTTATGCCACGGTATATAATCCTTCCGAATTTCGTTGGCCGTTAGCCATTTCTACATCGGTCGATGGACTGAATTACACAACATTGAATCTCGTTCACGGCGAAATTACCCGCATGCGCTACGGCGGCAATTATAAATCATACGGGCCCCAATATACCCGTGGTATTCAGGAAGGAAACGGTACGCCACCCGACAAAAATATGTGGGTAACCTACAGTGTGAACAAAGAAGACATGTGGGTGTCGCGCATTCCTGTGCCGGTAAAAACAAATGCCATTGCGCAAGCCAATGACAATCTTGACAACTATTCAAAACTATCGGAGCTCACCGACTGGAATATTTATTCACCACTTTGGGCACCTGTTTCTTTGGAAAAAGTGAGCGGTAAAAACTGGTTGACGTTGAAGGATAAAGACCCATTCGATTTCGCCAAAGTGGTTCGGAAAATTCCTGCTACCAGGGATCTGAAAGTATCTTTCGACCTGCTTGCCGAACAGGCAAACAAAGGTCAGTTCCGCATCGAATTTCTGGACGAGAAAGGCATTGTCTGCTCACGCCTGGAACTGAAAAACGACAGTTCATTTCAAGCCAAAGGTGGTTCACGTTTTTCAAACATGATGAAATATAAGGCTGGTAAGGTGTATCATGTTGAAGCAAAACTATCAACAGTGAATCGTAGTATTACAGTGTTTGTGGATGGAAAACAAGTAGGATTACGCATGTTCTTTGCACCTGTGGCTACTATCGAGCGCATTGCTTTCAGTACCGGCGAAACACCCGATTTCCCAACCCCCGATACTCCTGCCGATCAGGATTACGATGTGCCAAATGCTGGCGAACAAGAACCGTTGACTGTTTTCCGAATTGCTGATTTCAAAACAGAGTCGTTAGATAATGATGCTAGTGCTTCGTTCCTGAAGTTTGGTGATTTTGAGCATTATGTGAATTATTTCAACACAATGGAAGATGAAAATATTGTGCAAGCCATTCCTAATGCCGAAGCAAGTGAATGGATGCAAAAAAACATCCCTTTGTTCGAATGTCCGCAAAAGAACTTCGAAGAAATGTTCTACTACCGTTGGTGGACATTGCGCAAGCACATTGAAAAAACACCGGTGGGTTACGCCATGACAGAATTTCTGGTCAACCGGACTTATGCAGATAAATACAATTTAATTTCGAGTGCACTTGGGCATCACATCTACGAAAGTCGCTGGTTGCGCGACACCACATATATGAACCAAGCTATCCGCACCTGGTATCGTGGCAACGAAGGTGCACCCATGAAAAAAATGATGAGCTTCAGCTCGTGGAATATTGACGCACAGCTGAATCGCTATTTTGTGACAGGCGATAAAGTATTTTTGCTTGATTTATTGAAAGATATGGAAGCGGAATACAGTCGTTGGGAATCGACACATCGACTTAAAAACGGACTTTTCTGGCAAGGTGATGTGCAGGACGGCATGGAGGAAACCATCAGTGGTGGTCGCAAAAAACAATATGCGCGCCCAACGATAAACAGCTACATGTACGGCAATGCAAAGGCGTTGGCAACGATTGAATTACTGGCAGGAAATAAAGAGCAGGCTACAAAATACGCATTAAAAGCTGATACCATCAAGGCATTGGTACAAAACAAACTATGGAGTGTGAAGCAAGGATTTTTCGAAACCATGCGTAAAGATACACTTGCCAATGTGCGCGAGGCAATTGGTTATCTGCCTTGGTATTTCAATATGCCTGATGCAAATAAATATGATTCTACATGGGTTCAGATCAACAATGAAAAAGGCTTTTCGGCTCCTTACGGACTGACCACAGCCGAACGTCGCCATCCCGAATTCCGCACACGTGGTGTAGGAAAATGCGAGTGGGACGGTGCCATCTGGCCTTTTGCCACTTCGCAAACACTGACTGCATTGGCTAACTTCATGAACAATTATCCGCGAAAAGTGACTACAGATAGCATCTATTTCAGTCAGTTGGAAAAACTGGTGGAATCGCAGTACCACCGTGGACGACCTTACGTGGGCGAATATATGGACGAAGTTACAGGCTACTGGCTCAAAGGCGATCAGGAACGCAGCCGATACTACAACCATTCTACCTTTAACGATCTGATTATCTCCGGACTAGTTGGTCTTCGTCCACGCATAGACAATACGCTGGAAGTAAATCCACTTTTGCCTGATGGTAAATGGGATTGGTTCTGTATGGACAATGTGCGTTATCACGGTCATAATCTAAGCATTGTGTGGGACAAAAATGGTAATCGCTACCACGTAGGAAAAGGATTGCGTATATTTGTGGATGGAAAAGAAGTTGGCTCTGCTCCAACTTTATCAAGATTGATTATTAAAGATATTCTGAAATAATAGATAGGATATGAAAAGGTTATTTCTGGCTACAATTGTTTTGTGTTTATCAATAGCATCTTACGCCATTGAAATTACCAAACTCACGTGCGAATTTCAGCAAGATCCGTTGGCAATAAATACTTTGCAACCACGTTTTGGCTGGCAAATGAAGTCTGCCGAAAATGGGAGTTTGCAATCTGCTTACGAAATTGAATTACGAATTCTGTACGAACCAACTGAAGATTATATATGGGAAACAGGCGTAGTACTTTCTTCAAAAAGTCAGGGAATAAGGTATACAAGAAGTCCTATTTACGGCAATAGCCCTCAATTAAAATGGGGAAAAACCTATACTTGGCGTGTCCGTGTAACGGACGAAAAAGGGAATTTCTCAAACTGGAGTGATTGGGCAATATTTCGAACAGCACCTCAACTCCCCTCTCTTCAAGGAGAGGGGTCGGGGGTGAGGTGGATAGGCGCCATTCGCTCCGATTCTGCCCGCATCCCTGCAGGAAAACGTTTCCTTAGTTGGGAAATGGGAACACCTGAATACAAAGCTGTTTGGAAAAATATCGACAGCATTTCCCGCAAAAGTATTGTGCTGCGAAAATCATTTTCGGCATCCAAAAATATTCTGGAAGCCGTGACTTATATTTGTGGACTTGGACATTATGAGTTCAGTATTAATGGTAAAAAAGTGGGCGACGGCGAGTTTGCCCCTTTCTGGAGCGACTACGACAAAACCGTTTATTACAATACTTTTGACATTACACCTTATCTGAAAAAAGGCGAAAATGTATTCGGAGTGTTGCTGGGCAATGGCTTTTTCAATGCACAAGGTGGGCGATACAGTAAGCTGAAAGTGTCGTTTGGTGCGCCAACCCTGTTTTTCAAAACGATCATTCGTTATGCCGATAATACTACTCAGGAAATTGTGTCGGATAATAGCTGGAAATATGCTTTTAGCCCGATAACTTTCAATGACATTTACGGTGGAGAAGACTACGATGCCGGGTTGGAACAAAAAGGCTGGAACATGCCCGGATTTCATAAATCTGACTGGAAACAGGTTGTTATGCAAGATGCTCCGAAAGGAAAACTTGTTCCACAGCAAGGATATCCTATAAAAATCATGGAGCGCTTCGGCATGAAATCGATTAAACGATTAACTCAGCAAGAGTGCGACAGTGCCTCGAAAAAGACAAAACGCAAGGTAGATCCTTCGGTTATCGTTTTTGATATGCACCAGAATCTTGCTGGCTATCCTGAGATTACCGTTCGTGGTAAAAAGGGAGATAAGATTACACTTATCGTAGGTGAATCGGTTACCCCGGAGGGTGCTGCCGACCAACGCGAAACCGGCCGGCCGCACATTTATAATTATACACTTAAAGGTGGCGCTGACGAAACTTGGCATCCGCGCTTTTCGTACTACAGTTTTCACTACATCCAAGTGGAAGGTGCAGTGCTAAAGGGAGATAAAAATCCCCGGCAACTACCCGTACTGAAAGATATAAAATCTTGTTTTGTCTATAACTCTGCACCGCAAACAGCTACTTTTGAATGTTCAAATGATATGTTCAATAAAGCGCATGTGTTGATACAACAAGCAGTAAGAAGTAATATGCAGGGCGTTTTTACCGATTGTCCGCAACGCGAAAAACTGGGTTGGATTGAGCAACTTCACCTCAACGGACCGGTATTATTTTATAATTATGATTTGGCAGCATTTTTCCCAAAAATAACGCAGGATCTGGTGGATGCTCAACAGCCCGACGGTGCTATCTCGTCCATTGCCCCGATGTATAATATATTCGGAAACAAAAACGGCTTCGACGAATTTGGCGTTTCGCCCGAATGGGGAAGTTCGATGCTTCTTGCACCGTGGATGTATTACGAATTTTACGGCGACTCGACCTTAATAACGGATAATTACCAGCCCATGAGGCGATTTGTAGATTATATGACCAGTCGTGCTAACAATCATATTTTGTCATTCGGACTGGGAGATTGGTACGATTATGGAGATTTTAAAGCCGGATATTCAATGAACACACCGGTTCCATTTGTAGCCACAGCATATTATTTTTATGCCATTAAAACCTTGGTAAAATCAGCGCAACTTACAGGTAATAAATACGATGTTGAGTACTATTCAAAACTTGCCGGTGAAGTAAGGACCGTTCTGAATACAAAGTTCTTTAACGCCATCACAAAACAGTATGCTACCGGAAGTCAAACGGCCAATGCGATGGCTGTTTACATGGATATTGTAGAGCCGCAAAACCGTCTGGCGGTACTTGACAATCTTGTAAAAGACATTAAAGCTCATGGCAACCGACTTACCACCGGCGATATTGGCAACCGCTATTTGTTCCAAACGTTGGCAACCAATGGTTTGAATGAACTCATGTACACCATGCAAAATCATGATGAAACACCTGGTTATGGCTTTCAGCTTAAGTTTGGTGCCACCACGCTTACCGAGCAATGGGATCCGCGTCGTGGTGCATCGTGGAATCACTTTATGATGGGTCAAATTGACGAATGGTTTTTTGGCTCATTAGCCGGCATTCAATCAAAACCATCAGTACCGGGTTATCAACATTTCGTAATTCGGCCTGAGGTAGTCGGCGATATGAAGTTCGTAAAAGCATCGACAGAAACACTTTATGGCAAAATTGCGGTGGAGTGGAAACGCGAACCTATTCATCCGACCGCTCAAAGCAGTCAGACGTATGATAACTTCACTTTAAATATTTCAATTCCGGTGAATTGCTCAGCAGATGTTTATTTGCCAAACGAAAAAGAACCAAAGACAGTAAAAAGCGGAAGTTACACATTCTCTAAACTGTTAAAATAGATAATTCAACTTTTCCAAAGTTATAAAACACATATGAAAAAGACTTTATTATTCTTACTCACATTTTTACAAATCGGTATTTTATCTGCAAATGCAGAACGTATTGATATGCGTCAGGCTGGAGCAAATCCCTCTGGCACCAAGTTGAACACCGTTTTGATAAATAAAACCATAGAAAAGTTGAATGCAAACGGTGGTGGAACATTGTTTTTCCCTGCCGGGAAGTACCTCACCGGAGCCATTAAGTTGAAAAGTAATATCACCATCGAACTCGAAGCAGGTGCAACACTTTTATTTTCGGACAACTTCGACGATTATCTTCCTTATGTAGAAATGCGACATGAAGGTATCATGATGAAAAGTTTTTCGCCACTGATTTATGCGGTAGATGCCGAGAATATCACTATCAAAGGTGAAGGCAAAATTGATGGACAGGGCAAAAAATGGTGGGACGAATTCTTTAAAGTTATCATTGATCTGAAAAATAATGGAAAACGTGATATCAATAAATATCAAACGATGTGGGATCAGGTGAATGATGCAAAAGTAATCGGTTCAGAAATTAACGAGGATTATTCAGAAGCATTGCAACGACGTTTTTTCCGCCCGCCGTTTATTCAGCCGATACGTTGTAAAAATGTTCGCATCGAAGGGATTACCATTGTCAACTCACCATTCTGGACTGTGAATCCTGAGTTTTGCGAAAACGTGACCGTAGACAGGGTAACCATTGCCAATCCACTTTCGCCAAATACCGACGGAATTAACCCTGAATCGTGCCGTTATGTACATATTTCCAATTGTCATATTTCGGTGGGCGACGACTGCATCACGCTGAAAAGTGGTCGTGACTTACAAGCCCGAAAATTAGGTTGGGCAAACGAGAACATCACCATTACCAATTGCACTATGTTGGCAGGTCACGGCGGCGTGGTTATTGGCAGCGAAATGAGTGGAGGTGTAAAAAAAGTGGTTATCAGCAACTGTGTCTTCGACGGCACCGACCGTGGCATCCGCATCAAATCTACCCGTGGACGCGGTGGCGTAGTAGAAGATATTCAGATAAACAATATCGTGATGAGGAATATTCAGGAAGAAGCCATTATTTTGGACATGCTTTATACCAAAATGCCTACTGAGCCTGTCACCGACCGCACACCGATTTTCCGCAATATCAATATCAGCAATGTGACTGGGTCAGACGTATTGATTCCGATAAAAATCAGAGGGTTGGAAGAATCGCCCATTTCAAACATCACGCTTACAAACATCAATATTGATGGGAAACAGAAATGTGTTTTCCAAAATTGCACGAATATAAAAATGAAAGATGTGTATGTGAATGGCGAAAAAGTTGAGTCAAAATAAGGTGTCGGTTGTCCATTAAGGACACAAAATGTAACCTTGATTTTTATTGTAATACAATTCAACTAACAAATAATTATTGAAATTCAATTATTGTAATATAATTATTGAAATATAATAATTATATTTGTCGCAAAATTACATGTATGAGAAAAGTGACAAATCCTTTTATTACAGGTGGCTATGTTTCTCCTGAATATTTTTGCGATAGAGAAAAAGAATCGATAGAATTACTAAAACACATTGAGAATGGCAACAATATCACGCTGATTTCTCCCCGAAGAATGGGAAAAACCGGATTGATTGAACATTGTTTTCATTTTCCGGAAATTGAAAGTAATTATTATACCTTTTTTCTCGATATCTATTCAACCTGCAGTCTCAGAGAATTTGTATATCTGCTTGGGAAACATATTTTTGAAACATTGAAACCATTAGGGCGCAAGTTTATCGATAATTTTTTTCAGGTTATCAGTTCACTCCGTCCGGCATTTAAACTGGATACTACCACTGGAGAACCAGTTTTTGATATTGGTTTGGGCGAAATTTCAGAAATCAATTTTTCATTGGAAGAAATATTCAACTATCTGGAACAGGCAGGCAAACCATGCATTGTTGCGATTGATGAATTTCAACAAATTGCGAAATACCCTGAGAAAAATGTTGAAGCATTATTGAGAACATATATTCAACATTCTAAAAATACAGTTTTTATTTTTGCCGGAAGTCAACGACATTTGATGGAGAATATTTTTTTCAGTTCATCACGTCCGTTTTATCAAAGTGTACAACTCATGCATTTACCTGCTATTTCAGAAGATGCGTACCTAAAATTTGCGAGCAACAATTTCAGTAAAGCTGATAAATATATTCCTATCGAAATAACAAAGGCTGTTTATAAACTTTTTGATGGCCACACCTGGTATCTGCAGAATATAATGAATGAATTATTTTCATTGACTCAGATGAATGATGTTGTAACAGAAGACATTGTAATACAAGCATTTGAAAATAGACTTATAAATCTGCACCCATTATTTCAAACTACTTTAAACTTGTTGACTGAAAGGCAAAAAGAGGTGCTGATTGCCATAGCAAAGGAAGGAAAAGCCAGCTCAGTAATGTCCGGTGGATTTATTAAAAAACACGCTTTGCATTCAACCAGCTCGGTTCAGACCTCCGTAAAACAATTATTGGAAAAGGAAATCATAACAACAGAAAATAACACCTATTATGTGTACGATCGCTTTTTTGGATTGTGGATTCAAACGCAGTTTGGTACCGGTTATCGTATCGAATTAAACGGTTGATTGGTTACAATTGATTGGCTATTTCGTCAGGTAATAAATATAAAACCCTACTTTTTATGAGTCAGATGTATAAGAAAATAGTCATTTTACTAATTTTTTCGCTTCAATTATTACATTCACAAGTGTTTGCCCAGTCCTACGAAACCCAGTTCGCCAAACCTTTGGGAACTGTTTTGCAGGAAATAGGCACTCGTTTCAATATAAAACTGAAATATGATGCCGATACAACCGGTAAAGTGGTTCCGTTTGCCGACTTTCGCATTCGTCCGTATTCAGTTGAAGAATCATTGACCAACGTGTTGTCGCTTTTCGATTATAAGTTTGCCAAACAGGACGAAAAAACCTACAAGATAAAAGCCTACGAATACCCTCGCCGCGTGCCGGAAGATGGCAAAAAACTGTTGGTTTATCTAAACGGTTTGTATCCAGATTCAGCAGCCTGGAGTGCCCGTCGCGTAGCCTTGAAGAAGGAGTTCCGTGAATTGTTGCAGATTGATTCTGTGCTTGCCAAACGTGTACATTCAAAACCAATCTTGTCGAAAATCCGTAATTACGACGGCTATTCGGTGAAAAATTTCGCCTTCGAAACATTGCCCGGATTGTATGTTTGTGGTTCTATTTATAACCCACTGACGAAAGGAAAACACGCACTGATTCTTTGTCCGAACGGGCATTGGGGTGGCGGTCGTTACAACAAAGATGAACAAACCCGTTTCGGAACGTTGGCACGCATGGGAGCAACCTGCGTCAGCTACGATTTGTTTGGTTGGGGCGAATCGGAATATCAGGTAACAGCAGCAGCTCACAGAACTACGGCAGCCGAACAGATCCAACTCATGAACGGACTGACGATTCTCGACTACATGCTTACCCGTAAAGATATTGACCCAAAACGTGTAGCTACCAACGGTGGCTCGGGCGGTGGAACGCAGGTTGTTCAGCTTTCAGTACTCGACGATCGTTTTACGGCTGCTTGTCCAACAGTAAACCTGGCTTCGCACTTCGACGGCGGTTGCCCCTGCGAAAGCGGTATGCCTACCATGCTGGCTTGTGGCGGAACCTGCAACCCTGAATTGATGGCAACTTTTGCTCCCAAACCTGTTCGCGTAATCTCCGACGGCAAAGACTGGACAGCTTCAGTTCCAGAACTGGAATTTCCATACCTGCAACGTTTCTGGAATTTCTATAAAGCAGACAACAAACTTAGCAATGTGCATTTATTGGCCGAAGGACATGATTTTGGCGTAAACAAACGCAAGGCTGTTTACGAATTCTTTATCCCGACTTTTGGATTGGATGCCTCTAAGCTTGACGAATCGAAAGTGACTATCGAACCCGAAGTAGCTATGCACAGTTTTGGCGAAAAAGGGGAGAAAATGCCCGCAAACGCCATTCGCGAGTTTGCTCAAGTTGAAAAATTTTTCAATAAAAAGGCCGACGCCGGTATTCATTCGGATATTGATTTGGAAAAACGAGCTAAAATATTTGTCGATTCGCTCAAACTAAATGACAAAGAAAAAGAAGCCCGGGTATTCAATGTTATCAAAACACATATGAAAGCAGTTCGTGACTGGCACAACGACCATCCGTACACCATCATCCCAAAGGGTATCAATCCAAGAACAGGAGAGGTGCTGACTGATGTTCATCGCGATGTAATTGCCTGCTCTACCAAGCCAACATCGGTACACGAAAATCTGATGACCGGACTTCGCAAAGACCTGACAGAAGAACAAGTGGAGAAAATACTGGATTTGTACACCATTGGCAAGTATCAGTTTACGCTGAAAGGATTCAAAGCCATTGTTCCAAATATGACAGAGAAAGAAGAAGCCTATGTGGTGCAACAATTAAGATTGGCTCGCGAGGAAGCGGTAGATTATAAAACTATGAAAGGCGAAATATCTGCTATTTTCGAAATTTACAAAGACAAATGCGAGAAATACTTCAACGAAAATGGTCGTAGCTGGAAACTGATGTACAAAGAATTCACCAACAAACTGAAAGCGGAGAAGGAAGCAAAAAAGAAAGCGGAAGAACAGAAATAGTTTTTTCTCTAACAGATAGAAAATGGCGGTATGGAGAAAATTCATACTGCCATTTTTATTTTAGATGGAGCACTCACTTTATTGGGTACAAAACCCTTGTTTTCACGTCATTTATAGTACTTTTGGAAAGTAAAAAAACAACTAAATGAGATATTCAATCTGGAAAACATGCTCTCTTATTGTACTGCTTAGTTGCAGTATCTACTCATTATCAGCGCAAACCAACTCATACAAACTGTGGTACAACAAGCCGGCACAGGTTTGGACAGAAGCTCTACCATTGGGTAATGGGAGATTAGGTGCTATGGTTTTCGGGAATCCGGCATCGGAACAAATTCAGCTCAACGAGGCCACCATTTGGGCCGGTAGTCCGAACAACAACCCTAATCCGGAAGCACTGACTAATATTCCCAAGATTCGCGAACTGATTTTTGCAGGGAAATACTTCGAAGCGCAAACGCTGGCCACTCAAAAAGTGATGTCAGCCACCAATCAAGGGATGCCTTACCAACCTTTTGGCGATTTGCGCATTTCATTCCCCGGACACAGCCGATATACCGATTATTATCGCGATTTAAATCTTGATTCGGCATGCACTTCGGTGCGTTACAAAGTGGATGGCGTCAGTTACAAACGTGAAACATTTACTTCGTTTACAGATCAGGTAGTAATTATCCGATTAACCGCTTCGAAAAAGAAGAAAATTACTTTCAATGCTGTATTTACTTCGCCACATCAGGATGTATTTATAGCTTCGGACGATAACTGTGTAACGCTCGATGGCATTACTGCAAACCATGAAGGTCAAAAGGGGAAAGTGAAATTTCAGGGACGAGTTACAGCCAAGACGATGGGTGGAACAATGACTTGCAAAGACGGTGTACTCTCGGTAGAAAACGCCAATGAAGCCATTCTATACGTTTCCATTGCCACTAACTTCAATAACTACAAAGACATTACGGGCGATGCCCAGGAACGCGCTAAAACCTTTCTGAACAAAGCGTTGGAACACTCGTACGCCGAAACAAAAAAAGCACATATCGCTTATTTCAAAACGTTTATGGATAAATCGTCACTGGATTTAGGAGATAACGTATCAACTGAAACCACTGACAAACGCGTTGAAAACTTTGCCAAAACAAACGACGCACATTTGGTGGCAACTTATTATAAATACGGACGTTACTTACTCATTTGCGCTTCGCAACCGGGTGGTCAACCTGCGAATTTACAAGGCATTTGGAACGATAAAATGTTACCGGCGTGGGACAGTAAATACACTACCAACATCAATCTTGAAATGAACTACTGGCCGGCAGAAGTCACTAACCTGACAGAACTGAACGAACCGCTGTTTCGCCTGACCAAAGAAGTAAGTGAGACCGGAAAAGATGCTGCTAAAATTATGTATGGAGTCGACGGTTGGGTACTTCATCACAACACAGACATTTGGCGCGTAACGGGCTCCATAGACAAATCGCCTTCGGGAATGTGGCTGGCCGGTGGAGCATGGCTAAGCCGCCATTTGTGGGAACACTTTTTATACACTGGTGATACCACGTTTTTACGTTCGGTGTATCCAATCATGAAAAATGCGGCCTTGTTTTTCGATCAGGTAATGGTAAAAGAGCCTACGCATAATTGGCTGGTACTTTGTCCGAGTAGTTCACCTGAAAACACTCATGCCGGAAGCGAGGGAAAAGCAACTATCACTGGTGGCACCACTATGGATAACGAACTGATTTCAAGCCTGTGGAATATTATTATTGCAAGTTCAAAAACACTAAATACGGATACTGATTTTGCCAATCATTTACAAAGTCGGTTGAAAGAAATGGCACCCTTTCAGATTGGTCGCTGGGGACAATTACAGGAATGGATGTATGATTGGGATGATCCGGCTGATATCCATCGCCACGTTTCGCATCTGTGGGGATTGTATCCGGGCAGTCAGATTTCACCATATCGCACCCCTGAGTTGTTTGATGCAGCACGCACCTCACTCATTCATCGTGGCGACCCATCAACGGGCTGGAGTATGGCATGGAAAGTTTGCTACTGGGCACGATTGCTCGATGGTGATCATGCTTATAAATTGATTACCGATCAACTGTCGTTAGTGCGCAATGAATTGAAAAAAGGCGGCACCTATCCGAACCTGTTCGATGCACACCCACCTTTCCAGATTGACGGAAACTTTGGATGCATAGCCGGAATTGCCGAGATGTTGATGCAAAGTTACGATGGTTTTATTTACATATTGCCGGCCTTACCAACAGTTTGGGGTAAAGGTGAAATCAAAGGCTTAGTGGCTCGTGGAGGTTTCGAAATGGACATTAAATGGAGTCAAAACAAAGTGGAAAAAGTCATTATCAAATCGCGTAACGGCGGAAATTGCCGCCTACGCTCATTGACAGCGCTCACCGGTAAAGGACTGACTGAAGCAAAAGGCGATAATCCAAATGCGCTTTATGCCCTGCCAACAACTTCAAAACCACTGATTAACGAAAAGGCCAAACTAAATACGGTGGAACTAAAAAAGACTTATCTTTACGACTTACAAACGGTGGCCGGAGCAAGTTATGAAATCAGTGCATTATAATCAGAATAAAAAATACTGAAAATGAAAAAAATAGATTCAAGAAGCTTCAAATACATTGTCTTGCTAATGCTTATTATAGCAACATCAACGAGTGCCGCCACAAAGAAAGGCGACACAGCAAGATGGAGTGAACGCATGGCTCGCTCGGAAATGAAACGCTTTGCCGAACCATGGATGATTGAGAATGCAACAAAACCACGTTGGGGATATACCCATGGGTTGGTCGTAAAAGCAATGTTAGAAACATGGAAATCGTCGGGCGACAAAGCCTACTACGACTATGCCAAAATCTATGCCGACAGTCTTATCGATGCCAAAGGTAAAATAAAAATGGATTATCTATCGTTCAATCTTGATAACGTAAATCCCGGCAAGATACTGTTCGACTTTTACGCTCAGACCAAAGACAAACGCTACAAAATAGCCATGGACACACTTCGCAAACAGCTGAAGGAACAACCCCGCACATCAGAAGGAGGCTACTGGCATAAATTAAAGTACACCCATCAAATGTGGCTGGATGGTTTGTTTATGGCAACACCCTTTTTAGCGCAATACGGAACAACTTTTGGAGATAAAGCAGCATTTGCGGATGTATTGAATCAAATATCGCTTATCAACAAAAAAACATACGACCCCAAAACCGGATTATATTATCACGGTTGGGACGAGAGCAAAGAACAGGCGTGGGCCAACAAAGTAACCGGCTGCTCGCCCAACTTCTGGAGCAGAAGCATCGGTTGGTATGCCGCTTCGCTGGTGGATGCTTTGGATTATCTGCCTAAAGAAAACAAAGGGCGCGAGAAAGTGTTGGCTATCGTCAGAAATCTGGCTGCAACACTTATCAGGTATCAGGACCCTGCATCGGGCGTTTGGTATCAGGTTACCGATCAGGGAAATCGCAAAGGCAATTACCTCGAATCATCAGCCAGTTCGATGTTCGTTTATTTCCTGAGCAAATCCATCAACAAAGGCTATATTGCGAAATCGTATGTAGCACCAACTACCAAAGCTTTCAATGGATTGATTAAAACCTTTATCAAAAATGAAGCCGATGGTACGATTACAATTACGAATTGTTGCTCCGTTGCCGGGCTGGGTGGTGATAAAGTGTACCGCGACGGAAGCTTTGAGTATTATATCGGTGAACCGGTGATCGAAAATGACCCTAAATCGGTTGGTCCGTTTATACTTGCATCTATTCAATTTGAAAAATTAAAGAGATAAACTTTATGAAAAAGAATTTCATTGCACTATTGGTGCTTCTATTTGCCACTACAGCCATTTACGCACAAACAAAAAAAGATGGAGCCAAACTCCCATGGGATAATGGGAAATTGAAAGTAACCGAAAACGGTCGTTATTTACAGCATGAGAACGGTGCACCTTTCTTTTGGTTGGGAGATACCGGATGGTTATTGCCCGAACGATTAAACCGCGACGAAGCCGATTTCTATTTGAGCGAATGCAGCAAACGTGGATTCAACGTAGTGCAGATTCAAACAATTGACAAAGTTCCATCGATTAATGCCTACGGACAATCATCAATGCCCGATGGATTCAATTTCAAAGACATCAACAAAAAAGGAGTTTATGGCTATTGGGATCACATGGATTTTATCATCAAATCAGCTGAGAAAAGAGGTATTTACATCGGGATGGACTGTATCTGGGGTGGATTGGTTGGATCCGGTCAAATGTCAGTAAAAGATGCACAAGCCTACGGAAAATTCCTCGGGGAGCGTTATAAAAACAGTCCGAATATTATCTGGTTTATAGGCGGTGATATCCGTGGCGATGTAAAAACTGATGTTTGGGAAGCACTGGCTACCAGTATAAAAGCGGTGGATAAAAACCATCTAATGACCTACCACCCACGTGGAAGAACATCGTCGGCAACATGGTTCAACGATGCAGCCTGGCTGGATTTCAACATGTTCCAAAGCGGACATCGCCGTTATGGGCAACGCAAAGGCGACGGCGACTACACCATTGCCGAAAACACCGAAGAGGATAATTGGATGTATGTCGAAAAAAGTCAATCGTTGAAAACATTGAAGCCCGTCATAGATGGAGAACCGTCGTACGAAGACATTCCACAAGGATTACATGAAGAAAATGAAGCGCGCTGGAATGCGAACGATGTGCGCCGCTATGCTTACTGGTCGGTATTTGCAGGCTCGTTCGGGCATACCTATGGTCACAATTCTATCATGCAGTTTTACAAACCGGGAGTGAGCGGTTCCTTTTTCCCAAGCAGGTATTGGTACGACTGTCTGAAAGATCCGGGCTACAACCAAATGAAATACCTGAAAGCCTTGATGCTTGCCTTCCCATTCGTGGAACGTGTTCCGGATCAAAGTGTGATAGCCGGACAAAATGGTGAGCGCTACGACCGTGCCATTGCCACTCGCGGAAACGATTACCTATTGGTATATAACTACACAGCTCGTCCGATGCAAATCGACTTATCGAAAATCAGCGGAGCAAAGAAAAACTGCTGGTGGTTCAATCCTAAAAATGGTGATCTACAATTTATCGGTGAGTTTGATGGATCCAAAGTGACCAACTTCGCAATAGATGCTGCATACAACTCCGGAAACGACCGTGTGTTGATAGCAGTAGACAGTGCAAAGGAATATGTAAAAACTCTGCAAGCTAAATAATATCACAACCAAACAGAATAGCTAAGTAGGTAAGTGTAACTAAACAGTGTACAAAGCTTGTAACCTTTTGCTCGTCAAAGTCCCTCTCCTCGGGAGAGGGATTTAGGGAGAGGTCAAAACTTTAAACACAACATTATACCTTTCTTATTGATTACTATCTCCTTTGGTACTATCTTTCAAAAACAATGAAATCAAAACTAATCGTCTTCCTTACCCTTCTATCATTCGGTGCTGCTCTGAATGCTACCGTCACCATCACCGCTTTACGCACCGAAGGGATGACCAATCCATTGGGGATAGATGCACCAAAGCCCCGCTTTAGTTGGAAAACAGAAGCCACTACCGAGCGTAACGTTCTACAGAAAGCCTATCAGATTCTGGTAGCTTCATCAGCAGAGAACCTGAAGAAGGATAACGGTGACATCTGGAACAGTGGCAAAGTATCGTCGGACGCTTCGCTGTGGATTCCGTTTGCCGGTAAGACCTTGCAAAGCAATGGAGCTTACTACTGGAAAGTAAAGGTGTGGACCAATAAAGGTGAGGCCGCATGGAGCCCAACGGCCAACTGGAGCATGGGATTATTCGAAGAAACCGACTGGAAATCGGCGCAATGGATTGGCTTAGACAAAGCCATGCCCTGGGACGACGAAACTTACTACAGCCGGTTGTCGGCACGATACGTGCGTAAAGAATTTCCGGCAAAGAAGGAAATCAAGCGCGCATCGGTTCATATCTGTGGACTGGGTGTATACGAGTTGTTTATCAACGGACAGAAAGTGGGCGATCAGGTATTGGCACCGGCCTCTACCGGGTACGACAAAGCAGTATTATACAATACTTTCGATGTTACCTCATTGCTTCAAAAAGGACAGAATGCCGTGGGGATTGCATTGGGGAACGGACGATTTTACAACATGCGCCAAACTTACAAACCGTGGAAAGTGCCCACTTACGGCTATCCTAAGGTGCGCATGGTGCTTAAGTTGGAGTACAGCGATGGTACTACCGAAAATATTACGACGAAAGATAACTGGAAACTAAACGCCGACGGACCTATCCGTAGCAACAACGAATACAACGGCGAAGAATACGATGCCCGCAAAGAATTGACTGGTTGGAACAAAACCGGTTACAACGACACTAAATGGCAGGAAGCACAACGTGTTCGATTCCCCGAAGGAGAACTACGTGCACAGATGATGCCCGGGATGAAAGTGTTGGACAAGATCACTCCACTAACATTGAAACAAATAGGGAACAAATACATTCTCGACTTGGGACAAAACATAGCCGGCTGGTTGCGCATCCGTGTACATGGCAATGCGGGCGACTCGGTAAAACTTCGCTTTGCAGAAACCTTGCAAAAAGATGGCGAACTCTACACCGAAAACCTGCGCAGTGCCAGATGCACTGACGTGTACATTCTGAAAGGAGATAAAGCCGGTGAAGAATGGGCACCTTGCTTTGTGTATCACGGCTTCCGATATGTGGAGGTAAGCGGACTAAACTACACGCCGGCGATAACCGATTTCTCGGCAGAAGTAGTAAGCGACGAAATGGAACAACTGGGAACTCTTACCACATCGAATAGCACGCTGAATCAGGTACTAAAAAATGCATGGTGGGGCATTCGCGACAACTACAAAGGCATGCCGGTAGATTGTCCGCAACGAGATGAGCGTCAACCATGGTTGGGCGACCGCGCCATGGGTTGCTGGGGCGAGAGCTTCTTATTTGACAACAACCTAATGTACGCAAAATGGGGCAATGATATCCGCGACGCACAACGTCAGGACGGTTGCATACCGGATGTGGCTCCTGTGTATCTGACCTATTATACTGATAATGTGACATGGCCGGCTACATTGCCCTTTTTGTGCGACATGACCTACACGCAGTTTGGAAACAAGAAACCCATCGAAGATAATTATGCTGCCATCAAAAAATGGATGGCACACATGGAGAAAAACTACATGAATGCCGATTATCTGATGACCAAAGACGAATATGGCGATTGGTGTATGCCGCCCGAAAATCTGAAAATGATTCATAGCGAAGATCCCAAACGCATTACCGACGGAACGCTTATCTCAACGGCCTATTATTATAAAATACTAAAGGTAATGGCTCGCTTTGCCAATGTGCAGGGATTAAAAGAAGAATCGAAACAATTCACAGCCCTGAGCGAGAAAGTAAAAACAGGCTTCAACCGGACGTTTTTCCATACCGATTCGCTGTATTATGGCAACAATACCGTTACCTCTAACCTCTTGCCGTTGGCATTTTGCTTGGTACCACCGCAATATGTCGACACGGTATCCAAACAGGTTTTGTTCAAAACAGTTCCCGCCAATACCAAATCACAAATTGGCACAGCCGAACTTAATATTACCTGTGGTGTAGTGGGTATTCAGTGGTTGATGCGCGAATTGAGCCGCATGGGACGTGCCGATGTGGCATTTGCACTCGCTTCGAATGAAAAATATCCATCATGGGGCTATATGGCTGCCAATGGTGCCACCACCATTTGGGAATTGTGGAACGGCAACACTGCCAGTCCGAAAATGAACTCAGCTAACCACGTGATGCTGCTGGGCGACCTCGTCACATGGGCATACGAAAACCTCGGAGGAATAAAATCTAACACCGAAGCCGTGGCATTCAAAAATATTGTGTTGAAACCTAACTTCGAAATACCCGATTTGGAACATGTAGATGCTTCCTATATTACCCCTTACGGAAAAGTGATCAGCAAATGGAAGAAATCGACTATGCATCTTGACTGGAAAGTAACAATACCAACTAATAGCACTGCCGAATTACGCTTCCCAAACGGAAAAGTGGAGAAAGTAGGCTCGGGTAGTTATACTTACAACATAGATATTCCGCAAAAGAAAGGCATTGTAACCAATGAGTTTCTGTACGAGAAAGCTGATTTTCCACAATGTCATTCGGCCACGATAGTGGAGACCACAACCGGCGATTTGGTGACTGCATTTTTCGGAGGCACGCGTGAAGGTGCCCCCGATGTATGCATTTACACCTGTCGCAAGGACAAAGGCAGCAAAACATGGACCGCACCTGCATTAGCCGCCGATGGAGTATTCAGCCCCACGCTGCGCAAAGCCTGCTACAATCCCGTTTTATACCAAATGCCTAATGGACCGCTTTACCTGTTCTACAAAATAGGCAACCGTGTATCCGACTGGGTGGGGTATCTCAAAACAAGTAGTGACGGCGGACGTACCTGGAGCAAAGCATCACAACTTCCGGCTGGTTATCTTGGACCTATCAAGAATAAGATAGTGGATGTGGATGGTAAATCCATTGCACCATCCAGCACCGAAAGCGGTGGTTGGAAAGTGCATTTCGAAATAGCCGAAGAAGGCGGACGTAAAATACATATTGTAGGACCTATCCCTGCTTCTGAAGCTGTTTTGGCAGAAGATCAGGATAAAACTGGTGGAAATACTGCCAACGATATGGAAGGTGGCGAAAACATAAAGGCAACTACCGTACAGGCCATTCAGCCAAGCATCCTCACGCACAAAGATGGTCGCATGCAAATCCTTTGCCGTACGCGCAACGGTAAAGTGGCTACTTCGTGGAGCTCGGACAAAGGCGAAACATGGACACCACTTACACTCACCAGTCTGCCCAACAACAACTCGGGAACCGACGCTGTAACCTTGCAGGACGGGCGACAAGCCATTATTTACAATGCTGTGGCTACACCTCCGGGAGCAAAGAAAGGCGTACGCACGCCACTGAATATTGCCGTATCAAAAGATGGCATCAACTGGGAAATGAAACTCGTACTCGAAGATTCACCCATTTCGCAATATTCCTACCCCAGCATCATTCAGGGCAAGGATGGACGCATTCATGTGGTATATACCTGGCGTAGACAACGGATAAAATACATGGAAGTGAAATTGTAATGAGTCTCGCGAACTGATCAATCGCGAATTGGAATTCGTAAAACTCACAATAAATGCTGCTCCATATCGGGCAGCATTTTTTGGTGGAATAATAGACAATAAAATGACTGAATAATTATTATTGGTGTCCGATAAACTTTAATACAAACTTATGAGAACTGCTTTATATAAAATTTGTTGTAATACCAGAAAAAACACCCCTTTCCCTAACTGGGAAAGCTCACCGAAAATGATTTTGCCCATTCCCTGTTTGGGAAAGGGCTACGGAAATCTGATTGGTTAAAACCCTGTTCGGGAAAGGCTGCCGGAAAATTGGTTGGTTAAAACCCTATTAGGGAAAGCTTGAACTGAGACTGGTTGGTTAATTCCCTAACAGGGAAAGGTTGCCGGAATTTTCGGACGGCAATTCCCGGTTAGGGTAGAAGCAACAAAAAAATTATTTCTGCAAATACTCACAAACAAAGGTAAACCGGAATATCCGCTTACCGCAAAAAAAGTGAGCAGAAATAAGCTTGATATTACCGTAAAAAAACTCCCGCCATCGGTTTTGACCGATGGCGGGAGTTTACTTATCAAACATCAAAAAACTCTATTTCTTTTTAACTTCGTCACGAGCTTTATTGCGCGCATACCAGCCTTCACGTTCTTTTACTAAATCATATCCACGGGCCGACAGATAATTGTTTATACGGCCTTTATACTTACCAAATTCGGCATGTTTCTTATCGGAGTTCTCTGCATCGATCGAAAACTCACGAGCTTCTTTGAGCCATGCCAAAATTTGAGCTTTTTCTTCGGCCTTTAGCGACGGAATCATCTCCAAAGTGGCATCATACGTTACTTTTACTACTCCGAAAGTGATACCATCCTTAATGGCTTCAATTTGCGATTCGTCAATAAACAGTGACAATTCAGCCGGAAAAGCAAAATGAGAACGGTACACCGCAGCTTCCTTCTCGTTTTGAGCAGCAGTCAAAGCATTATTTTTAGCTTCACCGGTCAAAGCAGAACGCTTGATTTTTGCTATCGCAGTATCGCGTTTAGCATAAATATCATTCAGCTTAAAATAACGGTTGGCAACAATGTAGGTTACATTGGTAGCAACTTTAGCATCTTTTAATTCCAGTTTATCAACCGTTTTCTTCGAACGGGCAACAATCGTCTCTACATATTTCGGATCACGGTTTTTTGAGTCAAGTTCAACAGCGCTAACGGTAGTTACGAACAAACTCAAAAACAAAAGAACCCCTAGCCCCTGAAGGGGAACTAAATTAGTTATGGTTCTTATTACTTTACTTTTTTTCATAATTGCGAATTATTAATTGTGAATTATGAATTACATTAGTTTTCCCTTTTTAGCCAGGGTATCGTAGTTGTTCTTAGTATTCGTCCAGTCAACTTTTTTCTTGGTGCTGATAGCATTGATATACTTTTCAATATTGGTATAACCATCGCCGGTACAATCTTTCACCGCATCAGATGCGTCATTTGGATTCAAACCATTCGCTTTTTCCCATGCATCAGGCATACCATCTTTATCGGTATCAATGTAAGGAGTTCCTTTATATTCAGGATAACCGCCCACTTGACGAATATCGGTAATGATACCGTTTTTATAAGAATCTTTGGCTAAACGACGGTGTTTGAACTGATAAAAATCAACAGAATCAAGACCTTCTTTGTAAAAAGCTTTGCCTGTACGAACCTGTTCGATGATATGTTGATCCACGATATCGCGTTTCGGAATATTAGCTCCAACATTATTCAACACAAAGTCATATGATTCTTTTGCAGTCATAATAGGGAACTCTGGTTTTGGGAATGGAGTATTCCAACGCATAGAGTCGGTATATTGACCAGCGTTTTCCATCTCTTCTACTTGCACACCACCATTCCAGTTGTCTTTTGTTACCGCATCATTACCTTCCATAATGTTACCATTAGCGTAAACACGACCAAACACCAGATATCCCAATTTACTACGACCTGATTCAGGTTTTAGAATACGGTGTCCGATAGGAGCATTCTTTGGAGTAAGCGCACCCGGTTTATAATAGTTATTGATGATATTATACAGAGCAGTATAATCACCACCATCTACCGAACGGTTCGCCCAATTGTACACTACATTATTTACAAAATTGAAAATCCCATTCCAACCGATAGAAGGGTTACGTCCGGCATTATTGGCCCAAAGATTACGCATAAACGAGCAGTTTTCACCACCCAGGGTACTACCAAAAGCATGGTTATAGGTATCCAAAGCCTGAGCAGAAATAGTATTCTGAATCGTAACATTCACTGTAGGAAGTTTTTCGTCCTTCATCCCCGGAGCAGGATTAAACATATGGCGGTAAAATGAAATATTCTCATCCAATCCCCACATACAGGTACAGTGGTCGATCATGATATTTCCAACCGGATTTCCACCAAATGAATCATCGCGACGCTCCACTTTTGTTTCACCACGACGGAAACGCATATGACGCACTACCACATCATGTGTATTTACCCAAAATGACTCTCCGGCAACACAAACACCATCACCCGGAGCTGTTTGTCCGGCAATAGTAATATAAGGGGCATAAATAATGATAGGTGTTTTCAAACGAATAATACCTGCCACATTAAATACCACAATACGTGCACCAACAGTTCCTTCGCATGCTTCGCGCAAGGTACCCGGTCCACGATCGGCCAGACTCGTAACAGTAATTACTTTACCACCGCGACCGCCAAAAGAAAATTGACCACCACCTTCGGCACCCGGGAATGAAGGAATCCGGGCTTGTGGTAAATCTGTCGGACGGGCAGCCCATGGAATGTAAGGTTTTCCATGGATAGCTTCATTGGCAAGAATAGTTTTTCCTGCAGTCATTACACTATCAACGTATCTGTTTTCCTCATCTATCATTTTATCGGCAGCAGCCTTTAAATCTTTAGGAACATCAGGATATTGTGCAAAAAGCGACATAGGCGCAAAAAGCAGTACGGTAAGAATTTTTAAAAATGTCTTTTTATTCATTTTATTATTGTAATTAGTAATGAGTAGTGATATCGAACTTCACTAATAAAGACGCAAACCCGCTGCAATTGTACTCAAAAAAATGCAGTTCCACAAATGCAAAATGGAGACTGTGGTTATTACACCAAAGTCTCCATTTTTTAAAGTTCCTCCTTTAGGGGGAAGTATTTAGGGAGAATTTCCCTAAATATTTATACTCGTATTCTCAATCTTAGAATCAATCTTACTGTTGATAATCGTAAGTTCCCAATGTACCATAGACATCTTTCCAGCCCTTAGTCTGCAATATCCATGGATTGTTAGATAATGTTGCTGTAGGTAACCCAAACAAATAATAGTTTTGCTGCCATGCTATTTTTACTGGGGTTGTTCCAATTTTATCCATTGGAGTATCAGTAGCAACTCTCTTAAAATATGTATCAAACAAAGTTGACAAAGCAGTTAATTGAGCATTAAAAGTGGCAGCATTGTCATCAGGATCAATTACAATTGCAGTTTTTGATGCTACAGGAACTGGATCTGTATTTGAGTTTGTTTTTGTTTGCCAGTAATTACCTGTACGGCTTGTTCCGTTAAGTGGAGTCAATCCTAGTTTTGCACAAGTATTATTTCCTGAAGCAGCATCATCGTTGTAAAGCATCCAACGTTGAATATCCCAAAAACGTTTTCCTTCATAAGCAAGTTCCACCTGACGTTCGTATAGACATGCCGCCAAAGCAGCATATTTATCAGCAGGGGTTCCTATCCCGTAGTTATTTGCAGGTGGAATTCCAACACGAGCACGAATCTTACCAAGATACTGTACACATTTAGAAATGTCATTGGTTGCAGCGTAACATTCAGCAATATTCAACAATAATTCGGCATAACGATATTCGAAAATGTCTGTTCCTGAGTAATCCAATGCTGTGTTATCAGCGGCTGGATTAGACATTTTTCGAACAACTGCAGGGCTACTTACCTGATTATTGTCTGAGTATACAGGCGTTTTTCCATCAGCTTTCAAATATCTATATGTCCATACTGTTGCTGTAGTATTAGCTTTTGTTCCCCATTTACAACCTGAGAATGCAAATGTTCTGTAAAAACGAGGATCACGTTTTAAAAAGAATTTTGTGTCATCATATCCATTTGTCACGGTTGGGCGAGTTCCATCAGCCATTGGGAACAAATCAATCATTTCTTTAGGTGCTGAAACACCTCCTGTGCCACTTTGGCTAGCCAAACGGATACTTTTTTCCCAACCATTATTAATTGCAAGAGTAGTATTTG
Organism: uncultured Paludibacter sp.; assembly: GCA_963664445.2. Classification (GTDB taxonomy): domain Bacteria; phylum Bacteroidota; class Bacteroidia; order Bacteroidales; family Paludibacteraceae; genus Paludibacter. The sequence goes on from CAXXUM010000007.1 coordinate 247,303, forward strand.
GGGAGCATAACTGAACTATAATTGCTTCTTTGCAAAACTTATTATCCACAAGAAACATACCTGCCCACTCTTTAGCTGTAGCACCATACAAACCGTAACCGTCACCAGATAGCTTAGTTTCAGCGGCAAGCCCAGCATTTAGAGCATCTTTCCAACGTTGATTAGAGGAATTATCCCAGTCTTTGTTAAATAATGGGCTGGCTACAGTTAACAACACTCTACTTTTAACTGCTAATGCAGCACCACTTGTAAAACGACCATAATCAGTCGCTTCAGTCCATTTTACAGACCCTGTATTTGAGTTCGGTAATAAAACAGCAGCAGAATCCAAATCCTTAACGATTTGAGCAGCAGTTTCAGCCACAGTTGCTCTAGGCAACTTAATTGTTTCATCACTAGCCGATGCAACCTGAGTAGATGTTACAATCGGAACACCACCATAAGTTCTCATCAAATCATAATACTGCAAAGCACGTAAAAAGTACATTTGACCTCTAGCCTTAATCCGAAAAGCAGATGAAAGATTTTGTCCTTTTTCAGCAATTTTCTCTATTAAAAAATTACAGTTACGAATTCTTGTATAAGGGATATTTGTTGAAGACGACCCTAAAGTTGTACCGTAATATGTAGGACAATTAGCAGCATCCACAAGCACTTTTTGTGGATTAATCCAATCTGCTATCGTTCCACCTATCTCTTCTGTCATTTTAGTTTTCTCATCGGTATAACTACCTACTAAAGTCTGAGTTGGAGATTTGTATCCAGAGAAAAAATCAGCGTACATACGGTCTATGTACCAACCTGTCTCAGTCTCATTAGTAAATATGGATTCGTTATATTTATCGTAACTTTTCTTGTCTTGCAAGAACTGATCACTACAGCCAGTTAGAACAACCGCTAGAAGTGAAATCATACTCAATAATATATTTTTATTCATGATATAAGCATTTATAATTGTTTATACAATTCTGATAATATTAAAATGTAAGATTTACACCCAGAGACCAAGTTCTTAAAGTTGGGTAGGTACTGCTAGAGTTATCATACATATTTCTGTAATGATCCGGGTATGGATTAAAGAAATCCCACAAGTTGTTTCCACTTAAGCTAATTTTAGCACTTTCAATCTCAACTTTCGACACAAGCTTTTTAGGCAGTGAATATGAAAAATTCATATTTCTAACAAAACATCTAAAAGAAGAAACCTGCCAATAATCCGAAACATAATTATTTTGAGAAGAATAAAACGCATTAGCATATTTTCCTTGCACATTAGTCGCTTCATCGTACATATCTCTCAAATAAGATTCGTGAGCCCAAATAATTTGATTACTTGATTGACCTTGTTTGATATTGTCTATAGATGCATATCCACCCCACGATGTTGATATTTGTGCAGACCAGCTAAAGCTCTTCCAAGTTATACCTAGGTTTGTAGAAAAACCGTAATTGACATTTCGTTTTACTAATTTTGCATAATCCTCACCATTTTCCTTTACTTGACCATTTGGAGCGCCTGTTGTTCCGTCGGCTTGTAAATCACCACCTAAATCCTGATATGCTAACATTCCCTTTTTGAGATCAGTTTTATTTTTTAAACTAAGATAAGATGGAGTTGTACCAGCAGCAGTTGCTTGATCTGTCAGATAGTTCCAATACTTATCTATATCCGCATCCGTACGAAGTAAACCATCTCCATACTCATTACCTTTCCATGTTTTAAATCCCCAAACTGGCATAATTGATGAATATCCAATTCTTGTAGAATTTGCAGACTCAAAACTATTTCCAGATACTGGGTATTTCTTCACCTTGTTCCAACTTAAACTAGTGTTTACACCAATTGAGTATTTCACTTCTCCTATTTTATCTCTCCAATTAATTGAGATATCTGTACCCCATGCATCCACAGCCGAATAGTTAACTTCTGCGAAAGCACCTCCTACTGAAATTGGCACACCCACAGCATTTGACATTGCTGTCAACATATCGCTATTTTTATCCAAATAACCATCAAAGCCAATTGACAAACGATTATTTAACGTATTAAGATCTAACCCTATATTGTATTTCAAATCAGTAGTCCAATGGGCATCGCGATTTGGATTTGCATCAGGTGTAACACCTGCTACCTGCGTTCCTCCTGCCGAACCAAAACCAAGCCCTTTGTCAGCGGCATACGAATAAAGTTGTACCCATTTCCATGGTTTAATATAATCATTACCTGTTTTTCCTACAGAAGCACGAATTTTAAGGAAATCAATCCACTTCAAATTATTTTTAAACCAAGATTCTTCAGATGCCACCCAACCTAATGATACGGCTGGAAATAGAGACCAATAATTTTCAGGAGCAAAATTGGTTGAAGCATCAGAACGCACTAAAACCTGAAAAAGATATTTGCTGGCATAATCATAACTTACACGTCCTAAATAAGACATTCCACCACCCTCTGATTTACTCATATAAGTAAATCCTGGATTTAATACACCTGCAGAACTACTTGCTCCATTATACGCTCCTCCAAGCGGATTATCATAAAATTGACGTTCAAATATTGTTGAGTTTTCTGCACGTTCAACTGATGCCATTGCTGAAATACTATGCAACCCAAATTTTCTATCATAATTAATATAGAAGTTAGCTTGTTCCGCTTTACTAGTAGTCACATCATAAAGTACACGTGCCGATTTGTTGTTTTCCTTAACAGTCCATTTGGTACTATCACTATACAAGTGATTATCTGTAGTATTTGTGTTCGAAGCCAGAGCCAATGTATATGGCATCTGAGCTGCTTCTGAATTTTTAGCTGAACGGGTTAAAGCATAAGTTGCTTTTACAGACAAGCCTTTTATAAAAGGAATATCATATTGCAAAGCAAAATTAGCTCCATAATTGAAATCTTCATTTACAGTCTTAGATCCATTGTCTAACAAACCAAAATAGTTCCAGGCTGATATTTGATTAGCCGCAACTTGTGAGTTTGAAACTGCGTGAGGACCAAGAGCTGGCGACACCCATCTATCAACGCCACTAACATTATAGTTGTATGGCACATATTTTGGCATGTGTAGTAAGTAGGTATAATCGGCTTGTTCTCCACCGCCTTTAGATCCATAACTACCATCACTAATATTCGCTAACTTTGTGTATGATTTTTCTTGATTAGAATTTGATGCATTAATAGTAGCACTTAATTTCAAGCGATTAGTTAGTTTAACATCTGTTCCCGCACGAAAATTATAACGCTTATAATCTTGAGAACCCATATTGGCACCTTGGCTATAATAAGAAGCCCCTGCAAAATAAGTAGCTTTACTGCTTCCACCATTGACATTAATAGAATGTTGCATTGCTCCTGCGCCTGACCAAGCATTATCCAACCAGTTATAATTCAATAATTTCATTCTTTCTAATTCTGCATTTGAGAAGAGATTATTTGCGGTCTTTCCATTAGCCTTTAAAATACTGTTTGAATACAAACCATACTCATATGCATTCAATGTTTTTTCGTGGCTGACAGCATCATTCCATTCAAATTTACCAGAATATGACACTTTTACAGCACCTTCCTTACCACGTTTAGTTTTTACTACAATTGCACCTTGAGCAGCTCTAGACCCATAAATTGCAGCACTAGCATCTCGCAATACAGTCATACTTTCAACTTCTGATGGATCCAATCGATTAAATTGTTCCATCGTAGGTAAACCTGACTGAGGATCTATCTGAATTACATCGTCAATTACAATCAGAGGAAAAGGAGAACCTCCATCTTTAGAATAATCGAACGTTTGTCGAATTGATACTTTTGCATCGTTTGACCCTGGACGGCCACTACCTGGACTAACACTTAAACCTGGAATTTGTCCAACAAGAGCCTCAGACAAGTTCGGCACTGGTAAACTTTCAATCTTTTGCATATCTACTGGAGACATAGCACCGGTAACATTTTTAAGTTTTTGAGTCCCATACCCTACAACGATTACTTCATTCAACTTCTCAGCATCCGATAGCATCTTAATGGCTAATGTTTGTTGTCCTGTGTAATCGATAAACTGACGTGTATATCCGATATACGACACAACCAATACACTGGGTTGACTAACTTCGAGTGAAAAATTACCATTTATATCGGTAACTGTTCCGGCTGACTGTCCTTTGATGGCAATAGTAACACCGATTAAGGCTTCTCCATTTTCATCTTTTACATTTCCGACAACCTTTTTCTTTGTTTGTTGCGTTGATTGGGCTCCAGCCGGTGCTGCCGAAATAGTCTGCATTGCACCTGCAAATACCAATAAAAAACAACATACACATTTTGCGTACGACAAGAAACCAATTTGATGGTTTCCTTGCCAAAAAAACTTTTTGTGTTGCTTTTCCATAAGGAATTAAATTTAATTTAACGATTTTAGAATTATAGGGTTTTTCATTTATTTCTTCTTCATATCTGAAACATTAAATCCTTCAATACAAACTCATATTTATAATGAAATGATGTTTCATTTCTAATTTATCTTATGGTAAGACGCAACAAATGAAAATATGTAATCAGCAAATGAAAATATTTGTTTGAAAATCAAAATAAACTCTATAAAAAACTACAAAAAAAGACCTGCAGCTAAAAGCCACAAGTCTTTGCATCGTAAAATGGGTATATGAATTATTATTTAGAAGTAATCGTCAGTTTTCGAAATTCCAAAGGGGTTCCTTCATTTTGAAAACCGATAAAGCCTTTTTTCGCAGTCAGTTCGGTAAGATTGTTTTGCAGAATTCCATTCACATACACTTTTAATGTATTTTTTTTGCATACTATTCGCATACTATTCCATTCGCCCAGGGGTTTTTCATTCAAAGGAAGCAATTTTTTGACAGTAAACTTTACAGAGTCTGTACATTCTTTTGCCCACAACCCATTCATACAAATGATATCGCCTGCCGCATCAGCTTTTTGTTGCACCTGGTAACATACCGGCCAAATACTGTCCTTTTGCTGAATGTGAACCAATACTCCACTGTTGCCCAGCTTCTTTGTCCAGCGCCATTCAACGTTAAGTTCATAGTTAGTATATGTTTTTTTTGTACGTAAATAACCGGTTGAAATGCCCGTGATTTGCAATAATCCATCCTTTATAATAAAAACATCTGATGGAGAAACAGCTTTATCCTTGATTATATATTTCCACTTTGACGCATTAGCAGTAGTAAATAACGATCCGTTTTTTGATGATTTTTGCGCGATACACGCAACCGATGAAATGAATAAAAATACCAAAAAGAGTGCAACTAACTTAGATTTCATTATATATAAATATTAATTATTGAATTTCAATAGTTCGCTCGTCAACCTGTAATAAATTATCCATCGATACTTCTTTGGTTTGTATACTAAAAATTACCCAGCCGGTACTCGCCTGAATACGCGAGGCCGTATCAATATTGTTTACCGCCATCGGAAAGTCGATTCGCTTTGTATTGAAAGGCGCCCCCATATTTTGAGCCATCTTTTTTACATACTGATAAGCTGCATCCGTGAGTTGCTTGTTATCTATCACCTGAGAAGTTCTCAGAACAACATTATCTTCATTGAAATTAATTTCATCCAAAAAAACATTTATCTTCGCATCAAAAGGTTCGCCACCGTAGACATTCGGGCGTTTTATCTTGCTTGGATATTCTTCGTTGAGTTTATATTTTGCACCATGAAAAGCATAATACTGTTGAATTTCCTGAATAGCCGAATTCTCCATGGCTTCTTTCGTGGAATAGGTGTTTTGAAGTTGCTCAACAACCATATCCAGATTAGGAGCATCCTTACATTCAGACTTTATCAGATCAATTCCTTTGGCAATATGATTACGAACAACCTCCCAATTGACGACTTCCTTAAATACACCCATCTCGGAGGTCTTTACAATAACCGGCATGTTATTGACAACAGAAAGCAATTTTTCCATCATTGGATCCCATGTTTGCTTCATGGTAAAATTATGAAACAACCATTTAATAGTATAACTATCAGCCGTTGAGTCTATCACTTCGATATCGACATCGTAGGTAAAAAGCTGTCGTTTAGTAGTATCCGCAGTATTTTTCACCTGATAACTCTCTTCGGTAATGGTATACCTCTGTTTATCATGTTTATTCCAGTAACTAACCACCTGAACAGATGAGTCCGGTTTATTTATCTGAGCAATAATCGGAGTAAAAAGCAAAGAAAGTGCAAAAAGAATAATTAGCTTCTTCATTTTAGCAATGTTTTGACGATCGTAAATCGGCATCAAAATTAAAGATAAAGTTTTATATACCTGCACAAAACAGAAAAAATACTTTTGCAATTTTATTTTGAGGCATTTATTTGAAAATATCCAATCAAACAAAAGAGAAGGAGAAGTGGCAAAAGAAAAAGAAGCTGACTAATTAAAATCCAACTAACCAACCGAATATAAAACATGAAAGGTGAAAGTGAACTACGATTATATTCCATTAACCCTCGCAACTCATCCAACTCCAAGCCAAGGAGTTTCTCTTTCTCCATTTCCAGATTAGCAATTCCAAGCTGAGAGCTCCCTGCCCTGAAACCTCTAAACACAGACCAGGGATGCTTCCAGAGCCCCCAGCCCATGGTCCATAGCGGAAAAATGATAACAGGCAGGTTTTTCCAAAAGCCGGTGGAGATTTCCCACGAGGCAATAAACATTTCGCCGCTCCAGGACGTATCCTGCTCGTTGAGTATGTGTTCTAAATCATGAACATACAGCATCCTTTTTCGCCATGAGAAATTTGGCAAAGTCAGTGTAAAATAAGGGAACGGAACTTCAAACGTCTTATCATTCACACCACCATTGGCAGGAATGTTGTATTTTTTATAAAACTCGTCTAAATGTTCACTTAAAGTCATGCCCAAGAAATTAGTTATAAAAGAGCCGTAGCAGCCCGGTCGAGATAAAAATCGGCCGATTTTGCATTTTTGGCAACATAAAATGCCGGATAACGCTCGCCCTGAGGTTCATGTTTAATGATTTGCCTCAACACAGTGGCTTTAGAGCTACCCGTGATAAGGAAAACAACTTGCTTCGCTTCCAGTATTGTTTTTCCGGTGAGTGTAATACGCTCCTGACCGTTAACCGGATGAATACCTACTGCCACTGCCTGATCCGATTGCAACAGATCCATATTATCAGGAAAGATAGAAGCCGTATGACCATCATCACCCATTCCCAAAAGTACTAGATCGAAGATTGGAAACCCATCCTGTAGAGGCAATTCCTTTTCTAGCATTTTACGATAGCGTGCAGCTTCTTTTATTGGATTATCTTCGCCCTGCATGCGAAAAATATTGCCATCATGAATTGGAACATGAGTCAACAAACTATCGTAAGTCATCCCAAAATTACTCTCGGGGTGAGTCGGCGACACGCACCGTTCGTCCACCCAAAACAAGCGGACAAAATGCCACGGGACACTATTTACATATTCATTAGCAAGCAATGTAAACAGCAATTTTGGAGTACTGCCACCCGATAAGGCAATATTAAACGGTAGCGATTGCTTTGTTTTCTCCTTTGCTTTGGCAAGAATTAATTCAGCCACAGCACGTGCTGTTTCTTCCGGAGTTTCGTAAATGTGGTTCATTTTATCAGTTGGTAAAGTTACGTTAAAATAAAAACGAGAAACTATATAAGTTTGATTAGTCTGTTTTAAATTTTTTAAACGGCACTCTCCATTTCAATTGTTTATCGCCAAATAGTGCATTCGATTCATTAGGTCCCCAGGTATTACATTCGTAGAAATACAATGGAATTTTAGGATTTGTTTTCCAGGCCTGAAGTATCGGATCAACAAATTTCCAACTAGCCTTCACTGCATCGGCACGCGCATAAAGTGTAGAATCACCAATCATGCAATCCAACAGCAATCGCTCATAAGCTTCCGAAATTTTATTTTCTGCCAAATCGGAATAATGAAAGGCCATGTTTACGTTTTGCACTTTGTAGCCTGCACCTGGAATTTTCATGCCAAAATCAACCGCCACACCGGCATCGGGATGAATACGCAAAATAATCATATTAGTAGATTGCGCCACGCAACGCTGTTTAAACAACTGATGTGGAGCCGGTTTAAGGTGAATAATCACCTCGGTAACACGTTCCGGGAGTTGCTTTCCGGTACGGATATAGAACGGCACATCGCCCCAGCGCCAGTTATCCACAAAAACCTTCATAGCTACAAAGGTTTCGGTCTTTGAGTTGGACACCACATTCGTTTCTTGTCGATACCCTTTCTGTAATTCGCCATCCACGTCAGTGGCAATATATTGTCCGCGAACCACATAATCCTGAATTTCAGATGTTTTTATTGGTCGCAAAGCTTGTAATACCTTTACCGTTTCATTACGGATAGATTCCGAGTCGAAAATAGAAGGTGGCTCCATGGCTATTACCGCGAGTACCTGCATCAGGTGATTCTGAATCATATCGCGCATGGCACCCGAAGTATCGTAATACCCACCACGACTACCGACACCGATTTTTTCGGCGGCAGTAATTTCTATTCTATCCACATATTTACGATTCCAGATGGGTTCGAAAAAACCATTCGAAAAACGGGTAACCATAATATTCTGAACCGTTTCTTTTCCCAAATAATGGTCGATACGGTAAATCTGATCTTCATTGAAACCACTCCGCAGTTTTTTGTCCAAATCAATAGCCGTATCATAACTGTAACCGAAAGGTTTTTCTACAATAATCCGTTTCCAACCATCATCTTCGGTATTCAAACCATATTTTACCAAATGAGCAGCCACCACCTCGTACAAAAATGGAGGTATGGAGAAATAATAAATAATATTTTTAGGGATATTCAATGTTGCCGAAAGCGAGTCGATATATTCTTTCAACGCTCCAAAATCTTCCTCGGTTTGGTTATGTACTTTTTTGTAATACAATCGTTGAAGAAACAACTCTAATTTTTCTGGAAAAGAGGTGACATCTGCTTTTGCAAACTGGAGCAATGCTTCCTTAACCTCAACTCTATTTGACTCTTCATCTTTTTCCTGACTACCTGCACCTATCAATATAAAATTATCGGGCAATAAATCATCGAGGTACAATTGAAAAATTGCCGGCAGTAACTTACGTTTCGACAAATCGCCATTAGATCCGAAAATAACCAATATTTGGTTTTCAATAGTACTTTTCTTCGGTGCTTTCTTTGTTATTTCTTCCATTTGTGTGTGTTTGTTGAACTCTAGACTTGATAAACAAATCAACCTTAAAATCGTTCAGTATTTAGGTTAGAAAAAGGGATTGTAGTTGGTTTTTACAGCCATCTCTTTCGTTTGAAATACCAGAGCATAAAGAATGTTGCGATAATCATTACTCCCCACATTATAAAATAGCCATGCGCCCAGTGAAGCTCCGGCAAATTTTCAAAATTAGTGCCATACACCCCCACAATAAAAGTAAGTGGAATGAATATGACCGAAAAAACAGTGAGTACCCGCATTATTTCGTTCAACTTGGTGCTCATTGTTGAATGATAAATATTCAGCTGATCGTACAAAATTTCGCGGTAACTATCCGATAGCTCGGTGGCCTCGTTGATATTATCCTGCAATTCTTTAAAATGAATGCGGTTATCATCATGAATAAACTCCGATTCCATTTTTGCCAGATTAAGAATCATTTCTCTGGCCGGTTTTATATGCTTACGCAAAAAGTTCAATTCGCGCTTAAAAGAATTGATACTATCCAACAACTCTTTTTTAGGGTCATTGCTGATATCTTCCTCCAGCGCCTCTATCTTATCGCCCAGCTGACCGATTATGTAAATATAATTATCGACCACCACATCCAGCAGCGCAAAAGCCAGATAGTCGGATCCGGCAGTACGAATCTTGTTCTTATGCTTTCTAATCCGTTCGCGTATAGGGTCAAACATATGCACGGATAGTTCCTGAAATGAAATCAGCGTATTCTCTGTGATGATCAAACTTAGGTTTTCGACGCTTAGCGTATCATCTTTATCATTGTATTGCAACAACTTTATGGTGCAAAAAAGTCCGTTTTCGAACTCCTGCACTTTCGGACGAAGCGATGGATTCATTACATCCGACAGAATATTGTCGTCAATGGCAAATACCTGAGCCAGTTCCTCCATGGTCTCTACATTGTCCAATCCGTAAATATTGAGCCAACTCAATGATTTCGAATTTTTTAAACTCAGCAATCCCTCTTTCGTCTTCACCTCCAGCTCGCGCACCGACTCCAGATCGAAATCCATGGCTTGCAGCAAAATCTTATCCGTTTTCTTTTGACCACGAAAAACCAATGCGTAGGGCGACAACCCGATGTGTTCTTTCTTCTTTTTGGTAAATCTTGACATGCTAAAGCGTATTTATGAATAAGTAAAAACAAAGATAGATATTTTTTGATGGTTTGCCTGATTATTCATTAATAAAACGGCGACTTAAATGTAAAAAAGTGTTTCGAAAAGAGTAAAATTGTAATGCTAAACTACGGAAAATCAGCTATATTTAACAACATGTCACTTTGACACATACAAAATAAGTGAAAATAGGACTTTGAATGCTTGTGAAAATATAAAATTGGGCAACCAATCCTAAAAGTATGTTATAAAACATACTTTTGAAGCATTTTGAATGAAAATTGTTTGGTTGGTAATCAGAAACCCCGTATCTTTGCATCGTGATTTTTTCATAGTATTAGATTTAAGGTTAACAAAAAGATTGGTAGATTACCGTGAGGTAAAGCTACCTTTCGTCTTTTATAGAGGTAAGTAAACCATTGACCGCATCCCCTCAAAAAAATTCCTCCGATAACAACATAAAGCTTACTGCAATAGGCTTCATAAACATAAATCCCCGGAAACTGTAATTAAAACAGCTCTCCGGGATTTTTTTTGCACCCAACAAGAATCAAGTAAATGAAAGATGTATTTGAAAATAAGTACTTTCTATTAAGCAAATATAAAATGAATGTGTATATTTGTAACCGCTACTATATGAAAATCCACTCTCTCTTCGGCTCGTTTTGTTCGAATATGTTAGGCCGCGGGCAAACATAAATAGAAAAAAGACCAATGAAGCTTACAATGAGAAAATAAATCTAAGCATGAAAACTATGAAATCCAATTTATTCCATAATTTCAAATTCGAATTCAGAATTACGCTTAATTATTTGATTTTTGGATTCTTGTGGATTCTGTTTTCAGACAAATTGCTTGATTTAATCGAAACGGACGATAGCCTTTTAACTAGGTTTCAAACATATAAAGGTATTTTCTTCATTCTCGTAACTTCCGTATTCTTGTACCTACTTGTCAAAAGACACATGCGAAAATTAAGATTTGCAGAGTCTAAACTTATTGAAAGCGAGTCCCATTACAAAGCACTGTTCAATAACAATCATTCGGTAATCCTGCTTATAAATCCCGAAAACGGCCGAATTGAAGATGCAAATCCGGCTGCCTGCAAGTACTACGGGTGTACACATGTCGAATTATGCTCCAAGAGTATTATCGATTTCAACTATGCAGATAAAGACAGAGTAACTACCAGATTGCAGGCTGTAAAAAACGGTAGGGTAAATCATTTTATAGTCCAGCATTCCCTTGCCAATGGTGAAATAAGAGATGTGGAAGTATTCTCGAACCCCATACGTATCGGGGATAAAGCCATGATTTATTCAAGCGTTCATGATATAACCGAACAACGAAACGCTGAGGCCGAACTTCGCAAACTTTCCAAAGCGGTGGAGCAAAGTCCGGTTGCAATTTGTATTACCAATCCGGATGGAATCATTGAATACGTCAATCCAAAGGTTACCCAACTGACCGGGTTTTCGGCAGAAGAACTGATACACGAAAACACTCGGATATTCGGTTCAGACGAAAAGCCGCAACAGGAAGATGCTGAACTGTGGAAAACTATAAAATCTGGAAAGATCTGGAGCGGCGAGTTTCACAACAAGAAAAAAAACGGTGAACTTTATTGGGAATCAGCCACTATCTCTCCTATCCTCAATACGGAGGGAGAAATAACACATTTCCTGTCGATAAAGGAAGATATAACCGACCGAAAAAGAGCCGAGATTGCATTGAATAAATCGGAGGAACTATTGCGAAAATTTGCGTCGCACCTTCAAAACGTGCGTGAGGAAGAAAAAGTAGCTCTGGCCCGCGAAATTCACGATGACCTTGGACAAACTCTGGTCGCACTTAAAATTGAGATGGGGTTACTTAAGAATAAAATTGTAAAACATGACAGCTCAAATGATTCGAAAAGTATGTCGGGAGAATTTGAGACCATAGCAACCCTGATAGACAGAACCATTAAAACTGCCCGCCGAATTATGAGTGGATTGCGCCCCGACCTGCTCGAAATGAATGGTTTTGCCGGTGCTACAACAGCTTATCTTCGTGAATTTGAGGAAAGATATCAAATAAAGTGTGAATTTACCCCTGAGAATTCAACCATCGAGATGAATTCACAACAGTCTCTTGCATTTTTCAGAATTCTTCAGGAATCACTCAGCAATATAGCCAAGCATTCCAAAGCTACTTTGGTGAAAATTGATTTTAGAAAAGAATCTAATAAGCTCGTTTTAGAAATTATTGACAATGGGATAGGCTTTGACAAGAATAACAGTGGCCGCCAAGACTCATACGGAATGATAGGAATGAAAGAAAGGGTCGTATTATTGGATGGGAAATTGAACATTGTAAGTGAAATTGGCAAGGGAGCATCTGTTCGGGTTGAAATACCGTGGAATCTTGAACAAACAAAGTCCTAAATCCCTGAAATTTATCCGGCTAACACATTCGCACCGCCAAATCCACCGGCACATATTCCCCATTTTGCAAAACGCTCAAATTTCCTTACTTTTGCAACTCAAATCCATTCAATCAGTATCATGAATATTCTTCTCCTCGGTTCGGGCGGTCGCGAACACGCTATGGCTTGGAAAATAGCTCAAAGTCCCAAACTTACTACTCTTTACGTAGCTCCCGGAAATCCCGGTACAGCTTCTGTTGCAACTAATTTACCCATTGCTGCCGACGATTTTCAACAAATCAAAAAAGCAGTTATCGAAAAAAATATTCAGATTGTAGTTGTTGGACCTGAAGATCCATTGGTAAAAGGAGTAGTCAACTTTTTTGCCGACGATGAAGAGTTAAAACATATCCCTGTGGTTGGACCCGATAAAGTGGGTGCTCAACTCGAAGGTAGTAAAGATTTCTCGAAACAATTTATGTTCCGCCACAATATCCCTACAGCCGGATACCTGAGCGTTACAGCCGAAAATATAACCGAAGGTATCGAATTCCTGAAAAGCCTGGAAGCACCATACGTTCTGAAAGCCGATGGTTTGGCTGCCGGAAAAGGTGTTTTGATTTTGAACGATTTGGACGAAACCATTTCAGAACTTAAAGAAATGCTTGATGGAAAATTTGGTGCTGCCAGCAAGACGGTGGTTATCGAAGAATTTCTTGATGGTATCGAATGTTCGGTGTTCGTGATTACCGACGGAAAAAACTATAAAATTCTGCCTGAAGCAAAAGACTACAAACGTATTGGCGAAGGTGACAAAGGACTGAATACCGGTGGTATGGGTGCAGTTTCGCCTGTTCCATTTGCCGATGCCGACTTTATGCGCAAAGTGGAAGAACGCATTATCAAACCTACAGTAGACGGATTGGATCGCGAAGGTATTGTTTATAAAGGCTTCATTTTCTTTGGCTTGATAAAAGTAAAAGGCGAACCTGTAACCATTGAATACAATGCCCGCATGGGCGATCCGGAAACAGAAGTGGTTATGCTGCGTATCAAAAGTGATTTCGTTGAACTGCTCGAAGGTGTGGCCAATGGTAATCTGAACGAAAAGACCATTGAATTCGACGAACGCTCAGCTGTAACAGTTATGTTGGTAGCCGGCGGATATCCCGAAGAATATGCCAAAGGCGACGAAATAAGCGGACTTGAAAGCGTAGAAAATAGTATTGTTTTCCATGCAGGAACTACGACTAAAGACGGCAAGATAGTAACCAATGGCGGTCGCGTGATGGCTATTAGTTCTTACGGTGCCAACAAAGCAGAAGCCCTGGCTGTTTCATTTGCAAACGCACAAAAAATACAATACAAAGGAAAGTATTTCAGAACCGATATCGGGTTTGATTTGTAAGAAACCCCCAACCCCCTAAAGGGGGCTTATGTGAATTAGCTTCATTTGCAAATCTTTCTTTTTCTATATTCAACTTAATTTCAATTCTGAAGTCCCCTTCAGAGCTTGTCCGGCTATCGACGGAGGATTTAGGGGTCAATCATATGGCAAAAATATTAATCATAGACGACGAACGCAGCATCCGTAATACGCTGAAGGAGATTCTGGAATTTGAAAAACATCAGATCACCCTGGCTGAAAACGGAAAACAAGGATTGGAAGCAGCTCAGAATGCAGTTTTTGATCTTATTTTTTCGGACATAAAAATGCCCGAGATGGATGGTATTGAGTTGCTTGGCCATTTGATAGACAAAGAAATTGAAGCACCTATCGTGATGATTTCCGGTCATGGAAATATTGAAACGGCAGTAGAATGCATCAAAAAAGGAGCTTTCGATTTTATCGTTAAGCCTATCGATTTGAATCGTTTACTGATTACCGTTCGTAATGCGTTGGATAGAAATAACCTGGTAACAGAGACCAAAACGCTAAAAAAGAAAATTGCCAAACGACACCAGATGATTGGCAATTCGCCGGCTATCGAAAAAGTGCGCATGATGATTGAACGCGTAGCACCAACCGATGCGCGTGTATTGATTACCGGCGACAATGGAACCGGAAAAGAAGTAGTTGCCCGTTTACTTTTCGAGCAAAGCAATCGTACCGATGCCCCTTTTGTGGAGGTGAACTGTGCAGCAATTCCATCTGAATTGATTGAAAGTGAACTGTTCGGACACGAAAAAGGTGCATTTACTTCGGCCATAAAACAACGCATAGGAAAATTTGAACAAGCCGACGGCGGAACCATTTTCCTTGACGAGATTGGCGATATGAGTCTTTCGGCACAAACAAAAGTGCTCCGCGTACTGCAAGAAAACGAGCTCACCCGCGTGGGTAGCGACAAGAGCATAAAAGTAAACGTACGGGTACTTGCAGCAACCAACAAAAACCTGAAAAAAGAGATCGAAGCCGGAAATTTCCGCGAAGATTTATTCCATCGTCTAAACGTAATTCCTATTCACGTCCCCAGTCTGGATGACAGAAAAGAAGATATTCCTTTGCTCGTAACACATTTTTGCGAACTGATTTGTACCGAGCAGGGCATACAGCCAAAAAGCTTTGACCAAATGGCTATAGAATCGTTGCAGGCGCGCTCCTGGACCGGAAATATACGTGAACTACGCAACGTAGTGGAACGCCTCATTATTCTGGGCGGTACCAGCATCACAAAAGAAGAAATAGAACAATTTGCATAAACAAAAACAGCTTACCGATATCCGGTAAGCTGTTTTTGTAATATCGTTACGGCATAGTGCGATATAGATGCTGCATGATGCGATATAGGTTCTGCTTGATGTGATATCGTTACTACATGATGAGATATCATTGCTGCATGATGAGATATAGGTTCGGCATGGTGAGATATGTGTTCGGCTTGATGAGATATCGTTACTGCATGATGAGATATCATTGCTGCATGGTGATTTGTACGTTCAGAAGATTAGTGGGTTCTTTGAGCAATCCATTTTAGCAATAATGGAAACGCCGGTTCGGTCATATTATGACCATATCCATCCAATTCGTAGAGTGTCGTTTCTTTGTGTCCCACCACTTTCATCATGCGCATCAAATAAGCATTTTCCTCGTACCTTCCCAGCATTTCCATCTCTCTGTCGCCGGTAATTAAAAGCATTGGCGGTGCATCTTTCCGAACATGAAACAGCGGAGCATACGCATCAACCACCGGTTGGGTATCGGCAATGCCACGTTCTTTCCTGATGGTAAAATGCGTGATGGTTTGTGCACTGAAGGGTATTAAACCTGCAATGCGGTTGGCATCGATACGATAGACATTCAACCACTTTTTATCAAGACCAATCATACAGGTCAGGTAGCCACCGGCCGAGTGACCCGACACGAAAATACGATTGGGGTCACCATTGTACTTCTTGATGTTGTTGAACACCCAGGCAACTGCAGCCGCCGCATCCTCAATGTAAGCCGGACAAACCACCTGCGGACTAAGGCGATAGCTCACTCCCACTACACAAAGACCTTTTTTCTTCAAAGCTTCGGGGATTTCCTTAGTACCAGCGGTAAGTCCGCCACCGTGAAACCACACCACCGTTGCGAAGTTCTGAACATTGCGCGGATAATAAATATCCAGAACACAGTCTTTGCTCAATGAAACTCCGGAACGACCTACAGAATCGGTATAATAAGGAATGTTTTGCAACGTAACATATTCATCTTTTTGTGCAAAGACAGTATGCCACATTAGAAATAAAAGACTTATCAGCAGAAGCTTTTTCATGGAGATATTGGTTTAAAGAGAGTTGATATTATTCCAACCAACCGACAAACTGCTTGCAGCGGTTGTTCGGTTAGCTTTTTCATGGAAATATTATTTTATAGTCGAAAAACTCAGAGCGTTTATTTTCATACCGCCTTTGTCAATCATCAATTTGACCGTATGTTTCCCTTTATCCAAAATCACCTTGCCAACAGAAACTGATTTCCATTGAGGATTTGTTTCTGCAGGGATAGAAATGGCATTCGATGCAGTCATTTTGTCGAAAACAAGATGCAGAGCTGAGAGTTGAGCTGACGGCAGGACTCGCAATTGAATAGCATAATTGCCTTTTTTCTTCACATCCAATGTAAATTTCAACCATTCACCATCTTCTATCGAAGAAATACTGTATTTGCAGGTACGATCTGTCGAATCAGTATTCATTTCAATGTCAACGCCATCATTACGATAAATACCTCTCTTATTACCTCCCGTAAGACCAGCCTTTCCGTCAACCCGTTCGCTTTCTTTGTCGTAATAAGCCTGACCCGCTGCGCCCAAATCGAAATGAACAGCAAAGATACGTCCCGGAACTGCATTAGCGGCATACGCTTTGGTGGTACTGTCGTTTATTTGACGAAACATGGCATCAATCACTTCTTTGCGATAAACACAGTTTTGAACTTTCAGGTTCTCAGTCAATTGCGATAGCACCTTGATAGAAAATTCTTTGCCAGGCTTTTCACCGCCTTTACCCCAATATTTCAATAGAGTTTCATAACCTTCGGGAGCTTTTACAGTAAGCGGATTGTTGATACCCGATATTTTCTTTAGCGGCCACCACGACCAGCCAATACCATTGCTTTCAACCAATGCTATACAATCCCGAAACCATTTATTGGAGTTCTCGCCGCTTTCGCCCAACCAAAGTGGCATATTAAATTTATCACGCAGTTTCAAAATTCCATTAATACTACCCTTTTCGTTCGAGTTCCAGTATTTATGAAAACTCAACACCATATTATTATCACATGGTCCCTCGAAACCATTGTAATTATTACCCCAACCGTTTCCTTCGATGATAATGATGTGTTTGTTATCCACCTCGCGAATGGCCTTAGTTATATCGACATATAATTTCCACAAGTCTTTATTTTGTTGATCTTCAACACCATTTTTATGCTTTCCTTCAAATGTCCAGTTAGGCTCGTTCAATACATCATAAGCCCCAATAAACGGCTCATTGGCGTAATGTTCGGCAAGTTTACGCCAAAGGGCTATGGTCTTTTGTTTGTTTTGCTCACTTTCCCAAAGCGATGGTTTCGTGTCATCCCGGTCCGAGATATTTGTATCATTCCCTTGTCCGCCGGGCGCAGCATGCAAATCGAGAATCAGGTACATATTGTTGGCTTTGCACCAGCTCAATAAACTATCGGTCATAGCAAATCCTTTCTGCAGCCAGGTATTGGTCGTCGGATTGGGTTCCTTTTCGCTGGGTAACGTGTAGAGGTTGTAGTGCATCGGCAACCGAATGCTGTTGAATCCCCATTTAGCCATTGAGTCGACATCGGCTTTAGTCATTTGATTTTTCAACCATTGATCATAGAAATGCTCACATTCTTCGTCGCCAATTAAATCGGCTATGCGTGCTTTTATGGTGTGTTGTGTTCCACTGCCGGGCATGCGTAGCATATATCCTTCCTGTAGCATCCAACCACCCAGCCCCATGCCGCGAAGGATGATTTCTTTTCCTTTTGAATCTACAATTTTAGAACCGTTAGCCTTCAGATAACCCTCGGCAGATAGTGTTCCTTTACCAAGTACAAAGAGGCAAATAAGCAATAGCAAATGTTTTGTTTTCATGTGTTTAGTGTGATTTTAAAAAATTGAATCCGGGTAAATATTATTTCTATGTTCCAACCTAATGTAAGTCAATAATCTTCGTTGAATTATAGGTAAATGTAATTGTCAGTCTATCTGCCCTTGAAGAATCCAGCTTTTTCACCGGCATTAGTTCTGCAGCAGTCCATTTCTCGCCGGATTTTTTCCAGAGCATGAGCGTGATGTACAGATTATCTTTTGTTGAATCAGGCTTAAACTGATCGGTAGCATTGATGACGGTACTCTCCTCGGCAGCAGGATGTAAACCCCGCGAATGCACAAATTGCATTCCGCCCCAGCCCTTCATATTCACCATAGCCAATTGGTAAACACCGTTATCTATGATTTTCACCTCATATCCATTCACCTTACGAGTTTCCTCTTTAACTGGAGTTTGAAGTTTTGGCAAGGCGTAATGCCCTAACCGAAGCTCAACCGTACCCGTACTGAAATTTTTATCCACTCTCATTATGCCAGTGGGAAGAGGAATATCAGCTAATTTGAGTCTGACCTGTTGGTTCGTTTCAAACACGGCATCGCGATAATACACCCCATCTTCGAACTTGCTGAAAGTAAACATCCGGAGTGGTTCCCATTGGTTTGCTGCGTTTTTCATCACGTAGTTCATGGCCACGTCGCCATCTTTTCCATCCGTTTGCCACGGAAAAGCACTGTTGTAGGACAAGCGATTATAGTTCTCGTTTCCTCGATAATTCTCGGTAGCAGTACCCTGCGGTGAATTACACCAGGCCCTTATTTCAGCAGCTCCAATGTTGGGGTAATCGGTAATCAAAATGTTCGATCCTTTCAGGTATTTATTGTTGACTGTATTTTTCTTCAACTCCGTATTCCATGCACCTTCATTCTCTGTTGCCTGCCAGAATGGATTATCCTCCGGAACCAACAAGCCGAGAAACGCCTTCCCACACCAGAAAACACTACCACGGCAACTATAAGCCTGAACTGTTGTTTCGAACGGCCCATAAAAACCCAATGTGGGTACGTTATCTTTCAGAAGCGATGAATTTTGCAGAAATTGTAACAGTCCTCCGGAAGCAATCCGTCGCATCCAACCATAATTTGTCTCTGGAGCATGCTCTAGTCCCATTAGCGGAAAAGGAATCACCGCACCAAAACGGTACGAAATACTGCGTCCCCACATAATAAGTTCACCCTTACGGCTAAACATATACGGATAGCTATCTTTCACGGCTTTAAAATTATCGGCCAGTTGCCTGGCTATTTCGGGATAATTCTTCTTACCATAAAAATCCGACCACAACATGCCATACATCTGAAATGCCCACATGCTGTAATAATCGTAGGACGGATTATCGTTGTACCAACCTTCGCCCCGATAGTGCTGAAGTGTTTTTTGCAAATAGTCCGTCAGCAATGCATCATTCACTGTATATCCACAGTTTTTGAAATAACTGAGGATAAAGATATTGAAAAACTTCCAGTTATTGGGATGAGTAGGACCATCGCCATAACTAAGCATGGTGGCTGCTAATGCATCTTTTTGAGCTTGTGATAGCGGTTTCCACAATAAATCGGGGACAATAAACATCGAAATGGAAAGTGCACCAAACTCTACCAGATTTTGGTGAGGTCCGGTCTTTTTATCGCGCAGTTTTATAAAACTTTCGCTCTGCGGGTCGACCAGCAGACTGATTTGATGACGATAATAATCGGCTACTTTTATGCCGTTGATGGTCAGATTCGGGTCTTCTTTCAGCAACGGTGCTGCAATGAACAACGTGCGACAAAGCCCTTCCAACTTCTCTGTGGGAACCTGTTCCGGAGTGCGTGGATAGCTTTTACCTTCTTGCTTCGGAAACTTCATCGGATCGTCCAGGCTATGAATATAACTGAAAGCTCCTTTCAGCAGATACAACGCTGCATCTTTCCAATGTTGGCGTGTCATTCCAGTATAAGGACTTAGTTTGTAATCAGGTTTCTCAACCTGAAATACTTTTGGTGATGTTTGTAATTCTGTCAGATTGTCCTTCCCGGTTACGGCCGCTTGGAGTGGTTGTAACACAAAGGATATTAGACAGACGAAAAGAAAAGTCATTTTTCTTATCATGGTATTTGAATTTATAATTCCAACAGTTTGTGGAATAAAGGTTACATTCAAGGTTGAATAAACGGAAAATTATTTTTGAGTAAAGAAACGATTGTACCGCAACAAAGCCTCCAGATAATAATAATCGGCATATACGAGCGGTGTGTTTACCTCCGATTTAGCCGGCTTATGCCCTACTGAATGTTTGAGAATAAAATAATTATTCTTGCCCAACTGTGCTTTATATTCGGGCGACGAAAGACTCTTCAGAATTTGCTCGGCAAAGGAAAAATACTTTTGCTTGTTTTCCGAACTATAATTACACAACTCTAAAAGTGCAGATGCATAAATTGCTCCGGCCGATGCATCCCGCTCTTCGTTCGGAATATTAGGCGCATTAAAATCCCAATAAGGAATTTTATCTTTTGGTAAATTAGGATGATTCATGATAAAACCCGCTATTCCCTCAGCTTGTTTCAGGTATTTCGGATCTTTGGTCTCGCGATACATCATGGTGTAACCGTACAATGCCCAACCCTGCCCTCTGGCCCAGGCCGAACTATCATTAGCTCCCTGCACCGTACGCTTACTGTACACTTTCTCTCCTTCTTCATAACCTACCAGATGATAGCTGCTAAAGTCCGGACGGAAATGGTTTTTCAGCGTATTGTCCGCATGCTTTACGGCAATAGTGTATAAACTTGTGTCATTAGAGTTTTTTGCAGCCCAAAGTAGAAATTCCAGGTTCATCATGTTATCAATAATCACCGGATATTTACAATCGCGATAATGATCCCACGATTTTATAACACCATATGCGGGATTAAATCGCGTAGCCAGTGATTTAGCACCGGTAAGCATCGGTTCAAGATATGCCTTATTCTTCGTTAATCTGTAACCGTTACCAAATGGGCAATACAGCATAAAGCCCAAATCGTGTGTTCCTTTGTTGTACTTTTCTTTTTCAACGGCCATAGTCCAAATGTTCGCCGCTTTTTTCCATTTAGTATCGCCGGTAAATTCATAAATATACCACAACGAACCTCCGAAAAAGCCACTGCACCACCAACCGGAGACGCGGTTATCGGGCGACCCATCGGGCTTGGTCGACTGCGGAAACTTAGTGATGTCAGAGTGTGACAATAACATGCCTTCGTACTGTTTAGCAGCAAAAGCAAATTCCTTTTTTACATCAACAACCGGCATCTTTTGCGAAAATCCGACTTTGAACACCAGTAACAAACAAAATACGAGAATGAATTTCAATTTCATAGAGAGTTATTTTATGATTAAAAATACAATTTATCAGAGGCTATACAACAACCAACAAATATCATCTGGACTATTTTTATCCAATTTCACCCGCAGGGCTTCGTATTGCGGATTTCCACTGATAGATGAGAGTTTGCGAAGCTCTTCGCCAATTTGCACTTCCACTACATCCCAATCGTGTATTTGTTGCCATTTCCACTCCGACTTTTTTCCAACATAGTTCGTCAGAAAATCAAGTCCCTTTACAATGCTACGTCCATCGGAAGAAACCTCTTTCAATAAGTCAACGCCATGATGTTTGGCAATAGCTGCCATATCTATCATGTGAGTAATATTGTACCACGAATAATGAAACGCGAGCGTGCGGGTTAACTCCTCAGGTTGCGCACCATCTGGCGTAATTTGAACAAAGATACGTTGTTGCGCGAAATTATGTATCTTTTCGAATGCAATTTCTGGTCGACCGGAAAACAGTGCACAAGCCGATAGTTGAACTTCATAAGCTGTGCCGTGATTATTTCTTGCCACAGCCTCATCTCTTCCGTTTTTACTTTCGAGCAGCCAGGTGGTAAAATCCGAAAACCATTTTCTCAACCCAGCGTATTGTGCTTTCGACAGCTCGCCCGAAGCATTTAAAACAGTAATCGCGTCGGTCAACGACACAAAATTATAGGTATCAATAATTCCATATCCCCGACCGGTACTTCTGCCAGGTACGTGCTGCGCAAAATCCAGATTAGGATTCATGCGTGTATCCGGATTCAGAAACCATGTATCCAAAAGTTTTGCAGCACGGCGACTGTACTTTTTATCTCCCGAAAAATAGCCGGCCAGCGTCATGCTAACCACACCATCAATCATAGCCGTTTTGGGTTCAGCATCGTATTGTTTTAGTTCCGGATTACGTTGACCATCCTTGTTGATGTACGGTAACCCATCTTTACTATCCGGATTTGGCCAAAAATAAATAGCCAGACTCATGTAATCGTGCTTATTTCCACTGGCCGGAGCCTTTACTTTATCCATCACCGTGGCATAATGAGCCACTAGAGCTGATTCAGCCTTTTTAATAAGGGCATCATAGGCCGGCTGATATTGAGGCAAATGAATAGATTTCTTTACTTTACCGAGCTTTTGGCTATCCCATAGATTTGTAGCAAGAGGGCGTGATACTGCTTGTAATACTGAGACAAAAAGCAGCAAAAAAAGGACATGTATTTTTTTCATTTTATATTATTATAAACAAGTTAAGAGAACTATCTCATTTTATTCAATCTAAGCCATTTAATTACCATTGGCAACCAATAATCATCCTCCATTTTATTGTGCAGCGCAAAAGCATGACCTCCCTTTTGATAAATGAGCATTTTGGCAGCTATCCTAAAGCGGGTAAGTGCCTCATAATAGGCAACACTGTTACCAACCAAAGCTGTACTATCGTCCGAAGCATGAATAATAAGAGCAGGTGGTGTACCAGATGAAACATTTTTCTCTGCCGAGAACCAAAGCTTCTGTTTATCAGACGGATGATTGCCCAAAAGATTTAAGCGTGTTTTGGAGCTTTTTGAAGTCAGCGTATCGGTAAAGCTGATAACCGAATAAACCAGTATCGTAAAGTCGGGTCGTAAGCTCATACCCTTTGCATCGATCAGTGGCGACGCAAAATGAGTAGCTGCCATTGCTGCCAAATGACCACCAGCCGAGAAGCCCATCAAGCCTGTTTTTGACCTGTCGATGTTCCACTCACGGGCATGAAGCCGTGTTTGGTAAATGGCTTGCTGCACATCCTGCAACGGGATATTGGAAAAATCGGATATGCAATTGTTGCCAGCTGTTCTGTATTTGAGTACTATACCCACAATACCATTCTTTGCCAGTTCTTTTGCTACCCCAATACCACCATCACCAATGGACAAATGCGAATAACCACCTCCCGGACAGACAATCACTGCCGCCTGATTAGTTACAGGATTATTGGGGAAAAATAAGGTGAGAGTAGGATGGGTTACGTTTCTGACATCCGATTTATTCTCAGACCATATTTCCATATCTTTTCTACAATCACAACCCGGAATGCTGTCGGGATATAAAGATATAACTTGCTGTGCTTTTGCGAACAGCAAATTTACTATCAGCAAACAAGAAAAAGCAATTATTCTCATTGATTGAAATTATTACTTGATTAAATAAGGTTGAATGGCTTTCGTCCAGATTTTATAGCCCTTCGGGTTCATGTGTAACATATCCGGTAGGAATAATTCCGGTCGCGATTTTTTATCGGCGCTGAGCATTAAGTCAAACACATCCACATACTGAATATTTTTCTGTTGAAGCAAATAAGCTCGAATCAGTTTATTGGCCTCAATGGCTTTATCCATTACCTTGTCGCGCACCGGACTTGGCTTGATAGAAACATAGACAATAGGCACCTTGGGCATTTGCTCACGAATGGCAGTAATAAGTCGTTGAGTGCGATTGTAGATTGAATCGGCCGTAGAAGCTTTATCTCCCAAATCATTTTCGCCGGCATAAATTACTATCTGGCGAGGATTATATTGAAATACAAGGTCATTGAGATAATACGTTATTTCATTAATCACAGCACCACCAATACCCCGGTTGATAGCCCTGTAAGCTGCAAAAGTTCTTTCTAAATCATCCCAACGACGAATGGAGGAACTCCCCACAAAAATAATCGGGTCGGTTGCCGGAGCATACATTTTTTCATACTTCTTTATCGTCTGTATATCTTCCCAATATCTCCCTTTATCCTGTGCAGCAATCAGTTGATAAAAACAGGCGATAAACAGTACAACTATGATTTTTTTCTTATTATTCATTTTTTATTCAAAAATACGCATTTATTGGTTGATAAAAAATATTGCGCTGATGTAAAACAGGGATAATACTTCCTCATTTCTACATCAGCAGCAATACCAACCATCTTAAACTAAAAACAACAACATACTTTTTTGTACCTAAACGTACCCAATCAAAATCAACCTAAATAAATCACGTGATAAATTGTGAAAAACCAGTTGCGTGGGCAACGGATATTCTTTTTTTAATCTTCTATTAACAATGTCGAGATAGAGTGTGGTAAACTACTCACCAATACGGCCTTGTTTCCTATCGAAAGATTATATTTTGTTTCCGTAGAACCGGTGTTCATCACAATCACTGCAATTTTTCCATCTACATTTTCGAAAGCAGTAGTGAGCAATTTATCCCTGTTTGAACAGCAGCTTATACGCTTGGCACCCGGACGAACATATTTTGAAAACTGACCCAGATAGTAATAGATATTGGTGTAAATCAATTTCCCTATTCTGGTATCGGCATGAATGGGGGCGAAACAAAAGTTGCCAACATGGTTCGGACCACCTGTCTCATCCAGCAATATATTCCAATCGGTCCAACCCACAGCACCATTGTTAAAATCGTTTATGAGTGAGGTACCGTATTTTTCACCCAGTGCCCAGTCATTCACCTTATCCAGCTTGAACGATTCAATACAACCTTCGGTAAAAATAAGGTTCTTTTCTGGGAAAGATTCATGAACACGTTTTATATTTTCAAATTGCATAGGCCCTCCTGTCCATGTTTCGTACCAATGGAAGCCAACACCCCAAATATATTTCGCCGCTTCGGTATCGCTCAGGAGTACCGATGCACGTTGGTAAATCAAGTCGCGGTTATGGTCCCAGGCAATGAGCTTTTTATCTGCCATCCCGCTCTTATGAAGCGTAGGTCCCAGGTAGTTTTTTACAAAATCACGCTCTTCGTCGGCAGTAAATATGCACGACTCCCAGCGCTGTTTGGCCATCGGTTCATTCTGAACTGAAAGCCCCCAAACAGGAATACCTTGTGCTTCGTAGGCGCGAATAAATTTCACATAATAATTGGCCCAACTTTGATTGTAACGACTTAATAATTTACCGCCACCTAACATATTATTGTTATCTTTCATCCATGCCGGTGGGCTCCAGGGACTCACAAACAGAGTCAACTTACCTCCCGCAGCCGCAACAGCCTGCTTGATAAAAGGGATGCGGTATTTCTCATCGTGCGCTACATTGAATGTCTTGAGTGTCGAATCGCCATCAGCAACATAAGTGTATGTATCACTGGAAAAATCGCAACTATTGATGTTTGTACGTGCCAATGTATAGCCAATACCCTGTTGTGGATTGTAATACGCATTAAGGAACTCCTTTTGAGTTTCTTTTGATAATTTGGCAAATGTTTCGGCTGAAGCATCGGTAAGTGCACCTCCGATACCCAAAACCGACTGATAGGTTTTAGATGGATCGAGAAATACACATGCCTCTCTTTCCAACGGTTGCTGTACTTCCCTGAAGTGCAACGAATTTTCTTTAGCAAGTCTCAGTGTTGTATTTTGAGCAGTTGTATAGACATTTACCTGTTTTCTGCTTATATCGGATGCCGGATTATTTAGGGCTACAACCTGCATGCAGCAAGAAGCCATAACCAAATTTGTAAGAACGATAGAAAAACGTTTCATATTTAATATATTACCTTGATAACTAATACTATAATAGAAATAGAGAATCTCATAAAATTTATATATTGATAAATAAGCCCCCTGATTGGAACCGGATATTGATTCATCTTCCGGATTCAAACTCCGGTTCCATTAGGGTTTACCAGCTTATCTTTATCATTTACCAACCGGTATTTTGCGTCCAGTCGGTTTTAGAAATTTCGCTTTGCGGAATCGGATACCAATTCATCTTTGGTAAGAACGTCCGTGTTTCCAGCGTTTTCACTTCGTAAGTATACACCGGAGCAGCTGCTGTTCCTGTATTGGTAATAATTATCTTTTTCAACGGAGCTGCGAGGTAAGTTTCAGCCTTTTTCCAACGACGTAAATCCCAGAAACGTTGATCTTCAAAACAGAACTCCACACGACGCTCGTTTTCAATTCTTGCCTGAGTCAGCATACCGGTGGTTAATTGACTCACGCCTGCTCTGGCACGAACTTTATTAAATGCGGCCAGTGCAGTCATTCCATAACCTTTTGGATCTGCATTTTCGCCATAGGCATTATACATTGCTTCGGCGTAGTTCAACAAAATTTCGGCGTACCTGAAATACCCCCATGCATGAATCGCCTTTGTACCGGTCACAAGATTAATGGTAGAATTTTGCCATTTTTTGAGGTAATAACCTGTTTTTGTAGCATTCGTATTTGGAAGTCCGCAGTTACCACCGGTGTAAGTCTGAATCGTCTGACCAGAGAACGAAACACCATTGTTGATAATAGAGTTGGTGAAACGTAAGTCTCTGTTGGCATAAGGTGCATTAGCATGAGTGGAATTGTTCCAATCGAAAGGAACACTCACACCTGCATTTACCACTTCGAAAGCATCCACCAGGTTTTGACTTGGTGTGATACTATTGCCGGTGCTCTTATCGAAAACGATAGGATAATTGGCAAACTCCACTGAGTTTATTGAACCATAATTACGCATAAAAATATATTCGGTCTGCGTAGTATTGCTCGACCCGAAAAGGGTTCCGTAATTTGCTCCGGTTACCAGCGAGTATTTATTCATTGCTATCAGGTCGCGAGCCGCTTTGGCGGCGTCTTCCCATGTTGTGGTTGATCCCTGATCTTTGAAAAGCGGACTCGCACCGTAAAGAAGTGCGCGCGATTTCAATGCCAGGATAGCACCATACGTTACACGTCCTTTATCATACCAGGTATATTTAGTATCAATATCCACCGGAATAATTTTAGCTGCCGAATCGCACAGCAGGCTGATGTGTTTTATACATTCATCAACTGAGTTACGTGGAATATTCTTCCAGGTAGTTGCGTCAGCATACTCCATTGGTTTATTGATAATCGGCACACCGCCATATCTTTTTACCAACTCGAAATAAAAGAAAGCTTTCAGAAACAACACTTCCCCTTTCATGAACTTCACATTGTCGCGGGCATTCCAATAAGCTGTCGAGTCGGTTACGGTTCCGTACTTCAAATAATCAATGTCAATTTTGCTGTAATTTTGCAAAAACAAATTGGCTTGTCTGATACCGGCGTAATTTGACGACCACACATTATCGGGGTTTGTGAACTGATTCCAGGTTCCATTATTGAACATCTGAATAGCAGAACTCTCGTTCGTAAATTCAGCATTATCGGTAGCACCTTCCATCCCAAAGGTGGCAAAACCGTCAGGCAAATAACTGTAGGTATTCCAAAGTACACCCTGAACATAGGTATACGTAGAGTACAGTTTTTCGATGGAAACATTTGCATTGTCGCTTCTCAGATCCAGATAGTCTTTCTGACAAGACACCAGCGAAAAAGCGAGTAAAGTAAGTGATAAAATATAATATTTAATTTTCATACTATCTTCGATTTATTATTGATATATGATTAAAACACAATGTTTAAGCCAACACTAACAGATTTCATCAAAGGATAACCCATCGAAAGGTTTTCGGCCTCCAATGCAGTGATTTTATCCCAAACAAATAAGTTTGTTCCGTTTGCAAATGCTCTGATAGAATCGAAATGTTTGAAGATTCCAACCTTCGGTACCGTGTAACCCAGCTCAAGGCTACGCAATTTGATGAAACTTCCATCTCTCATCCAAAAATCGGAACTTTGTGTGTTGTTCAGATTGGTTTGAGTGGTAAGTCTTGGCGAGTTAGCAGTGAAAGCTGTTGCGGGAGTCCACGCATTAAGTGCGAACGGAGTAATATTATTTCCGCCGGCAAAAGGTTGCGTATAGTCCGAAGGCATCGTTACCGTTCTATTGGTTACTCCTTCGAAAAATGCATCCACATCAAAACCTTTGAATTTGAATCCAACATTCACCCCCATAGTCCACTCCGGTATTCTTGAGAATTTCATTGGAGTTTTATCATAGTCATTAATGATATTGTCGTTATTTTGATCTTTGTATTTCAAATCACCCGGTTTTACATTAGCGTATGATGATTTTACCACTCCGGCATTTAAATTGCCCGAAGCATCAAAATCTGCTACCTGATAGAAACCGTCGCTTACCAATCCACGCGACTGATCAATTGCATATCCGGTGCTGTACAAGTAAGAATAAGGCTGCGCCACTTCCGACATATAATCAATTTTATTGCGTGCAAATGATGCATTTACACCTACGTAATATTCAAAATCACTTACTTTTCCATCATATCTCAAGGTAGCTTCAAAGCCTTTATTCGTCACTTCTCCCGAATTCAGATAAGGAAGGTTAAACCCTGCGTACAAAGGAATCTCAGCACTCGGACGTTGGATAATGCCTGTTCTCTTTTCGCGAAACAGATCGAAAGTTGCTGTTACATTGTTTAAAACAGTGGCTTCAAATCCAAGATCGAAAGTAGCTTTGCTCTCCCACGAGAAGTCAGGATTACCAATTGAACCTTCGCTACGACCGCCTTTATTGGTAACAGTTGTGGTACCAACGTTCCAGCCTGCCGAACCACTTACCGCCCATTGTCTGTCTTTAAAACGAAAATCCTGATCCAGACTACCTGTAGAGCTGAATGATCCGCGAAGTTTGAAATAATTCAGCACCGCATTGTCTTTGAGAAATTCCTCGTTCGAAACAATCCAACCAGCTCCTACCGCGGGAAATAATCCATAATGGTCGGCGTCACCCAAATTGGCTGTTCCCACGTATCCCAACGAAGCGTTCAGAACGTATTTCTTTGCATAGTCGTACGAAATACCCGAAGATATACCTTGTGTGCGATATTCATAAACCAAGCCGTTGTAACTGTAATTTTGTCTTTTTGCCAATGCAGTAGCCGAAATGGTATGCAACCCGAAACTGCGGTTATAATCCAGTCCTAACTGATAGGTAGAACGATTCCAGTGACTCACTTCACCATCAGAAATAGACGAAGCTACAGCACCGTGCTTTTTATATACATATTTCCCCGAAGCGTCCAAAATAGGATTATCGTTAGCATCTTTGGTTAATTCATAGGTAGGCACAGTGAACGATTTCAAATAGTTACCCATGTATTGATTGCTAAATGAAACGCCTCCGTTCAACGTCAGACCATTGGTAATCATATCCAGTTTTTCTACAAAAGAAAAGTTTGCCTGCATGTTACGGGTATGTCCGTTGTACACACCACCTTGCTTCAACAATTCTACCGGATTGAAATCATGATCTGAATTGGTAGCCCATGAACCATCAGGATTTTTGATAGGAAATGATGATGCAGGAGTACTCAGCAAATTATTGAACAGATTCGTTGCAGTAAATCCTGCAGGGGTATCACGGTCTTCCACTTTGCCCGACAACTCACTTTTTACAGTCAGGTTTCTGCTTAACTCAACAGCAATATTAGCTCTGAGGTTATATTTCTTGTAAATGGCATTTGTACCGAAGTCTTTGTCTAATTCGCCGGCATTCCTGTACAAACCTTCGTTGCGCGCATGATCAAGAATTAAGAAATACTTTGCTTTATCGCTACCACCCCGAAAGGAGATATTGTAATTTTGAGTTGGAGCCGAAGATTTCAATACTTCGTTGTACCAGTCTACATTCGGGTGAATAGGATCACCTGCCACATTGTACAAATCGGGGTTAGCATATTTGATGGGTAAACCATCGTTCTGACGGGCCTGATTGTACAAGCGGGTGTAATCGTACGCATTCAATACCGTTGGCAGTTGCACAGCACTTTGCATACCGTAACGCGAGTGGAATGAAATAACCGGTTTACCATTACTCTTCCCTTTTTTAGTAAGAATAGAAATCAATCCATCTCCGCTAAAACCGTATTTAGCCAGTTCGGTAGGATCGGTAATTACCGATACTGATTCTACTTCGTAGGCCGACAAAGAAGCAACAGCTCCCATGTCCACTTCAAAACCGTCGAGGTAAACCAACATGTTATTGGTCTTTGTATTCCACGATGATTGTCCGCGAATGGCAAACGAAGGATTATCGTAACCTGTTTCACCCGATCCGGCAATAACAGTCAATCCGGGAATTCTACCGTTAAGGGCATTCAGCAGGTTGGTGGTAGCCATACGTTCCAGCTCAGTACCGGAAATGGTATATGTTGCACCCGTTTTCTTCCAATTGGCCGCCACATCTTTACCAGCAGCAGTAGCCTTCACTTCGGTAGGGTTAGCAGGCAGTTTTGCCTCCTTCGATAATGTTTTGCTTTGAACCTGAGTGCTAAAAGCGTACAGATTGCAAAACAACAAAAGTAAAATAGATACGTTTATATGATTTTTTTTCATTTTTTTCGATATTAATTGAATAGAAACACCTATAATTACCAACCCGGATTTTGACCGTTCCAATCTTTATTTCCAAGATATTTTTTGCTGATTTCAGCATTAGAGAACGGCAAATAATAATACCTCTGTGGAAAAATCCGGTTCATAAATAATCCGGTTACCCATGGGCGAGTCAATGCGCCATTTACCTTTTTGGCTGTGGTTACAATACCATGCAGCGATTGATTCAGTACTTTAGGAGCTATTAACCAACGAAGCAAATCGTTGTATCTATTATTTTCGTAGGCAAGTTCAATGGTGCGTTCGTTTTGAATAGCAGCGCGAAAACCCACCTGATCCAAACCTGCTTTGTTTGGCATACCTGCTCTGCTGCGAATGATATTCATCGCGTCGTAAGCCGCTTGCGAAGGACCGCTGTATTCATTCATAGCTTCCGAATAGCTCAGATAGAATTCAGCCAACCGGAATACTGGCCAGGTAAAGTGTTTTGTATTCATGGCATCTACACGCGGTGTAAATTTGAATACTTCCACTGCAAAACCATTAGGTGTTCCATCGGTTCCGCACAATTTACCTTCGGGATATCCATCACCTGCTTTATAATAATCCAGATATCCTTTTTTTGCACAATAAAACATGCCGTCATAAGCTATTGTCTGGTAAAAACGGGGATCAAGATTTAATGCCATGATATCTGTTGGCAGATTGGCTCCGCTTGCCGGAAGTGTCCATTTAGTACCATCCTTCTTTTCATACAATTGCAGGAACTCATTCGGCACATTGTTTTTTATACCCCAGCTCGAATAGAATATCTTTGAAGACATATACAACGACCAGGAATCTGCACCCCATGAACTTGGAGATTCAATACTCTTGGTGTTGGCAAGAATAATTTCAGAATTTCCGTACACGTTCCATACCGACTCATAATCGCCCAGCGTTGCATAGGTTTCTCCTGTTGTAAGCGGTTTTCCGGTATTAAATAAACTTACACCGGCAGTAGCAGCATTGTCGAGAACGGCTTTGGATGCATCAGCAGCAATCTTCCAACGTTCGATATCGTAGGTTGGGTAACAAAGCACTGAGTCTCTGGCATCACCAAAGCGGGCTCCGGTAAGTTCAGCTTTAAGATTCTCAGGGGTATTGTACTGTGGACTGGCTGCAAATAATAACACACGGGCTTTTAAAGCCAATGCAGCAAGTTTGGTAGCTTTTCCGAAATCAACTGTTGTACGTGTTTCAGGCAAAAGGGCAGCTGCATCGTCGCACCATTTTACAATAGTTTCTACAACAGCTTTTACCGAACGTCTCGGGTAGTTGATATCATCTCCCTGCAAAGAGTGATCGACCAATGGAATGCCACCGTAATATCTGAACAGTTCATAATGTTGCAAAGCTCTGCAGAAAATAGCCTGACCTTTTACATCATTTTTCCATTCATCGGTTGCATCGGTTACTTTATCAATGTTCTCCAATACAAGATTGGCATGGCGGATACCATTGTAGTGCGAACTATAGCCACCGTAATCGCAATTGGTTTCGGTACTCATATTTCCGGTTACATAATACTGTGTATTAATTGCCTGACCTGCCCAGGTATCGTTCGAGCCATGGAGGATATACAATTCATCGGTAGTAGTTTCCGGTCTTGAACCCGGAGAATCATAAGGGAAATAGCATTTCACACAGGTATTGTACATCTGAGCCACAGCCAGTCGGGCCTGATTCTGTGTATGAAAAATGGTATCTGTGGTTACAGCTCCACCTTTTGGTTTTTCTAGAAAATCGTCGCTACAACCGGTGGTGCTAAAACACAGCAGTGTAACTATAGCCACGGTGGAGATGATCGTTGTTAGTATTTTATTCATATCTGATATTTTTATGATGGGTAGAATTAAAAGTTAACATTAATGCCTAGGTTGTACGTTCTGATAAGTGGATAGCCATTATTGCCTAAGTTTTCAGGATCACCCCAGATTTTATTTCCTGAGAAAGTGAGCAGATTCGATCCATTCAAATAAATACGGGTAGAACTGATACCCAGTTTTTTCATAAACGAAGGCTTAACTGTGTAGCCCACTTCCATGTTTTTCAGACGGACATACGAAGCATCTTTCAGGAAATAGGTATTGTAACCGGCCGAACTATTGTAAGCAGCAATAGGGAATTGGATATCTTCTCCATTAGCACTTCTTTCTAAAGTAAATCGGGTTAATCCTACTTCGGTGATGGCTTCCAGATTATTGAACGGACGCGTAGCTATGTAGCGATTCACGCCTGTAATACCCTGAAGTAAAGCAGAGAAATCGAAACCCTGATAAGCAAATCCAAACGAAAGGCCAAAAGTAAATTCAGGGATATTGGTTTTACCGATACGGATATTATCTTTCTTGTCGATCACACCATCCTGGTTGATATCTTCGAAACCAATTTCCCCCGGCTGTAACACAGCACCATTGTAACCTAAATCCTTTTCGTAAACAGGTTTTCCTGCGGCATTTTTATACGGTTGTCCGGTTTTATCCAACGCTAATACCGGGCTCGACAATACCGGATTTCCGGTTGCATCTACCTGATATAAATCAGCCCACGATGTATACAAACCTTTGTCTTTCAGCATCAACAGTTGATTGATAGGTCTGCCGGTAGCCGATTGATATTCCAGTCCGTCAGCAATGGCCTCGTCCATAAACACAATTTTGTTTTTGTTGTGCGATAAATTTCCTTTTATCCAGTAATCGAACTTTCCAAAATTGCTTCTCCAGTTCATTTCTAACTCCCAACCCCAGTTTCTTACTTTACCTAAATTGTAAGGAGGCAAAGTAGCTTGCACTATATTAGGAATGGTTTGTTTGTTGGAAAGAATGTCCACACGATTTTCGTTGAAGTAATCGAAGGTAGCCGACAGTTTGCTGTGAAA
Organism: uncultured Paludibacter sp.; assembly: GCA_963664445.2. GTDB lineage: Bacteria > Bacteroidota > Bacteroidia > Bacteroidales > Paludibacteraceae > Paludibacter. The sequence continues at coordinate 281,248 of CAXXUM010000007.1, forward strand.
CAGTTTTGTTTCAAAACCGATATTACTTTTCGTAGCAGTTTCCCAGGTAACATTCGGATTACCTACTGTTCCTTCTTCGGCACCACCTACCCAGTTGCGGTCTGCCAATGTTCCAAAATTGTAACCTCCGGCATAGTTCCATGTATTTGGCAAATAGAGGTAGCGTTTCGAAACGCCATTTACTATCACATTGTCGTTCCCGACTTTACCTACCGAACCGCGAAGTTTCAAATAAGTAACAATATCACTTTTTGGAAAAAATGCTTCGTTTGAAGCCACCCAGCCAAGTGAGTACGCCGGTAAAAATCCGTAACGCAACCCTTTAGGGAAATTTTCGGAACCATTGTATCCCATATTAAATTCGGCAAGATATCGTCCATCGTAGCCGTAAGTTGCACGTCCTACCATGCCCAGGTAAGCATGAGGAAGATCAGGTGTCAGTGTAGGATCATATTTCTTTTCAATATTATAAAGTACCAATCCGCCTACATCATGTTTTCCAAACGAATGGTTGTAGTTCAACGAGCCTTCACCGTATACTTTTCTCCATTTGGTTACGTACCAGCTGGCCCAACGTTCCGATGGAATCTCTTCGCTCATTTGAGAGAAAATAGGATCCATTACATTGCCGTTAGGATTTGGAGAAATTTTATACCAAAGGGGGCTGCAATCACCACCATCGCGTGTACGGAAATAACTATCGTAAGCCACTCTGGCGTTGATAGACAATCCGTCCAAAAGTCTGTCCAGTTTGTATCTTAGTTTCAACGACGAAGTCATGGTACTTTTAATCGTATTGTTATAACCCATACCTGCAATTTCTTCCAACGGGTTTTCACCAATCTGAGTATTGGTATACGGCATTACAAATTTACCGTTCACTATCCCCGGCGATGAAATAGGATTACTCCACATGATACGTTTTTCCCACATCCAGCCTTCGTTGTCCAGGTTCAATCCTCCCTGCACTTCGTGTTGATAACCTAAGTCAACCGACACACGAAAGTCTTTATTGATATCGAAGTCAAAATTTCCACGGATATTGTACCGTTTGTTGGTATACGCCATATCATCCGGAAATTCCATATAGTCGGTTTTAAACATACCATTCTGGTTCAGGTATCCGAGCGATACGAAATACTTCATGCTTTCGGTTCCACCGTTGATATTTAAGTTTACCTGACTTTGGTAGGATTGTTTTTTGAAAATACGACTTTGCCAGTCGGTATCGGGGTGAAAGTAAGGATCGTAGTTCGGATTTGTTTGACCGTTAGCCAAAAGAGGGGTGCGGGCATTTTTATATTTCAACAAATCATCATCCGAATAGTAGTGAGCAGCTTCTTTTTTCCAGTTGGCATCCCTTTTGGTTACAAAATCGGCCCAGGTAGCAATATCTGCATCTTTAGCATGATTGATCCAATAGGTTTCAAAACTCTTTTCGTTTTGCAACGAGGCATATTCGAAAGAGTTTACAAAGTTAGGCAAGCCCGTAAACTCATTCATAGCTGTTTGTGCCGACAAACTAATTTTTGGAGCACCTGCCTTACCACGTTTGGTGGTAATTAAAACCACACCATTGGCACCACGTACACCAAATACAGCAGTGGCCGATGCATCTTTCAAAATACTGATGGTTTCAATCTCGTTCGGATCAATGTTGTTGTAACTGTCACGCGCCACACCGTCCACCATTACCAGTGGACTTACTGAACTTGAATAGGTTCCCACACCGCGAATGTACAAATCCGAAGCATCAGCCCCCGGTTTTCCTGAGTTTTGGACAGTGATAAGACCAGATAATCGTCCGGCTAATGAATTACTGATATTCGCCGTGGGAGATTGTACCAGCTCTTTGGCGGCAACGGTAGAGATAGCAGCCGTTACCGACTCTTTCTTCTGACTACCATAACCTACTACCACTACTTCGTTCAGACCTGTCGACGTTTCCTGCATTACTACGCGCAATGTTTGTTGACCGTCAATGGCTTTTTCAACTTTGTCGTATCCAAGGTAACTGAACACAAGGGTTTTTTGAGCCGGGTTAGCCAGATTCTTGACGACAAACTTGCCATTAATATCCGTTGTACAACCCAACGATGTGCCCTTAACTAAGACGGTTACTCCCGGCAATGGTAAAGCCTTTGAATCAACTACCACTCCGGAAATGTTCTGAGCCATTACTTTGCCTATAGCAAACATAACAATCAAAACAATAATCACTCGTTTCTTCATTGTATACTATTTATGTCTTCCCTTTTTTTGTGTTTTTGACGATACGGGTCGACTGGTTAATAAAAAAATAATAATTGGTTAATCTATTTGCGTGTTTTTTGAATTGCCTTTTTTACGTAATATGTAGTGTGGATATATTTCATTATCTCTTCACACCCCCATATTCAAATAAATATTAATAAATGTATATAATACACTTGGTGTCATTTCTACAATTTGACGCAAATATATTTCGATTCATCCTATATAGTTTCATTTTCTACCTCTACAAAAACTATATGGCTACGATAACCCACCTATATTACACCTCTACATCACTTTATTTATTTAACTCAAAAACAGATAGATGAAAGTATTTTTCCCCTTTTATTTATTCTTTGTACTAAAAAACATATCTTTGCACACACTACATCACTATAAAAAGTCACGAACGAATCTTAATACCTGAGAGCAATATGTCACGCCGAACACTGCTTACCATAATTAGCATGTTTTTACAATTGAGCATTTGCATTTTTGCAAGTGTGGAGAAAATTGAAAACATATGCATCCCGAAAATCACTAATTTTGACAAAGGCACCTACAATGCCGGAAGCAAAATATGGTACGTAGCTCAAAATAAAAAAGGATACCTCTACTTTGCAAACGCTTCGGGATTGTTGGAGTATGATGGTAGTCAGTGGACCAATAATTCGCTGCCCAACCGTTGGTCCATGATTCGCTGCATTGCTATTGCTGACGATCAGAAAATTTATACGGGAGCCCAAAACGAATTTGGATATTGGCTGGAGCATCCCATCACGGGGAAGTTACAATACTTCTCGCTCTCCGACCGGTTCAGGCTGAAGCTGAAAGAAGAAGCGGTCTGGAAAATCATTATGTTGGGCGACGAGATTTTTTTTCGCACCTACAAGAATATCTACAGATACAATACAAAAGCCAATACAATATCCATTATTGCTGCTCCGCACCGCTTCCAGTTTATCTTTGAAGCCAATAAAAGAGTATTTGTGCAGGAAAAAGAAATAGGGCTGATGGAGTTAAAGGATAATAAACTGGTGGCTCTTGCAGGTGGAGATGTTTTGCACGGTGACTGCGTGTACGGCATGGTACCCTTATCGCCCACATCCATCCTCATAGCCACTATCGACAAAGGGTTGTATCGTATCGACAATGATATTGTCACCAAATGCAACTTCCCCTGCGATGCTTTCCTTACCAAAAATCAGGTTTTTAGCCTTTGCTTATTGCCTAACGGACGCATTGCTTTCGGCACCATCCTCAATGGCTTGCTCATTACCGACCACAATGGCAATATACTCTCCAATATCAACAAGCAAAAAGGACTGGCAAACAACACAGTACTCAGCATATTCTGCGATAAAAACGAGAACCTGTGGCTTGGACTCGACATGGGCATCAGCCATATACAGATAAACAGCCCCATCCGGAACTTTCCCGATCCTAACGGGTTGCTGGGTTCGGTGTACGACGTGAAGGAAGACAATGGTCGTCTTTATTTTGCTACCAATCAAGGCCTCTATTATTGCTCTACCACCGATCTGGCCTACCCCGACCGAGAACAACGATTTACCCTGTTGCCTAACACCCAGGGACAAGCGTGGGAATTGCAAAGAGTAGGCAACCGACTGTTTTGCTGCCACAACAAAGGTCTATTTCTGATAAACGGAACGCAGGTGATGCATGTGTACAAAGGAAGCGGTGTCAATCATATGGTGGAGATAAATGATAAAACGGCGGCATTCTCTACCTACGAAGGATTGTGCGTGCTCAAAATACAAGGTGCTGCTTTTTCGGTGAAGAAATATCCCGAATATCCCTATTATGGTAATTACCTGGCAAAAGATAAAAACAATCGGATATATATCGGAAATAATAATCCGGTAGGCATCTTTCGGTTCAGCTTTGATGCAGGCTTCGATAAGATAGTATCTACCCAAAATAAAATAGGAAACATAAGCCTCAATAAAACCAGTCTTAAGGGCGTTTACTCCGACCGCAACAACTTGTATCTGTTAGACAAATCGGGCATTCTGAAATACAATGCTGTACAAAACCGCTTTGTGCCCGACGCAATTTTAAACCGTTTGATTCCCAAAGACGTCGCCATCAACCGCCTCCAGTTTACCAATCGCGATATGTGGTGCTATACCTCCGATCGTTTCTTCTGTATATGCAACTACGACCAACCATCAGCTTATTTGCTCACCCGCAACATGGAGTCATTGTACAATCAGGTAGTAAATGCCAACGAGAACATCATGAACATTGCACCCAATAAATACCTGGTGTGTACATCCAATAGCTTCTCGGTGCTCAACACCACCGATTTTGGCCGGCAAAACAAGAAATTACAGGTTTATATCCGCGACATTGGCACCTTTACCAACAAGATGCACTCGCTGGAGCTTGAAAATCCAATGGCGTATTATGCCAAACACGATATCGAGTTCCCGAACAATCATTCCACCATTTTCATCCGGTTCACCCTGCCCTATTACGAAAATGCCGAAAAGATACGGTATAGCTATCGCGTGAAGGGTAGTTCCGACAATTTCTCCATTCCCTCGCAAAGCAGCATGATTACCTTCCCGCATCTGCCGTCAGGGAACTATACTTTTCAGGTAAAAGCCACTCTCGAAGGCACCAATGAAGTGTATTATTCGCAGGACCTGCAGATTCGTATCCTCCCACCCTGGTACCTGGGTTGGATGGGCTACGTATTACTGTTTTTACTGCTCTGTGGTGCAGCTTACCTGCTGAATATGTACCTCAGAACAAGGTTACAACGGCAAAAGAGCCGCATTGCCGATGAATACGAAAAGGAAATGGCCAAAATGGAGAACAATATACTGCAGGAACAAGTACGATTACAAAATGAAGAGTTGCTGCGCATAACAAAGACCATGTTACGCAAAAACAAGCTGATGAATAAACTGGACACCGAGATTCTGAAAATGTCGGAAAATAAATCCATCCCCGCAGTGAACCTCCGCGGACTAAAAGCCATAGTGGAGATCAATAAAAACCCCGAAGAAGAATGGAAAATCTTCGAGATGAGTTTCAACAACACCTACAACAATTACCTGGTGAACCTCAGCAACCGTTTCCCCAGCCTGACCACCTCCGACCTCAAGCTAGCAGCCTATATACGCATGAATATCTCTTCGAAAGAAATTGCCTCACTCCTCAACATCTCCCTCAAAAGTATAGAGATGGCACGCTACCGGCTTCGCAAGAAACTGGAGATAGAACACGAACAAAACCTGACAGCTTTTTTAATGAGTATTTAAAAGATTATTGGTGTGAGGTGAAATTTTCAAATAATCCATTAAATATATCACAGATAGCAATTTGTATTAATGTCGTCCTGACAGGGCTTCAATCTTCTTATTGTTGATTATTCTACCATAATTTTGTCCCTCCGGGACTTTTGTATTAGCTGCATAGCAGCGATATTATGGTAGTCAGTCAGTTATATAGTTCAAATCTAAGCCCTGTCAGGGCGACATTATAATAAGTGGTTTTTCCGGACAATAATAAAAAACCTGATTATCCTTTGTCTAACCTGGAACAGTTCAATAACAAAGAATATGTCGGTGCGCCGCACCTCACACTCCAATAATCATGGTGTTTCTACAAATATCCCGGGACGCTGTCCCTTTAAGTGGTATCAAATATGGTGCAGAGCACCGAAATATACTTTCCACAAATAGATGAGTAGCTAACTAACCGGCAATTATTCCTCCACATTTCTATCCCTTCTCTTTTTTCCAAAAAAATAAGCGGCTGACACAAAATAAAATTTGTGCCAGCCGCTTTTTTTATCATTCCTTTCTCAGGGTATCAACCAGTGCTTTTTAATCCACCCGAGATAGCCGAAGTAATCATCATCAATTGTATCAACAACGTTTCTGCTTTTTCCGGATCGGTTTCTTTACAAGCCCTCCATTCCTTTAATTTCACTATTTGCAACCTATGTAAGGAGTGCAGCGGACTTTTGCGCGAACGAACATTATAAAGCATAGAAGTACGACGGGTCTCAACGTTTTTACCCAATAAATCGGCAATCTGGTTTAAGGCTTCGAGATGTTCGCCCATTATTAAGCCAACCATACTATCGCGCAACGCTTCATCAGTGACAAGCGTAGCATATTCTTTCATTATATCCCTATCGGAATGCAATATATTGGTTTCTATCTGAATAAGATTATAGCGTAAGAACGGCCATATTTCTGCAAAATCCTTGATTTGTTGATACATCTCCGGATATTCTTCGCGCAATACGCGTAATCCCACACCCACACCGTACCAACCGGTGATGTTAAAACGACATTGTTTCCAACTAAATACCCATGGTATAGCCCGCAAATCGGCCAAGCTACGTTTTCCGGTACGTCGCGAGGGGCGAGAGCCTATTTTACTTTGCTCCAACACATCAATAGGAGTTACTTCGCTGTAAAAACGAATAAAATCGGGGTGTTCAATAAGTTCCTGATATTTACGAAGGCTTATTTCCGATAATTTTTCCACCGCAGCTATCGGATACTCGGGTTGATCGCAGTCAAATTGCTTGTATCCTGCCTGAAGTGCAGTTCCCGAAAGAAGCATTTCAAGGTTGAAAGTAGCATTTAATAAGTTGGCAAATTGCTGAGCAATGGATTCACCCTGAACAGTGAGTTTAATTTCTCCACTCATGGTACGCCGTGGCATACTTTCGAGGAAGCGGTGATACTTACCACCACCACGACTAATGGTTCCACCTATACCGTGGAAAAATCGTAACCGAATGCCATGACGAACAGCCACTTCGGTGAGATTTATCTCCGTATCGTAAATATTCCAGCGACTGGCAAAAATTCCACCATCTTTGTTACTATCGCTGTAGCCGAGCATTACCTCCTGTATATCGGTATGTGTTGATTTGTATTTTTGCGTAACCGGGTGCGACAGGTAAGCATCCAGTATCTGAGCCGACACATGCAGGTCTTCGATGGTTTCGAACAATGGAACAACCTGTATGGGTAGTCCCAATAAGCCCACCTCGCGGAAAAACAAGTACACGATAAGCAGGTCACTTAGCTCATGAGTCATACTCACAATAAAAGAACCGATGCCCTCCATACCGTAGCAGTCAATATGATGCTTCAGCACACGATAGCACCCCAACAGTTGCTCGGCTTCCGCTTCAAGCTTTTCACCTACGATCACAAACGGACGATTACTCTTTAATTCTTCGGTAATAAAAGCAACCCTTTTCTCTTCGCTCCATGTGGTATATTCGCAGTCGTCAAAAGCAGCCAACCGAAGCATTTGCTCCATAGCCTTAGCATGAAAATCGCTATTTTGTCGAATATCCAGTTTAGCCAAATGAAAACCAAAACATTGCACCTGACGTTCTATGGGAAACAACCATTCATCAATGATACGGTATCCGCCCAACTCTTCGAGACTGGTACGCAAAATACGCAAATCGACCTGCAAATCGGCAGCTGTAGGGTAAAACATATCCGCAAGCTCGCGATTATCATCAATAGTATTCTCCAGTTTCAGCAAAATGAGGTTGATAAACTGTCGCCAGGGTTCCAGCGGATTTCTGTTTACTGCTTTGTTTCCTGCTTCGCCAAAGAGGACGCGGTTTTTCTCAATCGCTTCGGCAAGTACAACGGGAGTTATTTGCTTGGTTTCCGAAAAACTAAATTCGCGTATTAGCCCCAGCAATCCGTGCTTTACCAGTTGCATTGCTTCACTGCGGTGCGCCATCAAAGTTTCCCGCGTAACGTCGGCAGTTACGTATGGATGACCATCTCTGTCGCCACCTACCCAGCTACCAAACTCTATAATGGGGAAATTTTCGGGCTTAGAAAGCTTGCGTTCCGAAAAACCATAGGATTTCCAGATATATTTCAATCGTTGATCGCTTACTTTCAATGCTTCGGGAAACACACGACTAAAGAAGTGCATTACATTATTACGTTCCGAAGCCAGCGATGGTTTTTCCAGATACACCTCACCACTTCTCCACCAGCGTTCCAGCAACACTCTCATGTTGTTATCTATTGCCCGATTCTCCATGTGAGTCCATATCTTATTCTCCTTTTTCACCAACAGCAAATAGAGTTCGCGGTGCAATTCCAGAATAGAAATACGTTTGGCCTCAGTAGGATGAGCTGTAAGTACCGGCATAATGCGTATGGTAGGCAGCAGTTCGGCAATCTGGTCTTCAGTTACCCCTTTATTTACCCAATGTTCAAACGTTTCGCCCCATGAGCCACGAATGGCAGAAGCGCCAAGCATATTTTCGAACTTACGCCGGGATTGTACTCCCGAGTTTTCTTCTACCAGATTCATTACCTGAAACAAGATACTAAGCGCCTGAATCAGTTTTTCGTCGGGAATTTCCGACTCAATGGCATTGTTTTCCGTAATCGAATCTTCGAGCAAAGAGAGCATAATTGCAACCGATTTCTCGTCAAGATCATAAAGCACCTGCTTGAAATGGCTTACCACCGCATGCAGATCCTCCCTTATCTTTTGCAGTCCATCTTTCTCTATCTGTTTTTTCAACAGAGATTTCTCTGACTGATTATCCATCATAAAATAATTAGTTTTTTTGCGAACCCGTTAAAAGTTCATGTGAATGTAAACTGTGGTTAATTTTTCATAGAATTGAGTACAAAGGTATCAATTTACCGGCTAAATTCATTGCAATTGCGGTATTTATTGCAGTCGTACATGCTCATTGGTTGCAGTATATTACCTTTAAAACAACAGGAATTGGCAAAAGTTGAGTGCTTCGATTTTATCTACATAAGCAGTATGAAAACATAAACACACAATACCATTAAAGACGCATCCTTCTGCATGCTCATTTGTGCCAAACATTGCCACACATTATTAACAAGGGTTGTACTTTTAGTTGTAGATTATTGATTACTGTCCACTGATTACCGAAGAATTCAAAAACACAATTATGCTCATAAACAGCACCTTATAAATAGGGTCGGTCGCCAAGACCGCCGGAAGCCTCGTGTTAAAGCTACAACATTATGTGTTGAAGTTTTTTGGACATACCTTGTAGAAACTTTAACACATATTCAAGAGACTTGAACACATGTTCAAAAAACTCCAAGGTATGTTGTTGTTTCTTGGACAGATGTTTTTAAAGCTTGAACAGATGTTTTAGAAACTACAACATCTGTTCAAGAAACTCTAAGCTGTGTTGTTGCCGCCTCAACATCAGTTGAAGTCGTAAAAACATAAGACCTTATACTATCTCTGTAGGTTCTTATTCTATCTAGACCTATCCTTACACTTCCCGGGCATAGTGTAGTACTATCGCTGCACCTCATTACCACATTGCAGCATCTCATTATACTATAAAAACGAAGCAACGAGGCTTCCAACCGACTAGATAAACACCACCCCTATTACTGGCTGCGTTGGGTAAATACCCGTGGTGAGTATGGTCCGTGGAGCATTACAGTAAGTTCTATTATTGTAGGCTAAACCCTCTAATTTGTAGAGCTGTACGCAAGTACAGCTCTACTTTTTTGTTTTCTAAAAAATTATAGGAAGAAAAGGATATTAGGTTAATTATTATTTGTAGATTTGTGGAGTGAAAAGAACTAATACTTACACCTAAAGTGGAAATATGCGAACTACTAGTTTGCATACACAGCTAAATGAGAAATATGTGTAATTAAAGTTCGCATATATCGGTGTTAGGCATAAGTGTAAAAAAAACTGAATCCATGGAAAAAATGACTGAAATAGAATTTAAAGAAAAGTTGCAAGAATACATTAGTAGAAACAATTTGTGGACAGATAAAACAATAACCCAGTTAGGGTATTCAATTAATCTGTTTACTACTGTAGGTATTGCTTTATTGGGTTACATTATAACAAATAGAGCTAAATTTCCACATCTATCCTTTTCTTTTGAGGCTGAGTTTAATGGGATAATGACATTGTACATATTGACCACCATATCAATTCTTACATCAATTGGTTGCGGATTTGTAGCAATTTTGTGTCGATTGTTTGATTTTAGAATAACTCGACATCTTGCTCTTTCACGAAGGAGATATCTAATTAGAAATAAAAAGAAAGCATTAGACGAGAATAGAGATGAAGGACTGATTGACAGTATAATAATTGATATTTCCAACGAGCGACACTTTCCTATTTTTAGAAAACATATACTCAGCAAGACTAACTTTATATCAGAGACTGATTTTAAAGAATCGACAGTTATTGAAAAATTTGAGAAACTAAGAAAAGAATCAAAGATATTAGGAAACATAACATGGAAATATCATAGATTTCAGATTGGATTCTTTTTCCTTGGAACAATATTATATGGTTTGACAATTTTAAGATGAAAAATAGCAACAGGGGTGCGAATATATAAAATAGCAGATGAGTTTTTGCGCAGACTCTCGTAATGCCCATTCTAGAAAAAAAAGAGCTAAGACGACTGACAATTATTACCAAAACATAAAGTACGCATTTTTAGACATTTCAGAAGAATATAATATAGTTATAGAGAAGAGACTAAATATATACCATTTTTGTAACAGACTATATCAAAAGAAAATAAAGTGTTTTTTTTACCATTTTATTGATGTAAATTTGTAAAGATTTATTTTATTAGTATTAACGTTGTTTAAAAACGGAGGAGTATATGAGGCCTATTTACAGGAAAATCATGTACAAACTTATCGATTGATTCTGTGGTTGACTTTTTGGTCAACTATTGTATTGGTTGATTATGTTTGTGCTTTAAGAATCAAGAATCACCCACTTCGTGGGTGATTTGCTAGTTACACTAATTTAGAAAACTCAACAAAAATGAGAAACATGAAAAATAATGAAATCATTGACGATGAAAAAATACGTCAAACTTGCCAGAATGGAGTATTAAAATATATCGAGAACCAAAAAACTTTAAAAATTGAAGGCTTAAATATTCTTGTAGCCCATAAATTTGGGATAAGATTTTTTTTTGTCAAACCAAGATATGACTTAGCACAAGTATTAAATTTAATTCTTCGAAATGAAGTTGCAGAGATAAGCTTTGACATAAAATGTCAAATATATGAGGACTTGAGAAATGGTAATGCAAAAAATATCAATATTCGAGCAAATGGAGTTAAAGGAATTTTGACAAAAAAGGAAGAACTCAATTTTGAAATTGAATTTGTGAACTTTAGTAAAGACTTAATTTAAAGGGAGGAATAATATGTATTGTAAAACTTGCGGTAATCAAATCGACTTAGATAGTGTATTTTGCTCATTCTGTGGAACAAGACAATCTGAAATAAATAAACCTAACTCAACCAATTTTGAAAGATTTGAATATACTGAAACCCAACCACTAAATGTAAATTTATCTTTTGGAAGACAAAACCAACAAATGTCGGCGAAAAAAGAAAAAACACAGAAACAACCAAAATATGATTCAGCATATGAATCAGATAGTGGTATTATTGTGTTTGGAGTTTGCATTCTTTGTATTTCATTAGGAATTGCATTTTATGGTAATTTTCAATTTACTGATGCAGAATCTTTAAATCAATTTCGTTCATTTACATATGTAGGTTCGTTAATTATAAGAATCATAGCTGTTTTTATAGTGGTAAATACAGCAAACAGGCAAAATAGAGAAACTTTTGGTTGGGGAGTATTTGCATTTTTCTTTCCATCAATTGCGCTAATTACCATTGGACTAAAAAAGAAGATATTTTTAAAAGTTGAAGTTGATGAAAGTAAAAGTAACGAAGAAAATAGTCATTTGCTGTGTGAAAAGTCAATAATTTTTTTGAACAACAAAAAATATAATGAAAGTATTCGGTTTGCAGAAAAAGCAATTGAACTTGATTCAAACAACAAATTAGCAAAAGACACCTTGACAAATATACGGCTAGAAATTCCTTTCGACCAGATATTTAACAAAACAGAGCAAATTGTATGTAGAAAAACCAAAGATGACAAAATTCTAACAATTATATCAAAAAAATATCAAACTATTGGCGCTAAAGTATTTATAGAAGATAAAGTTGCTCCAGATGGTGAATATGAATACTTGAAAGACGATAGAAAAATAATTGTGAAAGACGGAAAAATTGAAAACGTCATAAGTTGAAAAGAAATAAAATTAAAGAACGAGAGCCTCTTTTTCGTCCAAGTTTATTATTTTGCAGTTCGTGAATATCCCCTTCTCGTCCAAGTCTATTGTTTTGGAGGCAGTGAATAGTTCAAGTTTAGCGAAGCGTAACTTGGACTGAAGATAAATCAGTTTACAACTGATAACAGAAGTTGAAAACTTCCAAATTGTCAGTCCAAGTCTCCGCTACGCTCAGACTTGAACTATGCATCTTGGCGCATTTAATAAACTTGGAGGGGAAGAGTCCAAAACCCCTTGTCCTCGCGGATATACAACAATTACTTGCTTGCACAAGAGTGCGGACTTGTCGGTGGGAACCAACGGTCAGCGTAGCTAATTGCAATCCCAACAACCAGACCGCACCTTTGTGCAAAGAATAAGATAAATACATCTAGAGGGACGGAGTTTAATAGGTTCTGATAAAAACGTTTTGATTCTAATCTTTTTAAATTTCGTTATTAATATATTTGATTGAAACATAAAAAAATGATACAATACAGAAAGATCTATTTGTTTATTTTACTTGCAACTACATTATCATTCAATTTGATTGCCCAAAATTCGAAGAATAAGGTAACCTTAACAGTAAATAAAAATTTTGAATTGCTTTACGCTATGTATTTATCTACTAACATAGATAGCATACTAATAAATAACAAGCACTCAGGATTTCCTCTGGTAACTCAAAAAGACTTTGAATTAAAAAGAAAATTTTATGAGAAATTCAGTAAATACAAAGATTCTCCACAAGTACGGTTTTATAATGCAATAGCAGACAAAGGTTTTTTATTTGGTGCTCCATTCAATGCTCTAATAAGAGTTGATACAAGCTTAAATATTATAGATTCGTGTTACTTTAAACAACTTCCTTTACCAAAAGAAGCGAAAGAGTCAGTTGTTTTATTCACTAAAAAATTAAAAGAATTTTGTGACTTGTCTAAATTCAATGACTTTTATAATTACAATAAATCATTATATGATACAATAATTAAAACTAACAAAGAAATAATACCTTTAGAAAATTTAGTTTCTTCTACTGAAGACTTTTTTGGTTGGAAATTGAATGGCTATCATGTTGTGCTGGTTCCAATGATGTGGCCAGGCGGCTTATCATTTGAATATAAGAAACACTGTATAGATAGTCTAACTGAAGTCTATATATGCATTGGACCCAAATCTGTCGAATCAAACGTTCCAAAATTTGGCACTAAAGAAGAGTTTAAAAGCGTTATTGTTCATGAGTTTGTGCATCCGTTTATATCGCATTATTGCATGAAATATCGGGAACAAATCAATCAATATGCTGCATTATATAATAAGAACGAGAACACATATAGGAATAATGGATGTCCTGATTGGTTTAGCGCCATCAATGAATTATTAACAAGAACTGTAGAAATCATTATTAATTCTAATAATGAAAAAGAAAAAATTATCAAAGCGATTGATTATCAGTCAAAAGATTTAGGATTCTCATATATACCCGTTTTATATAAGGCTTTTGATAAATATTATAGCTCAAAAGTAAGGGCGGGGACTAATCTTGATACAGTTTTTCTTGATATTATACATTCATTGGATGAATCGGAACAAATAAAATAACGCTGCAAATACATCGGACTTCATGTAGTCGGTACGACCCCGCTGTCGTGGGTCTTTGACCCACGACAAACAAAATGAAAAGAAGTGCAGGTCAGACCTGGGCTAGCATTGGAAAAACAAAACTATAAACTAGCTATAGGTCAACTAAAAAAATAAATAAAGTATGAAAACAGTAATTAAAATTTCCTTGTTGATGGTCACCCTGCTGGGTGGCTACTCTTGTTCGGTGGTACACATCCCACTGGCATCTACTAAAGCCGTGAATAACAAAACTTACACAGTAGAGTACTTATTTGAGCACGATGGTTGTAAAGTTTATCGCTTTGAAGATAACGGTAATTATGTATATTATACCAACTGCAAAAGTGATGTTACCAGTATAAAAAATGACTCCACTCAGGTACGTGTGATGAGTGCAAAATAAACATTGATATAACTGAAACAATAAATCAAAACAACAATTACAGTTAAACTATTTTGAATAAACGCAGATTAAAAAAAGCACTAAGAAGGTTGATAAATTTGCCCGGTGGCATCTATTTCTTTTTATATATCATCAATAAAATCAAACACTTCTACTTAAAAGCAATAAAGTCTACCCAGGTGGCTTATCCTTCAACGATAATGCTGGAACTAACAAATCAATGTAATCTTGCCTGTACTATTTGCCCAAGAGAATATGATTACGGGAAGGCTATGGATAAGGGTCAAATGAGTGTTGAATCTGCAAAAAAGATGATCGACGAGCTATGGCCTTACCTTGACTCTATCGGGTTAACCGGCATGGGCGAGACATTCCTTTATAACGAGATAGAAGAGATAGTAGACTATATAAAGAAAAAGAATAAAGGAATTATTATTTCTGTGTCTACTAACGCCGTACTGCCAAATTTTATTGAAAAGGTTTCGAAAATAGTAGGTAAAGTTGACACAATACAGATATCGATAGATGGACTGGATGATGTTTATGAGCGTATCAGGAAGAATGCCAGCTTTGAGGAATTAGACCGTAATTTGCGATTGCTTGCTAAAATTACGAGCAATACCAACACAGACATAATGCTAAATATGGTGGTAACCAAAGAGAATTACAGCCATATGCCTTTGTTAGTAAAATATACAGAAGAGATTGGGATTAAATACATCGATTTTACGTTATTGAACCTCGCCTCGGTTACAAATATAGATCGTTCCTATTATGATTTTTATCAATCATCTGACTTCTCCGATGTCCTTTCTGAATTAGATGACACCATAAATAAAACGCCCTCAGTTCTGGTGACGGAGAGAAACTTCAAGACAGATAATAATTTTCAGAAATGCCCTTACCCATGGACTCATTTCTATATTTGTTGGAATGGATATATCGCATCCTGCTGTGCAAAGCCCTTTCCTAAGGAACTGAATTTTGGCAATGTATTTAACACGAAAGTAATAAACGTTCTAAATGATACTAGCTATAGACGGTTCAGATCTCTATGGTATAAAAATATCACACCCGATTTTTGTAACAAGTGTCATTTCGTTGATTTAGAATCGATCAAAAAGAGTAATTAAAATAGCAGACTAAAATATAAACATGAGTAAAATTGACGGATACAAAAAAGAACTGCTGACATTCGACTTAATGAAGGCTAATCTATATGCAATATTTAGTATTATTCCCATATTGATACTATACGGAGTCCCTTTTGTTCTATTGTGGCGAAATACTTTTAGTAAAGTTGCACTGAAGAATTTTATAGATGAATTTACGCTTGGCATTTGGGGTAATTTTGTATCTATCCTGTTAGTGATGACTATCGGGATTATTGTTCACGAATTAATTCACGGAATTACCTGGGCGATGTATGCCAAAAATGGTTTTAAATCGATAAAGTTCGGAGTATTATGGAAAGTGCTTACCCCCTATTGTCATTGCAGTGAACCATTAAAAGTCAAACATTATATTACAGGTGGTATTATGCCTGCTTTTATCTTAGGATTTCTACCATTTGTTTACTCCTTATTTACGGGAAATGCACTTTGGTTATTCTTTGGTATTTTCTTTACCATGTCTGCTGTTGGCGATTTTCTAATCGTAAATTTAGTGAGAAAAGAAGATATGAACAGTCTTGTACTGGACCATCCATCAGAAGTTGGGTGCTATGTTTTCAGAAAAGAATGAAATTCCCCATAATAATATGGAATAGAATAAAATATCAAAATGTGTGCAACAGAAAAATCAACGAGATGATTAATAACAAACTATTATTCGAGGTTTACATGACTGTAAGACTCCTCATTTTTATCACATTTATCATTATTGCAGGAATTATAGTCTCAAGGTTGTTACTGAAAATAGATTTAATTCCATCTGTGTTTTCCAACGAAAGCAAGGATTCATTGATAATATTCAATTGGATCATGGTTTTTTTTATACTAATTGACGAGAAAGTCAAACCTGCTTACATTCAATTTGAAATTATTGAGGACGAAATTATTATCAAAACTTACAATCCACATTCAAATAAATGGGAATCTCCATTCGCATTATTTGGCTACAAAAGAAAAATCAAAGAATTGAAAATGAGTAGAGAAGAATACAATAATTACTGGCTCACAATAGGAAGATTTGGACTTAAGAAAGAGCTTAAACTCCAAAAGATAAATAATGATGGAGTTTATAAATCGTCGAACATTAATATAAGTCTGTTAGGACAACAAAAATATACAAATCTCATTCTAGCCATCGACAGACTGAGATCTAAGATTTGTTTAAACTAAAAGAATACACAAAAAAACAGCTACAATGAAAACAAGCATCAGGTACTCGAAACTACTTCAAATTGGATTGTTGCTTACTTTTTTTCTGCCGTTCTTCCCTCAGGGTTGTGAACAGAAACAAGCTGTAGAAGCACCTATGATAGACTCAACAGTTGTTGCAGCCGATGCCGTGAGACAAGACAGTATTGTATTGACAGCGAAAAACGAACAAGCTGATACTTTAAAAACAGTAGCACTTGGAAATACAACTCAAAATACGGACAAAACAGAAGCAACAACTGATGATAATGAACTATCAACCAAAATTTCTAAAAAATCAACATTTTTGAAGTTACTATTAAGACCAAATAATAATTATACCGGAATTGCAAGTCTAATAGACTGCTATTCTATTATGGAATTTGGATATGGAATGGGAATAGCATTTATCCTTTGGTTCATTGCTTTGATTATTAAAGTCAAGGACTATAATAACATATTCATTCTATTAAATATACTTGGACTTGTATTTATATATGGAACACACTCTTTGTTCTATATTATGAATGAAGAAAGGCTATGGGGATTTTGGGTCTGCATCATCTGGAGTTCGATAATGATTATTTATGACACGCTGATTCTTTTAAAAATTAGAAGAAATAGAATTAAAACAAGTGCTTAGCATACCACCGGGTGAACGGATTTAGAAATCCACTCACCCTAGCATTTACTTAAAATAGCTATAGCGCAGGCAAAATCATGCTTAAGCCTTGGATAATTCCATGAAATAATGGCAGATTTTACTATATTTGCGGTCATTATTAATTCAGGAAGGATTAATACTTAAACCGCTTATGAAAACAAAATTTGCCTCCCCAAACAGAAGTTCAAACTATACGCTTCAACAAAACCATTTAAGTATCAATAAGATTGCCTACCTGAATGATATTTTTTGTTCGCTCTCCTATATATTTTGTATCCTTGACCCAAACAGGCAGATTGTATTTACCAATGATGTTCTACAAAAAAAACTTGGAATTGAATCTATTCAACAGGTATTGGGCAAACGTTTTGGCGAAGCAATACATTGCCGGTATTCAGCTGTAGAGGAAGGTGGCTGCGGGACTTCGGAACACTGTCGTTATTGCGGAGCTACAAATACAATACTAAAGTGCCAGGAAACAGGACTTAAAGCAACCGCAGAGGCTCGGATACGGGTAATAGCTAATGGTATCGAAAACTTCCTCGATGTAGAAGTTACCGCAAGTCCCTTTATTCATGAAAATATCAACTATACTATATTTTCAATCATCGACATTTCGGATCGTAAACGAAGAGCCATCATTGAAAAGATATTTTATCATGATGTGATGAATGTGGCCGGTGGTTTACGTGGTTTCTTTGATATATTCAACTTACTTAATGAGGATGAGCGGGAAAAATATCTTCAAATGGGTGCCTCGCTGAGTCAACAAATTATTGAAGAGATAAGTGCACAAAGACAACTTGTACAAGCCGAACATCACGAGTTGGAGATTCACTCCCAGTCTATAGAAAGCCTTACTTTTATACAGCAAGTAGCCAACGACCTACAGTTTCTGGATGTAGCGAAAGGAAAAAATATCGTTGTAGACAAGGATTCAACGAATGTTAGCTTTGAGAGTGATCCGGTGCTTTTACGTCGTGTACTGAATAATATGGTCAAAAATGCGCTCGAAGCTAGTACTGCCGGGGAAACCGTAACATTGGCAGTGACCAAAACAGGTCAGAAATTAAGATTCTCCGTTCATAACTCAAAGTTTATCACACGCGATATTGAAATGCAGGTATTTATGCGCACTTTCTCTACCAAAGGGCCTCAACGTGGGCTGGGAACGTACAGCATGAAGATTTTAGGGGAACAATCTCTTGGCGGAACTGTCGACTTTACAACCTCCGAAGCCGAAGGAACTACCTTTTATATTATTCTTTAAAAAGCCACCGGTTCGAAAAAGAAAAGAACGCAAATTAACGTGGGTTCGATAAAATAAGTGAATGGAAATCACTTATTAATAGTTGTATAGCAATTAGAACGGTTACATGTACTGATTTTGGGTTCGGTGCGCTGCACCTTTATAACTTTATTTTATAATACCCTACAAATAGTACGGTGCTCTGCACCTCCAACTTAGGTGCAGAGCACCGTACTATTTGTAGTATTCAGATCAACGCATACCCAAAAGGTGCAGCGCACCGAACCATTTGTTCTATTTCAAAAACCAAATCAGTTACATATATCGAACTCACATTAAATTACGCAAGTACCGCAAACTTTATCTGCGTGTACTTGCGTAATTTGTTTTTAGTAGATTAATGTGCTGGTTCAATTCCAATAAAAAGACTTGACGGAGAAATCTATTCACCGGATAATACCTCTATTGTTTATTTCAAATGCTTCCGGAAATCTATCATCCCTTTAAACTGACGATCAATACTGGAAAGAGATGTTACATTTACCGCTTTCACTCTCGATGGAGCTGACACCTTAAACGCGCCAGACGATATACGACTGATGGCTTGCGCTAAACTTGCATCAGTCATATCGCCCCAAGGCAACCAAAAAGAGTCGTTGGCTAATACTCCGGGATATTTAGCCGTTCCGGGAGTCATTCCGGCATAATACCCTCCTTCATTATTTGCATTTACCATCTCGAACGAAACAGCGTACAAATCATACCCTTCTTTAGTCGTTGTTTGCGTGTTGGTATATCCTATTGGCGTCGACCAGAAACCACAGGGTTTACCGTAAGTAGTTTGACCTATCAGAAATAAATTTCCGGCATAATAAGGTCGCAGGTTATTGATAAGCAATTCAGATGCCGACGCAGTGCTACCGCTTACGATAAAGTAAATTTGCGTTGGTTCAAAGGTATTTGTCTTTGCAAAATTCGTAGTTAGATTTTCCTTCTGACTGGCAGCAGATTGCGTTAAAGCCGTATTCATTTTATAGGTATACATCGGTTTACCATTTGCCGCCGAAGGAGCAAGCAAACTACTAAACTTCTCGCAGGTTTCAACTGACCCACCGCCATTATAACGAAGATCCACAATTAAATACTGTACACCACCGGCTTGAAATTTATCAATAGTATTTGTAAGCTCAGTTTGCGAACTTGCACCTAAGAACTGATTAAAGACCACATATCCCACTTTTTTTGATCCCACATCAAATACGGCATCATACAACACACTGTTGATAGCATAGGAACCCACATTGAGCGAAGTAGTAAGAGTAGTTCCATCGGGCTTTTTAAATCCAAAAGAAGCACTGCTGGAGTTGAAAATAGCATTTACTATAGTGGTGTAACCAACAGAAGTAGAAACCAGATAACCAGCGCTAGTGACTTCGGGATGCACTGAGGTACTGCCATTGACACTTACAATTTCGTACGTGCGTGCCACACCTGCTAAACCTGCCGGAGAGTTTTTGTAGACATAGGTCACAAAAAAAGACACCTGATTGGATGAATTATAAGCAGCCGTTATCATAAAACCATAGTCACCACTGGCAGTTCCCTGAGTTATTTCACCACTTAAATTACCTATCTTATCCAGAAAGCTATAGTGATCAATAGCCTGACCTGTCTCCGAACTTATCTTTAAACCCGAAAGATATTCGAGTGCCTTTTCGGCGGTAGTATATTTTGTAGCATCCAACGTTGCCGGTAATGCATCGTCCCATAAGTAAATACCTTTCATGGTCGTGTACACCTCCGTAGTCCATTTCTGTTCCTTGGTTAACTCCGGTGCAGTGACTTCATCCTTTTTGCAGGAATAAAATAAAAATAAAACGAAGATGGGGAATAATATCCCTACTCTGAATTTAGACAGTTTGCTTTGCATAGGTATAAGAATGTAGTTATAAAATGTATTCACAGATAAACAACAATAATAAGAACGTATTCTGCTTATTGATATTGAATATAAATGGGTTGTGGCTTAAGTTTTAATAAATCAGCCGGTGTCATCATAGTATGTGGAGCCTTTTTCAAGTCGTTCTTATAAAACAACTTAAATCCTGTAAACTGAACCGGTTCTTTGTAAATATATAATTTATAGGTGCTCCGTTTAAGAATAGGCTCACCCCATCCGTCCATATTCATTACTATTTGTACTTCAGGATGTAACTTTATGTTTTTGTGGTTACGAATCATACCTTGCGTAAAGCGGTGTACAATAAGGATTTTGGGTGGCAGGTTATTATCCTTTACCAGTTTTGCCAGATAGTCGGAGCAATAATTGACATCTGTTGCATCCATTGTTCCAATTCTTTTTCCAGGGTTACTTCCGTCCTTCATCGAAAACTCAGGATCTATACCCAAATGTACCTGAGGCATTTTCAAGTATTTCTCAAGCGTTGGAACCTCTTGTTGCAAAGTACTTTTAGCTACCTGTATATCCAGAAAAACAATAGCTTTTCCCATTTTGGCAATGGCCAAGGCAGAGTCAATCTGATGTTCCGGCATACGTGTGCGATATTTACCATCCTTTCCGGGAGTACCCGAAGCTACTATGGCAATGTAATGTATGGCGGGCTGTACAGGAGTGGCTGAATCGGCCTTTTCCCAGGCTTTTACCTCAGCATTTAGTTTTTTCCAGACTTCCTTCGGTGGATATTCACCCAGAACTCCCATCCGTTTTGAATATAGATTGCCATAATAAGCCACAATACGTTTAAACGGTAAAATAGCACCGTCTAAAGGATACGAACGAAGCTGATGAGGCCAAACTCCGGTAGTGTCACCGTTTGCAAGAGCTTTAAGCTTTTTTTGATAGGCCAGGGTATCAATAGGAACAACTTTTTGTTCTTGTTCCTCTACGATGGCTTTTTCGCCAGGCTTTTTAGTCTTACCCGATTCTGATTTAGGACCGCAACTGCTGAACAATAATAAAATACTAAGTGCTAAAATCGATAGTCGATAAGGGGTGGTTTGTTGGTTCATTGGTTCATTGGTTTAAGAGTTGATTGGTATATTGGTATAAGGGTGTAAAGGGCTAATGGTGTAAGTGTTCATTGGTTAGTCACTGATCTTTACCTTTGTCTTTCGACTTTCGTACTTTATCTTTTGTCTTCTGTCTCTCTCACTTCCCTGTAAAACTCCGTCGCATTGATTTAAGCAGTCCTTGTGGAGTACATTCCGGTACGATAATCCGGCGTACAGATTGTAAGGGTTGAATAGAATCGCGTTTTGTGGCAAGCGAGAAAGCAATTTTAAAGTATTTACTTAATTCTACAGCTCCTTTGTGATCATAAACACCATTCGGGTAAGCCCAGTACTCAACCGGTTTACCTACAATTGCTTCTAACTTCTTTTTCGGCTCAACAACCTGTTTTTGCCAGTCGGCAGGCTCTTTGTATTTAGTTACCATGGTATGATCCCAACTGTGAAGACCCACAGTATGCCCGGCTTTAGCCAACTCGGCAATCTGGTCTTTGGTCATATAATTCTTCTTGTTGTAGGTGATGGTCATGATAAAGAAAGCACCTCTGAACCCGTACTTTTCCAATACAGGAGCAGCAATGGTGCGATGCTCCACTCTCGAATCGTCGAAGGTAACCACGAATGGTTTTTCGGGTAAGGTTTTATTGTATACCAAATAGTCGTACAATTGTACAGGTGAGACAGAGTGGTAACCACTATCGGCCAGCACTTTCATATGCGCCGAAAAAGTTGCCGGACTTACCGTATAATCGCCTTTATTACCATCCGAAATACGATGGTAGCAAAGAACAGGAACTTGTTTTTTGGCAAAAATCTGTGCAGCTGTATTAGCTGTCTGAGTTATGGCAGTATCTTTTTGTTCAACGGAATTAACTGCACTACCGGAACTTCCATTCTGTTTATTAGCCCTATTACAACTACTAACCAACAATCCCAGAGAAACGATACAGATAAGGATAAATCTTCTGCTCATACTATTTATTATTTAAAAAGGGTGAAATATAAACCTAACGATAGATCTTTGAATCTATTTTGTATATTCATTTATTTAAGCATTCGCAAACTTAGCTTCCACAAATGTATATATTTTTTATATTTAAATTGCAAATAACGAATAGATTATTTATATAAATTTAATGGATAAAGCCCGTATCCAAATAAGCCCACAGACAACAAAAAAAAGCTTGTCAAATAAATGACAAGCTTTTTAGTATATCGAAGTATTCTTTATTTATAAATGGCGTTCAACACATTTGCCAATTGAATTCCTCCACGATAGAGCATTTCATCAATTTTTGGATTGAAATAATAGCTGTAATGATAGTTGCTAGTATCTGAATTGTCATAACCATAAATGAGATTGCGTACGGCATAACTAGCCTCTATCGACTGCAAAAGCGAACATTTTTGGATTTCCGCCTTTCTTGGCTCGAATTTGTCCTGTAAATATTGGCTAAACTCGGTATAGGACATTTGATGATCCTCTATTAAATAGCTATCCCACAACGAATGCAGATTGATGGTTTTTCCAAACCATTTTGTAACTACTTTATTTCCACCCAAATCATCAAGACGACCTAAATGCATCGGTTGATGCAAATCGCCAATAAAGTGAATAAGAAATTTCAAAGCTTCCACATCGTTTCTATCCTTTTTTAAGCGGGTAGTAAGTGTATCGATAGCATAAAACAAATGATCGCCTTCCGATTTTGGATTTTCCAACAGTTGCTTTAACTCTTCAGAACTCATGCTGTCGCGCAAATTTTGGTAATGCCATTGATAGCTGTAAGCATAACTTTTATCACTTTTTATTTCATCCGGCCAGGTAGCTGCATAAATAAGCCCATGTTTACCAAGTACTTTATCCAGTTGATTTTGTGCAGTTTTAGTTAGATTTTGGTAGGCTATGTCAGCTACAATTCTATGTCCTACTGCATCGTAGGCCGAGAGTGACAGAGATAAACCAAGAAAAAGTAATGCGGTAAGAAGTTTATTAATGTTCATATTTTTACTATTTATATTTGCTTAGGAAATTTATATCGTTTATCTATTTTTAATAAATAATTATGATGCAAAGATAGAATATTTATTCAAAATTAGAAGAATAATGATGTGCCTAATACTATTTGAACTCAGAATTAATCATAAATACTTGCTCACAATAAATCTTTACTCTAAATTTGCTGAATCACACATCAACTATCTAATTTACAAACTAAAATATCTGTTATGAAAAAGAAAAATCTTTTTACAATTCTAACCATTGTAAGTGCCATGTTACTCTCTTTCTCGTCGTGCAAGAACGATGAAAATGTAACAGCAAGTTCGGCCTCTTTAACCGCAACGGCCGGTGATGAAGCGCAGGCTTCAACAATAAACGATCAATTATTGAGCGAGGTGAATACTTATATTGCTTCTGTTCCACAAAACGTTAAGTCAATGTCAGTAATAGCTACAACAACTACTCCGAGCGTTATTCTTGTAAGCTCATCAACTACTCTTACTGATTTATCGCAAAAAATAAGTATTGATTTTGGAACAACCGGATTCACCGGCAGACATGGTAATATACTGAAAGGCAAAATAATCGTTGATCTAAAAATAAGACTTCTTGGACTCGGTATTGGAACCTCCAGAACAATAACATACGACAATTTCACCATCAATGGTATAAGTGTTACCGGATCAAACATAATTACATTCGGGGGGTGGACTATTGCTGCGCAACATCCATATTGGACTATCAGCGGTGAAAATACCATCACATTAACGGATGGCAAAACGCTTACCTGGAAAGCTGAACGCAGACTTGAATTTACGGGAGGATTAACGAATTTCTGGGGAGAAAGCTATGTTCTTACCGGTTCGGCAAGTGGAGTAAATGCCGAGGGGAAAGCATATTCTATCACAATTAATGCCAGCAATCCTTTAATTGGCAGCACGTTGTATCCTTACATTACAAAAGGAAGCGTAACAATAACTATTGGTCAAAGCACTGGTGTAATTGATTATGGTGATGGCACACAAGATAATAAAGCGACATTGACTTACAGTGGTGTTACCTACGATTTTACTATCAAATAATTCGATCTTGTTTCAAACAAAAATGGGCGTAAAGCAAATGCTTTACGCCCATTTATTTTAGATGTTATTATACGAATGAATTACTTCACAGGTTTAATTACAAAACCATAACTGTACTCTTTAGCTTTTAATAGGTATTGTTCGTGAGGTAAAGCTCCCCAACTGGTGTCGCCACCAACGCCACGTTGTGCAAGGTCAACCGATAATATGACTTCATCTCTGTTAGGCGTAATATCGTTGGTATGGCGGTATTTCTTCGACAATCCCGGATCAAAATCTTCGGGCCAGTTGTTCAACGCGCTGGCACAGATAGGTTGTAATCCTTCAATACGTATTCCTTTGCCCTCGTTATTAGTCATGGTTAACCAACGAAGATCGGTTTTATAACCATTCTCTTGCGGACGGGTATACGGAACATACTGATCGGATACCTTGCTACTGTAAAGGCCAATAAACGACGCGTCGTTACGGTCGGAATAATTCTCCCACGGTCCACGACCGTAGTAGGCGAAGTTATCAAACTCCTTATTCAGGCTCATAATCATACCAAAACGAGGCATTTCAGGCAATTCATTAGCACCGGCTTTGTACGACACGTTGACAGCCAATGCACCATCGGCAGTCATTGTGTACACTATTTGATAATCAGAGGCTACATCTTTCAGGTAAAGATTGGCAGTAACCACTGCTTTTCCATCTTCCTGTTTCACGGCAATGTTTTTTACCGAAGTGTTTTCACCGGCAGTACGCCAGATATTGCATTTATGTTCCATTCCGTTTCCAAAATCATTATCCGTTGGTGCACGCCAGAAATTTGGAGTGGGTTTAGTATTAAAGTACCACTGATTATCTGCCTTATATCCAGCCAACAAACCAGTCAATTTATTTACCATCACCGTCACACCGTTAGCTTCCATCGTTACACCGTCTTTATTGTCTTCAACTTTTACGGTACCTTTCGCTGCAGCAGCTTTTGCAAAATAGTTACCTTCGCCAAGTTTAAATTGCTCACGAGCCACTTCATGACCCTGAGGTACAACATCTGATCCATTACGAGTATATGCATACACATTCAGCAAATATTCTACTCCATCAGCTGCAGGTGTTTTGGGCATATCCAGTTGTACTTGCTTTTCAGACTCGGGAGCCAGGTTGAGATCAAATGTCCCGGTTTTAATTACTTCGCCATTTTTCAATACTTCGTAACCAAAAGTGTAGCTTTGCAAGTTGGTGTAGTGAAGTTCATTGGCCACAGTAATTAGTCCTTTTTCGGGTTGGGTGGCTTTGAAATAAATATCCTGATAGTATTTTTTTACTTCCAATAAACCGGGATGTGGTTTTCTATCTGGAAAAACCAATCCATTATGATTAAAGTTTTCATCATTGGTATAGTGCTGACTACCCATGTCACCACCATAACTCCAGTACTTGCGCCCCACTTCGTCGGTCACTTCAAATCCCTGATCCACCCAGTCCCAGATAAATCCGCCCTGCATATTTTTACTTCCACGAATAATATCCCAATATTCTTTGAAATTACCAGAGCTGTTACCCATAGCATGAGCATATTCGCACATGATAAACGGACGTTTCACATTTTCGCGTGCAGCATATTCTTTCATGTATTTAATGCTTGGATACATCGGACACACCACGTCGGTATTTTCTTTTTCGTGTGCTTGTTCAAATTGTACCAATCGGGTTTTGTCACGTTCTTTAATCCATTTGTACGTTTTCAAAAAGACGTCACCATTGCTACACTCATTCCCAAGCGACCAAAGGATAACGGCAGGTGAGTTTTTGTCGCGTTCTACAAGACTATACGTTCTATCGAGGTGTGCGGCATCCCATTCGGCATGAAAAGCCATATTTTCTTTGCCATAACCCATACCATGACTTTCGATGTTGGCTTCGTCGACCAGATAGATACCATATTTCTCGCATAATTTCACCCATTGAGTGTTTTCGGGATAATGGCTACAGCGCACTGCATTGACGTTGTGCTGTTTCATCATTTTGATGTCTAACATCATCATATCCAGAGTCTGATAATGACCGGTAACCGGGTTGTGCTCATGAATGTTTACTCCATGTACCAAGATGCGTTTACCATTCACCAACAGCTGACCATTTTTCAGTTCCACCTTGCGGAACCCGATTTTGGTAGCTACTGTTTCGAGAAATTTACCGCTTTCGTCTTTCAAAGTCAGTACCAACGAGTAGAGATAAGGCGTTTCGCTGCTCCATAGATTAGGAGACGACACGTTCTTGCTGAAAGTAAGTTCTTTCTTTCCATCGGCTGGTGTAGCAATTTTCAATGTTTGATTGAAAACTTCTTTTCCATTGGCATCGAGCAACGAAGCTTCCACTATTCCTGTTTTGGCAGACTTGTTGTAATTACTTAGTTTTACATCCACCGCCAATGAGCCGTTTTTATAATTGCCATCCAAATCGGGACGAGCAAAAAAGTCTGTAACACGAAGATTGGAGGTGCTGTACAGATACACATTGCGGTCGATGCCCGAAATACGCCAGAAATCCTGGTCTTCGAGATACGAACCATCGCTCCAGCGATAGACTTCTACAGCCAGCAAATTTTTACCCGGTTTTACATAGTTGGTGATATCAAATTCGGCAGGACTTTTTGTATTTTCGGTATAACCCACTTTCTTTCCATTTACCCAGATGTACATGGCCGATGTTCCAGCCTCGAAATGAAGATAAACACGACGACCATTCCATGATGGTTCTAACTGAAAATCGCGTCTATACGAACCTACCGGATTATCGGAGTGATCGATATAAGGTGGATTTTTGACAAATGGATAGGTCATGTTTGTATAAATCGGAATACCGTATCCTTTCAGTTCCCAATTAGATGGCACCTGAATTTCTTTCCAGTTCACCACATTAAAATCAGTTTTGTAGAAGTCCTTCGGACGTTGATCGGGCGTAGGCGACCATTGAAATCTCCACTGTCCGTTCAATGAAGCATACCATGGCGAACTTTCGTAGATATCAGCAACTGCTGAGTGTTTATCAGCAAAAGGCAGGAACGTGGCGCGTGCCGGTTCCCTGTTAATCTGAAAAACGGCTGGATTCTCCCAATCGTTTACGGCAGGAGTATTCTGAGCCACCACAGGTAAAAGCAGTGCCGCAAATAAACTCCCCAGCATTAGTTTTTTTTTCATTTGTATTTCTATTTGTATTAATTTTATTCGTAATCTCTCTAAACGCTATTTTAGCTTCCCAGCTTTGATATCTATGCTAATCTTATCCCTCCAGCTCAATGTCATAGTGCTATCATTTTCAAAGGTCAAAGGTAAGAAAATATAGCTGGATTTAAAATACTGTTTTCCATCCCAACGGTCACCAACATAAAGATAACTAGTTGTTTTATTGCCAGCCACTGGCAAAATAAAAGTAGATTGTGAATCGAAGGTAGTGACGTTAGCAATATTTTTCAATTCCGACCATGGACCTGATATTGATTTCGAAAATGCATATTTTGCCTGATTCGGAGCCCAACCTG
This sequence comes from uncultured Paludibacter sp., assembly GCA_963664445.2. Classification (GTDB taxonomy): domain Bacteria; phylum Bacteroidota; class Bacteroidia; order Bacteroidales; family Paludibacteraceae; genus Paludibacter. The sequence goes on from CAXXUM010000007.1 coordinate 309,614, forward strand.
TACAACCGGAAGTCAGTAGGAAGTAGTATTTACCTCGCTTTACCAATGCAGGTGCTTCGCGATGCCCTCCGGGCCAAAGCGTTGCTATCTGTTTCTTTACATCTGTATAGTCATTGGTAAGCTTATACAGCATCATATCATAATTTTCGCGTGCTGATGAGAAAAAATAGGCACTTCCATCTTTATCCTTATAAAGCGTACAATCGCGCGACATGTTACCAAACGGACGAAAGCTTCTAATGAACGTAAATGGTTTTTCTATATCGCTTGAAGTAGCTACTGCAGCGCGTGCATAACTATAATCACGCCCATACTCGTAGTGCATCCACATCACAAATTGCTTTGTCTTGGAGTTATAAATCACCTTTGGACGTTCTATGTTCGCACTATCAAGTTCGGGGTGCGATTGACGAGTCAGTAAATCTCCCCTGAACTCCCAATTCATTAAATCCTTCGACCGGTAGCATGACACAAAAACGCCTTGTTTACGGTTTTCACCTATCCAATAGTAGTAATTACCTACCTTTAGGAATCCGCCACCATGTGCATTGATAACCTTGCCTTCATTGTCGGTAAATGAGGAGCCATTGATGAGGGCTGTTTTATTTTGCGCCTCAACAGACATATATCCAAGAGCAAAGAAACAGAATATAAGACAAATGTATTTCATCATAAAAGTTATGTTTAACGGGTATTTATTAAAATTATTTATACGGTTACGTTTCTGTTTTTACTCAATCAAATGAGAAAGGAATGCTCGAATGAGCATTCCTTTCAGAAATAAACAACAACACTTAATTCTTTATTCCAATTAAAAATCTATAAGACCGCCGTGATAAACCTATTAATTAGTTTTACTTTCATCAGCAACTGCCTCCTCCCATGTCGCCCATTTCGGTGTACTTGCATCATAGCCATCATATCCGAAATTTTGGCTAAGTTTGGCACCAATGTTGGCTGTAATAGCATCATTCGGAATAGGCCAGAAGAGGTTGTGTTTATCAACCCGATAGGTCAGATTCACCTTGGAAAGGATTGTTCCATGATTGAAAAGACTATAGCGGGTGACGCGTTTAAACCAATAGCTACCACCATTGAGATCTGTACCGTTTTGTTTGTCCCAAGTGTTTATGTCGTAAGTATTTCCCCATTCGTCAGGTTTACCGCTTTTTGCAAGACACCATGAGATACGGGTCAACTCAGGTTGACGCCATTCTTCCATGTAGAGTTCACGAGCACGTTCATCACATATATCCCCAATTGTGACAGTTGCAAACATTTTCTTAGCATTGGCACGAGCACGAATAACATTTACATCCTGAGCTGCACCTGCGGCATTCCCCTGATAGAATCTGGCCTCTGCACGAAGCAAATAAGTTTCTGCCAGACGGAAGAGGTACATATTGCCATTAGAGCAAGAAGTGCCTTTAGTTGCTCCATTGAATTGGTTGGCACCACTGTTTTCCTCAGCAGCAACGTCGAGAATGTACATTTTATACAGAGGTATAGGGAACCAACTGCGGATAGTGTCCTTACACAAAAGAGTACCCTTGGCAACAATCACTTTGCCGCTTGCATCCTTGTAATCATCAGTGGCATATAACTGCATGTTTTTGCCAAAGAAAGGAGAATTGGGTCTATTGTATTTTATATCTTCCATTTCTACCCAATTGCCCGCAGCACGGCTGTGACGCAGATCCTGAGTGTCGATTTCGCCATCATAATTCCAGATAGTCTTGTTGTAGTGATAAGAGGTGCGGAAGCATCCGATACCACGACCCAACACCCTCAACCAGTCATATTGAGAATTGTATGAAGAAGTGTTGCGAGCCCAGTTGAATGTAGGAGAACCTATGCCGCTAGGATCCATAATATCACCATTAGACCAGTGAACGCCCAAAGCACGCATGGTTAGATACTGCGTAAAGTTCTGGTCATTATAGTTCAAAATAGGAAGTATGGTTTCTTTGTTGGCTGGTGCGGTAATATTTTCTCCACGATGCAAATCCCAAAGCACATTACGTTGTACAGCCCAAGTGGTTGGATTTCCAGAAGGAACATTCGTTCCGAAAGGTGCAGTCATAAGAGCAAGTCCATGATTTTGAATCAAGTCAGTAGCCATGTCTTCAGCTTTCTTGAAATCACCGTTCACCAGGTAGCATTTAATCAAAAGTTGCATACAAGCTTCTTGATTCACTGCGCCAAGATAAGGCATATTCTTTTGAGCAGGAACATGGGCAACTGCAAACTCAAGATCGTTAATCAACATTTTGAAAATGGCTTCTTTGCTGGTTGATTTATAATTCTGCTTCGGTGCTTCAATAATCTTTGTTACCAAAGGTATATCACCGAATAGGAGTGCCTGATGATAGTATTTGTAAGCACGGTGGAAGTAAGCACGACCTTTGTATGCATCACGCGTGGCAGCACTCAATCCCGCAACCTGATCTACGTAAGAGAGAACAGTGTTGGCATACTTGATGCCATTCCATGCCTCATCCCAGAACCGTTGCATAGCATTGGAGTCACCACCTTTGGACATACCTGACGTTGGTGTAATTTTGTTGGCAAAGTCGTCCATGATACCACCGCCGGCATCCGTTTTTGCATAAAGGCCTAAGTCGCTCATAAAGTAAAGAGACGCAATGGGGAGTACATTTCCGTTACCATCCATAAGCATGGTTTTATAATGCAAATCGCACGTCGCGAGAGCTGCCTGCAAACCGGCTTCGGTAGCATACGTTGTCTTGGGTTCATAAAACGACAGCGGGTCTTGTTTGAGGAAACTGTCAGAGCAACTTCCCAGCATAGTTAATGAAGCGAATACCATGCAACCCTTGAACAATTTATTTATATTGTTTTTCATTTTGAATTTCTTTATATTGTTTTTCATTTTGAATCTCAGAATTTAAAGAGTGATGTTTAGACCAAAATTGAAAGTGCGTGTAGCCAAACGTCCAGTATTGGTGTCACTGTTGTATGCTTCAGGGTCGCCATATTTCCAACCTGAAATAGTGCCGATGTTGTGGCAACTGGCATTTAAACGAATCTTTTCAACCTGATACTTGCGGGTCCACTTTTGTGGCAGGGTGTAGCCTATTGAAATTTCATCAAAACGAACAAAGTTACGATTGTAGAGCTTGCTCACACCTCCTGATAAGCCTGTGTTAGGACCTACTGCATTCAAACGTGCATATTCATTTGTAGGATTGCTAGGAGTCCAATATTCTTTTGCCGGTACATTATACGCATTGGTTACTACCGAACCACCATTGTCTTGATTTAGCCAATATCCTTCAATACTTTTGTGACCCATGTAAGAGTATAATGAGAATGAAACACTTAGATTTTTCCAAAGTGTGAATTCGTTACGCAAATTCCAATAGACAGGAGGTGCTGTTGTGCCAAGATAAGCTTTATCTTTATCATTGTAAACAGGAACATGGGTTCCGTCAGCAAGGATTTTATCATCCGCAGTATAATTGTTTTTAACCTTGATATCGCCAGGTCTCTGCCCTACAAGAGCAGCTGCTGCAATATCGTTGATATTGTTTTGCCAAATACCTTCAGTTTCATAATCCCAGATTTCACCTACCGGTTTGCCAATATACCATTTATTTGAGGTATCATCCAGTTCTTTGCCATTCGCATCATAGCTGTAATAGATATGATTAATACGGTTCTTGTTCAACGAGAAACCGGCAGATGTACTCCATGTGAAGTCTTTCGTTTGAATGTTGTTCGATGTTAAAGATATTTCAAAGCCTTGATTTTGTACTTCACCGAGGTTGGTTGTAATAGAGCTAAATCCGGTGAAACTAGGTAAACGCTGAGACATAATCATGCCCGATGTCTTTTTAAAGTAGTAGTCGACAGTACCTGACAAGACGTGATTAAAGATAGAGAAATCCAAACCTATGTTATAAGCATTGGTCTTTTCCCATTCTAGATTTGGTGCGGCCAGACGACTCATATTCAATGAATTAACAGTCGTAGAGGTTCCATTGTTGTAATAAACCATTGGATCTCCTAATTTTAGATTTGCCAGTGTCAGATAGACATCGTCAGCACTAGGATTGTCCTTAGTTTTAAAGTCACGGTTTCCATTCGTTCCCCATGAGAGACGCAATTTTCCCATATCTAACCAGTTTTTGGTAGGTTCTAAGAATTTTTCATTGGTGAATGTCCACCCGAGCCCGACTGAACCAAAATTACCCCAGGGGTTATTGGCTCCGAAACCGGAAAAACCATCACGACGGAAAGTGCCTGTAAACATGTAGCGGTCGTCATAACTGTAGAATGCACGTCCCAGATACGATGTTCCGGTGTAGTGGCTGTCGTAGGTCGAAAACGAGCTTTGTAGCTTATTGCCACTATCTGTATAGTGGAATCCGAGAACATCAGTCGGGGCAAGGTTGCGGGCATGTATGTAATCTCTCCAGGTGCGGTGTTCTTCAGCCTCCTGAACCAGAGTCACAGTGAAGTGGTGAACATCCTTAAATGTTTTATCCCAAATAAGAGTATTGTTCAGATTCCAATCGAAGTTCTTGCTACTCTCACGGTTAACACCACGGGATGCAGCAGAAGCGTCTGGCAGCTGAGCCGACATAAAATAACGGTCGTTAAACCATTGGTAACGCGGAGTGATATTGAACTGATAAGAAAATCCTAACGGCAGTGTGACCTTCGCATTAAAGATAGTATTCAATACAGTATACCCTTTTTCAAGATCATAATATTGACGATCGAAGTAATAGTTGTAACCGCCTTTAGTGGTCTGACCACCCATAGGATATTGCTGGTAAGCGCCATCTGCGGTGTACATTGAAGCGTAGGGTGAATTACGGAGCATGTTATTGTCCCAATAATCATTTTTTAATGTCACAGAAACATCGCCATCAGTACGATCCTGGAAGTTAACATTGGCACCTACTTCAAGCCAGTTGGTAACCTTGGCATTCATTTTAAGGTTAGAACGGAAAGCACGATATTCGTTTCCTTGTACTGCACCCTCGTTTTTCACGTAGCCAAACGACATGTAATAGTTTACGCGATCGGTGGCACCTGAGATGCTTGCATTGTAATCCTGATTAAGACCTGTGCGGAAAGTAGCATCATTCCAGTCATAAGTATTTCCTGCCAGAAAGTTGTCAAATACAAGTTTGGAATTGTTCATCTCCAAACGACGGGCATACAAACTCAAATTTGATTCGCCTGTTGAAGGTCCGAAACCACTCTTTCCCGTAGCGCTGATCCACGCAGCCTGGTCAGTTGCACTAAGATTAGTAGGATTGTTGAAATACCCGGCAGGGTATGACAATAGACCTGTCTTAGAATCAACAGCTTGATAATAACCATAAAGTCCGTCGGCGCCTTTACCATAAGAGTAGTTCGTCATATACCAATCTTCGCGATAACGCATATAATCGCTTGCGCTGAAATAGTCACGATAAGCCGATTTGGAGTTAACGGCAAGATTGGCGCTTACGTTGATAACCGGTTTGCCTACCTTACCTTTTTTTGTGGTGATGATGATGACCCCTGCTGCCGCTTTGGCACCATAAATAGCTGCTGAGGAAGCATCCTTTAAAACGTCGATCTGAGCAATATCGTCGGGATTGACCTCCGAAAGCTCACCATAAAATGCCATACCATCCAGTACAATCAAAGGACTTGATTTCGTGCCTAATGAGTTTTGCCCACGCAGCAGAATAGATGCATCGCCACCTTTTGCCGACGCATCGTAGCCAATTTGCAGTCCGGGAGTTCCACGAAGAATATCTTGAACAGATCCCGGGTTTTGGTCGGCAATCTTGTTGGCGTTGATTTGTACAACAGAACCTGTCAGGTCTTTCTTGCGCATTGTACCATAACCAACAACTACAACTTCACCCATGTTAACTGAGTTGTCCTCAAGTTTTACATTCAACAAAGTTTGAGTTCCTACTTTAATTTCCTGGTTATTCATACCGATATAAGAGAATACCAGTACTGATGATGGCGATACATTATTAAGCGAAAAAGATCCCTTTACATCTGTGATTGTACCAACTGGGGTTCCCTTTACCTTAACGCTTACACCAATAAGACTTTCTCCATTTTTATCTACCACCTTACCAGTTACAGTTCCTTTTTTTTCTTGCTGTACCGCTTCATTACTCGAGGTACTAGTCTTTCCATTGGCCCAGAGTGTTGGCATAGTGCAAACGGATAAAGCCAGAAGACATAAAAACTTCTTTTTTACGTTCATGATTTTTAAAATTTAATTGATATTAGATTACATAAATACAATTTCTGAGGATGGCGTACTATTGCCAATCCTGCCTCCATATTACGATTAACCTGTTTTGTTTTTCATATATTTAATATTGAGAATTGATAATTATCATATTATAATACTTTCAACTATGTTACTTAATGAATGCAAATATATTACAACAGGTTTTCAAGATGGGGAACAATTCAGTCAAATAGGTCTAAAATTCATTCACTGGATATTCATCATTGAAAAACAGGCATTTATAACATATAATTATCAAATTTACCTGCCATAATTGTGAAATAACAGGTAAATATGTATTACATTTTTTATTGATTTGCAATTTATTTAAACAATAAAAATGAGGATGTCCAACCTATTGGAGCATCCTCATTTTTCATTTGCAACTAAATATAACTATCAGTCAGCACTCAATCAAAGCTTACTACTTTCTTCTCACCGGTGCTAAAAATTATAGTCGCATTATTCTTTGTGGTATCATATTGAATTTTCTTTATGGGCACTAACTCATCGGTAGTCCATTTCTCTCCGGCCTTTTTCCAAAGCATCAGTGTACCGTAAATTTTCTGATTTGTATTTCCGGCAGAGAATTTATCCGCTACATTAATGACTTCACTCATCTCACTCTCCGGATGCAATCCTTTTGCGCGTACAAATTCCATCGACTTCCAGCCTTCCAACGAAACCAAAGCCAATTGATACACCCCGTTATTAATGATACGAACCTGATAACCCCTCACTCTACGAATCTGTTCTTTTATCTGTCCTTTAAATTGGGGCAATGAGTAATGACCCAAACGTAAATTTACATCCACAGGACTTACTAATCGATCTATCCGAAGAATACCGTTGGGAAGTGGAATATCGGCCAACTTGAATTGAATAGCATTGTTTGTTTCAAGTTCTGCATCTCGATAATAAATACCATTCTCAAAATTTTTGAAGGTATAAAGACGAAGAGCTTCCCATTTATTATCTTTATTTTTCACAACATAATTCATTGCTACTTCACCATTTGTTCCGTCGGCCTGCCATGGAAATGCACTATTGTAAGACAAGCGGTTATAGTTCTCTGTGCTTCTGAATTTCTGCCAGTCGCCAGCCACTGTGGCGTGACACCATGCCCGCACTTCCGATGCACCAATGTTTGGATAGTCGGTGATCAGTATTTGTGAGCCTGTTTCAAATTTATTATATACGTTCCCTTTGACAAACTTTGTGTCCCAATCTCCCTCATTTTCAATGGCCGTCCAGAAAGGATTATCGGCCGGAACTAGCAAACCAAGAAAGACCTTACCACCCCAATACACGCTACCTCTGCAACTATACATTTGCACTGCCGGTTCGAATGGGCCATAAAAACCCAGTGTAGGAACACCATCTTTCATAAAACCGGGATGTTGAAAAAATTGAAGCAAAGTTCCGGAAGCGATACGGCGCATCCAACCATAATTCGTTTCTGCGGAATTCTCAAATCCCATCAATGGGAAAGCTGTTACCGATGCATAACGATAGGAGATACTACGTCCCCACATAATCATTTTGCCATCACGACTGAAGAGGTATGGATAATTGGACTTCAGATCGCTGAAATTGAGCATAAACTTTTTAGCTTGCTCGGGATAATATTTATTGCCATAATATTCCGCCCACAACACACCGTACATCTGAAATGCCCACATGCTGTAGTAATCAAAAGCTGGACTATCGTTGTACCAACCTTCGCCACGATAGTGATTGAGCGTTTTATCCAGATACTCTACCAGCAGCTTTTCATTCACCACGTAACCCTGACTCTTGAAAAAACTTAAAACGAAAATGTTGAAAAATTTCCAGTTCGAATCTACCGTCGGACCATCGGCATAACTGAGCATCAATGCAGCCAGAGAGTCTTTCTGTTGTTGAGGAAGTGGTTTCCAGAGCACATCAGGGATGGCAGTCATCGAAATAGCCATGGCACCAAACTCCACCAAATTCTGGTGTGGACCACCGTTTTTAGCACGATGTTTAATAAACGAAGGACTGGACGGATTAATAAGATTACACATCTGATGACGATAATATTCGGCTACCTTAATATTATTGACCACCAGTTCGGGGTTTTCTTTCAGAAGCGGTGCTGCTACAAACAAAGTACGACTAAGCCCTTCCAGTTTTTCAGTAGGAATCTGATCATCAGTCCGCGGATAACTGATCCCCGGCTGTTTAGGAAATTTCATAGGATCGTCCAATTGATGGATATATCCAAATGCCCCTTTCAGCATGTACAATGCAGCATCTTTCCAATGCTGACGAGTCATTCCGGTCTTTGGACTTAATGTATAGTCCGGATGGCTTAATTCAAAAACCTGCTGCTTGGAAGATGCAGTGCTTTGTGCACAAACAGGAATCATGTTTAAAGTAAGCAGGAAAGAAAGCAACGTGAATTTCGTAGTAAGCTTCATTATATTTAAAGTTTAAATGTTTCTGAAAAACAGGATAAAGGTATATGATACTATTGATTTATTTGAAATACAAAGTAAAGATCTGAATCCATGCTACAAAAATATACAATTCAATATTTACTTTTAGTAACAAAAAGGTCAAAAAGGTAGAGAAAACGGCAATTCAGGTTTTAGTGCCAAGTCTGTCAGGTATAAGACTTATCTTTCGATTTATTGATATAATCCACTTTATTGAACGAATAATATACTTTGAATCCATATTAACTAAGTATTTTTGTATGCCGTATTTTATCAATTTGAAATACCACTCACTAAAAAATAAACTACTAATCTAAATTACCCGCATGAAGTTTCACAAATTAATCCTGTTGCTGGCTTTTACCGGAAGTATTTGGGCAACCGCTCAAAATCGTCCATCTAAATCTGAACTTATCAGCATAATTGAGAAAGCAAACGACTACTGGCAATCTACACACACTAACCCCGGAAATCCGTTTTGGGATAATGCAGCCTACCATACCGGGAATATGGAAGCTTATTTCGTTACCGGAAATGAAAAATATCGTGCGTACTCCGAACAATGGGCTGTTCAGAATGAATGGAAAGGTGCAAAGACTGCAGATAAATCAAAATGGAAATACAATTACGGTGAAACGCCGGATCACGTGCTATTTGGCGATTGGCAAGTTTGCTTTCAAACCTATATAGATTTGTACAACCTGGCACCCGACAGTAATAAAATTGTGCGTGCCCGTGAAGTAATAGAGTACGAAATGAGCACTCCGAAGAATGATTACTGGTGGTGGGCCGATGGATTATACATGGTAATGCCGGTAATGACTAAGCTATATAAGATAACCGGCAATGAATTGTATCTGGACAAATTGAACGAGTATTTTTTATATGCTAAACGAATTATGTACGACCCCAAAGCAAAACTATTCTATCGAGATGCCAAATATGTTTATCCAAAACATAAAACTGCAAATGGAAAGAAAGACTTTTGGGCACGTGGCGATGGTTGGGTTTTTGCCGGACTGGCAAAGGTCTTGAAAGATATGCCCGTAGATTGCAAATACCGACCTTTGTTCCTGAAACATTACCGCGATATGGCCAAAGAAATTATCAAATGTCAGCAACCGGAAGGGTATTGGACCCGCAGCATGCTCGATCCGCAACATGCACCGGGCCCTGAAACAAGCGGAACAGCCTTTTTTACCTATGGATTGCTTTGGGGCATAAATAATGGCTATTTAAAAGAGAGAACATATCTGCCTGCTGCTCTAAAAGGTTGGGGATATCTTTCAGGCACCGCATTGCAATCATCAGGAAAAATAGGGTATGTACAACCCATTGGCGAAAAAGCGATTCCCGGCCAAGTAGTTGACGCTAATTCTACAGCAAATTTTGGAGTTGGAGCCTTTCTATTGGCGGCATGCGAAATGGTGAGGTTTGTAAAATAAAGTAGAATAATTGTATTTTTGTTGGTAATTAATAAATTAAAATCACATCTTATGAAACTTATTCTAATACTGATTATTTCATTTCTCTCTATTGTTTCTGCTACAGGAGCAACAACAAGTCCCTACACTCCCGACTCATCACGCCCAAAAAAGCTTACGGGAATGAAGCTGGTGTTCAACGAGGAGTTTAATTATCAGGGTGCACCAAATCCTGAAATATGGTCTTGCGAAACCGGATTTCAACGTAACGAGGAACTACAATGGTATCAAAATAAAAATGCCAATTGTAAAAACGGTTGTTTAGTTATCGAAGGCAAAAAAGAGAATTTCCCTAATCCCAATTACATTTCGGAAAGTAAAAGTTGGAGAACCAACCGTCAGGATGTAAATTATACTGCTGCAAGTTTAATCAGCAAGGATAAGAAATCATGGTTGTTCGGACGATTCGAAGTGCGTGCACGCATCGATACGGCCATGGGGGCTTGGCCGGCCATTTGGACATTGGGCATTGATAAGGAATGGCCATCGTGCGGAGAAGTGGATATGCTGGAGTTCTATCGTCCTGATGGTGTGCCTTCAATTTTGGCAAATGTAGCTTCGGGCACCAATGTTCGATACAAAGGTAAATGGGATTCAGTGAAAAAAACATTGGCCTCGTTGATAGCAAAAGATAAAAGATGGCCGGAGAAATTCCATATCTGGCGCATGGACTGGAACAAAGATTCTATTAATTTATATGTCGATAACGAACTGCTCAACACTACTTTATTGAGCGAGACAATAAATGCCGACGGAAGTAATCCATTCTTGCAACCACATTATCTTCTGCTGAATCTAGCATTAGGAGCCAATGGCGGCGACCCAAGCCAAAGTCGTTTCCCAATCACATTCGAAGTGGATTATGTTCGTGTTTATCAAACTACAAAATAATTAAATCAAATTTATTATTGACATATTATTTAAGTACCTGGAACTATTTAATGTATCATTTAAGATGTCTAATAGAACGCGGATTTTCACTGATAGAGCGGAAAAGGACGGATAAAACAAAAGGATTTTTCTTGCCTTCGGCAAGAGGATTAAGACGAACTATCTGAAAATCATCTCGCCTTTGGCGAGATTCAAATCCGTTTTCAAATTCGCTCTATCAGCGAAAATCAGCGTTCTATTCTTTGTTTTTTCAAATAGAATGTGACTCCCGATAGCTATCGGGGTTGTTTTTTATTACTTAATAGCTTATCAACCAACTAAAAATATTATAACTTACAATACACCCATGAAAAAATTACTTCTATTCGCATTCATCTGTGTGCTTTCGGCCGGAAACGGCATTTTTGCACAAATCGCAAGCCAAACAACAGGTGGAACAAATGGTACAACCTTCAGTTCCGGCCAAAATGACTTTCTACTGAACGGCAAACCGTACATTATCAGAGCCGGCGAACTGCATTACACACGTATACCAAAAGCCTATTGGGATCATCGAATCAAAATGTGTAAAGCCATGGGGATGAATACCATTTGTATTTATCTATTTTGGAATATTCACGAGCAAACTCCGGGAGTTTTCGACTTTAAAGGACAAAACGATGTGGCTGAATTTGTGCGTCTCATCCAAAAAAATGGCATGTACTGTATTCTTCGTCCTGGACCTTATGTTTGTGCCGAATGGGACATGGGTGGACTTCCCTGGTGGTTATTGAAAAAGAAAGACCTGCAGGTTCGACGTCTTACCGACAGCTATTTTATGGAACGAACCAAAAACTATCTGAACGAAGCCGGAAAACAATTGGCTCCACTGCAAATTCAAAACGGCGGAAACATAGTGATGGTGCAGGTTGAAAACGAATACGGAACATGGGGAAGCGATGGTAAATACATGGAAACAATGCGTGACAATATTCGTCAGGCAGGTTTCGATAAAGTACAACTACTTCGTTGCGATTGGTCATCGAACTTCTTCCGTTACAAACTCGATGGTGCGGTAAATGCATTGAATTTTGGCGCCGGTTCTAATATCGACGATCAATTCCGCAAGTTTAAAGAAATGAACCCCACTTCGCCTTTGATGTGTGGTGAATACTGGACAGGTTGGTTCGATCAATGGGGTCGTCCACACGAAACTCGTGAAATCAGCAGCTTTATTGGCAGTCTTAAGGATATGATGGATAGACGCATATCATTCAGTCTGTATATGGCACATGGTGGCACGAGCTTTGGACAATGGGCAGGTGCCAATGCTCCGGCTTATGCACCTACTACTTCGTCGTACGACTACAATGCACCGATTGATGAAGCCGGTAACCCAACCGATAAGTTCTACGCCATCCGCGATTTGCTGAAAAACTATTTGCAGGAAGGTGAAACATTACCTGCAATACCTCAAAATCCGGAAGTAACCATTACAGTTCCGACAATTAAGTTTACACAAACTGCGAATGTGTTTGATAATCTTCCCGTTGCCAAACAGTCGGAGAACATTCAACCTATGGAATTTTTCGATCAGGGTTGGGGTTCCATTATTTACCGCAAACAACTACCTGTCTGCGATCACAAACAAATATTGATTATCAAAGATGTACACGACTGGGCTACTGTATTTATCAATGGTAAGGCCATCGGCAAACTGGATCGCCGCAGAGGCGAAAGTACAGTTGAGATACCGGTTTTAAAAGCAAATGCCCGTTTGGATATTTTGGTAGAAGGAATGGGACGTGTCAATTATGGTGAGGCAATTCTTGATCGCAAAGGGATTACGGATAAAGTGCTGCTCTCCGACGGAAAAACTGAAACTGAACTCAAAAACTGGACTGTTTACAATCTACCCATTGATTACAAATTCCAAACAAAAGCCAGATTCAGCGCAAAACCGGCAACAGGTCCTGCTTGGTACAAAGCTTCTTTCAACCTTAACAAAACAGGCTACACCTACCTCAACATGAGCTCATGGGGCAAAGGAATGGTTTGGGTAAACGGATATAATTTAGGTCGCTTTTGGAAAATAGGACCAACACAAACACTCTGCGTACCGGGTTGCTATTTGAAAAAAGGGGTGAATGAAATCATTGTACTGGATATTGATAAACCGACCGCAACAAGTATTACCGGACTTAATCACGCCATACTGGACGTCATCGTCAAGGATGACAACCAACAACAAAAAGTGGCAAAAAGTCTGAATTTAAATGGATTGAATGCTGTTGTAACAGGAACACTCCCTGCCGAAAGCGGCTGGAAAACCGTCAACCTAAACGAGATGACTGCAGGTCGCTATTTCTGTTTCGAAGCATTGAATGCACAAGATCCAAACGATAACAGCACATCGGCCGCCGAATTTGAAATTATTGGCGAAGATGGAAAAGCTATTTCGTCTATCAATTGGAAAGTAGTATTTGTGGATAGCGAAGAAACAGTCAAAGCAGCCAATGGAGCCGACAAATTATTTGATATTCAGGAATCTATTATCTGGCAAACAAAAATTGGCGACAAAGCAAATCATCCGCACCAGGTAGTTATCGATATGGGAAAAGAAATCAATGTCAAAGGCTTTAGAATCCTTCCACGTACCGATAAAAGCACCAAAGGAATGGTAAAAGACTACCGATTCTTCCTCGAAAAGAAACCGTTTAAGTTCTAAGGAAATAATTCTGAAAACTCACCGTATTGCAGTTGTCATTGAATCAATTAAAGTTATAATTGATCCAATGGCAACTTTTTTCATTCCATCCCCTACTCTTTTATTCCTGTTTTAGCTTATTTTATTCTAATTTTACCTATTCGTGAAAACAAAAATTACTTTCACAAAGATGGAAGTTTAATTAATTATCCTTTTCAACACAATTTATTAAACAGATCCAATAATTTCTTTCTACTTACACAGTTTCTTTGAACAGTCGCCAATACCCTCATAGAAAACTTTTATTTTTCTGTTATAATGAGCTACTTTCTATTAGAAACGGGCTAACCTTCTGTTGAAATGTGTTATTGTAATATGGAAATGGATCATCTTCTGTTGGAAATAAACCATTGTAATATTGAAAAAACTCACTTAATATTTATATTGCAATAGAAATCAGCAAATTATATTCAGAATCATTTCCCGGAGTTTTGATTCTTTCATCTAAATTAAAAGAAATTGCATCTTTAACTCATTTGGAGTAACGGAAATCTTCAACTAAATTGTTTCTATTATTACATTGAGAGAACACCTTAAATCAAATCACATGAAAATCAGGACTACTAATCATCTTGATAACCGTTTCACAGCTGATAGCTTCAAGCAAACCATTCTGAAAATTGAGACAATTTACGGGTTTATTCTTACTAATACTTTAAATGTATGAAAGAAGAAATAAACGACGACCGTGTTTTACTCGAAAAATTAAAAAGTGGAAATATAGCTTGCTTCGAGTTGTTGTACAGCAAATACAGCGGAAAATTATATAATTATGTATTGAGCCTGTCAAAAGGCGATTTCTATCTTGCCGAGGAAATCGTTCAGAATGTTTTTGTGAAAATATGGGAAATACGCCAACATATTAATACCGAAGGTTCATTCAATTCATTCGTCTACACCGTTGGACGAAATATGTTTCTTAATGTGGTAAAAAGCCGGTTACAGGAACATCTCTACCACGACTATGTAGTTGATCACGAAGCCGTACTCGATAATTCGGTTGAAAAAGAAATAGAATACAAGATGCTCGAAGAGCAAATCAACCGGCTCATAGAACAACTTCCACCAGCACGCCGCAATATTTATATATTGAGTCGCGTAAAAAACCTTCCTAACAAAGAAATTGCGGCATTGCTCGACATTTCTGAAAACACCGTTGAATCTCAGCTAAATAAAGCCACACAGTTTATGAGAAAAAAACTTCTCCCCTATTACAGTGTACTCGTTTTAGGGCTGTTCAAACTCCTATAACGTTAAATAGCACAATAATCAAACGGTAGCGTAAAGGATTCCGCAAGCATGATTGTGTAATATATAGGTATAAGAAAATAAAAGATAAGATCAACATCGATTTTTAGGTATAAATTAGTTTTTAAGATAGATTATTTAAATGGACAAGAACAAAAACATCCAACTATTAGAACAGTTTTTCAATGGCAGTATTACCAAGCAAGAGGTAAAGCAGCTACTTGAGGAATTGAAGAATGATGCATTCGAAAAGGAATGGATGAAGGATCAGTGGGAGCAGGCACCGGAAATGATGAACAAGGCCGTTCAAAAACAAATCATGTCCAATATCAAAGCGGACATAGTCCCAACCCGAACATTCAAAATGAAGCAATGGCTAGCCGTGGCAGCTTCACTTTTACTTGTTCTCACCACTTCACTTTCAGGCTATCTACTTTATGATGCGCAAAACAAGAAATTGGCAGGCGATATGACTGTGACGGTTGAAAAAGGACAGAAAGTAGCACTTACCCTGCCAGATAAAAGTCGTGTATGGGTGAACTCCGGATCAACACTAACTTATGGTAGCCGCTTTAATAAGCATGAACGAATCATTGAACTCAATGGAGAAGCTTATTTCGAAGTAGCAAAAAACAAAAATGCCCCATTCATCGTCGAGAGTAATGGATTCTCGGTTGAAGCGCTTGGAACTACATTCGATGTAAAAGCGTACGCAGATGAAAAGCAAATCTCTACTGTACTGATGGAGGGTAAAGTTGAAGTTGGAGATGCGTTGAACAAGATAAATTTGACTCCAAACCAAAAGGTAACGTACAACCGCGAAACAAAGAGTATGCAAAAAAGCGATGTGACAGATGGCGTAATGTATGCCGACTGGCGCTACAATAAACTCACTTTCAGTTCAGAAACATTTGAAAACATTGCATCCGTACTGGAACGTAACTACAACGTGAAATTTGTCTTTGAAGCTCAATCGCTCAAAAAATACCGTTACTCCGGATCGATAGGTAACACCAGTCTGGAAAGCTTATTGCAAATATTTGCCATGACATCGCCTATTTCTTATCATATGAAAGACTCGATTATTTATATGAATGAAAATAAACGAATGCTGCCATTCTACAGAAAAGTGCTAAAATAATCAATACATATTTCCGAGACTATCCACAATAAATTCATCAACTCTAAAAATCTACATATGGCAAACACAGGTTAATATCTAACTCTTTTAAGGAATGATAAAAATCATCCCTTAAGTCACACTTATTTCTATTTTTTCGGTGTTGTCAACTTTTAATGGAGAAGCAACATTAAGTATATTATTTAACTAATTAATAGTATGAAAATCACCATGAATTACAAAATCAATTTCGCTAAGATTAAGCATCTACGATTTATCTGGATGGCTGTTTTCGCTCTGGGTATGGCCATTGGCACATCTGCTCAGGTAACTGTCAAGGCCAAAAATGTACCTATCCGTCAAATTCTAAAAACCATAGAAAAAAACACGGAATACAAATTCTTTTATAACGATAACTTTGCTGCTCTTGACAAAATTGCATCGTTGAATGTCAACAATGTATCGATTGACAATGCTTTAACCACGCTCTTTACCGAGAGTGGTATCAGCTGGGAAAAGAAAGATAAAACTCAAATAGTACTTGTCCCCGAAAAAACTTCAGAGTCACAAATACAATCAGCTAGCGGACAGGCTCACAAAATAAGTGGAACTGTAACAGACCAATCCACTGGCGAGACACTTTTAGGGGTAAGCGTATTCGTTGAAGGCACTAAGATTGGTGCCGTTACAGATTTGAATGGAAAATTCACAATCGATGCACCTGTTTCATCTTCTACATTGGTATTTTCCTATATTGGATACATCACCAAAAAAGCAAGTGCTGGTAAACAGGGCTTTCTCAAGGTCACTTTAGAACAAGACACAAAAAAATTGGATGAAGTAGTCGTAGTTGGTTATGGTACACAAAAGAAAGTGAATTTGACAGGAGCAATAGCATCTACCTCTGGTCAGAACATTGCCAAGGTTCCGACCCCTTCTATTACCAATACACTTGTTGGTCAACTTCCTGGTTTAATTTCCGTAAATAGAAGTGGAGAGCCCGGCTACGATGATGCGAGTATACTCATTAGAGGAAAGAGTACTACCGGAGATGCTTCTCCGCTAATAGTGGTGGATGGGGTAGCAGACAGAGCAGGTGGATTTGCTCGAATCGATCCTAACGATATTGAAAGCCTGACAATCCTAAAAGATGCGTCTGCTGCTATCTACGGATCCCGGGCAGCAAATGGGGTCATTCTTGTAACAACTAAAAGAGGTAAAACCGGAAAAACCAGAATAAACTATACTGGCAATACAGGATTTAGCCACCCAACCGTACTTCCAGAAATGTGTGAATCATGGCAATATGCACAACTTCAAAATGAAATTGAAACTAGCATTTATGGACGTAGTCCTAAATATACAGCAGCTCAGATTGATTTATACAAAAATGGGACAGACCCCAGTAATTATGCTAATGTTAGCATATTCAATGAGATGGTGAAAAAGACATCTATCCAAACCCAACATAATCTATCACTTTCCGGCGGTAATGATAATGTAAAATACTTTGTATCTTTAGGCTATCAATATCAAGATAATTACTATAAAAAAAGTGCCAGTGATTATAATCAGTATAATCTTCGTTCTAATATTGACATTACTCCCAGCAAAAACTTTAAAGCAACAATTAACGTTTCTGCTCGACAAGAAGATAGAAACGCCCCTCTTTATAGTTCGGAAGATTTATGGAGATATATGGTAAAGTATAATCCGATGGTCAATATTTACTGGCCTGGAACAGACTATCCAACTATAGCTTCTCAAGATAATTATAGTCCGGCAACAGCTGTCGATGGTTCTATGGGATACCAAAAAAACAAATCATCGTATTTGAATGCCGATCTAACCGTGCATTATGATATGCCATTTATCACTAAGGGTTTGTCTATAGATGGAGGTGCCTATATTGACCGTAGCGATTTTTTCAACAAAAGATTTTCTCATGCATTCTATTTATATGCTAAAGAGGGCAATAATTATGTTTCAAGAAAATATGGTCCTTCTAATGCAGACCTATCTGAAAGTATGAGCCAAAATCTCGGCATCACATTTAATGCACGCATTAATTACGCAAAGACATTTAACAACGTTCATAATTTCAGCACTTTTGTTGCTTACGAACAATACAAAAGCCGCTATGACTATTTGTGGGGGTATCGTCAGGACTACATATCTTCTTCAATAGATGAACTTTTTGCTGGTGATAAAAAAACGGTCAATAATGATGGTACAGCCTCAGAAACAGCTCGTCAGAACTATTTTGGTCGCTTAGATTACAACTACCTTGAAAAATACCTATTCCAATTCAACTGGAGATATGACGGTTCTCAAAATTTTCCAAAGGGAAAACGTTTTGGCTTCTTCCCTGGTGTGTCATTGGGTTGGAGAATTTCGGAAGAAAATTTCTGGAAAGAAAATATTTCATTTGTGGAATATCTAAAACTGCGTGCTTCATGGGGACGTATGGGTAACGATAAAGTAGCAGCATTCCAATACCTGACTACTTACACTTTTAGTTCGGCTGCCATTTTGGGTGGAAGCAACCCTCTTTCTCAAACCGGTGTTTGGCAAAGCAGAACAGCAAACCCAAACATAACATGGGAGGTTGCTGATAATTATAATGCTGGTTTAGAAGCTAAATTCCTTAATAACTTTGATTTTAGTCTCGATGTGTTCAAAACAAAGAGAAATAATATTTTGGCACCAAGAAATGCCGCAATTCCTGACTATGCAGGCTTGACATTACCTGATGAAAATATTGGGAAATGTTCAAGTTGGGGTACTGAGGTTGTTCTGAACTACACTAAGAAAATAAATGACCTAAGATTTAATATCGGAGGAAATTTCACTTATGCTAAAAGTAGAATTGATTATATTGATGAAGCCGAAGGCACACTAGCGTGGCAAAAAAGAACAGGCAAACCTATTGGTGCAAACTGGTTAATGTATGAAGCCACTGGAATTTTCAGAACACAAGCAGATTTGGATAATAATCCTCATTTGAGTAACGCGAAGTTGGGCGATCTAATGTTTAGAGATGTAAATAACGATAAAGTAATTAATGGAAATGATAAAGTGAGATTGGATAAATCTGCTATTCCAGAGATTATTTTTGGGATAAATCTTGGAGCACAATACAAGCAATGGAGTATGAGTATGTTATGGCAAGGTGCCGGAAATGTATATCAATATACATTCTTCGAATCGGGAGCTATCGGAAACTTTACAAAAGATTTCTACGATAACCGTTGGACAGCCGACAATATTAATGCTAAATACCCTAAAGTATATGACCGTCAGGCAACTGTTACTGGTGAGAAGAACACTTTCTGGTTAGATAATGCATCGTATATTCGTTTAAAGAATATAGAGCTTGCATATACTTTCTCTCAAAAAGCTCTAAGTAAATTGCCTATTAGCGCATTGCGCTTCTATGTTACAGGATATAATGTGTTGACATTTACAGGAATGAAAAATCTTGATCCGGAAACCGCAGAAGGAAGCCAAGGATTTGCTTCATGGAGTACTCCTCAGTCCAGAGTTATAAATTTTGGAGTTAATGTAACCTTTTAAATTTGAATAAGATGAAAATTTATAGTAAATATATAGTATTGGGGCTCATTAGTGTGACTTTATTTTTTGTCTCATGTAATGATACCATTTTGGATAAGCAGCCTCTGACTGAAATCTCAGAAAATGATGTTTGGACAGATCCAGCTCTTGTACAAGCATTTGTAAATGCAAGATACAATCGTGTAGGTCATGGTTGGACTGAAGGATGGCAGAGTTCCAATGTAGATGAAACTGCTCTAACATGGTCTCGCGGCTGCGAGCCAATTAATCAGGGCTATATAAATCCCTCCGATTTAGGTCGTATGAATGGCGGCTGGTGGGGCTGGGATCATCGCTCTTGGGCAACTGTTTGGGGGCAAGTTACAAATTGTAATATTTTCTTTGAACGGATTGGTTCTGTACCATTTCCTGATGCAACTCTCAAGACTCGTTTAAAAGGAGAAGTTCGATTTATCAGAGCATTAATGTATCATGATTTAGTTGCACGTTGGGGTGCTATGCCTTTAATTACCAAGAGTTATACGCTTGAAGATGTAAATAAAATAAAAGATACAAAGCGTGCAACATACAAAGAATGTATTGATTTCATTGTAAGTCAGTTGGATTCAGCGGCAGCAGAATTACCTGCCTCGTATTCAGGAACTAGTAAAGGACGTGCAACGAGCGTAGCAGCTTTGGCTCTTAAGTCAAGAGTACTTCTTTACGCTGCGAGTGACTTGATGAACATTGGCGTAAAAGATGCAACTGTTGGATATACAACTGCCGATCCTAAAAGGTGGGAAAAAGCCGCTACTGCTGCACAAGCTTGTATTGACGCTGCATTGAGTTCGGGGTATGCCTTATATGACAAGTATGGAGATGATGTGAAAACAAAATATATTCAATTATTCCTTGAATGTGGAAATTCTGAAGTCTTATTTGATAGAGAAGGTACAACAAGTGCCAATTCTGAAAACCTTTCATATCTGGATCAATCAAACGGTCCTAATGGATATGGACAATGGGGAGGAAACTGTCCGATATCTGAATTTGTAGATGCTTTTGAAATGGCAGATGGAACAAAATTTGATTGGACTAATCCTGTCCACAAAGCAGATCCATTTTCGAATCGTGATCCAAGACTTCATGCCACTGTTTTATGTGATGGAGATAAATGGATGACTCGAAATGTAGAAGCATATATCAATGCGGACGCTAGTGGAAATGAACTAACAACTGGTGGACGTGACTCAAAATATGGAGGTGATGCCTGGAACACTTCATTAACTGGTTATTATACTCGTAAGTTTATGGATGAAACATATTCACCAAATTCATGGAACTTTAAAAATCCAAAAAACTGGATCTGGTTACGATTGGGAGAACAGTATCTGAATCTTGCAGAAGCCCTTTACATGTCAGGTAATGAAGTTGGGGCTCGTAATGCTTTAAATGTGATTCGTGATCGTGCAAGAATGCCAAGAGTAACTGATGCAGGAAGTATTTTACTTGATAGAATCAGAAATGAGAGAAGAGTGGAACTATGTTTCGAGGAACACAGATACTTCGATGTTCGCAGATGGAAATTAGGAGATCAATATCTTAACAAAACTGTTACAGGAATCTCAATACTAAAAAAACCTGACGGAACTAAAGTTTATAATCCGGGTAAAATTGTTGAACAACGAAAATTCTCTGACAAAATGAACTGGTTACCCATTCTAAAATCTGAAATAGACAAGAATAGTAATTTAATTCAAAATCCAGGTTACTAAAATTGTCTATTGTGAATAAAGAAGTATATCATTCTTAGAAGAAAGCAGGTAAGTCGGATTAAACTACTTACCTGCTATTTTTTTTAATTTGAATCCATCAAGTAAAACTGGCATTTTTTTGCTTTCTATCTCTATTTTGCATAATTGTCCACCATATTTGATTGATTTCTTTACTTCCTTTAAATTCAATACCTGTATTTTTGTAACTATCCAAACAGATACATATAAAATAACAACAATAACTGTATCTATTAAAGTAATAAACAATTAATTATTCCCCTTTTTTCTATGGACACAAATGTGTAAATTTGTACCCACAGATTTGCTTTACTGAGTTTTAAATATTAATATCATTGAAAAAGATGAACAACAAAAACACGCTTTCTTTGCTTTTCATGAGTTGCTTGTTATTTACGGCAACCATCATCACTGCCCAACCGAAAAAAGACTTCCGCTCTTGGGCATCCACTCCTCCTATGGGCTGGAACAGTTGGGACTGCTACGGTTCAACGGTTACCGAAGATGAGGTAAAAGCCAATGCTGATTATATGGCTGCTAAACTAAAAAGCTCCGGTTGGGAGTATATCGTAGTGGATATTCGCTGGTTTGTGGAAAATGATAAAGCCGGAGGGTATAACGAAAAAAATCCTATCTACGTGATGGATGAGTATGGTCGGTATATGCCTGCACTTAATCGTTTTCCTTCTGCAAAAGATGGTAAAGGATTCAAAGTGTTGGCAGATTATGTACACTCCAAAGGTCTGAAGTTCGGTATTCATATCATGCGCGGAATTCCGAAACTGGCTGTAGATAAAAAATTACCCATTAAGGGAACCAATGGTATTACTGCTGACCAGATTTATTCTACCGAGCTTCAATGTCAATGGTTGCACGACAACTATACAATCGTTGCCACTAAGCCCGGTGCGCAGGAATATTACAATTCAATTATTGAAATGTATGCTTCGTGGGGAGTAGATTTTATTAAAGTTGATGATTTATCACGTCCTTATCACCAAGGCGAAATTGAGCTTATCCGCAACGCGATAGACAAAACCGGTCGTCCGATCGTATTTAGTACTTCCCCCGGAGAAACACCGATAGAAAGTGCCGAACATGTTAGAACACACGCAAACATGTGGAGAATGGTGGACGATGTATGGGATACATGGCCGCACATCACCCATCTTTTTGATATCACTCAAAAATGGTATCCATTTATCGCACCGGGTACCTGGCCGGATTGTGATATGATTCCGTTAGGACGCATTTCACTTCGTGGCGAAAGAGGTGCTGATAGAATGACCCGTTTGACAAAAGACGAGCAATACACTTTGATGACTTTATTTACCATCTTCCGGTCTCCATTGATTTTTGGAGGTGATCTCCCCAGCAATGATGCCTTTACTTTATCGTTATTGACCAATAAAGAAGTACTGAAAATGCATCATGAAAGTACCGGAGTTCGTCAGGTATATCAAAAGGATAAACACGTAGCCATTACTTCGCGCAATGCTAAAACAGGCGATGTGTATGTTGCCCTTTTTAATCTGACTGACGATAAGACTCCGGCTAAAGTAAGTGTAAAACTTGCCGACTTAGGCATAAAAGGCAAATGCACCATTACCAATATGTGGACAGGTAAAAAGCTTGGACAGTTCTCAAAAGAGTTTTCCGGTTCTTTGGTTGGTCATGCCTCGGGTTTGTATAAACTTCAGAAAAAATAAGCCTTTTGGGCTGCAACTTTTCCGTTATTTAGAACAATAGAAAAGTTATACATGAACGTGAGTTTCTATGTTACTAAGCGAATATGGAAACTCACGTTTATCTTTCTTATTCAGTCCGTATTTTGGAATAATGTCCACCATATTGATTGATTTCTTTACTTCCAATCCAGTCAATAACCGTATTTTTGTATTCAACAGAACAGGTGTCCGGAATTTGAGGACAATTTGTATCAGAAACTACACTAACAAAAATAAATCTATAAATCCTGTCAATGATGTTTTTAAAAAGAATCAAACTCCTGCTGTGTTTAAGCCTTGTATTAAGTAGCTTATCGATTGTTCAGGCAACAACCACCACTGCAGCTAATAAAAAGAAAGCCGCAGCAATAAGCTCAAAAGACAAATGCAGTGCCTATCTTTTTGTTTATTTTACCGGTAACCGAAAAGACGAAGAGCAAATCCGGTTCGCATTGAGTAGCGACGGATATAACTTCAAAGCACTCAATCAGGATAAACCGATTATCAGCTCCGAGAAGATTAGCCTGACTGGTGGTGTGCGCGATCCGCATATTTTGCGTTGCGAAGACGGCAAAACGTTTTATATGGTTGTTACGGATATGACCTCAGAAAAAGGTTGGAGTTCCAACCGCGGCATAGTGCTTCTGAAATCGACCGATTTGGTAAACTGGACTTCCTCAACCGTACATATTCCGACTGCTTTCTCCACCGAGTTTGGCGATGTACTCCGTGTATGGGCTCCACAAACCATTTACGACCCATCAGTAGGGAAATACATGGTTTATTTCTCGATGTTGAAAGATGAAAAAGGCGACTACGATAAGATTTACTATAGCTACGCTAACAAAGATTTTACAGCCCTGGAAACCACTCCCAAACAGTTGTTCTTTAATCCCAACAAAACCTCCTGTATTGATGGAGATATTGTAAAAGCATTTGGTAAGTACCATCTGTTTTACAAAACCGAGGATTCCGAAAAAGGAATAAGAAAGGCCGTTGCCGATAAGCTTACCGGCGAATGGAAATCAGTAGGTGGTTTAATGCAACAAACTACCAGTCCGGTAGAAGGTGCAGGCGTTTTCAAGCTAAACAACTCGGCCGATTGGGTTTTGATGTACGATATGTACACCAGCGGTCGCTATCAGTTTACCAAAGGTTCTGATCTGGAACATTTCAAAGTCATCGATCAGGATGTAACCATGGATTTTCATCCGCGTCATGGAACCGTGTTGCCCATCACAGCCAAAGAAGCTGCCCGTCTGACCAACAAATGGGTAAATGTTTCCTCCGTATTTGAATCGGCAAAGGCAAAAGAGTTGAAAAAAATCAATATCATGGTGGATACAGTGGCTAAAAAGGTTGTGTTTCCTGTTACTACTTCCACTAACTTAAGTTCTTTCAATCCCGAACTGAATAACTTTCCGGGAGTAAGCGTTACACCCAACAAGGCTGCCGATTTTAGCAAAGGAGTAGTGAAATATACGGTAACCATTGCCGGAAAGAAACCCGAAACCTACTCGGTTGAGGCAGTAAAAAATCATAATCCGGTATTGAACGGTTATTATGCCGATCCTGAGGTTCTTTATTCCGAAAAAACAGGCAAATTCTATATCTACCCTACCAGCGATGGTTTTACCGGTTGGTCAGGAACCTATTTTAAATGTTTTTCGTCCGACAATTTAGTAGATTGGACTGACGAAGGCAAAATTATTCAATTGGGTAAAGATGTAACATGGGCCAATCGCAACGCCTGGGCACCCTGTATTGTCGAAAAGAAAATTGATGGCAAATACAAATACTTCTATTATTTCACCGCAGCACAAAAGATTGGTGTAGCTGTTTCCGATAACCCTACAGGACCATTTGTTGACCTTGGAAAACCATTGATTGACGCTCGTCCGGAAGGAATCACCCGTGGACAGGTGATTGATCAGGATGTGTTTACCGACCCGCAAACAGGTAAAAGTTATCTCTATTGGGGAAATGGATTTATGGCCGGAGCCGAACTGAATGAAGATATGACATCTATCAAACAGGAAACATTGACCATGCTGAAACCCGACAATACTTTCCGCGAAGGTACTTACGTTTTTTATCGTAAAGGTGTGTATTACTTTATGTGGTCGGAAGATGACACCCGCAGCGAAAATTATCGGGTACGTTATGCTACTTCAACCTCTCCACTGGGTGCATTTACCATTTCTAAGGATAATCTGGTGATTGCCAAAGATCCTAAAGCCGGTATTTACGGTACAGGACATAACTCAGTACTTCAGATTCCCGGAAAAGACGAATGGTACCTTGTTTACCATCGCTTCAATTACCCGAAAGGAATCACTCAAGGCGATGCAGCCGGATATAACCGCGAAGTGTGTATCGACAAAATGGAATTTAATACCGACGGAAGTATCAAACAAGTTGTTCCTACACACAAGGGGATAGATACTGTAAAGTTGTAAGGCTTACTTTACGACTTTATTAAATCAAAAAACAACCTCTATCATCTTTTACAAAAAATGAAAAAAACACTTTTAGTCACTTGCTTAGCCTTATATGGTTTATCCGGCTTTTCTCAAACGTCAAAAGCTCCATTAATGGGCTGGGCCAGTTGGAATCAATTCGGTGCAAAGATTGATGAAACCATTATCAAAGGACAAGCAGATGCAATGGTCTCAACCGGACTGGCTACTGCCGGTTACAAGTACCTGAACATCGACGACGGATTCTTTAATGGTCGTAATGCCGATGGTAGTTTAAAGATAGACAGTCTAAAATTTCCAAAAGGAATGAAATCGCTGGTGGATTATATCCATTCCAAAGGTCTTAAAGCAGGATTTTATTCCGAAGCAGGAGAAAACACCTGTGGATCGCAATACAGCGGACAACCCGGCGGAGTAAATGGCGGTATGTATAGTCACGACCAACAAGATGCTGATTTGTTCTTCAAAACCTGGGGATTCGACTTCCTGAAAGTAGACTACTGTGGAGGATTGGTACAAAAGTTAGACGAGAAAACACGTTATACCGCCATCAAAAAGGCCATTGACAATACTGGTAGAAAAGATATTAATTTCAATGCCTGTCGTTGGCAGTTTCCGGGTACCTGGATTACTACCGTTGCCGATTCATGGCGTATGTCGAATGATATCAATTTCACACCGGGTTCCAAAGCACAATGGAGAAGCATCCTTGGCATTATTGATCTGAATAAATACCTGGCACCCTACGCCAGTCAGGGGCATTATAATGATATGGACATGCTGGAAGTAGGACGCGGATTGACGGCAGATGAAGACAGAAGTCATCTGAGCATGTGGTGCATCCTTTCTTCGCCACTTGTGTTGGGAAATGATTTGACTAAGATGTCGACAGAAACAAAAGAGATTATTACCAATGCAGAAGTGATTGCCGTCAATCAGGACACTACCGGATTGCAGGCACATTTGATTTCGGATAATGGTGCAGGATTACAAATATGGGCAAAACCATTGAACGGCAAACAAAGCAAAGAGCGTGCAGTAGTATTGTTTAACCGCACTGAAGCCTCTGTTGCCATGTCAGTGAAATGGAAAGAGTTGAACCTGGCAGGTTCTGCTACCGTTCGTGATCTTTGGTCGCATAAAGATATGGGTAGTATGGATTCTATGTACACTACCACCGTTCCTTCGCATGGTGTGGCTATGTTGAAGGTTACAGGCAAACAAGCTAAATTGCAGGAAGTATATGAAGCAGAATATGCATGGATCAATAATTTCAATCTGACTCAAAACAGCGAAGTAGTCTCCGGACAAGGCAGAGTGATGGGCGATACTAAATGTTCAGGACGCGCAAAAGCAGCCTGGTTGGGCAATCGTGCCGATAATTATATCGAATTCCGCGATGTCTATGCTACAGTTGCAGGAAACTATACGCTTACTCTTACCTACATAAGTGCCGGAAACCAACAAGCAACCTTAACTGTAAATGGAGTGGATACATTCTTGAAAGATTTGAAATCTAAACCTTTAACTCCTGCCACTACTACCGTTAGTGTGCAACTAAACAAAGGAAACAATATCATTCGACTATCCAATGCAAGCGGATGGATGCCGGATATTGATAAAATACAGCTTGATTTGAATAAATACGAAAATAAATCAAAATAAATCGAGACTAGAATAAAGTCTTTGCCCTGTAGGGGCTGATCAAATGGACCTCTATCCCTAACCCTTTCTCCAACCTCTATCCCCGTCGGTTGACGGGTACTTTCTCCAAAGGAGAAAGACAACGGAATAAAATAGTTTAGAAAGGGGACACAGCATCTCAAATTTATAGACTCTGCTATTAATTTTCACTCAGCAAAGTCCTCAAAAACAGACTAATCCTTTTTCCTTCTCCTTTGGAGAAGGTGTCCGTCAATTGACGGACAGAAGAGGTCGGGAGAGGGATTTAGGGTGAGGTCTATATTGAATACCGCATTCTATTTACTCCATTACTTTATATCAAATAAAATACTACTAATAAGCATGAAAAAACACCTCTTTACACTCGTAATGTTGTTGGGAGTCATCTACCCGGCACATTCCCAACAGAAACAAGTCAGCAATTCCAAAGCCATTAGTCCCGATTTGATTGGGGTATTTTTCGAAGACATCAATTATGCTGCCGATGGCGGATTGTATGCCGAACTGATTCAAAACAGATCGTTTGAATACAGCCCTACCGATCATAGCGGTTGGGGTTCATTTACCGCCTGGGAATATATGACGCAGGGTTATGGCTATGGAGCTCTTTCGGTAGAAACAACTTCACCTGTACATCCAAACAATCCACACTATGCAGTGCTGAAGATAGAAGATGTTGGTCAGGAAGGCATCGGGTTGAAGAACACTGGCTTCGATGGCATCCCTGTAAAAGCAGGACAGAAATATGATTTCTCTGTTTTCATTGCTGAACAGGATGGTAGCTCAATGCCTATGCAAGTGAAATTGGTAAATAAAAAAGGAGAAACACTTGGCGAAGCAACCTTCACCACCACCTCCAAAGACTGGAAGAAATATGCAGCCACTATCACCGTTACTCAGAGTCAGGATAGTGCAAGTTTGGTGTTATTAGCAAAAGCAAAAGGAAAGATTGCCATCGATATGGTTTCGCTTTTCCCACAAAATACCTTCAAGAACAGAACTAACGGACTTCGTGCCGATTTAGCACAAACCATTGCCGATCTGAAGCCTAAATTTATGCGGTTCCCGGGCGGTTGTTTGGTACATGGTGATGGTGTGGGCAATATGTATCGCTGGAAAAACACCATTGGACCGGTAGAACAACGCGTAGCTCAGAAAAACATCTGGAACTATCATCAAACTGCCGGTTTAGGCTATTTCGAGTACTTCCAGTTTTGCGAAGATATGGGTGCTAAGCCACTTCCTGTTGTTCCTGCCGGCGTAAGTTGTCAGAATTCGGGCGGAACATGGCGCATTGGCGGAACAGGACAAAAAGGAATTGAACTAACCGAGATGCCTGAGTATATTCAGGAAGTGTTAGACCTGATAGAATGGGCAAATGGTCCCGTTACTTCCACCTGGGGAGCTAAAAGAGCCGCAGCAGGACATCCAAAACCTTTCCATCTGGAATATGTAGGCATTGGCAACGAAGATAAAATTACGCCGGAATTTAAAGAACGTTTTAAAATGATCTATGATGTGGTAAAAGCCAAGCATCCTGAGATTACAGTGATAGGAACTGTAGGACCTGCACCCGAAGGAGAAGACTTTGAACTGGGTTGGAAATTCGCCAACAAGGAAAATGTGCCCATGGTGGACGAACATTACTACATGAAACCCGAATGGTTTCTTGCTAATCAAAAGCGTTACGACTCTTACGATCGTTCTAAATCAAAAGTATACCTTGGCGAATATGCTTCATGGGGAAACACTCTGTTTAATGCTATTGCCGAAGCAGCTTATATGACTTCGTTGGAACGCAACGGCGATGTGGTGCGTCTTTCTTCTTATGCTCCTTTGTTAGCCAAAGCAGGACATACGCAATGGAACCCCGATATGATTTATTTCAACAACACCACCATCTATCGCACCGCTAATTATTATGCTCAGCAGTTATTCTCTACCAATGAAGGTGATGTGTATCATTCAAATGTAGTTACACCCACCGCCAACAAGGCAGATACAGCATTAGCTTACTCTTGTGTACGCAACAGCAAAACAGGTGATGTGATTATCAAACTGGTGAACAGTGCTAAGGTAGAAAAAGCATTCAAAGTGAATTTATCGCAGTTCAAAGGAATAGGAACAAAAGCCACGGTGAGCATACTTGCCGGAGAAGCCGATGCTAAAAACAGCTTCGAAACCCCTGATAAGGTAAAACCTGTAACTTCTGACTTTAAAGCTGCCAGGAACTTTACCTACACTGTTCAACCCATGTCATTAACCGTGATAAGCGTGAAAGAGAAAAAGTAATATCTCGCATAAAGAGAACGAAACCCAACGAGGATATCCGCACAAAAAACGGATATCCTCGTTTTTTATATATTGCTGTCCGATAAACTTTAATGCAAACTTCTGAAAACTGTTTTATGTAAAGGATTGAAATAATGTCGCCCCTATGGGGCTTAAAATTCACATTAAACAATATACTACCATACTATCGTCCCTCCGGGACTTTCTAATAAGCTGCATCGTAGCGACAGTATGGTAAGTTACACAGATTTTTTTAGTCCGTCAGCCGACGGAGCGACAATATAAGAATCTGTTTTTTTGCGGATATCCTCATTTTTTATTGGTGCTATTCAGTTAAACAAGATACTATCGAAAAGAAATTCACCCCGAATAATCAAAAAACAACCATTATAAATCATTTTTTGAACATATCTCCGGTTTTTAAATTCTATTTTTGCTGTGTTGAAAGGAAGATGAGAAATCGTAAATAAATAATTATTGTTGTCCGGAAAAAAACAACATATTATAATGTCGCTCTGACAGGGCTTAGATTTGAACTATAACTAATTGACTACCATAATATCGCTGCGATGCAGCTTATTAGAAAGTCCCAGAGGGACGAAAATATGTTAGAATAATCAACAATAAGAAAATCGAAGCCCTGTCAGGGCGACATTAATACAAATTGCTATCTGTGATATATTTAATAGATTATTTAAAAAATTCACCGGACACCAATAATAAATAATACTGCATTTTGTAGCGAAACATTATCCAGTTCGGTTGTAACTTTAAATCACTTTAGGAGATTGGGGTTATCCGGCAATTCATCCCAATCACTTTTTTCATCACATTAACCCTTATATCATGTACTACAAAATCAAAATTCTCCCATTCTCCATCTTTTTTATGTTGGTTGTATCCACAGCAACCAATGCACTTCCTCTTCCACGCGATACAAGTTATACCACCTATCAGACATCGCAAAAGATTAAAAAGAATTACCCTCAGGTGCAACTAGCAGAACCGATAAAGGATGTATCGTTACTTGAAAGTACTAATCTTGTGTATGTCACGGTTACCGACTCCATGAACCAAAAAAGAGACTTGCATCTGGACATCTTCCGTCCCGCTAAAAAAGGAAAGTATCCTGCATTACTCATGATACACGGTGGAGGATGGCGTTCGGGAAACAAGACTATGGAAGCTCCTATGGCTCAACGCGTTGCTTTGCACGGTTATGTGACCATACCGGTGGAATATCGTCTGTCCACCGAAGCAAAATACCCCATAGCTCTCTTTGATATAAAAGCTGCCATCCGTTGGGTGAAAGCAAATGCCGACAAATACGGTATTGACAGCACTCGTATTGCCATTGAAGGTAATTCGGCAGGAGGACAACTGGCTGCTTTGGTGGGTATGACAAACAATGTAACGAAGTTTGAGGGAACGATAGGAACTACCACCACCAAAAGCAGCATTCATGCCGTGATTGATATCGACGGTGTGGTTGATTTCATGGCTCCCGGCTCTTTAAACCTGATACGTAAACCAAACTCACCCGATGTGGAATGGCTTGGAGGTACTTTCTATGATAAACCGGAGATATGGAAAGATGCTTCTCCTGTATTTTGGGTAAATGAAAAGTCAGTTCCTGTGCTGTTTGTATGTAGTACCCAAGCCCGCTTTCATGCCGGACGAGACGAAATGATAGATATGTTGAGCCAGTTTAAGATCTACTCTGAAGTGCATACTATTCCTGATACTCCACACACCTTCTGGTTGT
Organism: uncultured Paludibacter sp.; assembly: GCA_963664445.2. Classification (GTDB taxonomy): domain Bacteria; phylum Bacteroidota; class Bacteroidia; order Bacteroidales; family Paludibacteraceae; genus Paludibacter. The sequence continues at coordinate 341,140 of CAXXUM010000007.1, forward strand.
TCGACCCCTGGTTTACTCCTACTGTCGACTATATGGTGGCGTTTCTTGATAAAGTTTTAAAACCGGATCATAAATAATGTAGTTTGTGATTGATTATATGATTTATTTCGACCCCCAAACCCCCAAATGGGGGCTTTAAGACACAGTCTCTGTTGTTAAATTTAACACGTATTACTTTTTAGGAGTATTCTTAAGCCCCCATTTGGGGGTTGCGGGTCTTAAACAACAAAGGAAATACGCCATTTATCAATTCTGCATATTTATACATACTCTCAAAAATGAAAAAAATAATCACTCTACTCAGTCTGTTTTTAGTTATAAGCACTTACAGCTTTGCACAGCAAACCTACGATTTCACGGTAGCCAAAGATGGTAGCGGTACATTCAAAACCATACAGGAAGCCATCAATGCTGTGCCCGATCTGAGAGCTAACCGAACACGCATCCTCATTAAACCGGGCGTGTATAAAGAAAAACTAACTCTTGCTCCTACCAAAACCAATGTATCATTCATTGGCGAAGATGCACTGAAAACCATCCTTACGTATGACGACTATGCCCCTAAGAAAAACCGCTTTGGCGAGAACATAGGTACTTCCGGCTCGTCATCCTTTTTTATTTACGGCGATGGATTTACAGCCGAGAATATTACGTTCGAAAATTCTGCCGGACCGGTTGGACAAGCAGTGGCCGTACGCATCGATGGCGACAAGGTAAGCTTCTGGAATTGCCGTTTCCTGGGTTTTCAGGACACCCTCTACCCACACGGCGAGAATAGCCGCCAGTACTATAAAAACTGCTATGTAGAAGGCACGGTCGATTTTATCTTTGGCTTCTCCACTGCCATGTTCGACGACTGCATTATCTATTGTAAAAACACCGGTTATGCTACCGCCGCTTCCACTCCGCAGGGGAAAGCCTATGGTTTTGTGTTCCGTGGCTGTACAATAACAGGTTCCGCAGCCGAAGGTGCTTTTTATCTCGGTCGCCCGTGGAGACCGTATGCAAAAGTGGCTTTTCTGAGCTGCGAGTTAGGAAAAGTAATCAATCCAAAAGGTTGGGACAACTGGAGTAATCCACAAAACGAACAAACTGCTACTTTCTCAGAGTATAACAATATAGGAGCCGGTGCTGCTCTGGGACAACGCGTGGCTTGGACGAAAGTACTGACAGCAAAAGATACCGAACTTTACACCATTGAAAAGGTGTTGGGCGGTTGGATTCCTGACAACAAGTAGTTATTAATACGTTTAGTGACCCTCTTCGCAAACATTCGCACTTGCTGTTGGGGTATTTCAAAAAAGGATGTAACTTGTCAACCTTAGGCAGGCTACATTCTTCATTTTTAACTCCTCTGGTATTCAACGCTCCCCGCTCCTACTGCACATTAAATCAACATGTTTAAGAATATAAAAAACACCTTCCTCCCCTATTGGATTAACCAAAACTATTTTCTATTTTTGTTTCGGTTAACTAAATAAGTGGGAAATAATGGGCGAACTATGTCAACCAATAGGCTCTCCTACTTCAAAAAAGGAACAGAATACAGAAGCGCTTCTACTATCGTGTGCGAATGGGCATAAATAAGTAAGTTATTATTAACGTTATCATTCTTATTTTTATCATTGTGCCTTTTATATTCTATTCTATCTCATTAACTTATACATAAATTTACGCATTAGTAGACTGAGCGAAAATAATGTTGTGCAATAACACTACATTATACACTAAAACGACGCTATTGTAGGGTAAAGTGGTGGTAAAACAGCAGATAAATGGAGCTATAGTATAGAAAGTAAGCATAAAGCTGCTAACTAATAGAGCTACTTTCTACAATAATGCAACAAGGCTGGTAAGTTATAATGCCATTATTCTACAATAATACGACAAGGCTCATAAGTTTTAGAGCATTATTCTACAATAATACAGCAAGGCTGGTAAGTTTTAGAGCGTTATTCTACAATAATGCAGCAAGGCTGGTAACTAATGGAGCATTATTCTACTATAATTACAACAAAGCGCATAAGTTTTGGAGCAATATTGATGTAAATAAAGCCCCTTTTACTGTACATCATCACAACATAAAAACCTTATATTAAATATTTTATATAAAGCAACACTCTATCCCTAAAATAATATCGATAGATATTATCTTTTGTGAACTTAGAGAAATATTTTACCACAAAAGGCACAAAAGAGGCACAAAAGCTCATGAACATGATCGTAAGTTATGTATCACGCAAAATTTTAAAGTAAACAAAAGCAAAGTTTCTTTTTTATAAAAACTTTTGTGTGTCTTTTGTGTCTTTTGTGGTGTTCTCTTTTGATTAGATAAAATAAAGGATAATCTTACATTTAAACAATACCTTATGGGAAATTCAAAAGTTATCGTTGATTTTTCGACAACCAAGTACACCGATGCCCGACTCTACAGCAAAGCTAACCACATTATCGACAAAATGTATGGTAACCCTCATTTTGTAGCTCTACAGCCCTTGCTCGCTCAACTGCGCGAAGCAACTACTACCTATATAACCGCGCTGGCAAAGACACAAAGTGGGTCGAAAGAGACTACAGCACTAAAAAATCAGGCACGCGAAGCCCTTATCGTGCTACTAAAACAAATAGCTGCCCGTGTGCAAAGCATAAGTGACGGTGACAGAAACATTATTCTGAGCACCGGCTACGATGTCAACAAAAAGTGGAGCAAAGTAGGTCCCCTCAGCAAGCCCACCAATTTCAAACTAAAGCAAGGAAGCAACAAAGGCTGCATTTATCTGGTCTGTGACCCTATAGCCGGTGCCAGTATCTACGAAGTTGAATACACCGAAGGCATTCCTACCCCCAACAGCATTTGGATGAAGCAAAGCTCCACCAAACGTAAAATAACCATAGCCGATCTTATCAGTGGTAAGCAATATACCTTCCGTATGGCCGGTGGTGGTAGCCACCTTTCCCGCATCTGGAGTGAGGTGTTGAGTAGTTATGTGCTGTAGGCTGTTTGAAAAAGCTGTACAGAACAATTTAATCTTCGATTTGAAATAGCGAAGTGATATTGTGATTACAACTTTAACCCTTCGCCCTACGGGCACTTCCCTTTCGAAAAAAGGAAGATCCGAGCAATCCGTAGATTTGCTCATAGAAAGAATTGATAGCGATTATTTTAGCCACACATGCATTTCTATTAGTTGCAAAAAGCCTGAGTTTACAGTACTGTCCCCTTTTTAAGGGGACGAGCGTAGCGGAGGGGTTTAGAAAATCGAGTGTGAATGAGAAATATAAACAAATATACAAACATGAATAAAATTCTCTTCAACAAGAAATTGATTGTTACTATACTAACGTTTATCCCGTTATTCCTTTTTGCAGAAAATAAGATTAAAATAAGGGGAAAAATAGAGGGATTAAAAGATAGTACACTTATTGCCATTTTTAAAGATCCTCATGCTGAATCTATAATATCTGAGTGCTATCCCAAGAATGGGGAGTTTGAGATGAATGCTACGGTTGATTACTCATTATCCCTTACATATATTGGGTTCAAAGGTTATAAGCCCTGTTATAAATTATTTTCATATAATGATGAAATTATGATAACCGGTGATGTAAAAAACATTGACAAACTTACTATTTCGGGTGGGCAATATATGAATGACCTTCTTCAAGCCCAGAAATTAGGTATTGAGTCAAGATTTGATACTCTTGAATCATGGAGTAATACTAAAGTGAGTTTATCAAATAAAGAATTATTAAAATTGTTGTCCCGAGTAAATATCCTTGTAAAATCTATTAGAGACGATGTAGTGACTCTTGTTGCTCAAAAGCCAGGTTCTCCTGTATCTGCCTACTTATTTTACAAAACTATTCATTTATTTGAAAGTAAGAATGAAATGGAAAAAATCATGAATATGTTTGTTGGAGATGCTAAAAATACTACCTATTACGAAATGTTAAGCGGCGAATTTAATCTGTACAGTCTAGGTGTATTTCCTACAAAAAAGATAAATGACAAAATAAAGGAGTTGGAAAAGGCTATGGAGCAAGAAAAAAAATAACTCAAACAAACGTAAGTTGCCGATATTCGTTTCTTCAAACTGATAGATACTTCAATTGAAGTAAAAGCTAACTGTTATAGCAACTTTAACCCTTCCCCCTTCGGTACTTCCCTTTCGAAAAAGGGAAGATACGAGAAGTCCGGGAATTTGCGTGTTGAAAGAAGATAGCGCACTTTAAAAAGTAATTACCCCAAACCCCTGAAGGAGCTTAAGAGTGAAATCCGAGAAGATATACACTTAATCGAATGTGTTGATTAAGGCATAGTTATTATAAACGTTACTCAACTACAGGAATAGCTTGTAGGAAACGGTAGTAGCTTCAAGTCCCTTTAGGGATTTAGGGCGGTAAGTTTAATAAAAAACAAGCTTTCAATCATCACCATACGAGAAGTCCTGGAATTTGCTCCTATAGAGAAATGATATAAGCGATTTTAGCCACACATGCATTTCTATTAGTTACAAAAAGCTTGAGTTTACAGTACTGTCCCCTTTTTAAGGGGACGAGCGGAGCGGAGGGGTTTCTTAAAAATCAAAACAAGAAAAATATTGGCTAATATAAAAACAAGAAGAATGTCGAAAAAAATCTCTTTAATCTCAATTTTTCTTTTTGCTATACTACTATCATGCAACCATATACAAGATGCAAATAAAACAGGAAGTAAAAATCTTCAACAAGATTCAATTTTACTTAGAAAGTATTCTGTTGATCGAAAAGAACTTAAAAATAAGTTGTCTAAAACTGGTGAGAGTTATACTTTAGGTATTCGTGTAGTTGAAGGTAATTCTGATTACTTTTGTTTTATCTTCCCAGAGACACAACAAACAAGAGGTTATCAAAAAGCCTATCATATATGCCCCGAAAATAAATCTATGTCAGCATTTTGGGATCATGAAGAAAAATTCGACCTGTTTTTTAAGTCTAGTTTTAGACTTATAGTAAATGGAAAATATTATACTATTGAGAAATACTATCACCCTCACATGTCAAAAACTCGCACTGATAGCAATTTTCCAAGTTATGAATACATGAATCCAGAACTTGGAATTTTAGCTATCGAATTGAGATCTACTATTTTTATTGCGGAAAGAAACTCGCTTGCCAAAAACAGTGTTCTGTATAATACAATTATCAATCTTCTAATTAAAGAAATAGCTAACAGCAATTCATTTGATAAATAAAGCCAATTGTATATATAACTTTAACCCTTCCCCCTTCGGGTACTTCCCTTTCAAAAAAGGGAAGATACGAGAAGTCCGGGAATTTACGTGTTGGAAGAAGATAGCGCACTTTAAAAAGTAATTACCCCAAACCCCTGAAGGGGCTTAAGAGTGAAATCCGAGAAGATATACACTTAATCGAATGTGTTGATTAAGGCATAGTTATTATAAACGTTACTCAACTACAGGAATAGCTTGTAGGAAACGGTAGTAGCTTCAAGTCCCTTTAGGGATTTAGGGCGGGTAAAAAATCAATTTGATTAATTCAAAGATATTATAAACGCTACTCATTTATCTGAAGAGCTTGTAGGAGACGATACTAACTTTAAGCCCCTTCAGAGCTTGTCCGACTATTGGCGGAGGTTTGGGGTGGAAAGAAGATATTATCTACTCAAAAACACCAAATCCGCCCACAAAAGAGATGTTGCCACGGCAATGTCTCTTTTTATTTGTAAAGCCCGGCAGAAAGAATACCGAATATAAATACTAATTTTGCGGCTTCTATCCTGACAAAGAGGAATAGATACGATAGAATCGCTTTCAAAATGTACAAAACACGGCTATGATAAAGAACCTATTTATAAAAAAGACACTGACGCAACTGGATGAAGAGGCTAGCAGCAATAAGCATGGACTTAAGCGTCATTTAGGGCTTACCAACTTAACGTTATTGGGCATTGGGAGTGTAATAGGTGCAGGAATATTTGTACTTACGGGTACTGCAGCACAGATGCATGCCGGTCCGGCCATCGTATTGTCGTTTATACTGTCGGCTTTCGGTTGTTTGCTGGCTGGATTGTGTTATGCCGAGTTTGCTTCTATGATTCCACTCTCAGGGAGTGCTTATACTTACGGTTATGCTACCATGGGCGAACTGATTGCCTGGGTTATCGGGTGGGATTTGATATTGGAATACCTGTTTAGTACCGCTACAGTGGCTGTTGGATGGTCGGGCTATGTACTTAGCTTTATGGCCGACTATGGTATCTATCTTCCGGCTTCGTTAGCACAGTGTCCTTTCGATTTCGATCAGCATGGTTGGCATCTTACAGGAGCATTTATCAATTTTCCGGCCGTATTTATTGTAGTTGCACTTACAGCCTTGTTGGTAGTGGGTATAAAAGAAACGGTGAAGTTCAATAATATATCCGTTGTGATCAAGATTGTGGTGGTATTGCTCTTTATCGGCTTTGGTATTTCGCATATTCATCCGCAAAACTGGGTTCCTTTTATTCCTCAGAACACAGGCCACTGGGGACAGTATGGTTGGTCGGGTATATTGGCCGGTTCGGGGGTCATCTTCTTTGCCTATATTGGTTTTGATGCTATCTCCACTACTTCGCAGGAAGCCATTAATCCTAAACGTGACTTACCGCTGAGCATACTTATTTCGTTACTCGTATGTACCATCTTGTATGTGGGCGTAAGCTTTGTGCTCACGGGTATAGTGAACTATAAAGAACTGAATGTGGCTGCACCTATTGCACTTGCTATCGATAGAAGCGGTGGAGGTTTGAAATGGTTGAGTCCGGCTATTAAAGTGGGCACCATTGCCGGCTTAAGTTCGGTGATATTGGTGACACTTCTGGGACAAACGCGTATTTTCTTTGCCATGGCTCACGACGGCCTGCTGTGGAAATGTTTTGCCAAAACACATGCTAAGTTTAAAACACCTCATTACTCCACATTGATCACCGGTTTCTTTACTGCTTTGATGGCTGGCCTGTTTCCTATCGGTTTGTTGGGCGAACTCGTCTCTATCGGCACGCTGTTGGCCTTTATGATTGTATGTATCGGTATTCTTATCATGCGTAAAACAGAACCTGATGCTCCAAGGGCTTTCAAAACACCTTGGGTACCGTTTGTTCCGGTGTTGGGAGCATTTGTTTGTCTTATTCAAATGCTGGCCTTACCGGGTGATACGTGGTTAAGGTTGATTATATGGATGGCGATTGGCTTTGTGGTATATTTTAGTTACGGGCGGAAACATAGTGTGGCCAGAAAGCTGAGAAGAGGGGAAGAATAGGGCGAAGTGCGCTTGAAATAGATTCTCCGAACGCATTGAAATGCATTCTTTTTAGTTTCCCATAGGGAATTAATGTGAATAGAATAGGTTATTACAGTTGTTGCATTCCCCGTAAGGGGATAAACAGGTTAATTCCCTACGGGAAATAAATCAAAACACTATCCATTTTTCTATTGATATATACGTCCTAACGGACTAAACCTTATCCTGGACTCAAAATATTTCTGTTTCTAAAGCATTGAAAGGATACTAACCCAAAGCGCGTACACATTCAAAAGATAGAATGTGTACGCGCTTTTGTGTTTTAAAATAAGTTATTAGGGGAATCTCAATGTTTAAATGAAGTTAAGTTAGTTATTTATAGAGCTGTATTTTCAATCAGGCATTAAACTTGTGGCTTTTCTGATGGTCAAAACACTAAACTAAAAATCCAACAAGTATGAAACCTTTTAAATGCAACTTCAAAGAACAGGCATTCATAAGTCTTCATTCAACAGTGATTAGAGTATTAACTATCGTATTGGCTTTTACTCTATCCGCTTCAATGACAGCAGATGCACAAAGACGTGGTGGTGGGGGAAACAGAACTACTGTTAGCCGTGGTCATACAGGTAATATCCACAATTATTCAGGTGGAAATTACAGAGGGAATTACGGTACAACCTACCGTGGTAATTACCGGATACATTATATGAACAGACCTTATCGAGGCTTTTCACATTTTCCTATCTGGGGTGACTTTTACTGGGGAATATCTCCTTTCTCTTTACGGTTTATGTATAATAATCTGTACTATTATTTCGACGATGGCATCTACTATCGTCAGGATGATGACAGGTATCAGGTGGTACCTGCGCCTGTCGGACATAAGATTAAAAGACTGCCCAAAGAAGCCTATCAACTCAATGTAGACGGTCAAATCTATTATTACTATTTTGGGACTTTTTATGTTCCTGCCGACAAACAATACGTTGTGGTTGAACCACCTGTCGGAGCTATGGTTCAGGAAATTCCACAAGGATATGAAAAGGTGGAGGTTGAAGGTCAAACGTATTATATTCTCAATGGAGTGCAGTATAAAGCCGTGTTGCAAAACAATGAAGTATGGTATCAGGTCATCAGAAATAATAGTGCAACAATGGCTCCTTCAAATCCGGCAAATAATATGAACCCAGCTCCGGCAGATAACACGGAGCACAAATAAACAACTAAAACAATGACCTTGCACAAAAAGAGCAAGGTCGTTGCTTTAATGTGCTTGAACAAAACAAATTCTTATGTATAAAAAAAAATAATGGAATGAAAAAAGGAATCATTGCAGCATTAGCTATCTGTTTTTGTATGACAACGAATGCCCAAAAAATCGGTCTACTAAACATTGACAAAAAAAATCATCCTGATGTTAATCAGGTGAACAAAAGGATAGTGAGTCAGGAAAAAAGAATATACCAAAAAGAGGAACAAGGTACTATTACGAAACAACAAGCCCGGGAAAATCTAAAAACACTTGCCTTGATTAACAGAGAGAAAAAAGAAATGCGCAAGAGACACAATGGACATTTAACCCCACAGGATCAAAAAATTCTTAATCAACAATTAGATCAAAACGAAAAAAAAATCTAAGATGAATTTTAGTGGCTACAAGTAAAAATAGACATTCTGTTTTGAAATAAATAATAAATAAGTATTATTGATATGTTTCTTAATTTCGACCCTGCCTGCCGCAGGCAAGCTCTCCCTAATTCTTGGCAAGCCAAGCGGCATAGCCGATTACCCTCTCCCGAGGAGAGGGACTTTGATGAGTAGAAATTAACAGCAGAATGTCTAAATTTGAGATGCCGTGTCCCCTTTCTCCTTTGGAGAAAGGGTTAGGGATAGAGGTCTAGAATGATAAAAATGACTCACACATTTGTATTTAATAAATGTATCAACAATAATTGTCGTATACTTAAATATGGCACAGGTTTTGCCTGTTCACTCACAACAAATCCCTATTGTTTAATACAAAAAAATATCCGTCATGAAAAAGTTTATTATTGCAGCATTAGCTATTAGCTTCGGTTTGACTACATTCGCCCAAGAAGCCGTTAATCAAACCGCACAAAAACATCCTCGTGTACATCAGGTTAATAAAAGAATCGTTAATCAGGAAAAACGCATAAAAGAGGAAAGAAAAGAAGGAGAAATGACCAAAGCTGAAGCCAAAGAAGCCCGCAAAAACCTCTCCGAAATCAATATGCAGAAAAAAGTTATGCGTCAGGAGCACAATGGTCATTTGACAAAAAAAGATCAAAAAGAATTGAATAAGGAATTAAACAAAAACAACAAAGAAATAGGAAAATAAATCCTTCTTTGATTTAATTGATACAACAGGAGCACATTCGAAAGATAGAATGTGCTCCTGTTTTGTTTTACTTCTTCAACTCCTGATACTCCCTTGGCGTAAGTCCAAACTCCGATTTGAAACATCGGCTAAAATACTTTGGATCGTTGAAACCCACCGAAAAGGCTATTTCGGAGATATTCCCCTTGTTGTTTATCAACATCTGCGCTGCATGTTTTAGTCGAATGTTTCGGATAAACTCACCCGGCGATAGTCCGGTCAGCGATTTTAGTTTACGGTGCAGAGTGGATTTCGATGAAGTCATGGCATCTGCAAATTTATCAAAGTCGAATGTATCGTCCGATAGTTTTTCTTCCACTTTTATTACCGCCTGTTTTAGAAACAGTTCATCCAACGAACCATATTCCATGGAAGAGATATTGATATCTTTATTTGCCTTGAACGTGTCTGTTTTTTGTTGTCGCTTACTGATCAGGTTCTTGGTTCGTGCTTCAAGTACAGCCAGTTCAAAGGGTTTGGCAATATATGAATCGGCTCCTGCATTATAACAATCTATCCTATCTTCGCTGGAATTCTTAGCTGTGAGCATCAACACATTGATATGACTGGTGGCAACATCATTCTTGATTATTTTACAGAAAGTAAGTCCATCCATTTCGGGCATCATCACGTCGCTTATGATCAGATCTATTTCATTTTCGCGCACCATATCCAGAGCTTGCATTCCGTTCTCGGCACTCAGGACCTTGTAAGTTCCTGCAAAATAATCCACAATCAGGTTGTTTAGTTCGCGGTTATCTTCCACTACTAAAATAGTTATATCTTTAATGCCTTCGATTTTTTCTGTATCATCTTCTTCGGTTTCCTCCTCTTCCTGAATTTCAGGCAGCTCTATCTTTTTCGGCTCTTCTATCGATAATTCATCATCGGTATATGCATTTTTCGAAACAGGAATCTCGATGCTAAACACGGCTCCCTGTCCCAAGATACTTTTTACCGTTACACTTCCTTTGTGAATTTGAAGAAGGTCATTGGTCAGCGCAAGTCCGATACCATGACTCTGACTTTGATCGGAGCTGCTGCTGATATAAAAACGCTTGAAGATATGTGGCAAATCCTGTTCAGCAATTCCATCGCCTGTATCGCTTACCGAGAGGCAAAGAAGCATATTGTCCATCCGCGACTCAAAAGTCATTCTAACGGCAATAGAACCGCCTTTGGGAGTATGTTTAAACGCGTTCGACAGCAGATTGTAAATTACCTTGTCTAATTTGTCAGGATCGAAATAAGCCAAGTAGCTTTCATGCTCACTTTCGATGGAGAAATGAATATCCTTTTCTCCGATAAGGGGGCTAAAATTGGAATGGCAAATATTCTTTACAAAGCCCACAATATCGTTTGGCAAAATCTTCAATCGCATATTCCCGCTTTCGGTTTTACGGAAAACGAGAATCTGCTGAATAAGCCTTTTGAGCCGATTGATATTATCTTTCATTATTTCAAACTGAGCAGAGTCACCAGTGTTTTTCTTTTGCATGCGTTCAATGAGCAGCATGATAATGGTCAATGGTGTCAGTAACTCATGAGATATATTGGTAAAATAGCGAAGTTTAATTTGCGCCAGCTCTTCTGATTTTTCTTTCTCGATATGCGAAATCTTAAGCTCATTACGCAAGCGAATACGGTTCGCAATATTTTTGAGAATAAAATAGGTACTTAATCCAATAATCAGAAGATAGAGAAGATAAGCCCACCAGGTACGATAAAGTGGTGGATGAATAACTACCTGAAGAGATGTGATTTGATCGCTCCAGATTCCATTTTCATCGCTTGCCTTCACCATAAACTTGTAACTACCGTCAGGCAGATTGGCATAGTTTACAAAACGACGGTTGTTACTAACATAGTTCCAGTTATTGTCAACGCCCGAAAGCTTGTAGGCATATTGAATTTTACTTGCCGCCGAGAAATCGAGAGCAGAAAACTCAATACTCATGTTATTTTGCGCGTAGTCGAATGTTACTCTATTCTTATCGGCATTGAAATGGAAGTTTAATTCATTGTCGAAAATCGACTTATTTTGAAGTAATATGTCTGTTATTACCACTCGCTGTTTGAGTGGCTCTACAATCCTGGTTTGAGCTGTGGGAGTAAACGCACATATACCATTGTTCCCACCAAATAAGATTCTACCCGATTTCAATTTTACACGGGCATCCTTAAAGAATGAAGTAATCAACATGCCATCTGCATTCGAATAATAGGTTGCAGCATGAGTCTGAGGATTGTATTTGATAATACGCTTTATGGTCGAAATCCAGAGCATACCGTAGTTATCCTCCAGTACATCCATTATTCCGTCATCCGTGATGCCATACAAACCACTAATTTCATTCGCCTTTTGCTCCTTCGCATCATAAAAATAGAGACAACCCTCTTTTGTTCCCAGGTAGACATCTCCGTTTCTTCTGCAGCAAATAGTTTGAACACTATAGCTCTGATATGTATGAATACTTAAGTTGACCTTCGAAGAGATATAAAGTACTTTATTATCTACTTTTTTCTTCATAAAAACATACGCCCCTTTTTTTTCTGTTCCAACCCAGATATTATTCTGTGCATCCTCCTCGATAGTATTGACGGTGTTTATATTGGAAGATACTTTTTTTATCGGCGCTTTCAATGATTTCATATACAAACCATTATTTGTACCAATCCAGACGCTTCCTTTCGAATCTTTGAAAAAACAAGTAATGCTGTTATCACTGGTCACTTTGAAATTACTCAGCGAAAATCGGTTTACCTGCACCAAATCATCTCCCGCCGTTTTTTTGAAAACATGGATTATATCTTCGCCTTCATTGGCCACCCATATTTCATTCTCCTCAGATACCCTTAAAATAGCACTCACACTCGACAAACTTCTCACAATCGGATTCGCCGGTCTTTTTACAGTTCCTGTCTTTGGATTAAAGACAAATAAACCCACACGATTAATAACTATGTAGACTTCGTCGGTAGTCAATTCGCAAAACCGCGTGACATAAGATCGGGCATTTAATTGGTCTTTTATCTCGGCAAGAGGAAAGTTTTGAATTAATAGTTTATTGAAATCAAGTTTGTAAAGCCCCTCTCCTACAGACCCCACCCAAAGATTCCCTTTACGGTCTTTTATAATCTCGTGAAACAACTTGTTAGTGCTTTCGTTGAAAAACGAGCCTGTATCCAGCACTTTAAATGATCCATCCGGCTCTTTCTCAATCAAACTTAAACCGCTGAATGTCACAACCCAAATTCCTCCCAGCTTGTCATCCTGCGTAATACTGTACACTATATCATCGACCTTTTTCGTTGAATTTCTAGACAAAGTCATAGGTCGTAGCGATAAGTTGTTGTTCTCTAGTTTTATATTGAAAATGCCATCTCCCCAAGTACAAATCCAGTATAAACCATCTTTGTCCTGCAACACACGAAACGGATTGTTTGAAGTACCTATATTCGGAACAAAAGCGACTTTGTTTGCATTTTGATCAATATAACAGAGTCCGCTTTTCCATAAGGATACCCATATACGTCCTGCTTTATCTTCGTAAATATTGGTTACATTATTTCCTTTTAATCGCAGCACCGAATTTTTATCGGTCGAATACCGTTCAAATTTACCTGTTCGGGGGTCAATTTTCAGTACTCCGGCATTCGAAGTTCCTACCCATATATTTCCTTTCGAATCGTTCAAAATGGAGTTGATCCATTCTTTCCGAATGTATTTGTTTTCGAAAGGCTTAATACTGTAATTCCTTTTATCAACAATATTTATTCCTTCGAAAGTACCTACCCACAAGTGTTGATAATTGTCTTCGGCAATGCATCTTATCTCATTGCTGGTGAGTTTTCCGGGTGTTAAAGCACTCGATCTGAATACCTTTACATCGTAACCATCAAAACGACACAAGCCATCTTTCGTCCCAAACCACATAAAACCTTCCTTGTCCTGATAAATACGAATCACAGAGTTTGAAGGTAGTTTATCGGCATATGGAAATTTCTCGAAACTAAATTGTGGAGTGATAATATTGGCCTGACACAAAATAATGTTTACAAGAAAACAGAATAGGATACTACTATATTTAAACATTGCGTTTCTCACTGTTTTTTGAATAAGTTGACAAATGTGAAATTTGAATTAAAAAGATAGAATGCGGTAGAAAGACAAAATACTTAAAATTAAGGAAATCAATAAGATGTCTTTTTGCATGTCCAAAGGTAAAACAAAAATGTGTAAAAATTCTTGTAGGGTAAGTGATTTGTTCTTTATGCAAAATATTGACCCATAACCGATGCTGGAATTTGGCATATTCAATAACACTAAAAATCTTCCAAACAACGGCATATCAATGCCGTGTTTGGAAGATTTTTATATACAAATCAAAGCAAAAATAGCTTCGAATCCTTTTTTCTTTAATTACCAGAAATACCAATAGAACGTTGCACAAATAGCTACTACACCCAAAGAGGCAATAACATCCCATTTGTTCCAACTTTGTTTGATAACTGATTTGTAATCGCCTGTAAAAGTGATAAAATCAATCTGTTTTTCAGTTGGTTTCGGAGTGAAGAACGATACTACAGCCATCATCAACATGATGAATACAAGTAACCAGATCTCAAAGATAAGCCAGTTAGTATGCCAGAACCAACGAGTAGATTCCCAGAACGTGCCTGTCATTACATTTTGACCTGTATTGGTAAAGATATTTGTCAGCAAGCGTGCCATACCAATAAAGAAACCTCCGATCAAACCGGCTTCACCGGCTCTTGGTGTGATCTTTTTGGAGAAGATACCCAATACGAATACGGCCACCATGGCTGGTGCAAGCAGCGATTGAATACCTTGCAGGTAAGAATACAAACTACCCAAACTCATCATTACCGGTATCCATGCTATACCAAGAAACACAACTACAACCGTAGCCATACGTCCTACAAAAACATATCTGGCTTCGCTCTTACCTTTAAACATCGGTTTATAAAAGTCCTCAGTAAACAAGGTAGCACAAGAGTTGAAGAATGCTGCCAAAGAAGCAACCAAAGCAGATATAAAGCCGATAGTAACAATACCTTTCACACCGGCAGGCAATACAAACTTAACCATGGAACCAAAGGCCGTATCAGGGTTTTCTAATGTAAAACCACTACCCGGACGTGCCGCCAACGCAGCTGCCACCATACCGGGGATAAGGAACATAAATACAGGCAAAATTTTGAAATAACCGGCAGCGATAGTACCTCTACGGGCACGTTTCATTACCACATCGTTGGCCTCACCTTTTGTTTGTCCCAATACACGTTGAACGATATGTTGATCGGTAGCCCAATACCAGAAACCGATAATGGTTGCTCCGATAAATACCCAGAAACCGGGATATTCGTCATACATAGGGTCACCGGTCTCAAAGTGGAACATGTGGTTGGTACCGTATGCAACACCATCTGTACCTTTGTTCAAGGTATGAGCATAGTCTATCATTGCAGTCCAACCGTGAGCTACACTACCGTCGCCAAGTGCAGCTAATCCTAAGAAAAGAACCATGAATGAGCCAATGATAAGTATCGGTGTTTGAATAGCCGACAGTGTCATCACACCCTTCATACCTCCAAAAACAGTAAAAACTCCCGTTAAAACGATCAACCCGATAGCTCCGTACCAGAAAGGTAAGCCCAAGAGGCTTTCAAGGAAGATACCACCTGTAAATGCCGTTACACTCACTTTAGTAAGCACGTAAGCGATAAGTGTGATGATAGACAACCACGAACCTGTACGAGGTGTGTAGCGATTTTTCAGGAAGTCGGGCATGGTGATAATTTTTCCAAGCTTATTGTTCATAAGTTGGTAAAAGGGAACAAAAAGCCAACCCAGGATAAGAATCATCCAGCCTTGCATCTCCCAGTGTGCCATACCAACACCATTTTTTGCTCCTGTTCCGGCAAGACCTACAAGGTGTTCCGACCCAATGTTTGCAGCAAAGATAGCTGCACCGATAATATACCATGGTTCGCCTTTACCAAACAGGTAGTCTTCGCTGTTGGCACCTTCTTGCAACCGTTTGTCTTTTTGCACCGAACGCCATACAGCCCACGTTACAGCCACAATCCCTACCGCGATAATCACCCAGTCGAGCCAAATAAATTCATGTGATCTCCAATCCATAATTTCAATTATTTTGTTTTTGATTTATATTAATACGTATTTCTTATTTATTCACACCGAATTTATAGATACAAGTGCTCTTGTAAACTTTGCCCGGTTCCAAAATAACCGATGGCCATTGTGGTTTATTAGGGCTGTCAGGGTAGTGTTGAGTTTCAAGACAAATACCGGTGCGTTGTTTATAAACAATCCCTTTTTTGCCTTTTACTGTTCCATCAAGGAAGTTACCGGTATACACCTGTATGCCGGGTTCATTGGTATACACTTCGAGTGTGATGCCACTTATCGGAGAAGTTACTTTAGCAGCTTGTTTGGTTACATCGCCGGCTGTATTCAACACCCAGTTATGGTCATAGCCATTGCCGTTTTTAATTTGCACATAATCCGTTTTTGCAATGTCAGTACCTACAGTTTTTGGAGTAGTAAAATCCATTGGAGTTCCTTTTACAGTCACTATTTCACCGGTAGTCATGTATGTACTGTCAACAGGAGTGAAATTGTCGGCATTGATGTACAACAGATTGTCGGTAATAGGATTTTTAGGATCACCCGAAAGATTGAAATACGAGTGATTACACATATTGATCACCGTTTTTTTGTCGGTAGTTGCTTCAAAACTGATATCAATAGCGTTGTCCTCAGTAAGTTTGTAAGTAACCTTAGCAGTTACGTTTCCGGGAAAATTCTGATCTCCATCAGGAGAGAAGCGAGTCAATTCAATAGTCGTGGCGTCAATTTGATTTACTTTTTGATACACCTGATATTGCCATCCCTTCGGTCCGCCGTGAAGGCAGTGTCCGAAATTATTTTGTGGCAATTGGATAGTTTTACCATCAATGGTAATTTTTCCCTGATTAATACGGTTGGCGTAACGACCAATAGAAGCACCAAAGTCGCTAGGTACATTAATGTAATCGGCCACTGAGTCAAAACCAAGAACTACGTCTTGCATTTTTCCAGCTTTGTCGGGAACCATAATAGACACGATACGTCCACCAAAGTTAGTGACACACATTTCCATACCTGCTGCATTTTTAAGTACATACAAGCCGGTGGTGTCTTTACCTATTTCTTTTTTAAAATCGGCCTTTGATAAGCCAGAGAGTGTTTTTTCGTCTTTGCCTTTGCAACCGAAAAGAACCAATGCAATGACCGCGAAGCCTAAAAGTTTCTTTTTCATGTGTGAATATTTTATTGATAAAAGGTTGAAACGCCCCCTACCTACGGGGAAACTACTTCCCATTAAAGGATCAGGGGGCGTTTTTATTATTTAGCTAAATAATTCTTTTTCAGTGAATTCTCCCAATTTTATGTAATTTTTATACAATTCCTTGTATAATTCTACATTTTCTTTATTCGGGAAATATTCAGAAGCAAATCCCATACCCATGGCTGCCTGAGCATCTTCTACTTTGTCGTAAACACCTGCCACAACAGCTGCAAACATAGAAGTTCCAAATGCACAAGCTTGTTCAGCTTTAGCTACCTTGATAGGCATGTTCAATACGTCGGCCAGCGTTTGCATTACGAAAGGCGATTTCAAAGCAATACCACCGATACCGATGATTTCTTTAATCTCAACACCGTTTTCGATAAAACGATCAACAATGGCTTTCGAACCGTAAGCTGTTGCTTCGACCAATGCACGGAAAATAAGTGGAGCAGAGCTTCCTAAATTTAATCCGGTGATAGTACCTTTTACCATTTGATTAGCATCGGGAGTACGACGACCATTCATCCAGTCGGTAGCCAAAACAGTAGATTCAGAAACCGGAACTTTAGCTGCTTCGATAGATAGTGCAGGAATGATTTGATCCAACGATTCTTCGATTAGTTTTTGTTTGGTTTCAGCATCAATCAAGGTGCTTTTAGCAAGGATATTTTCAATCGGCCAGGCCAATACATTTTTAAACCAGGCATAAACATCACCAAAAGCAGATTGACCGGCTTCCAATCCAATCATACCCGGGATAACCGAACCATCAACTTGTCCGCAAATTCCCGGAATAAGTTTATGACCCATTTCTTCGTAGCTGGACACCATAATGTCGCAAGTAGAAGTTCCGATAACGCGCACTAAAGCACCCGGTTTTACTTCGGCACCTACAGCACCCATATGGCAATCGAATGCACCAACAGCAACAGCTACATTGGTAGTCAAGCCTAAACGGCCTGCCCATTCTTCAGTCAGATTACCCACTTTTTTGTCGCTTGGACAAGTGTCGGTGTAAAGACGTTGTCTGTAACCTGCCAATAAAGGATCAAGCGCTGTCAGGAATTCTTCTGAAGGTAAACCACCCCATTTTTCCAACCACATAGCTTTGTGACCCGAAGCACAGCGGCTACGGCAAATGATAGATGGATCGGTTTTGTCGGTAATTAAGCCCGGTAACCAGTCGCAATGTTCTACAATGGAGTAAGCTGCATTACGTACTTTTTCGTCAGAACGAAGCACGTGCAATGCTTTTGCCCAAAACCATTCTGAAGAATAGATACCACCTTCGTAAGAAGAGTAGTCGATATCCCAACGAGCACACAAATCATTAATTTCCTGTGCTTCTTTAATCGCAGTGTGGTCTTTCCACAAAACGAACATAGCGTTCGGATTCTCTGCAAATTCAGGTAATAACGAAAGTGGAGTTCCGGTTTTGTCAGTAAATACAGGAGTACTTCCTGTTGTGTCGAATGCGATTCCCACAACTTGTTCACCGATCCCTGCTGGACATTTTGAAAGTGCATCTTTCACAGTATATTCCAATGCGTCAACATAATCTTGTGGGTGTTGACGATATTGATTGGCTGTAGGAACGCAATATTTACCTTCCATCCAACGTGGATAATATTTTACTGATGAAGCCAGCTCTTCGCCTGTCTCGGCGTTTACGATCACCGCACGGGCCGAGTCGCTTCCATAATCTAAACCTATAACGTATTTCATATTTTTTTAAGTAAGTAAGAGGCAAGAGGTAAGAGGTAAGTACTTGCGCCTTACCTCTTACTCCTTACTCCTGATTATTTATCTAAGTGCTTTATTCAACATGTAATACACTTCGTTGTTACGAATATCTTGTTTGAAATTGCGGATGTTAGTGTCTTTGTCGATAATCAACATTTCCAAATCTGCGATTTCTGCATAATCTTCCAACATCTCAGTAGTGATAGAGAATGAGAAGCTTGAGTGGTGAGTTCCACCGGCAACAATCCATGCACCTGCACCCACTTCGAGGTTCGGTTGTGGAATCCACAATGCGCAAGCAACAGGCAATTTAGGCAATGCCTTAGGTTCAATTACTTTCACTTCGTTTACAATCATGCGGAAACGGTTACCCATATCCACGATAGTTGCAGCAACACCTTCACCTTCGTGAGCCTGGAATACCAAACGTGCACAAACACCGGCATCACCAATTCCTAAGAAATGAACTTCGATGCGTGGTTTTGCTTTTGCAATTTCAGGGTTGATTTCCAACATGTGTGATTGAAGAATAGAGCTATTTGCACCATCAAAATTCAATACATAATCTTCGAGGAATGAACAACCGCCCGGTAAACCTTGAGCCATTACCCACATAGTACGGGTAAGAGCAGCCGTTTTCCAGTCACCTTCAGCACCAAAACCGTAACCTTCGGCCATCAAACGCTGAGAAGCAAATCCCATTAATTGAGACATACCTTCCAATTCGTTAAAGCTGGTAGTGAAAGCAGTTGCGTTTTTATCTTGCAAGAAACGACGAAGACCAATTTCCTGAGCTGCTGCCTGACGTACAGAAATGTGTTTTTCAGCACCTTTCTTACAGTCATCAGCAAAGTCGTATAGTTTTTCGTATTCAGCAATCAATTCATCAATTTCAGCCTCGGTAACTGCATTTACGTAAGGTACCAATTTAGCGATAGGAGCATTATCCACGTGGTAACCCAAACGGATTTCAGCTTCTACTTTGTCGCCATCAGTTACAGCCACATTGTTCATGTTATCACCGAAACGGATGATTTGCATACCTTGAGCATCAGCCCATGCAGCACAAACGCGCATCCATCCTGAGATTTTATCGTGCGTTGATTTATCTTTCCAGAAACCAACCACCACTTTGCGTGGTTTGCGCAAACGAGCTGTAATGAAACCGAATTCGCGGTCACCGTGAGCCGATTGGTTCAGGTTCATGTAGTCCATATCAATTTCCGACCAAGGAATTTGCTCGTTGAATTGAGTATGAAGGTGCAACAATGGTTTTTTATAATCCATCAAACCGTGAATCCACATTTTTGCAGGAGAGAAAGTGTGCATCCAGGTAATCATACCAACACATTTAGTGTCGCCGTTAGCTGCACGCATAATTTCAGATATTTCTGAAGAAGAATTTGCTGTTCCTTTGTAAACAACTTTTACAGGAAGATTGCCTGATGCATTTAATCCTGCTACCATTTCGTTCGAGTGTGCATCTACGCTCACTACTGCATCACCACCATAAAGCAATTGGGCTCCGGTAATGAACCATACTTCTAAATCTTTGTAATCCATGATTTCTTGTTTTATTTGTTAGTTGTAAATTATATATTGTGTCTAAAAAAAAATTCTAATTTAGAGAATCTTGTAACTCGTAACAAGATACTCGTAACTAAAGTAATTCAAGCGAAATAATTGCCTTCGCAGGAACTGTTATGGATAATCCTTTTTTGCTCACCTTAGCATCTTTGAAAATCGCAGGTGCCACTACGTTCGGATTTTCGAATGTGTTGTATGCATCAATGGTTTTAGCTGTCAATATTGTTCCCGATACTTTTGCAATTTTTGCATTGCCTAAATCGATTTCAATTTTTTGTTCTTTGTCCGGATCAACATTTGCAAGGGTAATGTGAATCAACCCTTTTGCATCTTTCGAAGCAGAAACACTTACAGCTGCAAATTTTTTGTCGTTCGAAACCAATGAATCACATTGAAGTTCAATTGGTAAGTTGGTTGCACCCATGTGTACTTTATACATTTCAAATACGTGGTAAGTTGGAGTCAACACCATTTTAGGTCCATCGGTCAAAATCATTGCTTGTAATACATTTACTACCTGTGCAATGTTTGTCATTTTCACGCGCTCCGTGTATTTGTTGAAAATATTCAAACTCAAAGCAGCAACAAATGCATCACGCATAGAATTTTGTTGATAAAGAGCCGAAGTCGAACCGGGTTCCTGATCCCACCATGTTCCCCACTCGTCTACCATTAAACCTACTTTGTTTTTAGGATCGTATTGATCCATAATAGCTATGTGTTTTTTTACCACATCTTCAATTTCAAGACATTTATGCATAGTCCATAAATATTCATCTTTATTGAATTTTGTAGCTGAGCCCTTGCTTCCGTTCCAACCTTTTACTGTATAATAATGCAGCGAAACACCTTGCATGCGATCACCCACATTTTTCATCAATGTTTCAGTCCATTTGTAATCGTAATCGCTGGCACCACTACCAATTTTGAAAAGTTTATTACCATCGTATTCGCGACAATAGGTTGAATAACGACGATAAAGATCTGAATAATATTCAGGGGTCATATTTCCACCGCAACCCCAGCTTTCATTACCAACACCAAGGTATTTTAGTTTCCATGGTTTTTCACGACCGTTTTGACGACGCAATCTGGCCATTGGACTGTCGCCAGATGAGGTAATATATTCTACCCATTTAGCTAATTCCTCTACAGTACCGCTACCCACGTTTCCGCTCAGGTAAGGCTCGGTGTCGAGTAATTCGCATAGGTTGAAAAACTCGTTCGTCCCAAAACTATTATCTTCGATAACGCCACCCCAATTATTGTTCGATATTTTTGCTCGTTTTTCTTTCGGCCCAATTCCATCCATCCAATGATATTCATCGGCAAAACAACCACCCGGCCAACGTAAAACCGGAATGTGTAATTGTTTAAGCGCATTCAATACATCGTTACGATATCCTTTTGTGTTTGGAATTGGAGAGTTTTCGCCCACCCAAATACCTCCGTAGATACAGGTTCCTAAATGTTCGGCAAACTGACCATAAATTTCTTTATTAATCACATTTTTACCCTGGTCGGCATGAATGGTAATTTTTGAAGTCGACGTTTGCGCACTCAGCGTAACCGACCCCATTAAAAGCGTTGCTAAAAATAGTTTTTTCATTAGATTTATATTATTGTGTTTGATAGTTTTCTAATTATTGACCGTAATATGCACCTGGCCCATGTTTGCGGTAAAAGTGCTTTTTGGTCAAGTTATCGTTCATGGTCAAATCTGGATTAATACCGTAGGCAATGAATGCCATTTTAGCTACTTGCTCCATAACTACTGCGTTATGCACCGCATCGTGCGAGTCTTTTCCCCATGAAAAAGGGCCATGGTTTTTCACCAATACACCCGGGATAAAATCCGGATTTAATCCATCGAACCGTTCAACAACCACATTTCCGGTTTCTAATTCATATTCTCCCTCCACTTCTTTTTGGGTCATGTCTCGCGTACAAGGAATAGCAGCACTAAAATAATCGGAATGTGTTGTACCAATGTTTGGAATGTCACAACCGGCTTGTGCCCAGGCAGTAGCAAAAGTAGAGTGCGTATGTACTACCCCGCCGATATTAGGGAAAGCTTTGTAAAAAACCAAATGACTCGCTGTATCGGATGATGGTTTTAGTTTTCCTTCCACCACTTTTCCGTCTAAATCTACCACCACCATATCTTCGGCTTTCATGTCTTCGTACGACACACCCGATGGTTTAATAACTACTAAACCGGTTGCGCGATCAATGGCGCTCACATTACCCCAGGTAAAAATCACTAATCCGTGCTTTACCAAATCCAGGTTTGCTTTGAATACCTCTTCTTTTAAAGCTTCTAACATAAATTGATTTGCTGTTTAATTTGTTATTATTGCTGTAATACTTACTCCTTACTCCCATTATATTTATAAGCGTTCAAAATACACTTAAACGCTCAAAAAAAATTAAAGGGAAAAATGAAGCCCTTGTTGAATTAACTGATCGTATTTATCCTTGTTGAACTGATAGTAGAAAGCACCTCTTTTAGAAGAGCTTTTATCTTTTTCATCCAGCTTTTCGAGAATATCCATGCTCAGAATTTTTTTTCTGAAATTACGCTTGTCGATAGTTTCCTGATAAATAGCTTCGTACAAACTTTGTAAAGCCGGCAAAGTAAATTGATCGCCTAGCAAATTAAAACCTATTGGTTTAACGGCCGCCCTTCGTTGCAAAGTATTAATCGTATCTTTCACCATTTTATTGTGGTCAAAGATAAGCTCCGGTAAGTGAGAAATTGAAATCCATCGGGCATCATATTTCTCAACTAACGAAGTATCAAACTTATCCATATCCACCAACGCATAATAAGCGATTGAAACTACACGCTCACCTAGATCACGTTCAACCTCACCATAAGCACCAAGTTGTTCCATAAAAATACCGTCGATACCCGTAAATTCATCCAATACCCTACCGGCAGCCTCATTGATACTCTCCCCTTGATTCACAAAACCACCCATCAACGACCAACCACCTTTCATTGGCTCAAATTGACGTTTCGCGGCTAATACATGTAAATCATTGTCCTTAAAACCCATTATTATACAGTCGACCGCAATGAGATGTGTATCCCTATTTTTATAAAATGATGCAGTCATATGTACTTGTCAATTAATGAAAAAAATATATTATTATATCACTCTGTTTATTAGCATCTTATGATAAAATTTAGATTTCAATCATTGTTACTAAAAAACAAGTGTAAAGAAAACACTTGTTTTTTAAATGTATGCATAAAATATTATGTTATACAACATTATTTTGACGCAAATTCGCAATTTTGTATTTTTTTAAATTTTATATGTATAGCTTCAACCACTAAAACTCCCATTTCAATAAAAACCGTGCATCTGTTTTTCTATTTCCGGTAATAGTTTCATTTCCACTACTTACTGCTTCTCTATCATCAGCATATACTGTTTGAGCAATTTTGAACCAAAACGATAGCCGTTTATTTAGTTCATACTGAAAATTAAGGAAATAGCGATTTCCCAATCCAAAATACATTGGAATAGAAAACGCATAAAGAACATCCTTCTCGTATGAATATAAGCGGTTTTCATATTTTAAAGCATCAAAAAACTGATACCTGAAATCAACTTTCAGCGGAATAGTTTTAAAATCATAACTCACATCCTGTGATGCAATTGCCCCGTAAGTCCAGGGTGCATCTGCCTTTCGTACCAAATTTCCTTCTATAACATTTTTAAAACTAAACTTTCCAATATTATAACTCAGGCTATACCTCAACGATAGTTTTTGAATTGGTGATACAACAGGCATAGCTGATTCTGTTTGAGATACATTCCCTTGTTTTCCTTCGTATTTAAATCGCCAAAACATGCTGATGTTACGTTTCGCTGCGTAATCGGCCTGAAGCAAATAATCGGCTCCCACTGATGGCATATCAATCCCATATTTTGGCCATGGAAAACGATAACTATCGGCATATGCAGATATCTTCCATTTCTTGTACGGACGAATTTCAGCGCCAAGGTAAAACCCACTCTCGTTGTTTATGCGAGATGTTTCGGAAAATGCTGTAGCATAAAAAGTATCGTATTCCGGCGAATAATATCTATGCATAACTACCAGATTTACTTGTGACAACGGAATAAATGAAAATCCATTGATGGTGGCCAAAGCACCATTATCGGTCATGGCAGTTTCGCCAAAAACATTAAGCTTCTGCCAACGCATTCGATAATGTAAACCGGCTGTAGTTTGTTGTCTTCCTTCAAAATAGAAATAACTATACGTTGATCTAACCGGTTTTAATCTATTATCAAACAATGAATTGATAGCCGTAAATCCCAATTGTATTTTAGAATATGTAAAAGTTACATTGCCACCAATAACTTGTTGATTAACGGTGTGTTTCTTACTCATTTCAGCAATGGTACGATGTAACCCTGTTGTATACCTACTTGAAAATGAACCGTTCGCTGTGTCAGCATCAATCATTTTATTGGAATAAAAAGCCGAAACATCGAATTTTCCAAGGCGAACCGTTGCGCCTACACCGCGAAAAAAGTTATTTTCATCCGTTGATCCATATTTTTTTAGTCCCGAATTACGTGGAATAACGTTGAGAACATACGACGATTTACCCATTCCAAAATCAGTACGAAGCACCAGTCCCTGTCCAAAATTAGCTCTGAAGTCGCCCACAACAAGTGTTTTAAACTTACCAACCTCCTTCAATTGAGCAGTGATGGAATAAAAATCATAGCCGGTATGCGTTTTTCCAATGAATTGCTCACCAGCATCTTTCTCGGCTGTAATACCTACTTGCACGCGGTCTTTATAATGAAATCGATATTTCAACGAATGGTAAAAAGCATCTCCAATATATTTTCCGGCATTTTCATTAGCTGCATTCTCGTCTTCCTCAGGCAAAAACCTATACCCTTCTTTTGATTCAAGTCCCTTATCCAACCTGAAATACAACTCATTCTTACCGTGCAGCATCAAATCCCGCCAATATATTTTTTTATTGATATTCATCCCCTCTCCCACTATCACAAATGGCAGCATGCGGCGAATATCAGTCATATCCAGTCCATCGATTAGTTGCAGTTCGTAAATGGTCTGCAAAGCACCAAACCGATAAATATGAGAGATAATATTCTCTACCTGAATATCCGACAGAAAAGGCAATCGCTCCAATTCTTCGCGCTTCGTTTTATTCAGGTTAATCTTGTTCTCCGAAAAAAACATTAACTCCTCATAAAAGGTATCATAATCAATATCATCATCATTTTCCGCGGTATATTGCTCAAAAATATCGGCTATCAATTGATCGGTGGTGGCAATAGCATCCTGCGCCCTTGCCGCACAAGAGAACAATGAAAGAAAAAAGGCCAAAGAAAATAATTGGCGCATACAATATTATTTACGAAAACAATAATGAACAGCAGCAAAAGTGTTTAAACCCAATAGCGGATGCAATTCGCAGTTGAGGTCAATTAAAAACGATCCGGTTTTAAATCCCATACCCAAACATGGAACTAAATAATCCAACCAATAACCGCCCAGTTTGACCGTTAGTTTTTCCAACATTTTGTAGTCAAAACCTGTAGCATAACGATAGTTGCTACTCAGCTCTTTGTCAATCTGTGTCCGCCAAATTAAGCCCTGAGAAAATGAATAACCGGTTCCCAAACTAAAAACCGAGGGTAGCCGTTTCGTTACATATTCAGTCTTTATGGTCGACTGAAATGGATTGGATGCATTAAACCCAATGTTGAAAGCGGGTGACAATTGAACCAATAAACCTACTTGTGGAAAAAATGTACCCCGGTAAGAATTGGAAGCAGAAAAATAGGTAGTAAAATAATTTGCCTGAACACCCATAGCAAATTTATTAGAGAAATTACGTGCAAAACCTATTCCGCCAATCATTTCGTGATACTGCGAATAGCCAAAATGCGAAAAGGAAATTCCGGTGCATATAAGTTTTGAAGAGAACCCAATCTGAGCGCTCTTCGTAGAAAGTTCGTTCAGTAAATATCTATTCTCAAACTGAAAACCAAACTCGGGATGTTCGAGGTAACCCAACATAGCCGGATTGGTAAATGCCGACCAATTATGTGTGTCGGCCACTGCAGTTTGAGCAATGGACGAAGATGCTGGTATGATTGTCGATATTTGTGAATAAACAGCACAATAAAACAAACAACTCATTAATATAGAGGCAATTTTCTTCATAGATAAGAAGATATAAAGTACCAAAAAAAAGCACACTGTTAAGATCTTGTTGCCAAAAATAAAAAATTATTTATTGATTATAAAATTTTAAATCTAAAAAAAATATAATTATAAAAATTATTTTAATTCGTCTAGGACGAATCGGCTTTTTTTGTTTAACTTAGCAGTGTAATAAGAGTAATAATTACATTTATTCTGTACAATATGAGTGATTTAATTGTTAATAAAAATAAGATTAGGATGCAAATTCGTGAGTTGAAAAATCAACTTTCGGAAGACAAAAAAGTGCAGGCAGCAGATTCAGTTTTTAATAAAATTGAATTACTTCCTGAATTTAAATCTGCCAAAAAGATATTAATGTACTGGTCAACATCAGATGAGTTGCCAACGCATAAATTTGTAGAAAAATGGAGTGCAGAGAAGGAAATTTTACTGCCATCGGTGGTTGATGATGACATCGTAATAAAAAAATATTCCGCGAAAGAAAACCTGAAACGAGGAAATTTAGGCATTTATGAACCAGAAACAGATGGACTGTATGTGGGGAAAATAGATCTTGCTATCGTTCCCGGAGTGGCATTTGATTTGAAAAGGAACAGACTAGGGCGCGGAAAAGGATATTATGACAGATTTTTCAACGACGTAGAAACTCAGAAGTGGGGCGTTGGTTTCGATTTTCAAGTAATAGCTTCAGTACCTGCAAATAACGATGACAAACCCATGAACAAGGTTATATCACCAACAAAAACTATTGAATAAAAAACTCAATAACAACAGGCTATATTATCCTATAGCTTGTAGCTGATTGCTCGCCAAATCATCCTGAAGAGTGAGCTCCTTTTCGCCTTTACGGTAATAATAAACCAATCCGAAAGTTTTGCATTTATTGAAACGGGTAAAGGGCTTCTCATCTTTATAGTTGTTCTCAACCTGATTCCACATATCCAAAATAATGAGATCACCTTTCTCGCGCAAACTTACCAAATCTTCCCAATTTCTGTTGGTAGTGGCCTGATAAATCTTTTGAGTGGATTTGTATTCTTTAAACACCTCATAATGAACTTGAACCTTAGCAATTGCCGGATTGTAAATAGGCAAACCACCATTTCTGATTCGTTCATTTTCTCCGTCGATAATACATTTACCCCAATGAATAAGGGCTGAATCGGTACTTAAATCGGGGACGGTATGCACGTTTGGATCTAACTTGTAAAGCAGTTTGTGCTCCTTTTTTATATCACCGCGTATAATGGAAAGATTGAATACCTGGATGAAATGAGATATGTACAGACGAGCATTGTGTACAATTTGTTGATAGCGTTTATTGGCAGATACCTGACTATCAAGGGTTAGCTGATATTGTGCTAACTGCTTTTCAAAAACACTTAAATATGTTTTTGCCTCGTGGATGGTTTTATAAGAAATTACTTGACTGCCGTAATCCTGATTTTCGGCTTGTTGAATCGCTGTACGAAGTGCACGTAATCGCGCTTGATCGGTGTTTGGTAATCGGCGGTAGGGCATACTATTCAACAATTGATAATTCACAACTAACAAAAAATTGCTAAGCAAAAAAAAGTAGTTGAAAACTGTAATTAATAAATTGAAAATATATTTATGCCTACAAAGATAAAAAATTAATCGTTTCTAAACATTAATTTTTCGCCTAATTTTCTCAATTCTTGCTTATTATTCTCTAAAATCGATACTTTTTCCAAATTTGCGACTGCCTTTGCATAGAAATGTTGCATCTTCTCTTCGCAAAGTGTCTTAACTCCCAATTTATCAAAAAGTGATGTCACAGCCTGAATTTTTTCATTTGACTGTTTTTCATCCGAAGTAGATATCCATCTTTGAAGTTCTTCGGCATCTTTTCCTTTCGCCAATTCGATGGCGTGAATTAACATGAATGTTTTCTTATTGCAAAGAATATCTCCCCCGATTTTTTTTCCAAACGTAGCTTCATCACCATAAACATCGAGCAAATCATCCTTCAACTGAAAAGCCAAGCCAATATTAATACCATAATCATACAACAGTTGGGCATCCTCCTCTCCTGCTCCACCAATCCAGGCACCAATCTGAAGTGCCGCCCCCAACAAAACAGCTGTTTTCAACCGAATCATCTCTAAATATTCGTCAGCCTCTACCTTATCACGACCCTCAAATTCAACATCGTATTGCTGTCCTTCACAAATTTCAGCAGCCGTTTTCGAAAACAAATCCAAAGTCCGTTTTAATTGCTCCGCAGCTGTTTGAGCAATAAACTGATAAGATGCTATTTGCATCACATCTCCCGAAAGAATGGCCGTATTGTCATCCCATTTTTTGTGCACAGTGGGTTGTCCGCGACGAACATCTGCTCTGTCCATAATGTCATCGTGCAACAAGGTAAAATTATGGAATATTTCCAATCCAAGAGCAGAATTCAAAGCTTGATGCACATTCTCTGAAAACATATTACAAGCCAGCAAAGTCAACGCGGGACGAATCCGTTTTCCACCCATCGAAAGCACATAACCAATTGGCTCATAAAGTCCACGTGGTTCTTTACTCCAATTAATTGTTTCCAACTCGGAGGTAATTATATTTTGTATATCTTCAAATGTTTTCATTACACATTTTCAAATTAACACATTTTCAAATCAATTCGTTCTCAATAATTTCAGTCATTACATCTTTTATAGCCAGCCCGGCAGCTGCTATCTGTTGTGGAATAAAGCTGGTAGCAGTCATTCCCGGCGTAGTATTCACTTCCAACAGATTAATCACATCACCCTCGGAAATGATATAATCAATGCGCACAATACCCTTACAACCAAGAATATCGTAAATAGCAGATGTTAGTTTGTGAACACGTTCGGTCAATGCGTCGCTGATGCGCGCCGGTGTAATTTCCTGCACTTGCCCTTTGTACTTTGCATCAAAATCGAAAAACTCGTTTTCGCTAACTACTTCTGTTATAGGCAAAACATGCGATTTAGTTTTTGTTTTATACACGCCACAAGTAATTTCAGTTCCAGCCATAAATGCTTCAACCATTACCTCAGCACCTTCGGCAAATGCAAGCGCTATGGCAGGTTGAACCTGTTCAATGCTTTTTACTTTGGTTACTCCAAAGCTACTTCCACCTACATTTGGTTTTACAAAACAAGGGAAACCTATTTTTTGAGCCACCTCTTCGTCCGAAACAGTCTGTCCGGCACGCAGTACCAATGACTCCGAAACTTTTACGCCAAAACCCTTAAGATATTGATTACAGGTAAATTTATTGAATGTAATAGCTGCAGCCAACACGCCACAACAAGAATAAGGCAATCCTATCAAATCGAAATAGCCTTGAAGAATGCCGTTTTCGCCCGGCGTACCATGAATGGTGATATATGCAAAATCGAAGTTGGTTTTTACGCAGTTTTGGGTAAAGCTGAAATCATTTTTATCAATGGCTATTTTCTCAGTATCCGACCATTCCACCTGCCAGGTTTGACCTACAATGGTTACAATGAATAAATTGTAACGTTCTTTATCCATAAACGAATACAGTCCCGCTGCACTTTTAAGCGAAACAACAACTTCCGACGAATCTCCACCCGCTACGATAGCTATATTTTTTTTCATAAAATCAACAAAAGATAGTTTGACTAATTATTTATTCTTCATCTAAAAATTTGGCATATCCTCTCCACTTCTCAATCAATTGTTGCATATCGTCCAGCAACTCACTTTCGAAATGCATAAATTCACCGGTACGTGGATGTACAAACCCCAACGTTTTGGCATGTAAAGCCTGGCGTGGACAAATTTCGAAGCAGTTCTTTACAAATTGTTTGTATTTCGCTGCCGTGGTTCCTTTCAAAATGTCATGTCCGCCATAACGCTCATCGTTGAAAAGAGTGTGGCCAATATGCTTCATATGAACACGAATCTGGTGCGTACGACCGGTTTCAAGCCTGCATTCCACCAAAGTGACATACGCCATACGTTCCAACACTTTATAGTGCGTCACGGCATGTTTTGCTACTGGATTTTCGCCTTCCGGAAATACGGTGAATAACATTCTATCGCGTGGATCGCGAGCCAATGCACCGACAATTGTGCCTTCATCTTCTTTTACATTGCCCCAAACAAGTGCCTGATAGCGACGCTGGGTAGTTTTATCAAAGAATTGTTTACCAAGATTTGTCTTTGCCATTTCGGTTTTGGCAATAAGCAACAAACCTGAAGTATCCTTATCGATACGATGCACTAAACCTATGCGTGAATCGTTCGGATCAAAATCGGGATGATCTTTCATATGCCAGGCAACAGCATTGAGCAATGTACCATCAAAATTACCAAAGCCGGGGTGTACCACCAGACCCGGTTGCTTGTTCACCAACATGATATCGTCATCTTCATACACGATAGTGAGCGGAATATCCTGGGGAATAATAACAAACTCACTAGGCGGATAAGCCAGCACAATGGTAATAACGTCGTTGGGCTTTATGCGATAATTTGATTTTACCGCTTTCCCGTTTACCAGTATATTGCCGGCTTCAGCTGCTTCCTGAATCCGATTACGCGAAGTATTGGACATGCAATTCACCAGGTGCTTATCAATCCGCACCATAGCCTGCCCTTTATCTACCACAAAACGGAAATGTTCAAAAAGCTCTTGCTCCTCTCCCACTTCACTCAATCCTTCCTCTTCTATATCTTCAAAATAATCCTCAGTCACGTTGGTAATTTAAGTTGCTATTAAAAAAATTGCTCAGTGCTTTCTTCCGGTTTTTTATCTTCTTCAAATTTCTCGTTCATACGCGATTTATCTTTCGAAAGATATAAATTAATTTTACTGCCTGTCGATAACGCACTTCCTGCAGCCGGACGCTGACGATAGATAATATATTCTGCTTCGTCACCTGATGGTGTAGTATCATATTCAACGGCACCAACTACAAATGAAGCTGTAGTGATGGCCTGAGTGGCGTCCTCTAAACTCATACCTTTAATGGCTGGAACCTGAACTTCTGCATTGCCCTCACCACTTCCAACTACCAAAACAACAGCACTTCCTTCGGGAATTCGGGTTCCGGGTAATACTGCTCTGCCATGAAATTTTACCTGAATTACTAAATCCTTGTATTCTGAAGGCGCATATTCCACGCTTCCCACGCTCAGACCTATCGACTGAAGCATGGCATCTGCCTGACGATATGAAACATCACTTAACTCCGGCAAGGTTACCTGACGAACAAAACGCGAATTTATTTTCACATAAATGGGGCGATTGGTTTTTATATTTGAATTCGGTGACGGATTTTGTTCGATAATTGTTCCTAACTTCTTGCCACGCACATAAACGGAATCAATTACCTGCACGCGTAATCCCTTGCTGGCCAATATTACCTGAGCTTCCTCCACAGTAGATCCACGTAAATCGGGCACAACTTCAGCCTCGCCATGATGTGTATAAAAATCAACGCAGAATAGCGTAATCCATGACAAAGCAACTATGACGCCAATAGCTATCAGCACATTTTTCAGTACAAAGCCACCGAAAGTTTCTTTCCAAAATTTTTTTAAGTCCATAAATTGTTACAGGTTACAAGTAAAAAGTTACAAGCTCTCATAATAAAACGCTGTAACTTAAAATGAAATCAGGCAATAAAAACATCTATTTTGTGAAAATTAGTCATCTGACTATCAGTACCATTACAAAATAAAAAATTAGTTTTCTATGCCTTTGATATACGACGCCAAAAATACTCAAATAATTGCTTACAAAGGGGGTAAAAACAAAAAAAGTAAAAACTTACTTGAAGTTTCTACTTTCTTTATACTGATTTTGCAGGATAATTAGTGTTTGTGACGTGGCTCATCCGCAACTGTAAGTTTTGCTCTTCCTTTGGCGCGACGGTGTGCTAGTACTCTGCGACCGTTTGCTGTTGCCATTCTTTCACGGAATCCGTGTTTGTTTTTTCTTTTTCTAACAGAAGGTTGGAATGTCCTTTTCATTGCTTTATGTATTTTATGTTATTATTTCCGTCTCGGAGTTTGGGACTGCAAAAATAGATGTTTTTTTCGTAACTGCAAACTGTTGATAACTTTTTCTTTGCAAAAAATGAAAATACTATACAAGTTCAGAAAAATTTTGTATAAATACTCTCCCTAAAATCGATTAGCGAACTGTTATAATGATATTTATAAATCCTGATGCCACATATCAAATCTTGCTGTTCATATCTATTTTTACGCGTATCTCCTTGCCATCCCTCATTACTACTACCTCTAATGGGCGCTTTAGAGGTGTTTCAAAAAACATTTTTAATTCATTTACGCTAAATTGAAAGGCCCGTTGACCATCAATCTCAATAATTTGATCACCAATTTTTAAACCTGCTGCAGCTGCCGGCGAGTTTTCCCACACTTTCCAAATTTCCGACTGCGGTACGGATGGTATTATTTGTGTAACCTCTATACCCGCAATATTGTATTTATATTTATCCTTGAAATTACCGTTGGGCTTAAAATGAAATTGTTTTTGACCATAATCAATAAAATAATTAAAACGGCTCAAAATCTGACTTCCAATGGTTCCATCCCTATCCGAATTTTCAACAATACCGGCTATACTTGCCGAGTCGGGAAATGATACAATAGGATTACTCAGACAAAAACTACCAAAACAAATTTGCTTCATTCTTCCCACAACTCCTTTAATCTCACCATTAAAACCTTCGCCAATAGTGCATCGTACATTTATTTTTGGAAGATGTACCGATTCACTTTTATGTGTTTGAAACCATGCATTAAGCTCTGCACCAGTATCTAAAAGCATTTTTACTTTTCGCTGTGTGCTGTCCGATTCCATAACCATTAAGTTCACAAACATCTTACGTGATTCTACATTCAGCGGAATAGTTTCGTATCCTTTGGGCACAGTAAGTGATTTATTTTCATAAAAATTAACTCGTCTGTCGGAATAATTAACTTCAACAATGTAGTCCGAAAAAAAATCGACACCAATCAGGCCGTTTATTTTAGTGCCGGTATGTTTCGACAAATTAAAAATATCCTCCCGCAAAACAAATACCGTTTTCGATTCCAGTTTCAGTTTGCCTACCTTAAGAACATTATAATTACTTTTATAAGCCTCCAGATGTTCTCCACCACCCAGACCCATCAAGTCCTTCACATCCGAAAAATTCAGCGAAATTTTATCTGTAGGTTCTAGTTCAGTGATAATGGTATTGGAAATTCCCGAATCGAGAATGATATTCAAAGGAGTAGATTCATTGACTTTTAGTTTAATAACCACGTAACTACCTACCATTTCGAAAGGGATGGATTCAATTCTTTTTCCCGGACTTTTAGCCGAAAGGGAAAGAGTGCAGACAAAAACGAGAATGAGAGTTATAAAACTTCGCAAGTTAGCAATGGGAGCAGAGCTTGTGAGTGATTTTGGGGTTGCAAAATTTTTCATTGTACAATAAAATTACACAATTAAGAACTCTGTGAGTATTTAGATTTTAAAGGTCAATCATTTTGTGTTCTTTGAACCAATCTATGGCTTCTTTTATGGCTGTTTTAAGATCCGTTTCGGGCAAATTCAAATCCAACTTTGCTTTATAGTTACTGTAGTATTCGCGTATCATCAATTGCCGGAGGTTCATGGAGCAAACTTCGGTCTTTACACCCATTTTGCGAAAAACATCACCTGCTTTTCCGACTGCCATCAATACCCAATCGGGCAATTCGATAATTCGTTGTGTGTATTTACCCACTTCTTTTTGCAGATTGTAGTATTCTTTAAACGAATAATTTACACCCGAAAGAAGATAACGTTCTCCATTTTTCCCTTGGGTAATGGCATTGCAAACTGCCACAGCTACATCGGTTACCGGAACAAAATTTTTACCCCCTTTCGGAATAAAATTCAGTGCCCTTTTATAACCCATTATCATCAACTTTCCGGAACTAGGCTTAGGATCAAAAGCTCCAATCATAAACGTTGGATTAACGATAATGATATGTTTATTCGGTTTTCGTGAAGCTTCTATAAAAAGTTGTTCGGATGCTGCTTTACTTTGTGCGTAAAACGAATCTGTAAATGGAAACTGAATAGGAAAACTCTCGTCAGCAAATTGTTCCCGGGTTCCATAACCAATGGTATTGGCTGAACTTACATACACAATGGTATTGATATTCAGTTCTTCGGCAATCCGGATCATCTGAGCCGATCCATCTACATTTATCTTACTGTAATCCTCGTAATGCAATAAATCGGTAGCCGTAACAGCTGCAACGTGAATAATGGCATCGCAACCCTGAGCGGCTTTCTTAAAACAATCGGCATCAGCAAAATTCCCTTCTATAACATCTACCTGTGCTACATCGAAGTAAATATTTTTTCTACTCCTTACTATTATTCGTACCTGATGTTGACGTTTCAACAATTCAAAAACCACATGATGCCCCAATAATCCGTTTGCTCCGGTAACTAAAACGTTCATCTTTTATCGTTTAAAAATTGTTTGCACAAATGTAATGAAATTTTTAAGTAATATATTCTATTTTTAAAATTAGATTTATGTTATATAGTACTTATCTTTGTGTCCTTAATTATAATTAGCGAAAATGGAAACAAAAGTGGTATTAATTACCGGTGCCAGCGCCGGAATTGGTTTGTCGGCAGCAGTACAACTAATGGACAAAGGAGTTCGCGTTTATGCAGCCTCACGTCGTGGTGGAATTCCTCAAAAAGCCAAAAATGGAGTAGGGGAGTTGATTCCTGTACAAATGGATGTAAACGATCCGGAAGTTATTGCTTCGGTAGTAGCGCAAATTTTGAAAGAAAACAACCGGTTGGATGCGGTGATTTGTAATGCCGGAAATGGTATTGCGGGATCTATTGAAGACACATCGAATGAAGAAATGCGTTATCAGTTCGAAACCAATTTTTTTGGTGCCGTAAATACTATAAATGCTTGTTTACCTGTTTTCCGTGCACAGGGATATGGAAAAGTAATTGCTACTTCATCGGTAGCAGCCGTTGTTCCTATTCCTTTTCAGGCATTTTATTCGGCCGGTAAATCGGCACTTTCTATATTTATGCAAGCTCTGGCCATTGAAGTAAAACCTTTTGGCATTCAATGTTGCAGCATTTTACCCGGCGATACTAAAACCGATTTCACTTCGGCCAGAAAATACACCGAGAAATCTCAATCGGCTGATTCGGCTTATTCTCAAAAGATGAAAACATCGGTGGGCAGAATGGAAAAAGACGAACAAAACGGTATGGATGCCAAAGTGGTAGCCAAACAAATGGTGGATCAGGTAATGAGCAAACACATGAAAGTAGCTGTAGTGCCCGGATTTCAATATAAAGCTATTTGTTGGCTGTTCAAAATCCTTCCAACTCGAACCAGTTTGTGGATTGTTGGACTGCTTTATGGATGATAAATTCTATAATTGAATAAAAAAGGCGAAGAAACATATTTCTTCGCCTTTTTTTATGCTCATTTTTACCAATTCTACAATCAATTATATTTCTTTTTCATAGCAATGAATCGTCCTTATATTTAAATATTTCTACCCGCTGATAAGCTATCAACAACCTGTTGATAACTTACTAATAACCTTTGAAAGAAACATCACAACTTTTTTTGGAAATATGAAAACTATCTTTCTTTATCCATTGTTTTGAAACCACCAAATTAGTTAGCACATTTTTTATAGCTTTCTTTTAACCGCTTTTTGGCGTTTATCAGCATCGTCATTCGTAAAAACTTTCTAACTTTGCAGTTACTAACAATGTGTTGATAAAGTTTGTAATATTCTAATAATAAAAGATATAATTATTTCAAAATTGTTTATATCTGCGTTTCAAAGTTTAATAAATAATTATACAAGTTTTTATCAATATTTTTATCAACCAAACTAACAGCCTATTATAATCTTATAAAAGTTTTTTTAAAATTTAGAAGAATAATATAAATATAATCTTGAAAACTTTGATTATGTCTGAAAAAATGGAAAAATCTGAACTTATATCGGAAATCAACCGACTGAAAAAAGAAAAGAATGCTGTCATTATGGCCCACTACTACCAAATGGGCGATATACAAGATATAGCCGACAATGTGGGTGATAGTTTGGCGTTGGCTCAATGGGCTGCTAAAACCGATGCTGACATCATCGTGCTTTGCGGTGTCCACTTTATGGGCGAAACTGCCAAAATTCTTTCTCCTTCGAAAAAAGTACTGATCCCCGATTTGAATGCCGGCTGCTCGTTGGCCGACAGCTGTCCTGCGGACGCGTTTGAGGCATTTACTACCGCACACCCCGATCATACTGTTATTTCGTACGTAAATACCACAGCGGCCGTAAAAGCGCTTACTGATGTGGTAGTGACTTCGACCAATGCAAAGAAAATAGTGGATCAGTTCCCCAAAGATGCGAAATTAATTTTCGGACCGGATAGAAATCTGGGAAATTATATCAACAGTGTCACCGGACGGTCGATGTTACTATGGGACGGAGCATGCCATGTACACGAGCAATTCTCTGTTGAAAAGTTGGTGAAATTAAAATCGGAACATCCCGGTTCGCTTATTTTGGCGCACCCCGAATGTAAGAATACGGTTTTGACCATGGCCGATTTTATTGGAAGTACGCAAGCTTTGCTTAATTATGCAACTGCTTCGGATAAAAATTCATTTTTGGTAGCAACCGAATCGGGCATATTGCACGAAATGCAAAAACAAAACCCTGATAAAGAATTTATTCCTGTACCACCAAATGATAGTACTTGTGCGTGCAACGAATGTAACTTTATGCGTTTAAATACACTTCAAAAGTTGTATGATTGCTTGAAAAATGAATCTCCTGAAATCTTAATTGACGAAGAAATAAGAG
Organism: uncultured Paludibacter sp.; assembly: GCA_963664445.2. Classification (GTDB taxonomy): domain Bacteria; phylum Bacteroidota; class Bacteroidia; order Bacteroidales; family Paludibacteraceae; genus Paludibacter. Next base: position 378,670 of record CAXXUM010000007.1, read on the forward strand.
TGAAGGCAGTGAAACCTATCCTGAGAATGTTGGAAATGAGCTAAAAAATTGCCGCTCATATATCATACGCCATTATATATTTTGTAGAATTGCCGCTAAACTATTAGCGGCAATTTTTTTTATTATGGATATTGCGCAACAAATATGCTGCGCAATTAAATATTCTGCGTAAATTGCCAAACAAGTATGCTGCGCAATAGTTATACCTTATCATATTGCCGGACAGTTATTCTGCGCAATATTATGTTGTCCTTATATTGCGCAGAATATATAATAGGCAATGCAAATTATTAAAGAAATTGCCGCGTAAATATGCTCGGCAATACCATGTTCACCTTACATTGCGTAGATTATATGCTGCGCAATATTTTTTAGATTTTTGAATAGAATTGGAATTTAAGTTTTATTTTTGTAAAGTATAAACCCTTAAATCAATGTCTATGTGTGCTGTTTTTCATCAATTTACTCCTGCCGAATTGTATATTGGCATTACAGAGCCGGTAAACACCGTTGCTGATAATGCGTCTGAAGCTCCTGCTACTGGTTTTCATACTACCGGCTACGCTTTTCTTGATATTTTCTTAGCCAATCTTCATCAGCACGGTATGCATACCGCCAATTATCATGCAGCTTTGTTAGGTATTAAAAAAATAGAACTTTGCTTTACCCTCCAAACCCTTACCGGCATGACTTTTACTGATTTTACTGAAGCTTATATTCTGCTTATGGCTAAAGATCTACTAAAAGGCACTAAGATAGATTTGAAAGATGTGTCGAAGCGTTTGGGATTTGGAAGTTATTCCGGTTTTTACCGTTTTATGATGAGGAAGGGGATGGGAAAACCTAGTTGGGTGTAAAAAATGTTCTAAGTTTATGTATTAGGTGCGTAGCACCGACCTATTTGTAGAAATAAAATAATAAGGATCATAAGGTGCGTAGCACCGAACCAGATGATAATACGACAATGAAATAACAATCACATTATGCCAAATACATTTACACAATGCTATGTGCATTTAATTTTTTCACCTAAAAATAGGGAGGCTCTGATAAAACAAGAGTGGAAAAATAATTTGGAAAGATATATTTCGGTTTGTATTCAAAATCGAAAACATAAGCTATTAGGCATCAATGCACAACCCGATCACATTCATATTTTAATTGGATATTACCTTAGCGATTTGATACCTGATTTAGTAGAGGACATTAAAACTTCCAGCACTAATTGGATAAAAGAAAATAAATTATCTCCGTTTAAATTTGAATGGCAACTTGGATACGGTGCTTTTACTCATTCTAAATCGCAAATAGATAAGGTTATTCAATACATTTCAAATCAGGAGAACCACCACAAAAAGAAATCATTTCGTGAAGAATATATGGAAATTCTACGCAAGAATGACATTGAATTTGATGAAAGATATTTATTTGAATTCTTTGATTAATTTTTAGGTTCGGTGCTACGCACCTTTGTTTTGTTTGTACGTTTTTACTACAAATGGTACGGTGCTACGCACCTGAAAACATTAGCTATAAGTTTCTTTAAAAAATGTGCGTAGCACTGTACTATTTGTAGCATTGAAATAATAATCAATCATAAAGTGCGAAGCACCGAACCCAATCTATTACAAATTTTATTTGTTTATCTATCCTAAACTATCTTCAATTTAAAAACAAAATTTACTGATTATATGTTGTTTATCTCACAAAACAACTATCACGTAAACTTTTAAAAATTGAAATTATGAGTACATCACACATTTATCCGGGAGCCGCATCTTTGAGTACGTATATCACTATCAAAGGTTGCGCAGAAGCAATAGAATTTTACAAAAAAGCGTTTAATGCAAAAGAACTTGGTGTATTAAAAATGCCAAATGGACTGATTGGTCATGCTGAAATAGAGATTGAAGGCTCAATGCTGATGATGGCTGACGAAAATATTGATTGGGGCAACAAAGGACCGCTGACTATTGGAGGTAACCCTATGACTTTCGGCTTGTATGTAACAGATGTGGATGCTTCGTTCCAAAAAGCACTGGATGCCGGAGCAACTGTTGCTATGCCGGTGACGGATATGTTTTATGGCGATAGAGTGGGGCAGGTGATGGATCCATTTGGATATAAATGGATGATAGCTACCCATAAAGAGGATTTGACTTACGAGGAAATGCAAAAACGGTCGGACGAAATGTTTGCTCCTAAATGATTATAGAATTAAAAAAAAAGCGAATCATAATTGATTCGCTTTTTTTGTGCCGTGTTCTGTTGGTACTATCTTGAATAATTTATCGTTTCGCCGTATCAACTCATTAGTTTTGATAGAGAAATAGGTTCCTTTTTCTACTTTTTCCACCGGATTCAACTGAACACGGATTTCTTTCAATATATCTTCGTATGCACCGGTTGTTTCGCCGGTAATCAGAATTTCATCACCCACCGAAAGGTATTGCGCTTCCAGTAAAAATTCTGCAACGCCCAGTTTACTGAAATAATTGGTGCATTTGGCTACATAAATCTTTTTGTGTGTGGCTTCCGAACCATAGTTATTGCTCCATTCACCCAGACGCTGTCCGAGGTAATAGCCGTTCCAAAATCCACGATTAAAGACCTTGCTAAGGCGAACGTCCCACGCGGCCACTTTCTCGTCTGTAAACGTCCCATTAAGGCACGATTCAATGGCTTCTTTGTAACATCCCACTACTGTTTTTACATATTCGGCTCCACGGGCACGTCCTTCAATTTTAAAGACACGCACGCCCGAGCGTAACAGTTCGTCTACAAAACCGATTGTTTTAAGGTCCTTTGGCGACATGATATACTCGTTGTCTATCTCCAGTTCAATTTCCGAATCTTTGTCTTTTACCGTGTACCCTCTGCGGCAAATCTGATTGCAGGCACCGCGGTTGGCCGATACGTTTTTCTCGTGCAGGCTTAGGTAGCATTTACCCGAAACAGCCATACACAACGCACCATGACAGAACATTTCTATGCGAATGAGCTGACCACTTTTGCCGATTATATTTTCTTTTTCGATGGTTTGATGAATTTCGGCCACCTGCTGCATGTTTAGTTCGCGGGCCAGTACCACTACGTCGGCAAATTGCGCATAAAACTTCAAAGCTTCCACGTTCGAAATATTCAATTGCGTAGACAAGTGAATCTCAACTCCTATGCTGTTGGCATACATCAATGCAGCCACATCGGCAGCAATAATGGCTGTAACATCCGATTCTTTGGCTACGTCGATAATTTCGCGCATCAAAGTCAAATCGTTGTCATACAAAATGGTGTTTACAGTCAGGTAGCTTTTTACATTATTTTCTTTGCAAATACGTACAATTTCGCGCAAGTCATCCGTAGTGAAATTACTGCTTGATTTGCTGCGCATATTTAATTTTTCGATGCCAAAATACACCGAGTCGGCACCCGCTTTGATGGCTGCCGATAAGCTTTCCCACGAACCGGCCGGAGCCATTATTTCTATCTCTTCTCTTGTCATTTTTTTCTTTAATTGTGAATTATGCAGTATCAATTATGCATTAATTTAAAATTTTGGGGTTAATTTATTTATAGGAAAACTAATTCCTACTCTTAACTGATGATATGGAAAATCGTGAATTCCATATTGATATTGTGCAAAATAATCAATGTTTCCCATTACTAATGTAAGTTTAGTGGCATAAACCAAAGGCGCATCGCCATAATCTGCCTCAGGATTTAAACGCGTACTGGTGTGTAACCATCCCCAATAGCCCGAAAGGGTATTTTCCAGTTTCCATTTGGGGTTTCCAATGATTAGTTTGCCACCATACATGGGTGCATCATCCTGGGTGCTGTTAGTTGTTTCCCAACACATAAAGCCTACATTAGCCACTGCACGAATTTCGCTGATAAACTTGCCTTTTGTGGCAATAGATTTACCCATTTCCAGATCGAAATAATAGCCCGGAGTATCGAAATAGCGTCTGGTTTTAAAGGTCTTGGCAGATGCCGTTTTTAAGGTACTATTGAGTATAATACCGGGTAAGTTAGTTTGTTCTCTCAGCAGTCTTATTCTGGTTTGTACATAAATATCGCCACCTTCAGAGCCGGAAACAGAACTACTACCCCGCTTTTGCATAATTTCGGCCGTAGTTATATAATTTTCCAATACTGTGGACCATATTTTCAATGAAATGCGCTCGGGTAGGAGAGGGAGTTCTATTTTGAAATAGCCATTCTTTGTCTGATCGCCATACCCAAAATAATAATCGGCCATTAAACTCACCGTTGTTTTTGATGGAATTCTGGCATCAGTAAACTCCGGTACCGGATTGGCATTGGGACCGAACCAGGAGGTTGAATATTTTGTAGTTTGAGCGTAATTAGCTTGTTGGCAAAGAAGTACCAAGAGCAGTATGGCTGTTTTTTTCATCAAAGTGTCTTTCAAATTCGGCTGCAAAGATAGACAAATGAAAGTATAATCCGGTAAGGATAAGCCATTAATGTGTAGACAATGTTTATCAGGCCATGGGTTTTTTCTTAATCATTCCACCCTTTACATCCTTGATGCTGTGCATAACAACAAATGCGTCCTTATCAATTTTATCTACTTCCGACTTTAATTTTGAAAGCTCCAATCGGGTTATCAGCGTATAAACGATATCTGTTTTTTTCAATTTTTCGCCCCTTTGTGCAAATCCTTTTTTACCATAGTAGAGTGTGCAGCCTCTACCTAAATTTTCAATTATGGCGAGTCGAATTTCTTCACTATGCTCCGAGATAATAGTAACACCAATGTATTCCTCAATGCCGGAAACAATAAAATCCACTGTTTTAGAAGCAGCCAGGTAGGTGAGTATGGCGTACAATGCTATTTCGATAGAAAACACATAGGCAGCTACCATGAAGATAAAAACGTTAAGCACCAGAATAACATCGGCAATGGTCATGGAGGTTTTTCGACCTGCAAATACCGCCAGAATTTCAGTTCCATCAATCACAGAACCACCTCTAATGGCTAAACCGATTCCTAATCCCAGGAAGAATCCTCCAAATACCGCTATCAGCAATTTGTCGTTGGTAATGGTTGGAAACGGCACAAAATGAACGGTGAGTGCTAGTAGCACAATGGCAATTAAGCTTCTCAAAGCAAATTGTCGGTTAATGGTTGAAAGTGCCAAAATGATAAATGGAACATTCAATGCTACCAATAAATAGGAGAGAGGTATGTTTGTCAATTCACTAATTATAAGAGATATGCCGGTCACTCCTCCATCAATAAACGAGTTTGGCAATAAAAATCCTTTTAACCCAAAGCTGGCCGAAATGATACCCAAAGCAATAAAACTCATTTCGCGAACCAGTTTCCAAAAATCTTTTGATGTGTATTTTTGCTTTATAGATGTTTTATTTTTCAATTGTTTTATCATGATTTCTAATTTTTCTTTTTTACAAATATAGCGATTTCGTGCCAAAAAAACCGACTCTGTTTTTAATTTTTGTGTGTACTATACAGAACTTTAGATTTATTAGATTTATCCCAAGCCCAAAATTATTTCCTACCTTTGCACTCCATTTTTAGAGTAAGTATGAAGATTTCGAACATAGAATTTCCCGATAAACCCCTTTTCCTGGCTCCCATGGAGGACGTAACAGATCCTGCTTTTCGTTTATTATGTAAACGTTTTGGCGTGGATATGGTTTACACTGAATTTATCTCTGCTGATGCTTTGATTCGGAGCGTGAAGCGTACCGAGCAAAAGCTAACCATTTACGACGAGGAACGTCCTGTAGCTATCCAATTATATGGTCGCGAAGCTGATGCTATGGCCGAAGCGGCACGAATAGCTGAAGAAGCTCGACCGGAAATTATTGATTTAAATTTCGGTTGTCCGGTAAAAAAAGTCGCCGGAAAAGGGGCAGGAGCAGGGCTACTTCGTGATATTCCGAAGATGCTTGAAATAACTTCTGCTGTGGTAAAAGCAGTTAATCTGCCTGTAACTGTCAAAACGCGACTTGGTTGGGATGAGGACAGCAAGGTTATTTTCGAACTCGCAGAACGACTTCAGGATTGCGGTATTGCGGCTTTGGCCATTCACGGTCGTACACGTGCTCAGATGTACAAAGGCGATGCCGACTGGACGTTAATTGGCGAAGTAAAGAACAATCCACGTATGCATATTCCTATTATTGGTAATGGTGATGTCACAACTCCCGAACGTGCAGCCGAATGCTTTGACCGTTATGGTGTCGATGCAGTGATGGTGGGTCGTGCGTCTATCGGTCGCCCATGGATTTTCGCCGAGATGAAACGTTTTTTCGAGACTGGTGAGAAAGCTCCATTTCTTACTTTCGAAGAGCAAAAGGATATTCTGAAAGAACATATTATTTCTTCTGTAAGATGGCTCGATATTGATGAATCTACACCAATTGAAACTGTCTTTCATCAACGACTGAAAGGCATTATTCATAGTCGCAGGCATTTAGCTTCTACGCCTGTTTTCAAAGGAATTCCAAATTTCAAAGAAACGCGCATTGCTATGTTACGTGCCGATACCTTGATCGAATTATTTCAGATTATTGATTCTGTGCACTCACCATTAATGGTAGAATAATAGTTTGATCGTAAACAATTATCAAATTATTATGTTTAATTTCTGTATAATTATAATATATTCAACAATTTATTTAATTTTGCAGTCTATAAATATTCAAACCATTTAAAATGAACAAACTATTCATCCCAATTATTGCTTTAGCGCTTATGACTACAGCCTGCAATAGCAAAAAAGATACTGCTAATCAAGCAGGTATCGATTTAGCTAATTTAGACACTACGATGTCTCCTAAAACCGATTTTTACAAGTATGCTTGTGGAGGTTGGATGACTAAACATCCGCTTACTGGCGAGTATTCACGTTTCGGAAGTTTCGATTTATTAGCCGAAAATAATCGCAAGCAGCTAAGAGGCTTAATTGAAGAAATATCTTCTAAATCCGCCGATGCCGGTACTGTTGAACAGAAAATTGGCGATTTATTTAATCTTGCAATGGATAGTACTAAGTTAAATGCTGATGGATATGCACCTCTTAAAGCCGATCTAGCTAAAATTGCTGCTGTAAAGCAAACGTCAGAATTTAGCAAATTGCTTCCAGAGTTATTAATGTCTGGTCTGACTCCTTACTTCTCAGTTTATGTGGATGCTGATGCCATGAGCAGCAATGACAATTTAGTTCAAACTCATCAGGGTGGTATTAGTTTGGGTGAACGCGAGTATTATCTCGATAATGATGCACATACCAAAGAGATTCGTGATAAATATAAAATTCATGTGGCTAAAATGTTTGAGTTAGTTGGCTTTACTGCTGCCGATGCGCAAAAGAACGTTGAAGCTGTAATGACTATCGAAACTCGTTTGGCTAAAGCGGCTTATGACAATGTAAAATTACGTGATCCGCATGCTAACTACAACAAAATGTCGGTTGCTGACCTTCAAAAACTGGTTCCTGTTATTGATTGGAATGTATATTTTGCAACACTTGGTTTGAAAAACACCAAAGATGTTAGTGTTTCTCAAAAGGAATCGCTGATTGAGGCTGGAAAAATTATAGAAACCGAACCGTTGGCTACTCAAATCGCCTATTTGCAATGGAAATTGATCGATGAATCGGCAGGATATCTAAGTGATGCTATTTATGCTCAAAACTTTGATTTCTACGGCAAAACGCTTTCTGGTAAGAAAGAACACTCCCCACGTTGGAAACGCGCTGTAAGCAGCGTCGATGGTTCTTTAGGTGAAGCAGTTGGTCAAATGTATGTAAAAAAATATTTTCCTGCTGAAGCAAAAGAACGGATGTTGAAACTTGTACATAATCTGCAGGTGTCACTAGGTGAACGTATCAAAGCATTACCTTGGATGGGCGATTCAACCAAAGTAAAAGCGATTGAGAAACTTAATTCGTTCTATGTAAAAATCGGTTATCCTGATAAATGGAGAGATTATTCAAAACTGGATATCAAAAAGGATTCCTATTTAGCCAATATACAACGTGCTAATCGTTTCGAAAGTGCATATATGTTCGCGAAAGCTGGAAAGAAAGTGGATAAATCTGAATGGTTGATGACACCTCAAACGGTGAATGCGTATTACAATCCTTCAACAAATGAAATTTGTTTCCCTGCCGGAATTCTACAATATCCTTTCTTTGATATGAAAGCTGATGATGCTTTTAATTACGGTGCTATTGGCGTTGTAATTGGTCATGAGATGACACATGGTTTCGACGATCAGGGTTGTCAGTTTGATAAAGATGGTAATCTTAAAAACTGGTGGACTGCTAATGATAAAAAACAATTTGACGCACGTGCTAAAGTGATGGCCGATTTCTTTGACGCTATTGAAGTAGCTCCTGGTGTTCATGGAAATGGGAAATTTACTTTGGGTGAGAACATCGCCGATCATGGAGGTTTACAAGTATCTTTTCAAGCATTTAAAACTGCTACCAAAGATGCACCTCTTAAAGAGTTGGAAGGCTTCAGTCCTGAGCAACGATTCTTTATTTCTTATGCCAATGTTTGGGCCGGTAACATTCGTCCTGAGCAAGTTTTAGTTCAAACCAAGTCAGACCCTCACTCGTTAGGTAAATGGCGCGTAAATGGCGCCCTACCGCAAATTGGAGCATGGTATGAAGCCTTTAAGATTAAGACAGGTGATAAAATGTTTGTTCCTGTAGAAAAAAGAGTTTCTATCTGGTAATTACGTATTAAATTTTTATACTAAATAGGCTGCTACAAATAAATTGTAGCAGCCTATTTTTCGTTGTAAACAAACTTGATTTAGTGCCTTTTACTTTATCACTTTACCCTTTTCTCTATACGAGATTCACCGGCAAAAGTAACTCTATTAGGACTCGTGTTATTTATCAATTCGTACAATAATGCGTACGTATTGACAAATCGCATTACTATTTTCGTATTATTTACATGTTTTGGTTATTTTTTGTTGTTTTGACGCCACACTGATGGTGATACCTTAGTGATGTTTTTGAACTGGCGGCTAAAGTTTGATGATTCGCTATAGCCAATCATTTCGGCTATTTGTGCAAGATTATATTCCGGAAATTCAATAAGACTTTTTTTAGCTTCTTCGATACGTAATGAGTTTATCCACATATTGAAGTTCATAGCTTCTTCATTGTTAATTAATGTAGAAAGTGTAGTTCTTCCTATTCTTAGATATTGCGACATTTCTTCAATATTTACTCCTGTTCGCAGATAGTATTTGGTGCTTATTATTTCATGTTTCATATCTTCCCAAGTCAATTTTTTTATTTTTACAGGTTCGCTTATACTTTCTTTTTCCGGGTTTAATGCTCGCTGTATGTATATAAATGTTTGTGGGTATTGAATGTAATATAAACCGAAAACTATGTAAAATAAACCATATGATATTGTAAATATAAGCACCCATAATTCCGAGAACATGAAGCACGATAATAAAGCACCAATTCCAACAGTTAGTGCTGCGTAAAATGAGTATTTCACACCTGGTAGGTACAATCGATAATTCTCTGCATAATAATTATCAATTTCTTTTTCATATTTCCCTACTTCCCTATTAAATATTATTGTAAGCCTTACTAAGATAAATATATAATAGGCCGTATATATTTCTCTGACAATTATGGCTGGATGGATCCATAGTTTGCCCATTTCACCAAAATTTATCAATTCTGGATTGCCCCATTTAATCGCAACTAAAACATATACAATAAGTAGAGCGGGAACAGGTGCTAATTGAGAAAGTAAATATTGCTTTGTGATTAATTTAGGATTAATAAGTGTAATGAGCGTAAAGGTAAATAAGGGTGCTTGTAGACAGGAAATTGTTAGTCCTTCAATCGAAATAATATCTACCATGGCTATGTCATAAATTACCACAATAATCTTTAGAAGTGACATTATTAAATATGCTCCTGCAAGGAATTTAAGAGAGTTTCGGTACTTATCGAGACCTTTGTTTGCAGGAAATGGGAGTGTTAGAAATACTATGGACATAATAACACATTCGGTAATAAGGGCTGTGTTTACCATTAAAAATACATGTTGTTCCATATTTATGCCACTACTCTATTAAATATTTATTTTCCTATACAAAACTAAAACAAATAAGGCAGAACCTCATCGTCTGCCTTATTCTTTTTTCGGTTATATTGTTTTTTGCTTGCCATAACCTTTCGATAGTTAATCGATTTCCCATGTTTTAAAATTTCTTCTTCTCGACTTTGTTTTCTAGCCGATTTTACCTGCTCCATTATGGAGCTTTTCTTTTTTTGCTTCATTCTTAGTTTTTCATTTAATCATATTTCTATCTAATGATAATTTCTCTTTTTTTATTTTCAATTTCATTAATATCAACATTAACTAAAGTGTCGGGTAGGAGTGGAGCTATATTTTCCGACCACTCTATAAAACATAAATTTCCGCTGTATAGATATTCTTCTGCTCCCAAATCCAGTGCTTCTTGTATTTTGTTAATCCGATAGCAATCGAAATGATATATGATTCTCCCATCTGCAGCCTCATATTCGTTAACTATTGAAAATGTCGGAGAGTTAATTGTTTCTTTAACACCCATCACTTCACATATGGCTTTTATGAATGTTGTTTTGCCAGCACCCATTTTTCCATTAAATGCAAATATTTTTTTGTTGCCTATTTCATTCACAAACTTTTTGGCTGTTTCGTGAATCTCTTCTATTGAATTTATTGTTAACATGTACTTTTGATAATGTTTGTAAACTGTCAGTTTTTTTATCTTGTAGTCTATTCTAGTGCTTTGAGAGCGCTATATTTCCTTGCAAAGGTACTATTCTTCCGTAATATTCAAATCTCAGTGCATCTTTTTTGCATTAAAATAGCTATAAATTATTGATGCCCTGCTGCTTGTCACAACCTTTTCTAGCTCTTCCAGTTCCGCACTTTTAATTCGTTTTACGCTTTTAAAATGCTTTATTAGATCGTTCTTTGTCTTTTCACCAATTCCGACTATAGAATCGAGTTCAGAAGCAATCTGATCCTTACTTCTCTTGTCGCGATGAAATGTGATGGCGAATCTGTGCACTTCATCTTGCATCGAAGCAAGTAATTTAAAAAGTTGCTCGGTCGGTTTTAACCCTATTTCTTTAGGCGGAAAACCGAACAGTAATTCTCGTGTATTATGTTTGTTATCTTTTGCAAGCCCTGCAATTGGAATTGCTAAATTTAACTCATCTTCGATAACCTGTCTTATTACTTCCATTTGACCTATCCCGCCGTCTGCAATTATTAAATCGGGTAGGGGAGCTTCTTCGTTAATTAATCTGGTATATCTTCGTCTGACTACTTCTTTCATTGAAGCATAATCATCAGGTCCTGTGACTGTCTTGATATTGTATTTCCGGTAGTCTTTTTTCGATGGTTTTCCCTTTTTAAACACTACACATGCTGCTACCGCATTTGTGCCTGAAATATTCGAGTTATCAAAGCACTCAATTGTCATTGGTGGTTTATTCATTTGTAATTTAACCTGAATATCTTTAAGTAATTTAACACATCTTTGATCAGGATTAAGTTTTTCCGCGTGTTTTAACTTATCGAGCTTGAATTGACGCACGTTTTGAATCGAAAGATCTAATAATTTCTTCCTGTCTCCCCTTTGAGGGATATTTATTGTAGCTCCTTTAATTGGGTAGTTAATTTCAAATGGAACAATTATTTCCTTAGAATTACTTTTGAAGCGCTCCCTTAATTCCACGATTGCCATGGCCAATATTTCTTCTTTATCCTCTTCAAGTCTTTTTTTATACTCAATCGTGTAACCCTGAATGATTGATCCTTTTGAAATACGAAGAATATTTATGAAGGCTGAATTTTCGTTTTCGTCATATGCAAAAACATCTGTGTTTTCTAAAATAGTATTCGAAATTATCGATTTCGATTTATAGTTTTCGATGAGTTCATATTTTTGTTTAATCAAGTGAGCTTCTTCAAATTTATATTCCGAAGCTAATTGTTGCATTTGATTCAAAAGTATCTTGCTTATTTCATTTGCGTCACCCTGGATAATTTGTCGAACCTGATCAATTGTTTTCAAATAATCTTCTTCGCTTTCTTTACCTTCACAGCCACCTTTACATTTTTTTATATGATACTGCAAACACACTTTAAATTTATTAGCTCTGATATTTTCTTTCGTCAAAACTAATTTACATGTTCGGATAGGGTAGAGGTTATGTACAATTTCCAACAATGAATTTATGGTGTAGTTTGAACTGTACGGACCAAAATATGTACCCCCGTTTTTATATACATTTCTTGTTTTAAATATTCTTGGAAATGGTTCGTTAGTTATGCAAATGCTAGGATATGTTTTTCCATCTTTCAATAAAACATTGTATCGGGGTTGATATTGTTTTATTAAATTATTTTCCAAAAGTAAAGCGTCTTCTTCGGTTTCAACGACTATGTATTTTAGAGACGAAATATTTTTTACCAGTACATTTGTTTTACCTTGTTCATGAATTTTATTGAAGTAGGAGCTAACTCTTTTCTTCAAGTTTTTCGCCTTCCCTACATAAATAATTTCTTCGGCAGAATTGAAATATTGGTACACTCCAGGTTTATCAGGAAGTGAATCAATCATGTCTTTCAATATTGTTTCTATTTTCATACCTTAGATTTATTCTTGTTCCACGTGGAACATTTGCAATTTGAACGTATGTTTCACGTGGAACATTTATTGATGAAATCGCTGTTTTTCTGCTGTTTCCATGCTTATCTACCCAATAAAACAAGGATAATGTTCACATCGCTGGGTGAAATGCCGGGAATTCTGCTCGCTTGTCCTATGGTTTCAGGATCGATTTTGGCGAGCTTTTGGCGAGCTTCCGTGGACAATGATTGTACCGAAGTGTAATCAATTCGTCCACGAATGCTTATGTTTTCGAGTCGCTGCAGCTTTTCGGCAATTAATTTTTCGCGAATTATGTAGCCTTCGTACTTCAAAAGTACTTCAGTTGCTTCGATTATTTCTTCAGTTTTCGATTGAATAGAATCAATTTCGGCCTGTAAATCGGGAACTGCTTTCGCCAAATCAGCAATTCCAAGTTGAGGGCGGAGCACTAAATCAGATAATTTACAGCCATGCTTCAGCTCTGACGAATTGCGCGTAACCAGGAAATCATTTATATCGTTAGGCTTAATTGATGTATTTTTGATGAAATTGGTTAGCTTCTCTTGTCCTGTTTTTTTGTTTTGAAGTTGATCAAAACGATTTTTTGTGGCTAATCCAATGGCATATCCTTTTTTGGTTAGGCGCATATCTGCATCATCTTGGCGTAAAAGTAAGCGATATTCTGCTCGGGAAGTAAACATTCGGTAGGGTTCGTCCACACCTTTTGTAACTAAATCGTCGATAAGAACACCTATATATGCTTCGTTTCTACCCAGTGTAAACTCGTTTCCACCGTGGCAATTTATGTGTGCATTGATACCTGCTATTAATCCCTGACCGCCTGCTTCCTCATATCCGGTGGTTCCGTTTATCTGTCCGGCAAAGAATAAGTTTTTAATTCGCTTCGTTTCTAAGGTGTGTTTTAATTGAGTTGGATCAAAAAAATCGTATTCAATTGCGTATCCCGGGCGATATAGTTGTGCATTTTCTAGTCCAACGATAGTTTGTATTGCATTAATTTGTGTTTGAAGTGGGAGGGATGATGAAAAACCATTGATGTAAAACTCTTGCGAATCGACACCTTCGGGCTCCAAAAATAATTGGTGTGATAATTTATCAGAAAAAGTTACAATTTTTGTTTCAATACTTGGGCAGTATCGTGGGCCAATACTCTGAATTTGTCCGTTAAAAAGAGGAGAAAATTCAAGGCCTTTTCGTATTTCGTCGTGTGTTCTTTCATTTGTGTTGGTAATCCAGCAGCTCATTTGTTTCAATTCTCGTCTAGATTCTTCGAGAAATGAGAACTTATGAAAATCATTTTCGCCCTCTTGTTCTACTAATTTGCTGAAATCAATACTTCTTCCATCGATCCTACAAGGAGTACCCGTCTTCATTCTATCGGTAGAAAAGCCGATGGATTGGAGTTGTTCTGTCAATCCAAATGATGCTGGTTCGGATATTCTTCCGCCTACCTGTTGATTTTTTCCTATATGAAGTAAGCCACTTAGGAAGGTTCCTGCGGTGAGAACGACAGATTTTGCTTTAAAGGTAACCCCAAGTGCGGATTTTAATCCAACAACCGTTCCATTCTCAATCACTAATTCTTTTACTGTATCTTGCCAAATATTTAAATTAGTAGTGTTGGAAACGGTCTTTATCCACTGTTGTATAAATTCATGACGGTCGCTTTGAGAGCGTGGACTCCACATAGCAGGACCTTTAGAGCGATTCAACATGCGGAATTGAATAGCACTTCTATCTGTTACTATCCCCATGTGACCTCCTAAAGCGTCGATTTCACGGACTATTTGTCCTTTTGCAATGCCACCGACGGCGGGATTACAACTCATTTGTCCAATTTTATTCATATCCATAGTTATGAGTAGGGTTTTGGAACCCATATTGGCGGCCGCTGTTGCTGCTTCACATCCTGCGTGACCGGCGCCAATCACGATCACATCGTACTTAAAATCCATCTTATCTAGTAATTTATTGTTCTTATTTAAAATTCTACTCTAAACCCTAAGCAAATTGTTTTATTCGTAAGGGGCTGCAAAGTTACTCAATTGTTGCCACTTACACCCTCTTTATGGAGCTTATCAAGTGTTTTACTGTTTAGATCTGCAATTTTAAATAATATTATCTTGTTTTGGCGTAGGTTAGATTTATTTCAAAATGCTTGAAAAAACAAATTCAAATCTACTTTTTCATTTTGATTTAACTTCTTTCGAATGCGATATATCGCTTTCCGTATCGCCTCGTAGCTTGAATAGTTGATAATTGCAATTTCTTTTGTCGACAATCCAAGTTTAAAGAAGGCGCAAAGTCTTTGCTCACCATTACTTAGGTCTGGAAACTCGTTGTTAAGTTTATTGTAAAACTCACTATTTAACTCTGTGAATCTTTTTTCAAACATATCCCAATTTATTGAACTTGATATGTTTTCATATCTATCGAGGACTTTCCCTACTAGTGATTTATGTTCTTCACTTAGTTCGGAGATTTCGTCGAAAATTTCTGATTTTAAAACAGATACTAATTTTTTATTTTGAAAAATGCTTACAGCTGAAACTAACATCTCACGATTTTTTTTGTTCAACTCATTTTGATAAAATAGTGCTTTGTTTTGTTCAATCTGCATCTCTTTCGCGTGAATTTCTTGTTGCATTTTCTGTGAATTTCGGAGGTAGTCGTATAGTTTAATTGCTGAAGCAACCCTTGCTTCTAGTTCAATTTCATCTATAGGTTTTTTCAAAAAATCTATAGCACCCAGTGTTAGAGCAGTGTGTAAGTTGGAAGATTGAGTGCGTATTCCTGATGATATAATTACAGGTATTTCTCTGATTTCCAATATACTTTTTATATTACTAAGTACTTCCATTCCTTCCATTTCGGGCATTAACCAGTCCAAAATTATCATGTCTGGTTGTGTAATCCTGATTTTCTCAATGGCATTTAGAGGATTACTTTCACTTAGAACTTCATAGTTTAGATTGGTTAGCAATAGTTCGAAAACAGCTATTGAGTCAGGTTCATCGTCAATTATCAGTATTTTTTTCATTTTTTGCACTACATCTTTTTTTATTGATTTGTTATAGTTTATTGCTTAGAAATGGGAAATTCGACGATAAGACTTGTGCCATTGTTTATTTGGCTTGTACAATAAATCTTACCATTATTATTCTCAACTAATTCTTTTACAATCATTAAACCCAAACCACTTCCACTTTCACCAGCTGTACCGATACGTTTTTTGGTTTTTTCTGCATCGAAAACTGTCGCCAATTCGTTGTAAGTCATGCCAATTCCGTCATCATGTATTTTTATTTGCACTTGACCATCAATTAGTTGGTTGCTTATCGTAATTTTGCCACCATCGTGGCTATATTTGATAGCATTTGATAGTAAATTCCGGATAATAGTATTCAGATTCCCTATATCAGAGAGAAATTTCAATTCGTTATTTAGCTCAACATCAGTTACGATACCTTTGCTATCAAGTTGTTCTGCAAATAAATAGATGTTTTCATCAACTATATAGCTTAGTTTTTCTATCAATTTCAGCTCCGGCTCATTGTTAATCTGCATTTTAGCCCATGTTAAGATATTGTCTAACAGTAAGAAACCTTTGTTGGAGGTTTGGTACAATTTACTCATTGTTTTATGCTGTTTGTCAGATAAAGTGGTGTCTTTTGATAGCTGTTTGGTGAAAGTAATAAGTGTATTGAAAAAGCCCATTAAATCGTGTGAAATGGTAGAGATTAGGAAGTCTTTTTGCTTATTTAGACTTGCCAGTTCCTTGTTTACATCATTTAGCTCTTTCGTTCTCCCATCAACTATAGCCTCAAGATTTTTATTTGTATCCAACAATTCGTTTGATAAGATAATTACTCTTTTATGTGAGGATGCAAATTTTAAAGTAACAGTCATTGATTGTATAATGATATAGAAGAATATACCGATATGAGATAAATATCCATACGTGAATTGATAGGTCAGGAATGCAAGATCATTAAGAATGAATAGTATCATTACTGTAAAGGAAATGAATGATATAATTGAGTATTTTCTTCCTTTACCAATAGCTCTTAACAACACGTAAAACATATATATACTGCATATAAAGGTGGCATATACAACAATGATTAAATGGCTAAGTACGAAATGGATGTCAATAAAAATTACGAAGAATGTCATCACTGCATAAAATGAATAGAATGCTTTTTCTATCCACTTATTTACTTCTGATGGGTATGCTTTTTTTGTCAATCGAAGGGCGATAGGGATAATTAGGAAGGCCATAATCCATAATCTGTAATACCAGGAAAAATCGAGGTCTGGCAAGAAATTGAAGACCGATATATCTCCATCCATTAGTAGTTTGATGAATGAGAAGAGTGATAAAATGGAGATAATCCGGTGTGATTTCTCTTCTGGTTGAATAAAACTAAGCGTAAACTGGTAGAAAAACAACAGTATAAATGCACTGAGAATAAAGAAAGCGAGTGAGTTTCTTACCCAATCGAGGTGTTCGATACTGGTACTTTTCCCAAAATATATTTTTTGCCAAACTCCGGCATAGATTGGGTCCGAAAAATTACTCACTTGCAGCACCACGTCCAGAGTATCACTCTCTGATTGAAAGAAGCAGGTTTGCGGTAAATAAATGGGTTTAAATGAGTTTGGAGAGCTACTAGCGTTACCTGCTTTACCTACCAATTTACCGTTTACCCATAGTTTATATGAGCTGATAATATTCCCTATCTTGAAGCCGTAGTTAATATCTCCGCTCTTTGGGCATTTATTAAGGATTATTTTGAGGTAATAGGTGGCAATACCGTAGCTAGGTATTTTTTTGTCTTTTGGTGGGCGATAATTCCATGCAGAAGGGGTTTCGATGTATTCTTTATCAGCAGTGGGGATCTTTTGCATTTCGCCGGCCGAAAGATGCTTTCCAAAAAAGAACTGCCAGTTACCCGATAAATCAATTATTTTCTCGTTCAGTTCGTTTGGATTTTGTAACCGGAGTATTCCATTATTTACGGTCTGCGCGTTGGCCGCACTAGCTCCAATAAACATCAAAACTGATATAATCAGATGTTTCAGAGCCAGTTTTGAAATATTTAACCTGTGGACTGTAATCATAAATTTACGCACTAAATTTGTATTTGTCGATGCAAAAGTAAATATTTTTTTTCTTTTGCCCACATTTTGAACCCTAAATATTTTGATTGTAAAAATTATGTTTTCACTTTGTTTGTTATTTGATCTGAGAGTTGATCTAATTTCTAACTACTATATTATTGGTATACGGATTATTTTTTTTGTTTTAACAATAATTTCATAGAAAGTGGTTGTATATTAGTCTTTTTAAATAGTTTGTCTACAATTTGTCCCACAATAAATAGTGCTCGTTAATAGTAATACGATTATTTTTGCATCGATAAATAATTGTTCAGGGAATTCAATTTTATTCGTCAGTTTCAAGATGTAAAGTGTTGAATTATAGTTTTGTCTATGTATGTGTAGCCCGAGATGTTAGTATAGTGATTTTTATGACATCATACTGTTTGTTTGCCTTTTTGCGAAGCTTGTAAATGTATTGTTTATAATTTATGCACAGTCTTTTAAAGAATTTCTAAACCTTTGACGTTAGTAGTTTTGTTTATTACTTCGGGTCGGTTGCCTGTCAATATGACCCGATTTTATTAATTTTCAACCTTTTTCCTGACCTTAAATGAAAAAAGCAGACTTTGAAATTATTCAAAGTCTGCTTTTTAATTTAACACGGAATTAGGTAATACCCCGATTAGATGTTTTTTTCAGCAATCAGGTATTCAGCAATTTGAACAGCATTTAGAGCAGCTCCTTTTTTAATTTGATCGCTAACACACCAGAAAGTAAGCCCATTAGGATTTGAAATATCTTTGCGCAGACGCCCTATGTGTACTGGATCTTTTCCCGAAAGAAACAATGGCATTGGGTATTTCTTTTCTGCAGGATTGTCAATCATAACAACACCCGGAGCTACTGCAAATGCTGCACGAGCTTCTTCAACGCTTACCGGTTTTTCGGTTTCTAACCATACACTTTCAGAGTGAGCGCGTAAAGCTGGTACACGAACACACATGGCACTAACTTCTACGTCAGAATGCATGATTTTACGTGTTTCGTGATACATTTTCATTTCCTCTTTGGTATAACCGTTGTCTGTGAATACATCCACTTGCGGTATTAAGTTGTATGCCAATTGATAAGCAAATTTACTTACAGTAACTTCTTCGCCCGCTAGAACTTGTTTGTATTGCAATTCTAACTCGTCCATTGCAGCGGCGCCCGCTCCTGAAGCTGCTTGATAGGTAGATACGTGAACGCGTTTGATATGTGATATATTTTCAATGGCTTTCAATGCCACTACCATTTGAATAGTGGTACAGTTTGGGTTCGCAATAATTCCTCTTGGACGTTCTTTAGCGTCGGCAGCATTAACTTCAGGTACTACCAATGGAATATCGTTTTCCATACGGAATGCACTTGAGTTATCAATCATTACGGCTCCAAATTTGGTGATATCCTCCGCAAATTCTTTCGAAATACTTGCACCTGCTGAGGTAAATGCGATATCAATTCCCTTAAAATCATCACCGTGTTTAAGCTCCTTAACGGTGAGTTTTTCACCTTTATACTCATAAACACTGCCCGCACTGCGCGCTGATCCGAAAAGAACCAGTTCGGTCAATGGGAAATTGCGTTCTGCTAACACACGCAAGAATTCTTGTCCAACGGCACCACTTGTGCCTACAATTGCTACTCTCATTGTTTTAAAAATTAAGAATGACCCTCAGTCCGTTAATTATCGGATTTTTGTTTAGAGGAATTATTTCAGAAATAGTTTTATTATGTTTTTTTAATAAATTTAGCTTAAAAAACATTCTAATTCGGTTAATCTAATGCGAATTAAATTATTATTTTTGTATTAATATTTTTTTAAAGCTCTCTAAATTTTCCGCAAAAGTAATTCATTTTAAACTAAAAATGACACATTATGAAGAATTTAAGCGTTTTTTTAGCGATTTTCGTTCCAATTTTTGTTTCAGTCAGGTGAACGAAACTTTTTTGGATGGAAACTTTATAAATAATCCAATTTGGACCGGAACTTCCTCCAATTTTTCGGTAAACACATCAATGCAACTTCAATCGAAAGCGGCAGTGGCATCAACTTCTTATCTTTTTACACCTTCTGAAGCAATTGATGATGCTACCTGGGAATGTTGGGTGAAAATAAATTATAACCCATCTTCGAGTAATTATGCCTCTATTTATCTAGTTTCAGACAAAAATGATTTAACTTCGGGTTGTAACGGTTACTATGTGCAGGTAGGTGGAACAAACGACGAAGTATCATTGTTCGTGCAAGAGGGGACTACGAAAACAAAAATTATTGATGGTGTGGATAAACGCACCGATAGGAACCCCGTTGACTTACGTGTAAGAGTGACCCGGGATGCCGATGGAAATTTTGCCTTATACAGTAAATTACCTTCCGAAACTGATTTTGTACTCGAAGGGACGACTCAGAATACAGTTGTAAAGAGTAGTAATTATTTTGGATTACTGTATGTTAATACTGCTTCAACCGGTATGAATTATTTTTTCGATGATATTTTGGTTACTGGTAACAAAGCGGTAGATATGGAAACACCCATGTGGAATCTATTTAATATCATTTCTCCAAATAAGCTTAAACTAGGATTTTCGGAAGCAATGGATTTCTCAGCAAGTACTTTTACAGTTGATAATGGCATGGGGAATCCTATCTCAACAGTCATTTCAGCAGATAAAACATCCATCGAATTGACTTTTGCTAATGATTTTCAAAAAGGGATGATTTATAATCTACAAACGACTGGGTTAGCAGATTTAGCAGGGAA
This sequence comes from uncultured Paludibacter sp., assembly GCA_963664445.2. Classification (GTDB taxonomy): domain Bacteria; phylum Bacteroidota; class Bacteroidia; order Bacteroidales; family Paludibacteraceae; genus Paludibacter. Next base: position 399,298 of record CAXXUM010000007.1, read on the forward strand.
CGTTACATTAACGACCCAAAAATCGATCGGCATTGTTGAGAAAAAAGATATAGGTGATTTGATTTTCAACGAAGTAATGTTTGAAAATCCTGAGAACTCATTGGAGTATATCGAGATTTATAACAAATCGGATAAACTGTTGGATGTTTCGGGCATGATTTTTACTACCCGTAAAACTGATGGCACGATGAATACGGGAGTTATTATCCCGAAACTTACTCCGCTTTTGCCACCTAAAGGCTATTTGGCACTGTGTTCCAATGCAGAAATGGTTAGGAGTTTCCATTCTTGTCCGCCCGAAAGCAATATCATAAGCACTTCATGGACAGCGCTCAATAATGAAAGTTCTACTTTGGTGTTGACCAATGCGGCTAAGGACAGCATTTTTGATGAACTCAAATATGATGTGAAGTGGCACAATTCCTGGGTGGTTAGTCCGAAGGGAATCGCTTTGGAACGCACCAGTCCGGATTTGATTACGCAAGATGCATACTCGTGGCATTCCTCGACAGCTGTTGGTAACAATGGTACTCCCGGTTATCAGAACTCGGTTTATGTTGATACGGAACCACCGATTTGGAATTCACTGATTATTGAGCAACCGAATAAACTGAAACTCGGATTCTCAGAACGAATGAATTTTTCATCGAGTACTTTTACGGTTGATAATGGAATGGGAAGTCCTGTTTCGACGATCATCTCAACGGATAAAACAACCATCGAATTGACTTTTGCTAATGATTTTCAAAAAGGGAAGATGTATAATCTACAAACGACTGGATTAGCAGATTTAGCAGGGAACGTTCCATTAACTACTGTAAAATCAATCGGGATTGTAGAGAAAAAAGAAATAGGTGATTTGATTTTCAACGAGGTGATGTTTGAAAATCCGGAAACTTCATTGGAGTATATCGAGATTTATAACAAATCAGATAAACTGTTGGATGTTTCGGGCATGATTTTTACTACCCGTAAAACAGATGGTACGATGAATACGGGAGTTATTATCCCGAAACTTACTCCGCTTTTGTCACCTAAAGGCTATTTGGCACTGTGTTCCAATGCAGAAATGGTTAGGAGTTTCCATTCTTGTCCGCCCGAAAGCAATATCATAAGCACTTCATGGACAGCGCTCAATAATGAAAGTTCTACTTTGGTGTTGACCAATGCGGCTAAAGACAGTATTTTTGATGAACTCAAATATGATGTGAAGTGGCACAATTCCTGGGTGGTCAGTCCGAAGGGAATATCGTTGGAACGCACCAGTCCGGATTTGATTACGCAAGATGCGTATTCGTGGCATTCAGCTAATTCCAACAACAATTTCGGAACACCTGGCTTTCAAAACTCAGTGTATGTTGATACGGAGCAACCGATTTGGAATTCTCTGATCATTGAGCAACCTAATAAACTGAAACTATGTTTTTCGGAGCGAATGAATTTTTCAACGAGTACATTTTCGCTTGACAATGGGATGGGAAGTCCTATTTCGACTGAGATATCTGCTGATAAAACATTGATTACCTTAGTCTATGCAAGTAATTTTGAAAAAGGGAAGATTTATAATCTACAAACGACCGGCTTAGCCGATTTAGCAGGGAACGTTCCATCAACCACACAAAAATCGATTGGAATTATTGAAAAAAAAGAAATCGGTGATTTGATTTTCAATGAAGTAATGTTTGAGAATCCGGAGAATTCAGTGGAGTACATCGAGATTTATAACAAATCAGATAAACTGTTGGATGTTTCGGGGATGGTTTTTACTACGCGTAAAACAGATGGTACGATGAATACGGGAGTTATTATCCCCAAACTTACTCCGCTTTTGCCACCTAAAGGCTATTTGGCACTGTGTTCCAATGCAGAAATGGTTAGGAGTTTCCATTCTTGTCCGCCCGAAAGCAATATCATAAGCACTTCATGGACAACGCTCAATAACGAAAGCTCTACTTTGGTGTTGACCAGTGCGGCTAAGGACAGCATTTTTGATGAACTCAAATATGATGTGAAGTGGCACAATTCCTGGGTGGTTAGTCCGAAGGGAATATCGTTGGAACACACCAGTCCGGATCTGATAACTCAAGATGCGTATTCGTGGCATTCAGCTAATTCCAACAACAATTTCGGAACACCTGGCTTTCAAAACTCAGTGTATGTTGATACGGAACTTCCTGTTTGGAATTCAATCGTCATCGAGCAGCCCAATCAACTGAAACTTTCATTTTCAGAACGAATGAATTTTTCATCGAGTACTTTTACGGTTGATAATGGAATGGGAAGTCCTGTTTCGACGATCATCTCAACGGATAAAACAACCATTGAATTGACTTTTGCTAATGATTTTCAAAAAGGGAAGATGTATAATCTACAAACGACCGGATTAGCAGATTTAGCAGGGAACGTTCCATTAACTACTCTAAAATCAATCGGGATCGTAGAGAAAAAAGAAATAGGCGATTTGATTTTCAACGAAGTAATGTTTGAGAATCCGGAGAATTCAGTGGAGTACATCGAAATTTATAACAAATCAGATAAACTGTTGGATGTTTCGGGGATGGTTTTTACTACCCGTAAAACAGATGGTACGATGAATACGGGAGTTATTATCCCGAAACTTACTCCGCTTTTGCCACCTAAAGGCTATTTGGCACTGTGTTCCAATGCAGAAATGGTTAGGATTTTCCATTCTTGTCCGCCCGAAAGCAATATCATAAGCACTTCATGGACAGCGCTCAATAACGAAAGTTCTACTTTGGTGTTGACCAGTGCGGCTAAGGACAGCATTTTTGATGAACTCAAATATGATGTGAAGTGGCACAATTCCTGGGTGGTTAGTCCGAAGGGAATATCGTTGGAACGCACCAGTCCGGATTTGATTACGCAAGATGCGTACTCGTGGCATTCCTCGACAGCTGTTGGTAACAATGGAACACCCGGTTATCAGAACTCGGTTTATGTTGATACGGAACTTCCTGTTTGGAATTCAATCGTCATCGAGCAGCCCAATCAACTGAAACTTTCATTTTCAGAACGAATGAATTTTTCATCGAGTACATTTTCGCTTGACAATGGGATGGGAAGTCCTATTTCGACTGAGATATCTGCTGATAAAACATTGATTACCTTAGTCTATGCAAGTAGTTTTGAAAAAGGGAAGATGTATAATCTACAAACGACCGGCTTAGCCGATTTAGCAGGGAACGTTCCATCAACCACACAAAAATCGATTGGAATTATTGAAAAAAAAGAAATAGGTGATTTGATTTTCAATGAAGTAATGTTTGAGAATCCGGAGAACTCATTGGAGTACATCGAGATTTATAACAAATCAGATAAACTGTTGGATGTTTCGGGGATGGTTTTTACTACGCGTAAAACAGATGGTACGATGAATACGGGAGTTATTATCCCCAAACTTACTCCGCTTTTGCCACCTAAAGGCTATTTGGCACTGTGTTCCAATGCAGAAATGGTTAGGAGTTTCCATTCTTGTCCGCCCGAAAGCAATATCATAAGCACTTCATGGACAACGCTCAATAACGAAAGCTCTACTTTGGTGTTGACCAGTGCGGCTAAGGACAGCATTTTTGATGAACTCAAATATGATGTGAAGTGGCACAATTCCTGGGTGGTTAGTCCGAAGGGAATATCGTTGGAACGCACCAGTCCGGATCTGATAAGTCAAGATGCTTATTCGTGGCATTCTTCAACAGCAGTTGGAAATAATGGCACTCCGGGTTCTCAAAATTCGGTTTATATTGATACAGAGCAACCGATTTGGAATTCACTGATCATTGAGCAACCTAATAAACTGAAACTTGCCTTTTCAGAACAAATGGATTTTTCAACAAGTACTTTTACGCTGGATAATGGAATGGGAAATCCTATCTCAACAATCATTTCAGCGGATAAAACATCCATCGAATTGACTTTTGGTAATGATTTTCAAAAAGGGAAGATGTATAATCTACAAACTTCGGGATTAATAGATTTAGCCGGTAATCAGCCAGAATTGAAGAGTAAAAGCATTGGCATTGTTGAGAAAAAAGAGATAGGTGATTTGATTTTCAATGAAGTAATGTTTGAAAATTCTGAGAACTCATTGGAGTATATCGAGATTTACAATAAATCGGATAAACTGTTGGATGTTTCGGGCATGATTTTTACTACCCGCAAAACAGATGGTACGATGAATACGGGAAATGGTATTCCAAAGAATACATCTCCTCTGCCTCCAAAAGGATATCTAGCCCTGTGTTCCAATGCCGAAACGGTTCGCAGTTTCCATGCTTGTCCGCCCGAAAGCAATATCATAAGTACTTCATGGACAACGCTCAATAACGAAAGTTCGACTTTGGTGTTGACTAATGCGGCTAAAGACAGCATTTTTGATGAGCTGAAATACGATGTGAAGTGGCACAATTCCTGGGTGGTTAGTCCGAAGGGAATATCGTTAGAACGCACGAGTCCTGATTTGGTTACGCAAGATGCGTATTCGTGGCATTCCTCTACAGCAGTTGGAAATAATGGAACTCCGGGTTACGAAAACTCTATTTATGTTGATACGGATCTTCCTATTTGGAACTTACTGCAGATCGAGCAACCAAATAAATTGAAACTTGGATTTTCGGAACGGATGGATTTTTCGAAAAGTACCTTTACGATTGACAATGGGATGGGAAGTCCTATTTCGACTGAGATATCTGCTGACAAAACTTCAATTACCTTATTCTATGCAAGTAATTTTGAGAAAGGGAAGATTTATAATTTGCAATCTAGTGGATTGTCTGACCTAGCAAGCAATCAGCCAGAATTAAAGAGTAAAAGTATTGGTATTGTTGAGAAAAAAGAAATAGGTGATTTGATTTTCAATGAAGTAATGTTTGAGAATCCGGAGAACTCATTGGAGTACATCGAGATTTATAACAAATCAGATAAACTGTTAGATGTTTCGGGGATGGTTTTTACCACGCGTAAAACAGATGGCACGATGAATACGGGAAATATAGTTCCTGCGCAGACCCATATTTTACCTCATGGTTATCTGGTATTTTGTTCGGATGCAGAGTTACTTCGTAGTTATTACTTATGTCCACCTGAAAGTAATATAATTTCTACCACTTGGAACTCGCTCAATAATGAAAGTGCTGTTTTAGTCCTTACAAATTCTGCAAAGGACAGTATTTTTGATGAACTGCAATATAATGTGAAATGGCATAATGCTCTCGTGAAAAATCCGAAAGGTGTGGCTTTGGAGCGAATCAATCCAGATTTAGTAACTCAGGATGCAGCATCGTGGCATTCAGCTGCCTCAACGACCAATTTTGGCACACCCGGATATCAGAACTCACAATTCAGAGATATGTTGGATGTGGTAAATGTAGATAAATTTGTATGGACTGAGACCGAGAGTTTCACTCCTGACAATGATGGTGTAAACGATGTTTGTATTATTAAATACAAGACTGACGCAACTGGATTTGTAGCAAATGTTATGATTTTGAATGCGGTCGGAGTGAGGGTTGTTCAATTGGGAACAAATATTTTACTTCCTACCGAAGGTTTCTTGATTTGGGATGGTAAAACAGCAAGTGGTAAAAACGCAAATGTTGGAATTTATGTGCTTTATTTTGAAATGTTTAACCCAAATACTGGCGAAAGAAAACGTCAAAAATTACCAATTGTTGTTTCATCGTTATAATTTCGATTTATTAACACGCTATTATCCAACAAATCAGCTATCTTTGCAGCGTTTTTTTTGTGTAAAAAAGAACCGAAAATTCATAAGTAGCATTAAAGTTAAGTATTTGATAAAAATAGTATATAAAAAACAAACAGGCTTAGTTGTTCTCTAGTTGGAAAGCTAAGGTAAAAATTAAATTTTAGAATGGAAAAAGTAAGTTATGCATTGGGTTTAAGTTTAGGAAATAATCTTTTAGGTAGCGGTGTTACTACATTGGATTATAGTAAATTGGCCAAAGGGATACAAGATGTAATGGAACAAAACAAACCTGATATGAGCTATGAAGATGCTCAAGCGGTTATAAATGAATTTTTTACTGCCTTGCAAGCTAAGGTAAGCGAAAAAGGGCAAGCTGAAGGAAAAGCCTTTTTAGCTGATAATGCTAAACGTAGCGAAGTTGTAACTTTAGCCAGCGGATTACAATATGAAGTAATGACTGCAGGTAACGGTGCAATACCAACTGCATCTAATTCAGTAAAAGTACATTATCATGGTACTACTATCGACGGAAATGTTTTCGACAGTTCAGTTAGCCGTGGTGAGCCTGCAACCTTTGGTGTAACTCAGGTAATCAGCGGTTGGGTTGAAGCACTTCAATTGATGCCTGTCGGATCTAAATGGAAATTATTTATTCCATCCGACTTAGCTTATGGTGCGCAAGGTGCCGGACAAGCTATTGCTCCACACGCCACTTTGATTTTCGAAGTTGAGTTGTTGGACATTGTATAGTCTTATTGCAATAGAAATCTATAAATTTAATATTAATAACAAATAATGAAAAAAATAGTTTTAGTTCTCGGTGCTATTTGTTTAGTTCTTACTTCGGCGGTTGCCAAAGATAAAAAGAAGAAATCAGATGTACCTGTAGCAGATGCATGTAAACAAGTATTCTTCAATAAAGTAGACTCTATGAGTTACGCTTTGGGAATGAACGTTGGTGCCGATTTTGCAAAAAACATTAAGAACATCCCAGGTGGAGCATCTAATGTTGATTTATTGATTAAAGGTTTTTCTACAGCAATGAAAGGCGATTCTACTCTTATGACAAAAGAGTTTGCCACAGAGTTTTTTCGCAAATACATTTCTGAAGCTCAGGCTAAAGAACTTGAAGTGAAAAAGGGAGCCGGCGATAAGTTTTTAGCTGAAAATAAAACAAAAGAAGGCGTAAAAACAACTGAAAGCGGATTGCAATATCAGGTGTTAGTACCGGCTGAAGGTCCAAAACCTAAAGCAACTGACTCAGTAGAAGTTCATTACCAAGGTTTCTTGCTTGATGGAACTAAATTCGATAGCTCGGTTGATCGTGGAGAACCAATTACCTTCCCATTAAATCAGGTAATTCCGGGATGGACTGAAGGTGTACAATTAATGTCTGTTGGTTCGAAATATAAATTCTTTGTTCCTTATACGTTAGGATATGGCGAACAGGGCACTCCAAACGGCGGACCAATACCTGGATTTTCAACATTGATTTTTGAAATCCAGTTACTTAAAATCAAACCGGTTGTCGAAGTTGCTCCTGCAGCTCCTGCATTAAAATCGTTTGTAGCTCCAAAATCAATTAAAAAAACTGCCGTTTCTAAAGTGGTAAAAAAAACCAAATAGATTTCGGTCATTGAAACCAAAAAATAAATTTATAAATATTATTCAAATGAAAAAACAAAGTATTTTATCGTTGGTAGCCTTGGTTGCCATTTTTCTACTTTCTTCGTGCAATAAATACGAAGCTAAAACTGTGACTTTGAAAACTCAAAATGACAGTATCAATTACACACTTGGTTTAGCTAATGGCGAAGGTATCAAAAATAACCTTATGCAAAAAGACTCATCTGATAAAGCAGTTGTAGCTTTGATGAAAGCAATTGACGCAGCTTATAGCAAAGAAGTGAGCAAAGACGAAATGTTTAAATTGGGTCAACAAATCGGATCTACCTTCAAAAAACAAAAGGCAGCCGGTTTAATGGGTGATTCTACGTTGAAATTTAACGCAGACTTAGTAAAACAAGGATTGGTGAATGCATTGCGCGGTCACAAAGATGGTATGACATCGCAACAAGCGCAAGAGTATATTCAAAAAACGATGATGGCTATTCAAGCTAAAAAGATGGGCGGTTCACAACCTCAAATGTCAGCTCCGCAACAAGCCCCACAACAGGCTCCAGAACAAGCTCCACAACCACAAGCAAAATAATAATTCAACAAATTAAAATATACAGAAAAATGAAAAAACTGAATATATTCATCGCCGTGGCTTTGGTGGCTGCATTTACATTTACTTCGTGCGATAGCAATAAAGCTAAAACACCAACTTTAAAAACTCAACTTGATAGTTTGAATTATGCTTTTGGTTTGGCTAATGGTGCCGGAATCAAAGACTATTATATTAAAGGCGATTCAGCTGAGATAAAAATCAAAGCTTTACTTGCCGGATTGAAAGACGGAAGCAAAGGTGAAGCTGTAAAAGAAAATGCTGAAATCGTTGAGTTAGGAACTCAAATCGGTACTTCTTTAAAAGGACAAGAAAAAGCAGGTTTGTTAGGTGATTCTACTTTGAAAGTAGACATCAACCTTATCAAACAAGGTTTGATTAATGGTCTTAAAAGATCTAACATTCAAATGACTGCTAAAGATGCTCAAACCTATTTGAACACTACCATGCAAGCGCTTCAATCTAAAAAAATGGAAGCTCAATTTGGTCCTAATAAAAAAGCAGGTGAAAAATTCTTAGCTGAAAACGGTAAAAAACCAGGTGTAATCACTACAGCTAGCGGTCTTCAATACGAAATTATCAAAAAAGGTACAGGCCCAATTCCAACTGCTACGAACAAAGTAAAAGTAAACTATCACGGAACTTTAATTGACGGAACTGTATTTGATAGTTCAGTTGAGCGTAAAGAACCAGTTGTTTTCCCGGTTAATCAGGTAATCAAAGGATGGACTGAAGCATTGCAATTAATGCCGGTTGGTTCAAAATTCAAATTGTATGTACCTCAACAATTGGCTTACGGTAACGGTGGTCAAGGTAAAATTCAACCTTTCTCAATGTTGATTTTTGAAGTTGAATTACTTTCAATTGAAAAAGATACACCAGCTCCTGCAGGTGGACAACAATTAACCCCTGAGCAAATGCAACAGTTGCAACAACAAATGCAACAACAGCAACAACAACAAAGACGATAGTTTTTGTAAACCATATGAAAAGCCGGAGTGTTATCACTCCGGCTTTTTTTGTCAAAAAGATAGTCATAATCTATAAATTAATATCTTTTATCCTATAATATCACATTATTGCCACTTAAATTTTTCAATTTCCATTTATTTTGTATAATTTTGCTGTCAATATGCTAAACAAAAATCAAGTATTATGGAAAAGATAGACCAATTAGACCGAAAAATTTTGCAGATTATTACAAAAAATGCTCGTATGCCTTTTAAAGATGTGGCAGAAGAGTGTGGCGTATCTCGTGCAGCTATTCATCAACGTGTTCAACGATTGATAGATATCGATGTTATCACAGGATCCGGATATCATGTAAATCCTAAAATGTTAGGATTTCAAATGTGTGTTTACATTGGAATAACGCTGGAACGCGGTTCTATGTACAAAGAAGTAGTGCAAGAGTTGGAAAAGATTCCGGAGATTGTAGAATCGCAATATACCTTAGGCAACTATACCATCCTTATTAAGTTATATGCAAAGAACGATGAGCACCTTATGGAGCTACTAAATTCACGCATACAGGAAATAAAAGGTGTGGCTACCACCGAGACACTCACTTCGTTAGATCAACGCATTCGTAGATCTATACCAATAGAGTAACAAGTTGGTTATTTATCGTTAGTGGTTAATAGTTAGAGTTTAAAATCCCTGACTAAAATTTATATATTTTTACTTGTTTACTCGTTCACTTTCCAGTAACTTGTAACTCGTAACTCGTAACTTGAAAGAAACATGGAAACAGTTGTTAGTGGCATTCGCCCAACCGGAAACCTTCACTTAGGTAATTATTTTGGCGCATTGCGCAATTTTCTTACAATGCAGAATGAGCATAATTGCTACTTTTTTATTGCTGATTATCACTCACTTACTACACACCCAACGCCAGCCGATTTGCATGGCAATGTTCGTCAGATTTTGGTTGAATACCTTGCGGCAGGACTAGATCCGGAAAAATCAACACTTTATATCCAAAGCGATGTGCCTGAAGTTGTCGAGTTGTATTTATTCTTAAATATGAATGCATATATTGGGGAATTAGAGCGTTGTACATCGTTTAAAGATAAAATTCGCCAACAGCCTGAAAATGTAAATTCAGGATTACTCACTTATCCTACTCTTATGGCTGCCGATATCTTAATACACAGAGCTACCAAAGTGCCTGTAGGAAAAGATCAGGAGCAACATTTGGAAATGACCCGTACCTTTGGAAATCGCTTCAACAGGTTGTATAACGTTGATTATTTTCCAGAACCACAAGCATTTAATTTTGGAAATGAACTGGTGAAAATCCCGGGATTGAACGGAAGTGGAAAAATGGGAAAATCGGAAGGCGAAGGAAATGCTATTTATTTTGCTGATGAGCCCGAAGCAATTCGTAAAAAAGTGATGAAAGCAGTTACCGATAGCGGTCCAACTGAACCTAATCAACCGAAACCAGATGCTATCCAAAACATATTCCAGTTGATGAAGGTAGTTTCGGCTCCGGAAACCTTCAATTTCTTTGACGAGATGTATAATACCTGCCAGATTCGCTATGGAGATATGAAAAAGCAATTGGCATTAGATATGATTGCCTTTACAGAACCCATGCGTGAGCGTATTAAGTCCATTTCTGCCGACGAAGCTTATGTTTCGAAGGTTGCCCGCATGGGCAAGGAGAAAGCGCAGGAAAACGCCGCAAAAACCATTCGTGAAGTACGCGAGATCATCGGGTTTAAAAGATTCTAAAAGCAATTTGTAATTTCTTGTATAAAATTAAAGCCTGTTCCATAGTTGGAGCAGGCTTTTTTTATATGCTCAAACAAAAAAGGCTGCCCATTTTTTGTGGGCAGCCTTATTTGTTTGATAATAATTATTTAAACTAGTGTTTAAATACAGTTTTTTTAGTATCCAGGATTCTGAAGTTGTTTTTTCTCATCAGCAGTTAACGATCCTCCATTTGCATTACTAATTGCATCAAGGAATGATTGCGGTATCGGACGGTAGTAGTGAGTCGTTGCGTTAAAGACTGTATTTCCTCTTACATATCCATCGTTAAATGCTTTCCATCGACTTTCCAAGGTTTTAGTTCTTGCCAAATCTTCCCAACGGTATGTTTCACCGCAAAGTTCACGGGTTCGTTCGTTCAATAAGAAACACATCATTTTTTCTGCATTGGTAGAATATCCTAATTTAGCATATATAGGTGCATCGACTGTTGAGTTGTAGATTGCATTTACATCATCGATATGCATAGAAGAACTAGCTGTAGTTACTCCCATATCATTATTAGATTCATAATAAGTGTTTTTATCCCAATAGATAGCTCCATCGGCTGAATAGCCTCCACCTTTAGCAGTGCAATATGAATTGTTCTTATAAGCTTGACCTCCATCAACATGTTTCGTTCTATCTTCACCAGTTTTATAAGCCGCGCGATCGCGAAGTTTATTAATCCATGTAATTGCATCCGGATAACTAGATTCGCCTTTACGAATATAAGCCTCAGCGACCATTAAAACATCATCGGCAGAGCGAGCTATAATTGCATCGCGTGTCCCAAATTGAGAAGCAATAGCAACGCGATATCCATCACGGTATTTAGACAAAGCCACGGATCTTAGTTGTACACCATAATATCCATTATTTCCATGTTTGCCAACCCAAGCTTGAGGTTCACCGTTAAAGTAACGAACAAAAGTATGAGTGTTTTGCATAACTCCACCTTTCAAAACGCCTGTTACATCATTAGCAACAGGTGCATATCGACTATCTCCAGCATTATTTACAATATACTTAATAGCCAAATTTCCACCAGTAAAACGCTTTGCACCTGCCACAGTTCCTGAAGGTCCTAAAAGTGCATTAGTGGCAGTCCAAGTAGGAGCTCCTTTTGTGTTGTCACATCCATAAGTGGTGATAAATGATTTCCAAAAACGAGAATCATTAACGCGGTCAAATACATCCAATGCGTAATTTGTAGCACGTGCGTAAGAAAACTCACGTCCACCGGATATATCGCGGGTTGTTCCTGCTAAATCTTGGTAAACAGATGGATAATACAGGTGCATTTGATTGCCATAGCGTCCCCAAGTAGTTTGATCGTCTGAGAATTGTGCAGATAAAACTACCTCTGTAGATTTTTCATTTGCACTGTTTGCTTTAGTATAATCCCAAAGTTCAACATAATCTTTTGCTAATGGATGGGCAGTTGCTACTTCGGAGCCAAATTTTATAACTGCATCCAAGTCAGCAGATATATAGGAAGAGTTCCATGAAGCGTATAATTCACTTGCGCGAGTCAGATGGGATTTTGCAGCAAAGTGAGCAGCAGCCCATTTTGTAAGACGACCAGTTGTTGCTGGAGTAGCAGGTAGCAGACTATATGCCTTTTCAAAATCAGCAATGATTTGAGTTAAACACTCTTCTTGCGTGTTACGGGTAAAATATGTTTCTACTTTACCATTTGAAGGCGTTAGTTTTAGTGGAATGCCCCCGTACTGTGTAAATAGCTGTAAATAACAATATGCACGAAGGAAATAACCTTCACCTAGTCTAACATTGTAATTTGCATTTTTTGAATCATAATAAAGCGGTACATTCTGGATGAGGGTGTTGGCAGATTCAATATAGCCGTACATGTTGTCCCATAGGGGAGATACAGCTCCAGTTTCAGTGGCGTTTAGGTCTGAACTATAGCAGTTGAAACTTGGAATTGAGTTATTAGCATCTGTAAATTCATCTACACCTAAGTTGTACATTTCAATGCCCCAAATATAGTTGAATTTAAACTTAAGTAAAGGATATAAACCGGTTGACAAATCGTCCAAACCGGCTTGTGTTTTGAAATAATCAGTATTGCGACTAGTCGTCAATTCCTCATTTAAGAAACTTCCACTGCAAGAAGGCATTAAAACCCCTGATATACTTACAATAGTCGCTATTAGTAATGTCTTATTTATTTTCATTTTGTATTGTTTTTTAAGATTTTTAGAAACCAACGTTGATACCAAATACTAACGCTTTAGTTGTAATATCTGTACCTGTAGAAGTTGTATTGTTGTCGTAGCTGGAAAGATCTGTATCCAGAATTTTACATTTAGAATAGATTGTAAAAGGATTCATAACTTGAGCATATATTTTAAGATTGCTGATCTTTAATTTGCTAAGTTGTTTTGAATTGAAGTTGTACCCTAAATTGATATTTCTCATCTTTACAAATGAACCATCCTGATAGCTCTGTGAGCCTGCATAAAGATCCGCATTTACGCCATTCGAGCCCGGAGAATAATACTCTGCGTCTTCGTTTATGCCTGCTATCCAATAATCTACTTTACGGGTTTGATAAAGCCCGCCAAGGTTGACAGATCCTTTATTAACTGTAAATCCCCAGCGAGAATAGATAAAGAATGAAAGTTCTAAATTCTTATAATTAAAAGTGTTTGATATGCCACCCGACCAGTCAGGACGCGTTTTTCCAACAATCTGTTTGTCATTATTAGAGTCAATAACATTGTCGATATTTAAATCTTTTACTCTGATTTGTCCCGGTTTTCTTCCGTATTTTGCCGCTTCAGTAGCTTCAGATGTTTTCCATATTCCATCATAAACATAGTCATAGTAAACTCCTAACTCTTTGCCAACAAATAAAGCACTACTTAAATCCTGTGTTCGGCCATTTGATAGTTTTTCAACTTTACATCTGTCTAAAGACCATGTTAATGTAGTTGACCATGCGAAATCCTTTGTTTTGATATTTAGAGAATTTACTTGAAAATCAATACCCCATCCTTTGGTTTCTCCTACATTGCTCCATGTTTGAACATAGCCGGAAGTACTTGGGATTGACATTTTCATCAACAGATCTTTGGTTTGAGTTTTATAAATATCCATGCTTCCATTAATGCGGCTTTTTAGGAGAGTATAATCTAAGCCAAGATTATATTGTGTAGTTTTCTCCCAACCCAAATTTGAATTTGCTAATAACACAGGTGAAGATGCTGATAGATCAGAGAATATATATCCTGCTGTAGAAGCCGTGGCACCCCAATTATAATACATTTGAGTAATTCCCCCTTTGGTTCCATAAGCTCCAATGGCAGCATTTCCAGTTACCCCTGCACCCAAACGAAGTTTCAAAGCATCAATGAATGTTACACTCTTCATGAATTTTTCCTGATCTATACGCCAGCCTAATGCTGCTGAATAAAAAGGTGCCCATTTATGCCCATCAGCCAGTACAGACGATCCATCTAAACGTGCAGAGGCTGTCAACAAGTACTTTTCTTTGTATCCATAGTTTATACGCGCCATATACGAAGCCATCTGTTTCTCAGATAGGCCTGTGCTAAATCCATTCAAGCTTCCCCCTGATCCAATATTATACCATAACTCTGTATTGGTAGCCAATGTATTAGATTTCATGCCTGAAGACTCAGAATGATAACCCGACGCTGATTGCATCAAAGTGACACCTATTTTATGGTCGGCACCTAAATTCCGATCGTAATATATCAAGTTGTCCAATGTCCAAGAAAGTACTTGGCTTGTATTGTATGCACCTTGGTTGCTTCCATCTCCATTAATACCAGCTTTGTCGTAAAATGTAGAGGTACGATTATATCTTAACTCAGGACCGAATTGAATTCGGTATTTTAGTCCTTTTAACGGGCTAAACATTTCGCCAAAATCCAATTGGCTATAAAAGCTACTGTTAACAATAAATCCCTTGCGATTATTTACCGTATAATCCAATTCATCTATAGGGTTGATTATATTTACATCTCCTGCAGCAGGATTTCTTATATAGTCACCACTAGCAGTATATGGAACAGTCCATGCCAACATTCCTCTTAATGCACTATAATAATCACCAGCTCCTGTTACAGATTTAGCAAAGCTATAGCCATAGTCTTGATTTGCAAAAGATCCATTAATAGCTGTTCCCATTTTAAACCATTTTGTAGGAGTAGCATCGAAACTAACTTTTGAAGTATATCTTTCATATTTTTGTCCCGGTTGAGTTCCTTCTTGTTTGAAATAACCAAATGATCCGTATCCTTGGCTATTCTGACCACCACCTGAAACACTTAAAGTATGTTCTGTACTAACTCCAACTTGTTTTCCATGTTTTTCCCAATCGTAACCTTTCACATTGGCAGAATTCCAGACATCATTGCCACTCGCATCTTTAGACCAACCGGCTTCTATATTTGCCCAAGAATCAGCTATGGATCCCCACTTTGCAAAATCGCCAGCGCGAGAAGCTGTTGTTGCTCCATAAGTACCTGCATTTATTTTCGCTAAGCGAGAATAATCAATCCATTCTCCGGCACTCATGTTCTCGGTTACGTTATACATTTTTTCAAGTGTCACAGATCCACTATAATTCACTGACAATTTTCCGCTTTTTCCATGCTTGGTTGTTACCAGTATCACACCATTGGCTCCACGTGATCCATAAATAGCTGTTGCCGAAGCATCTTTTAAAACATCGATTGATTCAATGTCACTTGGGTTGATATTATCAATTCCACTTGCTTGAAGTACCATTCCGTCTACTACATACAAAGGATTATTTTCGGCATTTATAGAACGTACTCCGCGAATCTTAATATCACCTACCTGTCCTGGACGCTGGTTGGTAGTAATATCGATACCGGCTACTTTCCCTTGCATACCCTGCAAAGCATCTTTTACTGGCATGGCTTTTAATTCTTTCTCACCTACACGTGCCATGGCACCCGTAACATCGCTTTTCTTTTGAACTCCATACCCTACTACCACAACTTCATCAAGTACCTGAGTATCTTCTTTCATTACTATTTTTAGGTTAGTTTGTGATCCTGGAATGATTACCTGTTCCACATATCCTATTAGCCTCACGCTCAGAGCGTCTTTTGGTCCGACAGAAATTGAGAACCCTCCGTCAACATTAGTTATTGTTCCTCGAGATGTCCCCTTTACTGTGACTGCAGCCCCAATTATTGTTTCTCCTTTTTCATCTACTACTTTACCTGTTACTAATCCATTTTGTGCAAAAGTCAATTGTGATGTGATGAGCATTAATAATGCAGTCATCAGTCGATATTGAATTTGTTTCGAAATTGATTTTTTCAATAAATTTCTGATTTTCATGTAATTTGAATTTTTTTAGTTGTTAGTTTTTTAGAGTTCGCTTTTAAAACTCCTTTTTTTCATTAGATGCTGGTAATTTTTGTGAATGTGTTTTAGCCTTTGTGTTAATTTAGTTTTAAAGTTGAGAATTTCGAGAAAGGGATGGCTTGTTCCCATTTCTGTATTCGATTGTTTTAGTGTAAATAATGTTAGAGTGTTCATAAATAAATTTAACAACAAAGGTATGCTTTTGTCTATTTTTGTAACTCGAATTCTGTACAATAGTCTGTAAAATTGGACAGGTGATTAAATCAACTGAACTATTTATCTTAATATGGGTTACATGGAGTGAAATTGAAAATTATAATTATCGGTTTAGAATTTGTTATTGAGGCATAAATTGAAATAGATAAACGGCAACCTAACATGATTGTCATACTATGTTCCGGCAAAGATATTTATACAGCATCTACAACTTCCGCGAAATTTGATATTAAAACTTTACTTTTTGATATTGATTAAAGAAATATGGAAATATAACGAAGCTAAGCTATTCATCTCTTTTTGAACGACTCATTATAACTTGGAGGGTCAATACCTTTAAAAAATAAGCTTATTCCAAGATTGGAACAAGCTTAACTTCTGTACTGTGTACTGACATGCTACTTATGGAAGCTGTCAAATTTTATTCGTTGATTTTTAATTACAAATCTACCTTCTGTAAAATGTTGATATGTATTGAGTGGGTATCTAACAAGATTCTGAAATTATCAGTAGATTTTAGTTGAATGACTGCCGGAATGGATAGGGAGGGTTACGGCCGGATGTTTTGCGGGTTTGCTATATTTTGGACTTATTTCAATATAAAACGTTCTACCACTTCGGCTACTCCGTCATTTTCGTTGGATGCAACTATCACATCTGCTTCGTGGCGAAGTTCGGGTGTAACATTATCTACCCAAACACCCAAACCGGCGTATTGAACCATAGATAAATCGTTTCCGGCATTTCCTACTGCTATCACTTCATGTTGTTCGATGCCTAGTTTCTTAGCCAGTAAGTCGATACTTGCTGCTTTGTCGATGCCATGCGGCATTACTTCCAGAAAAAAAGGTTTGGAGCGCGATACGCTTAGATCGGTACGTTCGGCTTTTAGCTTTTTTTCAACCTGTTTCAGATAATCGGGGTGTTCCAGCATGATGCATTTTACTGCATTACCGGTCACTTCACTCTTGAACGAAGGGACTTTGTGATGATGCATACCGGTGAGGTTTATTTCCACATCGATGTATTCCGAATCGGTTTCGCTGATTACCCCTTTATTGGAATAAGTGATGATATGTACTTTATTGTTCACGCTAAAATCGTACAAACTGTGTACTTCTTTATTTGTCAGACTGGTTTCGAACAGGATTTCATTGTTTTTCATTGATGTTACTACAGCACCGTTGAAAGAAATCATGTACGAATCGTAATGCGCTAACTTTAATTGATCGGAAAATTGAAGCATAGCAGGAGTGGGGCGGCCTGAAGCCAATACTACTTTCACACCAAGGTCTTGTGCTTCGAAAAGTAACTCTTTGTTTCGGGCAGAAATGCTGTAATCGTCTCTGAGGAGGGTATCATCGAGGTCGAGTACCAGCATTTTATATTTTTGTGTTGTCATTTTCTGAATCTCAATTATGTATCGGTAATAAAAAACGCCGCAAAGGTACTCTTTTTTTTAGTTGGCAATGGATAGTTGACAATTGATGAATAAAGAAAATAGCTTGTTCCTATTTAGAAACAAGCTACTCGGTTCTCCTCGCCTTAAGGAGAGGGGTGAGGTTTACTTATACAAACAAAGATACGGAGTATCTTCGGTACACTTTACTTTGAATCTTACACCTTTAGCCACTTCGAAACTTTCGAATTTATTATAGGTATTCCATTCTGTTTCACCAGGTTGTTGGATGGTAAGCTGACCCGAAACTACCGTCATAATTTCTACTGTGTCAGTTCCAAATTCATACTCACCTGCAGCCATTACACCTACAGTTGCTCTGCCTTCGGCCGATTCTAAACCGATAGAAACTACTGTTCCATCGAAATACTGATTTGTTTTAAACATAATATTTGTATATATAATTTATTAATATGCAATAACTGGTCGAAAACTGTATTTTTATTGCAAAGGTAGAATTAATTCCCCTAAGTTGCAAACCATCAGGGCTGTTCAAATTATAAAAACTTGCCCATGAGCTCTAAATTTAGTATTTTTGCAGCATGAAACATTTTCTAATCTACTGTTTGGTTGCGGTTTCGCTCTTTTTGGGAGTGAATTCCACATCTGTGCTTAGATGTGAACGTGTTTTACCTCAAAAATGCTCCACAACGCAAAATCAAACTATACCGGAACATCAGCATTCGTACCTTTCGGCTACCGATGCTTTAGTTTCGATAGGTATGAGAAACGAGCAAGTACGTTTGACCAATTTACTTCAATGTTTTCCCAGTAGGGTTACGACATCTTCAACGAATGCATTTCGTGTTAGCTATTTACAACAAATAGCTTTACTTCGTTATTTTAAATTTGATAGTGTTTTTTCGCTAAAATCTGCGTTCAAACAGCTGGATGGTTATTACTTGTACCATCTTCGTAAGCTTCTGATTTGATTTCCTGAGCCAATCTCCCAAACGTTCTTTCGGAACATAATTTCAAAAAATAATCAATTAAATTACAAATAATCGTTTGTGAACATGCTTGTTATGTTTACAAACTCTACATATATCATTATGGAAAAAAATGAATCAATAGAACATGTTTTAGAAAACATGGAACCCAAAATAGTTTATAAAAAGAAAAGCTCTGTAGTAAAGAGCTTGTTGTTAATCGCTATCGGAGTTGTGTCATTCGCTATTTACACTTCGTTCGAATGGCAACCAACCGACACCTTCCCGCATCTCCTTTTTATAGCTGGATTTGCGTGTATCACTGTCGGTTTTTTCATGTTTTTCTTGAGGAAAAATCACTATTTTTCAGCTGATAACGATCAACAGCTGAAGGTTACCGAACACAATTTTGATGTGAATGAGCAAACTAAACTGATACGGGCGATAGAATCGGGTGCAGTGAATGAGATAAAACAATTAAAGTCGGCTATTGGAGCCGGATTGCGACTTCGTGTTTTGGCTACGAACGACGGGCAGATCTGTTTATCGCAAGTAATTGCATACAGTTCAAATGAATATGTAAATGCTACTTCGCCTAAAATACACTCGTTGCCGGAGGCACAACAATTGAAAGCTATTTTACAGAAATAGATCATAAATTGTTTACAATGAAAGCCACTTGATGCGTAGAAATGCACATTGAGTGGCTTTTTTCGCGTCATGTTTTTTTGTATTTCAATGCTGAATGTAAGTCAAATTCGGTAAATTCAAGAAAAATTATTACTTTTGCGCAAAATTTGAAATAATTTGACAGTGTAATTTACATTGGGACGATAAAAAGAAAGTAAGCATATTTTTATTACAATAAATACAAAACAATGAAACAAGAAAAAGTCGGGTGGAAGTATAAACTACCATTCTTATTACTGGTTATAATTGCATTATTGTCGCTTATTCCGGTGACTTATGCTAATGAAATGCCCAAAGGGGTTGTTATTGATCATGCCGATACGGCGTGGATGCTTATGGCTTCGGCTCTGGTACTTTTAATGACACCGGGTTTGGCCTTCTTTTATGGTGGAATGGTTCGCTACAAGAATCTTGTATCTACTTTATTGCAAAGCTTTATTGCACTTGGTATTATAAGTGTACTTTGGGTGGTTGTTGGCTTTAGTTTAGCTTTTGGTGATAGCATAGGTGGTTTTATTGGCAATCCCTTGACGTTTGCTTTTTTCAAAAACGTAGGTATTGCTCCAAATCCTGCTTTCGCAGCTACTATTCCTTTTGCATTATTCGCTATGTTTCAACTGAAGTTTGCTATTATCACACCGGCTTTGATTACCGGAGGATTGGCTGAACGTGTTCGCTTTTCATCGTTGATGCTTTTCATTTGTTTGTTCTCCTTGTTTATCTATGCACCGTTGGCTCACATGACCTGGCATCCGGATGGCATTTTGCGCAACTGGGGAGTGCTCGATTTTGCGGGTGGAACGGTTGTTCATATTTCTGCCGGTTTTGCGGCCTTAAGTGGTGCTATGTTTTTAGGTCGACGGAAAGGTAAAACAGAAAACGAACCAACCAACATTCCTTATATTCTGTTGGGAACAGGGCTACTTTGGTTCGGATGGTTTGGATTTAATGCAGGATCTGCATTAGCTGCCGATGGAGTTGCTACTACCGCTTTTGTAAATACGAATATTGCTTCGGCAACGGCTATGCTTACCTGGCTATTGAGCGACGGCGCATTGGGTAAAAAACGTTCAGCCGTTGGAGCTGCCGTTGGAGCAGTGGTGGGACTTGTTGCCATTACGCCGGCGGCCGGTTTTGTTACAGTTGGTCAAAGTATTTTTATCGGTTTCGTGGCTGCCATAGTAAGTTACACTGCGGTTCGTTACAAATCAAAGAGCAATATCGACGATACGCTTGATGTATTTTCATGTCATGGACTGGGTGGTATTGTGGGTATGATACTGACAGGCGTTTTTGCCAAAAACGTGGGTTTGACATCAGGTCAAACACATACTTTCTTTTTCCACTTGTTAGCTCTGGTATTAGTTAGTATTTTTACTTTCGGAGGTTCGTATTTATTGTACAAAGTTACCGATATGATTTTGCCAATGCGTGTAACGCCTGAGCAGGAAGAAAAGGGACTTGACTTGACTCAACATGGCGAAGAGGCATTTGATTTCAGAACCAAATAATTTTGCTTTGAGCAGAGAAAATAGATGATAAAGAAAAGAGAAGTTGGATAACCGGCTTCTCTTTTCTTGTTTTTATTCGGTAATAATTTCCTCATTGCACTTTATTAAGTACTTTTGTCGGTGAATAATTCTCTTGTTAGAGGGTTGTCAAAGTATTCATTTTGAACCGTTATATTCAGACCTGCTTATGTTTGACTTTCGTTTAAAAGTATTCTACACAGTTGCCAAGCGTCTCAACTTTACCAAAGCTGCTGATGAACTTTGTATCACTCAACCAGCGGTTTCCAAGCATATTCAGGAAATTGAAAGTCACTACAAAGTAAGACTTTTCGAACGTAATGGAAATAAAATTCAGTTGACAAAAGCTGGCGGTGTTTTACTTCACTACTGCAATCAGATATTTGGACTCTATGGAAGTCTAGAATTTGACTTGAACACGTTAACCGAAACATTCAAAGGGCAGTTGCGCATTGGCGCCAGCACTACCATTGCCCAATACGTACTTCCACCACTTTTAGCTGACTTTCATAGACGGTATGAAGATATTCGCGTATCACTGACTATCAACAACACAGAACAAATTGAGCAAGCACTGAATAGCAATAGCATTGATTTCGGAATTGTGGAGGGACAGTCGAAAAATACCTTATTTAAATATACCGAATTTATTCGCGACGAAATAGTGCCTGTTGTAGCTTCAACTCATCCCTTAGTGTCGCAAAAAGAGATATCAATAGACACATTGATGACTATTCCGCTTTTATTACGTGAACCTGGTTCGGGAACGTTGGAAGTAATAGCTCACGCTTTAAAACCACATAATATAAAATTATCTGATTTAAAGAGCGAAATGCAGCTTGGTAGTACCGAAAGTATAAAATCATATTTACTTCATTCCAATTGTATGGCTTTTCTGTCGATTCATTCAATTTTAGATGAATTGAATAATAATTCATTACGAATTGTGGATGTCAAAGACCTGAATTTGGAAAGGACGTTCCATTTCATTCAACTCTATGGCGAGACAGAAGGATTACCCGAATTATTCATGAAGTTTGCGAATCACTATAACTTCAAGTAATCAGTCATAAGTAATAACTATCACTTTGTTAATTGAATTTGAGTTAGCTTTGTACCGTCAAAAGCAAAGGACTCGAAAATGAAAAATGTAGAAATAACTAACAAAGAGAATGTAACTGAGAACAAAGGTGGATTAGTAAGAAAAATAATTTATATACTGCTGGTTGCATGTTGTTGTACGCCATATGTTTCGCCTCCGATAGCGCTATTTTCGGGATTGGTCCTGGCACTGACCATTGGTGCTCCCTTTTCAAATAGTAATAAATTTATTTCAAAATACTTACTTCAAATTTCGGTTGTCGGATTAGGATTTGGAATGAATTTGCTTGACTCGGTAAAGGCAGGTTCGGATGGAATGTTTTTTACGATGTTTTCAGTAGTGAGTGTTCTGTTTATCGGAATTACGGTGGGTAAATGGCTCGGAATCTCCAAGATTCCTTCATTTCTGATTGCCTCAGGAACTGCTATTTGTGGGGGAAGTGCCATTGCTGCTGTAGGGCCGATAGCCAAGGCAGATGAATGCGAAATGTCGGTTTCGTTGGCTACCATTTTTGTGCTGAATGCTATTGCATTGTTCCTGTTTCCTGTGTTGGGACATTGGTTTCATCTGTCACAACATCAGTTTGGAATGTGGGCGGCCATTGCCATTCACGATACCAGTTCTGTAGTGGGTGCCGGCGCTACTTTTGGCGAGGAAGCTTTAAAAGTGGCAACAACAGTGAAGTTGACTCGCGCCTTGTGGATTATCCCACTATCCGTTTTTACTTCAATTTATTTTAAATCAAAAGGCGACAAAGTTTTTATTCCGTGGTTTATTTTCTTATTTATTTTGGCCATGGTGATGAATACATATTTAAATATCCCGAAAACTTTGACACATGGAATAGTGGCGGTTTCGAGACAGTGTTTGACGATTACGCTTTTTTTTATCGGTGCAGGTCTGTCACGAGCAACACTAAAATCGGTAGGAGTGAGACCGTTGGTTTTAGGTCTTACATTGTGGATTTTTATTGCTGTTGTTAGTTTGGGATTTATCTGTTTTCTTTATTAATAGAATCAAGGAGTAAGAAAGTAAGAGCTAAGTAAATATAAGATATGAACAACGAAGAACTAGACAGAAGAGTAGAGGAGGCTGTTGCCTTGTTTGAAGAGGGCTATAATTGCTCACAGGCTGTATTTATGGCCTATTCCGATGTATACGGTGTTGATGCAGTCACAGCAGCTAAACTGGCGACTTCTTTCGGCGGTGGAATGGGAAGATTACGGGAAGTCTGCGGTGCCGTTTCAGGGATGTTTCTGGTGTTGGGATTGCATTATCCAAATGCCGACCCCAAAGATAAAGTCTCAAAAAATACGAATTATGCAGCAGTGCAACGTACAGCAAAGGAATTCAAACTTCAGATGGGTTCGTATATATGCGCTGACTTGTTGAAGATAAAACATGCACCCGAGAGACCCGAGGTCTCTGAGCGTAATAAAGCGTATTATGATACCCGACCCTGTACCCGCTGTGTGGCTTTGGCTGCCGAAATTGTGGGGAAGGAAATACAACTCCCTTAAGTATTTGATAATTAGTTTAGCGAGCTGTTTGATTCATTTCGAACAGCTCGTTTTTGATTGAGCATATTTTAAAATTGATTATATTTTAAACATTTTACTTCACAATCAATATTTATATAGTTATTATTTTGCCTTTTTAATTTATTTCTATAGTTTTGCATCTTTAAAAATAACAGAATCAATAATAGATGCTAATGAAAAAAATTCTACTCCTCTTTTGCTTCCTTTTTTCTCTATCTCTACATGCTGTGACAACTATAAATGTAACCACGGCGGGAACGCTTACCACCCTTATTTCAGCCCAAGACAAAGCTACTATCACTAATCTTACTCTAACTGGTAACATTGATGCCCGGGATGTGAAGTGTATGCGTGATGAAATGCCTTTGCTTGCGAGGTTGGATATGAGTGAAGTAAGCATACAGGAATATATAGGAACGGCTGGAACAGCAATGAGTTCAAGTTCTTATCCGGCAAATGAAATGCCGGAGAGTTCATTTAAATTGAATAACATTTCAAATGATTATCTTAAAGAATTTTATTTTCCAAATAGTATCACATCGATAGGTGAAAGTGCTTTAGATGGTTGCAATAGGCTAACTAATATAGTAATTCCGGAAAAAGTGACAACGATTCATCTCTGGGCTTTTAGATCTTGTTTTCGTTTACTAAACATTGCGATTCCAGCCTCTGTATCGACTATCGGTAATAATTCATTTCGATTTTGCAGTAGCAATATAGCTTTTAATGTCGCATCTGATAACCCTTATTATTCATCTATGGATGGGGTATTGTTCAATAAGGATAAAACGGTATTAATAAGCTTTCCAGAGGGAAGAGAAGGAGAATATATTGTCCCAAATTCGGTTACTTCAATCGCTAATGCAGCGTTTTTCTGGTGCCACCTGCAAAACATAACTATTCCTAATACAATTATTACAATAGGTAGTTCAGCTTTTAATGGGAGTTACAACTTAACTAAAGTAACCATCCCGGCGTTCATGCTAACTCTTGCTGCGTGGACTTTTTCGTATTGTGATAAATTATCTATAATAAATATTCCTTCAACAGTTATAAATATTGAAGAAGGAGTTTTTTATAAAAGTGGATCAGCGTTTATGGTGGATTTAGATAATCCTAATTATGCTTCAGTTGATGGTGTTTTGTTTGACAAAAATAAAGCTATTTTAATTCAATTCCCGGTAAAAAGTAATATAAGTTCATATTCAATCCCCAAAATTCTGTATCTACATTGCAGAGTCAGTCATTTGCCGAATGTAGAAATTTAAAAACCGTCTTTATCCCTAATTCAGTTTCAGTTATAAATGAAAGAACGTTTTACCATTGTGACAATCTAGCTGCCATTGTCGTTGATAAATCTACTCCTATTAATTTAACGACTTCTTATAATGCATTTTATTCTGTTGATAAAGCTATCTGTGTTTTATATGTTCCGATTGGTTCTAAAGCTGCATATCAAGCAGCTGATCAATGGAAAGATTTCAAAAACATAGTAGAAGGTTTACCTCCAGTGATCAGTACCGTCGCTCCTACTTCAATAGCTTCAACCTCTGCATTGTCCGGCGGTAATATTGCAACTATGGGTTCATCAGAGGCGACCGCTCGTGGTGTTTGTTGGAGTACATCTGCTAATCCAACCATTACTGATAATAAAACGGTAGATGGTACAGGAGTAGGAATGTTTTCAAGCTCAATGACTGCGCTTACCTCTGCAGTGACTTACCATATTCGTGCATATGCAACAAACAATGTTGGTACATTCTATGGAGAAGATATCTCTTTTAATACGTTGGGTACGCCCCCAACTGTAACTACTACTGTTGTTAATCCTATTACCTCAAATTCAGTTATGATAGGAGGAAATGTAACTAGCGTAGGTACATCAACAGTTACTGCTCGCGGTGTTTGTTGGAGTGTTTCCCCAAACCCAACAATCCTTGATAGTAAAACTACAGATGGAACAGGGGCTGGTAAATTTTTAAGTTCAATGACAGGTCTCAATACTACAATTACTTATCATGTCAGGGCATATGCTACTAATAATGTCGGTACATCTTATGGTGATGAATTATCTTTTACAATGCAAGATTTTCCCGCAGTTAGTACAGTTGCTGCAAGTTCAATAACTCAAACTACTGCTTCGTCTGAAGGTAATGTTACAAGTGAAGGCGCATCTCCTGTTTTAGCTCGTGGAATTTGTTGGAGTACAACAATAAATCCAACTATTGTTGATAATAAAACTACTGATGGCGAAGGTACAGGTACATTTTCAAGTTCAATAACAGGTCTGACTTCAGGTATTGCCTATCATATCAGAGCTTATGCCACTAACAGTACTGGCACATCTTATGGTCCAGATATGACATTTACAACTTTGGGGACAGTTCCAACACTAACAACTGCTGTTGTTAGTGCAATTACTTCCTCCTCTGCAATTTCTGGAGGTAATGTGACTAGTGTCGGATCTTCGCCGGTTACTGCCCGTGGAATATGTTGGGGGACATCGGTAGAGCCAACTATTGCAAATAGTAAAACAACAGATGGTACTGGTGTTGGGGAATTTATTAGTTCAATAAGTGGCTTGACATT
Organism: uncultured Paludibacter sp.; assembly: GCA_963664445.2. GTDB lineage: Bacteria > Bacteroidota > Bacteroidia > Bacteroidales > Paludibacteraceae > Paludibacter. The sequence goes on from CAXXUM010000007.1 coordinate 425,462, forward strand.
TAATAAAGAATACCATTATAGAGCTTATGCTACAAATAGCGTTGGTACATCTTACGGTTCTGATCTTACATTTACCACTTTAGGTACGCCCATCGTTACTACTGCAGCTGTTAGTTCTTTAACAATATCTTCTGCAGTTTGTGGAGGTAGTATTGTTGCAGAAGGACAAACTACTTTATCTGAGCGAGGAGTTTGCTGGAGTTTATCTGCAAACCCTACAATAAATGATAATAGGACATCTGATGGTGTAGGAACTGGAGCATTTTCCAGTACTATAACTGGGTTAACATTAGGGATTACATATCATTTAAGGGCTTATGCTACTAATAGTTTAGGAACTTCTTATGGATCCGATGTTATATTCAATAATTTAATAGTGGCTTCGGAAGTTACTCTTAATGTCCCAACTGCTGGAACATTGAGTACATTACTTATTAATTATGATAAGACGGCTATTACAAAACTTACTCTGACAGGAAACATTGATGCTCGCGATGTGAAATATATCCGTGATGTTCTAACAAAACTTGCGACCCTCGACATAAGTTCTGTGACGATAGATACCTATACGGGTACCGATGGTACGGCTGCCGGAACAACAAGTACAACATATCCGGTAAATGAAATGCCAATGAGTTCATTTTATAATGGAACAACTGGCAAAATAACCCTTAAAAGTATTGTTTTGCCGAATTCAATTGTAACTATCGGAAATGGTTGTTTTAGAGCTTGTAGTGGACTAGCAACTATGGTTATACCAAATTCTGTTGAAACAATTAAAGTAAATGCCTTTGCTTGGTGTTCGGGAATTTCAAGTGTGCAAATTCCAAACTCTGTCAAAACAATCGAACTGCAGGCTTTTTATTACTGTGATAATCTTACAAGTGTTACAATTCCTGCATCTGTTACTTCCTTGTCAGGTATTTCATTTCCCAATTGTGCCAAGCTTGTTGCCATAAATGTTGATACTGAAAATACAACTTACTCTTCGCTAGATGGAGTATTGTTCAACAAGCTAAAAACTACTTTAATGGCATGTCCGACTGCTAAAGCAGGAAGATATATTATTCCTAATTCAGTAACAAAACTTGGAGAAAAATCATTTTGGTATTGTCAGAAAATTACTGAAATTACAATTCCAATTACCTTAACTTCAATTGAAAACTCTACATTTTACAATACAACAAGTTTAAAGAGTTTGTTTTGCCTTACCCCTTCAGTCATAAATTTGAGTTCTTTTACAAATGTCTTTTATGGATATTATCAATATAGTTGTTCATTGTATGTACCTATTGGACTCAAAAGTGCTTATCAGACAGCAAGTCAATGGCAGGACTTCACAAATATAATAGAAGGATTCCCACCGATTGTTAGTACTGTAATAGCAAGTTCAATAACTAGCAACTCCGCAATTTCAGGAGGGAATGTAACAGAAGAAGGTTCTTCAAGTATAACAGAGCGTGGTATTTGTTGGAGTACTTCTTCTAATCCAACAATTGCAAATAATAAAACAACTGATGGTACTGGAGCAGGAGTCTTTTCAAGTTCCATAACTGGTCTTACTTCTGCAGCAATATACCATATCCGTGCATATGCTAGCAATAGTGTTGCCACAGCCTACGGTGAGGATGTTACATTTACTACATTAGGTGTAGCTCCAACGGTAACTACTACAGCAGCAAATCCAATCACTACCACTACTGCCACTTCAGGAGGTAATGTAACTAATGCCGGAACATCTTCTGTTACTGCCCGTGGAGTATGCTGGAGCACTTCTGCTAATCCAACAATTGCAGATAATAAAACGACAAATGGTACTGGAGCTGGAGTATTTTCAAGTTCTATAACCGGCCTAACTTCTGCAGTCACCTATCATATTCGTGCATATGCCACTAGCGCTGTTGGGACAGCTTACGGTACTGATATAACCTTTACCACTTTGGGTACAGCTCCAACAGTTACGACTACTGCTGCAAGTTCAATCACCACTACTACTGCCACTATTGGAGGAAATATAACTAATGCCGGAACATCTTCTGTTACTGCTCGTGGAGTTTGTTGGAGTACTTCTGCTAATCCAACAACATCAGATAGCAAAACCACCGATGGCGCAGGAATAGGAGCATTTTCAAATTCGATAACCGGTTTGAATTCTGCAGTCACCTACCATATTCGTGTATATGCCACTAGCGCTGTTGGGACATCTTATGGTGCTGATATGACCTTTACCACTTTGGGTACAGCACCAACAGTTACGACTACTGCTGCAAATTCTATTACCACCACTTCTGCCACTTCAGGAGGTAATGTAACTAATGCAGGAACATCTTCAGTCACTGCCCGTGGAGTTTGTTGGAGTACTTCTGCTAATCCAACAACATCAGATAGCAAAACCACCGATGGCGCAGGAATAGGAGCATTTTCAAGTTCGATAACCGACCTAACTTCTGCCGTGACTTACCATATTCGTGCATATGCTACAAGTGCTGTTGGGACATCTTACGGTGCTGATATGACCTTTACCACTTTGGGTACAGCACCAACAATTACTACTACTGCTGCAAGTTCTATTACCACCACTTCTGCAATTTCAGGAGGAAATGTAACAACTGGTGGAACATCTTCTGTTACTGCCCGTGGAGTATGCTGGAGTACATTGCCCAATCCAACAACAGCTGATAATAAGACCACTGATGGTACAGGAACAGGAGTATTTTCAAGTTCGCTAACCGGTTTGACTTCCGCAGTAACTTATCATATTCGTGCGTATGCCACTAGTGATGTAGGTACAACTTATGGTTCAGACTTGACATTTACTACCTTGGGTACTGCACCAACAGTTATGACTGCTGTTGCCAGCGCGATAACAAATATCTCAGCAACAGTTGGTGGTGAAGTTATTAGTTTAGGCACTTCGCCAGTTACTGCCCGTGGAGTATGTTGGAGCACTTCTGCTAATCCAACTACATCAGATAATAAAACGACAAACAGTACGGGAATAGGAGTATTTTCAAGTTCAATAACTGGCCTAACTTCAGCAGTCACCTACCATATTCGTGCATATGCTACTAGCGCTGTTGGCACATCTTACGGTGCTGATATGACCTTTACCACTTTAGGTACCGCTCCAACAGTTACGACTACTGCTGCAAGTTCAATCACTACCACTACTGCCACTATTGGAGGAAATATAACTAATGCTGGAACATCCTCTGTTACCGCTCGTGGTGTTTGTTGGAGTACCTCTGCTAATCCAACAACTTCAGATAATAAAACTACTGATGGTACAGGAGTCGGAGTATTTTCAAGTTCACTAAACGGTTTGACTTCCGCAGTAACTTATCATATTCGTGCGTATGCCACTAGTGATGTTGGCACAGCTTACGGTGCTGATATGACCTTTACCACTTTGGGTACCGCTCCAACAGTTACGACTACTGCTGCAAGTTCAATCACTACCACTACTGCCACTATTGGAGGAAATATAACTAATGCTGGAACATCCTCTGTTACCGCTCGTGGTGTTTGTTGGAGCACAACTGCTAATCCAACAACATCAGATAATAAAACTACAAACGCTACTGGAATAGGAGTCTTTTCAAGTTCTATAACTGGCCTAACTTCTGCAGTCACCTACCATATTCGTGCATATGCCACTAGCGCGGTTGGCACATCTTACGGTGCTGATATGACCTTTACCACTTTGGGTACTGCTCCAACAGTTACTACAACAGCTGCAAGTTCTAATACAAATACTTCTGCAATTTCAGGAGGAAATGTAACAAATGGTGGAACATCTTCTGTTACTGCCCGTGGAGTATGCTGGAGTACCTCTGCTAATCCAACAACAGCTGATAATAAGACCACTGATGGTACAGGAGTCGGAGTATTTTCAAGTTCGATAGCAGGTTTGAGCTCTGCCGTAACTTATCATATTCGTTCGTATGCTACAAGTGCTGTGGGTACAAGTTATGGTTCTGACATGACTTTTACCACCTTGGGTACAGCACCGACATTGACTACTACTGCAGTGAGTTCCATCACCAATACTTCGGCAATTTCAGGTGGAAATGTAACTAATGCCGGAACATCTCTTGTTACGGCCCGTGGTATTTGTTGGAGTACTTCTGTTAATCCAACAATTGCTGATAATAAGACCACTGATGGTACAGGAGCAGGAGTGTTTTCAAGTTCCATAACCGGTTTGACCTCTGGGCTTACTTACCATATTCGTGCATATACCACTAGTGATGTAGGCACAACTTATGGTATTGATATGGTCTTTACCACTTTGGGTACTGCACCAACAGTTACTACTACTGCAGCCAGTTCTATTACCACCACTACAGTAATTTCAGGCGGTAACGTAACTTATTTAGGAACATCCTCTCTTACTGCCCGCGGAGTATGTTGGAGTACCTCTACTAATCCAACAATAGCTGATAATAAGACCACTGATGGTACAGGAGGTGGAGTATTTTCAAGTTATCTAACTGGTTTGACTTCCGGTTTGACTTATCATATTCGTGCATATGCTACTAGCGCTGTTGGCACATCTTACGGTGCTGATATTACCTTTACCACTTTGGTTACAGCTCCAACAGTTACTACTACTGCAGCCAGCTCTATTACCACGACTACAGCAATTTCAGGAGGAAATGTGACTTATGCCGGAATGTCCTCTGTCACAGCTCGTGGCGTATGCTGGAGCACCTCTACTAATCCATCAATTGCCGATACTAAAACTATTGATGGTACAGGAACGGGAGTATTTTCAAGTTCGATAGCAGGTTTGAACTCTGCCGTAACTTATCATATTCGTTCGTATGCTACAAGTGCTGTGGGTACAAGTTATGGTTCTGACATGACTTTTACCACCTTGGGTACAGCACCGACATTGACTACTACTGCAGTGAGTTCCATCACCAATACTTCGGCAATTTCAGGTGGAAATGTAACTAATGCCGGAACATCTCTTGTTACGGCCCGTGGTATTTGTTGGAGTACTTCTGTTAATCCAACAATTGCTGATAATAAAACCACTGATGGTACAGGAGCAGGACTATTTACAAGTTCGATAACAGATTTGACTTCTGTTGTAACTTACCATATTCGTTCGTATGCCACAAGTGCTGTAGGAACAAGTTATGGTTCAGACTTGACCTTTACCACCTTGGGTACTGCTCCAACAGTTAGCACTACAGCTGCAATTTCTATTACGAATACTTCGGTAATTTCAGGTGGTAATGTAACTAATTTAGGAACAAGCTCTGTTACTGCTCGTGGTATTTGTTGGAGTACCTCTGCTAATCCAACAATAGCTGATAGTAGGACCACTGATGGCATAGGAGCAGGAGTATTTTCAAGTTCTTTAACGGGTTTAGCTTCCGGTTTGACGTATCATATTCGTGCATACGCCATTAGTGCTGTTGGAGCAAGTTATGGTTCAGACTTGACCTTTACCACGTTGGGTATTGTTCCAACAATTACTACCACAGTTGCAAGTTCTATTACAAATATTTCTGCAATTTCAGGTGGAAATGTAACTAATGCCGGAACATCATCTGTTACTGCCCGTGGAGTCTGCTGGAGTACCTCTGCTAATCCAACAACAACTGATAATAAAACTACTGATGGTACAGGAACTGGAGTATTTTCAAGTTCGCTAACAGGTTTGACTTCCGGTTTGACGTATCATATTCGTGCATACGCCATTAGTGCTGTTGGAACAAGTTATGGTTCAGACTTGACCTTTACCACGTTGGGTATTGTTCCAACAATTACTACCACAGTTGCAAGTTCTATTACAAATATTTCTGCAATTTCAGGTGGAAATGTAACTAATGCCGGAACATCATCTGTTACTGCCCGTGGAGTCTGCTGGAGTACCTCTGCTAATCCAACAACAACTGATAATAAAACTACTGATGGTACAGGAACTGGAGTATTTTCAAGTTCGCTAACAGGTTTGACTTCCGGTTTGACATATCATATTCGTGCATATGCCACTAGTGATGTTGGAACAAGTTATGGTTCTGATCTTACGATCCTGACAACTACTACAGGCATTACAGATGAAAGAATGGAGTCGATAACACTTTATCCAAATCCGGTGGGCAATGTCTTGCGTGTAAAAGGATTTGAAGGCTCTGGAAGTTTTTCAATAACTGACATGAGTGGTAGAATAATTATCGATAAGCGAATTACAAGTGATGAATTGATACGAATTAGTAGTCTTCCAAAAGGTGTCTATATTGTAAAAATAGTAACTTCAAGTGGCATTACCGAAAAGAAAGTAATCAAGAACTAAAACAATCGAATGTTAATTAGATAAATAAAAACGAGCTGTCGGAAATTAATCGAACAGCTCGTTTTATTTTTATCAGCAAAAGTACTTAGCTCTTACTTTCTTACGTCTTACCTCTGATTACAATTGTGGTCCTGAAGGAATTAATGCCTTAGCATCTTCATTGTCGCAGTATTGTTCGAAGTTCTTGATGTATTTTGCAGCAAGTGATTTGGCTTTAGTTTCCCATTCTGCAACATCAGCATACGTATCGCGTGGATCAAGAATTCCTCCATCGACATTGTTCAGGTTTTTTGGAGCAACAAGGTTCAAAATTGGAATTTGAATTGTTTCAACATTCTCAATTGAACCATCGATAATTGCATCAATAATGGCACGTGTATTTTTTAACGATATGCGTTTCCCGGTTCCGTTCCAACCAGTGTTTACCAAATAAACTTTAGCGTTGTGTTCTTTCGCTTTTCCAATCAATGTTTTTGCGTACATAGTTGGGTGCAAAGTAAGGAATGCTTCACCAAATGCAGGAGAGAATGAAGGAACCGGCTCGGTAATACCGCGTTCAGTTCCTGCTAATTTAGAAGTAAAGCCTGAAAGGAAATGATATTGAGCTGATTTCTCATCCAAAATAGATACCGGAGGCAATACACCAAATGCATCAGCCGACAAATAAATAATTTTTTTAGCGTGTCCTGCGCGTGAAGGAGCAACAATTTTATTGATAAAGTAGATTGGGTAAGATACACGTGTATTTTCTGTTTTCGAAGCAGCCGAAGTGTAATCAGCAACACCATCAGCACCTACAGTAACATTTTCCAACAAAGCATCGCGACGGATTGCTCTCCAGATGTCAGGTTCTTTATCTTTTTCCAAATCAATTACTTTTGCATAGCAACCACCTTCGTAGTTGAATACACCGTTATCATCCCAACCGTGCTCATCATCTCCGATTAAGTAACGTTTTGGATCAGCTGACAAAGTAGTTTTACCTGTTCCTGAAAGTCCGAAGAAGATAGCAACGTCACCATCTTTACCTACGTTGGCAGAACAGTGCATAGAAGCCATACCTCTCAATGGTAAATAGTAGTTCATCAAGGCAAAAATACCTTTTTTCATTTCACCACCATACCAGGTTCCACCGATAACCTGCATTTTAGTAGTCAGGTTGAACAATGTAAATACTTCAGAGTTCAAACCTTGTTCTTTCCAGTTAGGGTTAGAAGTTTTAGATCCGTTCAAAGTTACGAAATCTGGTTCACCGTAGTTTGCCAATTCGTAGTGAGAAGGACGGATAAACATGTTGGTTACGAAGTGAGCCTGCCATGCCACTTCCATGATAAAACGTACTTTCATACGTGTATCTTCGTTTGTCCCACAGAATGTATCAACTACATATAGTTTTTTTGCGGAAGAAAGTTGCTTTGTTACCAGATTTTTACAATGGTCAAAAACTTCGGGAGTTGTTGGACGGTTGATCGTTCCATCCCACCAAAGGTGTTCATCAGTTACTGCATCTTTTACGAAAAATTTATCTTTAGGTGAACGACCGGTAAACTTTCCGGTATCAACCGATATAGCACCCGATGTTGTTAATACGCCTTTTTCAAAACCTTCGTTTGCAGGATCAATTTCTGCTTGAAATAATTCTTCGTAAGTTGGATTGTGAACAATTTCGAAATTGCCCGAAATGCCATACTTTGATAAATCTAAATTTGCCATTTTGTTTTTTTGATTAATGATTCTATATTATATTTAACGTCTCTCGAAGGTTTTGTTGCGGCTGAAAATTTCATGTCCGACCCTACAAATGTACATATTTTTTTTATAGCACAAAACGAATTAAAGAAATTTTTCCTTATATATACGTAATTGGTGTTGAATTATAATTTATACGTAATATTGAAGTTCAAATCGTCACTTTTTAGTTAGTTATAATACATTTTTTGTCGATTTTTGAATAAATGTTGAACTCCGGATTTGTCTGTTTGTAAGGCGCTTCACTCCTGAGGTATTTTAGATGCACTAAAAAAATATAAAATTGAATAATATTACATATTATATTTATTTTCGATGATGTTTTTACCGGGAATGCTTACTAAATAATGCCTTTTAGGCAAACAATATGAAACTTATTTTTAGCGATTCGCAGAGTCTTGGATAAGCAAAAGGTATGATTTTTATTGTGCTATAGTTAAACTATTCTACTCTCAGCGTTTGTCCACAATATCCATACATTTATCCACACAGAGCAATACGAGTGCGAACTATATTTGCAAAGAAATAATTTAATACAAATGAAAACACGCATTCTCTTGATCTTGATAATCGGTTGCAGTCTTAATTCTTTGAGTGCAAAGAAATATGTAGCTGCAGTTACCGGTATGTCTACAGGTTTGGGCACATTGGTCTCGCCTTACGACATTTCTACAGCTATAACTAAGGCAGTGGGTGGCGATACGGTATATATACGTGGTGGGCAGTATATGATGGCTTCGCAATTGAGTTTGAATGTGGGTGGAAATGCATCTGCTTATATAAATGTTTGGGCATATCCAGGTGACGCGCGACCAGTACTCGACTTTTACAATCGTGGATATTCGGGTACGAATGCGGCGAGTGAACGCGGAGTGTCTGTATCGAAAGATTATTATTTTATTCAAGGACTTGATATTACCCGTGCCGGTGATAATGGTATGCACATTCAGGGATCGTATAATAAGATTCAGAATTGCAGGTTTTATAGGAACTGCGATGCCGGTTTGCAAATTACGGGTGGCACTGCGGCATATAATGATATTATTGATTGCGATGCCTTTCGGAATTTTGATTTTAAATCCTCGGGTGGTGCAGGAGGTAATGCCGATGGCTTTGCGTGTAAGTTGACGGTTGGAGTGGGGAATCGGTTTATCCGATGTAGATCGTGGGAAAATTCGGATGATGGATACGATTGTTATGGTTCGCAGAACGATATTTATTTTGATGATTGCTGGGTAATGGAAAACGGTCAGAGCAACTACGATGTGACCGACTATCCCGGCAACACTGTTGGGCTTATAACAAATACCGGTAATGGCAATGGTTTTAAAGTGGGAGGAAATGGAGCTTTAGGGGGTGCAACATTAATCCGTTGTGTTTCTATCGGACATCGGATTATGAGTTCAAGCAACAAAGGTTTCGATCAGAACAACAGTGTTGGTAGGGTTATCTGTTCCAACTGTATTTCGTATAATGACGGGCGTGCTTTCAGTTTCCCCAATAATAGTGATACGCGTGGCGCACATGTTTTTGCGAACAACATTGCTATAGGTGCTGGTAATGCTAATTCGTTCCATTCAACTACCGTTTTTAAAACAAATTCGTGGAATGGAATTGCTGCTTCGGCAACAGATTTTTTAAACATAACTACCGCTAATGCAAAGGCCGATCGTAATGCCGATGGATCTTTGCCATACATGGATGGTCTTTTTAGACTCAAAAGTACTTCCGGATTGATAAATGCTGGTACAGATGTGGCATTGCCTTTTGTTGGAATTGCTCCCGATCTTGGTCCTTTTGAATACAATCCAGGCACAGTCCTTACCACGCCGGCTCTCAATTCGGATATCGTGGTTCGTTATGTCAGACTTAATAACGAAATAGCTGTTAGTGGTTCGATTGCTGCGGTGGAGCTATTTCAACTCTCGGGGATAAAAGTGTTTGCTTTACGACAAAGCACAACTTCAATATCTATTCCAACAAACAATCGTGCCCGGGGCGTTTATCTTCTTCATATTATTGAGCAAAATGGCGTTATTACCAATAGGAAAGTGTTGGTGAACTAATATCAATTACATGTTTCAATCCAATAAAAAAGCAGAACCACTTGACGGTAGTTCTGCTTTTTATTGTCAACTATAAACAGTCAACCGAAATATCTATTCAACTGAAAATTTATATACACACCATTCGTCGTACTTTTGACCCGGACGAAGCAATGAACTTGGGAAGTGTGCAATGTTTGGAGAGTTAGGGAAACCTTGCGTTTCGAGGCAAATAGCATCTTGACGGTCGTAGATTTTACCTTCTTTTCCAACAATTTTATCCATCCAGTTTCCTGTATAGACTTGTAATCCCGGTTGTGTGGTGAATGTTTCCATTTTACGTCCTGTAGTTGGTTCGTAAACGGTTCCTGCCAATACACAGTCACCAGCTTGTTCTTTGCGCAAGCACCAGTTGTTGTCAATTCCCCAGCCCGGAACGTATACTTCATCGTCGATAACTTCGCCCACAGCTTTCGCAGTGCGGAAATCAAACGGAGTTTCAGCTACCGGACGGATTTCGCCGGTCAAAGCGAAAGATTCATCCAATACGGTGTAGTAATCAGCATTAATTTGTAGCGTATGACCCTTGATAGTTCCATTACCGGCACCTTTCAGGTTGAAGTACGAGTGATTAGTTAAACCGATGATGGTTGCTTTATCAGTAGTAGCTTCATAATGCATTTTTATCTCGTTTTCATCGCTCAAAATATAGGTACAAGTAACGGTTAGATTACCCGGGTATCCTTCTTCTCCATCCGGAGAGAAAAGTTCCAATACCAATTCTTGTTGCGAAACCGATTTCACAGTCCATGCTTTCTCGTTGTAACCATGCACGCCACCGTGTAGAGAGTTGGTTCCGTTGTTCACAGGTAAGGTATATTCCACACCATCGATGCTGAACTTACCGTCTTTAATACGGTTAGCAAAACGACCACAAACGGCACCGAAGTAAATTTCTTTTTCAATCACTTCTTCAAGTGTATCAAAAGCAAGTACCACATCGTCGAATTTACCGTTTTTATCGGGTACCATCAGGCGGATAATCTTTGCACCATAGTTGGTGATATCTACCGACATGCCATTTTTGTTGTATAGCGTGTAAAGTGAAACGGGTTTACCGTTCAATTCAATTTCTAATTCTTTAGCTGTTTTCATCTTTATTTTTTTTAACCACAAAAGGCACAAAAGTAACACATAAGTTTAAACTCTTATTTCAGGAAGATTTTGAAAAATTTGATTTACATACGTTTTTTGACCATTGTAATAGAGATTTTCTACATTGAAATTCAACATCAAGCCCTTTGGAACTTCCAGCAGTTTCATGTAAGTCAAAATTTGAGCTTCATGAACTGGCAAAATACTCTCTATTGCTTTTAATTCTACAACGAGATCGCCATCTATCAAAAAGTCACATCGTAACTCAATATCCAAATCAAAACCTTTATAACTGTATGGAATCTTGTATTCAGATTTAAAAGAAATTTTACGCAACTCAAGTTCTTTTGCCAGGCATTTGTGATAAACACTTTCCAGAGCAATCCGGGACCAAGTCTTTTGTGGACTTCAATAGCTGCTCCGGTAACTTTATACGTCAAATCTTTCAAATATGTTTTTGTCAATTCCATGCTTTAAGATTTAAAACCACAAAAGGTACAAAAGATACACATAAGTTTTCTTTTTATGAATTTCTTTTGTGACACTTTTGTGCCTTTTGTGGTTCAATAAGTTCTTACAATTTGCAAGCTCCGTTGCCAATTTCGGCAATGTAGAACTGTGGTTTGATGCTTGTTTTTGCTTCGTAAGCAGCACCCACTTTTTCGATAAATGTATCGATAGCTTCGTCTTTTACCAACGAAACAGTGCAACCACCAAAACCACCACCGGTCATACGTGATCCGATAACGCCATCAATTTTCCATGCTTCTTCGGCCATAGTATCCAATTGCAATCCGGTGACTTCGTAATCGTCGCGCAAAGAAACGTGTGAAGCATTCATCAATTTACCGAACAATGTCAAATCTCCGGCTTTCAATGCTTTTACTGCATCTTTGGTGCGTTGAACTTCACCGACAACGTGGCGGGCACGTTTGTGAGCTACAGGATCTGTAATAGCCGATTCAATTTCTTTAAATTCAACTTCGGTCAATTCAGCCAAAAATTTGAGGGGACGAACTTTGTTTAATTGTTCAACAGCCAATTTACATTCAGCTACACGTTGATTGTACGCACCTGAATCCAATTTGTGTGGGCTGTGAGTATTTGAGATAAGAATCTTTACACCTTCAAGTTTTACCGGAACTAATTCAAATTCCAATGTATCACAATTCAAGTGAATAGCGTGGTCTTTAGCTCCGTTAGCAGAAGCAAACTGATCCATGATACCGCAGTTTACAAAGGCGAACTCGTGTTCTGCTTTTTGACCAATTTGAGCCAATACAGTACGATTGAAGCCGGTTCCAAGTTGATCGTTCAAAGCGAAAGCAGTAACTACTTCTAATGCAGCAGATGAAGATAATCCGGCTCCGTTAGGCACGTTACCCCAGATAAGAATATCGTAACCGGTTTTGATTTCTACACCACGTTTGATATATTGTGCAAAAACTCCCAGTGGATAGTTTACCCAGCTGTTTTCAAGTGGAGTTGTCAATTCGTTTAATCCTAGTTTGGTAACTTCAGGTTGGTTCATCGAACGGAAATTTACAAATTTCTCATCGTTTTTACTCAACAATAAATAAGTTCCAAAGCTCAACGCACATGGAAACACCGAACCACCGTTATAATCGGTATGTTCACCAATAAGATTTACACGTCCCGGTGCAAAATACACTGCTTCTGCTTGTTTACCGTAAGCAGCCTCGAAAGCAGCTTTTAATTCTTGTACATTCATGATTAATTGTATTTTTTACATTTATTATTTTCTGAACGCAAAATAACAAAAAAAGCCCCAATAATACTGATAGAAAATCATGTTCTAGAGCATAATTATTATAAAATAACTCCAATTTAGGAATTGTAAGACTTTTAGTGATAAATTGGTGAAAATAGACTTCGTTTTTTGTTATTTATGCTTTGAATTACTAGTTGATAATTAATGCGAATCAGTAGTTGAAAAATAGTCCGTAGGACTTCAATATCAATAGAATAAACATGTATCAATGTTTTATTGTCCGTAGGACATTAATGTTTTATCTTTGTTTATCCCCGTTCGACTGAGCTCACGCCGAAGCCTACGGGGAATAGATTTTGTTTATTTCAATTTTCTATTAATATACATTCCCTACGGGAAATAGCTAACTGTAAGCAAAGTAGAATTATTTTCAACTCCTGATTCGCATAATTATCTATTCTCGCCTTAAAACCCCTACATACCTGCATATCTCGCCATCTTTGGTTATTCCTTCTACTACTACCGAATATTTGGATGGATTATCGGCGGTATAGAATTTTACCTTCACATTACCGGTGCTATCGGTTACCAGTTTTGGATTCCAGTAAATAGTAGTTCTCAGATCGACTTTTGGCGACTTACGGATACTTTCCACATCATATTTTGGAACATAGAATTCGGTCGGTTTTTGGAATCCAAGTGGGGTAACACGCGTTAAACTTAGTGGATCTTCTTTATTTATTACAAACCCTTTTTTAAGTTCGATGGCAACAACACCATATCCACCCTGCGAACCGAATACGGCTGCATTTACCCCTTTAAATATTGATATTTTTTCTATGTCGTTTGAATATAAAAATGTGAGTTCTTCTACGCTGGAAGGCAAAAGATTGTCGATAAAAATTACTGCAGGGCTTTGGTTCCCTCTGAAATAAACCGATGTACCCTCTACTCTAACACCCGGCATCATAACTAATAGATCGAATACTGTCATTCCGGGGAATTTATCCAGATCTTCGCTGGTCATTTTCGAATCTTCATGTCCGGTATAAAATTGTTCCGTTTCGGGTTTATTTACTTTGGCGGCACTTACTGTTACTTGTTCTAATCCAACTACACGCATTCCGCCTTCTGAATAGTACTTTTCTTTACTTTGGCGCAAAAACTCAGTTGGAGTTGTGTTTCTGTTATCGAATGAGCTTGGGATATATGTTGAAGCCTTCGGAAATACATCTTTATCAACAATCAGTTCGAGCGTTCCCAATAGTTTTGTTTTTTTTGCTTTTAAAGTTAGCGTTGTACTATCCTGAAACGCGATTCCATCGACAATAAATCTACCCAAGCTATCTGTCTCGGCTATGCGGGTCGATCCGGAATAGGGCAGAAGTGCCATAACTTTTGTTTTTTTCGATGGTTTGTTGAGCATAGTAGTTACTTTACCAGAGATAGCTTGCCCTTTTTCAATATAATATTGTGGTTCCTGATAAATACCCTTTACAATTTCGGGAGTTTTAAATCGTCTCCAGCCTTGAGTAAGCATCAATATGTCTAACTTTTCGTGGGTAGAATTCAGATTATCTGCAAAATAGGCTGCAGGATCTTCTATATATCCTTTCAAGTCGGAAGTGAGTAATAGGTTAGTGAGAATATTATCACTTAACGTGTCCGGAACCACCGTTCGATTATCAGTGACACTTATAGACAAATCTCCTATATTTGTTTTTTCGAGTAAAGATTTAATATTGAGGCTAAGATTCACTGAATCACGTTTACCGTAAACAGGTTTGTTGCTTTGCATACTGACTGTTGGCTGATTGAAGTGTTTCACAAAACAAAGTCTTTCGCTGAGCGTATTTCCTACTGAGTCTATAACTGAAAAAGTGAGTACACCCTCTGGGAGGTAAGTGTCTGAAATTTTACCCGATAACGCATTCAGTTGTTGAGCCAGAATAGCTCTTCCTCGGCAGTGAATAAGCAAATATAGATGATTGTTCGGAGTGCTTGTCTGGTTTAATATCTCGTATAAAATTTTGTCGCGGTTAAACACAAAGTGCAGAGATACTCCATTGTCCTGAGTTGCCGGAAGCTGAAAACGCTTTTCCGATCCATTGATCATTTTTACTTTCGCATAGTAAGTTTCATTGGGTTGTGTAGCAAACATAAACTTTCCCATACCCTTGTTTACACTTGTAAAGTCAGTAATTTCTTCGTCTTTGCTGTTAAACACTTTTCCTGTAACAGGTACCGACAATCCATCTTTTCCAATGGCTTTAAAAGCTACTGTTTGTAAATTACCACTTAGGAATACGCCACTTTCGGGGAAAAACTGAACATCGAAGTCACTACTAAATTCAGGGAGATAAAATGTTTTTCGGTATTTTAGTCCGGGGTTATCGATGAGTAGTTCTATGTTTCTTTTTGAACCGGATGTAGTATCTATTGCTTGTAACCAGGTGGCTACACCCAAAGAGTTGGTCATCAGACTTAGTGGTTTTGACGATTTACCGCCCCACGATTGGAGTATACTTATTTTTTGAGCAATCAGCGGTTGTTTATTCCCATTTGTAAGTTTCAATGTTGCCGTAACTTTTCCCTCTACGGTTTTTCCATATGTAATCTGACTCTGAGTAGCATCATCAATGGTGTTGCCGATGTATATGATTTTATTGAAAAAGAAATCGCTTGTGGCGTTTTGCATCCAATAGGTGTAAGCACGTAAGGTATAAAATCCACTTGGAAGTTCGGGTTTCAAATTAAAACTGCCTGCAAAGCCGAGGGAATCTTTTTTTATTTTGGCTCTGTAAAACACCGAGTCCGATTTACTTATCAGCTCCACATACATAAATTCACTAATAGATTTTGGTCGGTGGGTTACTGCATTTACCAGATATCCTTTAAACCATAGTTTCTCACCTGCGCTATAATAAGGTTTGTCGGTGTGCAGATACACTTTTTCCTGCGGATACCCTAAACAGAATTTATTGAACCGATCCACTATTGTTTTTTGAAAATCGGCCGGATAGTTTGCCGAATGGAGGGAGAATGAAAAGAGTAAAAACAGAAAAAGAACACAATTTTGAGACAACTTTTTCATGATAGATGTTGATTTTTGTGATGAGTATTAGATCTTCAGTTCTTCAGCTAAGCTCTTTTGTCTCAGAAAATAAAAAAACGTTGCGTTCCTTTTTTCATAGGCAAATGGGCATTAACGAATGAGGCAAAGATATGAATATATTTACAATCTATAATCTGCCGTTTGCTATCAATTTTGTACATATTCATGGATTATTATACGATGAAAATATCTGTAACCACCTTATCCGTGAAAGGTTGTATATTAAAATTGGATAGGTTAATTAGAATTATTTAGCGTTTTAAATGCGTTCGATTTAGGCGAATTTACAACGAGTACTAGTCAAATTGCATAGACGACAAATAAGGTTGTGTTTGTTAGCGGAAGTTCATTCTACTAAGGTTTGGCCTTGTGTCTCTCAATATTTTTACCTTAGTAGAGAATCAGAAAATAAGTTTCAAAAACCTTATTCCCCTTTTTTAAATAATTTAGCGACTAAATGTGCAGATTCTTATATTCAGCTCACGTTACTTAATAAACTGTCCAATATTCACCTTTATCCACTCTTCTAAATCTATGTCAATCTCTTGTATCTACTTACACTTCCTCCACAAAAACTTCTTCATCATATTGTGCAACGTTATCCATTATCCACTTGTCGAGGTCAATGTCTGCATCCAGTTCTAAACGTTTTTTTATTCGTTTGCGCCTCACATACATTGTGTTTATACTCATGTCGAGTAAACTACAACAATCTGTAATGTCTTTGTGCAAACATATCAGTGTTATGACTATCAAATCAGCAGGAGTTAGCGTCTTATGGTTTTCAGATAGTTTCACTATTTTACCATCATATAATTGATTTACTTCATCGATATAATATTGCCATTCATTTTCTGAAATGACCGCTTGCTTCATTATCTCTTCCATAAAAGCATCATGTTTCTCTTGCTTCATCAATCCTACTTTCAATTGATTTAATCGAAGCGTGTTATCAATCCGGTTCTGTAGTTTTGCTAGTAGTAGCTCTCGTTTTTGGTCATTTTCAAACTTTTGAGCTTGATATTTATACATTATGCGTTGGTTTTCTATTACATGCTCGCTCTGTTTACGTTTATGGCGGCTACGTATTATTAGCGCAACCATAAACAATACCAGTACTATGATGATTAGTAGCGAAATAATAATTATCTTATTCCTATTCGCAATTTTCAGGTTTGCATTTTCTTTTTCTTTTTCACTCAAGTCATATTGTCTGTCAATCCGGTGTATTTGGCTTTCGAGGCTCTGCTGAAGGGTGGAATCGCGCAGAATGTATGCTGTTTCAAAGTATTCAAAGGCGTTATCATGCTCTCCCTTGTTCTTTGCTACATAAGCCATCGCAAGATATTTCGTTACGCTGTTCTTAGTATCTAGTGAATCCGCTAATGATAGCTGTAGGTAGTATTGTGCTGAATCCTGTCTATTCAACATGGCATAATCGTAAGATAGTAGAGCCGTGTAATGCGAAGAGCGATACTCGGTACTATGTCGGTAGGCTTTTAGTATATATTCTTTTGAACGGGTACAATTAGTATAGATGAATAGCTCTCCTTGATGTGCTACAATAGAGTAATAGTTGATAGAATCTCCCGCCTTGTTTGCCCGTTTCAATGCCTCATTAGAATAGTGCATTACACTATCAAATGGATAGTTCAATTGGCTATATATGTTTGATATTTCCCTATAGGCATAAGCCTGATATTTTATATTCTTAGAAAGAGTAAAACAAATCAAGGACTGTTTAAAATTATGCAGCGATTGTTTATACGCCTCATCTTGTTTGTATAGATAACCTATTTCAAATTCGACCAATCCTTTAACATTATCTCTTTTTGTTTCCAAAGTACTTTCCGCTTTTTTAAAAGCTCGCATCGCCCCCTTAAGGTTGTTGTTCATTCGCAATATGCAACCCCACAAATAATAGGCTGTACCACTTTGTTTCGACAGATGACTGTTTTCGTAGTAATTAACCGCTATTCGAATCAAACTGTCCGATTTTATAGTCTGATATAATCTGTATTGAGAATGTGTATAAAGCAGGCACCATGCTGCATAGTCGGCTTCGGACAATCGATCCGGCTGAGGAATAGATAGCAACAACTTTTGCGCACTATCCGGCTTTGTATCTAATAATGATTCTGCCGTAAGCATTATCTTGTTGCTGGTGTACTGCTTATTGCACGAAGTAAGTACAAACGAAAACAGCAGACAGTAACAAATCTTTTTTATTATCATAAACTGGATAAAGATTTAGGTGTAAAACAAAAAATAGACAGAAATATAAAGATACCATCTCCTATGTATAAACAGCGAAGTTGTTTTTTTTTGTTAAATGTCTTTAAAACGATTGGTTAAAAGAAAACAGATTGCAGATAAAAGATGAAACTGTACCAATAATACTTTTCTGCTAAAAATAAATGTCTGATATAGAGATAGATATAAATCTTTATTTGGAGCGCTGTACCATATGTTTTTTTGGAACAAAGTGTCAATATTTTTACCTTTGGATACAAAAATATCACAAATTATTCAGACATTAAAAATTAAAGGACATTTTATGAAACGCTCCATTCTATTTATTTTTCTTTTCTGTTTAACCTCAATTGGCATCTGCGAAGCAAAACAGCAAGTTGACCTAAAATTAGCGCCACATTCAACTACAATCGGTGAGTTGAATATATAAACATTAAATGCCATGTAGCAATACAAAGAAAAGACAAGCGACACAGTTCAGGGGTTAGTAGCCAACAGTGTTTTTCCGTATAACCTAAACCATTAAATAGGGATTAATGCATTTATTTGATTTTTGCACAGAACTGTGTCGCTTTATTTTCTTTTAAATCACGAATATATTTGTTTTGGACCAATTCTAATCAGATAAGAGATAATTCAAGTTAGGAAAATCACAACTCTAGTTAGAATTTATCCAATTCTAACTAGAATTTAAACAATACTAGTTAGGAATTATCCAATTCTAGCTAGAAAAATGACAAAACTAACTAGACATTAAACAACTCTAGTTAGAAAAGTAACAAAACTAGCTAGAGTTTAAACAATTCTAGTTAGAAAAAGTACAATTCTAGCTAGACTTAATACAATTCTAGTTAGAAAAGTAACAAAACTAGTTAGAGTTAGAAACTGTCCAATAAAAAGTGTAAATCATGGAATGGGATTCTGTAAAAAAGAAGATAGAAAAAGGCAGCTTACTGCTGTTCCAGAGTTAGATAAAGAAAAGTTTAATTATTAAATTCAAAAATCATGAAAAATGATCATGTGGTTCTTGATTTTGTAAAAGAGCCAATTCCCCAGAAAATTGAGACCGCACACAATGTGGAAACTGAGATGAGAACTAAACCTGTTTTTGCCAATCCGGATGTTCCTCTCGACGAACTAAAGGCATGTAACGATCTACTTCAGGCACGTTATGTAGCATCGTTAAGTGGCGGAAAAGAAGAAACAGCTTTGCTTCACCAAGCCGAAGAAGTGTGGATAGACAAAATGCGTAAAACAGCAAAGTATGTCGACCGCATAGCCGATGGTGATGGTGCTATTATTCTAAGTGCCGGATTTAATCTGGCTAAACAGCGTTCCCCATCTACTCGCGCCGAACTTACAGCTGAGCTGGGAGATAAATCGGGTTCGCTAGTCCTTCGTCGTCTACGAGTGGAAGGAGCACGCTCTTATATTTGGCAGTATTACATTGGCGAGGCTCCGGCAAGCGAAGCAGACTGGACAAATGCTCAGGTTACTACGCAAGCCACCGTAGAACTTACCGGACTTACACCATTTACCAAGTATTGGTTCCGTGTAGCAGCAGTAACTGTTAATGGTACTACTGCTTATTGTAAACCTGTTATGCAGGCAGTGATTTAGAAAATCTATATTCATTGGATGACTTAATGTTATCCAATGAGTAGTATTTAGAGCAAAACAAAAGGCGGAGTTGGTTATAGAATTGTTTCTCGCAACTTAACCAACTCCGCCCCGCTCTTCGTTAAACCTCGGCTGAATAGACATTACTTACGCGGTTCAATGAATCGCGTTTTTACGACAAATACAAATAATTTATAAAAAATTTTTATGACACGATCTATTAAAATTTTAGTTCTATTTGGTGTAATCACCTTTATGAGTAGCAAAGTATCTTCACAAATTAGCGTTTCGTATTATTCTTCAAGCCTTTCTAAAATTGGATTAAGTTACAACTTTTCCGGAAAGGTGTGGAGCGAATTGAGATTGTATAGTAATACTGTAGCTGATGATTTGACACCAGAATTAGTCTTGTGTTACAACTTTGTAAATAAGGACAAATACAATATCTATGCGGGAGTAGGCGCTGTTGCTAATTATTACAATGGACTTATAGTCCCGATTGGTGTTCAATTTACTCCCTTCGAAAAGTTAAGTAATTTCTCGTTGCACATTGAATTGCAACCTACATTTAACTCCGGGCATTCCACAATTATGCAAAGCTCTTGGGGAATAAGATATAAATTCTAATATTGATTATAAATACAAGTAGATATCTAATATGTATTTTTATTATAAATAACATTAGTTTTCAGCTTAATAGCTGTCCGACGAATGGAGGATTACGCTTAGCAAAACAAAAAAGATCCATAACTAGCACTAACAATCTTTGATATTATATAAGTAAATGTCCTCAATTTGTCTCTTGTGCTTTAAATATTTAATATATGCAAAGTGTTACTTTTGTAACACTTATATAGAGCGAAGAAAATCTCTATAATACGAGTTCTATTTAATCTAGTTGTCCTAACTTGTATTATATCACTACCCAAAAGAGTGCTTCTGGGAATAATATCCCCATTTTGAAATCGATGGCTATCTTCTCCATTATCCCATCATTTAATTGGTCAGTGAAGTTCTAGGGGATTACTTAGTGTTGCAGAGATATAAGATATGCAAAAACAACAAATTAATTATAAACATCAAAGCACGAAAGTGTTGATTTAATTTACATCGAAAATGAGAAGAACAGTATTGATAACGATTGCATTAATTGCAGTGTTTAATTTAGGAGCACAAGTAAATACGCACAAATTGGATTATAAATTTGGTGCTGGTTTAGGGTTTATGGGCAGCGGAGATGTAATGGCTCAGTGCTTCGAAAATGAATTGACTTATAAGATAAACAGTTATTTTTCAACATCTATAAGTCTTGGCCTAGGTAGAACCTTTAAAGATGTACAAAGTCATAACGATTATATGTCAGGGAGTTTAAACCTGTTCATTTCACCGTTTAAAAATAATCGCCGCAATAACTTTAAAATAGGAGCGGGATATACTTTAATCAATGAAACTGCTTCATATTCAAGTTATGATATCAACTATAGCGAAGGAACTTATAATCCCAATTTCAACTATCTTACGCAAATGGTAAATGGGTTTAATGTAATATTGGAAGACGAATACATGATAGGTTCCAGATTTCTGTTAGGAGGAAAAATATTTATGACAGGAGGAGTTGAAGAGGGAGGAATTGTGAGTGGAGGAATGATTAAAGTAGGGATATTACTATAAAATAGAATGCTAGCTTTTTTAGCACAAATAACTAGAATACAATCTTGATTTTATGAAATATTATTTGGCAATCGCATTTATTTGCGTATCCTTTTTTGGTAAAGCCCAGAACACAAGTGTTGAAAAATCCGTGTATGGAGTTCAGGCCGGATTATTGGGCATTTGGGCTAACAATGAAACAAAACTTACAAACACTATTGCACTCAGAAGTGAGATTGGATTTGATAGTGGAATATGGCGTAGTTCATATAACAATACAACAGGATTCGTAATGGCTCCTGTCTTGACACTGGAACCCCGACTTTACTTTAATCTGCAGAAAAGAAATTCAGATAAACTGAAGACTGAAAATAACACAGGAAATTTTCTGTCTCTCCAAACCAGTTTTCACCCCGATTGGTTTACCATATCAAATTACGATAATGTATCAATAATTAGCGATATCTCAATAATTCCTACCTGGGGAATTAGAAGACACATAGGAGAACATCTTAATTTTGAAACGGGAATCGGCTTAGGATATAGATACCTGTTTGCAAAACGTGCCGGATATGTTGATAACAAGAGCGAAGTAGCAGTAAATCTTCATTTGAGATTTGGTTATACTTTTTAAAATAAGAACGCATAACTCTTTATGAAAACAAAGATCATTGTCATATTCCTCTTCTTTTTAAGTAAGAGTGCATTTTGTCAAGAAACCGTTTTTGGCTTTGGAGGTGCCATTAACGAGAGAGGCTCTCAAATTGATGCGGAAACAGGGTACAAATTAAATCGTCATTTGACTATATCATTGAACTATCGATTTCAAACAATTAGGACACCCGGAGGATACTATGGAGACAGCAATAAAGACTACGAATGGCGGATTGACGATGATAATTTGTTAAACTTTTTACTTATCCCATCGGTGCGTTTTTCACTTCCTATTCTAAAAGAGAATAATAGAATATGGAGCTTATATATTGAACCTGGAATAATGATTCAACCGTTGACTTCTGAGGTGTTTGATGTTGTTTATCAGGCTATCGAGAAACCATACAAAGGGCAAACTATTTGGACGGGCAGAGCCAAAGGTGAATTTAAATGGGCTCGATTTTACTGGCAAAATAAATTTGCTATTCAGTGCGGATCAAAAGATGGTGGGCTCTTTGCCGGCTTTGAACTTTCCAATCAGGATGTTTATTCAAAACGTCGTTCGGTGATAGTAGATGGAGTTTCGTTAGATGAACATTTACCTTTAAAAACAAAACGATATAACTCAATATTTATAGGCTGTAGAGGCTATTTCTAAATTTACAAAAAAATGAATATGAAAAAAAGAATTATTATTTTAGCGGTAATTGCACAATGTTTTATTGGTAGTTATCAAGTCAGTGCTCAGTCAAAAATCCACTTCGTAACAGATATTCATTATCTCTATGGGTTGTCATCAACTACTAGTTATCTAACTCTTACACGTAAGGATGTAAACCTATACGGAAAATCGCTCCACCTTACGAGCCTGTATGATTTCAGTAAATCTATCTCGGCAGGTGTTGGTATAGGTGCCGACAGATACGAAAATCCGGGATTTAATACCCTGCCAGTTTTTGCGTCGTTGCATTATACTCCTTTTGTGATAACTCATCCGAGAACATATTTATTTACAAATTTAGGGTTTGGAATAAAAAATTCTTATGCAAATTCAGGATTGATGTTTGATGCCGGAATAGGGTATAAGAAAATGTTTGGTCGCCGTTTTGGATTAAACTTTCAACTGGGATATAATCTTAAGCAAATCAATGAAACTCCTGTCTATATACCCACAGCAGATAACCAATCCTATGAATTAGTATTGGTCACAAGTACACGTCATTCGTTATCTTTAGGTATCGGGGTGATATTTTAAGTTTTGTTTTATCACATTGAAACGATTTATAATAACCAACCTTTTTGCAGAATCTGATTTACTATTAAACTCTTATATAAAAACAACAACTATAAATGGATTACGAAATGAAGTCATTAAATTATAAAATTAGAGCGTATCGTTTTAGAATGGTTATGTTACTAGCTCTGTTTTGTTGTGCTACCGTTTTTTGTTACGGACAGGATAAGCCTAAGAAAAGTGATTTGTTCTATTCTAAGATTGTAACGCTTAAACCGGGCTTGTCGAAAGAAGAAGTAAAAATAATAATGGGTGAGCCATATAAAATCTCTTTTACTACCAATGATAAACAAGAGTTTGTTGAAGATTTGTTTTATAAGATTTTGTTACGTGATGATAAATGGACTATACTAACTTATCAATGCATTTTTGTCAATTCAAAATTAGCCTCATTGTTACAAAAGGAGGTTCCATATTCAACTTCAGAGGTTACAATTTCTGATTGATATAATCTTATTCATATTCTGAGTTCTTATAAAGGAAAACTAAAAGGGGAGAGCTAACTTGCGTTAACTCTCCCCCTTTATTTACGAGTGTGTACTGAGAAAATATTATCTCCTCGCTTTCATTTCTTGTCGTTTCTTTACAACTATTGATAATAGAATAGAAGCTGTAAGAAACGAAACAATAACTCCGAGCGAAGTAAAATTGGAAATATGAAATGAATAACCAAGTTCGGATGATAATTCATTCACACACATCTTTATCCCAATAAATGTAAGAATACCCGAAAGTGCATACTTTAGATAGTGGAAATATTCCATTATTCCTTGTAGTGCAAAGTAAAGCGATCGAAGACCGAGAATGGCAAAGATATTCGAAGTATAAACGATAAACGGATCTTTAGACACTGAAAGTACTGCAGGAATGGAGTCGACAGCAAAAATAAGATCGGATGCTTCGATAACCAATAATGCAATAAAGTAGGGTGTAGCATAAAGAATTCTGTCGTTGCGGACAAAAAAGCGATGTTTCGACATATCGTCGGTAACCGGAAAAATCTTTTTAAACCATTTTATTAATACATTTTTATTTGGATCATAATCCTCGCTTTCTTTCTCGAAAATCATTTTTACACCTGTATACACCAAGAATGCCCCGAAGATATACATTACCCATGCAAAACGTTCAATTATAGCTACGCCGGCAAAAATAAATACGGCACGCATAATAATGGCACCTATGATTCCCCAAAAAAGTACTTTGTGTTGATATTTCGGTTCAATTTTAAAGAACCCGAAAATCATGATAAATACAAATAAATTATCTACACTGAGTGACTCCTCAATCAGGTAGCCTGTAAGAAACTCAAGCGCTTTTACTTTTCCCAGCAAATAGTATACACCAATATTAAATATTATTGCCAATCCTATCCAGAATGCGCTCCACAACAAGGCCTCTTTTACTTTTACGACTGTATTTTTTTTGTGGAAGACAAATAAGTCGAGTACTAACATTATCAGTACAAAAACCACAAATCCTATCCAAAAACTAATCCCAACTTCCATTTTTTTATTCCTTTAAATTATAAACCTATAGTAATTACAAATATAGACAATAAACTGCAGATGCCCAAAAAATGTTTTAAAACACAATAGTTTTCGGTAACTATTCTTATATACAAAACTTTAAAAGTCAAAAAAACACTATCTTTGTACTCTAAATAAGTTGCTTGTTACCCCGCTAAAAGCGACACTTTCTACCTCCGGTGAATGGGTCAGACTCCTTATATCATTATTTGTTTTGAATTAAAAAAAAATAAGTAGTATGAATAAATCTCCTTACAAAACCTGGCTTTTCTATGGTTTGATGTTAAGCTTATTTGCTGTGTTTACCTATATACTTTTTCAAAATGCAAAAGCATTTCAACCTGCTCAAAGTGTTATTACACAAAACGATAAAATTAACAAAGCAGACGCTTCTGTAGGAAATTTTGATCTCTTTAAAGTATCTATCCTCAATAATGTTGCAGAGCCCGCGGCAATGCTTTTACTTCAGATTATTTCTATCCTAATTGTTTCGCGTATTTTTGGTTATCTGTTTGCCAAAATGGGGCAGCCCACGGTTATTGGTGAAATTCTGGCAGGTATTGTTTTGGGGCCGTCGCTTTTGGGTTATTTTTATCCGCATGCTTTTCACTTTCTATTTGCAGCCAAATCGCTGGGCAATTTGAATATTCTGAGTCAGGTAGGACTTATTTTGTTTATGTTTACCATTGGTATGGAATTGAACATAAGTGAATTACGGGTGAAGATGGGGAAGATTTATGTGATCAGTCACGCCAGTATTATTATACCTTATTTTTTGGGTATGTTGCTGGCTTATTTTGTATATCTTGAATTCGCTGCTGCGCAAACTACCTTCCTGCCCTTCGCTTTATTTATAGGAATATCTATGAGTATCACTGCCTTCCCGGTATTGGCCCGTATTGTTCAGGAAAAGGGATTGTCCAAGACACATTTGGGTACAGTTTCAATTGCCAGTGCTGCCATCGACGATGTTACAGCCTGGTGTATTCTTGCTGCAGTAATAGCCATTGCCAAAACCGGTAGTTTTGTTAGTTCTATTTACACTATCTTATTTGCAGTGCTTTATGTGTTGTTTATGTTGTTTCTTGTTCGTCCCTTCTTAAAACGAATTGGAGAAATCTATCACAACAGCGAAGTTCTCAACAAAAGTATTGTAGCCTTTTTGTTGTTAATACTCATACTATCTGCCTTTACAACGCAAGTTATTGGTATTCATGCGCTTTTCGGAGCATTTCTGGCCGGTGTTGTTATGCCACCGCTTCCAAATTTCCGAAAAATGATTATCGAAAAAATAGAGGATGTTTCGGTAACATTGCTTTTGCCTCTTTTCTTCGTATTTACCGGTTTACGTACCGAAATCGGTTTACTCAATACGCCTTATTTGTGGTCAATTTGCGGATTGTTTATTTTGGTGGCAGTAACCGGGAAATTTGTGGGTGGAGCCTTTACTGCTAAAATCCTGGGTGAATCGTGGCACGACAGTCTTTCTATTGGTGTATTGATGAATACACGTGGACTAATGGAGCTTATCGTACTTAATATCGGTTACGAGATGGGAATTTTGCCTCCTCCTATTTTTGTTATGCTGGTAATAATGGCACTGGTAACTACCTTTATGACCACGCCGGCACTATCGCTTATCAATGTACTATTCCCCGAGAAAAATGTTGAAGAGGAATATATTCTGCATCAAACTCAGGGTATTTTTAAAGCTTTGATTGCGTTGGGTAACCCCGAAAACGGTAAGACATTGCTCAATGTTGCCAAAACCGTACTTGATGGCACAAAAAATAGTTTGTCGGTTACGGTGCTGCATATTACTCCGGGTACAGATACTAACCCTATTTATGGTGAACAGTTCTCAACCGAGAGTTTCAAAGGCGTTAAGGACGAAGCCGCTATTCTCAATACACCCATTGCTACTGAGTACAAGGTGACAGATAATATTGAGCTGGGCATTGTCAAATCTGCTAATCTCAATAATTTTGACTTTTTGCTGGTGGGAGCAGGTGTTTCCCTTTCGGGTATTCCTTTTATCAAAGAGAGTAAGCTATTTGGGAAAAATATCTGGTTGAATAGCTTTATCAATAAAATGTCACAAAAGCAAGCGTTCTTCTATCCCGGAACATTGATAAAAGACAAGACCCGCTATTTTATTGAACATACCAATTGTAGTGTCGGAGTGTTTGTCAATCGTGGATTCACGACTATTACAAGCACTGTGGTAATGCTACACAGTGAGTCGGATGAGTTCTTGTTGCGGTATGCGCGAAGATTGTTGCGGAACAATTCAGAAGTGATTATTCATATTGTGGATATTCATAAACTGGCTCATACCAGCGAAGCCATTCGTAGTGCAATTGAGCGATTGAAAGAAGAATTCCCTCATTCCGTTAAGTCAATCAGATATACCAAGAGTACAAGCACCTTGCTCAATAAGTACAGCTTTATGCTTATCAGCTATCAGGCCTGGAATATTTTGTCTGTATCGGAGAATAAAGAATTACGCAATATTCCGTCCACACTTATTATCAACAAGAAGGTGAGTCGTTTTCACACCGGAGCCCGCAATAAATTTGTGGAGCATGTGGAAGTGGATGTCGATTCGGACAGGTTTTAATAAAAAGAAATGCAGATTTACATAACGTAAATCTGCATTTCTTTTTATTTGAGAATGGATATTAAGAATAAGTCTTGTAACTCGTGTTATGTTAAGCAAGAATTAATTGCCGTCCCATTTATGGGACGGATGGAAGATTACACAAACATCTTGGCTTTAGCCAAATATAACTATTTGATTCTGTTTGGCTAAAGCCGATTTATCTGATATTCATTAACCGTCCCATAAATGGGACGGCAATTGATACCTACCGTAAAAATAGACATAACATAACACTTGTACCTAATTCATATAATCCCAAACCGGCAATTGAATTGGTTTTTGCTTTAAGCTTTCGATTGCTTTCGCATCGAGGTATTTACGTTCGATGACTACACGGAAAAGATACTCGTTGAACCACGAATCGGTAAATGTCAGATATCCTTTATTTCCGGCAGTTTCTCCCCAACTATTCTCAAATTCCCATTTCACGGGTTTGTCGTTTTCATCTACATCACAACCAACCAAGGTCATGGCATGTGTTGAACCACTTTGTTGCGTCAAAATGCGTGCTTTCTTTTCCATTTCCAGCTTCACACCAAACAAAGACTCATAATCGTACATTTTGGGATCCAAAACGCCTGTTTCGCGGTTGGATTGCTTGCCCACATCGCAGGAAGCATACATGGGTTCATTCGCTTTAATCGAAGCTAAAGCAGCTTTCTTGATGTCTTCTGTCGGTAGGTTCAGATAGGTCCAGTTGATACCTTCGACAGTGTTACGATTATTTTGTATTTCGTACATTTTATAATACTCACGGGTGGGGTCGTTCATAATCATGATATAATTTTCCGGGGTATAATTTTCCGGTTTAATATCATTGTAAAATTGCTTAGGAGTATAGTTTTTCAACTCTTTTACTTCGCCTTTTTTGTCTTTGTAACGCCAGGTAAAGGTGGTAGGTGGTTCGCCCAGACAAAGAGCCAGGATACGATATACATCGGCCAGAATAGTTTTCTTTTGCTGACGGAGATCGGCAATTTTCTTGCCGTTAGTTGTCATTTCGCGTAAATCATAACCACCTTTGCGCAAGCGCTCGTTTAGAATCTTCACAAACTGACTGGTGCTATTGGAGTGTGCTGTTTCGGGCATCACATCTTGTGGAACGACACCATATTTTTCAGCTGCATTGAAGTACAGATTCCATACACCACCATCACCTACGGGGTTTTTAAAATACTCATTTACTGCTCTGTCATCGAGAGAAGTTTTACCGGTGCTAATGATATTTTCCAAAAACAGGTTTGATTTTTCAAACAAATCCCAGAAGTACAAATAATTGTGCGAGAAGTCGAATTTGTCTAACCCGTATTTTTCCATAGCCAACGGACGCATCACGTTCATTGATGTAAACATCCAACAACGTCCAGAACTTTTCTGATCGGTGATGCCTTTTACGCTAACCCGATATTTGAAATAATGATCGATTTGACCTTGTAAATCGCGATTCAATGCCAATGCCTTGATGTTTTCATTCGTCGTAAGCACATTCTGAATGGCTTTGGTAGCAGGTGTTGCGGTGAATGTACTGCGGATGTCTTTCAAATCACTTTCAGTGATAGATTGTGCATTTGCCCCTAACGTGGAGAGCAAAATAAATGCACTGATAATTTTAGTTTTCATAAGCGCTGAATGTTTTAATTCAAGTAAAAAACAAGAATAGAAACTGTATATCTGCAACAGTTTCTATTCTTTATGTTGAATATGATCGTTATTTTCTATTTTCAAATAGTTCTACTCTTCTAACGAGTTCCAACCTTGTGCTCTCAATTCAATTTCATCACCTTCGCGACCAACCAATTGAAGTCCAAGTGCCGATTTGGTAATGTGACCAACCATAGCAACGCCTTCCATTCCCACGATTTTATCGTAGTCTTCGAGCGAAACTGTGAACAGTAATTCATAATCCTCGCCTCCATTTAATGCTGCGGTTACAATGCTCATGTTCAATTCTTCGGCCATGATAACCGCTTGAATGTTGATAGGAATTTTATCTTCGTAAACGCGGCAACCGACATTGCTTTGCGTGCAGATATGAAGCAATTCCGACGATAATCCATCCGAGATGTCCATCATCGAAGTGGGTACAACTCCTTTTTCGGCCAATAGCTCAACTATATCTTTGCGCGCCTCTGGTTTTAATTGACGTTGAAGGATATAATCGCGGTTCTCGAAATCCGGTTGTGCTTCGCTGTTAGCTCCGAAAACCACTTTCTCGCGTTCCAGTAATTGTAAGCCCATATAAGCTGACCCTAAATTGCCGGTAACACAAATCAAATCGTTTTCTTTTGCCCCGTTGCGGTATACAATTTTGTTCTCATCTGCTTCGCCAATACAGGTAACGCTGATGGCTAATCCGGTAAGCGATGCCGAAGTATCACCTCCAATAAGATCCACTCCGTACTTCGTACAAGCCATCTGAATTCCGGCATAAAGTTGCTCAAGATCTTCTACTGAAAAACGCTTAGAAACACCGATAGAAACGGTAATTTGTTTTGGTGTGCCATTCATAGCGTAGATATCGGAAAAATTCACAACTGCTGCTTTGTAGCCAAGGTGCATCAATGGAACATATACCAGATCGAAGTGAATACCTTCCAAAAGCAAGTCGGTGGTAACGAGCACTTTCTTGTTTTCGTAACTGAGTACTGCTGCATCATCGCCCACACCTTTCAGAGTAGAAGGGTTTTCTATTTTAAATTTCTCGGTCAGGTGTTTTATTAAACCAAACTCACCGTAAGCTGATATTTCTGTTCGTTGCATTTTATAGGTCTAAGGAATCTTATTAAATACTTTTTCGAAGTACTTAGTTTAGAGACCGCGTTTGTTTTTTTGTAATAAATATATGTTGACAATCAGCCTTTTCGCTAAAGATAAATCATATTCTATTTTACTTGATCCATTTTATCAATGCGTCGTTGATGTCTACCACCTTCGAACTTCGACATGAAAAACACTTCAATAATGTTCAATGCTTCTTCTTCTGTGATAAAGCGTGCAGGAAGTGAGAGTATGTTCGCATCGTTGTGTTGACGGGCAAGTGCCGCAATTTCAGGTATCCAGCAAAGCGCTGCACGAATACCCAAGTGTTTGTTAAGTGTCATGCTAATGCCATTGCCACTACCACAGATGGACACCCCAAAATCATATTCGCCACGTTTAATTGCCGAAGCCATTGGATGAGCAAAATCTGCATAATCGCAACTTTCTGTTGAGTAGGATCCAAAGTCTTTTACTGCGATGGCACCTTCGCCTTCAAGATATTCTACCACTTTAAGTTTAAGGTCATAACCGGCATGGTCGTTGCAAACGGCAATTCGTAGGTTTTTGTACGGATTCATAATCGTATAATTTTTTATTTTGACTACAAAAGTAGAAATTAATTCTCAGAAAACGGTGGATTTAACCATTGTAGCTTTTTAAAACCACTAAATATTTCCTTGTAATTTATTATTTTATAATGAATGGATTACGAGACATAATTGTTCATAATCCATTCATAGCAGATTTTAGCATTAAAATCTTACAATTTGCTTGTTGACTTCACATAAAACCGTGTGGTAGCACTCCATGTTTTACCTCCTTTTACTGATTGCATACCTGTAATTTCAGCAGGTAGTTTAAGGTTTGGTGCATTGATGGCCCATGTTTGCGGTTCCGGACAAACCCAGTCTACTTCGCCACCATTATTCCACAAAGTCCAGTGTTTAAATTCTTTATCCACTTCGTAGAATACAGCAATTTTATTTTTTGTATTGGTGAGGATGGCTCCATGATAGGGTCTGCCACTCACAGTCATCGCATCGTCGGTTAATGCCAACTCTATTGGTTTTCCGGTAACGGTCATTCCTTCGTTTCTCAATTGCATTTCTTCTTCTGTCAGGTCTAATAACACACCTGTTGGTAAGCCACGATCTGATAATTCCCAACGTTTACCTACCGATAATCGCAGTTTATAATCTGATTTTGCGGTATTTGCAGAGAAGGGCAGGCGGATAGGAGTATGGTATCCAACACCTAAAGGCATCGGCTCCCTTCCCAAATTATTGAACGAAACGATATGTGTCAGTTCATTATCTGTAAGAATGATTCTAATCTTGCACACAAAATCATGTGGAAAGTTTTTATAAATGGCATCATTGATTCTGTTGGAGTGAAAAGTAGCTTCCACCTCTACAGCGTCCGACGAAAAACGGGTACGCGTGATTGTAAAATCCTGCGACTTGATAACACCGTGATGATAATTGTTTTGCGCAGGGATTGTGATTGGAAATTGGTATTTTTTTCCGGCATAGGTATAGGTGCCATCTTCAATACGGTTAGGCGGAAAAAGCAATGGTACACCGAATATCTGAGGTCTGAGAAGGAATGTTCCTACTTCGTCTTCAGTGGGAGTTCTTAGAATATCTATTTTCAGAACTTTATTATAAAGCTTTACCAAGTTAGCACCAATTGAAGGCACCAAAATAGCTTCATATACATTTGTCTCTAACAAAACAGCATCAACTCCATGCCAGGAGATCTTTTCAATTTTCATTGTTCTATATTTAATTTATTTATTCTAAGTCAGTTCTACAAAAGTAATTGATTATTTCTTATTCTTAGCAGAAGGGCGTACGATCATTTTATATTTACCACTTGGAGCAACATATTTTGACGGTATATTTAGCCTTAGCGAGTCATTTCTGTTGATGATAGAATCAAGTTTGTAATCCATCAACTCTGCAGAACTACCACTGGCAAGAATTACATTCTCGGGGGAGATGAGAAAAAATACAGGAGGTTCTTCCACAGAGAATTTCTTATGGTAGATTTGATCTTCGTCCAATCCAACGTATAAATAATTCCATTGTTTAGTTTGCAGCAGTGACCTGACTTGTTGTTCATTCTCGTCGGTAACAGCCAAAAAGATTACTTTCGGTTTGAATCGTAGTGCCAAAGAGTTGAGATGATCCAGGGACCGAACTTCCGGCGCGCAAGAAGTTGTCCAAAAATCAAGATACAGGTATTTATTTTCCCTGTTCGGGAAGTTATTGTCAATAATTTTTAGACTGGGAAGTGTTGGCGCTGTTTGTCCGACAGCCGGTTGCGAAAGTGCTTTACCTGAGTAGATACCGCAGATAAGGACAACGAATAGTACGATTTGCTTTTTCATGGTTGGGGTTATTTGAATGAGTTTTACAAATGTAACCCTTTATTTCCAACTTTGTTCAAAAACTACTGATTATGAGGAAGTAATTATATTTCTTATCTTTTACGAATCCAGTTCGTCAGCATTAATTTCGGCTTCGGTTAGTTCCAACAGTTTTACCGATTGAATGGCATTACCTGCTATGCCTTTTATGGAGCTATGCATGTCGATAGTGTTGATGGTTACCTTCTCAATTTGCTTTTCGCGTTTTTTCCAAATACTCTGCATGGCTCGCTTTTCGCTTTCCAGATCCACCTTCATCTGCGTAAACCCTTCAACAATGGCTTCTACCTGTAAACGGAAAGTATTGCCTGTCAGATAGTCGTAGAGCATGTGCATTTTGTCGCCCTTATTGTCCTGAGAGCTGATGGCCATGCTGATTTGTATGATGGATTCGCGCAATACCGAGCAGAGTCCTTTGAACTCCTCGTAGTTGCAAATCCAAATACCATCTTTTAGTCCCATTCTATTCATTTCCGACGGCATTACTTCGGTTACCAAAACGCCAATATTCGCACCTTTCTCGCGGATATCTGCTTTGAATTTCTCTATCCAGCTGGGTTGAAAGTCCTTGGTGCGCTTACTTTCGTAGTAAATTGTTCCGCAATTTTGAACCGTTCGGGTATTCACCACCTGAAGGCAGTCGCCCCCGCGTGCCCCTTTTTTAATCTCCTCTATCGAGTCGAGCGGAAACTGAGCGGCCAGCCATTCTTCGATGGCCAGTTCCTGCACTTCGCCTTGCAATTGCATGGAGCCTTGTTCTTGTTTGCGCTTCATTTCTTCGGTCAATCGTTTTTGATCTTCCAGTTGTTTGTTGAGTTCTTTGAAGCGCAACTCGTTTTTATCTTCTTCTTGTTTTCTGATTTTTTCTTTTTCTGCAATCAGCGTTTCGTTCAGACTTTTTTGAGCTTCGGCCTCGGCCACTTCTTTCAATTCCGATTTCTCACGCTTTAGCTTTTCAATTTCGGCTTTGGTACGGTTCAACTCTTTTACCTGCTCCGACTTTTCGTTCAGCTCTTTTTGCAAGGCATTGAACTGCTCCAACTGCTCTTCCTGAAACTTCACTTTCAACTTTTCCTCTATTCCTTTTCTGTCTTCTTTCAGTTGTTTTTCCAATCGTTCCTGAAAAAGTTCGTTTTCCTGCTTCTTTTTTTGTTCAAACTGCTCTTTGGCCTTATTCAGACTATCTACTTCCGAATCGTATTTCTTCTTTTCTTCGGCCAGTTGTGTTTGATATTTTTGTTTAATCTCATCTTCCAGTTGATGTGCCAAAATATCTTGTACGTCTATCGATGTGCCACAATTAGGACATTTTATCTGAGTATTGTTTTTCATATTGCCAAATATTTATGAGTAAAAGCTTTCGCCGCCCTGAACAGATTTACAGAACAGTTTTGCAAAGTAATAGAAAATCCCACAGAAAATGGGTATAGATGAGCGTTTTTATGTTCCGGTGTTTTTTATAATGTAATGCTGTAACCACTCCAAATAGAAATGGGAAGGCCACCTGCGCTATTGTGCCGTAGGATATATGAAGTATACCAAAAAGTGCTGCTGACAAGATGATGGCAATGTCGGTATTTTTAAATAGCTCTTCAAATCGTGGAAATAGATAGGCTCTGAAAACCAGTTCTTCAACAACTCCCGCTGTGATAGCAATAAACGGAATTATTACTTTATATTGCCGAAAGATTGGAACTAGCTTCTGGATGTAGACGGAGTCATTCTTATTACCGGTTAGATGTAATATAACATTAACTGTAATGCTGATACCTACGAAGGACAGAATTAATCGAAATATATTTTTTAGGGTCTGTTTAAACGAAATATCTATTTCAGACAGGATTAATAGCTTCCTTTTTTCAATTTTTGTTGCATATATGTATACAAAGAATAAGATAAACCAAACATATAATTCGTGTATCACTAGCGAAAATATGTTTCTGTTTGTTTTTAGTATTCCCAGATAGCCCAGAACGATTGGTGCAATAAACAAAAATAAAATAAGACCAATGCCCAGCGTTATTTGTTTCTTAGAATGGATGTAGGTCTCTGTCATTATTTAAAGATACTTTCTTAATCGTATTTTCAATTTCTACTTCGTACCACAAATATACGTATCTTAATTAACTTGTCCAAGCCTTTGATCAACTGATAAGCATCATTATTAAAATAACATGGCAATATGCAAAAAGAGAGTTGAACAATCTTCAACTCTCTGCAAAATACTTTTGTTCTTATCAACAATTAATACTCAATGAATTTTCGGGGTATAATCATCAATGATTTTATCCATAAAATCATTGATATCTTTATCCGCTTCTTCGTTTATAGTATTTTCTTTATACCATTTTATCATCTCTTTAGCTCCATCTTTAAACTTTATCTGAGCGTTGAAATCAGGAACAAAGCTTTTAATTTTTGAATTATCAAACAGCATGCTGTGCGCCTTATCTCCTAATAATCCGTCTCCAAGTTCTTTGTTATACAACGCTATCACATCGGATGGGATATGAATAATGGTAGGCTCTACGTTTAGTTCAGCAGCGAGGATACCGTATATCTGATTCCATGACAACCATTCGTCGGAAGTTATATGAAATGCTTCATTTATAGCGTTGCGGTTTCCAAACAAACCCACCAGTCCAACGGCAAAATCTGTGTTGTGCGTTAATGTCCAAATAGAGGTTCCATCACCATGCAGCACTACCGGCAAGCCTTGCAACATTCGGTGCAAAACGGTGTATCCACCCACTGTAGGAATTTTTGTTTTGTCGTAAGTGTGCGACGGCCTCACGATGGTGTATGGGAAACCTGTTTTCGCATAAGCAGCTATAAGTACCTCCTCACAGGCAATCTTATTTCGTGAGTACTCCCAAAACGGATTATCCAGCGGAGTGTCTTCGGTAACCGGTAGTTTATCTGGTATTTGATAGGCTGATGCCGAACTTATAAAGATAAAGTGATCGGTTTTGCCACTAAATAATTCAATATCATTTTCAATATGAGCAGGTTCAAAGGCTATAAAATCGACTACCACATCAAAGTGATAATCCTCAATTGCTTTTCGCGCTGCTTCCACATCCCTGATGTCTGCAATAATGGTTTTTGCCCCTTTCACATTGCGGATATTTGCACTTATACCACGATTGAGGTGATACAGATCCATTCCCCGAGAGATAGCCAGTTCCGAACATGCCGAACTTAAAACTCCTGTACCGCCAATAAATAATACTTTCATGATTTTTTCTGTATATGTATAACCTATGTTTTTCACTCTGATTTTTTATTTCCCCACAAAACCCGATGGAAAGGACAATAATTGGTATTGAATGGTTTTTGCCAAACGGTAGTCTCCCGCAGCGTTGGGGTGTAGGCGATCAGTGTCTTTATTGTTGAAGTATTGCGACTGTTCATCGGCCAACGGAAATAATCCACTTGTAGAATAGAGGTCGATAATAGGAACTGCCCAATAGGTGGCAGCTTGTTTCAAAACATCAATGTAGGTATCCACGTACAAGCCCAGATCGTTGGCATAATTCTCATCGGGCTGTACATTTTTGTCACTAAACTGGGCAAACCCCCGATGGATAGGAGCAAGGATGATGATTTGTTGTTGTGGATAATTATTTTTTAAATACGACATAACTTTATTTATGCGTCCGCAAAAGGTGCTGTCGTTGAAGATTGGCGTTCGGTATTTGAGTGTTACCGAAGCCCCGTTGTGGTTTGTTTGTTTTGTTGTTTCCGAAAAGAACTTACCAATCGGCGTACCATGACTATAATCGTTGGTGCCGGCAAAGATAAATATTGCATCCACCTCTGTTCCTTTTTCTTCATACAACTTCAGGGCTTGTCTGTAAACGCCATCCCACTGATTGCCACTGATACCGTACACCGATGGTGTTATTCCCATCAATTCATTCAGATACTC
Source organism: uncultured Paludibacter sp. (assembly GCA_963664445.2). Lineage (GTDB taxonomy): Bacteria > Bacteroidota > Bacteroidia > Bacteroidales > Paludibacteraceae > Paludibacter. The sequence continues at coordinate 462,352 of CAXXUM010000007.1, forward strand.
CCAGTAAACACAGGTGGTTCCTACACGACGTTTGTCGGTCATCGAATCGCCCAGATATGCCACCCGCTTACCCTGCCACTGCGAGTTGGGAGTTTTCTCATCTGTGGTTATTGTAACTTTAGGAGTAAGCTGCTGAGCATAAGTATTCAACCCCGCTACCATTAGAAGAGCGCAGGCACTTGATAGTATTCTTTTCATGTATTGATGTATGATTTGTATTCGCAAAAGTAGAAAAAATAGGTTCATCAGCAATTTATAGGTTGTTTTATTAATCGCGTCTTCTTTTCAATTGCCTCCAGCTTCAATTGCCTCCTGCTTTAGCTGGAGGGAGAAGGATGATGTGTCTTATTGGCTTTAGCCAAATTAATATACAAATTAATTATGTTCGGTTAATCATTTGGCTAAAGCCAATACCTTTCTATCTTATTTCGAGAATGGGCTAAAGCCCAATCCTATTGAATAATCCCGATTTATTTACCATCAAATTTCTGAAATCCATGTTTGTCAATTAGATTATCAATTTCGTCAACATAAGAATGTGTATTATGATGCAGCTCCTGATTTTTAATGTAATTACGAACTTTCTCAATCATCGATTCGGAAACCGAAACAGCATAATATTCATCCTGCCATTCAAATTTAGATTTTGTGAGCCCTTCTTTGTTTATCCAAAAAGAAGATTCACCTTTTATCATTTGTATTGTTTTCTGAATAGTTTGATCAATGCCTAATGAAACGAGGCAATGGCAATGTTGTGAATAGCCATTTACAAAATCAATAAAAATACCTTTCTTTTGGGCATTATCTTTGATGTGAAACCAAACTTTGTCCCTAATTTCTTTTGTTTCAAGAAACGGCTCTCTGTTTTTTGTGCTCCATACAAAATGGATGTAGACTTTTACAAATGGCATACATCTTATGGGGTTAGAATCAAAAAATATTGAAATGAATCACCTCCTTCATTCCATTTTTGTCCAGGATATACAGTTTAAAGCACCTCCTCTTGCTATAATACTGTTCATCTTTACCTTTCGAATGCGGCCTTTGTAATCGGGAAAGTATTTCTCAATTTCTTTTTGTAAATCTTCATCATCTTTTTCGATACCCAATGAAGGCAATAGAATGAAATCTTTTGTTTGCAAATAGTTAAGATAGGCGAACTTGGCGTTTATCTTTTCGGGATAATCAATGTTTAGAAATTCATATTTTAGATGATTCTCTTTCAACGCACCCAAAAAATATTTTATGAATCCATCTTCGAAAAGCTCTTTACGCGTTTTGTAATAGCCTTGCAACAAAACGGTTTCATTATCAATAAACCGAACCATGCCGTCGGCGTGACCATATCTTTCGCCTCTATCCCACGGGATTAATACTATTTTATCTACTTCAAACAGGTCTTTTAGTTGCGTCAATAATTGATCTTTGCTATATTTCTGTATATTTTCAAGAATAATTTTATCGGTCATGATTACGCAATTGTCCGATTTGATAACGTTGCCACCATCTAGAACAATGTCTGACTTCACCGTTTTCAAGTTAAGAGAAGTGCAAATGCTTTCCGGATCCGATTTTATATCTTCAAACTTTTGTAGATAGTCGGGATGAAATGCATATTGAATGAATTTATGCTCGTTGACCTGTACGGGCATATAATCCCTTGCCCAAATATCTTTTGTGCCGGGCAAAAACCGACAATCAGTACCCAACAGTTTTATTGTGCTATATATGTCACCAGCAACTTCCGGGAATTGCTCTTTTAGCTTTTCGGAAAAATAAATTGTGTTCGTTTTTTTGTCTGTAATCATAATGTTGAATTTTAGAACCAAGAATTTCTTTTATTTCCGTTTCACTCAAATAAGAATCGTCAAATATAGTGTTTCTTTACTTATCTGTTCTTCGGATGGTGTTACAAAGTTATGAGAACGACAGGATCTCTTGTTTTTTTGCATTAATTGCTGTCTTATAAATAGGACAGCAATTAAAATGAATACATTTCTCTTGAAACGCTTATTATCCAATATTCACCATTTCCTTATATTTAAACGAACACTTTGTGCTTCAAAAAGTTTTTTATATTGTTTACTCAGCATTTCCATTTATGCAGACAAGATCTCCTTTCGAAACAGAAGTTTTTTAGGTTTATTCCGGATACTTATGTTATTGAGCTTTTTTGAATCTTGCTATTTCATCATTATAAAACTTCAAATCCTTGTCACTCTTTTCTTCGGTGGCTACTTTTAGGGCTAGTGCTTCGTGTTCAATGGCTTCTTTCACAAAGCCCAGATCGAATAATATATGTGCGTAGGTATCATTTATCGGATGATTATCCGGTAGTGCTTTATGCGCTTTTTCCTGCCATTCGCTGGCCAGTTTCAATGTTGCGATGTCATTAAAGGTGCGGTAATTTTCATAGATATTCCAGCAGATGTCATTTGTAGTCATTGGTTGCACATTGTCTAATGCAACATAAAGTTTTGCTTTGGCGATATAATCTGCCCATTTAGCTTTATCGGTTTTGTTTGAGCGTTGCTCATAAGTGGCTACCGAGAAGTCGCGCATTACTAAGAATTTTGAATACAATAGAGGGTCAATTGATTGTACGGATGTTGCTTTTTGTAAATCCGCCTTATATTTTTGTTGATAGTAACCAAATCCATATATTATCTTGTTATCAACTTCTACTTTCCCGAATTTCTGTTCGTAAGCCGGACGATGCTTTAAAAAATATTGGAACTGATCATTGTCTATATCGGTGATGTGTTCTTTAAACAGTTGCCATGCATCCTGCGATAGTTTTTCTTCGTCGGTAGCTGTTTTGAAATACTCGGTTATCAGCGCATCGGCATCAGCCGCATAATGATTGGCTTTCAGATAGAGCATTAATGTTTGAATGCTTTTATCCCCGGTCTTCATTTTAGTGGATATAGAAAGTACATTTCGGGTATCATCCAATGCTGTTTTTCCTAGTTCAATAAACTCATTCGCAGGCATAGAACCTATTCCTATATGCACCATTTCACCTTCGGCATTTAAAAACAGTAGGGTAGGATAGGCCTGCACGGCATATTTTGCACGAATCTTTAATCCTTCGCCCTTTTCCATATCAAACGAAAGATTGATAAAGTGGCTGTTATAAAAATCTCCGACTGCTTTCTGTGGAAAGATCTCTTTGGCCAGACGTTTACAGGGTCCGCACCAGGTGGTGTAGCAGTCGATAAATACTAGTTTACCTTCTTTTTTGGACTGCGCCAATGCGTCCGATAACAAACTGTCCTTACTGAACTTGATGCCGGTTTCCTGAGCGTAAAGCGAGGCACTAAATACAACGAGAAATAATAATGCAAGTTTTTTCATACTGTTTTGTTTTAAATTACAATTTGCGATGGATATTTTTTTTCTTCGATCACATTGCTATAGATTTCCTTTTTCCGTAAGGGATTCCCATATTACTGTCAATCCTAATTATTTAATCTTATTCCTTATATAATATCTTACAATATATTCTTAGGGATAATCTTTTTTGTAAAGGTTTTTATCCGTTTTGCCCGATCTGCTTTTGAGTCGGGGTTAAAGGTCTGCGATATATGCCACGAATTTTCCGGTTTGTATTCTTCGTGCATTCCTTTCAATACACCCCGGGCTATCTGTTTCGAATATACCCGGGCAAAACATTCTGTGTTGAGATTGGCACTGCGTGGATCCAGATTAAATGTACCTATTACGGTTATGTTGCCATCGATTACCATTGTTTTTGCGTGCAGTCCGAAAACAGGTGTATAGTTCAACTTTTTCTGCAGAGCTCCGGTGGCTATTCTTATTCTTTCGGCAGCATCCGGTCTGAATTCATAGATATCTATTCCGGCATCCAGTAGTTACCGGCGGTTTTTCTGGTATCCTGCAAAGGCTTCCAGATTATCGGTCGATGCCATACTGTTTGTTAGTATCTTTATTTTTACTCCTCTGCCTATCGCTTCTTTCATTAGCTTGAGGCCTGCCAGTGTGGTGATGAGGTAAGGACTTTGTATGTCTACCGAGTGTTTTGCTCTGCTAATAAGCGTTGCCAGTGCCGAAGTCGTTATACCACCTCCGCCCATTCCCCGTTGACCGTTATTTTTCCCGGGAGTATCGGAAACAAACGAAACACTGTCTGACCATACCAACTGATCTGATGCCACAATGCGATGAAACACTTTAGGAAGTTCCACTATTTGTTGTCGCAATTGTGGCCAGAAGTTTTCGGGGTTGCAGGCGTATTGGTGTAGGCGGTCGAAACGGGTGCTGTCGCCGAAATTATTGCTCTTTTCTTTTACCAGACTACTTACCGGAACGGCTATCGGATTGTTCCAGAATGTTTCGAAGGAGCTTTCTACCTGCTGCACCGTTTTTCCCAACAGCAATACATCCCTGTCTCTGAAGTTGTATTCGTGGTCGTAATCAAAATACTCATCGGCAATGTTGCGTCCGCCGGTGATGACCACTTTTCCATCTACTGCCAATATCTTATTGTGCATGCGTTGGTTGAAACTTCTGTAATGCGTGCCCAGTTTGCCCAGTTTCTGAAAGACATTCTTCCCCAGGTTTTGCCCCGGGTTGTATATCTTTATCGAAATGTTTTTGTGCGAATCCATCGTTAGTATTTCGTGAATACCGGCTTCTACCATCAGGTCGTCCACGATAATTCGTACCTTCACTCCTCGGTCGGCTGCCCTTACCAGATAATCGCAGGCAATGAGTCCCACATTATCCGTTGAAAAGATAAAATACTGTATATCGATTGTTTTTTCGGCATGTTCGCACAACCACGCGCGTGTTACCAACGAACCCCCACCATCTTCCAGTACATACACTCCTGTTTTGGTGCGCATACTATCTGCCACCTGCTTTAGCTCATTGCTCAGTTTCGATGTATCGGTGCTGTGTATGGAGGAACAAAAATCCTGATCCTGTGGTGGCACTATATCTTTCGGTGGAAAGACAAAGTGCCTCAACAGGAGTGCAAGTGCAATGACTACACATGTAATTATCAGGATTCTTTTTTTACGAACCATATACTATCGGATAAAATAGTTCCAGAATGCAGCTCTAAGCCTAATACTTTAGTTTAATTAATATTACTCCTCTACCTGAGTCATCGGTATATTTTGCTTCATCCTTTTTATTCTTAATAATATCTACTGTTTCAATTCGTTTTGGATTCAAAGTGTCTAGCTCCTCTTTCGACCAAACTTTACCATCTACTAACCAAAGCGGATTGCGAGATGCATTTTTCCCATCATAAATGCTGGAGATAATCAATACTCCTTTCTCTCCTTCTTTCCCGTAAATAGCCACGGCTGTTTTCAGTTTAAGAACATCAATGTTACGTATTTCGTAACGGTACATCTCCAACTTTTTATTCTTTAACTCCACATTATAACGCCTAGGTTTCCCATCAATCACCAAAATAGGTTTTTTACTGATATGTTTTGTTTTCGATTCACGCAGGATAATATTTTCCAGAAAATGCCGCGAATCGCCTTTATTCATTAGGGCGTAGCGGTTTCCTGCACAGCCAGCAAACAAAAGAAGAACTAGAAATAGAATCTGTATGTGTTTCATATTACAATTTCTTTCTATGGATATATTATTATCTATCCTCTGGAGAATTATTAGCTTGTATAATTGTGCGGCGTTAGCCAATCATCACTTTATATCATATCCCAAAATTTCATTTACTTCTTTGTTGCTTAGTTTTGAACCTCTGAGTGCATTTTCTATTCCTACATGCTGTTCGCTGGGCATTACAAAGAAGCGGTACTTCTTCAGACAGAACGATCCGTTTAAATCTTTGTCGGGATTTAGACCTACCCGTGGAGCATCAAAGATGCGTTTATCTTCTTTCTTGATCAATCCTTTATCATCCGCCTCTAATCGCAATGAGAAATCTCCGTTATAAATATCAGGGAGATTAGCGAATAACTCCGTCACAGTTTTAATAGGTCCGTAGGTATAGTTGTGCGGTTCGGCCAAATTGTAAATAGCGCGGATAAGGATACTCCCCGGACATTTCTCACTTCCGAATGTCATATCCAGCCCTGAACCGTGAAAATACCATTTACCCATTTCCTTTTGTAGATCATGTCCGTGTATATACGGATCTTGATGCGACTTGCTTTTATAATAGAATTCCAGTTCGCAGATTCGATAGGAGCTATCGCCGGCCTTAAGTACCCATTTATTCATTATCTCCGAAGCGATAGTTGAAAAACTTGATTGGATATTGTTATCATCCATCTTGAAATTTAAAGCCATAATCTTGTTTTTTGTTTTAGTTTTATTCGTTATCTCAATTCTTGCATCCGACATTCTTCTGCATCATTCTCTTTTTTACAAAAAATGTTTTTCCAACGTTTTTATTATACAATATTATTGTGTCCAAAAAATGTGTAAATAGTTTCTTATCTAATTGAGTATAATCGTTGAAAATCCGTTTGTTAATGAGTTTCGTGTGTGGATTTTCTTTTTAATGGCCTGTGTGAACTTTCAGAAGTTCGGGATTGCTTTCGAACCCGGCCATGGCCTTTCTCCATTCTTCAGAAATGGTGCGGGTAGTTTTGGTTTTAGCATCGAAGCAAACCATCACTGTGCGGCACACGCATTTCACTTCGTTGGTATCAAGGTCGATCAACTGCTGTAAAAGTTTGAAGCTTTTGTTTCCAACTTCCACTACTGCTGTTTCCACTGCTACATTTTCGCCCGGATATACCGACAGCAAAAAGCTAACCTCAATATGTCCTATTACTACTCCAACTTCTTTGCTAGTAGTCATGTTGGGCATTACCTCATTGAAGTAAGAGGTTTTTCCTAAATCGAAAAACGAGAAATATACTGAGTTATTCACATGTCCCAATGCATCGAAATCATTAAAACGTAATTGAATAGGGGTGATGTGTTTGAATTTAACTGTATCCATATTGTAATTATTCTTATATTAAAACTCTTTATTGTCAACTATCAGTTGCATTTCTTCTTCCACACGCTTACTTCCGACAGTCGCAGCTCACTGATACGAGATGACTTACGAAGGGTGAGTGGCAAATCAAAAGGTGTATTCTCCAGCGTGAAATGCTCATTGAGTATAGCTTGCATTCCATCAATAGACGAAACGGGTTCGCCATCTTTTTTGAATCCTCCCGGCCAATGTGCGCGTTTTACTTCGTGATGTTCCCACTCGTACGTACTGGCTATTATCAATGTGCCGTTTTCGTTCAATCGTTCGTGAATGTTTTTGAGAAAAATGATAGGGCAAATCAATTCTTCCAACAGATTGGGCACTATAATCAGATCGTACCCGCTGTAAATCGGTTTCAGATTATTGGCATCAGCCTGCATAAACAGGATGTTGTTTTTGCCACTTTCCAGTCCCATGTCCGAAAGTACCACGTCGCGGTAAAAGACCAGTTCACCTTCATCCTTTACTATGTATCGTATAAATCCTTTTTCCTGTAATTTAATAGGAAGGCGGAGGAAGCGGGTAGAAAAATCGAGAGCAGTTACATCATCAAAATGTTGTGCCAGTTCAAAGGCCATGCGTCCGGTATCGGCATTTAAGTCCAGTACCTTGATATCTTTTTTGCCCTTCATCGTTTCGATAGCTGTTTTGGCCAGTTGCACCGAAAAGTTCGGACAGCTGGCAAAGGCATCTCCCCAGTTGGCTTCGCAGGAGTTAGCCACTTCTACGTCCATCTCATATTCATCGTTGTGAATGCTGAGCGGCGTTTCCGACTGCACTACTCTAAACCCGGCATGCTGGTAAAAGTGGCGACGGAAGGCATAACGCGCATCGCGTATGGCTTCGTTGCCGGTGGATATCCACGAACCGCCTTTAATAAGGTTATGTTTTCCATCAAAGGTTGGAGTTGCAAAATCGTCGTACATAGGATGTACCTTGAAACCTGCATATCCGGTGATGGGTGTTTCGGTCCATTGCCATACATTGCCGATTACATCGTAGAAATCGCCGGTTTTAAACTTGTCGACCGGACAAGGCGAGGCATAATACTCCAGATTGATATTTCCCGGTGCCACTATCCATTGCGGTTGGTCGGGGACTTCGCTCACCTCCGTAAGTCGCATCCATTCGGCTTCGGTAGGCAAACGGAAGGTTTTACCTTCCTTGGCTGTTTTCCAGTTGCAAAATGCTTTTGCTTCCAGATAATTAATCTCTACCGGCCAGTTCCAGGGCATGGGTATCTCTTCGGCTACCAATCGTAAACGATATTCATCGTCCTCTTTCCTCCAAAAGAGTGGCATCTCGGCTTCTTTAAAGCTGCACCAGTTCCAACCCTCTTCTGTCCAGTAACATTTGTCTTTATAACCGCCATCGTTTACAAAATTCAGGAATTCACCGTTAGAAACAAGGTATTTGGAGGTGCTGAAGTTTTCGACTTTTTCGGTATAATGTCCATATTCCAAATCCCAACCGTAAAGAGCGTTGTCGAAGGTCTTGCCCAATTGTACTTGTGCACCTTCTACCGGCAAGAGTTGGTTTTGAGGAGCAGTGGCCGACTCGGTACATATCTTTCCAAACTTACCGGGCACTACTTCGTCCAGCGGTAATTGTCGGATCAGTACCGATGAAGTTTCGAGATGAATACGTTCATGTTCAATGCCCATCAGTATAATCCACATTGGATCGTTCCATGTGATGGGTAAGGTGAGTGATGTTGTGAGAATTACGTTTTCAATCAGTTCTTTGGCCTGGTTGCGATAATCGCGCACGGCGTCTACGCCCGGCCAGTTATAATGTTTTTCGTTCAAATCATCCCAACTCATTTCATCCACGCCAATGGCAAAGATAGATTCGAAGGATGGGTTGATACGGGTATCGATAATTTTTGCCAGAAATAGTTTATTGATAAAAAACACGGCTGTGTGTCCGAAATAAAACAACAACACATGACGCAAAGGATCACCGCGATGATAAAACACTTCGTCCGACTTTAACTGCGTGTACAATTGTTCGTCAATGGCCCATGTTTTGCGGAAATACTGAAGAATTTCCTGTCGTTTTTCTTTTGCACTTCCGGTTTTTAAATCAATTGTTTTGGTTAGTAAATCTGTCATAATTCAAATCAGTTTCTTGTGTAAATATATTTTTTTCATAATGAAAGTCCCGCTTCCATCCGCTTTTTGTTTTGTTTGTTCAATGTTGGTATACGGCATAAATCCCATTTTTTTATACAGCGCTATTGCTCCGTCATTTTTATCCCATACCCTGATAAAAGCATCTGAATACTGTTTCATATCGGGTGTTTCAAAAAAGGAGGTCAGCAGCTGCTGTCCAATTCCTTTTCCTCGCGACTCAGCTGCCACCATCATTTCTGCTACGTAAACGCATTTTTCTACAGCAAAGTTTTCGGTAATTGCACTTGTAACGTATTCGTCAAATGCCAGCGGGCAACTAAGCAATGCTCCAATCACCTGATTATTCTCTATAGCCACCAACGTTATACCTTCATTCTGCAACTTTTCGATATAGATATCCAATGCCGCCTCATCAATATATTGTTCGGATGCACCTTTTGCGAACGCATCCATATAGAGTGATGTTAGTTGGTTTTTATAATCGTGGGTTTGTATTATTTTCATGGACATTCTTTATTTCTGTTAATACATAGTCCTGAAATTTGTTTACTGTTATTGTTTATAAACCCTCCTCCGTCAGCTGACGGATCGTCCCCTTAAAAAGGGGACAACTGAGCACTCCCAGGTTATTTACATTTAATCAAACTTGGTGGTTATCAAAATCAGGTATTCTTTTATAAACATGAAATTTCAAAACTTTTCCTCCAACTTACAAATTCCAGAACTCAGATATTCTTCCCTTTTTAAGGGAAGTACCCGAAGGGCGAAGGGGTTTTGTTTTATTCTCTTCAAACTTTAAAGTTTGGCTAAAGTACGGTGAATCCTAATCATTTATTCCGTCCATAAATGAGGTGATTGAAAGATTCTGTTTTATCAGTGTATTCTGTGTGCTAACTTTCTAGATCGAAGCATCTGTTGTTGACTTGCAAATTTAAGCAATTCACACTTACTTGGGTTCTTTTTTAGAATAATAAATCAAAAAACCCACACTTTTCTTTTCAAAAGCGTGGGTTTAAATGATAAAACAGAATAACTCTTCTTATGTTATGGTACCCATTTAATACTAATTGCTGAAAAGCTTGGTGCATTCGCTGGCGTTAAAGTTACAGCCGTTGGTCCTTTTGTAAAGGTGAATGTAGAGAAGTTCCCGGTGCCATTTTTGTCAGTCAATTCCATACAAACTTTATACGTTCCATCTACCACCACTGCTTTATTCACATCGGTGGCGTTCCATGTTGCGGTTCTGGTAGTAAAGCTGTTTTGCGTAGCTCCGCTGACTGCGTCTACTTTATTTTTAGCTGACTTTGAAACCCAGTTAGTAAGGTATTGTATTCGGGTATTTGCATACGCCATTAGTGTTTTTACAAAAACTCCCGACCCATTCTCTATCCAAATTGCTATAATGTGACTTGGAGCATATCCACCACCGGCAGTACTCTCAGTTACACTTACCGTCAATGTTCCCGGTGTATTGGTCACTGCACTTGTGGTGGTAAATGATATTTCGTTGCCATACGCAGTTCCAATAGCATTGGTTGCATAGGCTCTCACGTAATACTTGGTAGCTGTTACCAAACCGGTTAAGCTACTGGTGAAAGCGCCTGTTCCTGTTCCATCGCTGGTTTTGCTGTTGGCGGTAGTAGGTCCGCTTGCTGTATTCCAGCATACTCCGCGCGCCGTAACTGTCGCTCCACCATCTGAAGATATGCTTCCACCCGCGGTTGCAGTTGTTATTGCAATGGCCGATGCTGCGGTAGTGGTCAGGGTTGGTGCAAGCAATGCCGTAGTAGTGAATGTCACTTCGTTACCATAAACCGTTCCGTTGGCGTTCGTTGCGTAAGCCCGCAAATAGTAAGTAGTTCCAGGGATAAGGCCTGTTAAGCTGCTGGTGAAAGTACCTGTCCCTATTCCATTGGCGGTAATACTACTAGCAGTTGTTGGACCTGTTGAAGTACCCCAACAAACTCCACGTGCCGTTACCGCTGAACCTCCGTCGGAAGTTATATTTCCACCTGCTGTGGCATTTGTTGTTCCAATAGAAGATGCTGCTGTGGTGGTAAGTGTGAGCACAGCCGTTGCCGGTGTTGTAAATGACACTTCATTACCATAGGTTGTTCCAAGTATATTAGTGGCATACGACCGTACATAATATTTAGTGTTTGGTTGCAGACCGGTTATACTGCTTGCAAAAACACCCATTCCTGTTCCATCGCTGGTTTTACTATTGGTGATGGTTGGTGCGGTGCTGGTGTTCCAGCATACTCCGCGAGCGATAATAACCAATCCACCGTCGGAAGTAATATTACCTCCGGATGTTGCTGCTGTTGTTGCGATACCCGTTGCGGCGGTAGTAGTAAGAGCAACAGCCGTAGCCTGACTGGTGGTAAATGTTACTTCGTTGCCATAAGCCGTTCCGTTAGCATTTGTCGCATACGCACGGACATAATATAAAGTGTTAGGCGATAAGCCGGTTAGGCTGCTTGCGAATACGCCCGTTCCAGTTCCATCCGTGGTTTTACTGCCAGCGGTTGTTGGTGCGGCAGTTGTACTCCAACATACTCCACGTGCTGTCACTGCTGAACCTCCATCGGAAACTATATTTCCACCGGTCGTTGCCGTTGTTGTGGTAATTGCCGTTGCTGCGGTGCTGGTTAAGGTAAGTACGGCTGTTTGAGGAGTTGTAAATGTAAGTTCATTGCCATAAATCGTTCCGGTAGCATTTGTTGCGTAGGCACGGACGTAATATAAAGTGTTTGGTGAGAGACCTGTTAAGCTACTTGCAAATATTCCGGTTCCGGTTCCATCAGTTGTTTTGCTGCCTGCAGTAGTTGGGGCAGTTGTTGTTCCCCAACATACACCACGCGCTGTAATTGTTGAACCACCATCGGAAACTATATTTCCACCGGTCGTAGCTGCTGTTGTTGTAATTCCTGTTGCTGCGACTGTGGTAAGAGCAAGTCCATTGGATGCCGTTGTGGTGAATGAAATCTCACTCCCATATACTGTATTGTCGCTATTACTAAGATAAGCTCTTACATAATATGTTGTATTGGGAGTTAAACCGGTCAGTGAACCTGTAAAATCTACTGAGATAGTTGTGCTTGAAGTCTTACTGTCGTTAATCGACGGCCCCGTTTTGGTACTCCAGCAAATACCCTGAACTGTGGTTACAATATTATTATCGTTCGTGATTTTTCCACCTACAGTAGCTGTGGTTGAAGTTACATCAGTTACGGCCGTCGTGGATACTGTTCGAAACGGCAACGAGTTATCACAACTAGCCGTGAAAGCAAACATCACCACCGCTAGTAGTAATTTGTGAAACTGTATTTTATCAGTTAGTTTCATAATGTTGTTCTAATGTAAAAATTGTATTTATTGTTATTTTGTAATAGGAACGCCAAATATACTGAAAGATTGTGTGTAGAAGGGCAGATATTGTGTCTATTAACGGACTTTATGTTTAAGATCGGATCACAAGTACTTTTGAATACTTATCAAATGACTATAAATTCTTTGAAAATAGTGTAGTTTTCTCACTTATGACAAATAATAGCTCTCTTTCCACTATCTCCACATGAAATAATGTTATAATTTTGCGGGTATAATGTCTGTTCCTGACGCAGTAAAATGAAATACCCACACCTCATAAATTTAAAAGTGTGGGTACCCATCAAAAAATCAAATCTCAATAATCAAAAAAACATGGTATAAATTAAACAATTCGGAATATTTGATGATAAGTTTTTGAAAATAACCATTCATATAAACTAACTTGTAACTATTATAATGGCATCCATTTAATAGTCACTGAAGAGAAACTGGATGTATTTGCCGGAGTTTGGGTACTGATAGTAGCCCCTTTTGTAAAGGTAAATGATGAGAAATTACCGGTTCCATTTTTATCCGTCAATTCCATACAAACTTTGTATGTTCCATCTGCTACAACTGCTCCGCTGGTATTTGTTCCATTCCATGTTCCGTATACAGTTCCAAAGTTGCTTTGTGTTGCTCCGGTTCTGGCATCAGTAGTGCTTCCACCCGAAGATGCAGCCCATTTTGTCAGGTCAGCTGCTCGGGCAGCAGCATAAACAGTTAGTGATTTTACAAATGTGCCTGAACTGTTTTCAACCCAGATAGCTACTACGTTTCGTGGAGCATAATTACCTCCAGCTGTACTTGTAACTGCCGAAACAATCAAACCTGTTGTATTAGTAGGTACTGTTCCTGAATTACTTGTTGTCGGACTTGTTGAGGTGCACGAAGCACCTGTTACTAAAATAATTCCCATTACTATCATCACAGGAACTTTAAACATTATTCTCTTCTTCATTAACAGATTGTATTTATTGTTAGTTTGTAACCAAAACGCTAAACGTACTGGAAAGTTGTCTGTAAATAGGCATTTATAGTTTCAATTAACTCACATTATGTTTTTCCTGCTGAGATTTTTAATTTGTAAATACTTTTTCCCCTAAATCAAAATGAGGATATAAATTTCTAAAAAAGTGAGTTCTCTTTACTTTTTGGACACAAAAAAGACGTATTCCGTTCTGGTTTATCAGAATGAAATACGTCTTATAATTATTGTTAGCTCCCTATTTAATCAGGGAACTCCATCAAATAAGCTTTGATAAATGCATCAATATCGCCATCCATCACGCCTTGTACGTTTGAGGTTTGGTAATTGGTGCGGTGATCTTTCACGCGGCGGTCGTCAAAAACATAACTACGAATTTGCGATCCCCATTCAATTTTCTTTTTACCGGCTTCCACTACGGCTGATGCAGCCCGGCGTTTTTCCAGTTCAAGTTCGTACAGTTGCGATTTCAACAAGCGGATAGCATTGTCTTTATTCCCAAACTGCGATCTGCTTTCGGTGTTTTCGATGACGATTTCATCGGGCTGATTTGTTACCGGGTTGATAAACTTATAGTGTAACCGAACACCGGTTTCCACCTTATTTACGTTCTGTCCACCCGCACCACTCGACCGGAAAGTGTCCCACGACAGCATGCCGGGATTTACCTCTATTTCAATAGTATCATCCACTAATGGAACTACATAAACCGAACAAAAAGACGTCATACGTTTGCCCTGTGCATTGAAAGGAGAAACACGCACCAGACGGTGAACACCGTTTTCGCTTTTCAAATAGCCATACGCCATTTCGCCATCAATTTGCATGGTCACGGTTTTGATTCCGGCTTCCTCACCATCCTGAATATTCGTGATTTCGCACTTGTAACTCTGACGTTCGCACCAACGTTGGTACATACGGAAAAGCATCGAGGCCCAGTCTTGCGCTTCGGTGCCACCGGCACCACCCACAATTTTGATAACTGCTCCCAATTTATCTTCCTCGTGCGAAAGCATGTTTTTCATTTCGAGGGTTTCAATCAGTTCCATCGCGTGGCGATAGGCTTCGTCTACTTCCTCTTCGGTAGACACTTCTTCTTTATAAAAGTCGAAGGTCAACTGTAATTCGTCGGCAGCATTTTTTACTTCGTTGTAACCGGCTACCCAATTCTTTAGTTCTTTTACTTTGCGCATCTGCGCTTCGGCAGCTTTTGCATCGTCCCAAAAACCGGGCACCTGCGTGCGCAAATCTTCTTCTTCTATCTGTATCAGTTTCGTGTCGACGTCAAAGATACCTCCTCAGTGCATCCTCGCGCTCCAACACATTTTTCAGTTGGTCTATCGTTATCATTCTTTCTATTTTATTGTTTAATAAATAATTTCATTCAAAAATATCACTACAGGCATACTAAGCCTAAAAGAAAATGCAAGGTAAAAATACCGCCAGGAATCCAACCACAAAACCGGCCAATACCTGACCGGGCGAATGTGCTTTCAGTTCCAATCGTGCCAAAGCTACCAAAGCTGATATGGCAAGTATGACAATGAGAAACGGTAATGGGTTGATGGCCATCCGGTAGCAAACGCCAAATACAGCCCCGGTCAATCCACCCACTCCACCAAGATGCGCGCTGATTTTCCATTTCAGGTTGATAACTGTAATAGCAATAATGGAAATGGCCGAACCAATTCCCATGGCTACTATAAACATGGGGAACTGTAAGGTTCTCCACATAAACATCGACCAGAATGCATAAGCCAAAAACGAAAACAGGTAAGGCATGGTGCGTTCTTCTTTCTTTGAAATAAACAAATCGTTGATTTCGCCTTTACGCAGCATGACTAAAATAGGTATAGCCGGCAATACGGCTGTAAAGATAAAAGTCCCGATAATGGATATCCATCGCCACAGTGGTGGTAAACCAACGAAGAATGTCATATTCATCAATATTATCATCCCAAGGGTGGGCATCAATAATGGTTGGAATATCAGGGTGATTGCTTTATAAAATGTCTTCATTGGTGTGGTTTATTTCTTAATTATGCATTATGAATTCTCAATTATGCATTATTTTAAATTTCTTTCCTCATTCTCGCCACAGGGATATTCAGCTGTTCGCGGTATTTTGCTACCGTGCGTCGGGCAATAATGTATCCTTTGGTTTTGAGGACTTCGGCCAGGGCATCGTCGTTTATTGGTTTACGTTTGTCTTCGTTGTTAACGCATTCGAGCAGAATTTGTTTAATCTCGCGGGTCGAAACTTCCTCGCCCGAATCGTTGGTCATCGACTCGGAGAAGAAATATTTCACCGGAAAAATACCGAATTCGGTTTGTATATATTTGCTATTGCTTACGCGCGAAATGGTTGAAATATCATAACCCGTAATGTCGGCAATATCCTTCAAAATCATTGGTTTCAAATAGGTATCATCACCCTCGATAAAAAACGCTTTCTGAAATTGAACAATCGCTATCATGGTGGTGAGCAAAGTTTGTTGACGCTGCTTAATAGCGTCAATGAACCAACGGGCGGAGTCAATTTTCTGCTTTACAAACATCACCGCATCTTTCATTTCACGACTTTGGTTCTGTTTATTTCCGGCATAGTCCTGAAACATTTCGTTGTAGGTGGTGTTCACTCTCAAATCGGGAACATTACTATTATTGAGTTGTACGGTCAATTGGTTTTCGTCATTCTCCAAAATAAAATCAGGCACAATGGTCGACATCGATTTCTCAAGGATATTTCCTCCCCAGGCATTTCCCGGTTTTGGATTCAGGTGGATAATCTCATTCATCACCTTCTTCAACATCAGGTCATCCATGTCCAAACCACGCATTATTTTGTCGTAGTGCTTTTTCGAAAACTCATCGAAGTATTCAACAATAATTTTTCGCGCCAGTTTGTTCTCTGCTGTTTCTACCTTCCGTTCAAGTTGAAGACGCAAGCATTCCTGCAAATCGATAGCACCTACACCGGCGGGATCCAGTTGCTGAACCTGATGTATAATCCTGTAAATTTCCTCATCGGTAGTCTGCACTCCCGCCTGAAACACAATATCGTCGACCATTGCTTCGGGTGCACGGCGTAAATAACCTTCGTCGTCGATATTTCCGATTACATATTCTGTTAGCAGTCTGTCTTTGTCCGATAGTTGCAAAAGTCCAACCTGATCCAATAAGAATTCGTGAAAAGTCATTCCAATCGAAAAAGGAATATCTTCGTATTTATCGTCTTTCGATGTATTATTTGCTTTGAGTTTATAATCCGGAATGTCATCATCCGACATATATTCTTCTAAATCAATATCATCGTTGTTGCCACCATCTTCCGAATTAAAGTCATCATCTTTTTCATTGCTTTCATTATCAAGTTCAGCGCCTTCCTCTAATGCCGGATTCTCTTCCAGCTCCTGACGGATGCGTTCCTCCAGCTCCAAAGTAGGCACTTCGAGCATCTTTATAACCTGAATCTGAGCAGGTGAAAGTTTTTGTTGTAGTTTTTGTTGTAACTGTTGCTTTAACATAAATTAAAAAACGAAATTGGACGGTTGAGATTCAATATTCCACCGCAAAGATACTAGTTTTTTAGAGAAATAACGAATTTTTGGGCTGCCTCACAATTTTCATACCAATATAAATGCCTGAGTGATTTGTACATTTACTGAGGATAAAAAGTGCTTTTCAATCCATTTCGTTAATTTGATGTGAATTGCATATAAACAATGCCGCTGTCTGAGCTCAAAAGAAGGGAAGCTCCTTTTCAATATTGTATTTTTCTATTCTTGAAATGCTAATTCAATGTAAGTTGGATATAATTTATAATACATTTTAGTTATGACCCCCAATCCGTCAGCCGACGGAGGCTTAAGAGTTTGTCAAATAACGGACTTGACATAAAAATAAATCTCAACAACTACGTCTTAAAGCTCCGTCGGCTGACGGATTGGGGGGTTATAAAACCAAAAGAGGTGAACTATGGTTCACCTCTTTTTAAAACTATATTGTATAGTATTGAAATAGGAGCAGGAATATTATCTTTTGCCCTCACTACTTATTGGTCTATACTTCTTTATTCATTACACCCAACTTTGTCAATCCCCAAAAAATCAACGATAACAAAACGCCCACGATAGCAGCGAAAGCCATACCTTTCAATTGCACCGAACCAATATTAATGGCTGCACCACTAACACCTACTACAAAAGTGATAGCTCCTAGAACCATAGTACTGTTTTTGCTGAAATCAACTTTTTGTTCTACAAACATACGGAAACCTTGAACTGCAATTACACCGTACAATAACATGGTAATACCGCCCATTACAGGCGTAGGGATGGTGGAAATAGCTGCCGACACTTTTCCGATGCACGAAAAAGCAATAGCAAGAATGGCTGCCCCACGAATGACCCAAACCGAGTAAACCCGTGTAATGGCCATTACGCCAATATTTTCACCGTAAGTAGTATTTGGAGGTGATCCCGCAAAACCCGAAAGAATATTGCTTATACCATCGCCAAGCAGAGAGCGGTGCAATCCGGGATCTTTCATCAAGTCGGTTTCAGTAATTTTTCCGGTTACTATTAAATGGCTGATATGTTCAGCCAACACCACAATACATGCCGGAGCAATAATAAAAATGGCATTTAAATCAAATACTGGTGCCTGAAATTGAGGTAAGGCAAACCAAGCTGCATTGCTAATGGTTGTTGTGTCTACCATACCAAGGCTTAAGGCAAGTAAATAACCCGCTACCACGGCTACCAGAATAGGTATCACTTGCATAAAACCTTTAAACAATACCGATCCAATAATTCCGATACATAAAGTAAACATCGATACAATCAGTACGTTTGGAGTCGTTACAAAAGGTTGAACCACTTGTCCTACAGCTGTAGGCCAGGGCGCAAGCCCTGCTTGTTGCGCTGCTACCGGTGCCAGTTCCAAACCGATAATGGCTACCACTGCACCCATTACTGCCGGAGGCATCACCACATCAATCCAGCCAATTCCCCATTTCTTCACCACAAATGAAATCAACACAAAGAACAATCCGAAAAAGATAAAACCCGATTGTGCATGACTAAATCCACCAGACTTACTGATAATAAGCATTACCGGGGCAATAAATGCAAAACTCGACCCCAGATAAGCAGGAATACCACCCTTGGTAACCCACGAATAAATTAATGTTCCCACACCGTTCATTAATAAAGCGATGGCCGGATTAACGCCCAGCAGTATCGGAACTAAAATGGTAGCACCAAACATAGCTGTTAAGTGTTGAAAACTAAGTGGTAAACTCTCAAGTAATGGCATTTTTTCATGAATGCCAATGGTACGTCTGCTCATGTGTTGTTCTAATTTGATGATTAATTTATAAGATATTTCTGTTTTTGATGGTATTGTATGAAGTCTTGAATCCTGTTTTTTTTCTTTCCCCGACAAAGATAATCAATTTATGTATATGATTTGAAGCCAGATAAATATTCTAATTCTAAATATAATTCTTATTGTTTAAATATAAAACTTGTGATATATAAATGTGCTATATACATTTGTGTATCGCTACATATATATGTGTATAGTTTTTATTCCATCATGTTGACTTTTGTTTATCCAGCTATACCTTTTACTATGTATCCAATTTTTCAGGTTAGTGTGAGAATCACTTTTGGTGATACTTTATTCTGAATTTGATACAAGAGTCCTTCTTTTACGATGTTTCTTACATTGATGTTCAAATTTTAAGTGCTCCCATTTGTCAACCACTACCATTTTCTATCGCCTGAATTCAGATATTTCTATGATATTCCAAATTTTCTCTTGTATTTTCTCTCATTTCTTGTTTTATTTTCTGCTGATTTGTTCCAATTTTGCTTATAAAGTTCCGAATTGGGATAAAATTTCGTTTAAAATTAGGGTTTATGATTAATAATTTGGGTAATACTTTCGATAGTTATAGTGATTTATCGAGTGATTTCGGAGATTTCGGATATTTGGTATAAAATAAGTTTCCGTGGAGTCAGTTTATTTTCAGTAAGTTATAAATAAAAGTCAAATAATATTGAAAAAAGAGCAGAATAAGTTTGGTTTGTAATATAAAAGCGAGTACTTTTGCACCCGCTTTAAGAGAGAGGCACTGCGGTAAACGCTAAGAACAACGCTGAAATTTATTTTCCGAAAAAGTTTGGTAGTTTAAAAATAAGCATTACCTTTGCAGCCCGTTTCGCCTCTAAAATTTGAGGCCAACAAAATTAGTCAAACGCGATTAATTGCAACGGCGAAAGAGATTACAAAACAGGGAGCTGTTTTATAATAACACAATAAGTCTTGACGATAACGTTTACTGCGATAGTAGACAAGTTAAGCATCGATCTTTGAGAATACATGAACAACAAATAATGTAGTATAAGGAAGGGAAATTTTTTTTATACCACGTCAATTTTCTGATAAATCAAAAAGAGATAGCATCCGAGCAAATTAAAAAAAGATACAACGAAGAGTTTGATCCTGGCTCAGGATGAACGCTAGCGACAGGCCTAACACATGCAAGTCGAGGGGCAGCACGGGAGTAGCAATACAACTGGTGGCGACCGGCGCACGGGTGAGTAACACGTATGCAACCTACCTGTAAGAGGGGAATAACCCGGAGAAATTCGGACTAACACCGCATAATACCGATTAACTGCATGGTTGATCGGTTAAATATTTATAGCTTACAGATGGGCATGCGTAACATTAGATAGTTGGTGAGGTAACGGCTCACCAAGTCAACGATGTTTAGGGGTTCTGAGAGGAAGGTCCCCCACACTGGTACTGAGACACGGACCAGACTCCTACGGGAGGCAGCAGTGAGGAATATTGGTCAATGGGCGAGAGCCTGAACCAGCCAAGTCGCGTGAAGGAAGAATGTCCTATGGATTGTAAACTTCTTTTGTAAGGGAATAAAAAAGCTTACGTGTAGGCTATTGTATGTACTTTACGAATAAGGATCGGCTAACTCCGTGCCAGCAGCCGCGGTAATACGGAGGATCCGAGCGTTATCCGGATTTATTGGGTTTAAAGGGTGCGTAGGCGGACCAATTAGTCAGTGGTGAAAGTTTGCAGCTCAACTGTAAAATTGCCATTGAAACTGTTGGTCTTGAGTGTAAATGAGGTAGGCGGAATGTGTTGTGTAGCGGTGAAATGCTTAGATATAACACAGAACACCAATTGCGAAGGCAGCTTACTGGGATACAACTGACGCTGAGGCACGAAAGCGTGGGGATCAAACAGGATTAGATACCCTGGTAGTCCACGCAGTAAACGATGAATACTAGCTGTATGCGATATACTGTATGTGGCAAAGCGAAAGCGTTAAGTATTCCACCTGGGGAGTACGTTCGCAAGAATGAAACTCAAAGGAATTGACGGGGGCCCGCACAAGCGGAGGAACATGTGGTTTAATTCGATGATACGCGAGGAACCTTACCCGGGCTTGAAATGCATCTGACCGACGAGGAAACTTGTCTTCTAGCAATAGCAGATGTGTAGGTGCTGCATGGTTGTCGTCAGCTCGTGCCGTGAGGTGTCGGCTTAAGTGCCATAACGAGCGCAACCCCTATCATTAGTTACTAACAGGTTAAGCTGAGGACTCTAGTGAGACTGCCACCGTAAGGTGTGAGGAAGGTGGGGATGACGTCAAATCAGCACGGCCCTTACGTCCGGGGCGACACACGTGTTACAATGGGGGGTACAGAGGGTTGCTACTTGGTGACAAGATGCTAATCTCTTAAAGCCTCTCTCAGTTCGGATCGAAGTCTGCAACTCGACTTCGTGAAGCTGGATTCGCTAGTAATCGCGCATCAGCCATGGCGCGGTGAATACGTTCCCGGGCCTTGTACACACCGCCCGTCAAGCCATGGAAGCCGAGGGGACCTGAAGTACGTAACCGCAAGGAGCGTCCTAGGGTAAAATTGGTAACTAGGGCTAAGTCGTAACAAGGTAGCCGTACCGGAAGGTGCGGCTGGAACACCTCCTTTCTGGAGCGATGTTATCCTTGTATGATTCAGCAATGAATTGTACGATTTATTTAGAAAAGTGGTATGTAAAGGAATGAAAATTCCAAGTACTACATTATGTTGTTTATGATATAAAATACAGTAACCAGTTAACAGTTAACAGTAAACCGTTAGCAGTGAACAGTTACGAAGCAGTAAAGTGCAAACTGATAACTGATGACTGACGACTGATAACTGAAATTCAGTCCTATAGCTCAGTTGGTTAGAGCGCTACACTGATAATGTAGAGGTCGGCAGTTCAACTCTGCCTGGGACTACACAACAGCTGCAAGCTGTAAGCATTAAGCTAAGAAGCTTACCCCCTTACTGCTTACTGCTAATATACTCGGGGGATTAGCTCAGTTGGCTTAGAGCACCTGCCTTGCACGCAGGGGGTCATCGGTTCGAGCCCGATATTCTCCACCAAAAATCGACCAGCGGGTTGTTTTTTTTGAAGAATAAATAAAGTACATAAGATTTGATAGCTTTGAAACGCTGTAAATCAACACATTTAAATGCTGTGTCGTGAGACATAAACTAATTATTCAAGATATGAATTCTGAATATTAAGGTAAGCATTAAGTAGAGATCTTTGACATATTGGAAAGAGAGAAAAGTAAAGTAGTAAAAGCAATGCTATACGATAGAGTAAGCATTGTGGATTTGCGTAATTGATTTATCAATAACGTAAACGAGCAAAAAAGAATAAAGAAAGCAAAATAAGAGCGAACGGTGGATGCCTAGGCTCTGGGAGGCGATGAAGGACGTGATAAGCTGCGACAAGCTTCGGGTAGGTGCAAATAACCTTTGATCCGAAGATTTCCGAATGGGGCAACCCAGCATAGTGAAGCTATGTTATTCCACGAATGTGGAAAGCAAACGAGGGGAACTGAAACATCTAAGTACCCTTAGGAGAAGAAAACAAAAGTGATTCCGCAAGTAGTGGCGAGCGAACGCGGAGAAGCCCAAACCAATTATGTAGTAATGCATAGTTGGGGTTATAGGACTGCGGTATTTGAATTATAAACGAATTGGAATGATTTGGAAAGATCAATCATAGAGGGTGATAATCCCGTACAAGTATAGTTATAATTTGATAGCAGTATCCTGAGTAGAGCGGGACACGAGAAATCCTGTTTGAATTCGCCGGGACCATCCGGTAAGGCTAAATACTCCCCAGAGACCGATAGTGAACCAGTACTGTGAAGGAAAGGTGAAAAGTACTTCGAATAGAAGAGTGAAATAGATCCTGAAACCGTTCGCTTACAAGCGGTTGGAGCGGAGCAATTCCGTGACAGCGTGCCTTTTGCATAATGATCCTACGAGTTACTTTCACTGGCAAGGTTAAGTACTTCAGGTACGCAGCCGAAGCGAAAGCGAGTCTTAACAGGGCGCCATAGTCAGTGGGAGTAGACGCGAAACCAAGTGATCTACCCTTGAGCAGGTTGAAGTTTCGGTAACACGAAATGGAGGACCGAACCGGTAAACGTTGAAAAGTTTTCGGATGACTTGAGGGTAGGGGTGAAAGGCTAATCAAACTTGGAGATAGCTCGTACTCCCCGAAATGCATTTAGGTGCAGCCTTGTGATAGTTTATAAGAGGTAGAGCGACTGATTGGATGCGAGGGCTTCACCGCCTATCAAGTCCTGATAAACTCCGAATGCTTATAAATGTTTCACAGGAGTGAGGGCATGGGTGCTAAGGTCCATGTCCGAGAGGAAAAGAATCCAGACCATCAGCTAAGGTCCCCAAATATATACTAAGTTGAATTAACGAAGTCGAACTGCAGCGACAGCTAGGATGTTGGCTTGGAAGCAGCCATTCATTTAAAGAGTGCGTAACAGCTCACTAGTCGAGCGGTTTGGCGTGGATAATAATCGGGCATAAGTATATTACCGAAGCTATGGAATTACACATTGTGTAATTGGTAGGGGAGCATTCCATTCAGCGTAGAAGGCGTAAGGACAACTTACTCTGGAGCGGATGGAAAAGCAAATGTAGGAATAAGTAACGATAAGGGGAGCGAGAAACTCCCCCGCCGGAAGACTAAGGTTTCCTGATCAACGCTAATCGGATCAGGGTTAGTCGGGGCCTAAGGTATAGCCGATAGGCGAAGCCGATGGAAGAACTGGTTAATATTCCAGTACTACTATATAGAGTGAAGTGGGGACGGAGAAGTGAAAGTCCTGCCACCTGACGGAATAGGTGGTTAAAGGGTGTAGATATTGAGAGGCGTAGGCAAATCCGCGCTTTGAGTCGAACCTGATAGTACCGAGCGCACTTGTGCAATCGGATATGGATGTAATCAGACTCCCAAGAAAATCCGCTAAACGTTAATCTATATAGTACTCGTACCACAAACGGACACACGTGGTCAAGTATAGCGTACTAAGGCGCTCGAGTGATTCACAGCTAAGGAACTAGGCAAAATAGCCCCGTAACTTCGGGAGAAGGGGCGCTTCCTCATGTTGAATGAGAAGCCGCAGTGAAATGGCCCAGGCGACTGTTTAACAAAAACATAGGGCTATGCAAAATCGAAAGATGAAGTATATGGCCTGACACCTGCCCGGTGCTGGAAGGTTAAGAGGAGATGTTATCGCAAGAGACGCATTGAATTGAAGCCCCAGTAAACGGCGGCCGTAACTATAACGGTCCTAAGGTAGCGAAATTCCTTGTCGGGTAAGTTCCGACCTGCACGAATGGTGTAACGATCTGGGCACTGTCTCAGCTGTGAGCTCGGTGAAATTGTAGTATCGGTGAAGATGCCGATTACCCGCAACGGGACGGAAAGACCCCGTGAACCTTTACTGCAACTTAACACTGAATTTGGGTAATTGATGTGTAGGATAGGCCGGAGACTATGAAGCGGGCACGCTAGTGTTTGTGGAGTCATCCTTGAAATACGGCCCTTCAATTATTTGAGTTCTAATTCCCTTACGGGAAGACAATGTTTGGTGGGTAGTTTGACTGGGGTGGTCGCCTCCAAAAGTGTAACGGAGGCTTCCAAAGGTGCGCTCAGCATGATTGGTAACCATGCGCAGAGTATAATGGTATAAGCGCGCTTGACTGAGAGACCGACAAGTCGATCAGGTAGGAAACTAGGGCATAGTGATCCGGTGGTTCCGTATGGAAGGGCCATCGCTCAAAGGATAAAAGGTACTCCGGGGATAACAGGCTGATCATTCCCAAGAGCTCATATCGACGGAATGGTTTGGCACCTCGATGTCGGCTCGTCACATCCTGGGGCTGGAGAAGGTCCCAAGGGTTGGGCTGTTCGCCCATTAAAGTGGCACGCGAGCTGGGTTCAGAACGTCGTGAGACAGTTCGGTCCCTATCTGTTGTGGGCGCAGGAAATTTGCGAAGGTCTGACACTAGTACGAGAGGACCGTGTTGGACGAACCTCTGGTCTATGGGTTGTTCCGCCAGGAGCACTGCCCAGTAGCTACGTTCGGTTAGGATAAGTGCTGAAAGCATCTAAGCACGAAGCCATCTTCAAGATTAGATTTCCATTGAGGGTCGTAGAAGACTACTACGTTGATAGGTCATAGGTGTATAACAGAAATGTAGAGCCGAGTGATACTAATTGCCCGATAGCTTTTTTTGTACCTTATGGTATTGTAATGCTGAAACGAAATGTTTTTCTCTCTTTTTCCGATTGTCTTATTAAACCTATAAGAGAGTTTAAAATTGTCAACTGTCAATTATGAACTGTCAACTGAACTTAGGTGGTTATAGCGACAGGGTTCCACCTCTTCCCATTCCGAACAGAGAAGTTAAGCCTGTCCACGTCGATGGTACTGCTGCAAAGTGGGAGAGTAGATAGCCGCCGTTTTTTGAAAGCCCCGATTACTGAAAAGTAGTTGGGGCTTTTTTTGTGCCTGAATGTGGGGAATGGAAAATGAAAAATGAAAAATTGGGAAATGAAGAATACAGCCATATTTATTTTATATAAACGAAAACCCTCTAAGGCATTGTGCTGTAGAGGGTTTGTTTGTTATGTACTTCTGTCTATCCACGTTCTTGTTACTTCCAAGAACAGATGGTCTGAAGGCTTATAATGCTCTCTTTCTGAAAATTGGGCAGAGTAGATTCACCATTCTTCTTCGCGACAAATTAATAATACTAGAGTACTAACTTTTATGTCCTGTCGACAGTCAAATACTATTTTGTTATGCAATATAAGTCATAGAAGGTATTTTCCTCGTTCTAGTTACATTCTGTGATTGTTGTTCCAGATTATATATTTTTCTGAGGATATCAAATGACATACCAGGTTTGCGATTGAAACTTTCATTTGAAGAGAGAGCAGAATGCCTTTTTATACCTTGCACTATATCTAACTACAGAATGTCCCAAAAGTGTTGATTTTCGACCTTTAAATTGTCTATCCTTAGAATCTCTTATAGGTTTAATCTCACCATTCGATCTCCGGATAATATTTCACCCGGTAAATCTAGATACTTATATTGATTATTTAGTTCTTTACAGCTGGGGAGCTGTAGACTTTAATCCTCTCCTTTATTTTTCATATTTTCTATCTGTTTTTCACGTTTAATTAGTCATTTTGTTGATTATTTTAAATTTTATTTACGTTGATTACCTCTGTTTTTGGGAATAACTATGAGGCTGGTCATAAATTATCGCTTTCTTTTATGAAGTAATGACTCGGAATCTCATAATGTAATAAGATTTATCAACTCTATGGTTGGTTTTTTCTAAGAATTTTTCTGCTGATTTGTTCCAATTTTGCTTATAAAGTTCCGAATTGGGATAAAATTTCGTTTAAAATTAGGGTTTATGATTAATAATTTTGGTAATACTTTCGATAGTTGTAGTGATTTAGTGAGCGATTTCGGAGATTTCGGATATTTGGTATAAAATAAGTTTCCGTGGAGTCAGTTTATTTTCAGTAGGTTATAAATAAAAGTCAAATAATATTGAAAAAAGAGCCGAATAAGTTTGGTTTGTAATATAAAAGCGAGTACTTTTGCACCCGCTTTAAGAGAGAGGCACTGCGGTAAACGCTAAGAACAACGCTGAAATTTATTTTCCGAAAAAGTTTGGTAGTTTAAAAATAAGCATTACCTTTGCAGCCCGTTTCGCCTCTAAAATTTGAGGCAACAAAATTAGTCAAACGCGACTAATAGAAACGACGGCAAAAGAGATTACAAAACAGGGAGCTGTTTTATAATAACACAATAAGTCTTGACGATAACGTTTACTGCGATAGTAGACAAGTTAAGCATCGATCTTTGAGAATACATGAACAACAAATAATGTAGTATAAGGAAGGGAAATTTTTTTTATACCACGTCAATTTTCTGATAAATCAAAAAAGAGATAGCATCCGAGCAAATTAAAAAAAGATACAACGAAGAGTTTGATCCTGGCTCAGGATGAACGCTAGCGACAGGCCTAACACATGCAAGTCGAGGGGCAGCACGGGAGTAGCAATACAACTGGTGGCGACCGGCGCACGGGTGAGTAACACGTATGCAACCTACCTGTAAGAGGGGAATAACCCGGAGAAATTCGGACTAACACCGCATAATACCGATTAACTGCATGGTTGATCGGTTAAATATTTATAGCTTACAGATGGGCATGCGTAACATTAGATAGTTGGTGAGGTAACGGCTCACCAAGTCAACGATGTTTAGGGGTTCTGAGAGGAAGGTCCCCCACACTGGTACTGAGACACGGACCAGACTCCTACGGGAGGCAGCAGTGAGGAATATTGGTCAATGGGCGAGAGCCTGAACCAGCCAAGTCGCGTGAAGGAAGAATGTCCTATGGATTGTAAACTTCTTTTGTAAGGGAATAAAAAAGCTTACGTGTAGGCTATTGTATGTACTTTACGAATAAGGATCGGCTAACTCCGTGCCAGCAGCCGCGGTAATACGGAGGATCCGAGCGTTATCCGGATTTATTGGGTTTAAAGGGTGCGTAGGCGGACCAATTAGTCAGTGGTGAAAGTTTGCAGCTCAACTGTAAAATTGCCATTGAAACTGTTGGTCTTGAGTGTAAATGAGGTAGGCGGAATGTGTTGTGTAGCGGTGAAATGCTTAGATATAACACAGAACACCAATTGCGAAGGCAGCTTACTGGGATACAACTGACGCTGAGGCACGAAAGCGTGGGGATCAAACAGGATTAGATACCCTGGTAGTCCACGCAGTAAACGATGAATACTAGCTGTATGCGATATACTGTATGTGGCAAAGCGAAAGCGTTAAGTATTCCACCTGGGGAGTACGTTCGCAAGAATGAAACTCAAAGGAATTGACGGGGGCCCGCACAAGCGGAGGAACATGTGGTTTAATTCGATGATACGCGAGGAACCTTACCCGGGCTTGAAATGCATCTGACCGACGAGGAAACTTGTCTTCTAGCAATAGCAGATGTGTAGGTGCTGCATGGTTGTCGTCAGCTCGTGCCGTGAGGTGTCGGCTTAAGTGCCATAACGAGCGCAACCCCTATCATTAGTTACTAACAGGTTAAGCTGAGGACTCTAGTGAGACTGCCACCGTAAGGTGTGAGGAAGGTGGGGATGACGTCAAATCAGCACGGCCCTTACGTCCGGGGCGACACACGTGTTACAATGGGGGGTACAGAGGGTTGCTACTTGGTGACAAGATGCTAATCTCTTAAAGCCTCTCTCAGTTCGGATCGAAGTCTGCAACTCGACTTCGTGAAGCTGGATTCGCTAGTAATCGCGCATCAGCCATGGCGCGGTGAATACGTTCCCGGGCCTTGTACACACCGCCCGTCAAGCCATGGAAGCCGAGGGGACCTGAAGTACGTAACCGCAAGGAGCGTCCTAGGGTAAAATTGGTAACTAGGGCTAAGTCGTAACAAGGTAGCCGTACCGGAAGGTGCGGCTGGAACACCTCCTTTCTGGAGCGATGTTATCCTTGTATGATTCAGCAATGAATTGTACGATTTATTTAGAAAAGTGGTATGTAAAGGAATGAAAATTCCAAGTACTACATTATGTTGTTTATGATATAAAATACAGTAACCAGTTAACAGTTAACAGTAAACCGTTAGCAGTGAACAGTTACGAAGCAGTAAAGTGCAAACTGATAACTGATGACTGACGACTGATAACTGAAATTCAGTCCTATAGCTCAGTTGGTTAGAGCGCTACACTGATAATGTAGAGGTCGGCAGTTCAACTCTGCCTGGGACTACACAACAGCTGCAAGCTGTAAGCATTAAGCTAAGAAGCTTACCCCCTTACTGCTTACTGCTAATATACTCGGGGGATTAGCTCAGTTGGCTTAGAGCACCTGCCTTGCACGCAGGGGGTCATCGGTTCGAGCCCGATATTCTCCACCAAAAATCGACCAGCGGGTTGTTTTTTTTGAAGAATAAATAAAGTACATAAGATTTGATAGCTTTGAAACGCTGTAAATCAACACATTTAAATGCTGTGTCGTGAGACATAAACTAATTATTCAAGATATGAATTCTGAATATTAAGGTAAGCATTAAGTAGAGATCTTTGACATATTGGAAAGAGAGAAAAGTAAAGTAGTAAAAGCAATGCTATACGATAGAGTAAGCATTGTGGATTTGCGTAATTGATTTATCAATAACGTAAACGAGCAAAAAAGAATAAAGAAAGCAAAATAAGAGCGAACGGTGGATGCCTAGGCTCTGGGAGGCGATGAAGGACGTGATAAGCTGCGACAAGCTTCGGGTAGGTGCAAATAACCTTTGATCCGAAGATTTCCGAATGGGGCAACCCAGCATAGTGAAGCTATGTTATTCCACGAATGTGGAAAGCAAACGAGGGGAACTGAAACATCTAAGTACCCTTAGGAGAAGAAAACAAAAGTGATTCCGCAAGTAGTGGCGAGCGAACGCGGAGAAGCCCAAACCAATTATGTAGTAATGCATAGTTGGGGTTATAGGACTGCGGTATTTGAATTATAAACGAATTGGAATGATTTGGAAAGATCAATCATAGAGGGTGATAATCCCGTACAAGTATAGTTATAATTTGATAGCAGTATCCTGAGTAGAGCGGGACACGAGAAATCCTGTTTGAATTCGCCGGGACCATCCGGTAAGGCTAAATACTCCCCAGAGACCGATAGTGAACCAGTACTGTGAAGGAAAGGTGAAAAGTACTTCGAATAGAAGAGTGAAATAGATCCTGAAACCGTTCGCTTACAAGCGGTTGGAGCGGAGCAATTCCGTGACAGCGTGCCTTTTGCATAATGATCCTACGAGTTACTTTCACTGGCAAGGTTAAGTACTTCAGGTACGCAGCCGAAGCGAAAGCGAGTCTTAACAGGGCGCCATAGTCAGTGGGAGTAGACGCGAAACCAAGTGATCTACCCTTGAGCAGGTTGAAGTTTCGGTAACACGAAATGGAGGACCGAACCGGTAAACGTTGAAAAGTTTTCGGATGACTTGAGGGTAGGGGTGAAAGGCTAATCAAACTTGGAGATAGCTCGTACTCCCCGAAATGCATTTAGGTGCAGCCTTGTGATAGTTTATAAGAGGTAGAGCGACTGATTGGATGCGAGGGCTTCACCGCCTATCAAGTCCTGATAAACTCCGAATGCTTATAAATGTTTCACAGGAGTGAGGGCATGGGTGCTAAGGTCCATGTCCGAGAGGAAAAGAATCCAGACCATCAGCTAAGGTCCCCAAATATATACTAAGTTGAATTAACGAAGTCGAACTGCAGCGACAGCTAGGATGTTGGCTTGGAAGCAGCCATTCATTTAAAGAGTGCGTAACAGCTCACTAGTCGAGCGGTTTGGCGTGGATAATAATCGGGCATAAGTATATTACCGAAGCTATGGAATTACACATTGTGTAATTGGTAGGGGAGCATTCCATTCAGCGTAGAAGGCGTAAGGACAACTTACTCTGGAGCGGATGGAAAAGCAAATGTAGGAATAAGTAACGATAAGGGGAGCGAGAAACTCCCCCGCCGGAAGACTAAGGTTTCCTGATCAACGCTAATCGGATCAGGGTTAGTCGGGGCCTAAGGTATAGCCGATAGGCGAAGCCGATGGAAGAACTGGTTAATATTCCAGTACTACTATATAGAGTGAAGTGGGGACGGAGAAGTGAAAGTCCTGCCACCTGACGGAATAGGTGGTTAAAGGGTGTAGATATTGAGAGGCGTAGGCAAATCCGCGCTTTGAGTCGAACCTGATAGTACCGAGCGCACTTGTGCAATCGGATATGGATGTAATCAGACTCCCAAGAAAATCCGCTAAACGTTAATCTATATAGTACTCGTACCACAAACGGACACACGTGGTCAAGTATAGCGTACTAAGGCGCTCGAGTGATTCACAGCTAAGGAACTAGGCAAAATAGCCCCGTAACTTCGGGAGAAGGGGCGCTTCCTCATGTTGAATGAGAAGCCGCAGTGAAATGGCCCAGGCGACTGTTTAACAAAAACATAGGGCTATGCAAAATCGAAAGATGAAGTATATGGCCTGACACCTGCCCGGTGCTGGAAGGTTAAGAGGAGATGTTATCGCAAGAGACGCATTGAATTGAAGCCCCAGTAAACGGCGGCCGTAACTATAACGGTCCTAAGGTAGCGAAATTCCTTGTCGGGTAAGTTCCGACCTGCACGAATGGTGTAACGATCTGGGCACTGTCTCAGCTGTGAGCTCGGTGAAATTGTAGTATCGGTGAAGATGCCGATTACCCGCAACGGGACGGAAAGACCCCGTGAACCTTTACTGCAACTTAACACTGAATTTGGGTAATTGATGTGTAGGATAGGCCGGAGACTATGAAGCGGGCACGCTAGTGTTTGTGGAGTCATCCTTGAAATACGGCCCTTCAATTATTTGAGTTCTAATTCCCTTACGGGAAGACAATGTTTGGTGGGTAGTTTGACTGGGGTGGTCGCCTCCAAAAGTGTAACGGAGGCTTCCAAAGGTGCGCTCAGCATGATTGGTAACCATGCGCAGAGTATAATGGTATAAGCGCGCTTGACTGAGAGACCGACAAGTCGATCAGGTAGGAAACTAGGGCATAGTGATCCGGTGGTTCCGTATGGAAGGGCCATCGCTCAAAGGATAAAAGGTACTCCGGGGATAACAGGCTGATCATTCCCAAGAGCTCATATCGACGGAATGGTTTGGCACCTCGATGTCGGCTCGTCACATCCTGGGGCTGGAGAAGGTCCCAAGGGTTGGGCTGTTCGCCCATTAAAGTGGCACGCGAGCTGGGTTCAGAACGTCGTGAGACAGTTCGGTCCCTATCTGTTGTGGGCGCAGGAAATTTGCGAAGGTCTGACACTAGTACGAGAGGACCGTGTTGGACGAACCTCTGGTCTATGGGTTGTTCCGCCAGGAGCACTGCCCAGTAGCTACGTTCGGTTAGGATAAGTGCTGAAAGCATCTAAGCACGAAGCCATCTTCAAGATTAGATTTCCATTGAGGGTCGTAGAAGACTACTACGTTGATAGGTCATAGGTGTATAACAGAAATGTAGAGCCGAGTGATACTAATTGCCCGATAGCTTTTTTTGTACCTTATGGTATTGTAATGCTGAAACGAAATGTTTTTCTCTCTTTTTCCGATTGTCTTATTAAACCTATAAGAGAGTTTAAAATTGTCAACTGTCAATTATGAACTGTCAACTGAACTTAGGTGGTTATAGCGACAGGGTTCCACCTCTTCCCATTCCGAACAGAGAAGTTAAGCCTGTCCACGTCGATGGTACTGCTGCAAAGTGGGAGAGTAGATAGCCGCCGTTTTTTGAAAGCCCCGATTACTGAAAAGTAGTTGGGGCTTTTTTTGTGCCTGAATGTGGGGAATGGAAAATGAAAAATGAAAAATTGGGAAATGAAGAATACAGCCATATTTATTTTATATAAACGAAAACCCTCTAAGGCATTGTGCTGTAGAGGGTTTGTTTGTTATGTACTTCTGTCTATCCACGTTCTTGTTACTTCCAAGAACAGATGGTCTGAAGGCTTATAATGCTCTCTTTCTGAAAATTGGGCAGAGTAAAATATATATTTTTTTGTTCCAGGGAAATTGAAAGTCAAAAGAGTTATTACATCATACAAACCAAACTCTTATTATTCGTCAGGTGCTAACTGTGGTATTCGATGATTTTTTTATACTTGAAAGATCAGAACTTGATTTTTTACTACTCAAAGAGTCTTTTTAATTTGAAAAAAAGAGTTTTATATGTAAATATAATTTTTATTTTGAAGTTTTCGAGATATATGACCGTATTGTATTGAATATGTAATGATTAGCGTCGTAAATAGAGCAGCCATCTACAAAATATTACCGACTTGTGTAGTACTTTATTCTGAGATTAAGTTTTTATTCATATTCTTTCACTATATATTCAAGATATATTCATTAATTAATATATAATATATATTAAAATTAGCACGAAATGTATTAATATATGTGTATTTTCATCTTTCTATATTCATTCAATTGCCTGTTATTTGATCTGCTTCAATTGGCTCTTACAATAGTATGTTTGATTTGTTTGTAGCATTTACTGTGGTTGGCTATATGCTTTCATGCTACTTTGCTTGTATCTGTTTATATTTCCCCATTCCTTAGATGTGTTTAATATATTGTAAACCATCTCACTATCCATATCCGTCTATCAATTAACCCTACCTTTCAACATAGATTTTTGTATACACAAATCTGTGATTAATCTAATGGATGTATTTATTGCTACATAGCAAACACGATGCGCTACAACTTGTTATACAACACTTTAGTAATAATATTAATATATATTTGCAATGTAGTTTTGAAGCAACAACTATTCAATGCAATATACAATTAGAAACTAATTTAACAATAGGTGGGTTTCCGAATACCGCCGGAAAGGGAAATTATGAAACAAACAAGCGCAATTTCAAAAACGATGTCTATTTTTAAAAGAATGGCCTTATTATTGCTGATTATTTTAGGATTTAGCGCATGTCAAGCTGTTGAAGAGGATTATTCTGGTGTTACCGGAATTAAAGCACCCGCTTTTACTCTATTTAGCACTGAGGGACAACAAGTACGACTGTTTGACTACAAAGACAAAGTTGTAGTTTTATATTTTTTCGGAAATAAAAGCCCCGAATGTAAAGCTGCTACACCTGCTCTTGAAGATATGTTGATTACTCCTTATCTAGGTCGCAAAGATTACGTGGTACTGGCTCTTGATTATTGGAATGGTGAACCAGCTGCAGTAAAAGCATTCAAAGATGAAACAGGAATAGATATCCCGACTTTGTTAGATGCCGGAAATGTTGGAAGTAACTATAAAACTTTTTATAACCGTATAATTGTGATTGATAAAGATAAAAATATTGTATTCTCTGGTGCCCAAGAAGCGTCAAAAGATATGGTTGCTGCAAAAGCCAAAATTGATAATTTACTTGAAAACTAATATACGAAAGTTTCTATCACCCTATTATAGTTTAAGTTGCGTTACTAAATCACTGATTATTAGTACAAGAGCCCGCCCCAATGTGAATTGAGACGGGTTCTGCTTTTATATAGAACTGTTGGATAAGAATTTGATAATTAGTAGATTGATAATTCAAATCAATGGTGTGTTGAAGTGGTTTATATATACATTTAGTTTAAAGTTTATGATACGATAACTATACTCGTTTCCAAAACGAATATCAATCAACATTTTTTTGTAATTTTGCACTCTGAAAACCATTTTATGAAAAAACTTTTATGCGTATTTTGATTCAACGAGTGAATGAAGCTTCGATAGAAATTGACAACGAGATAAAATCATCCATCAACGTTGGTTTATTGGTATTGCTGGGAATTGAAGAAACAGATACACAGGTTGACACAGAATGGTTAGCAGGAAAAGTCATTGGGTTGCGTATTTTTGATGATGAAAATGGTGTGATGAATCGTTCAGTGGTAGATGTACATGGCGATGTGTTGGTGGTTAGTCAATTTACCTTACACGCTATGACAAGAAAGGGGAATCGACCTTCGTATATCAAAGCTGCTAAACACGAGATAGCAATTCCACTTTATGAACATTTCTGTCAATCAATTAGTGCTAAGCTTGGAAAGGAAGTGCAAACAGGAACTTTTGCAGCCGACATGAAAGTAGCATTGGTAAATAATGGACCGGTCACTATTTGGATGGATAGCAAGAACAAGGAGTGATTTGTGTAATTTCGTAAGTGTAAAGTGACCATTCCAATTTATATAATTCGTAAAAATCTTATTGATGAAGAAACATATTCCAAATTTTATTACTTGTCTAAACTTATTTTCCGGTTGTGTAGGTGTATATCTTGCATTTCAAGGTAACTTTCAGGGAGCTTTTATTGCAGTTATTGTTTCGGCCGTATTCGATTTTTTCGATGGATTTGCTGCACGGCTGCTAAAAGCATATTCGCCTATGGGCAAAGAACTCGATTCGTTGGCTGATATGGTGAGTTTTGGTGTATTACCCGGTGCAATGGTTTTTTCTCTCTTATCAAAAACCGGACTTAGCGAATGGCTTCCTTATTTGGCTTTTATTATTCCGGTATTTTCGGGTTTGCGCTTAGCAAAATTCAATATTGATGAGCGTCAAACTTCATCGTTTATCGGACTTCCTACACCTGCCAATGCAATATTCTGGGGAGGATTAATTCTTTCATTCGAAAGTTTTTTATCGTCGTATAATTGGCTACTAATCATTTTAATCCTTTTGTTTAGCTATTTGTTGGTTGCTGAAATTCCAATGTTCTCATTGAAATTTAAAAACTACGCATGGAAATCTAATCAAACTCAGTACTTGTTTCTGATAGGTTGTGCTGTTATTCTCGCATTTTTTCAGTTGAGCGCATTTCCAATACTGATTGGTTGGTATATTGCCTTGTCCATCGGATTGAACGTGTTTCGCACGTCCGGGATTTAAATTTTCAATTTTGTAGTTACAGAATATGTCCATTACGATATCACATCTGACAAAGAAATACGGCGATCAAGTCGTATTAAACGATATAAGCTTTGAAATAGGCCAAGGCGAAGTAGTTGGCTTCCTTGGACCGAATGGTGCCGGAAAATCAACTACAATGAAGATTTTGGCGGGTGCGCTGGGATATTCAACAGGTGAAGTGAAAATATGTGGCGTTGAAGTGAGTCATGATCCGCTTAAAACGAAGAGTTTTGTAGGGTACTTGCCGGAACAAAACCCGTTGTATGCCGAGATGTATGTGAAGGAGTACCTGCTTTTTGTGGCCGAAACGTATGGAATAGGAACAGAAAAACACGAGCGTGTAGAACTATTGATTGATGAAGTGGGTTTGCGTCCCGAATTTCAAAAGAAGATCGGACAGCTATCCAAAGGATACCGTCAACGGGTTGGATTGGCTCAAGCTCTGATCCCAAACCCCAAAGTGCTTATTCTGGATGAGCCAACTACCGGACTTGATCCCAATCAATTGGAGGAAATCAGAAATTTAATTCGTGAGATTGGAAAAGATAAAACAGTATTGCTGAGTACTCACATTATGCAGGAAATTAAAGCGATATGCACCCGCGTAATTGTGATAAACAAAGGCGAAATTGTGGCTGATTACTCAGATTTGTCTAAAATCAGCATTTTCGACGAAAATAGTTTTCATTTTGAGGTCGAATTTTCAACTGAAATTCAGCAGATTGACCTAGAAAAAATTTCAGCTGTTTCGGCTGTAAATCAATTGACTGGAAAGAGTTTTACTATAATTTCAACATCTGATGTTCGTGAAGCTATTTTTGATTTTGCCGTAAAAGCAAATACAAAAATACTAATGATGAAACCAATTGAACGAAGCATGGAAGAGGTGTTTAGAAACCTTACAAAATAATTAATGGAAGAAGAAAATTTCGACATACGAAACAATCAAAAAGGCGAAAAGGAGTTCGAGAACGCACTGCGGCCACTGACTTTTTCGGATTTTAGTGGACAAAATAAAATTGTCGAAAATCTGAAAATCTTTGTGCAGGCAGCTCGTATGCGTACCGAATCGCTCGATCATGTGCTGTTGCACGGACCTCCGGGGTTGGGTAAAACCACTTTGTCGAACATTATTGCCAACGAACTTAACGTAGGATTTAAAATTACGTCGGGTCCGGTACTGGATAAACCGGGCGATTTGGCAGGTTTGCTCACCAGTTTGGAAACCAACGATGTGCTTTTTATCGACGAAATTCATCGCTTGAGCCCTATCGTGGAAGAATACCTGTATTCTGCCATGGAGGATTACCGCATTGATATAATGATAGATAAAGGCCCAAGTGCCCGATCTATTCAATTGGAATTGAATCCATTTACGCTGATTGGAGCCACCACACGCAGTGGTTTACTTACCGCACCACTACGCGCCCGTTTTGGAATAAATTGCCACCTGGAATATTATGATATTGAGGTGATTACCGAGATTATAAAACGTTCTTCACGCTTGTTGAACGTTGAAATCGGACACAAGGCGGCTGTGGAAATAGCTGGTCGTAGCCGTGGTACACCGCGTATTGCTAATGCATTACTGCGCAGGGTGCGCGATTTTGCACAGGTAAAAGGGAATGGTAGCATTGATCTGGAAATAGCATGTTATGCGCTCGAAGCGCTGAATATTGATAAATACGGTCTGGATGAAGTTGACAATAAGATTCTAACTACCATTATCGAAAAATTTGGTGGTGGTCCGGTAGGATTAACCACTATTGCTACTGCTCTGGGCGAAGATCCGGGAACAATAGAAGAGGTGTATGAACCGTTTTTGATAAAAGAAGGTTTTATGAAACGGACGCCACGCGGACGTGAAGTAACGGAGTTGGCATACAAACATTTGGGAAAAGTGAGGCTGGGCGAAACTGGAACTTTATTTTGAAATCCCTAAATTCCCAAGTGGTACTTAAAGATTAAGTTTAAAATACTATGATATGGATGAACTCGTAACCGTGAGGACTTTTAGTAGCTCTCTTGATTTTGAAATGGTGAAATCTTATCTTGAATCTTTTGACATAGAATGTTTTGGAAGGGATGTAGTCATTAATCGCGCCTATCTGGCCAATGTAGACGGAGGTGTGAAGCTTCAGGTTCGTCCCGAACAGGCTGAAGAAGCGGTAAGACTCCTTTATGAAGGCGGTTATCTGAAAGCCGAAGACTTTGAACCATCACCCGAAATGAAATGGATGGAAAAATTATTGAATTTTTTCCATAAGAAATAGCTCTGTAATTTCCAAAATAGTTTTTTTTAGTAGCATATTCGCAAATTGTTATATTATCATATTAACCTATGGCAGAGAAACAAATGAAAAAATTGGCGAAGGACACCGCCTTGTATGGAGTTAGCAGCATTTTGGGTAAATTCCTGAACTGGATGCTGGTTCCGCTT
The DNA here is from genome assembly GCA_963664445.2 of uncultured Paludibacter sp. Classification (GTDB taxonomy): domain Bacteria; phylum Bacteroidota; class Bacteroidia; order Bacteroidales; family Paludibacteraceae; genus Paludibacter. The sequence goes on from CAXXUM010000007.1 coordinate 500,249, forward strand.
TATACCTACTTGTTGGCCAATTCCGCTGAATATGGTATTGTAACTAATTTATATGCCTGGACTGCTTTATTATTGGTGATACTCACTTATGGAATGGAAACCGGGTTCCTTCGGTTTGCAAATAAAAACAAAGAAGGAGCCGGGAAAGTGTACAGCACAACCTTGATTGCCGTGGGATTTACGTCCGTTGTTTTTGCGCTTATCTGCATATTCTTTTCACAGGCCATTGCTAATGCAATGGGTTATTCAAACCATCGGGAATTCATAGCTATGCTAGGTTCTGTTGTTGCGTTAGATGCTTTTGGCTGTATTCCATATGTTTACTTACGATTCAAAAACAGACCTATTCGTTTTGTTTTTCTAAACTTATTTGCGATTGCTGTCAACATATTTTTCAATATATTTTTCCTGGTAATTTGTCCATGGTTAATGGTTAAGGCGCCCGGCCTGATTAGTTGGTTCTATAATCCAAACTTTGGAGTAGGCTATGTTTTTGTTGCCAATCTATTCTCTACTACTCTGGTTACTATTGCATTATTGTTCGATGTGTTTGTAGTGCCATTTGAATTTGATAAAGTGCTTCTCAAAAAAATGCTTCGCTATTCGTTGCCATTACTGGTGTTAGGTATCGCCGGAATAATGAATCAGACACTCGATAAAATACTGTTCCCATTTTTGATGCCGGGCGAAGTTGGTGCTTCTGAACTTGGGATTTATGGCGCCACATCCAAAATAGCTTTGGTGATGTTGATGTTCACCCAGGCATTCCGCTATTCATATGAACCGTTTATTTTTGCACAAAAGAAAGATAAAAATAGTATAGACTCATATGCTGATGCAATGAAATTCTTTATCGTATTTTCATTGTTTATCTTTTTAGGAATGGTGTTTTATCTCGACATAATAAAATATGTGATTCAGCACAACTACTGGGTTGGACTTAAAGTTGTTCCGATAGTGTTGTTATCATTCATTTTTCAAGGCATATTTTTCAATCTATCGCTTTGGTATAAATTGACAGATAAAACCATTTATGGAGCCTATTTTTCAATCGTTGGAACGATTATAATTGTTCTGTTGAATGTACTATTGGTGCCAAAATTCAGTTATATGGGATGTGCATGGGCCGCGTTTGCCTGCTATTTTGTAATAATGCTCATATCGTACTATTTTGGACAGAAACACATGCCGGTGAAGTACGATTTAAAATCGATAGGGCTTTATGTAGTTGTGGCAATAGCGCTTTACGCAGCCAGCTTTTTGGTACAAACCCAATATGCTGTAGTTAATATTACTTATAAAACCTTATTGTTTACAATTTATATAACACTTATGATTAAACGCGATTTTCCTTTAAGATCAATTCCTGTAGTGAATAAGTTTTTTAAAGAAAACACTAAATGAGCAAATTACACATAATAACACCTGTAAAAGATTCATTGAGTACCACTCTTCGTACTATTGAAAGTGTAATGAATTCGAGTATTCCTCTCGAATTTGAATATACGGTGTATAATGATTTTAGCTCTGACGAAACAACAGCTGAGTTAGAATTTGCAGCTGTAAAATTTGGCTTCACGCTCGTTCATCTGAAAGATATTACACTGAGTCCTTCGCCCAATTATCTGTTGGTTTTACAAATGGCCCAAAAGAAAGCACTTCAGGATAACGCACATTTGTTAATCATAGAGTCGGATGTAATTATTCAAAATGATACGATCAGTCGGATGCATAGTTATGTTTCCCTACTTGAAAAACCGGGTATGATAGCAGCAGTCACTACCGACTATAATTCAAAAATCAATTTCCCCTATTTATACGCTCAAAAATTTAACTCAGGTGTAATAAACACCAATAAACGGTTGAGCTTCTGCTGTACATTGTTATGCAATGCCTATTTGAAGGCATTTAACTTTGAGGAGCTAAATCCCGAAAAAGCCTGGTATGATGTGTTTATCTCCCATAAATCGGTAGAGTTGGGTTTCCGGAATTATTTGCTAACTTTGTTGCAGGTGACTCACTTACCGCATAGTAGCCGCCCATGGAAACAATTGAAATACAAGCATCCATTAAAATATTACTGGATGAAATTGACAAAAAATCCGGACCGAATATAGTAAAAATATTGTTGAAAAATAATACAAATTCATAGTTCAATGATTTCAATTATTGTATGTTCCCGAAACAAATCGATATCAGATGATCTTGCTAGAAACATTGAAGATACGATAAATGTTGATTATGAGATTGTGCATATAGACAATTCTGAAAATCAATTTTCTATTTGTTCGGCATACAACGAGGGCTTTTCAAGATCGAAATTTCAATATTTATGCTTTGTACATGAGGATGTTTGTTTTCGGAGTAAAAGCTGGGGAGAAAAGATAGTCGCACATTTACAGAAGCCCAATGTGGGCTTGTTGGGATTAGCAGGACGCGATTATCTAACCCGTGTTCCGGCATCCTGGTCGGCAAAAATGGAGGGCATGAATATTGTGCAGTCTGATAAAACTGGGAAAAAAGGGACTAAAACTAAGTATGCTCCGATAGGGTATGATAAACCGAGTAGAGAAGTGGTAATGCTTGATGGAGTATTGCTCTGTATGCGGCGAGACTTGATGAACAACATTAAATTTGATGAGAGCCTTGAAGGTTTTCATGGTTATGATTTCGAGATTTCTATACAGTCTGTATTAGCCGGAAAAACAAATTATGTGATGTATGATATGCTGTTGGAGCACTTTTCGCGGGGAACTCCCGATGCAGATTATTATCGCAGCTTGATAAAAGTATTCAAAAAATGGGAAAAATCTCTTCCTCTGTTGGGTATAAATTTTTCCGAAGATTTACGGACTAAAATACCCGAAATAGAAAAACGAGGGATTCGTAATCTTTCTGATAAGCTTGTGAGAAGAGGAGTTTCAACTAACGAGATAATGTCAATGAACATCTATTTTTCAAACCTGATAGGAATAAAACAAAACCAATTACAGGGCTATCTACAAATATATTTTTCAAAATTAATCAACTATCCAACCCGATTGTTTTCAAAAAAATAGTCGGTTTTACGATGACAATTTTTAAACACAGTATTATGAGCTTCATCAATCTATGCAACCAAATCTTTGACGAATCGGTTAAAGATTATCACAAAACTGACGACGTCGATACGGCAATAATGAACAGATACGAATTTAAAACAATTGAATACTACTTGTATCTGAAAAACTGGATTGACACGGTACAATGGCATTTAGAAGATATTATCCGCAATCCGCAAATTGATCCGGTAGAAGCTCTTGCGCTTAAACGCAGAATCGACTCTTCGAACCAAGATCGTACCGACTTAGTGGAGTTGATTGATAGTTATTTTTTGGACCAAAATAAAGCAGTTGAACCAAAAGTTGATGCAACAATCAATACCGAAAGTCCTGCATGGGCAATTGATAGACTATCTATTTTGCATTTGAAAATATATCATATGCAACAGGAAGTTGATCGCAAAGACTCTTCAGCCGATCATATGCAACAATGTAAAACCAAGTTGAATATTTTGCTGGAACAAAAAGTCGATTTGTCGACGGCTATACATCAGTTGATTGAAGATATAAGCGCCGGGAATAAGAAAATGAAGGTGTATAAACAAATGAAAATGTATAACGATCCGGCTTTGAACCCAGTTTTATACGGAAACAAGTAGTTTAGCTTTGAGTTTTCAACGAACTTTCGTTTTCTAAATGGGGAGTATTGCCACTTTAATATCTGCATCTCGATTCACCTATCGATTCACATTAGTTATAATTTGTTTTTATGTCTAAGATTCTTATTATTAGATTTTCAGCTCTAGGCGATGTTGCTATGACAATTCCGGTAATATATTCATTTGCCGGAAGATATCCTCAACATACCATCACTATATTGAGCGAAGCAGGTCTAAAGCCCATGTTTGAAACCGCCCCTGAAAATGTTCAGTTTTTAGGTGCCGATTTGAAAGACAAACATGATGGGATTTCTGGACTTTGGAAACTATACAAAGAGTTGAAAAATGAGAAGTTTGATTATGTGGCTGATTTTCATTCTGTCATCAGATCTTATTATCTACGGTTACTATTCAAATTTGATGGAATCCCTACCGCACATATAGACAAAGGACGTATTGAAAAAGCAGGTTTGACCCGAAAAAAGAACAAGACTTTTGTTCAACTAAAGTCGAGTTTTGACCGTTATCAGGAAGTGCTTCAAAAACTCGGCTTTGACTTTGATTTAGATTTTAAGTCCATACTCAAAAACAAGGATGTTGATCTTTCGCCTATTCTTTCAGCAATTGGTGAAAAGGATGATATGAAGTGGATTGGTATAGCTCCATTTGCAAAACACAAAGGGAAAATCTATCCACTGGAGTTACAAGAAAAGGTTATCGAACATTTTGCAAAAGACAAAAGAGTGAAGGTTATCGTTTTCGGCGGGGGCAAAGAGGAGAAAGAAATTATCAACGGTTGGATAAAAAAACATCCTGCCGTTCAATCAATGGTTGGGCGTTTAAACCTTAGTCAGGAGATATTGCTCATGAGCCAATTGAATGTTATGTATTCCATGGATTCTGCAAACATGCATTTAGCTTCGCTGGTCAATACCACTGTTGTTTCTCTTTGGGGAGCCACGCATCCTTATGCCGGATTTATGGGCTGGAATCAGTCGGAGGATAATGCTGTGCAAATTGATTTGTCGTGCCGTCCATGCTCCATTTATGGCAATAAAGAGTGCTATAGAAAGGATTATGCATGCCTATACCAAATTAAACCTGTGAGCGTTATTCTAAAAATAGAGAAATTACTATACTAATCAGGGACTTTTATTCATTAAATAGAGCCTAAATTATGTCTCACACCATAAAGTCGAAACTAAAACAATTATCGTTTAAACATCAAAATAATAAGATTTGGTATTATTTTCTAAATAATCTCAGGAGACTTTTCCCATCCTTTATTTTTAGAAATAGACTCAAAAATAAATTGAAGAGTTTAAATGAATTCGATGTAGACTATATTCAAAAAAGAGTTGACTATTATAACGGCTTGCCGGATGGAACTACTCTTCCTGCGAATACCCCCGAATTATCACAATTAAAGCTTGGAAAGAAACTGAAAGTATATTATTTCGATAGTCATGAGTATACCCGCTTTTTTGATCCTCAACTTAAAGCAAAATTTTTATTTGGTGATATAATTCATATCCCTGAAGTGCCTTCGTTCGTGAAAAGCCGTCCCATAAAGGGTGATAATTCCAACTCCATTGTGCTGAAGTTGGATAAGATCAGGCATTTTCGGCTTATCAATGATACAAAGCAGTTTATAAACAAAAAGAATTTATTGATAAGTAGAGGAAGGGTGTATCAACAACATCGTCTTCGTTTTCTTGAAATGTATTTTGACCATCCAATGTGCAACATCGGACAGACAAATAAGGATGATGATCAACGTTTTTTGGTGAACAGAATGACCGTCGATGAGCATCTTGACTATAAATTCATACTTTGTTTGGAGGGCAACGACGTAGCCAGCAATTTGAAATGGGTAATGTCGTCCAATTCGTTGGCGGTGATGCCTGAACCTACCTACGAAACCTGGTTTATGGAGGGCACTTTAATTCCGAATTATCATTATGTGCTTATCAAGGATGATTATTCCGATTTAGAAGAACGGTTGGTTTACTATTCAGAACATACCGATGAGGCTTTGAAAATTATTGAAAATGCACATCAATACATCAGTCAATTTAGAAATAAAAAACAAGAAGATTTGATTTCGTTACTGGTGATCAAAAAATATTTCGATAAGACTGGACAATTGACTCAGCATTGATCAGCTCTCGCAGTAATTTTTTGTCCTTCAACTAACCATCAATTCCAAACAGCTTACACGCTGTTTTGTCTAAATTAATCCCCAATAATTGAACAATGAACATAGCATTTGATGCCAAAAGAGCCTTCCACAACTCCCGTGGACTTGGAAATTATAGTCGCGATACCATTCGCTTGCTAAGTTCATTCTATCCTGAGAATAATTATTTACTGTTTAATCCTAAGGATAAAAGAAACATTCAGTTTCCACTTGGTGAAAGTACAAAGGAAATTTTACCGGATTCATTTTTGGGTAGATTATTTCCATCAATTTGGAGAAGCAAAGGCATGTGCCATCAAATTAGTTCGTATTCTGTTGATATTTATCACGGTCTTAGTCAGGAACTTCCATTGGGTATACGTAATACTGGTGCCCGAACTGTGGTTACCATGCACGATGCCATTTTCATGCGTTATCCACAGTTATACTCCAGTGTCTACAGAGCCATTTTTATCCAGAAAAACAAGTATGCCTGCAGGGTTGCCGATCGGATTATTGCCATTAGTGAGCAAACGAAGCGTGACATAATGGAGTTTTTTGACGCAGATGAGAGTAAAATAAGTGTTGTCTATCAAGGCTGCAATAATATTTTCAGAGCACCAATTTCGGACGAAGCAAAAGACCACATTCGAAAGAAATACAATTTGCCCGAGCATTTTTTGTTGAACGTAGGTGCAATAGAAAAACGAAAAAATGTGGCTCTTATAGTAGAAGCGATGCAACGTAAGCAGATTGATGCGCATCTTGTGATTGTTGGTAAGCCGGACGCTTCGTATTTTGAAGAAGTCTGCGCACTCATTTCAAAGTATGGTTTAGAACAACAGGTTCATTTTATTCATAATGCCGAGACGGTTGATTTACCTGTTATTTATAGTTTGGCGGAGATATTTATTTATCCATCTATTTTCGAAGGATTTGGAATTCCAATTTTGGAAGCTCTGTGTACCGGTACTCCTGTAATCTCTTCTGTCGGAAGTTGTTTTGAAGAAACCGGTGGCCCAAATTCACGCTATATTCATCCCCAGGATGCCGATGAACTTGGGGATGCTATAATGGAAATTCTCTATGATAGTTTGTTGAGAAATGAGATGAAAATAAAAGGTCTGGAATTTTCTGAGCAATTCACAGACCAACGGGTGGCTGAGAATTTAATGAAAGTGTATCAATCACTTTAAAGATTGATGTTTGAATTTTATAGAACCAAATTACTGAACCGAAGGATGAAATTATCAGTTGTAATTATAACGAAGAACGAAGAACGAAATATTGAACGCTGTCTACAATCTGTAATCGATGTGGCAGATGAAATTGTTGTTGTAGATTCCTTTTCTACCGATGAAACCGTCGGGTTATGTGAAAAGTATAATGTTCGGGTAATACAGCGAAAGTTTGATGGTTATGGAAATCAGAAGTACTTTGCCACTGCGCAGGCTAGCTTTAACTACGTTTTATCATTGGATGCTGATGAGGAATTGTCACCGGAATTGAAGGAATCTATACTGGCAGCAAAAGAGAAGTCTGAATACGATTGTTATTCATTTAATCGAAGAAATTTTTATTGCAATAAACCCATCCGTTTTTGCGGTTGGTATCCCGATAAACAAATAAGATTTTTCGACAGACGAAAAGCGAACTGGAATGATAAAGAAGTTCACGAGTCGATAGAAGCTCATAAAGAAATAGTGTTCCATTTAAAGGGTGATTTGAATCATTATACATGTAGTTCTGTCAGTGAGCATCAAGAAAAGGAAATAAAGTATGCCAGAATGAATGCAGATATTTTGATAAAAAGGGGCAAAACAGTGTCTTGCTTAACTCCCTATTTAAAAGGCTCTTTCCGTTTTTTCAAAACCTATATACTTAAATTGGGTGTTTTGGATGGATATTATGGTTTTATGATTAGTAAAACCCTGGCAAATTCGTCATTTAGTAAATATGCTTTGGCGAGAAAAATTAAACGGTAAGTGACCATATATTATTCCCCGATTTTTCTACTTGCAGAATATCAGGTGATTTATCATTGAGTAAAATGCGAATAGTGCGTTATACTTGCACTAATTTATTACACATGTACAGACTTCGTTCAAAAATAAACGCCGAGAAGATAAATTATTTTGCCTTACTTTTACTGGCTTTTAGTATCAATTTTCCGCAGAGAATAGTTATTTATAGCATTGCGTTCTGGCTTCTGACCTGTTTGCCGATTCTAAGACTCAGAACCACAAATATAGTACGGAATGTAACTAACATACCTCTTTTTCTCCTGACTCTTCTATTTTTAGGAAGGATACTGATTGCCATTTATCACTCCGATTTATCGGAGTTTGTGACAAAGCAGTTGATAGATACGCAATTACCACTGGTATTGCTTCCATTTATTTTAATCTTTCAGGTAAACAAACTAATTGAGCCTGGCAAAGTTCTGCTGATGTATATAGCTGGCTGCTTTGTAAGTTCTTTAGTAGCTGTAATCTGTTTTTACTTATTTCGTTTTGGAGTACTTAATCCCTGGGCTCATTTATTATTTGTTCCACTAAGGGATGTAAACTCCACAATAGCCGATGATATAATTTTATTTCAAGATTATATAAGTGCATTTTTTAAACATAGAGCTGCAATAGGAGCTAATCTCGTAATGGCAATTGCATGTTTGGTTTATGCAGTGAAGGGTGCAGGAGGCGTAAAAGGATGGCGTTTAGTGGCAGTAATCTTCGTTGGTCTCTTTTTTGTTAGTGTTATTTATGCTACAGGTTCACGGTCGGGATTGGTCTCCTTATTCTTTATACTCTTGATTTCTCTAACCTATTTACTATTTAATGAGCGAAAAAAAAGACTGGTCATTGGTTTCTTTTTCATTGCAGCTTTGTTGTCGGGATGCATGTCTTTAAAAACAACTCGTTCGTTACTCGCAAACGAAGTGGCAACTTTAGATTATGACAAAATCAGAACAGCGGATCCCCGATTCCGAATTTGGGAATCGGCTATTGAAATAATAAAAGAAAATCCAATTGTAGGAGTGGGATATTCGGAGGTTAAACCCTTGTTGATTGAGAAGAATAAGTCCAGAGGACTAAAGGAGTTTGCAAAAGAACGATTAAATAGTCATAATCAGTTCTTACAATTCTCGCTAGAGAGTGGTATTTGGGCTACAGTTCTTTATGCTATATTTCTACTCCCCATTTATTTTGGAAATGAGAATAGATATCTTTCAATTTCATTCTCAACATTGTTCTTCTTATACAGTATGTTTGAAGATTCACTCCTATTGATCAACGGTGTATCTACATTGGTTTTCTTTATTACAATGTTGTATCTGTTGAGTAATACGAGAAAAGAATTGACTGAATAATAATTATTTTCTTCCAAAATCAGCAGGAATTTCGCCCCATACGGAGGTTTCCCATTTGATAATTTCGGTGCTGTATTTATTCGTTTGCAGCCAGGTTTCAGCACGTGCTATCAGGTCGAAGAGTACGGCATTTGAAGGACTTTTATCCAGCTGAGTTCGTGCTTTTTTTGCTTTAACCCACGCCATGGCTGTTTTGCTGTCTGTGTACAGCGGTAGTGGACTGTTTTTTTGTTTCAAAAATGCTAGTCCGTGTACGAGTGCAAGGAATTCTCCAATATTATTTGTGCCGTTTTTAAAGGGTCCCTGACGGAAGATTTCTTCTTTGGTTCTTGTATATACCCCACGGTACTCCATCAGGCCGGGATTGCCGCTACAAGCTGCATCTACCGATAAACTTTCCAGATTAGGTAAACCCACTTTCTTTACTTCGCCTGTAGAGGGTTGTTTTGCTTTTGGATTTTTGCCAATATAATCCCAACAAGGCGAAGCCATGGCCTCGCGCGCTTCAGCTTCTGTATCGAATCCTTTGTACAGTGCCCCACCATAACCATGAATTTGTCGTTTGCACTCCTCCCATGTACGATAAATACCCGGTTCTTTGCCTTCCCAAACTACAAAAATTTTATTTTTCTTGCCCATAAAAGCATTTTATTGATTTGGAGATTATGAACTTATTTTTTTCGAAGATGACTGTGTTTCCAACGGTTGTGTGTCCATAACCAATATTCGGGAGCGGCCTGGATTTTCTTTTCCAGAATTTCCATGTATTTGTTCGAAATTTCAAACTCTGAAGTTAATGTTGGTTCGAGCGATACAGGGATATATTCGAATTTGTAGTACCCTCTTTTTACGCGGTGAATATGAATGTAAAAAACCGGATAATCAAATTTCTTTGCAAGTTGCTCAGTACCCGTAATTACTGGTGTGTCCTGATTTAAGAAAGTATTCCAGTGATTGATATTGCCAACCCATGGTGATTGATCGGATATCATTCCAAAAACACTGATACGCCCCTCTTTTCTGAGGTTGACCATCGTCCGGAGTAAATTATGTATTTCAACGCTTTGCCCTTTAAATTTTGAACGAATTTCCAACATGAAATTATCAAACTTTTTGTTGTTGAGGCGTTTGTAGACATTGTAAATCTGCATATCCTTTGGCAACTTGAGCGCAAAAGCAGATGCCCATTCCCAATTTCCATAATGAGCAGACATTAACATAATACTTTTCCCTTTGGCATATTGTTCCATAATGAGATCAATATCTCCCAGGTCCATTCGTCGGAGTACTTCTTTTTCGCTCATGTGCATTTCGTAAAATGTCTCGACAAACAAATCGCAGAAATAGCGAAAAAAACGTCGTTCTATCCTACGAAGCTCTTTCTTTGACTTTTCGGGGAATGACTTTTCAATGTTTTTACGGGCAATTTTCTTTCTATAACCAACAATATAATAAATGATTAGATAAAAAAAATCGGAAAATACATATAATACCCGCAATGGTAACCAGGCAACGAGCCAAATAAAAATATAAAATACTTTGTACATAGAATTTCTTTAAAAACAATAAATCCAATAAGTTTGTCGCACGGTTTATTCCTTTTCACGGTTTCTGACGAACGATCAATTATAAAAATATAAAAAGTAAGCGTTTTTATATATCGGCAAAAAAATGTAATTTTGTGTCGCCTAAAAAATGAGGTCCTGTAGTTCAATGGATAGAACAAGTGTTTCCTAAACACTAGATCCGGGTTCGATTCCCGGCGGGACTACTTTTAATTTTATTTTTCTTTCCCGAAAATCACCTCTTTCCCTTTGTTTTAGGCTGTTTTAGCTAGGTTTTAGTATTTTCAAGATAAAGCTAAATAAAGAAAAAACAAGCTAAATAAGAAATTATTCTTACCATTATTCTTACCATGAAATATGTTTCGTATATTTGCAGTGTTTAATGATCACACTATATACAATGGCAAAGATTAGTTTCTACCTCACCAACCCTAAGACTAAAAACGAAACTTCATTATTTAGCCTCATCAATTACGGACTTTTTAGTATTGAAGATGGTAAAAAGAAATATTTACCACTGAAATACTATACAAATATAGTTATTCTTCCCGGTTTATGGAATAAAGACTTAAACAGGGCAAAAGAATCAATTAAGTGGGCAGATGATAAAGCTTTCGATATTAGCCCTCAGGCCGTCAAGGATTCGGCAAAAAAAAACTATGAAGCCATTAATTCAAAAATAGAAAATTTTGAAAGAACAACTAAAGAGCTCCTCAATTCTCTAACCAGTGCTGGACAAGTACCCTCTCATGAACAACTACGCACAGAATTAGATCGAATCTTCAAGCCATCGAGAATAGTAACAGAAGAAGGTGAGAACCCTAAAGAGCTTAACTCCTTTATTGAATTCTTCATTAAAACAGCAACGCGAAAACAAAACACGATAAAGAGCTATAGAACTTTGCAAAACAATTTGCTCGAATATCAGAAGTCGAAAAAGATCACTTTGAACTTTGAGCACATCAATATAGATTTTTACAACTCTTTTGTAGACTACCTAAAACAACCCACAACTGTAAAAACAAAGTCAGGTTCGACTAAAGTAAATCCCGGACTAAAAGAGAACTCTATCGGTACCCGAATAAAAATATTGAAAACATTTATGAGTGCAGCTCAAGAACGAGGCATAGAAGTTCCTGATGATTATACAAAGAAATCGTTTAGGAAGCTAAATGAAGAAACGTTTTCAATCTACCTTACCGAGTCTGATCTAAATCAAATTTACAGTAAATCAGAACTCCCTGCATATTTGGAAAGAGTTCGTGATATGTTTCTTATTGGGTGCTACACCGGATTACGATTTTCTGACTTGTCTAAACTCAAAAAGGAAAACCTGACTAAAGACAATACAATAAACATTCTGACACAAAAAACCAATCAAAGTGTAGTTGTACCAATACATCCGATTGTTCGCGAGATCTTCGCTAAATACGATTATCAGCTGCCCAGAATCCCAACTAATCAGAAGTTTAATGATTATTTGAAATTGGTTGCAGAAAAGGCAGAGCTTAATGAGCTAGTGACTATAGAAAGGAGTAAAGGGAATCTTGTTGTTGGGCAAGCGATCGAGAAGTGGAAACTCGTAACAAGTCATACTGCCAGACGATCCTTTGCAACTAATGCGTTCTTAGCGGATATGCCAAGTATAAGCATTATGAAAATTACTGGACATAAAACTGAATCTGCTTTTATGAAATATCTTAAAATGACAGCAAAAGACAATGCTATGAAAATGCAGTCGCATCCATTTTTCAATAAATAGGAAAAATGAGTTAAATAATGAAAAATAAGTCAAGGTGTTTCTTTCTGATAAATAGTTGTTTAGATAAAAGAAGAGAAAATAGAATGAAAAAAGTTTATTTTGAACAAAAATTTATGACAGAATTTCATTTGCTTTGCTCTCAATAAACATTAATAAATTATCAAAATGAGAAATGAAAAAGAAACCCCTATGAAATCTATCAAGTGTCCTCACTGTTCTAAACTTATTTGCAAACTTATTTCAGGAAGTTGTATTATACAAACTAATTGTAGGGGATGCCGTAAAATAATTGAATTAAGTATTTGAAATCAAGATCTACTACTTAGTAGAAACAGATATAAGTTCCCAGACATATTGTAAAAAAAATAATAGAGCCTTGAGCCATACTGAAGAATTCTTCTGTATGGCTTTTTTTTGTAAAAAACTAAGAGCCCTGAGCCATCAAACAAACCTCGTAAAAAATGACAAAGATTATTGTAACAGAATTTACAGAAGAAGAATTTCAAGAGAGTATTAAACGTAGTGTACTTAGCGTATTTGAATCAGTTTTTGCAAAACTACCTTCTGCTCCAGAACCCATCCCAGAGCTTATCACTCGAAAAGAAGCTTGCAGTATCTTAGGTATTACCCTTCCAACTCTTAATGAGTGGACAAAGAATGGAGTTATACCAGCACAACGAATAGGATCACGAATTAGGTACCTCCGTACTGACGTTTACGCTTCTCTAAAACAAGTTGAAACTAGAAAGTGTAATAGAGCATAGATGATGGTAAAGAAGTGTTTACCGGTGATTATTCTAAAATCTTTATATACATTTTGTGGAGAAGAGCTTGAATTATTTGTAGGAGGACATTCTTTATGAAATATTACCTACATGATTCAAATTCTTTCAATGATGAGAAAATCACCCAGCTTTTTATGGAATTCGGTTATGAAGGCTTAGGGTTGTTCTATACTCTTCTCGAAAAGATTGCCTCACAAGAGAAACCAATTATAACAAGTGTATTGAAATCGCAATTGAGAGTTGGTAAAAAGCTCGAAAAATGTTGGAAGTTTATGGAAAGTATTGAACTAATTCATTCAATCGATGGTGAAACTTACAACTTACAATTGATGAAATTCAGTGAAAAGTATAGAATAAAAAAAGAAAAAACTTCAAAACGTGTTGCTAAATTCCGTGACAAACAAGAAGTTACAAATCATGTAACGTGTTACAATCACGACAGTAACGGTCATAAAGAAAATGAAAATAAAGAAAAAGGAAATGAAGTTTTAAAACGACAATCTAAAACGTCGGATATGACTCATAATGAGAAATTATTATTATCAATTTCAGAGGAATGGAGACCGGTTATAGCTAAATGGCTCGATTATAAAAAAGAGAAAAACCAACCTTACAAGGGTTTCACCTCGTTAACTACAATGTTTAAAAGATTAGTGTCATTTTCCAATAATGACCCGATTGTAGGAGCAGAAATAATTGAGAATTCCATTTCAAACAACTATTCAGGCTTTTTTAAGCCAAGTATAAAATTAAATCATCATCTGGAGACAGGTAAGACATTACAACCTAAAACAGATGATGCAAAACAAACCCTACTAAATAGATTAAAATGACAAATCTAGAAAATAGCATTGAAAGTTTAAGAACTTCCGGAGTTGTAGTTGAACGTAAAGCAGTAACATTTAGTGTTGGCAGTGTTGATCTCTGTAAGAAATTATTGTCAGAATCTTTTAAAAAGTTGGATAATACGACTGTAAATTTTCAATGGCTACCAGAATATAATGAGATAGTGGAATGGATGTCAAATACAAATGGCAAGGGACTGTTGCTTATGGGTGACTGTGGTCGTGGAAAATCAACTATTCTATGCTCTATAATTCCGGTGATATTTCACCTTGCATTTAATAAAATAGTGAAGCCTTATTCTGCAAAAGATTTAAACCTCCCTGATTCACAACATGGAAAAAAAACAATTGGGTGGTCTAAGATTTCGGAGAAATGGTGTCTTGCTATTGATGAGGTAGGTACAGAAGATGCTGAATCTAACTTTGGAGAAAGATATGAACCATTTAATAAAATTATTGACAACGCTGAAAATACGATAAAGTTAGTATTTCTAAGTACCAATTTGACAAAGGAGCAATTGTTGCAAAGATATGGTGAACGTACGTATGATCGACTTATACGACTTTGTAGAGTTGTAGAGTTTAAAGGCCCATCACTTAGAAAATAAATAACCAAAACATTGAAATTAAATCAACTACTAATAATATTTAAAATGGAAAAAAATAAAAAAACGATAGAATTAAGAAATGAGAACTGTAGAACTTGGAGAATGAAAAATCAAGATAAAATCAGCAAAAACCAATCTGATTATTTGGTGCGAAAGAAGTTAGGTTGTAATGACATTCAAAAAATAGATATTAAAAAGAAAAAAAATAGGTCAATGAGAGATCGCAGAAAACGCAAGTCGGCCTATTTAAATGAGAGGCAATCGTATGAACGTGTCTACATAAGATTTCTTATGATTGAAATCATATCTTGGAGGTTAAAATAACATTGTCCATTCTGTAAAATGTAACAAACAGCAGGTATTCAAATTGGCGAGTTTGTCGTAAAGGAAGCCATTCAATCTAGTGTTTTGAATGGCTTTCTTTATGAGTGATGCTTAACGCTTAAAAATTAGGGTGCTAGTACGAATGCTGCCTATCTGTTGCCAATCATTCTTAAATACTATGATAAAGGCGAGACTCCAATGAGTTCACTTACAGTAAAGAAGACTTTGAAACTGCGCTGCTGGTTGAAACTGTATTTCTACAATATGCAGTTTTCATGTTCAATGAGCTTTCAAAATATATAATCGGAGTTGAAAAAGAATAAAGTTTTTAATGTTTTTCTTCTTAGTAGGTTAGATGGGAATATATATAAATATATGATAATCAGCTTAAATATAAAGAGCGGACTGCTTGTGGCTAACTTTTAAAATTACTTGTAACCAAATTGTTAGACAATCAACGTTTTTGGTGTATGAGAAAATCAGTAAGTATAAATACTTTTCAACCTTTGTGAAAATCCTAATCTATATTATTTTCTTTTTTTGTATTTTTGTCATTTAAAAGTCTTGAAAAACCCACTTGGATTTGTAAATGGTAAAAATTCAGAAAAACTAAAAACCCATTTTACAATAAAGCTATGACAACCACTTTATATTCAGCTTCTTTTACAGCCGGCAGTTTGCTTTATAAGGAAACGACAGCGTTACTGCCGTTATTGCTGTCAGACAAATCTGGTCAATTTATAAAAGAGGAGATCAAACAAAATAATTTGTTGAAAATTAATTCCGAGAAAGCAAGAGAACGAACTGTGTGTGAAATTCAGAAGAGATTGTCATTTGTGGATCACAGCTTTTGGGAGTATTATTCTGCGGTACTAGAAAAAGAACAAAAGCTAATGCTTTTTTATCTTTGCCTGAAGACATATAAACTCATGTTTGATTATCACTTCAATGTAACTGTTCGTCAGTGGAATTCATCTAACCCATGTATTGAGCCATTTTTATATCAAATGGAGTTAAACGAAATATCAGGGAGAGTGGATTTCGTTGATAGCTGGACTGACAGTACCAAAGAAAAAACCATCTCTGTATATATGCGAATTCTGAAAGATATTGAGTTATTGAACGGAAAAACCTTGCTGTTAAAGTCCTCAACTATAACAGGTGATTTTTGGAATTACTTTGTCAAGCAACGTGAATTATGGTTTCTCGATGCTTGTTTGTTGAATCCTATGGCGAAAAAAAATATAATTGAACGTGTCTTATGAAGATGACTATTGAAGAGCTGTATAAGAAGTTGGAAGATAAATCCTTTCAGGACACCACTACGGGTACGATGTTTTATAATGTGTACATTTTTCAGTATCAACCGGAGGAAGAATATCAAATTTATTCCCAAATAGATAGTTTTAAAAATAGGTTGCGACGCCCAAGCAACAATCTCGACATTCTGACATTGGATATTTTTGACGAATTCTGCCAGTATCTTGATGCAAAACCCTTCGGGAAACACCCCTCTTTACTAAAATATTTACTCGATAAAGAAAATAAATCTTCTGATTCAGTAAACGACACTTTAATCAGGAACGCTTGTGATGATAAGTTTTTTAAATGGGTTGATAAACGGATTAAAGAACATTTAAACACCGAAAACGAACTGGCTAAATCTTTTGTATTTATGTACGGTTTTGGTCAGATATTTCCGTACTTGCGGACAAATACTTTCTTGTCTAATTTCGAACGATATAACCACGGAGAAGAATATAAAATTATTGTTTTCTATCCGGGTAATGTTCAAAATAATAGTTTCAGCCTTTTTGGTGTATTAAAAGATGACCACACATATAGGTCAATTAAACTTATTAACGATTAATTATTCAGAATAGCACTTTAAATTTGAGATATGAAGTTAACCGAAATTTACGAAAAGCCAATTGAACGATCGATCAATCCTGCTGTAGTAGCTCAAGACAGGGAAGAAAAAACTGTTGAAATTGAAATTACCGAATACGTTTTTACCGACGAGATTATCAATAACTTATACAAAGTTCTGTTGGCAATCAAAAACAAAGAAAGTGTTTCAAAAACAGGTGTCTGGATCAATGGATATTATGGCTCTGGTAAGTCTCACTTCCTGAAATATGTGCATTATTGCATTGCTTCGGCTACACGTCAGGAAGCAATGGAAAGATTAGTTTTAGCAGTAAAAGACAGGGACTTTATGAAAGTTCCGGGAAGCAAAATCAGAGTTACAAACGGCGAAATAAATGATTTAAAGCGTTGGTACGAACAAGCTGAAATTGAAGATATCTTGTTCAATGCGCAGGATGTATCAAAAGCAAACCGCGACAATACCACCTTTACAAACATTTTCTTCAATATGTTTAATGAATGTCGTGGGTTCAATGCCTATAACATTCCATTAGCTATTCTGTTTGAAAAATACATGGCTGAAAAAGGAGCTTTTGAGCAATTCAAAGCCAAACTGGAAGAGGAAGAAGATTTTGAGTGGAGAACTGAAGCAGCCGATGTGGTAAGTAATGAATTAGATACAGTTTTGAGGGTTGCCAAAGAATGTGTTCCAGCTTTGGACATAGAATCATTAAAAGCAGCATTACTCAACAAAGAAACCTATCACATTGACACCCGCAAACTGGCAATTGAAATAAACGATTATATCAAATCTAAAGGTTCTAACTATCGTTTACTTTTCTTAGTCGATGAAGTTTCACAATTCGTAAATACCAACAAAGAGGTTTTACTCGATTTACAAACCATTATTGAACGAATTAGTTTAGACTGTAATCGTCAGGTATGGATTGCGTGTACAGCCCAACAAACTGTTGAATCGGTAGCAGCTGAAACTGGAGTTACTACCACTGATGATGCTTATGGCAAGATTATGGGACGTTTCGAAACACGTGTTTCCCTCGAAAGTACCGATCCGGCATACATAACCCAAAAAAGAATACTGGACAAAAATTCAACAGGCGAATCCGCTTTAAATAGTTTGTATAACGAGAAACAAGATGCCATTCTCAATCAGTTTGCTATGGGGCATGAATTGTATAAGGGCTTCAACAAAAAAGAAGATTTTATTCTTTCATATCCTTTTGTTCCCTATCAGTTCAAACTCATTTCTAAAGTATTTGATGCCTTTCAGCGGTTGGAATATGTAGTTGCCGAAGTAAAAGACAACGAACGTTCTGTACTTAAAATTACACACGAAACAGCAAAAGACTCGAAAGAAAAAGAAGTCGGTTATTTTGTGCCTTTTGATGCATTCTTCAATAAAATGTTTTGGCAGAACCTCATTCACCGTGGAACCAAGGCATTATCTCCTGCATTGGAGCTTGGTTTTGTAAAAGAAGATGAATTTGCTCAAAGGGTGGTGAAATTGCTTTTCATGATTTCCAATTTGTCCGATGCTGACAAGCAGAGCTTTGGTTCTACCTTAGACAATATGACCTTGCTCATGATGTCAACACTTGACGAGAATAAGTTGCAACTTCGAAATAAAATCGAGGCTGTTCTTAAAAAGCTCATGGAAAACAGCATTGTTCGGATTGAAAAGAATAACTACTATTTCTACAACGAGGATGAAGTTGAACTTTCTAAACTCATAAACAACACACAACCCGGAGTCGACTTTATGGCCGACACCTTGAAAGGAATCCTTTTTACATGGCTTAAGGTTGACAACAAATTCCGTTTTGTGGGTAATGACTTTAAAATCAATACCTATATCGACGGAAAGAACTATTACGGCGCAAGTGCCGATATCACAACTTCGTTTACTGTCTTTGACGACATAGATCCAATACAAAAGAGTTTCAGTAATCCGGCTAATACGCTGGTATTGTGTCTGAACGATTGGTTTATGAAGGATAAAGAATTAAAAACAAACTTCCTATTGTTCTGTAAAGTAGAAAAATACCACCAAAATAATCAGGTCTATGCAACAGAAGTTCGCCAACGGTCTATTGACAACTTTAAAGTAAGAAATGCTGATTTAATGAATCAAAAGATTCTGCCTGTCATTCAGCGTAAATTTGCCGAAACTCCTTTTGTGTCAGGTCAGACAGTGATTGATGCAAGTGAAGTGAGTGGTGATGGAGCTGAACGATACAAGAATATCTTAGGTCGCCATTTGGAAAATGTCTATAAATATGCTCGTTTGGTGGAAACGCTACCCACCACACAGGAAGAGTTAAAACAACGGGCAAACAGAAAAACTGCTCCAAACGAATACAGTGAGTTGAATGTATTGACCGAAGCTGAAAAGTTAGTGACCGATTTTATTACCCGTATGGGAAATGAGATCCTTTTATCGGATTTGATTGACAAATTCAAAACTGCTCCTTATGGATGGAAAGACACAGCAATAGTATATATCGTTACTGAACTTTGCAAGCGTAAACTCAGGGATTTAACCTATAAAAATCAACCTCGTTTCGCCATTGTCGATTTTGTAAACAAAGCAATGGTTTCGTCCGAAAGAGCTTCTCTGGGTATCACTTCTGCCGAAGAATTATCTCAGGACAGTATCAATAAAGCCCTGAACGCTTGGAAAACAGTTTTCAACGAACATATTCCGCCTACCGGTGATGGCAATGCTTTATTTGACGATTTAATCAAAAACCGTATCCATTCTAAATTATTGGAATGGCGCAAATACAAACAGGATTATGTTCTGTATCCTTTTGCTATTCATTTCAGCGAACTCACCGACCTGCTTACCGATTGGTTGGAAACACGTGACCCGAAGCGACTGTTCGAAATAATGGATAACGAAGCTGCAAAACTTGCTTTATTGGTGGATATTTGTAAAAACTTAGTTGACTTTATTAATCGCAACTTGTCTGATTACAACGATATAAAACGCTATTGCGAACAAAACGATGAAAATTTCCACCAACTAAGTGACGACGAAAAACAGAAAGCCGAATCACTGAAAGCATTCTTTAAAGCTGACAATCCGGTGGATGAATTTCGTGTAATACTCAAAAGCCATAAAGAACACAAACAAGCTCTAAATGAGACTATTAAAGAACTCAAAGTACAGTCTGTTCTGCGTTACGAAGCCATTTTTGAAGAGCTGTATCAATTAGCGAATGTAAATAATGTCGCTCCAAGTACGTTTGCCGACAAAGGCTATAAAATGGATCACATTAATAAAATTACCTCAGTAAGTTTGTTCCGGTTAGAACTTTCTCGGGCTGATAAGTTTTTAGGCGACGAAAGGGCTAAAATCTTGCTCGAAGCCAACAGAGTGGAACAGGAAAAAATTCAAAAAGAGCAGGAACAAAAGCGTAAAGAAGACATTGCAAAAGGAAAGAAACCAACCTTCACCGAATCGGTTGTAGTTGCTGCCCCTCCTATAAGCTATTCGCTTCCAAGAGCTACTAAAATTCTCACTTCTGAAAAGGATGTGGATGATTACGTTGAAGATATACGCGATAATCTGCTTTATATGATCAAAAAGAACCAAAAAATCCTCATCAAATAATTTATGCTAACAGCTGAAGACATAAAATTAATTGCTGCCAGTGGCGAAGGTTATAATGCCGAATTCAAGGTATCTGTGCCTTCAAAGGTGCGTGATCTTAGCGAAGAAGTATGTGCTTTTGCCAATGCTGCCGGTGGAGTTGTGCTTATCGGGGTTGATGACTCAAACAACATTGTTGGAGCAACTATCGATAATGTAAAACGTTCGGCAATTCAAGGCTCACTTGGCGATATTAACCCAGCACTTCACAGTACACTATCCATTGTCGATGTCGATGGAAAAAATATTGGCGTTATCGAAGTGCCTTCAGGACCCAACAAGCCCTATGTTTTTGCTGGTTCTATTTATGTGCGAATTGGGCCAAATTCACAGAAGCTAACCACGCCTGAACAGATGCGTGATTTCTTTCAACAAGCAGGTAAAATATATTTCGACGAAGCTGGTTGTAGAGAGTTTGATAGTACACTTGATATTGATCGGGAAATTTTACAATCATTTAAATCATCAGCCCATATAACTGAGAGTACGCCCGATATGCAGATTTATAAAAATCTGAAATTGCTGACGGATGATAATCTTTTCAAAAATGGAGCGGTACTGTTTTTTGGGAAGCAACCTGAAGCTATCTTCGAAAAAGCTGTGGTACGGTGTGTTTCTTTTAAGGGGACAGATAAGCGTCATATCATGGACGATAAGGTTTTTGGTGGTTCTTTACATACTCAATTCGGCAAAGCCATACAATGGCTCAAAGAAAAATTAAATATTAGCTATGATATTGAAGGACAGGGCTCAGGTCCCCGCAAAGAAATATGGGAAATTCCTGAAACTGTATTCAAAGAAGCTATTATCAACTCGATTTCGCACCGCGATTATTACGACAAAGGGGCTGTAACCATGGTGGAGCTTTACGACGACAGAGTAGAAATAAGCAATCCCGGTGGTTTAGTAAGTGCTATAATTATAGCCGATTTCGGAAAACGAAGTCATTCGAGAAATCCGTTGATTTTCGGACTTTTTGCTCGTATGCAATTAGTGGAACAAGTTGGTTCGGGTATTAATCGTATGAGAGATTTGATGAAAGATGCTGGTCTACCTGAACCCACTTACACTACTGATGGTATATTTACAGTTAAACTTACCAGACCTGTCTCTGAAAGCAATAAACTAGGAGATAAACTAGGAGATAAACTAGGAGATAAACTAGGAGATAAACTAGGAGATAAACTAGGAGATAAACTAGGAGATAAACTAGGGGATAAACTAACTGCTAAATCAGGTGGTAAAAATAGTGATAAAGCTAGATCAAAAATATTAGAATTAATAAAAGGTAATAATGATATAACTATTCCTGAATTAGCTGAAATGGTAGGTTTAAGCAACAAAGGAGTAGAATACCATATTGCAAAAATGAAAACAGAAAAGATCATAGATCGTGTTGACTCACGAAAAACCGGTCAATGGGTAATCTTATCACCAAAAAAAACAAAATAATCCTGGCTTAATAACCTTCAAAATACAAACTCTTTCACCCTCTCCATTCTTTAAGTCCCTCTCCATTTGGAGAGGGATTTAGGGTGAGGTCAAGGGCTGGGGTGAGGCAATAACCTTATGAACACTTCCGCGCTCAAACGCTTTGCCCAACAGGCACGCAATATTCTCAAATCAGGAGTTGCCAAACAATTATTGGCACAGGGTTACGACCCGAAGTCAAAACAATTCACCACCGAACCACAAGCCGTTTTTGGTGGTGCGTTGATGGGCGATAAAATGATAGACGACCCGACCTTTATACCCAAATGGAAAGCCCTGCAAAAAGCAGTTCGCTCCAAAGGTGCTGAGGTGGTGTACGAAGAAGCTGCCTATACTTGGTTCAACCGTTTGATGGCCATTCGTATTTTAGAGAAAAACGGCTACATTGCTCCACAACTCGAATTTGTGAGCGCTCAGGTTAAAACACCCATTTTGGTGCAGGCGGCTCGTCAGGGAAATGCTCCACGGTTGGACACCCCACAGCGGAAACAATTAGAACTTCTGCTCAACGATGACCGGCTGGAAACCGAACTATTCGCCCTGCTCATTACCGCTTATTGTCACCAATCAGACCTCTTACAGCGTGTTTTTGGACGGTTGGACGATTATACTGAGTTACTCCTTCCGGCTGACATATTAGCCTCTAATGGCTTTCTGAGCTTATTAAACACCACCGATGCTATTACTGACAACGATTACCGGCAGGTGGAACTAATCGGTTGGTTATACCAGTTTTATATATCAGAGAAAAAAGACGAAGTATTCAAAAGTTTTAAACACAAAAAGAAAGCCGAAGCAGCCGACATACCTGCAGCTACACAGATTTTTACGCCCAACTGGATAGTAAAATACATGGTGCAAAATACCGTGGGACGTATCTGGCTCGACCTCAATCCCGATTCCCGCTTGCGCAGCGAGATGAAGTACTTAGTTGAAAATTCAGAGAGCGAAGCCAACTGTCAACTAATTAAAGAAGTCGCCCACCTCAAACTTCTCGATCCCGCTTGTGGTTCGGGACACATTTTGGTGGAAGGTTTCGATTTGCTTTACAGCATGTACCGGGAAGAAGGCTATACGGCTTCGGAAGCAGTACGCTCAATTTTTGAAAACAACCTTTTTGGTTTGGATATCGACTTACGTGCTGCCCAACTCTCTACCTTTGCTCTCTTGCTAAAAGCAGCGGCACAAGACCGCACCGTGTTGGAAAAGGACATACTACCTCACGTGTACGCCATGCCCGAAAAGGAAATCTTTACCCGGCAGGAAGTGCTCGATTTTCTGGGTGAAGCCAACGCCACACATGCCGATGCACTTTACAACGCCTTATTGCTAATGCAGCAAAGCCAAAACTTGGGCTCTGTAATGAAATTGTCATTCTCAGATGGTGCCCGCAATGCCATTATCCAACAAACAACAGCATGGAAAACAAACACAGATCTTGACCTGCTGCAACAAGACCTATGGAAACGCCTTGCACCCTATATGCAAGTACTGCAAGTGCTTACACAACAATACGAAGCCGTAGCTGCCAATCCACCCTACATGGGAAGCGGCAACATGAATGACAGCCTAAAAGAATATGTAAACAACAAATACCCCAAAAGCAAATCCGACCTTTTCTCTGTATTTATGGAGGTGTGTATGAATTTATGTCAACCTGCAGCCCGTATGGGTATGATAAATATGCACTCTTGGATGTTCCTCTCTTCGTTCGAAGCTTTACGAAAATTCATTATCGAAACTTACCATATCGAAAATATGCTCCATTTAGGACCTCGTACCTTCGACGAACTAAGTGGCGAAGTAGTACAAAACTCAGCCTTCGTTTTGCAAAAAAATAAGTCAGAAGATACCGGTGTATATTTCCGCTTGGTAGAGGGTGGAAACAGCACGGCAAAACACCAAATATTTTTGAATGCCGAAAACCGTTTCTCCAATATCTCCCAAGCCAACTTTGAAAAAATACCTGGAAGTCCCATTGCGTATTGGGTGAGTGAAAAGGTGATAGATATTTTTGCCAACAATAGTAAATTTGGTGATTTTGGTGATACTAAGAAAGGGGTTTTAACAGGCAATGATGAAAAATACACTCGTCTTTGGTTTGAAGTATCAAGAACTAAAATAGGGCTTTCTATTGTTGATTATCAAGAAATGATTGAGATGAATTTCAAATGGATTCCTGCTACAAGTGGTGGTACATTCAGAAAATGGTATGGCAATTTTGAGATTGTAATAAATATGGAAAATGATTCTTATGAAATCAAATATTGTAATAAGAATAATTTCCGTTTACGGGATTCAAAATACTATTTTAACGAATGCGTTACTTGGTCAGAAATCAGTAAAATGCTATCAAGCAGATTTGTGCCCTCAGGCATACTCTTTGGTAATTCAGGTCCTGTTTGCTTCTTTGAAGGTGATATTTATTATTTTTCCGGTCTATTAAATTCAGTAGCTGCAATGTCTTTTTTTAGTTTTTTATCCCCAACTATGACATTTGGACCTGAGCAAGTCAAAAGAATTCCTGTTATCAAGAATCAGGAAACTAAAGTTCAACTTTTAGTTCTGAATAACATTTCTATTTCAAAATACGACTGGGATTCCCGTGAAACCTCTTGGGATTTCGAAAAACACCCATTAATCAAAACCGAACAAGGCACTTTGCAGTACGCTTATCAGACTTGGGAAGAGCAGGTATCGCATAATTTTTATCAGCTACATGCCAACGAAACGGAGCTAAATCGCATTTTTATAGATATTTACGGCTTGCATGATGAACTTACGCCCGAGGTAAAGCTAAAAGACATTACCATTTTGCAGGAAGAGATAGATACCAAAGCTCTGGGTGATACTACCGAGTCTATCGGCACGTTGCCTATTAAGCAAGATGTCGTTATGCGTCAGCTTATCTCTTACCTTGTGGGTTGCCTGATGGGTCGCTATCGCTTGGATAAACCGGGCTTACACATTGCACACCCTGCACCGTCGGCAGAAGAAACAGCGGCTTACAGTTATCAGGGTCACACAGTGGAAATAGACGACGATGGCATTATTCCGCTGATGGATAACAATTCCAGCTTTGCCGATAATGCACTCATCCGCATAAAACACCTGTTCGAAGCACAATGGGGTGGCGATAAACAGTTGGTAGATACTATCAACTACTTGCAATCGGCTTTGGGCAAGGATTTTGAAACGTATCTGGTAAAAGACTTTTGGAAGGATCATTGCTCACGCTACCAAAAACGCCCTATCTATTGGCTGTTTGCCTCACCCAAAGGCGCATTTCAGGTAATCACCTACATGCACCGCATGAACAAATACACGGTAGAAAAAATACGAAGCAACTACCTGTTGGTTCACATACGCAACCTCGAAAACCGCATTGCAGCCTATGAGGCAGACCAGTCGTCGTTAGACCGCACCCAAATGCGTGACTTCGAAAAACTAAAATTCGACCTGATTGAATGTCGTGAATATGACCTTCAACTTAAAGAAGTTGCCGATCAGCAAATTGACTTCGATCTGGACGATGGTGTGATAGTAAACTATGCCAAGTTTGGCAATGTGGTGGCAGGGGTGAAATAACAACTTCGTCTGCCCGTTTCAAGCGGTGCGACGAATAAAAATAAATCAATAAAAAACACAAATATGGATTTTTATAGAAAAACAACTTTAGGGCTTTTCGACAGTTCTCAAAAATCATTTTCAATTCCGGTATATCAAAGAGCTTATTCATGGGAAAAAGATCAATGGAATGTGTTTTTAAACGATTTGTTAGAGCAGATCGAAGGCAATAATAATTACTTCTATGGGAATATACTATTAGAAACTGTAAAAAAGGATATTAGCTATGAAATAATTGATGGTCAACAAAGACTGACAACACTCACTATTTTTATTCGTTCAATACTGAATGTACTTAGGACAAGACAGGATGAAGTTATCCTGAAAGATTTCGATTTCAGAACAAAAGAAAGCATTTTTCTCAAAAATGGCGGAAACATTAAACTTCGCCCCGTCGAGTATGATAGGGCTTGTTATGATGCTCTTATTGTGGATAATAGGTCTGATTTCCAGACAAATTCACCTTCTCAGAAACGCATTAAAAATGCCAAAATTCATTTCATGAAAGAGCTCGGCAATCTTTCAACAGAAAAGATTTTAAAAATTTTGGAGAAGATTGAATCTACTGACCTAACAGTCATTGAACTTGACGGGAAGAAAGACTCTGCACTCATGTTTGAACTCGAAAACAACCGGGGCAAAGATTTGACTAACATGGAAAAACTGAAGTCTTATTTTATGTACCAAATGTATGTGTATAGCGTTCCTGAGGAAACTGAACTGAACATTGGAAATATATCAAATATATTCAAAGATATCTATTTGCTCATTAATGATCTAAAATATTTAAATGAAGACAGTGTTTTGATATACCACAACAATGCATATATCAAAGGCTATAGTTACAGAACATTAGACGATGTAAAAGAACTATTTAAGAAGTCAAAAGATAAAATACAATGGATTAAAGATTATATTTCTGAGCTACATACAACTTTTTCAAATATGAAGAAATTTGAACACTCAGATGATAAATATGCTCACAAATTAAAAGAGCTTAATGCTCCGGCTTATATTTATCCATTTATAATTAAAGGATACAAGTATTTAAAATCCGACAATCAGAACATGTCAAATCTGTTTAAACTACTTGAAATAATTACGTTCAGAGCAAAACTGATTAATAGCAGAGCCAATATACAAGAAAGGCTGAACTATATATTGGTCCATTTTAAAGGCGATCTGATTAAGTTGATTTCAGATGTAAGAACTAAACTAAATGATGATTGGTACTGGGGTGACGTAAATATGAGAAATTATTTGAACGGTGGCATGTATGGAAACAATGTTTTGAACTACCTACTTTGGCAATACGAAAATTCAATTCAAAATAGGGGCTATAGCATTAGACAGTTTTCACTTGAAAGTGAGCAAATAGAGCATATTTCACCTAGAAAACCTACAAACGGTGATCCTATTGCAACCGGATACGATGTAAATGAATTGAATGAATATTCCGAAGAGTTTTTATCTGGACAATTAAATAGTTTAGGTAATTTAATGTTGATTTCCCAATCTCATAATGCTTCAATTGGAAATAAACCTTTTTCAGAAAAAATCGAAACGTACAAAAATAACCCTTTACTTAATCAGCAAGCGGAAATTAAAGACTTTGCCATTGATAATACTTGGAAAACCGATTCAATACTAAAAAGACACAAAGAAATTGTTGATTTTGCTGTTAAAAGATGGGACTTTAATCGAATTGTCATAAGTCTTTAGATTATAAATCATTTAACGCTCAGAATTATGGGAATAAAATTCACAAAAATCAAAGCATGGATTTCCTCCAGTTTTCAGGTAATTACCTTAGGATTATTAATCTTTACTGTTGTCATTGTGTTGAAACAACAAAATGATATTCACAAATTACAAGGTCTAATAGATGATGTTTATTATAAAGTTGATCAAACTAATGAAAATGTAAACCATGTTAGTTCTAAATTGGATGGAATTGAAAGCGATATAGAAAGATTAAGAAAAACTGTAATTATTTGGGGTCACTGATAAGAATATCTAAAATGGGATACTGAAAATCAACTTGTTGCGATTCAAAATCAATCAATAAAATGTTATTACACGAAAAAATAAATACCTATTTCCAACGAAACCCGAATTTGAAAGTACTTTTCTTTTTCGATCCCGAAGGTGCGTTTAAAGCGGAGGTAGAATCGCTCGACATACCCGATGTTCACATTCGCACAGTTCGGAAAAACTGGTTCAACCTGAAAATCAAACTCAATGCTCTCAAAGAGGGCGAAAAAGTGTTCTTACATTTTTTAATGCCTTCACCACAGTCGCAGGAAGATTACCTCAATTTTCCTCTGTTGGGCTTGTTGAAAGCAAATAAAGAATTATTGCTCGACGATGTAGGCACATTGATGGAGGATTTTGGGTTATTGCCGCACCAAACCGGGCTACTCAAAAAATATAAGAACGAATTGCAATATGAATACGCACAAAAGGTACTTCGCCCGTATCTGAATGCAGGTAACTTTACCGAAAGCAATATCCAACAGGGCTTATTCTGTGCTTTTCTGGAATGCAATAAAATGGAGGATTGGGATAACATTATGGTTCGCCTAATTGCCTATACGCTTCCTCACAAAGAAAAAGAACTTAAAAAGCTATTCAAGAAAGTTACCGATTATCAATTGCTTGACGCACTGAATGCACAGTTGAGAAATTACTTCGATTTATCATTGGCTCAGGCTGATTCAGATGAACTAATTCAATTAATTACACGTCTAAAATACAATTCAATTACCCAGAATTTACCTGTTCACGAAGCTGATCCATACAAAGCATTGAAAATCAAAAATTCAGATTGTATTGTAGCTTTGAATCGAATTCGTGATTTAGGGCTAAACCACCCTACTCTTTCTAAAAACTTTTCGGAAGCAATCGAATTACACGGTGAATCTATTCATGAATTAAAAATCACCCAACTTTACGGTCATTCTACTGATTTTATGTATATGACCGACAAATTGAAATGGGTGGTTGTAGAAATACTGTTGGATAAAATAGTCAAAGATCCAATGGAATGTGAATCGCAGTTGGAGAAATTATCGGTTCAAAATCAAGATGATAGCCCACTCAAAGACACACTGGCTTTTTTACGTTATTCTACAGGCGTATTGTCTAAAATAACTGAGAATAAATCCTTGCGTTGGAATAAACCGGATGATTATATTGATAAATACACACAGATTTATTATTCAATAGATTTGTTTTATCGCAAAAGTATTTTGTACTATCGAAACCTGGAACTCAGTACCCTGCCGGTTGAAGACAAGTTAGAGCAATTGAAAATTGAATTAGAAAATAAATATGCTAAATTCATTTATACGCTCAATAGAGAATGGCTACAATGTTTAGAAACTCATGATTTTGATTATAGCAAGCTAAGTACCGCAAAGCAATACGATTTCTTTAAAAATCAGATTACACCCCGAAAACAAAAAGTAGCAGTAATTATCAGTGATGCGTTGCGATTCGAAATAGCACACGAATTAGTCAATGAGCTTCACAAAGATGATAAGAATGTTTCTGAATTAAGCTGTCAATTAGCTTCTATACCTTCCGAAACTTCCTTTGGTATGGCAAACTTATTACCCGGCAACAACTATATGTTCGAAAACGGAGAAATCAAGATCGATGGAGAAAAAGCAGGTTCAGTGGACGCTCGTGAAAAAATACTTCGTAAACAATCCGATAGTATTCGTGCAGTTAGTTACGATACCATTCTCAATGGCACAAAACAGAAAAACAGAGAGTTGTTTAAGAATGAAGTAGTGTATATATATCACGATATGATTGACCGGGAAGGGCACAAAGGAAATGAAAGAAATGTCTTTGTAACGACTCAAACGGCTATAACTGATTTGGCGAAATTGGTGAAAAACATTCAGGGTGGATTCAATGTAAACCGGGTAATTATCACTTCCGATCACGGTTTTATCTACAACGATTCTGATATTGATGAAGTGGATAAAAATGAAATGGCTGCCTGTAGTATAATGGAGTCGGGTGCTCGTCATTACATTACACACGACGATCCGACTATTACCGCCGGATATAAAATTCCATTATTCAAAACGTCGAAATTTCAAGAACCATTTTATATCGTTATACCTGATTCAGTAAACCGCTTCAAAAAGGCTGGTTCTCGATATAAATTCACGCATGGTGGAGGTAGTCTTCAGGAACTTATTGTGCCGATAATTGAAAGCACCCGTAAAGAGGAAAAGATTCAACGCAAAGTTGATCCGTTATTGGCTAGTACGAACCTGAGTGTGGTTTCAAACAACCTCAAATTTCAACTTATTCAGAAGAATCCTTTATCTGCTTTTGAAAAAGAAAGAAAGCTGGAAATTGGGTTGTATTCCTCGGTTGAGTGCGTATCAAATAAAATAACATTGGTATTAAACTCTACTGGTGAACTTCCTTCCGAACGTATTTTTACCGTTGTTTTATCATTGCTTATGAAATCAACTGATACAGTTTTGAAACTCAAAATCTTTGATAATGAAGATCTCCTGAATCCATTAATTGAAGAAAATGTAAAAAATAACACTTTAATCGAAAGGGATTTTTAACATGGAACTGAAAGACAAAATAATTGCCAATTTTGAAGGTAAGGTAGTCCGCAAAGATCTAGCTTCTATAGTCAAAGGAAATCTCCCTGTACCTACTTATGTAGTTGAATATCTGTTGGCACAATACTGTGCTTCTGACGACGAACAACTAATTACAGCTGGTATTGAAAGTGTAAAAGATATTATCAGAAATAATTACGTGAATCGTGCCGATGCTGAAAAAATCAAAGGGCGTATCCGTGATACTGAACGTTATCGGGTTATCGATAAGGTGAGTGTTGAACTAAATGATAAGCTCTTAAATCAATACGAAGCTGATTTTGCAAATCTGGGTATCAAAAAAATTCCGATTAGCGATAATGATGTCAAACAAAACCCCAAGTTATTAAGTGGCAATGGCGTTTGGTGTATTGTCACTGTGGGTTACGACCATTCCGAAGTTGCAAAAATACGTTGGAAAATTGAAGATATAAAACCAATACAGATTTCGGCGGTAGACGTAGAAGAGTATGTAAATCTACGCAAAAATTTCACGACAGAAGAATGGATTGATTTATTGATACATTCAATTGGTATCAAACCCGAAATACTCAACCGAAGAGGAAAATTTATTCAACTGGCTCGGTTACTTGCTAATGTCGAAAACAATTTCAATTTCGTGGAACTTGGTCCTAAAGGAACTGGTAAATCGCATGTATATCAGGAACTTTCTCCGCATGGAGTACTTGTTTCAGGTGGCGATGTTACGTCTGCTCGTTTATTCGTAAAGTATTCAGGAAATAAAGAAATCTTAGGCTTGGTAGGTTTCTGGGACGTAGTAGCATGGGATGAATTCGAGCACCAACCCGGTAAACGTGTTGACCCTGTAATGATAGACACCATGCAAAACTACCTTGCAAATAAATCATTCAACAGAGGGAAAACAGCTCATGAAGCGTCTGCTTCTATGGCTTTTGTCGGTAACACAAAGCATACAGTTCCTTACATGCTCAAAAACTCACACCTTTTTGAGTCTATTCCTGATGCATTTATTAAAGGAGCATTCCTCGACCGTATTCACTTTTACAGTCCCGGATGGGAAGTCCGTGTATTGAAGAAATCATTCTTTAGTGACGGGTTTGGATTTATCACCGATTACCTTGCAGAATTGTTGCACGAACTTCGCAAACAAGACTTCTCAACCATTATGAACGAATATGTCAAGTTTGATGGTTCACTTTCCGAACGTGATCACAATGCTATTCGTAAAACTTTTTCCGGATTAATGAAACTTATTTATCCTGACAAGAACATTACAAAAGAAGAAGCATTAGAGCTAATTGATTTTGCAGCTGAAGGTCGTAAACGGGTAAAAGATCAACTTTACATTATTGACGAAACTTTCAAGGCAGAACCTGCCATATTTAGTTATATCATTCATTCAACCGGTGAAGTTGTTTCAGTCGAAACGTTAGAGCGTTTAGACAATACCGAACTTTTTACTTCTATTTTACGCGAAAATCAATACCAAACAACTGACGAAATAGATTTGAATTCAAAGGTGTCAAAAATAAAACGGTCTCTAATCCCCGAATTACCGCAAATAAAAAATGTCTCTATTCGCGAAAATCAATCAGGAGTTTCTTATAGCGGTTTATTTGTTGATTATCTGAAAGGAGCTCAACAAATAACAATTGAAGATCCATATATAAGAATGCCATATCAAATTAGAAATCTGCTTGAGTTGTTGGGATTAATAGCGCAACAAAAAGCAGTAGAGGAGGAAGTTGAAGTTCACCTGATTACATGGAACACAGAAGATAGACAATCTGATTCGATTGATGCTTTTGATGAAATTCAAGAATCAGTAGCAGACATTGGAATTAAATTTACATATGAATTTAAAGAATTTCATGATAGAAAAATCTCAATAGATTCTAACTGGGAAATTCAACTGAGTAGAGGATTGGATATCTACGAACCACGTAAAGGTTATGTTATTGAAGAGTTTCTGCAAGAATGCAGAAAGTGTAAGGCTTTTACAGTGACTTATTTGAAAAATAATGAATAAACCAAAGCAACAAAAAGATCAAAGGTTTGTTATATGAAAACAATGTGGGGAAATCCTACTTCCCCCACATTTAAAACAGAATTAAGCTGCTTTATCTACTTCAACCCAAAATTTAAAAAATTTAGATTTTTTCGGATAGATAGTCTTGCCATTTCTACGAATAGATTTACAAAATATCAACTTGTATTGAACTCCGTTTTCGACTTTAAATGATTCTATAACAAACACCTCCTTTCTTTTTTGGTAACTTTTTGTTACCTATTTTTTATTTTGCGTCCTACCGCAAAATAAAAAAACCCAGTCGTAGGAAACTGGGTTATTTTGTTGTAATTGTTTTTTTTGAAAGAGTATTTGTTAGTTCTTTCATTTAAAGTCGACACAAAAGTAAGAAGAAAATTCTATTTCCAATAAGTTTAATATGTGTACAGGTACATTATAACATATATTAACTCATTGTTGGAGTCCTAAATTGAAGATAATTAGATAAGATACCAATTGCTGAAATCACCGCGCTCAAAATTCTCTCCATTCGTACCTCATAGTTTTCATAGTCTTTTTGCAGACTTCAAGATAGTCTAACCTTCTGTTGTTTGTTAGTAATGCTTTTTTCATCCAAGCCACAGGTAAAATATACGCTTGCACTGCCAACTGGCACCTCGCTACACTTGAACCCTGAAAAATAGCTTAAAACGATTACAGAGCATACATAAAGGATTGTTGTTAACTCGCATAAATCCAACTCTATAGCAGTGCAAACGAACATGAGTTAACCCTTCATCAATCATTACCTTCTGCGAAATGGATTTGACCAGAATGAGTAATTGTAAAAGGACGAATGAGCGTCTTCATATCTCCATGGATTATATTTCGGGCTTTCGGGCTGTAATATATCATTCTTATCAAATTCGTCTAAGTATTGGTCTTCCTTTGAAATAAATGGATCTAACCAATCAGCTTTTTCTTTAGCCCATTGTAGTTTCTTGGAAATATCTTCAGTCATCTCCCCACGTTCCATGATATACTGTTCGTATGTGCTAATGTATTGACGTAAGATAGACGTTTTATGAAGACGGTCTGCCATTGAAAACATGGACTTAAATTCATTTAGCTCTGTCTTTTGTTTTGCTTTAAAGTCCTGGCGTATTTTTTCTTTTTCCTTCCTGATTATTTCCCGGCGTTCATCTTCAATTCGTTCTTCTTTGATCAACTCTGAACGGATTTCAAGGCTTGCGATAATAGCAATTATTTTATCTTCAAGCTTAGTGTACTTTGTGTCATTAAAGACGGTTTTGTCATGATAGCCATAATAAATATTGAAACTGAACTCACCGCAAAAGTATGTGTCTCTGAAACCATATTTATTCTCGATATTTTGTTTTCGCTTTCTTCTTTCGTCAATACTGACTTGTATTTTTTCTCCGTTTATACAAGCGTAGGTTTTGTTGTTTTCAATTTTTATATCATGACCTCTCAATCTAAGAGCTTTAATGATTGTTTCATAAATCAACAACGCTCTGTTTATTGACTTTTCAGATACATATAAATTAAGAGAGAATTTGATTTTACTTGTGTAAGGGTTATTTTCTAGATATTTATTTTCGTTTACTTGTCTATGTTTCTCTTTCGTATCTATGATTAAAGGGTCTTTAGCGTACAGAACTTCTGGAACAATATAATCAGAAGTGTCACCACCTGATATTTCAAGTTCACGAACTTTAAATCTATTTGGTGGAGGAGCTATGTTTACTTTTGCCTCTTCGTTTGAATCTACTTGATTCAAATTCGTGGATTTTTTTGTGTTATTATCTTCTACTGGTAGTAATGGCTTAGCAGGTTTGTGTCCCGCATTTATTTTTGACCAATATCCTATTTGCGGCATTGGGATATTCATGGCTTTACAGTGCTTTCTTAATCCATTGTCAGACAATCCAAATCGTTTGCATAAGGTCGTCATTGGTTCCGACCATACCAAATCGTATAATTCTTTTCTAGTAAGTTCCATATAAATGTCAACGATTAAATGAATTTCTACTTGGGTGTAACTCCGCATAAGTCTTGACACGAGAACTTTCTACCCATTTTACTAATTCGTCTTCAAAAAAATAGAATTTATTCTCTTTTACATAGTGCGGCACTGCGTTGCTACGTATCAGTTTATTAATCCCGTTTTTGGTTTGATCTAGGATTCTACATGCGTCCTCAATGCCTATTGGGCGATGTTTGTCAACGCCTAAACCCAATTGAGATTCAATATGCTCTAATAGCACTCTCATCTCTGCTATCTCGTTAATCAGATAGTTCACTGCTTTTGGTACGTTTTGAAGTGTTAGCTCTTCTTTTTCTGTTTCTTTATTCATGGCTTTAGTACATTAATAAGGTAAATAAATATATCATTTGTAATGTTGAACTACATTTGAATATAACAGATTTATCTATAAACCGTTGAAAAGAAAGATGAGGTTTGATAATTTTTAGCAAAACGCCAATAGAAGGGTATTCTTTTTGGCACAACCGTCCGTGCCAAAAAAACCTATTAATCTGTAGATTAATAGGTTTTTTTGTTTTCCTGTCGTGCATTTGTGGTACAGCTTTAATAGCGCACCAATAATTTTCCACATTTTCGTTAACTGTAATTATTGAAAAGTCGTAGAAACTTTTAGAAAATAATGAAACTCATTATTTCTAGTAATAAGTCGTACCTAATATTTAACAATACCATAAACCATTTGTAAAACAGGAATAGAAAAGTTATTCATTTTAGGTATATCCTATATATTCTCATGCATACCAATATTCTAAACAAAAAGAAAAACTGTACTACAAGGTATAGGGTCCTTTTTATATGTCAAATAAGCTTGAGGCAAAAAACAGTCTTTCTTCAAGAGTCAACCAATTTATGAATAGTCGAGATGATACTACGTATTTTCAATAAATATTAGATAAAAAAATTGTCAAAAACAAAATATGTAACTATTTTTTTACCAATAAACAAATTGTCAAAAAGAAATCCAAACAATCATAAATAACTTGCAAACTAAATGAGTCCCGTTTATCGACATATTTTACACTACTTAAACAATCTCTGAGAAAAAACTGCAAGTTGGTGACGCCAGAATTTCCATTCGTGTGCAGCTACCATTTCACTTGTTTCACAATTGATCCCATTTTTCTTGAGCATGTCACTAAAATTTAAGTAACCTGGATATCGAACATCTTTACTTCCACAACTTATCCATAAAAGTCGAAGTTTACTATTTACTTCTTTGGAATGATCCAGAACTCCTGGAGCGTATTTATCTATTTGAAAATTTTTATCGCTTAATAATCCAGAGCTAAATTCACCCACCCACGAAAATTTATCCAAGTTTCGAAGTCCAATTACAAAGGCTTGCCCACCACCCATTGATAAACCTGCGATAGCCCGGTTTTCAGAACCTGTTGCAACCCGAAATCGTTTTTCGACTAGCGGAATAATATCAGTGATCAATTCATTTTCAAGACTTTTAATACCTTCAGGTGAACTTCCGCCAGACCATGAACCATCAGTCATTCCATTAGGCATGACAACGATCATTGGTATCGCTTTTTTTGATGCGATTAGATTTTCCAAAATAACATCAGCTCTTCCATCTTTGTACCAACTTGTTTCATTATCACCACCTCCATGACGTAAGTAAAGAACCGGGAATTTCCGTGCAGTTGTGACCTCATATTCTGCAGGAGTAAACACGACCAGATTCTTCATTTTATGTAGTGGAGTAGAATAGTATTTTAAAATATGAATAGTACCATGAGCTACATCCTGTAATTCATAAAAACGAGGTTGCAAACTTGTCACTTCTACTATGCTAGCATCTAGTTCTTGTCCTGTCTTCACTCTTGGATTAAGCAGGTCGAGACATCTGACACCATCAACAAAAAAGAAATACTCGTACAATCCGGGATCTACAGAGTTGAGAGTAATGCTCCAGACACCTGCTGTATCTTTTTTAAGTTGTTGAGCAGGATAATCCCACCCATCAAACATTAACTCTACTTTTTTTGCTTCTTTAGCCTTTATACGAAAAACGATACTGTTATCTGCATTCACAACCGGTGAGAAAGTTGAATTAGGTCCATTCCACCAACCTATTGTGGTATAATTATTTTGGATGACTTGTGCCTCCGAAAGTTGTGTGTTCAGAATTAAACCTAAACATAGCAATAAGAATGATTGAGTCTTTTTCATGTGCTGATTTTTTAAATTCATATTGATTTATCTGCTTGCCAGTAATATGTGCCAACACAACCGGGCTTAAGCTTTATGTTAGCATATTTACCTTTATACTGAATGCAGAAATATTCATTTGAATAGGAATCATTAGATACAATGAGTACGATTTTTCCATCGGGAGTTTTAAAGGCTACATTCGGTAAGACCTGTATGTTGTTGATTAGAGTGGCACGCATTACTTCAGGACGCTCTTCATCTTGTGTTAAGCTAAGCGCTTGTTCGCCCGATGCTGTGGAAGCAATACGGCACGATCCTGGACGAACAAATTTGGATGCATGCGCAATAACGTAGTAGGCGAGGTTACGCGTAACAATATCTCCATCGATAGAAATAGCTCCTTGACACATAGAACATCCTCCATTATCGGTATGTGGGTCGTTATTCAAATCGGCGGCCAGGTTCCATAGTACAACATTTTTGCTCCAGTTTCTGGATACACCAACGATTAAACGTTTAACCTGTCCGGCAATATCAAAAGGTTTATCGGGAGTATCCACAACCATTTGTTCTGTAAAATAGATGTTTTTGTCAGGGCGTGCATTATGTAATGTACTCATTGTGTTTATATCACCTCTATAATGATGAAAACCGCTGCCGGCTACATAATCTCCTATAATAGGATCGGTGAGTAAGGTAAGTGGGTAATCAGGACGATCGCAATTATGGTCGAAAAGAATTAATTTTGTGGTGATATTGTTTCTCTTGAAAGCTGGAATCAAATAATCTTTCAAAAAGTTTTTTTGCTCATAGTTATACCAGGGCATACTAGGTGTATTAAAAGAGTTTAATGGTTCATTTTGAATGGTAATGGCATCTATAGTGATACCTTCATTTTTCATTGTTTGAATGTATTTTATAAAATAATTGGCATATACAGTATAGCATTCCTTTTTCAATGCACCACCACGAGTATTAGTATTTTCTTTCATCCAGACAGGTGCAGACCATGGTGATCCTAAAATTTTTATATCTGGATTTATCTTCAGTATTTCTTTTATTATAGGCACAACATCTTTAAGATCTTGAGCAAGGGAGAATTTGCGTAAATTGTAGTCTGTTTCACCTTTTTCAATATCATCATACGAAAACACAAAACTATTCAAATCAGACGCTCCTATGCTCAAGCGAAGATAACTAACACCGACGTTGTCAACAGCAAAAAGCTCTTTTATAATTTTTGTTCTTTCGAAGGGTGTCATTTTCATCAATAATTCAGCACTGCCTCCCGTCAATGCAAATCCAAATCCATCCATCGATTGCATTTTCTGATTATCATCAACTACAATTGGATAAATTCCCCAAGGCTGTTTGTCCTCAAAAGCTATCGTGTCCATCTGTTTTTCGAGCAATTCACTTCTATTGGGTGTTGTAACCCACGAATCTACAAAGGTTTTGATTGAACTTTGGGCTATTCCTTTGGTAGGAAATACAAAAAACATAACTGCGGTAAAGATAATTGAGTTAAAGTATCTCATAATAAAATATTTATATTATTGAATTATTAGCGTTGCATTAAAAAGAACCAAATCAAGAGTAAAAAAAAGAAGAGTGCAGAAACGGCAATACGCCCTACACTCTTCCGCCTTAAAAAAACTAATTAAATAGAGCTGTACAGTATTATAATTAGAATCAAATGCTGTATTCTCAATTTCAACGAAGTACTAATAGTTTAAGACCTGAGTAATTCAATAGCGTCTAGTATTAATAGCTATCCGCTAAAGACATCATCTCCAGTTTGGTTGGATTCAAACTTTTATTTGTTGGTGTAAATATCAGCGTACGTTCTTTTCCAGGTAATAAATCAAAATAATTATCGCTAAAAAATCCCTCGATACCAGCAAAATTCAAGTATAAATCTTTAGCTAAAACATTTGCATTCAATGTAATTTTCCAGTCCAAACCTTGTTTTACTACTTTTGACACTATGTTAGGTGTTGGTAATTTCAGGTTTTTCGGTTGAGTGAAAAAGTATATTTTTTTAGCTAATACCTCATTTTTTGTCTTCAATGAAATTGATAAATAGGTGCTAGTTGCGTTTTGAGTCCAATGTGTGGTTGGGTGAACTGAAACCGATGAGACTGAGTTCGCTTTTACAATCAACTGCTGAGTAGATTTTTGAAGTATCTTTCCAGAAAAATCACAAACATTCATTTCCATTAAAGCCGGAATATCTTTCAATTTATCGGAAACAAGCGTAATGCAGGTTTTGTCATCTTTGGCATAAGCTGAAATGATAATTGGTTCAAATGAACGTTTAATTTCATATTGCAAAGCTTTCCAGCGGTGATAATAATCACAACTCGACCACGAAGCTACCGGCCAACAGTCGTTTATTTGCCATACAATTGACCCCATATTGTAGGGCATAGCCCTACGGTGCGCTTCAATAGCAAACTGAATACCATAGGCTTGCAATACCTGACCTACATATAGAAACTTCTCGAAATTATCCGGAATGTGATAATACATTTTCATGTAATCCTTTATTGCCATATTTCCAATACCACTTCGTTGATGTGATTTCATCACTTCAGATTCAATGTTAAAATCTTCCGGGAGTGCATATTTTTTTACAGTTTCAAACTCAGGAAATGATTGAAAACCATACTCACTCATGAAGCGTCCAATATTTGTTGAGTAATTCTCGAATGGTTCTCTTGCGTGCCAAACTCCCCAGTAATGCACATCGCCATCAGGATTGGTA
Organism: uncultured Paludibacter sp.; assembly: GCA_963664445.2. GTDB lineage: Bacteria > Bacteroidota > Bacteroidia > Bacteroidales > Paludibacteraceae > Paludibacter. The sequence continues at coordinate 539,678 of CAXXUM010000007.1, forward strand.
TTACTTGAATATTTACCAGGAACAATACTTGATGGCGAAGACTGCCAATATGCGATTTCAGGAGACAGTTTGTGTACGGCAGCAGGTAAAATTCGATTAAAAATAGTATCATATGCAACCCAAATCTGCTTTTTCTGTTGTTCAGTAAAATTCTTCTGCCAGCCCCATCCGCCATCTTTATTTTCATTTTGCCAAGCGATATCAATTTCATTATTACCACACCACAATGCAATAGATGGATGATTTCGAAGACGCTTTACCTGATAATCTGCCTCTTTAGTAATTGAATTCAAAAATGACTCAGTGCCTGGATAAAGTGAACATGCAAACATAAAATCTTGCCAAATCAGAATACCATTACGATCACATTGTTGGTAGAAATAATCATCTTCGTAGATTCCACCTCCCCAAACGCGCAGTATATTGACGTTTGACTTTGATGCAGTGTTTATCTCCCAATCATATACCTCTTTGGTAACACGATTTAAGAACATATCGTTGGGGATATGGTTTTCTCCTTTTGCAAAAACAGGAACTCCATTTAACTCGAAATAGAATGTATGACCTTTACTATCGGGTTTTTGGATCAAGCGTAATGTGCGAAGCCCAACTTCTCGACTGCTAAAATCAGAAGAATTACCGACACTTATAGTAGCTTTAATGTCATACAAATTAGGTTTGCCAAGTCCATTAGTCCACCAGCGTTTTGGGTTTTCTATCTGAAAAGGAATAAATACATCATTGTTTCCTACTTTAAGTTGAATTTCTTTTTTTATTTCAGTTTTACCATTAATCGAAATTTCAATACTTGCAATTTGATTTTTACTAGATTGAATTTGCAATTGACCGTTCAAAACAGCAAGCTTATCCGACAATGATTCTTGTTTTACATAGAAATCTTCAATTTTCACATCGTTCCAAGCTAAAACAGATATTGGTTTCCATATGCCTGAGGTGACAAATCGAGGACCCCAATCCCAACCGAAATGATACGGTGCTTTACGAATAAATGGACTGACGAGTTGTTCTCTAGTCAAACCTCCATTCTGGGCCTGATCATTTACAGCCAAAAGTTTTAATCCATAGTCTTTCAGCAGTCCAAGGCCCTTATTTATAGGTGAATGAAAATATATAAGCAATTTGTTTTCGCCCGGTTTTATGATAGACTTACAATCGACAGACCATTCCAAAAACATATTATCAGCAGAAAGAATTTTTTTGTCGTTTAGATACACATCTGCGTATGTGTCTAATCCCTTGAAATCTAACTCTAAATTTTCTTTCTTTATAAACTCCGATGATAAACTAAACGAGGTTTCATAAACCCAATCTGTTTTATCAATCCACTGAAGTTTTCGCTCATTCAATCTATAGAATGGATCTTCAATTAGCTTATTTGATAATAAATCGGTGTGAACATTCCCTGGAACTGTAGCCGGATGCCAATTAGTTGAATCAATCTGTCTAAATTTCCAGCCACTGTTTAGTTTGTGACAAAGTACATTTGCATTCATTATTGAAGACATACTGATTGTAAAGAAAAGGATTAAACTTGTAATAGGATATTTATTGTATTTCATATTTTGTATTGGATTACCTATTTTATATTTTTATTTAGTTTATAGTAACACTATCTGCAAGCTTATACATATCAGGTAAATCTTTGCTAAACAGACTAATTGAACTTTTATACAACGTTGTAAAATCGATAACAGATGCCTGACCGGGAAAGACTGAATAGTAATGAACTCCTGACGATGATGGATCATACTTATTTCGCCACATTACCACCATGCTCACTTTACGCCCTGTAAGTGGCGTTAGAATCTGCTTTGTCCAATAGTCGGTACAATCAGAGCCGTCTGAGTTTTTTATTCCTTCAATGCCCGTTTCAGTTACTCCACAAGGTTTTTTCTTTTCTTGTGACAGTAGGGATAAATTTCGTAGATTATTCATAAATGCAGCTGTATTTAGCCCATGATAACAGTCCATTCCCATAAAATCAACATAATCATCGCCCGGCCAACGGAAAAGAATCTCTTCCTTGGTTTGTGTACCATCCATTTGTGGCGAGATTGCATAAATAAATTGGTGAACTCCTTTAGTGTCGCGTAAATATGTGACAGTAAAACGCCATAAATTTATAAATTCTGCTTGCGTAGTACAACTGGATCCCCACCACGACCAACTTTGAGTGTGCTCATGAAATGGTCGGAAAATAACCGGGATAAGTTTACCCTGATCATCTTTCAACGTAGATGCAAAGACAGCAAGCCTATCGAGCCATATTTTAAAGCGAATGTTTGTTGCACTACCTTCTATAAGGATTTGTTTGGCTACTGTGACATTCGTATTGTCCCAGGCATCTCCATTAGTAAGAGGATTATTAAGGTGGCAACAAGCAATAATTACTTCTCCACGAGCTCGTGCTTCTTTTATACAGCGCTGGCGTATGGAATTATCATTATTACTCAGAGAGCGATCATCCATAACTTCTGCAAAATCAACACTGAATACCGCCGGATAGTCGCCACACACATCCTTAGTATCGGAACCTCCAGACTGATTGTACCATTTTCTACCATAAACTAAATCGTCATGGTGACCAAACATAAATCCCTTATCCTGAATTTTCCACAATTGTGAGTAAAGTGCTTTTGTTTCAGTTGTAGCACTTTTATCCACGATGCTCAGCTGAACGGTTAAGTCTTGTTTTACTACCGGCTCATCTCCCTTTTTGTCGCAAGCACTCAATAGAAAAACAGTAATTAGTGCAGTAAATATTAGATTTTTCATTCGAATTTTATTTAGTTGATATTAGTAAGCAAAATAAAGCTCTGTTTTTTAAGCTCAACGTGATAACTTCCTTTTACATTCAGTCCTTTTATTATAGGTAATGGTAATCCATCCTCATCTGCCAATCTGTTATTTTCCTGATAAACATATAAGCTACTGTTTGGCATAGCAAGTGGAACTTTCAGACGTACTGAGTAATCATTATTCCCCACATTCACCGCTGCAATCACCATTTTGCCATTCAGCTCAGCAGCAGTAATGCGAATATCCTTGTTGTCCGGATAAGTACATTTCAGAATATTGGCTCCGGTCTGGAAATTCCGACACATTAATGACCATGTATAGTACCAAGGACGAATATTTTCTTCATCGGGTTTTCCAAAAACCTCTTTTCCTAGTATATTCCACATACCCCAGATTTTTACATCTTTCGGCTTTCCTGAATCGCCACTGGAATGCATAGCGTCATCAAGCATCCATACCGCCATACCTGAGTATCCGTTGTTCATTACATCCATGCAGAGCAAAGGCATATCAAGACCATAGAAATAATCATAAACTAGCATATTGCAGTCTGACCCATTGGTGAAAGGATGACCCTTGACACGCCTATTATATTCGTTCATCAACAATGAATCGGGTTTTCTCCAATATTTGTATCCAGCCTCACCCAGAACTATTTTTTTACCTGCAGGCACATGCCGCTTATACTTTAATAATTCTGTAGGATAACTACCACTACGTACTTCTGCTTGACCGGGATAAGCATGTACATCATAAATACCAATCAAAGGATCTACATCAGTGGCTGCTTGTTTCACCCACTCTTCTGCATTATAAACAGAGTTTGTGTTTTTATAATCAACAACAACATCCGGACCAGCCAGTTTTACTTTTTCTAAAAGCCCAGGATAAGTTTTCATTTTGGCAGTGAATTTATATGCCATGTCTTTCCATAGCTGGTAATCTCCGTTAGTAGAAGCCCAATCACCATCAGGTTCGTTAAATATCGTAAAATACTTGATACATGTAAAGCCCAAATCATTAATTAGATAATTGAGATAATCAACAGACATATCCACCCATTTATCATCTTGCTTCATATTCCATGCAGGTGGATTATATTCTCCAAAAATCACTGATATATTATGAGAAGTACAATATCCTAAAAGCTTAGAAATCGACTTGAGATTTCTAGTTTTATCATATTTCCCTATGACAGCATCGAAGTAACGATAAGGACTATTAATCATGCACCTTACGTAACGCATTTTCATAAAATCTATACGTTTGAAAAGCGTTTCCCAATCTTTGTCCGAAACTTCTGCACCCCACGATCCTGCTTCGTCGTACGGATCCCATTGTGCACCATTACCGATATAACCGGCATTAATTACCTCGAGCGATACAGAAATGTCAATATTTTTTCTTAAAGACTTGCCATTGCACACAAAAGAGAAAAGTAAAAACACAATTAAATAATAAGTAGTTTTCATATAATTAGTAGTTGCAATTAGTATAAACAAGAAGCGATTCTGCTGGCATATTTACTATATACCCATTTTTCAAATTTAATGTTATATTTGTGTTATTAGGCAATAACAAATGGTCACCTTCTTTTTTCAATGTTCCATTTGCATAGATATACTCCTTCATATCATTTAGTTTACTTTGCTCTTTATCAGTAACCTTGACAATTATTTTTTGTTTTGAGACATTAACTAAGGCTATAGTTCTCATACCATCTTTCTCAATTGCAATGGCCTTTACAGATGGATTCCCACTTACATCAACTTTATATATCTTTGATCCTGCGGGCATATATCGGGTTAACAGCGACCATGCATAGTACCATGGACGAACAATTTCTTCACTAGCACCAAAAGCTTCATTGCCCAGGATATTCCAAAAACCCCATACTTTTAGTTTTTCCGGCGATTCTTTAGAATGCATAGCATCATCAAGCATCCATACTACTGATCCTGAAAAACCAGCATTTACTGTTTGAAACAATGCATCAGCCATATCGGTTCCATACATGTAATCATACACGAACATTTGAGAGTCATCTATCGAAGCATAGCGTTTTGCTTTTGCTCTTCGATTATTTTCGTTCAAATAAAACGAGTCTGCCGGCTCTACAAATTTGAACCCAATTTCTCCCATGACTATCTTTTTGTCAGTAGGAATTACGCTTTTGTAAGCATGAATAATATTAGAATATTCACCTGAATTCACCGTAATTTTTGACGGGTATGTGTGAATATCATATAAACCAATAATATCTTTCAAATCTGTAGCACAACTATCAGCCCACCATGCTTCATCGGGTTTCCAGATGGCTGCATCGGGACCTACCAGCGATAGTTGATCCTTCAAATGTAGTGTTTTTAGTTCATTATCAAAAAAACGAATTGCTTTAGCCCATAAAGAATAATTTCCCTCAGTAGTTGACCAAAAACCATTCGGTTCATTGATCATATTATAATACTTTATGCACGAATAGCCTTTTTCATTTATTAGAAAATCGACATATCTAGCCGCTAATGATAAATTAGTCTCGTCTATAGAATTGGTTTTTGAATTCACCATGCCATTTCCCCAATCTCCAAATAGTACCGTCACATTACGACTCTGACAATAGTCCAAAATTGGTGACAATCTATCTAGATTACGGTCAGGGATCAACTTACCATCAACAATAATAGAACGCGTATTTGTCATCACTCGCATAAATTGTGGACGCATGAAATCGAGTCTTGCATACAATTTTTCCCAGTCAGCTTGGGATATTGTCATCTTGCCCATACCATAGTCCAACTGGTATGGATCCCATTGCGCTCCATTTCCTAAATAACTTTCATTTATAACTACATCAGAGGAAATGCGAACAATGGATTGAGATACAACAGACTTCCCATCAATGATTTCTGTGCCGGTACTACAGCTGTAAGAAAAGAAGCTTATCCAGGTTATCCCAAAAGCGACGATTAATGAGTAAATTTTTTTCTTCATTTAAATTATTTATAAAACCGGAGTTGACAAATTCACAATCAACTCCGGCAATCAAAAAAACAACCAATTAATGCTTAGTTACAGATATCCAATACTTACGAGGTTTCTTCACAAACTTATCGTAATCTTTATAGATATTATTCCAATCGTCAGTCCCATTAAGGTTAAATGCAAATGCATTATTTGTAATGGTCATTGTCTTTCCATAACCCAAATCTTCAGTACCTGCGCCTAAGAATGTGCCGGTGGTAACTTTACCGTTAGCATCAGTAAACACAACGGTTCCTTTTGCATAGTCGCGCAGCCAATGTCCCTTACCTTTTGGAATCTGTCGATAAAATTTAGTTACATCTACTGACACACCTGCATTCTCCGGATTACTTCCTATATAAATAAAATCGGCATATTTTCCATCAATTCCAGCACTATTTACAATTGTGCCATAAGTATTTCCTGCTTCAGAGATACTATCCAAGGTAATTGTCAATGTGTTATCACATTCAGTTGTCGGGCTGTACACTGTTGACCAACACCATGGTTTATCACTGAGCTGAAGAACTCCACCTCCACCGTATTCCGGACCAGTACCACCATAAACGGTAAGTGCCTTAATATCCCATATGCCTAAAAGCGTTTCATTAAACTCGGTTACATGAATAGTGTAATCTCTCTTTTCACCTGTTGTAGATGTTATTGTAATTACTCCTGACTTTGTGGCATTTTTAAAATTCATGACTCCACCTTCTGCCAAAGTTGTTTTTGCTTGATAAGATGTCTCAAGTTTACTCAATTTTACTTGTGACATGTCGGCAACTGCCGATACATTGATAGCCAGGTTGATTGTACCTGTTGTAGCATCTGTGTTTTCAATTATAGCTTTTCCAACCTGGTTTTCAAACATAATATTAATCACACTTCTTTCGTGATTCCATCCTCCACTGGTAATTTCATCCAGTGGATCTTTTTCGCATGACTGCAAACCAAATGCAGTTACAGCAATTAGAATATACTTATATAATTTCATAATTGATTCGTATTTAAATTATCTTAAACTTCCATTTAAATCTATTTCAGCTTGAGGAATTGGATAGAAAGTCGCCTGCTCCGGTGTCAGATTTGCAGCTTCAGGCACATCACTTATCACTCTGTTCCAACGTCTGAGATCATAAAGGTGATCACCCTCATAAGCTAATTCCCAAGTACGTTCTTTGTATACGGCTTTACGGAAATCATCCTTAGCTAATCCCGGCATTAAAGTTCCAAGTCCAGCTCTGCTACGAATATTGTTAATCAACTCATAAGCTTTGGTAGTAGGACCTGCTGCTTCGGCATAAATCAATGCAACATCAGAATACCTGATTAAAAATGGACGAGTACTTGTTTTATCACCAATAAAATTTGGATCAACATATTTGCGTGTAAACGGATATGTAATTTTACCTGGATATGAAGCTACCAAAACACCTGCTTTATCGTACACTTTATCAACAATCAAATCAGTCTTCCGCTTATCGGCAGCATCAAAACTAGTGTAAAATGGTACAGTAGTCTGGTATACACCCCAGCCATCGTGTGTGGCGCTATAAGTTCCGTTTTTATTGTCCAAATAAACCGTTGCTCCACCAATATAAGGAATAAACATTTTAGATATTTTAGAGTACTCACCTTCGCTAGTTCCGGTTCTGTCCATAGACATTATAAAGATATGTTCTGGACCTCTTGGTTTCTCCACATCATATATGTTAAGAAGCGAGTTGTCAAAATGATAAGTAGATTGATTATTGATTACTTTACCAGCATAGCTAGCGGCACTGTCATACATCGCAGTCATATCACGTTTCATATCTTTATACAAAGGAACATTATGCTCCTTAGCAGATGCTATAAAAAGATATGCCTTTGCTGCAAGCGCCTGAGCGGCAACTTTATCAGCCCTGCCCACTTTAGGTGTAGTGTATACGCTCATCAAACTTTCTGCATTTCTACAATCGGATAGAATCTGATCGTACATGACATCTAAATTCGCAGCTAGAGGTGCTGAAGTTTGATCAAGAGTCTCAACTGTAGTATTATGCAGTGGAACGAGTCCAAAAACGCGCACCAAATTAAAATAATTCCAGGCTCTTAGAAAATATGCTTCACCCATGTACTGATTTTTTAAGCTCTGATCATAATTACCGTTGGGAACATTTTGAATCACAGCATTTGCTCTATTAACACCAATAAAAGCATAATTGAAGTAAGCTTGTAAAACTGAATTAGTTTTCAAATTAGCAATAGTCCATGCATTTAAATCTACTGCAGCTTGACCTTCGTCGGATTTTGGAGCTATATTCTCAGTTGGAATCTCACCCAAATAAAATACTGCTCTGGAGTATTCGAGAAATGTAAGTGTTGCGTACGCATAATTCACTGCTGCATCTGCATCAGCAGCAGATTTATAAAAGTTACTCTCTGAGTAAAAACCATAAGGTTTTTCTTCCAGACTGCATGAGCAGAGTGCCAATGCGCTGCAAATTGCAAATATTTTTATCTTTGTTTTCATGTTTGATCAATTATTAGAAGGTTAAGTCAATGCCAAAAGTCCATTTACTCAAGCGTGGATAACCACCCCAGTATACTCCATCCATTCCCACTTCAGGATCATATCCCTTAAATTTGGTAAATGTGTATAGATTTGAAGCGTTTAAATAAAGACGAGCTTTAGATAGTATGCTTTTCTTAGGTAAGTTGAGAGAATAACCTAAATTCAGATTTTGGATTCTCAAGTATGAACCATCTTGCAACCACCAGTCAGACAAGTTTACTAAACGACCGTCTCTCAACGACGGGTATGCATTTGTTGGGTTATCAGGAGTCCATCTTAAAGGCTGATTACTTGGAGAGTTGAAAGCCTGTGTATTTAAGATTTCTTGTCCAAAAGCACCATTTAAAAACACGCTTATATCGAAGTTTTTCCAACTAAGATTTAAAGCCAAACTTGCTGTAAAATCTGGATTTGGATTTCCAATAATAGTTCTATCCTTTTCATCAACAACTTTATCCCCATTAATATCAATATATTTGAACTCACCAGGCTTTGCCATATCACCTGTCAAACCGGCATCAATACCTTCACCAAGAGTTTGGACAATACCATTTGTTTTGTAACCGTAGAAAGCGTTTATCGGCTGTCCGATAGCCAACACATTTGTGTATCCACGAAACATTTCGAGGCTGTTACCAGCGTATTCAAACTTCATTCCTGTATTTGGGTCAGAAAGCAAGCCAGATGTTACTGAATTTCCAAGGCTTACAACTTTATTATTATTTTTTGAGAAAATAGCTGTTCCACTCAATTTCCAATCCTTAGTATTGATAACGTCAGCATCAACTGTTATTTCAAAACCGCGATTCTGAATCTGACCATCATTTATCCACATTTTATTGTATCCAGACGAAAGAGCTAGATTGCGTTCGCGTAATAAATCACTGGTTTGTTTGTCATAAACATCAAAAATAACACGAAGTCTTCTTTTCAAAAATGCCATATCCAATCCGAAATCGCCCTGGGCAGTTGTTTCCCATTTCAAATCAGGGTTTGGTATTCCACCCCATATCCTATTTATATACTGCATTCCTGCAACATATCCGGGACCTATAGTTGTAACCCAAGCACCATCATTGTAATATTTTCCGGTACCATACTGACTTAATGTTTGGTAAGGACTGATTCCCTGATTCCCTGAAATACCATAACTTACACGGGCCTTCAGTTCATCAAATATATTTAAGTTTTTGATAAAGTTTTCTTCGTGTGCTTTCCAACTCAAAGCTCCTGAAGGGAACATAGCCCATTTGTTGTTTTTCCCGAATTTTGATGAGCCATCTGCACGAGAGGTAAATGTTGCTAAATACTTATTATCGTACGTATAGTTTAAGCGGAACATTCCAGACATAAGCTTTGTCTCTGTGTACCCATTACCCACAATGTTCTTCTGAGGATTACCAGTACTCATATTCTCATTCCCTAATGATTCATTCACAAAATCCATAGCGGTTAAAGAGGAACTTCTTGATAGGTAACTCTCATATGAAAAACCGGCCATAACTCCTACGTCATGCTTACCAAAAGCTTGCTTGAAATTTGCAAAATTCTCCGAAACGATATTCTGTCCATTCCAATTGGTTATCTGTGCATATCCATTATTAAACGCACCTGCTTCAGTATAAATTTTTGGTGAGTATCGATCACCCATAGAGGTACCGTATTTATAATTGATTTGGCTTGTCAGTTTAAGAGCTGGAATTACCTGCCATTCAATCGCTGCCGATGTAATCACATCTAAAGAATTGCTGGTGTTTTTTTGAAGATCAGTGATAGCCATCGGATGACTATAATCCTGACTACTTGTCAAATAATAATCTCCTTTTGCATTATAAACTGGTAAAATAGGGTTTCTCCAATAAGCCAAACCACCATTGGAATTGCGAAATCCCTTTGACAATATGTTTGAAAATCTGATTTTGACATTATTGTACAAATTATGATCAATACTTAAGTTATAACCACCTTTAGAATAGTCATCCTTAATATATACACCTTGGTCTGTGTAATAATTAGCACTTAAATTGAACATCGTTTTTTCGGTACCACTCGAAACACTAATTGTTGTATTATCCGATAATGGACTATTTCTGAAGACTAAATCATCCCAACGTGTATTGGTTTTCCATGTTGTAGAAAGCTCTCTGATGGATGGATAATATACTCCGGTAGAAGATGTTTCGCCAATATAAATTGCTGGATAACCACCATTGATACGGGATTCATTGTTCAAGGATGCCATCAATACGGGATCACGCCATAAATCAAGTTTTGAATTGAATTCAGAAACGGTGAGTTGTTGACGAACAGTTACAGTAGTTTTGCCAACTTTCGCCTTCTTTGTGGTAACCATAATAACACCATTTGCACCCCGGGAACCATAGATAGCAGATGCAGATGCATCTTTTAAAATTTCCATTGAAACGATATCTGCCGGATTGATCTGCTTTAAATCACCAGCATCTCCCAATGGGAAACCATCAACTACAATTAGAGGAGCATTTGACCCACGCAATGAGCTATTTCCACGAATACGTACTGTTGCTGCTGCACCAGGATCTTGTGAAGAGTTAATTACCTGTAAACCAGCAGCTCGTCCCTGTAATAGCCCTTCTATTGAGTTGGCAGGGATACTTTTTAAAACTTCTGTTTTCACTGAGGCTACAGAGCCCGTTACATCGCTCTTTTTCACGCTACCATAACCAACTACTACAACTTCTTCCATCGAAACTGAAGATTCCTTTAGAATCACATTTGTTTCGCCCTTTCCGGTAACCAGAACCGACTTTGTTTCCATTCCTATATAGGAAAATTCAAGTGTGGCATTTTTAGATATATCGTTCAAAATATATCTTCCATTTACATCTGTTATTGTGCCAATTGAAGCATCTTTTACTTTTACAGAGGCTCCAATTATAGCATCACCTTTACTATCCTGAACAAATCCAGTAACTTTAGTTTTTCCTGGTGTTTGTGCCATCAATGATGGAGCTAAAGTTAAAGCCCCTAAGAGAAAACATATTATCGCTAACTTGTAGGATAATATGCAATAAATCCAATTTTTTTGTTTTCGTTTCATGTGATTAGAATTTAATAATTATGACAATATATTGTTGGTGCAAATGTATTGCAACAAAACCCAACAAAATTGCCCAAATATGCTAATGAATTATACTATTTTGAAAATAAAAATCCCCTTTTTGCCAAGTCTTAAATCTACTAATCAATCAACATGGATCGGATCCTAAAACCCAAGTAACAACTAGTAAATCAGATAATTCAAATCGTTTGTTTTTCTTAATGCATCAAACAACTTTTCGTCAATAATTGACTTGTATTACATTTGAATACTAGTCAAGCATAAATTGTAATAAATCATCAATTCTACAAGTTGCAAGACCAATATATTTATCAGCGGCACCATAATAGACATAAAGTGTTCCGTCTACAATTACATTACCAGTAGGAAATACACAACCATTATAATATCCCTTGGTTTCATATTCAAATTCCGGCTCAAGTAAACAATCAGGAGTACGCGCAATGATTTTAAGAGGATTTTCCAAATCTAACAATACTGCACCAACCCGATAATAACCATGTCCACCTTTTTCAACACCATGATAAAGCACTAACCAACCTTTGTCTGTCCTCAATGGAGGAGTACTTCCACCAATTTTCTCTTCCCAAGAGTTTTCAATACCGGTCATTAATAGATGACTCTCTTTGTCTTCCCAATTTAAAATATCATCAGAGAATTTGAGCCATATAGAAGGAAACTTTACACCATAATTTTCCCCGATAAACTGTTTTGGCCTATGTAATAGAACATATTGACCATTAATTTTTTCTGGAAACAAAATAACATCTCTATCATCCAAAACCGGCGAAGTTATACGTCCTAATCGACGAAATGTTTTAAAATCTTTTGTGACAGCCAAACCTGTATTACCAATATTTTGTTTAATTGCTGCTGGCGCATCAGCACCACATTTAGGTAAGAGAATTTCGTCATGTCCAAAATTCCAATACTGACCGGGAGGATAAGCACGATATGCATAGGTTACATAAAATTCATTATCTAACTTAATAATACGAGGATCTTCAACTCCTCCAGAATCTGGACCATCTGCACTCGGTCCAAACACAGGCACGTTTGAGACGCGGTGAAAAAGATATCCATCTTTGCTGGTTGCTAAACCAAAACGAATTACGTGCTCACTATCGTTTCCTGCAGCGCGATAAAGCATGTAAAATACCCCTTCATCATAAATAACTCCCGGATTACACGTAACCAAACTTTCCCACTCATTTGATTCTAAAGGGGAAATAATTGGATTTTGATTGAATTTTTTTAATTTCATTTTATTTAAATATTGGTGTGAAGAATGACATTACCTCATTAAAACGAGATAACAACAAACAATTTTTACTAAACTATACTAGGAGAGAAAGTTTATAGAATCAACTAAAACAAACCCAAATAACGGTGCAACATAGAAGTAGGATTGTTGCCCAAACACGATAATTACTATACCATGCAACAGTTTTCAATACTTGGGTTTCTCGTTTGAAATCACTAATTGAAAAGGTTGTATCAGTTAACTTATCTTCATTTGGTTTTGGGAAGAAAAGACTTGTAATATAAATAACCAATAGACTAAAGATGAACAAGTAAGGCACTATAAGTAAAAAATGGAGATGACCAAATATCGCAGTTTTAAAGAAGACCATTGCTACGGCAATAACAAGACCTGACATTAACCCAACAAATGCACCTGTACCATTCACCCGCTTATTGAAAATTCCTATTATAAATGCAGCAACAATTGGAGGTGCGATATAAGACAACATTTCTTGATAGTATTTTAGCAATGAGCCAAATTTCCCAATTTGAGGTGCCCACAAAGCAGCTAATATAATAACAACACAAGATGCAATTTTACCTACCCGAACTAATTTTTTTGAATCTGCGGTTTTATTGAATTTGGAGTAAAAATCCATTGTAAACAAAGTTGCTGTTGAATTCAGAATGGCGCTAAGTGTGGCTGTTAGTGCTGACAAAAGAGCTGCAAGTAAAACGCCTAACAATCCTATCGGCATAAGTTTCAATATCATCGTTGGATAAACCATATCGGGTTTATCAAGTCCGGGAAACAAGCTTCGTGAAATTAAGCCCGGAATAGCAATAATGAAAAGAGTAGTAAGAGTAAGAAAGCCTGTAAAAATAACTCCTTTACGACCTTCATCCAATGATTTAGCACTTAAAACACGTTGTACCAATGTTTGATTATTTGCCCAGAAATATAACCCTAAAATCGGCATCCCTACAATCAAACCTAACCAGGGAGTAGCTGTATCTGTAAGTGGACGAATCAGTTTTACCAGAATGTCATCTCCTTTAAGTAGATTATAGAAATAATCTCCACCTAAATGGAAACACATATAAGTTAGCAGCACAGAACCTATTATCAATACCACGGCTTGTATTAATTCAGTATTTATAACTGAAGATAGTCCACCGGGAATAGCATAAGAGGCAGCTACAAGTGCAAATATGAAAATAATCAGATGTAAATCAACATGTGGAAATACTAACTTTATAATGAGTGCAGCTGCGTAAAGTGCTCCAGCCGCATCCAGAAATATATTTCCGATAATGCAAATTCCTGAGAAATAGTAACGTGAACGTTGATCAAAGCGCCTTTCAAGAAATTCCGGAATCGTAAAAATGTTTGATTTTATATAGAGTGGTAGAAGAAACAGCGCAAAGAAAACCATTACAACAGTTCCTGTCAAATTATAGTTAAATACTGCCAGTCCAGTATCATAAGCATCACCTGATTGGCCTATCAATGTAGTGCTAGAAATACTAGCTGCGAATAACGATAAACCAACAATCCACCATGGCATGGACCTACCAGCAAGAAAATAGGATTTCGAATCTGAACTATTTCCTTTTTTAAGGCCCCACCAGATAATAAATGCCAAATAAATAATTACAATAACAAGGTCAATAATGCCGATTGAAAAAGTGTTCATGTTTATATAAATTTATGTGCTAATTGTTAGAGCTGCAAAATTATATCTAAAACTTATTATTTATGTATACATTTACGCTCAATAATTATACTTTTTTGAATATAGGTTTGTTAGTTATTGATATTTTATACATTTGCAGAATCATTTAAATCATTTTTGAAACTATATCTATCCAAATGAAAGACATACTAAAAGAAATTACGCCAATTTCTGCTGAGGATTTATTTATTGTATTGAATCACCCAAATGCTACTTTTGACTATCCTGTACATTATCACTCAGATTATGAAATTAATTTAGTGTTGAATGACTGTGGTAAAAGGATTGTTGGAGATTCTATTGAAGCCTTTGGGGAAATTGATTTGGTAATGATAGGACCGAATTTATCTCATGCATGGCAAGGTGAAATTATAACTGGTAATCATGTTATTACAATACAGTTTTCAGACCAACTACTTAATTTCCCAATCTTGCAAAAACGGCTATTAGCTCCTATAAAGCAATTATTACTTGAGTCTCAAAGAGGTTTAACTTTCTCATTGGAGACAAAGTTGCACATTAAAGAGAAAATTATACAACTAACAAAAATGCAGGGATTTCATACTGTAATGGAATTTCTTTCAATATTGTACGATTTATCAACAGCAGAAAGACACATATTAGTAAGTAATATCTTTGACACAAACGATACAATTCGAACATCTAAAAGTCGTCGTATTGCTAAAGCATGTGCATATATAGAAGAAAACCTTGAGAGTTCAATCAAACTATCCGATGTTGCAGCACTTGTAAATATGTCTGAATCAGCATTTAGTCATTTTTTTAAGAAGAAAACAAACTGCACCTTTATTGATTACGTTACGAACTTGCGTATTGCTAAGGCATGTCAAATACTTTCAGAAACAAGTCATACAGTAGCTGAAATCTGCTACACTTGCGGTTTCAATAATATATCTAATTTCATTCGTATTTTTAAAAAGAAAAAAAGTATGACCCCAAACGAGTATCGATTATTCTTAAAACAAATGCTTATAAAATACTAAGAACTTCAATCGTATTGCTCTACATTTTTTAATAGCAAAATTCAGTCAATAGATAATACTTTTTTGAACAATATAATAGCGAGAAACTAATTATACCAACAAACACTAACAAATGTGTGCTATATATCTAACAATTATTTTTTATGGAATAGCTTCACACTTGAAAGGCTATTCCAGTATTTATAACTGTTGGTAAATTCTCATACTATTATACTTATAAGTTCAACAAATACAAAACTGCAAAATATTAGAAGTAAATTTACAAATCATTCATTGAATTTGAATTGACTTTTCGATTTTATTTGAATCATTGTCAAATAAATGACTATAATTTATTTCAAGAAACACCTAAATAGATCGTTTTATGCTTCCTGAGAGTAAGATAATATTTTTCGTAATTGATTGATTTATAGTTTGATGATAGTTTCAGTTTTACAACTTTGACCATGAAATAATTATCACTCACATCGAAGTCAAGGGCAGTCAAATTTCGGCCTCTGAGTTTGGTGCTAGATCGTAACAAATAGATTTCCCTAAAACAGAACGAAATTGATAAATAGGGATACTATAAAGGAAAGTTTATTTCCCGTCCGATACTCCAATTGACCAGTAAAGTTATTAGATGGCGTCAGAGTCAATTGACTCTGTGATTGCTTAAATGAGCGAAGTGATGTATGTGCTTCAAGAAAACATTTTGGGTGTAAGTTTTTATGATCTTGTATTTGCTGTTTTACAGAAATGTATCCAGATAGTAGATTGAGCTATATTATTTGTGTAGTGACTCCAGTAGTTGTTTGTTTGCAAATATAGAATTTCATATAAAAGTAATATGAATTGATACTAAAGGAGTTTGTAAAATTCTGAAAAATAGATGTTTGTGATTTTATTTGACAATTGTTTTTTGCGAAAAGTCCTCAATTTTACACGTCTCATACATGTAAGTCTCTTATATGCAGGTACATATATTGTGCGCTGCATGCAGATTTAATGTAAATTTACGTTGGTTTTGATGTAGTCGGCAATGAAGAATAAAAAATTTATAAATCAAAAAAAGAGCGGTAAGGAAATATCCCAACCGCTTAAACAAATTTACCTGCAAAAAGTAAAGATAAATAAAGTTTGAAGAAATAAGTGCGTTCGAATACACTTTCTATTCTTGAAAATAGTAGATAAAATGTTCTTGTTTGAAGGACAAGCTATCTATGATTTTTCACTAGCAATCAGAAAAGAAAACCTATTCTTACCATTATTCTTGCCATTGAAAGCAAATGTGAGGCTTAAGTAACTATTGTTCAGTATTTAGATTGTATTCCCGGCGGGACTACAATTTAATTGACAATTGAGAGTTGCTTTTTCTCTCCGGTTTCAGTTGTCATTTTTAAAGCTACACTCATCTATTCTTCCTGTCCAAAATTACGTTAATTGTCCATTCTCAACTTTCCATTGTCAATTGAATAAGTCCATCTTTCATTTCAATCACTCTGTCGGATAGTGCTGCCAGCTCTTTATCGTGTGTCACTATCACTATTGTCAATCCAAATTTTTCACGCAGTTCGAAAAGCAGTTTATGTAATTCTTCTTTGTTTTTCGAATCCAAACTCCCTGATGGTTCATCGGCTAAAATAAGTCCCGGATCGTTTATCAATGCACGGGCTACGGCCACGCGTTGCTTCTCGCCACCCGAAAGTTCGTTGGGTTTGTGTTCCATTCGGTCAGCGAGTTGCAGATATTGCAGAAGCTCTTTTGCTTTTTGAGTTGTTTTCTTTACATCCTTTCGTGCAATGAGTGCCGGAATCATTACGTTTTCAAGGGCTGTGAATTCAGGCAATAATTGGTGAAACTGAAAGATAAAGCCAATATGCTTATTTCTAAAAGCAGCTAGTTCTTTTTCGCCAAGCTTGCTAAAATCAATTCTATCAACAAGTACTTCACCGGCATTTGGTTTATCGAGTGTACCCAGAATTTGTAACAAAGTAGTCTTGCCGGCACCACTTGGGCCAACAATAGAGACAATTTCACCCTTTGCGATGGATAAATCAACGCCTTTGAGTACTTCTAACTCACCAAAGCTTTTGTGTATATTTTTTGCGTGTATCATTTTAGTTACGAGTTACAAGTTACGAGTTACGAGCTTGTTTGCCTGTAACTTGAAACAAGATATTAAACTTCTGAGAAATCGTTTGCAAAGTTATTCGTTTATAGCCATAAACCGACCATTCTTTTCCAAAAAAATGTACCTTTGTAGTGTTTTCAATTAAAAATACCTTTTCCTTAAGAATTATGATTTCAGATGAAGAATTAGGATTCATTGAGTTTGTGCGAAGCGAGCGCGCAAAGCATATTCGCGTTCGCATCCTAAACACGGGATTAAAGGTTAGTTTACCCAACAGAGCAACACAAGAAGATGCCCTGAAATTCATCAATTCAATTCGTCATAAACTAATTGTCAAGCAGGAGAAGATAGAAAAAGGCCTTGAAAAGAGCAACATTCTTATTTCTGAAAATAGCCAATTACAAACACTTACTTTTAATGTGATTGTAAAACCATGTGAACGAAAAAACATCTTCTTTTCTTTGAAGAATGGAACCTTGAATATCGAATTTCCTAGTGGGACGGATTGTACGGACAAACAAAGTCAGGAGCATTTTTGGAATGGTATTAGTTATTTTATGCGGAAAGAAGCTAAACGGCTTTTGCCCAATCGCACCAAACAATTGGCAGAGAAATATGGTTTTACTTTTTCGGATGTAAAAATACAATCTAGCAAAACCCGTTGGGGAAGTTGCTCGCGTGCTCAGAGCATTAATTTCTCGCTTTATTTGATGTTGCTTCCTGCAGAATTGGTCGATTATGTTATTCTTCATGAACTTTGTCACACCAAAGAAATGAATCACGGTGCTAACTTTTGGATATGGATGGACCGGGTTACCGATAAGAAAAGCAAAGAACTTCGAGCGCAATTGAAGAATTATCATATGCCGCAATAAAAAAATGTTATTAGCTTCGCTGATATTAGCCCTTCGGGCGATATTAATAGATATTTACTCCCTTCGTTTTATTAAACTACAACGAATAACAATCAATATCAGTGAAGCTAATTACGCCCGCAGGGCAAATAACAAGAGCGTAGCGAATAATAACAGCGAAGCAAATAACGCCCGAAGGGCAAAATATCGCGAAGCGAATAACACGAAGTAATAAATATGAACTGGAACCAACTACTTTCCACCAAGCGCTTCGGGATGGAAGCATATCACGAGAAGCGTGCCGACGATCGCACTGAATTTCAGCGCGATTACGACCGACTCATCTTCTCAGCTCCCTTTCGTCGTTTGCAAAATAAAACGCAGGTATTCCCATTGCCCGGCAGCGTATTTGTGCACAACCGATTGACGCATAGCTTGGAAGTGGCCTGTGTTGGACGGTCGTTAGGTGTGAATGTGGCACATCGGTTTAAAGAGAAAAAGAAAATCGAGACTGCTTACCTCGAGGAGATTGGTTCTATTGTTTCGGCTGCTTGTCTGGCGCACGATTTGGGTAATCCTCCTTTTGGTCATTCGGGCGAAAAAGCCATTGCAACATTCTTTTCGGAAGGAAACGGACAGCATCTCAAAGCGGAAATGACGAATGAAGAATGGAAAGATTGTACCTGCTTTGAAGGAAATGCCAATGCTTTTCGATTACTTACGCATCAATTTATTGGTCGTCGTCCCGGTGGATTTGTTCTTACTTACAGCACGCTGGCTTCGATAGTGAAATATCCTTACGCTTCTGTTTTCTCTGATCCCAAGAAACAAAAGTTTGGGTTCTTCGACTCCGAAAAAAATGATTTTGAAAGAATTGCTACTGAATTGGGCATTCCACGGTTGGTTTCTAATCCTAACCGATATGCTCGTTATCCGCTGGTATATCTGGTGGAGGCTGCCGACGATATTTGTTATCAGATAATGGATATTGAAGATGCGCACAAACTGAAAATTCTAACCACCGACGAAACAATAGCTCTGTTTCTGGGATTTTTTGATGAAAAACGAAAAACCCGAATTAAGGAAACAATGCAAATGGTTACGGATGAAAATGAACAGATTGGGTATCTGCGTTCTTCGGTTATCGGCAAGTTGATTGATCAGTGTTCGGAGGTGTTTGCCGAGCATGAAGCTGCCATTCTGGGTGGGACATTCGACTCGTCGCTTATCAAACATCTGCCCGAGCAAACTGCCGTGGCATATGAGAATTGTTCCAAAACTGCTTTCAAAAAAATCTATCGTTCGTCGGAAGTGCTTGATGTAGAGTTGGCTGGTTATAAAATTATACTAACTTTGCTGGATAATTTGGTGGCTGCCGTTTTAAGTCCCGAGAAAGCCTATTCGCAGCAATTGCTGATGCGCATCCCCGAGCAGTTCGAAACAAACAGCGAAACTACTTATGGCAAAATAATGGCTGTGCTCGATTATATTTCGGGCATGACAGATATTTATGCGCTGGATTTATATCGTAAAATTACAGGAATGAGCATTCCTACTTTGTAGAAACTTAAAGCTATAAACCATAAATTTATTCAAATGATGAGTGATCAGAATTTCTCTAACCCAAAACTAAGTGTGCCACCGTGGCTTCTGACAGGAGTAGTGTCGTTGAATGATATGATAGATATACTCATGGAAAACAGCACACAGGATAGAAAGTTGGTAGAGGAGTCTATTCGGTTGTTTTTTGAGGTTATGGAAGAAAAACTGAAGGCCGGATATTCAATCAAATTGCCGAGTGGCACTTTTAACCCCTGTTTTGGTAAGTTAGACTCCATCACCGGTGAAGCAGAATTCTCCGTTGAATTTGTTCCAACCAAAGAAACGCTTTCATTGATAGAGAAGAAAAGAATAGAGCGCTTAAATCGTTTTTCGCTCAACTAATAACTCGTCTTATTTCCAAAATAAAAGAGTTTGTCTCGCTGAGGCAAACTCTTCATTAATATCGTAATTATTGGTCGTTTAATAACCCACTGTTATAGCCAAAATAAATTTATAGTTCGCTTCCAGATTCATCGCTTTTAGCAATTCTGCCTCTTTAGCACCTGCCCGAACCACGCATTTCAGGCCTTCGGAAGCACAATAGAGGTATGCGTTTTGTCCGCAATAGCCCGAGTCCAACATGGCTGCACTAAAATTATCGGCGGCTGTTTTTCCTTTTGCAATAAGAAGTATGTTGAGCGGAGCTGTATCTACATAGGTTTGACGACCGGCTATGCTGCGGAAATCACCTTTAACCACAGGTTCTAATTGATGCTTTTGTGGATTATAAAAATAAATACCGTTAGGCAACACAGCATATGTTTGTAACGGATAGAGTCCCATAGCCGATGGAACGGTACGTTTTCCGTTGGCGCGGTTTATACCATTTGTCACCCACAGAATTTCGGATAAATGTTTCAACGAAATGTTTCGTGAATCAAACTGTCTGTCGCTTTTGCGGTGTGCAATGGCTTGCATAAGCGGTTTACCACCCAATGTATCGGGAGCTAGTAGTTTAATAGTATCGAAGTTGTTGCTTTCAGCTAGTAAAACATTGTCTAATCCTCTTTTTTTCTCTTGTGCAGGGCATGTTATTCCTACGAAAAATGTAAGGATGAAAATTAAAATCGAATGTTTCATGTCTTTTTTAATGAAGTGATTAAATTGTTCAACGACAAATTTACAACAATTTCAGTTACTTTTGTGTTTTAGAAGCACCAAATCGTTAGCGATTGCAAGTCTCCACTTGAATCGGCACAAAAAATATATTATTTACAATGAGCTACATTCCTGCAAAACCCAATACTCTCGGCTTAATTCAACTTACTGATATCGATTTACGTGAAATAGTACCCTATATCGATTGGGTATTTTTCTTTATGGCTTGGCGTATGTCCGGTAAATACGAAGGCATCGAAACTGTTCACGATTGCTTATCGTGCAAGATGAGTTGGCTGCAAACTTTTCCCGAAGCCGATCGTCCGAAAGCTGAAGAGGCTTTGAAACTTTATCGAGATGCGCAGGAAATGCTTCGCGTGCTGTTGGAAAAAAAAATAGTGAGCGTGAATGCCAGTTTCGGTGTCTTTAATGCGCATTCGGATGATGATGACATTATAATTGACCACTATGGAAATGAAATTGTATTACCAATGCTTCGTCAGCAACATGCATCGACCGATGGTTTTTGCTATTCACTAGCCGATTTTATCGCTCCGAAGAATGACTACCTGGGCGTTTTTGCCACTACTATTCAAGGTGTGGAGGCATATGCCGAAACATTTGAGAAAGAAGATGATGTGTACCATTCTATTTTAGCAAAAACACTTTCCGACCGTTTGGCCGAAGCTGCTGCCGAATGGGTGCATACCGAAGTTCGTCAAAAATACTGGGGTTATGCTGCCGATGAAAATCTTACGATAAAAGAAATGCTCAAAACACAATACAGGGGTATTCGTCCTGCAGTAGGCTATCCTTCTTTGCCCGATCAGTCTATTATTTTTGATTTGGAGCCAATTCTGAAGTTTGGAGAAGTGGGTATACAACTTACCGAAAATGGAGCTATGTTTCCCAACGCATCTGTATGTGGTTTGTATTTTGCACATCCGCAGTCCAAGTACTTTATGATTGGCAAGATAGATGAACAGCAGTTTGTCGACTATGCCAACCGTTGTGGAAAAGATCCTGCTGTTTTGCGAAAATGGATGGCCGCGAATCTTTAATGTGATAATGTGTTGATGTGATAATATGGTGATGTGCTGATGTGGTGATGTGCTGATGAGATAATATTTCGATTTATCAATATGATAATTATTCAGAGTTCTAATCAGTTGGAGAATCATTTTCTTTTTTTTTTGAACCAATCAACCACATTACCACATCAGCACATCAGCACATCAGCACATCAGCATAACAGCACATCAGCACATCACCATATTATCACATCATCACATTTTTTCTTACCTTTGCATTCTCATTATTAATCAGAAAGAATGCGCATCGATATTATTTCCGCAGTACCTGAGTTACTCGAAAGTCCTCTCAATTATTCCATTGTAAAACGAGCCCGCGAAAAGGGTTTGGTGGAAGTTCATGTTCACAATCTACGCGAATATACAACCAATAAACATCGCCGTGTCGACGATTATGCCTTTGGTTTCGGAGCTGGGATGGTGTTGCAGATTGAGCCTATCGACTGTATTATTTCTAAATTAAAAAGTGAGCGCACCTATGATGAAGTGATTTATACTTCGCCTGATGGTGAGAAATTCGACCAGAAAATGGCGAATAAACTGTCTATGTCCGGCAATCTTATTATCCTTTGCGGACATTACAAAGGCATTGATCACCGTATCCGTGAACATCTGATTACAAAAGAAATAACGGTTGGCGACTATGTGCTTACCGGTGGCGAATTACCGGCAGCTATCATGACAGATGCCATCGTTCGCTTACTTCCGGGAGCTATTGGGGACGAACAATCGGCTCTTTCTGATTCGTTTCAGGATAACCTGCTTGCACCACCGGTTTATACACGTCCGGCTGAATACAAGGGTTGGAAAGTGCCGGATATTTTACTCTCGGGTCATCAAGCCAAAGTAGATGAGTGGAATCACCAACAATCTGTTGAAAGAACAAAACGATTGAGACCGGACTTGTTGGATTAATTGATAATGCATAATTACGATTACTATTATATTGGATTAATCAACTTGCTCAGTGGATTAATTTTTGCTTTTGATAAACAAGCTGCAATAAAAGGTCGAAGACGAATTCCTGAACGGACCTTGCATTTGTTTGAAATGATAGGTGGCGTGTTTGCGAATATTTTTTTGATGTATACACTGCATCATAAAAACCGAAAATTTAGCTATTGGATCTGGACTTGGTTGATAATGATAGGGTGGGTTACATTCATTATCACTTTGTTTCGTAATCACTATTTTATTCAAAATTTATAATCACGATATATGACACAAATTAAAGTTGGCGTAATTGGCGGCGCCGGATATACCGCCGGAGAATTGTTGAGAATATTGGTTCATCACCCTGCTGTGGAAATTGTATTCGTAAACAGTAGCAGTAATGCCGGCAATCCGGTTGTGGATGTTCACAGTGGGTTGATTGGCGATACGGATCTTGTTTTTACTTCCGAACTACCTTTTGGCGAGGTAGATGCATTGTTTCTTTGCTCTGCTCACGGCGACAGTAAAAAGTTTATGGATAATAATGATGTTCCTGCTTCGGTAAAAATAATTGACCTTTCTACCGACTACCGTGCTAAGAGCCCTCATCACGACTTCGTGTACGGATTACCGGAACTCAACCGTGAGGATATTTGCAAGGCAACGCGCATTGCTAATCCGGGCTGTTTTGCAACTGCTATTCAATTGGCTATATTCCCTTTGGCTGCTGCCGGTTTATTGACCGACGAAATCCATGTAAATGCAATTACCGGCTCAACCGGTGCCGGTGTAAAACCATCGGATACTTCGCACTTTAGCTGGAGAAATAATAATATCTCTATTTATAAACCTTTTGGTCACCAACATTTGGGCGAGATTGGTCAATCGCTGCGTCAGTTGCAAGCCGGCTTCAGTAAGGCTGTCAACTTTATTCCGGTGCGTGGTAATTTTGCACGTGGAATTTATGTAACTGCTTATACGCAATGTTCGCTGAGCCTTGAAGATGCAAAGGAGTTGTACAAAGATTTTTATAAAGATGCTGCATTTACATTCGTAGTAGATAAAAATCCGGATATGAAACAAGTAGTAAATACCAATAAAGGCATCGTGTACCTCGAAAAACACGGCGATAAGCTGTTGATTGTTTCGATGATTGATAATTTATTGAAAGGAGCTTCCGGTCAAGCAGTTCAAAATATGAATTTAATGTTTGGATTGGATGAAAAAGCAGGTTTAGGACTGAAATCCATCGGATTTTGATCTGTAGATAACTCTTCTTTTCCGATTTTATTGATTCAAATCATAAAATATTCAAATCTGATACGGAGTAAAAGTATTATTTTAGGCTAAAATAGTATCATATAGCCCAATTATATGTTATATAACATGTAATTAATGCAAATAAATCGAAAAATGCTTGCGGGTGTAGAAAATACACTTTATCTTTGCATCGTGATTTTTTCATAGTATTAGATTTAAGGTTAACAAAGATTGGTAGTCAGGCGTGACTACCTTTCGCGTTTTTAAGAGGGTACGTTTCCAAACAAAATATAGATAGGGTTCTGAACATTTGTTCATGGACTCTTTTTTTTTGAGCAAGTCAGCTTTTCAATATACTTTTTTATTTAAAAAGTCTCATTGATGGGTGAAGAACCCATAAAAACATCAAATAAATGTTATATAACATAGTTTTGAAACATTTTTTCGTCAAAAAACTTGCAGATGTTCAAAATACGCTTTATCTTTGCATCGTGATTTTTTCATAGTATTAGATTTAAGGTTAACAAAGATTGGTAGTCAGGCGTGACTACCTTTCGCGTTTTTAAGGGGTACGTTCCTACACACACTATATATATGATCGGGTTCTGAACATTTGTTCGGAGCCCGTTTTTTTTGTGCCTCATGTGCTACTTTTTTTGTAATTTTGACAGCTAAAGCTTTTCGTACCTTTTTGAAGTGTTTTTTTGAAAGGCACAAGCTTACAACTTTCTTGCCTACAACCATGACTGAGAAACTGATTATTACACTTACCGAGCATGCTGTGTGGGGACCTATTCTCCAGCCTGTGTTGGTGCAGGCTGAAATGTCGGGGTCGCTCATTATTCAGGAAATTGTGGGAAGTCGGTCGTCGTATCTGCCGCAGTTGACAGAGCCGGAAAAGCAAATTGTGATGATGGCCGAAAAGGTTTCGGATAAAGTATTGATGAAGAATTATTCGAAAGAGAAAAATCTGAATGAGTTTTTTAAACGCCTGACTCCGGAAACTATTGAACGATATATTCGTCCGTCCATCGAACATTATCATCGAGAAACTATCTCAATTCTTAAGCAACAACCTTCGTTGGAACTGTATTTACGTGCCGGTGTGAAAACGCGTTCGCTGTATTACCTGGATAAAGTGATTGTTCCGAATATTCACTCTGAGGTTGTTTTTAATTTTAAAAAGGACGAAGAGTCGGGGTTACGTTATTTTATTAGTCTGAAATGTAAAGATGAGCAGTTTGATTTGCATTCAAAAACCTATTTTGCACTGTGTACTGAGCCTGCCATATTGGTGATTAATCATAAATTGCATACTTTCAGCGATATTGATATAAAAAAATTAGTTCCTTTTTTTGCAAAGAAGTACATCGAAGTTCCAGCCTCAGCCGAAAAAACCTACATAAAGACCTTTGTGAAAAGTTGTGTGGAAAAATACGAGGTGAATGCTGAAGGAATAGATATTCGTCTGGTGACGCCCGATAAAAAAGCTGTTCTTTCATTGGAAGAAGATATCAACGCACAACCGGTTTTTACTCTGAATTTCACATACGCTGATAAGAAATTTTCGGTTGATTCACTCAACAAAAGAAACGTTTTTGTTTCCGAACGTGGTGGAAATATATCGCTTCAATGGTTTTATCCGGATAAAGAGTGGGAGCAAGCATTGATTGAGATGCTGCTGAGTGGTGGCTTGGAGATGAAAGGCACAAGCTATTTTACGCTAAAAAAAACTATCGATACAGGCTTGCCATACAAGGGAATTGCTTCCGTAGTTGAATGGCTTCAATCTCACAGTGAACTTTTAAAACACTTTAATTTTAGGCAAAATACGCCCGATAGAGTTTATTATATCGGCGAAATATCCATCACCACTGATGTAGATACAAAGCAGGATTGGTTTGATATTCGCGTGGTAGCTGTCTTTGGTGAGTTCAAAATCCCTTTTACGCGTTTCAGAAATCATATTCTCAATAATATACGCGAATATTTATTGCCCGATGGTACTATCGCTATTCTGCCCGAAGAATGGTTTACGCGGTATTATGAACTGATGCTTTTCAGTAAGAAAACGGATGAAAAAATCCGATTGAAAAAGCACCACTATGCCATCGTTCAAACTATTCAGGGCGAAAAGCAATTCGTGTACGATTTTGAAGAACCAAAATCACAGGCCTTGCCGGCTGAGGTTTGTGCTGAACTCCGGAATTACCAGCAAAAAGGCTTTTCGTGGCTGGTGAATTTATATGAAAATAATTTCGGAGGCTGCCTGGCTGATGATATGGGGTTAGGTAAGACGCTGCAAACTATTGCTCTGCTGGCTCATATTACCTCGAAATATAACCTGGCAAATCCGATTCAGAGACCTACCGCCTACGAACCTGATACTTTTATTGAGGATGGGAAAGAATCAGTTCAATTATCCATCTTCGATGCCATAGTTGCAAATGAAACCACTGCTACTACCCCTGTTAATGAAAGCGTGAGACCCACTTCGCTTATTGTGATGCCTACATCGCTGATACACAATTGGCACAATGAGTTGAAAAAGTTTGCTCCGTCGCTTAAAGTATACGTATATTCAGGAGCAAAACGCATAAAGAGTAAAAATATAAATCGTATTTTTGGGATGTACGATGTGATTCTTACTACCTACGGCACAATCAGAAACGATGTTGAGCTATTGCAATCCTGTCAGTTTCATCATTTGATATTGGACGAAAGTCAATACGTAAAAAATCCCGATTCGTTAGCCTACAAAGCTGTTAAACATATAAATGCACTTTATAAACTGGCTTTGACGGGTACGCCGATTGAGAATTCGCTTACCGACCTATGGGCGCAAATCAATATCGTAAATGAAGGGTTGTTGGGCAGTCAGACTACATTCAGAAACGCCTACATAACACCGATTGTAAAAAACAACAAGGCCAAAGAAGAAGCACTTCTGAAAATTATTCAACCGTTTATTCTTCGTAGAACAAAGGACGAAGTTGCGCCTGAACTGCCGCCTTTATCGCAGGAAACAGTATATTGCGATATGAGTGACGAGCAGCAAATCAGTTACAATGAAGAAAAGAATAAGTTACGTAGTAGTTTGTTGCTAAATGAGACTAACTTTGACACGCAAAAGATTGCTTTCATGACCCTGCAAGGGCTTACGCGTTTACGTTTGTTGGCCAATCATCCTGTGTTGTTAGACAACGAATATACCGGCGACTCGGGCAAATTTGAGCAAATTATCATGCGATTTGAAACCTTGAAATCGGAAAATCATAAGGTGTTGATATTCTCGTCCTTTGTGAAGCATTTGCGATTGTTGTCAGATTATTTTGATAAAGAACAATGGAAATATGCCTGGCTATCGGGTTCAACTACTCCTGCAAACAGAGAGGCAGAGATTGAAAAATTCAAAACTGATCCGGAGGTAAATTGTTTTTTTATCTCGTTGAAAGCCGGTGGAGTAGGACTGAATTTAACAGCGGCCGACTATGTTTTCATTATTGATCCGTGGTGGAATCCTGCTTCTGAAATGCAGGCGTTGAGTCGTTCGCACCGCATTGGACAGGATAAGAATGTGATGGTTTATCGTTTTATTTCTACGGAGACGATAGAAGAAAAAATACGAAATTTGCAGGAGAGTAAGTCGAAGTTGGCGGAAACCTTTGTGACTTCAAGCAATCCGCTGAAAGATTTGAATAGAGAAGAAATGGCTAAATTAATAGAATAGAAAAAATAGATTAATATGAA
Source organism: uncultured Paludibacter sp. (assembly GCA_963664445.2). Classification (GTDB taxonomy): domain Bacteria; phylum Bacteroidota; class Bacteroidia; order Bacteroidales; family Paludibacteraceae; genus Paludibacter. The sequence continues at coordinate 567,862 of CAXXUM010000007.1, forward strand.
AAATAAAAGTGTTCAAACAGAAATAGATGCTTGCTATTTATACCGGGTGCTAGCCGCAAACGAAAAAGATGAAGCGGTAGCAAACGTATTCCGACAAATGGGCGAGATAGAGCAGAGTCATGCCGAAGCTTTTGCCCGACGTGAAAATATATCGACAGAAAATCTTATTCAGCCGTCGTGGAGAGCTAAATCGATGAATTTAATCGGACGACTTTTCGGATACGATTATGTTTTGGGTGCATTGATGGACACCGAAAAAAGTTTGTCGAATGCTATCATTAAAACTAAAGAGAAGAACAAAATGGCAATCACTGGTTCTGAAACTAACCACGTGAAAATTCTATGGTCTATTATTGATAATGATAAAGACCTGAGCGGTGCGCAACATGCCAAGTTTGAAACAAAACATCGCTCGGTGGGTGGAAATGCTATTCGTGCATCGGTGTTGGGTGGCAATGATGGGTTGGTCTCCAACTTCAGTTTGGTGATGGGGGTCGCAGGAGCTACTACTGGGCAGCAAGGTGTTTTATTGGCCGGTATTGCCGGATTATTGGCTGGTGCGTTGTCTATGGCATTGGGCGAATGGATTTCAGTAAAAAGCTCGCAGGAACTCTATGAAAACCAAATGGCGATAGAAATGGACGAACTGGAAACCAATCCCGAAGGTGAAGAGCGGGAGCTGGCATTGATTTATATGGCCAAAGGAATTCCCGAAGATCAGGCCCGTAAAATGTCGTCGGAAATAATGAAGGATAAAACCCATGCACATGCCGTTTTAGTAAAAGAAGAATTAGGTATTAATGCCGACGAGTTACAAGGTTCGGCTATTGAAGCTGCCTTGTATTCATTTTTCTTGTTTACCGTAGGAGCTATCATTCCATTGGCTCCATTTTTCTTTACTAATGGTTATCATGCCATTTTGTTAAGTGTTTCGTTCAGTGCTGTCGGGTTATTCCTCATCGGTGCAGCCATCACATTGTTTACCGGTAAAAATGTTTGGTTCTCCGGTTTCCGTCAGGTGCTGTTTGGACTGATAGCTGCCGCTATTACGTTTGGAATTGGAAAATTGATAGGTGTGGCAGTGTCGTAAAAATGGCTGAACCAGAACAATTTCCCCGTCGAAGTGTTTTTAAACTCACTTACCAAATTTATTTCCATTTATGAAGACCGCTTTTATTTTCATTGCTTTTAGTATTCTTATCTCCATTAATAGTTATGTTTGGGTTCGTGGATGGCATGCCTTGCCTACCGGTTCTATCACTCGTCCCATTTATCTGACTACCATGATTGGGTGCTTTTTAGCACTTTTGGGAGGGATGATTTTCGGAAACATGATGCCTTTGCCACTTGCACGAGCCATTAGTTTTATAGGATTTACCTATATCATTGTTTTTGTTTACCTGATGGTTTCCTTTTTGGCGGTGGATGTTGTTCGGTTAGCTAATTATTTTATCCACTTCTTTCCGGCCGGAATGGCTGCATTTCGTCTTTGGTCATTGATGGTTACCTTAGGAATAATAACTATTGCATTAGTAATTGGGAATTACAATTTTAATCATCCGAAGGTTGTTCGGTTGAACTTAAGCGTCGACAAACCAACACAAAATAAAGAACTTACCATAGTTGCTGCCAGCGACATTCATTTGGGTATTTCGATAGGAAAAAAGCGCCTGCAAAGCTATGTAGAACTGATGAATGAACAGCACCCTGACATTGTTCTACTACCCGGCGATGTGTCTGATCGGTCGATGATTCCGGTAGTGCTCCAAAATATGGATGAAGAACTACGCTCTATCAAATCTAAATATGGAACCTATGCCATCAATGGTAATCATGAACACTATGCCGAGAAACCGGATGCAACCGCTGAGTATCTGAAGTCAGCCGGAGTTAAGTTTTTACGGGATGAAAGTATTTTGGTGGATAGTAGTTTCTATGTTATCGGACGTGATGATAGAACGAATCACAGTCGCAAAAGCCTTGCGGAAATTGTGACAGGGTTGGATAAGAAATATCCGCGAATACTGCTCGATCATCAACCCTATAAGCTTGAAGAAGCCGAAAAGAATGATATCGACCTGCAACTATCGGGACATACGCATAACGGACAGTTTTTTCCCGGAAATCTATTTGTAAAAAGCATGTATGAGTTGGGATATGGCTATTTGAAGAAAGGAAAAACCAATTATTATGTATCCTCCGGACTTGGAATTTGGGGTCCGCAATATCGCATAGGCTCACAGTCAGAAATTGTGGTGATAAAACTGAAGTACTAAGAGCTCAGTTATCTTTTTGTATTTTTTTTATGGCGATGTGAACAAAAGAAAAGGGGAATTTATCCCCTTTTCTTTTTAAAAAAACTCTTTACTAACTTACTGCATTCTTCTTCTAAAACTCCGGATGTAACTTCTGTTTTGGGATGAAGAGCGGCAGGAGCAAAGCGTTGAAAACCGCGCTTTTCGTCAGCTGCGCCAAATACAATCCTGCTTATCTGCGACCACCCCAATGCTCCTGCACACATCACGCAAGGTTCTACTGTGACATAGAGCGTACAATCTGTTAAGTATTTTCCACCCAAAAATCCAGCTGCGGCTGTTATGGCCTGCATTTCGGCATGTGCAGTAACATCAATCAATGTTTCCGTTAGGTTGTGCCCACGGGCAATTATGCGTCCCTGACAGACTACCACAGCACCAATGGGTACTTCGTCGTGCTCACCGGCTTTTTGTGCTTCCTGAAGGGCTTGTTTCATGAAGGAAATATCTATGTTTTCCTTGCTTGGAGTCTCTTCGCTATTATCAGTGTAATAATTGGTCATTGATTTGTTGGAGTAAATATTTGAAACTAAATTTATGTAACCCAGCAGATGTTATACATTTATACACATATATAGTCTTAACTGTCAACTATCCATTGTCAATTCAGCTAGACGTCTTCTTCCACCACCAGATTATCAATAATAAAATTCTGACGTTCGGGTGTGTTCTTGCCCATGTAGAATGATAACAAATCGGAAACGGCATCTTCTTTTTTCAACGAAACCTGATCCAATCGCATATCTTTTCCTATAAAATGTTTGAACTCGTCGGGCGAAATTTCACCCAACCCTTTAAATCGGGTTATTTCCGGGTTTGCGCCTAATTTAGCCAACGCTGCCAACCGTTCTTCTTCCGAATAGCAATACATTGTTTCCTTTTTATTCCGCACACGGAAAAGTGGCGTTTGAAGAATATGAACGTGTCCTTTCTTAATCAAATCGGGGAAAAACTGCAAGAAGAAAGTAATCAACAGCAGTCTGATGTGCATACCGTCCACATCGGCATCGGTAGCCACAATTACTTTGTTGTAACGAAGATTATCAACACCATCTTCAATATTTAACGCTGCCTGAAGAAGATTGAATTCCTCGTTTTCATACACCACCTTTTTGGTAAGACCATAGCTGTTCAGCGGCTTTCCTTTCAAGCTAAACACGGCTTGCGTGTTCACATCCCGACTTTTGGTAATAGATCCACTAGCCGAATCTCCCTCGGTAATGAAAATACTTGTATTTTCAATCGCTGCGTTTTTATTCTCATCCTTAGTCAATGAATCATTGAAGTGCACCCTACAGTCGCGCAATTTTTTATTGTGCAGGTTGACTTTCTTTGCACGTTCACGAGCCAGTTTCGTAACTCCTGCAATGGCTTTACGTTCTTTCTCTGAGTCCTGAATTTTTTGCAGTAGTATGTTTGTCGATTCGGAGTTGCGGTGCAGGTAGTTGTCCAACTCTTTTTTCAAAAAGTCGGATATAAATTTATTCACCGATACGCCATCTTTGGCCATATCGCGCGAACCGAGTTTTGTTTTGGTTTGCGATTCGAAAATAGGTTCTTCCACGCTGATAGAAACCGCTGCTATCATTCCGTTACGAATGTCGGCCAGTTCCATATTTTTGGAATAAAATTCCTTGATGGTTCGTGCCACCGCTTCGCGAAATGCGCTTTGGTGCGTACCGCCTTGTGTGGTGTGCTGTCCGTTTACGAAAGAGTAATATTCTTCACCATATTGGTCGCTGTGCGTAAATGCAATTTCTATATCTTCGCCTTTGAGGTGAATAATAGGATACAGCGGTTGTGCTGTCATATTCTCGTTCAAAAGGTCTGTCAACCCATTTTTAGAAAGTATCTTTTTTCCATTAAAATTGATGGTCAAACCCGTATTCAGATAGGCATAATTGCGCAACATGGTTTCGATGTACTCATCTTTGTAGATGTAGTTTTCGAACAAGGTATTGTCCGGCACAAAGTAGATATACGTGCCACGGTCCGAGTTGTCGGCGAAAACATCTGAATCACTTTGCAATTTTCCTTTCCCAAATTCTGCTTTGCGGCTTTGTCCGTCGCGGAAACTCTGCACGATAAATGTCGATGAAAGTGCATTCACGGCTTTTGTACCCACACCATTCAAACCCACCGATTTCTTAAATGCTTTCGAATCGTATTTTCCACCGGTATTCATGATTGAAACCGCTTCCACCATTTTGCCCAGCGGAATACCACGACCATAGTCGCGCACTTCTACATGTCCGTCTTTTACGCGGACATCCACTGCTTTTCCGGCACCCATGCGGTATTCGTCGATACAGTTGTCAAGTACTTCTTTTAGCAATACATAAATTCCATCATCCACGTGGGTTCCATCGCCCAGTTTACCGATGTACATACCAGGTCGACGGCGAACATGTTCCAGTCCTTCGAGGGTGATAATGTTGCTATCGCCATAATCAACTAATTGATTCTCTGTAATTAATTCTTCCATATATAAAGTAGTAAGAGGTAAGCGGTAAGAAGCAAGTAATTGAATGATTTACTTGCAACTGTTTCTCACATTTTCAAATTGATTAATTTCAAAATTATATTATCGAGCTATCCAGTTTTCAGGATTTTGTATGCTTTTGTCTTTCCAAACCTGGAAATAAAGCTCTGTTTTATTGTCGCTTTCGTTGTCGGTATAAATTCGTCCGATAATCTGTTTAGCATTCACATGGTCTCCAACACGAACTGAAATCTGTGTTAAGTTGGCATATACTGTTCTGAAATTTCCATGTTTGATAATAACAGCGTTATTACTTCCTGGTATTGTAAAACATTGCGAAACGATACCATCAAAAACAGCGCGGGCACTACTTCCACTTGGGGTTTGGATATAGATTCCTTTATTGTTGGTTGTCACAAATTTCAAAACGGGGTGCGATTGTATTCCAAAATGACCACGAATAAATCCATTGGTAGTAGGCCAAGGTAAACGCCCTTGATTACGTGCAAAATCACCGGATAGTAAGCTTTCTTCTTTGGTCAGTGTAGAAACTGATTGAGAAGGCGATGAATCCGCAACTGTAACCGGTTTGATAGTTGGCTTAGATTCAATTCTACTTACCGCTTTACTTGTTTTTTTTGTTTTGTTTTCGGCATCAATGCGTTTATTCTGAACGGCTATTTGTCTGTTTTGCTCTGCAATCCGCTTGTTTTCTGCTGCAATCCGTCGGTTTTCTTCTTCAATTTTCTTCTTAGCAGCTGCAATTCGTTTGGCTTCGGCTTTGCGAATTTCTTCAGCAATAATGCGTTCGATTTTATTGTTTAAATCGTTGGCCTTTTTCTGCTGAACTTTCATGTCAGCCCGTAGTTTGCCTTCTTTTTTCTTTAAATCGGTAAGCAGTACTTTTTCTTTTTGTTCATCTTTCGATAAATTTTGAGCTTCAGCCTCTTTCTGTTTTACCACCACTACTTTGGTTGTTTTGTGTTGGTTGAGGGTGTCATTTTTCATGACAATTTGCGCTTTTACCTTTTCTATCTCGTGTACCTGTTGCTTTCTGTAATCTGTATATTCTTGTAAATAGCGTAGGCGACGGAACGATTGATCGAACGAGCTAGAAGAAAGCACAAACATTATTTTGGCATACATGCTTCGTTTGATGTGTGCTTCCTGAACCAATTTCACATAGTCGGCTTTGAGTTTTGCTAACTTCCCCTCCAGTATGCGTTTTTCCTCTGCCAGCTTGCTCATTTCAGTATCCAATTGTCCAATTTCACCGCTAATGCTTTGAATCAACACTTTCCGCTCTTTTATATTCTTGTTGATGATATTTAGTTTGGTCAATGAGCTGCGTTGCGATTTTTTTGTTTCGTTCAGCATTTTGTTAGTAGTGGCCAAATTCTGGAGCGTTTGCTTGCGTTGATTTTCAAGCTCTTTTACAGTTTGAGCTTGCATGGAAACAATGCATGTAGCCAAGGTGATAAGGAGGACAGATATTCGAAAGTTTAGTTGAAAGCGCATCGAAATATAATTTTAGTTCGGTTATTCAATAAAGGTTTATTTTTTCATCAATTGCTCAATGTCACCACGAGTATAATGATCGGTATTGGTAGCCGATAATGTTAGTCTGTTGTTAAAATCAACCCGCAAAATTGTGAAATTGCAAACGGCTTTGCTTTTTTCGCTCGAAGCAGTCATTGATATTTTATGTGGGATATTTATTGTGTTTTCTACAGTAAAGTCGGCATAAGTCGTTTGTAGTTCATAGCCCGAGCTTTTAGCTTTTAAAAGCACTTGTTGTATCAGGTTCAATGAATTTATCTCGCTACTTTGTTGCATTGTTTCCGATTCGAAATCTATAGAGTTGTTGCCGGTTGCCAACGGATTTATTTTCAACCCTTTTACCTGAATGTTTTTTTGTCCGACACAGAAAAACTGATTAAAAATCAAGCCTTGTAAGCTGTAAAAATCCACGTCAACACCAAATCGTTGTTTGAAAAAATGATAATCTACCACGAAAAAGCGGCGGTTCATCTTGTCAATCACCTTCATGCTATCGGGTGTTAGCTCTGCTTTGAATACCTCGATGCCGAAAAACGGTTGTATGGAAAGGTAAATCGCGGAGTCTTTTTTTATTTTACAGGTAGCCGAAACGTTGAAATTTCTGTCGTTTACATTCAGTTCCATCGCCATTTTACTTACATTGGCCGTTTCAAATTTTGGTTCGGCACTTTGTACCTGCTTTACAAGTAGTTCCACTTGCGATGATTGTGGAAGTGCTGTTTGTTTAGTTGTAGTTGCGGTACGTGTGGTTTTACACGATGCCAGTATCACTACCGAAGCTATAATAATTCCGAATTTGTATTTCATAATTTGTATTTGTTTAGTCCGTTTTGTTACTCTCTTTTCCAGCCTTTATTTTCAATCTTAAGTTTAACTTCGTTGCTTTTATTACCTGCATCAAACGATTTTTGCCACATTAATAATGCTTTCTCATCATTTTTGGTCATCCATAGAATATCGCCGTAATGCTCCAGCACCACACCCGATTCATCGCCTTTTGGCAAATTATCAACGGCTTTTTCGATATAAAATTTTGCCAGCGAATAATTCCCTTCCTGGTATAAAATCCAGGCATAGGTATCTAAATAGGTGCTGTTTTTAGGTTCCAGTTCCACCGTTTTGGCACTCATAAGTTCAGCTTTTTTCAATTCAGCTTTTTCGAGCGAAAGATAATAGGCGTAGTTATTCATTACCATCATGTTTTTCGGATTGGCTGCCAGTGCATTCTCGTAATTTACGAAAGCTGAATCTTTTATTTCCAGTTTGAAATAGATATCTGCTATTTGCGAATAGAAATCACTTTTCAGTGCTGCCTGCTCGGCTGATATCAATGGTAAAGCTTCTTTGTAAGTGGCTAAAGCTCCTCGGTAGTCGGCCAATTGAAATTGAGTAATTCCGCGATAGAAATACCATGTCGGGATTTTAGGCAAATTTTTTATAGCTCTTCCCGTTTCTACCAACAACTGATTATAATTTTTAGCTCCGATATGCAGCTGAATTAATCGCAACCACGATTGCTCGTTTTTAGGATTAATGTTCAGCATTGTTTCATATTCCGAAATCGCCTCGGTATTTCTGTTTCTGTATTGTAAAAACAATGCGTAGTAACTGTGCAATTGCTCTTCCAACGGATAACGATCTACCAACAGTTTAAAAAGCGATTCCGTTTCGGCAAATTTGGCGGTGTCCTGTACTAGCTTTTCTACGTATTGCCCAAGTATCTGCATTTTTGTGTCTGCATCCAATTGTTCAGTTTTCAAAGCCGTTTTGATCGATTCCAACGCTTTTTCGGGCTGATTCATCGCATTGTAATACTGCGACAAAGAAATGTAAACATTCGCATTTTGCGGGTCGTCGACCAAAACCTTTTGATAAATGGCAAATGCCTGTTCTGGCATTTTTTGCTGCATAAGGATGTTCCCTTTAGTCACCTGATAGCGCGAATCGGTAGGATATTTTGCTATCAATTTATCGACTTCTGGCATCACTTTTTTTGTCTTATTCGATAGGTAGTAGAGTTGTACTTTTTCCAACGATATTTGCTCGTTAATACCTACCAGGCTCTCCAGTTTTTCATTAGCCGCAATGGCCTTGTCGTAATCCTTTGTTTCCTTATATAATGCAGCAAGTATATTGTAAACCTCTTCTTTATTTGGATATATCTTTTGTAATTGTTTTGTTAGCTCAATTGATTTTGGATAAAGTTTTAATTCGGAATACAAGGATATCAGTCTGAGATTGTACCACCAGTTCGTCGGGTCATATTTTACTGCTTTCTCCAGCGAATTTACTGCTTCATTGTTCATACCTGTCAGTCCGTACAACAAACCCATTTCCGACTGAACGCCTGCGTCCAGTGAGTCGATAGCAATACACAAACCAAAGGTTTCCATTGCTTCGTCATATTTTTCCTGATCTTTTAAGCGCAATCCTTCGTAGAAATAATAGTCGAATTGACGCTGCGCTGCCTCGGATAGATGAGAACTTGTTATTTGCTTTTTTACAACGGTTCTGGCCGATGTAAAAGAACCAAACAGGAATACAAACAGTAAAAACAAACAAATTTTTTTAAACATATCGTACTAAATTCATTACTAACAATCAACGTTTTTAATTTAGCCCCGCTTATTTTTTTCCGGTATGTCCAAATCCTCCTGCACCTCGTTCCGTATCGCCTAAAACTTCAACTTCTACCCATTCGGCTTGCGCATGCTCGGCAATTACCATTTGGCAAATACGTTCTCCATCAACTATTTCGAAATTTTCAGACGATAAATTGACCAGAATGATGCAAACTTCACCACGATAATCGGCATCGATAGTTCCCGGTGAGTTAAGCACAGTAATTCCTTTTTTGATAGCCAACCCACTGCGCGGACGAATTTGTGCTTCGTAGCCTGCAGGTAGTTCGATAAATAAACCGGTTGGTATCAATTTTCGTTCCAATGGCTTTAATACAATGGGATTGTCTATATTTGCGCGAATATCCATGCCGGCCGATAAGGCGGTGGCATATTCAGGTAGCGGGTGTTTTGAATGATTGACAATGCTTACTTTCATGCGTTTGCTCTTTTTGGTAAAAAATGTATCTGTTAGTATTCCAGTAGATTAGTGACAATGAACTGTTGTGTTTTGTAAAAGCAAAACGGTCAGTGTATGGTAAAGACAACAATACGGTAACCTAAATTTTGCATTAGCTACAAAAATACGATAATTATCTATAAACCTCTTTATCTAGTGCTGAAAAAAAAGCTTTTTTCAAAATTAGAGGTTCAAATGATAAAAAATGGATGGTTTGTTTCTGACTTGTTCTCAATTTTTCGCGGAATTTTAATTCCCAACAACAATGTTTTGAACTCAATGAGCAGTATTATTGTTTAAAATACTAAGCTCGGATTTGTGTCTTAATTTTAAAGCATTGCATTTTTTTTATTGCTCCATTTTGAGTGATGAACTGTTTTGTGCGATAAATTCGATATCTTATAATTAAATATACCTAAAGATGATGATAAACAAACCACTTACTGTTAAAGGTGTTACTTTCAAAAACAGAATAGGACTTTCGCCAATGTGTCAATATTCTGCCGAGAATGGATTTGCAAATAATTGGCATTTAGTGCATTATGGCGGGCGGGCAGTTGGTGGAGCTGGACTCATCATTGTTGAAGCTACCGCTGTTTCGCCGGATGGACGAATTACACCTTACGATTTGGGTCTTTGGAATGACGACCAGATCGTAAAATTGAAAGAAATTGTCGATTTTATCGAAGAGCAAGGTTCAGTACCCGCTATTCAGATCGGGCATGCGGGTCGTAAAGCTTCGCATGACAAACCCTCTACCGGTGGGCGACAACTGCATCTTGACGAAGGAGGATGGAATACAATTGGTCCATCGCCGATTCCGTTTGCAGATAATGAAAGAAACCCTTTGGAGTTGGACAAAACCGGAATAAACCTCTTAATAGAGAATTTTAAAAATACAACTATTCGTGCTAAAGAAGCAGGTTTCAAAGTGCTCGAAATTCACGGAGCGCATGGATACCTGATACACCAGTTTCTCTCTCCGCTTAGCAATAAAAGAGCTGATGAATACGGGAGAAATTTTGAAAATAGGATTAGATTATTGGTAGAAATTACGGAAGCTATTCTAGAAGTTTGGCCGAGTGATTATCCACTGTTTGTTCGACTTTCGGCTACTGATTGGGCAGATGGTGGTTGGGATTTGGCTCAAACAGTCCGGCTCAGTAAAATATTGCAACAAATGGGGGTCGATTTAATTGATTGTTCATCGGGTGGAAATATTGCAACTGCCCGTATTCCATTAAGTGAAGGCTATCAGGTTCATTTTTCCGAAGAAATCAGAAAAACTTCCGTTTTGACAGCCACAGTTGGCTTGATAACAACTACCGAGAAAATGGAAGAAATCCTGGAAACGGGTCAAGCAGATTTGATATTGCTGGGCCGCGAATTACTTAGAAATCCATATCTTCCCCTCAAGATTGAAGAAACAGTCTGGCCTGAGCCCTATTTGAGAGGGAAATGATTTAAGCCATATAGGCTTTTTGAATTTAACGTTTCTTCTAAATAGTTTCTTGCGACACTTTCTCCAGTAACCATTCTTCCAAATCGACTGATTTGTCGAGATTGAGTCGTTCTTTGATGGTGTTGCGACGACGATACATGGTATTTTTATTTATACCAAGTATAGAGCATGTACTTGTTATATCCAGTTGAAGAGTGATAAGTGCAATCACTATCTTATCGGCAATGGTAATGGTAGGGAAGTCGAGTGATAGTTTCTCAATAAAATTATTAAAAATCAGGTTTACTTCGTCAATGTACGATTGCCATTCTACCTCGGTCAATACAAATTGATCCAGCATTTCGTCCATGCAGTTTGACTTAAGTTCATTGCCGTTCGAGAGTTTTAATTTTAATTCTTCAAATCTGATAGTCGATTCTATTCTGCTCTGCAGCTTTGCAAACAGCGATAGTCTTCTTTTTTCAATTTCGGCAAGCAATCTTTCCCGCTCCAATTGATGATTTATATGCTCAGCTCTTCTTTTTTTCTGAATAGAAAGAAGAAAAACGATGCCCAGTAGTACCAAAACAATCATGAAACCTACGTAAATAATCATATTTCGGTTTGTAATTTTCAGTTGAGCATTTTCAATATTCTTTTTGTTGACATTATATTGTTTGTCAATTCTGTAGAGTTGAGCTTGCCTGGTTTTAGCAATAAATAAGTTTCTGTTTTCATCATACTTTAGACAATATTCGAGCGACTTAACGTAATTCCCGCTTGCTTTTTCTGCATGCGCACCGGCCAGGAATATATCAATTTTATCTTTTAGGGTTGTTGTATCTGGTAGTGCCTTTTGGAAATAATATTGAGCTGAGTCGGGCATATTTAATTTCGAGTAAGTTATTGAAAGCATGGTGTAATAATTGGGCGACTCATTATGATATATGTAGGCATTAAGTAAATAATTTTTAGCAGTCTGATAATTTTTTGTTTTTGTTATCAGCGTGTTAGCCAGGCTAGTAGTAATGTCCAAATAATTTATTGTGTCCTTGGCTTCTTGAGCTAGTTTTTGAGCCATCTTGTAATAATGCATCACCGAATTAATATTTTGTCCGGTATTATCCATGCAGATCGCCATTTCGCGGTAGGCATAGGCCTCATTATTGTAATTTTTGGCTCGATGAAAAAACTGTTGCGATAATTTGAAGTTTTGTAGAGCCTTCTCAATGTACTCATCCTCGGAATATAGAAACCCAAAATGGTAATATACCAATGCTAACTGATTGTATGCGTCGATTTGTTGAAATTCCGATTCCGCCCGCTTAAATTCACTCATCGCTGATTGTGTTTCCTGCCTGTTTTCATAAATGCAACCAAGAAGATAATAGGATATTCCGGCGTATTTATGAAGGGATGTGCCTTCGTAGTAATTTACAGCGAAGCGAATCAAACTATCCGATTTAATCGACGAATCTTGCTTGTTTAGCGAGCGAATGTATTGCAAACACCATGCGGCATAATCTGCGTCGGAAAGTTTTTCGGGGTTCGGAATTGTTTTGAGCAATTTCGTTGCCTCCTTTGGCGAAGTGCCCATGATGGATTCTGCCTTCAGAATGACAGGGTGATGCGTATATCGCTTATTACAAGATGAAACGAACACACATAAAAGCAGCAAGGGTACTATATATTTATTCATAGTGCTGAGAATTGAAAATTTCAAAAAACGATGCGTTAAAATTGTCACTTTGAGGACTCAGAAAACTATCCTTACAGAAAATATATTTTTTTAATAATTTATTGTCTTGATTATAAATATTTTATTGGCGATTTGATTATACGGCTTACAATATTTTTTTTTGTTCCTTTAAGTATGGTTTGATAACTTTGTATCGCAAATGTAGTAAAAAATATGCTTTTAAAATCATTGATATTATAACAATAAAATGATACTCTATAGCTTCGCAGTAGGAATAAGTTGGTAAAGTGATGTTCTTTTAACCTAGACCCTGTTTGACTTTGATCTGTTGCGAAGCGGATAGATGTTCTTAGAGAGAAAGTTTGTAAACGATAATTTGATTTGTTTGTTTCCATTTTTGAATTTCAGAGGTTGTCTTTTTTAGGCAGCCTCTTTTTTTGACAATCAAATTAACGTGTAGCAAAATGGTTTTTCATTCGTTCAAAGTTTGTTAATTCAAATAATTCTCTGTATTTTTGGCATATGGAAGCTGACGAAAAAAGATTGACTGTTCGTGAGTGGGCCGAAGACGACCGACCACGTGAAAAAATGCTGCGGAAAGGCACTCAAAGTCTTTCGGATGCAGAATTGCTGGCCATACTTATTGGCTCGGGAAGTAGAAACGAAACGGTGGTGGAACTTTCGCGCCGCATCTTGCACGATTGTCACGACAACCTCAACGAGTTGGCGCAACTGAGTATTGCCGATTTGTGCAAACGATTCAAAGGTATCGGCGAAGCAAAGGCCATCACCATTCTAGCCGCCATGGAGCTTGGCAAACGTAGGAAGCTGTCGGCCACACTGGAGCGAAAACAGATCACGTCGAGTGTTCATCTCTTTGAACTTTTTGACCCCATTATGTGCGATTTGTCACATGAAGAATTTTGGGTAGCTTTGCTCAATGGAGCTAACAAGGTTATCGAAGTAAAACGATTGACGCAAGGAGGCTCTCGTCAAACAGTGGTTGACATTCCAATGCTGTTGAAAATGGCGTTGGAAAAGTCGGCACAAGCAGTGGCTGTAGCACACAATCACCCATCTGGACAAAATCGTCCAAGTCGCGAAGACGAAGAAATTACCAAGCGTATAATGAAAGGTTGCGAAGCAATAAGCATCGTTTTCATCGATCATATTATCATTGCACGGGGTAATTATTATAGCTTTGCTGATGAGGGGAAGATATGATGTGATGATATGATGATGTGGTGATATGGTAATGTGATAATAAATTGATCGTCTCGATAATAAATTTACTTATGGAAAAGAGAAATGAAATTTTGGAATTGAGTTTTGAATTTGCAGTCGATATTATTAAGTTTACGGAATCATTGGAAGAACAGCGAAAATATGTTATTGCCCGGCAACTATTGAGATCAGGCACATCTATCGGAGCGAATGTGAGAGAGTCGCAGAATTGTGAGAGTAAAGCCGATTTTGTTCATAAATTAAAAATTGCGGCAAAAGAAGCCGATGAAACAGAGTATTGGTTGCTTTTGTGCCAACATTCATCTGGTTATCCTTTCAATCCAGATTTGATTACAAAATTAATCAGTATTAAGAAATTGCTTTCAAGCATCATCTCAAAAATGAAGAATCAGGCCAATACATAATCACCATATCATCATATTATCACATCACCATATCACCATGATATTACTTGAAGTAGAAAACGTAGTAAAACAGTATGCCGGGCATCGTGCTCTGGATGGAGTGAGTCTGGAAGTTCCGGAAAACACTGTTTATGGTCTGCTTGGACCTAATGGTGCCGGAAAAACCACCCTTATTCGTATCATCAATTGCATCACTGCTCCCGATAGTGGCGAGGTGCGCCTCAATGGAAAACGCCTCACGCCAAAAGATGTTGAAAGCATAGGTTATTTGCCCGAAGAGCGTGGGCTCTATAAAAAGATGAAGATCGGTGAACAGGCTTTGTATTTGGCGCAGCTCAAAGGCATGACCAAAGCTGATGCCTTGAAAGCTTTGAAATATTGGTTTGAAAAATTCGAGATAGAAAGTTGGTGGGATAAAAAGGTAGAGGAGTTGTCGAAAGGAATGGCGCAAAAAGTACAATTTATTACTACGATTTTACACAAACCAAGCTTGCTTATTTTCGATGAGCCGTTCAGTGGTTTCGATCCGGTGAATGCAGATTTGATGAAACGTGAAATTCTAAACCTGCGCGATAATGGTGCAACTATTATTTTCTCCACGCACAACATGGAAACAGTTGAAGATTTGTGTGAGAATATCTCGTTGGTCAATCAGTCCAGAATTGTTCTGCAAGGAAATGTTGCCGAAATAAGAGCTTCGCATGCTACCAATACTTTTGTGGTTCGCTCGACCAATTCGTTCGATGAAAACGGATTTGAACTGCTTTCTCAAACAACGAAGAATAATATTGTGGAAAGCGTTATCAAAAAGCAACACGCCGAAACCAATAGCTCTTTGCTGAGTTTATTGATCCAACAAACCGAGATTCTCTCTTTCGAAGAGTTATTGCCGAGCATGAATGATATCTTTATAAAAACGGTCACGAAATGAGTAAGATTAGTTTAATCATAAAAAGAGAATACACCACTCGGGTGATGAAGAAATCATTCCTCATTCTCACATTTTTTACTCCGGTTGTGTTTGCCGGAATGATCATGATTCCGCTTTGGCTGTCGAGCATAAAAGACGGGACGAAGAAGCACATCTTCGTCATCGACCAAACGCACAGCTATACTTCGGTGCTTAAAAATAACGATAGCTATGTTTTCGATTTCGTTGATAAGCCGGCTGAAGAAATTAGAAAAAACAACGATAGAAACGAAGATTTTGGTGCATTGTTGATTGTCTCCGGAGATTTGACCAAAAACCCGAAAGCAGTGGCACTTTATTCGAGTGAACAAGTGAATATGGAGTTGAAAAACTATGTTTCCGGCTTACTTAAGAATTACGTAGAAGAACAAAAACTTGCTTCGCACAATATTCCTGACTTGAAAAAGATGGTTGAAGAATCGCGCACCGATATAGATATTACTACGGTGAAATGGGGCGAAGATGGCAAAGATAAAGTCGGTTCGGCGGAATTGGCATTGGGAATTGGTATGATTTCAGCCTTTATGATTTACATGTTTATTGTTATCTACGGTGCACAGGTGATGAGTGGGGTGGTGCAGGAAAAAACCAGTCGTATTGTGGAGGTGATTATATCTTCTGTAAAACCATTTGAATTGATGATGGGTAAAATCATCGGTATTGCCATGGTTGGGCTTACTCAGTTCTTTTTATGGGTTCTTCTAACAGTGGTTATTTCCACTGTCGCCGGTAGTTTTATAGGAGAGAAAGTAGACGTTAATGCTTTGCAACAAGCCAATTCTATGGGAATGCAAGCTACACCTACTGCTAGTCCGAGTCAGATGCAGGAGATGGTTGCAATGTTGAATGGATTCGATTTTGCTCAAATAGTTGTTTTGTTTGTTCTTTATTTTCTTGGTGGATATTTATTATACGCTTCGCTTTTTGCAGCGGTCGGTTCGGCAGTTGATAGCGAAACGGATACGCAGCAATTTTCCCTACCGCTCACACTTCCGATTATTTTTGCCATTTATGCGGCCATTTATAGTGCACAGAATCCCGATGGTCCATTGGCACTTTGGTGCTCAATGATTCCGTTTACATCGCCCATTGTTATGATGGTTCGTCTGCCGTTTGGGGTTCCTACCTGGCAAATCATTCTTTCACTATTGATTTTAGTGTTGTCTTTTATTGGCACTACCTGGATGGCAGGTAAAATTTACCGAACCGGTATTCTGATGTATGGTAAAAAAGTAACCTGGAAGGAAATGTGGAAATGGGTGAAGTATTGAATAAGTTCGTGTAATTTTGTGAGAAATAAGCCAGACAAAGATTATTGAGTAAAATTTAAAACAGAAAGTAAATCCATGACACCACCATATCTAAATTCCAACGATCAAATCCGCATAGTTTCTCCCTCGGGAAATATTGAACCCAAATATATTGTTGGGGCAAAAAAGACGCTTAGTTCCTGGGGGCTGAATGTTACCGAAGGAAAATTTGCGCGTACAAAGTATGGTCGTTTTGCCGGTACGGAGGCGCAACGCATTGCCGATTTACAGGAAGCGTTGGACGATCCGTCGGTGAATGCGATTTTATGTAGTCGCGGTGGATACGGAGTGGCGCAAATTATCGACAAGCTCGATTTTTCTACTTTCGCCAAATCACCAAAATGGCTTATTGGTTTTAGTGATATTACTATTTTGCATAACGTTATAAGTAATTTGGGCGTAGCTTCTATCCACGGCATTATGGCCAAACATTTGACTCAGTTTTCTCCCAATTCAATACATGTGCAAAAATGTCGTGAGATTCTTTTTGGGCAAATGCCCACGTATGTTGTTCCGAAACATAGACTAAACAAAGTTGGCATTGCACAGGGAAAACTCATTGGAGGAAATCTTTCTGTATTAATTGGGTTGCGGGGTAGTCAATTTGATTTGGACTATAAAAATAACATTCTTTTTATCGAAGATATTGCCGAGCGACCTTACCATATCGACCGAATGTTGCAGAATTTACGTTTCAGCGGAGTGTTGGCTCAACTGTCGGGTTTAGTAGTCGGTCAGTTTAGCGACTGCGATGAGGATCCGCTGATGAAAAAAAGTGTTGCTCGAATTATTGCAAGTGCAGTAAGTGAGTACGATTATCCCGTTTGTTTCAACTTTCCGGCAGGGCATGTGGATAATAATTTTCCATTGAAATTGGGCGAAACTGTTCAATTTGAGGTTACAAAAAGAGCTGTGATATTGACTTTTTAAGATTTGCACTTACATTTTAATAAATTCTAAAAGTTTCTGTTTTTCATTAAAAAGTAGGAGATGACTGTTCATTAATGCCTAAAAATCTTATCTTTGCAAGACGTTATTTATCTGAACAGTTCATTTATGCAGTTTTTGAAATCAATTTTACTCCTTTTTTCACTCTTTTTTATTCTATCTTTCTCCGGTGCTGTAGAGCGCAAGGAGTATGTTGCTATAACCGATACTCTGCATACAAATTACCTGTCACCGACTAAAGTTCCACTCGGCGATTCAATCATCAATTTTGGTAAATTATTTTTAAATACTCCATATCGTTTCGGTTCGCCGGGCACTTCTTCTTTCGATTGTTCAGGATTTACTTCATACGTTTACCGCAATTTTGGTTTTAGCCTCAAGCGGTCATCTGCAGAGCAAGCCGAGCAATTTGATACGGTGCAACCCGAAGAACTTAAAACCGGCGACTTGGTCTATTTTTCCGGACGTTCGCGTAGTAAGCGCGTTGGTCACGTAGGAATTGTTGTTAGTAAAAATGATAACGGCACTTTTGATTTTATTCATGCTGCGGTTCACAAAGGCGTCACTATTTCAAACTCTGACGAGGCATATTATTCCCGACGCTTTGTAAAAGCTAATCGGTGTAGTGGGGTTTGATCCTTTTTCGGTAGTTCGGTCGGCTGCAACAGATAATATATCCAGCAACCTGAATGAAGAGCCCATTGCACCTATCGTAAATAATTCCAATGTTCAACGGATAAGAAAAAGTATACCTGCTGAATATCATCGTGTAAAAAGAGGGGAGACGCTTTCTTCTATTGCTGAGAAATATGGAATGAGTATTGCCGAGTTGAAGGAAAAAAATCGTATTAAAGGCAGCAAACTTAGTCTTAAGCAACAATTGAAAGTGAAAGACGAAGAAAATCTGATGGTTATTGAGCCGGGCAGAGCTATTGCTGAAAACGCAAAATCGGAACTGCAAGCTGCCAAAAAACAACAAACTGCTGAAAATACAAACTCACTGCACACCGTGAAAAGTGGTGAAACGTTGTTTAGTATTGCCAAGGCGAATAATACTACAGTTGCAGAACTTCAAAAATTGAATGATTTGTCGAACGGGAAAATTCGTTTGGGTCAAGAATTGAAAGTTAATCAGACTGATGTTGCTAATATCAAATAATACTGCTATTAAAGAAGAAATTGCAGCAACTTCGATTTCGTACAAAGTAAAGAAAGGTGAAACTCTTTCAAGCATTTCAAAGAAATACGATGTAACCGAAGACGAACTTAAAGCTTCTAACAATCTCAAATCGAATGCACTTCGTTTAGCGTCAAAACCTGCAAATAGCACAAACTGCTGTGTCGACTTCAAATAGTAAATCTAATAAAGAAGAAGTTGCTGTAGCTCCAATTTCGTACAAAGTAAAGAAGGGTGAAACGCTTTCCAAGCATCTCAAAGAAATACAATGTAACCGAAGACGAACTTAAAGCTTCGAATAATCTCAAATCGAATGCTCTTCGTTTAGGTCAAAACCTGCAAATAGCTCAAGCTGCCACACAGACTTCAAAAAAGTGCAGCTAATAAAGAAGAAGCTGCTGCAACTCCAATTTCCTACAAAGTAAAAAAAGGTGAAACCCTTTCAAGCATCTCAAAGAAATACAATGTAACCGAAGACGAACTTAAGACAATGAATAATCTTAAGTCGAGTGCTATTCGTTTTGGTCAGGAGTTGAAGGTGAATCAACCATCGGGAATGGCAACTGTGACCAATGGTACTAAAACCACGAAAGCTGAATCTGCCGTTGCTACTTACAAGGTTGAAGAAAGGCGAAACACTTTCGGACATTGCAGAAAAGAATAATGTATCGGTGGCAGAACTAAAATCAATAAACAACCTACACACTTCAAATCTCAGAGCTGGACAACAATTGCAGTTGGGCTGGGAAAAGATACCCAGTCCGAAAAAGAAGCTGTAGGCGAAAACCGAAAAAACAATTGTGCATAAAGTAGAGTCAGGTGAGTCGCTTTATGTAATTGCAAAAAAATATAATGTTGCAATAGATGAATTGAAGAGATTGAACAATCTCGAAGATGGAAAAATAAAACCGGGGCAATCGCTCAGTGTAAATGTGGTGGCAGATAATAGTACCGTTGAAAAAACAGTAGTAAAGCCTAAAATCACTCACAAAGTAAAATCAGGAGACTCTTTTTATTCGTTAGCCAAGAAATATGGTTGTAGCGTGCACGATATTAAAGACTGGAATGGTATACCCCGGAGACAGACTCAATCCAGGTGAAAAGCTAATTATCTATTCTAAAGAATATCTAAAGTTCATCTATTCTATATGATGAATTGAATTTCGGGTGCCTGAATACTCTCCGGGCATACATTACTTCTTCCTTCCTTTTTGTTGTCTGCGAAACCCATTACAAAACTAGTCATGTATGAAAAGTGTTCTATGACTGCTTTATGGAATCTGGATCTGTTCCCGTAAAAATCCCAAGTTCTACCAATAATATAAGCATCTATCTTCCTTTAATCAAATAATGATTGCAGCACTGCGAGCGAATGTAAGCCATTAAAGTCGGGTATGTGTAAGCGATAGTACTCAATCATACTTTCGAGCAGTTTAAGGCGCTTCTGGCGCGAAAAGACTAATTGGTGCATGTTCGAGTAGTCAGCCTGAAGGCAATGCTTTGAAATCAGTTGTGGCGTCCTGCAACAGGTAATGTATATGATGTGGCTTATTCATTGTAAAAATCCCGTTCATTAAATCGAAGTAGATTGCACTTCCCTCATCCTCGTTGGGTTCAAATCCCAAATAGCGACTCAATTTAAGTAGAAACACCAAATGAAAGTTTGCTAACCCAGTTTCGCAACAGTCGAGTTGTTGAATCGAATTATCCAGAAACAAAAACAGGCTTTCGTCGGGTTCGGTTTGTCGCAGGGTGCGAAAAAGAACTTCGGAAAGAAATAGGGCCAGTGAATTTTTTATCGGATCAAAAGGAACGCCTGTAAAGGGGTAAGCTATTCTTACATCCTTTACACGTTGCAAATCTTTGCCCGGAAGATGAACCACATCCAATTCTACAATGGAGAGCGGTTGAAGAAAAGCAGAGCGAAAAACCGATTTCTTTTTATTTACACCATGAACCATGTACGAAACGCGTCCAAATTGACTCGTATATACGGTAACAATTGTTGCCGAATCGGAGTATTTTATCGAATGGAGTACAATTCCGCTTGTTTTTTCCTGCATAAATGGGGTGTTGAGGCAACAAAAGTAGCAAAAATATTGGCTTTTGATATGAAAATAGAAACAAAATCCTTCTGTCGCGAAATTTATAGTAACTGATAAATAGCAAATTACAAATTAATTGAAATATTTTCCAGAAAAGGTTTGGTCAATTCAAAAAACACCCGTATATTTGCACCCGCAATTGAGAACAACAATACTCAATACCAGAAAGCAATACAACGCTTAATGGTCCATTCGTCTATCGGTTAGGACGCCAGGTTTTCATCCTGGAAAGAGGGGTTCGACTCCCCTATGGACTACAAAAGAAAAGAAAATTTATTAGCATTAAAAATAAGATTGCAATGGCAAATCATAAATCATCTATCAAAAGAATTCGTCAAGCCGACAAGAAGAAATTGCACAACCGTTATTATGCTAAAACAGCACGTAACGCGGTTCGCAAATTACGTACAACTGCTGAAAAAACTGTAGCAACAGAAATGTTACCAAAAATCAGCGCTATGTTGGACAAATTGGCTAAACGTAATATTATCCATAAAAACAAAGCTAGCAACTTGAAATCTAAGTTAGCTATCTATGTAAACAAATTGGCATAATCGCTTCTTAATATATACAGAAGCCCTTTTCCTAACGGAGAAGGGCTTTTTTGTCATCGGATAATACGAGTTTTGGATCAATCTAAAGGATGAATGTAAATGTCGGGTTTACACAGAATGGGTTGCAGTAAAATCATACCTGTGAGCAACGATTGCTCAATATCTTTTAGATGTCTCTATGTGGCTGTTTGCATGGGCTGTGTTGAGTTTTCTGTTGTTTAGTTGAGCCTTGCTGGTGAGATGCAAAAAGAGCTTTTCCTTCGCAGGAAAAGCTCTTTTTGGGTTCAATAATTTATTCGTGATTGTCTGTTGTATTCTTAGCTAAATCTATCAATTGAGTAGGGTTGTTGTATGCAGTTTGATCTGCCTTGTTCAAGGCTATTTTGCAAACAATATGGAAATCCAGATCAATCCATTCACTCACCTTTATTAAGCCCATCACTTCGACTGGAGGAATAAGACCGAAATCACGGATACTTATGTTCTTGCGGCCATTCAGGAAGTAGTTCTCACCGTCGCTATCTGATGAAATCGGAAAACAGTATTGTTTAGTAATGCCTGTAATAGTTATGCTGGCGTAAGCATTTCCTTTTATCAACTTTGATTTGTCTATATTCTGCTTTAAGTCAATATAATTTAGTTGAACGTGAATAGATGGATAAGTTTTGTACTTGATAAGTTTCAAAAAATCTCTCAAGGCCATTTTATTACCCGAAGTAAAATCTTTTACTGCTATCGACAGTTGTGTTTGGCTTAAAAGTATTCTGTTTTGACTTTGCGTGGCGGTTATAACAAAGTTTTTCTTGGGAAGTAAATCTCCCGGAAAGAGTAGCTTGAACGAGACAATATTCGTTGAGCCGGTAATCGTTACCGAGCTACTTTTTTGTAAATCTACTGTCACAATGGATTGAGCCAGCATTGGTTGACTTAAAAGAAGGATAACCCCAACTATACCAATAAGCCTTTTCATACAATCGTTTAATTTAAAAAAGGAAGATAAGCCAGCCAGGGAAATCTCCGGCTGGCTTAAAGAAATTCAATCCGGTTTTTTAGAAAGAGATTACAGCTTCAGCGCTTAATCCGTGGAACTCATAACCATTCAAGATATAGTTCACGTTTGGAACGTTGCTATATTTTTGGTTAGCATATTCAACTTTCGCCATAATGTTTTTAGTTACATACCAGCCACCACTGATTGCCAAACGGCTAATGTCAATTTTGTAAGCAGGAACCGCCATAAGAGCAGTAGTAGAAGTGGCTGCGCCACTAGCTGCAGCTACGTCAGCTGAAACAGTATTGTAACGAGCACCTACGAAGAAATTTTCGGCTTTGCCAAAACGTACAACAAGGTCAGTTGCAAATTGATTCGCTTTGCGTTCTAGTTTTTCAGAGGGTTTGCGTCCTTTTGCAGACTCAAGAGTTGTGAATGATTCTACAGAAACTGCATCTGTCAAATTGTATTTCAAGAATAAGTTACCCATAAAAGTCGTTAGTTTGTCAGTCAAACTTGGATTAAAACGTCCACCAAATGCAGTTCCTGTACCTGGAGCAGCATTGTACATAATTGCTGAGTAATTAGAACCTGTACGGTCACCGCCAAACAAGGTGTTTGATAAAGAACCAGCAGTTGTATACACCGAACCGGTTAAACGAGCACGGAATTTTTCGCTTAGTTGTTTGTCAAAACCCAATTTCAAAAGGAATGAAGGGTTGTGAAGACCGTTAGAGTATTTGGTAGCAGTTTGTGTAGTATCAATATATGCCAAACTAGGATTCAAATTACCATTGGTTATACCTGCCACACCAATTAAACCTTTGTAGTTAACATCAGCTTCAGCGCCAATTTCAGTAGCAAACTCATCCATGATGTAGTTTTCCATAAATGGGTTGTAGATTGCATTACCACCATCAGAACGACGGAAGTGAGCATCACCATAGTTAACGTCCATTTGTCCAACTTTGATAGAAGTGTATTTCATGATATTGTCCAATAAATCCATTTTGATAAATGGAATTTTATCGAATTGAACATAACCACCTTTTACCCATGTTTCATTGTGGTGTTTTGATGCCAAATACATTGTTACTTGCAACGTAATACCGTCTGCCAAATAGCTGTTAATGTATAAATTCGCCATTGAAAGAGCAAAGTTCGGAGAGCTTTTAAATAATGCTTCTGTGTTTTTTGTAGGATCTTGATTTGTTACATCATTGGTGTTTTTCAAAGCAATATAAGGCATTGCAATTGAAGCGCCGAATTCTACTTTTGGGCCAGTAAACTGAGTATCAGTTTTAGGAGTTTCGAATACGTTTATGCCAGTCTGATCCGTAGCTCTTAATTGAGCAAACATTGTACTGCTAACAAATAGAGCAGTTGCTACTGTGAAGATTGTTTTTTTCATTTTTCTTATTTTTAATTGTTGGTAAAGTGATTTTCTCTTATGTATTGTTCTTTTCTTATTTTGTTAGCAATGCATTTATTTCAGAATCACCTACCAATACAATGCTAAATTTCAAGGTGATAGCATCGCCTACTTTCATCATTCCGAGCATGGCGGTTGGTGGTTTCATTTTAAAATCAGTCATTTTGAGTGCTACGCTTCCGGTAAATTGGAAAGTACCTGCTTTTAGCGCCTTACCGGTAGTGTTAAAGGATACTTTTTTGGTAACTCCGGCCATTGTCAGATTTCCTGTTAGTGTCACATCAATATCTTCAGCAATCGCTTTTTGGATTACTGCATCGATTAGCTGAAAGGTGATAGTTGGGTTTTTTTCGGCATTAAAAGCTTCGTAGGTTTTTGTGTCCATCAACTTCTCGTTGCTTTTGATCGATTTTACAGGTACATCAACTCTGAGCGATTGAACTTTCTTGCCGCTGATCACCAAATCACCGCTTATTTGGGTTGCTTTGCTTTGGAAATTATGCACGTTGGTAGTTCCCAAAATAGTCATAGTAGAGCTCTGAGCGTTTATTTTCAGTGTTTGAGCATTTACTGCGCTGGTAGAGCCGACTAATATGATGCTAACCATTAGCAACATATAATAATTTGTTAGTTTCATTTTTGACATGGGTTTGATTGTTGTTTTAATTAAGTTATATATCCTATAGCAATGGTAGCACGATACTTTAAATTTTTTTGTTTGAAAACTCTTTTATTCTGATTGCTTTTTTTTATTTGTCATAGTAATGCTATAACATAGGTAGCATTGATTATGAAAAAATAATTGACGAGTTTAAAACAAGTCAAATTATAATTTAGTTTAATGTTTCGGTAATTATGCCTCTACATTCATAATGAGTTTCTTCAATTATTTGCTCAAGATTTTTCCTTTGTAGCATTTCTGCAAATTCATTTTTAAACTCGTTCCAATAATTCCGACCTTTACAATCATGCATTGATCTATCGCAATAGCCGAGGTTATTTATACATTCAACAACCACTATTTGTTCGAATGCCGTATAGATATCGAGCATGGTGATATCTTTGGGATCACGGGTTAATTTGTAGCCACTACCTCTTCCTTTACTGTTGGCAATCAATCCCTTTAGCTTTAATGATGAAATAATAGGGTCGAGGTATTTTAACGATATATTTTGATTTTTGGCAATGTCTTTTTGTAACATACCATTGGCATCGGTAGAACCGGCAATTTCTATCATTGTTCGTAAACCATACCGTATTTTTGTATTAATTCTCATCTTGCTTTTGGTTTATGCTGCAAATTTATATCATATTTTCGAATGCTATCACTTTGATAGTATGAATTAATGTTTATTGTATAAATTTAATTTATATTAGGTTTATTTGGTGTGATTGATGGCGAAAAACAACGATTTAACATAAGAAAGGTTCTTCTTGTACGAAAAGAACCTTTCTTATTTGAGTTTATTTAGACTCTTTATTCTTCATTTCCTCCACAGATGCTGCAATAGACTTACTCATTTCCGGTATGTATTTTTGCATCATCACATTCATTAAATCTGCCTGGATAGTTGGTGTCATTTTTGTGAACTTCTGACCGGATGCTGATTTATAGAAGCGAGTGAAATCATTAATCTCGGCTTGAGAGAAATACTTGTCATAGATAAGAACCATATCTTCATTTATCATTTTTGTGCAAATATCTTTTGCGATTTTCATCACTCCGGTCATCATTTTATCTCTTGTTGCAAGCGCGGCTGAGTCATTAGGAATGTTGGGCATCCGACTTAACATGCCCGGGACGATGGATGCAAATGTTTTCTCAATGATGGAATCCGTTTGCATAACATGAAACAACTCTTTGATAGAAGCTTGTTTCGTTTGTGCATGGCTGTTTGCATGGATGAAAAGACAAAAAATGGAAGCGAGAATTACTTTTTTCATGATACTTATTTTAGGGTTGAATTTAAGAGCGTAAATTTACATATTTTCCATAGGTTAACCAATAGCGTAAGTGTATTAATTTTATAATTGTGAGAACTAAAAATCCCTTCCTATTTCGAATTGAAATAAGAAGGGATTAAAGGGTTGACTTGTGGATAATTAAGAACCTAAGTATGTTCCTACTTTTTAGGATTACCTACCGGGGTGTTTGTACAGCAATGCTCATGTTCGCAAAGACGGTGACCGCGGTTGAACTGATCGGGGCCCAATGTGAGCCATAAAGTTCCGAATGTGATAGCTGCAATAGCCAGTGAGACTAAAAATTTTGATTTTCTATGCATGATAATTGTTTTTTTTTAAGGTTGGTTACTTGGTTGTTTCTTTCTCTTTCGAGCAACATTCGCTTCTTCTGTGCGATTTGCAACCGCAGTGTAGGTGATGATGATAACCCGAATTGCAGCAACCACCTACCATTTGTGCTTTGAACTCAGCGTATTCTTCGTCGCTCATTGCGCGGATGTTGTCAGCCATGTGAAAACGTCCTCTGCTGTGGTGTCGGTGACAGCAACAGTGAAATATGCGCATTACAGCGCAAAGAATAAAAATTCCAAGTAACATTTTTGGTACGAAGAAGGCCATTGCGCCTACTACGATACCGAAAATTACGGCACATAAAATTGATTTTGTCATTTTGTATAAAGTTTTTAATAAATGTCTTATAGTATTGAAGACGTACGTGCTGTTGTTTTACCTTATAAATGCTGACTTACTTTCAAAAAAAATGTCCATCGAGCTCCGATGGACATTTTTAAAATTGATGTTATGATTTTGAAGGTTTGCAAAAGCGACTTTTCCACTGATTTCTGAATTGTAGTTTTTCTTCCTCGCTCATTTCCATAAACCGCTCGTGTTGGTCGGTGTGGCATTTGTGCATGGAATGAAATCCCCGGTGGTGCCTGTGAAACTTAAATCCACCGAATAGAATTCTACTCAGGATAAATAATCCCATTGCTTGCCAATAGGTCAGGGGCGATAGACTGCTTATGGTCGGAATAATCCAATTCCAAAGCAACATAACTACTGCACTGATAGCAAATAGCCCTATGATAAGTAATGGCATAAAGAAACATCTACGGTTTCTACATAATTTATTATTTGAAGTGTCCATTTTCTGAGTTTTATATGTTCAACTGTTTAATTCTTCGTACAAATAGTTTAGCTTGTTCCGTAAGTGCTTTACTGCATAGCCTTTTCGGCTGATAATGGTTTTCAGGTTCTCTCCTTTCTGGTCGGCAATTTCCTGCAGGGTCATGTCCTCCATTTCGTTGAGTAGATAAACTTCTTTTTGATTCGGGGGTAATTCTTCGATGGCCTGTTGAAATTCTTTCCAGAACATCTCTTTGAAAAGTCCTAACTCGGGGTTGTTGCTGTCGTCGAGAAGTAGTATTTCTTTAAAATTGAAGTCTCCGTCATCGTTTTCGTATACATAATCTTCCAATGCCAGATTTGTTTTCTTGCGCGACTTGTCGGTAATTTTATTTCGGGCCACTTCATACAGCCATGCGCTTACGTTCTCCAGTTCTGCAATATTGTTGAGTTTGCTCATTTGATACCAAACATCTTGCACTATGTCTTCTGCATCTTCTGTGGTATTCACACGCCCACGCACGAAACCGAGCAAGTTTTTTCCAAACTGCTGTATTGCTTTCGTGATGGAAATTGCTTTTTGCTCACTCATCGAAGGGTTGATTGTCGTCTCCATAATAAGGAAGACGAATAAGTTGGATATTTACTTTAGATGTTGGTGAAATATATTTTTTGTTGTAAAAATAACAAATTATAATGATATAAGTATTTGTAAAGAAATAATGTTCTATAATTATCGCACGAAATAAAACTGTGCGCTCACTATTTTTTGTTTAAACCCCATTTTTTAGTTACTTTTGAATGTTCAATTTCAGGAAATAAAACTTTATACAGCATCATGAATATCAATCAATTCAACAACATATTCTTTATCGGAGTAGCAGGGTCGGGGATGAGTGCCATTGCACAATACCTTCGGGGTATTGGTAAAAACGTAAGTGGCAGCGATCGCTATTTTTTGCCGGGTACGCCAAATGAAACCCGAGAAAAACTCGAAGCGGAAGGCATTTTGTGCTTTTTGCAGGATGGAAGTGGCATTACTGCTCATACCGATTTAGTGGTAGCCTCTACTGCCATTGAAGATACGGTTTTCGAAGTGCAAAAGGCCAAAGAGCTAAATATTCCCATTCTGCGCCGTTCGGAAGTGCTGGCGTTGATATCCGAAAGTAAAAAAACAATTGCGGTGGGAGGTACCTCGGGTAAAAGCACCACGTCGGCTATGATTTTTGATATCATGCAACATGCCGGACTGGAACCAAGTATTATCAGTGGTGCCGGGCTGACCAGTATTATCCGTGAAGGAAAAATCGGAAATGCAAAGGTGGGCAAAGGCGAATGGTTGGTGATTGAGGCTGACGAGAGCGATGGTTCTATTGTGCAATATCATCCTGAAATAGGTTTGTTGCTGAATATCGAAAAAGATCATCAGGAAATTGATGAGCTGATGGAGATCTTCGGAACGTTTCGCGATAACACCAAAGATACGTTTATCACTAATCGCTCCAATAAACTGGCTGCAAAACTGTCGGTAAAGGCAGCAAATGATTTTGCAACTGCGGCAAGCGAAGGTGTCGGTTATACCGGTGGGGATTTTACACAGAATGGTCTTCAGATTCAGTTTGCAGTAAACGGTTCAGTTGTAAAGATGAATACCGTGGGCAAACATAATATGGAGAATGCGTTGGCTGCGATAGCGGTAGTAAACCGCCTGGGAGTAAGCTACGAAACTGCAGCCGAGGCGTTGGCGCAATACGAAGGAATCTATCGTCGC
Organism: uncultured Paludibacter sp.; assembly: GCA_963664445.2. Lineage (GTDB taxonomy): Bacteria > Bacteroidota > Bacteroidia > Bacteroidales > Paludibacteraceae > Paludibacter. Next base: position 596,437 of record CAXXUM010000007.1, read on the forward strand.
CATCAAATTATCGGCGAAAAAGAGAATGTTCTGGTGATTGACGACTACGCCCACAATCCTGCTAAATGCGCGGCCTCGATAGCTGCCTGTCAGCCGGTGGCGCCAAAACTTATTGCATGGTTTCAACCGCACGGTTATAAACCGACCCGTTTTCTGCGAGATGATTTTGTACACGATATAGCTGCGGTGCTGCGACCACAGGACGAGATATGGATGAGCGAAATCTTTTATGCCGGAGGTTCAGCGGTGAAAGATATTTCGGCTAACGACCTGATAGAAGATTTAAAGAAACTGGGTAAGAATGCTTATTTTGTGGAAGACAGAAACCAACTGGTGGAAGCCGTGAAACCTCATTTCGACGGACAAACCGTATTGCTGCTAATGGGTGCGCGCGACCCAAGCCTGGAAGTATTTGCAAAAGAAGTTTTTGATAAATTGTAGGACGCTTACTTCTTACCACCGTTCAACAACAAAGGCACAATTTATTGTGCCTTTGTTGTTGATTGCCAGTCCAAAGTCTGTCTTGCTGCTGGCGGATCTCCGTTACCTTCATACTGGAACTATGCAGAGCATAGAAATAAATCTGGAGAAAGAAGATGAGACGCAATTAAAGTCATTTTTATTAAGATTCAGCTCTTTTTAATTCTGCGGTCAGCTTTGAGCTAAGCTCTTTAAGTTGTTTATATGGTAAATCTCGCATTGTAAAAGTATCTTCATCACTTGACTGGTTCCTTAAATTATAAAGCGGATGCTTATCATTCAACATATTGCCTTTGTCGGGTACCCATAGAAACAAATCATTCGGCTCACAATTTAAACTTTCGCACAGTACTTCGATGTAGTTTAGTTTTATCTCTCTCAGATTACTATTCAGTATCACGGTGGCAGAATGTGGCGCGAAACCTGCCTTTACAAGAAATGAATAGGGCTTATCAATTCCACGAGCATTAAAAATAGGTTGCAAATTTAATCTTAGCATATTTGTATAGGGTTAAAGTTATTGTTGTACAAATATATAAATAAAGATGCAATCTGTTGAAGGTGAAATGTATAAAAAAACAAAATGCCTAATGGAGGAATAAGTCATAAGGTGTTCTGTTTTATGAATTGAATATTTGTTTTAATGAATATTATTTGTGATTTGCTGAATACTTATTTTGCTTTAGTATACAATATATTACTTATAATGAAGTAATTATTATTATTAAGATATCGGTTATTAGTTCTACGCTATCGGTAATAAGTTCCGCGAAATTAGTAGTTAGTTTCGCACTCTCGGTAATTAGTTCTACGAAATCGGTTATTAGTTCTACACTATCGGTTATTAGTTCTACACTCTCGGTAATTAGTTTTACAAAATTGATAATTAGCTTTACCATATTCACTATTAGTTTTGTCCTACCTGCTATTAGTATTACAATTTAAGCATTTAGTTTAAAACCATCTATTATTACTTCCGCGAAAGGCATCATTAGTTTTCGACTGTCTAATATTGATTCTATAATCCGTGCACTCGTAATTACAAATTCCAATAATCAGTCAGAATGACTCTGAAAAGAATAGGGTAGACTCTGCTCTCCTTCTCTCTCCAACCACTCCTTCTCTCCACCCCACGATTAATTTAAAATACATGCTGTTAATGTGAAATAATGTGGTTATCTTTGGGGTGGGAATAAAAAAAATGGTGGGTTGTGTAACTACGGCCGCTGTGCCAGACATCTGGAGCTGCATTATTTACGCTACGGCGAACGGGGGCGCCTAGGTGCGGATATATTATTGTTAAACGATATTTTAAAAAATGAAAAATGAAATAAAAGAATACAAATTTGTAGAAGGCGTTACCGATGGAATTCCTACAAAAGATGGAACTGATTCCGATTTTAAAAAATATCGGAAAGACACAAAATCGACAACTTGGGTTGTGATATTCGATAACGTTATGAGATTTTTAATTCAAATAAACTCAAGAAAAGAATTCTATGCAGGTTATATGAGCGAACCGTACATATTATTTCTGAACAACTCGAAATGTCTCATGAATATATTAAATGAAATTGAAAAAGAATTTAGTTTGAATGTTTTATCAACTATTCCACTAAGTGAGAACTTTCAATTAAAGGTACTGAATCAAGAAATATATAATAGATTTGTGAATACAAAAATCAGTTCACTAGTTTCACTTATAATGTCTGTAGAATCTTTTATAAACAATTTCATTCCAGACGATTTTATTCTTGAAGACAAAAAAGGTAGAAGAACAAAAAAGGATATTGAAAAGAATTTTTCGCTTAAAGACAAGTTTAAAGATGTCATTCCCAAAATAAAGAAAATAGATAACTATAGAGACTATCAAACAGAATATTCTCGAATAATTCAGTTAAGTGAAATTAGAAATAGCTTTGTACATTTAAAAACTGTTGATGTTGACGGAAAACCAGATGCCTATTTTACAGACTTTGAGAAGTTAATTTCACTTAAGCTAGAAAAGGAAATTATAACTGTAGAGAAATTATTTGAAAATTTATTGAAATAAAAACGACCTCGTTCAGCGCAGTTCGGTGCCCTCTTCTTAGTCCAAGTTTATAGTTTAGCAGTCGATGAATAGCGCAAGTCTGAGCGCAGCGGAGACTTGTGCTGGAAATAAATCAGTTTATAAATGATAACAGAAGTTGAAAACTTCCAAATTGTCAGTCCAAGTTACGCTTCGCTAAACTTGAACTATGCATATTGGCGTATTTTATAGACTTGGAGGAGAAAGTGCTAAATTATAAAGCGCCAGATATTCAACAAATAAAGCGAGCTTCATCTCACCGATGAAGTTCGCTTTATTTTTTCTTACCTTCTTACTCCTTGCCTCTGCTTAGAACGATTGCATGTCGCAGAGTTTTTTGTAATATCCATTGAGGGCTACAAGGTCGTCGTGTTTGCCACGTTCCACTATTTTGCCTTCGTGCATAACGCAAATCTCGTCGGCACGCTTGATGGTGGACAAGCGGTGCGCCACTACCAGCGTGGTGCGGTTGAGCATTAAGTTTTCAAGCGCATCCTGTACCAGTTTTTCCGATTCGGTGTCGAGTGCCGAAGTAGCTTCGTCGAGAATTAAAATTGGAGGGTTTTTAAGGATGGCGCGTGCAATACTTACCCGTTGGCGTTGTCCGCCCGAAAGCTTGCTGCCACGGTCGCCAATAGACGTTTCGTAGCCGTTCTCGGTGGCAGAGATAAAGTCGTGCGCATTGGCAATCTTAGCCGCTTCTATCACTTGCTCCAAAGTGGCACTTTCCACGCCAAAAGCGATATTGTTGAAGAAGGTATCGTTGAACAAAATAGCTTCCTGGTTTACGTTGCCCATTTGCGAACGGATATCATGTACTTTATAATTCTTTATATTCACACCGTCCATCAATATCTCGCCTTCCACGGCATCGTAATAGCGGGGCAATAAATCTACCAACGTGGACTTGCCGGAACCCGACTGACCCACCAGCGCTACTGTTTTTCCTTTCGGAACAATAAGATTAATGTCTCTCAGCACCCAGTCGGTTTCGTACTTAAAGCCCAGGTTGCGGAACTCTATTTTGTCCGAAAAAGTGTGAATGATTTGTGGTTCTTCGGGATCTTTAATCGTGTTTTCGCTCTTCAATATCATGTCCACACGTTCCAGCGAAGCCATTCCTTTTTGGATACTGTACGACGCTTTCGATAAATCTTTGGAAGGTGCAATGATGCTGTAAAAGATGACGATATAGTAGATAAATTGTGCCGCATCAATGGAGCTTCGGTGTCCTAAAATCAATACACCCCCAAACCACAGCAAAATGGCTATAACAATGGTTCCCAATAATTCGCTTACCGGATGAGCCAGGTTGTATCGACGGTTCAGACGGGTAAATGTTTTACGGGTTTTTTCATTCAACGTGCTAAAGCGAGCTTCCAGTTTATGTTCTGCATTAAATGCTTTTACCACGCGTAAGCCGCCCAGGGTTTCTTCAATTTGCGAAAGCAATTCGCCGGTTTGCTCTTGTCCTTCGGTAGAACGACGTTTCAGCGATTTGCCGATTTTACCAATCAGATAACCACTAAAAGGCAATAATACCAGCACAAAAAGCGTCAACTCCCAACTCATGGCAAACATTACTCCCAGATAAATGAGAATCATAATGGGGTTTTTGAACACCATTTCCAACGAACTCATAATAGAAGCTTCCACTTCGTTCACATCGCCCGTCATGCGCGACATGATATCACCTTTGCGTTCGGCGGTGAAAAATCCAATCGGCAGGCTGATAATCTTTTTGTATAATTGGTTGCGCAAATCGCGCAATACTCCCGTACGTATAGGAATTAAAAAGTGTGCTCCCAGGTAAGCGGTACCCACTTTCAATGCCGTCATTACCACCAGAAATAAGCCAATGTAAAGCAATGCTGCACTCGGTCCAACGTTCTCGATGAATCTCTGAATAGAAAAACTTACATTATTTTGTATTCCATCAACAATCACTTTGAACTTATCATCCCATGTCCATGCTTGATAGGTTTTGATAGCTTGTGAAGTTTTAAAAAGCATGTTCAACAGCGGAATAATAGCCGCAAATGAGAACAAGCTAAAAAATGTAGTCAGCAAGTTGAACAACAAGCTCAGGAATACATATTTTTTATACGGCGGAATAAACCGCTTGAGAAGTATGATGAATTTGAACATTCTTTTAGTTACGAGTTACAAGTTACGAGTTACAAGTTGCGTGTTACACTACTAACGCGAAGCTAATAACTATTAATATCGCCGAAGGCAAATAACAAACCCCTAGCCCCTAAAGGGGAACAAAATTAGTTTCGTCTCTACAAACTGTTTTCTTCGAAAAACATAAAAAACACAAAACAAAAGTAACTCAGTTCCCCTTTAGGGGTTAGGGGTTCTTTGGTGTTAGGAGTATCAGACTCCAGTATAATTTCTTGGCGTAATGCGGCGCAATTCTTCTTTTACCGATTGGCTGACATCCAGCGTTTCAACAAAGTCACGAATTGATTTCTCGTTGATGCCTTCGTTGGTACGGGTCAATGCTTTCAACGCTTCGTAAGGTGACGGATAGGCTTCGCGACGCAAAATGGTTTGAATACCTTCGGCCACTACTGCCCAGGTATTGTCAAGGTCGCGATAGATAGCTGTTTCGTTTAAAAGCAATTTGCTCAACCCTTTCAGGATGCTTTGAGTGGCAATCATGGTGTGCGCAAATGGAACTCCTACGTTACGAAGTACGGTGCTGTCGGTCAAGTCGCGTTGCAAGCGAGAGATCGGCAATTTACCGGACATAAACTCAAGCGAAGCGTTAGCGATGGCCAGATTTCCTTCGGCATTCTCAAAATCGATAGGATTTACTTTATGTGGCATAGCCGATGAACCAACTTCTCCCGCTTTGATACGTTGTTTGAAGTATTCCATCGAAACATAAGCCCAGATATCACGACAAAGGTCGATCAAAATAGTATTGATACGTTTCATGGCGTCGAATTGAGCAGCCATATTATCGTAGTTCGAAATTTGGGTTGTCCATTGTTCGCGTTCCAGACCCAGTTTGTAGCTTACGAAATTATTTCCGAACAGTTTCCAGTCGATAGCCGGATAAGCCACCGCGTGTGCATTGAAGTTACCGGTAGCTCCACCAAATTTGGCAGAATTAGCTGTTTGTTTTAATGCTGCAATTTGTTGGTTCAATCTGTTTACAAACACCATCATCTCTTTTCCCAGACGGGTAGGAGAAGCAGGTTGTCCGTGCGTTTTTGCCAACATAGACACATCGCGCCATTCGTCTACCAAGCGGGTTAGCTCTTGTACCAGCTTATCCATTTCAGGATAATAAAGATCAGCCAACGCTTCTTTTATTGATAATGGAACAGAAGTGTTGTTGATGTCTTGCGAGGTAAGTCCGAAGTGGATAAATTCTTTGAAAGCTTCTAATCCAAGAACATCGAATTGTTCTTTTACAAAATACTCAATCGCTTTTACGTCGTGGTTGGTAACAGCTTCAATTTCCTTTACTTTCTGTGCATCAGCTTCGGTAAAATTGGCGTATATCTCGCGCAATTTTGGAAAAACAGAGGCCGGTACTTGCTCCAGTTGTTTCAACGGTATTTCGCAAAGAGCAATGAAGTATTCTATTTCTACCTGTACGCGGTAGCGGATAAGAGCGTATTCTGAGAAATAGTTGGCGTAAGCTTCTGTTTTCGTGCGATAACGACCATCCACAGGTGAGATGGCAGTAAGTAAAGATAAGTTCATAAAATGCTAAATTTATTGTGTGTTTTGATTATTCGTTTTTATGTGTAAAGCGTTCGAAATAAACCGCAAAGTTACGCAAATCTATCGGATTAGAAAAGTTTGTTAGCTCACTTGCATCACTGATTCTTTTTCTCTACCTTTGTTTCACAAATAAAACAATAAGATGGGTGTAAAACAATTATTATTTATACATCCTCAATAGAACTGAAACACACTAAAATACGCATGAGATACATCAAAATTCACAAAGAAGGACGCTTAATTATTGGATCATTGGTTCTGATTTTGTTGCTCCTAAACTTATTCATCTATACCAGAGTTGAGTCATGGGCATTTATTGCCAATATCGTTATTTCTGCATTTTTATTATTCTTTTTTGCCTATTTCTTCCGTAATCCTCCGCGCAAAGTAAAAATTGACGATCCTAGTCTGGTGGTAGCTCCGGCCGATGGAACCATCGTAGTAGTGGAACCTGTAGACGAGTTGGAATATTTTGGAGAGAAAAGAATTCAGGTATCCATCTTTATGAGCGTGTTTAATGTGCATGCCAATTGGTATCCGGTGCGTGGTAAAGTTCTTAAATCGGTTCACCACAGTGGCCGACACATGGCTGCCTTTTTGCCAAAGTCGAGCACCGAAAACGAACGTTCGACGGTAGTTATCGAGACTCCTTCTAAAACTCAAATTCTGGTACGCCAAATTGCTGGTGCATTGGCGCGTCGTATTGTAACTTACGCACATGCCGGCAAAGAATGTCATCTGAACGAGCATCTGGGATTTATCAAATTCGGATCACGCGTGGATCTTTATTTCCCAATGGATACAGAAATTTTTGTACAAGTGGGCGATTCAACTACCGGTAACGAGACCATTATTGCCCGTCTAAACGAAGATTGAACCAATGACCATCGAAGAAGCCCAAGCTCAGGTAGACCAATGGATTAAAACCTATGGTGTACGCTACTTTGCCGAAATGACCAATATGGCCATTCTGACAGAAGAAGTGGGTGAGCTGGCCCGGGTGATGGTGCGAACTTACGGCGAACAGTCGTTTAAAAAATCAGACTTGCAAGCCAACCTGGCCGACGAAATGGCCGACGTGCTGTGGGTACTAATTTGCCTTGCCAACCAAACCGGCGTGAACCTCACCGAAGCATTTGAAAAAAACATGCTGAAGAAAACCCAACGAGACAGCACACGTCATCTTGAAAACGATAAACTGAATCAATAGTCGATTGTTTATAGTTCCACAACCATTTCTCAATAAATATAATCAACCAATTCCCCCAATAGCCATGAGCAAATTTAAAGAACTTTTCGATCTTTACGATTGTAACTTAAACGACGAAAACATCAAACAAGATGTTGACAAAATACTAGCTGCGCATTACGATGAAAACAATACCACAGAGGTTTACAAACAATGTCTGAGTCAGATTGACCTTACCTCGTTGAATGGAACTGATACTGACGGTGAAATTATCGCAATGGTAAATAAAGTAAACCATTTTAAAGCGAATTATCCTGCTTTGCCGAATGTGGGTGCTATTTGTGTATATCCGGCCTTAGTGCCTGTGGTAAAAGAGCATTTGAATGCTAATATCGGCATTGCAGCTGTTTCGGCAGGATTTCCTGCTTCGCAAACATTTATCGAGGTGAAAGTAGCCGAAACGGCCATGTGTGTAATGGAAGGTGCTACCGAAATTGATGTGGTTATTTCTATCGGCAAATTTCTGGAAGAAAAATACCAGGAAGTATACGAGGAACTATCTGAAATAAAAGCTACCTGTCGTGAAGCGCATTTGAAAGTAATTCTGGAAACCGGTGCCTTAAAATCGGCGTCGAACATCAAGAAAGCATCGCTTCTGGCCATGTCATCGGGTGCAGATTTTATCAAAACATCTACCGGAAAAATTCCCGTAGCCGCCACATTGGAAGCCACCTACATCATGTGCCAGGCCATTAGAGAATGGCACGAAAAAACGGGTATTAAAGTGAGTTATAAACCTGCCGGTGGAATTGTAACCACCGAAGATGCCGTGAAACATTACACCTTGGTGAAAGAAATTCTGGGCGCTGAATGGTTGAACAATACCATGTTCCGCTTTGGTGCAAGCCGATTGGCAAACAACCTGCTAAGTTCAATTGAAGGAAAAGAAGTGAAGTATTTCTAAGCTAAATCAGTTGCTTCTCGAAGCCGCAAATTCAGCACAAAGTATAAGCGATTTTTTTACGTCGCCATCAGCAAAGCCATTGAGTTCCTCGATGGCTTTGTTTTTATACAATTCCATCTGATCTTCGGCATAAGCTACTCCGCCGTTTTCGTGGACAAAGCGAGTGATGTTGTGAATGTTTTCGGGAGAAAAGTCTTTTTGATCGATATATTTCAAAATGGTTTCCTTGGCACTTCCTACAGAGTTTCGGAGGGCGAAAATCAAGGGCAGGGTTACTTTTCCGTCGCGAATATCATTACCGGTTGGTTTTCCAATCTGCACACTGTCGGAGTAATCGAAAATATCATCTTTTATCTGAAAACAAATACCCAGGTACTCACCAAAGTTGCGCAAATGTGCTAACTGTTCTTCATTTGCATTTACCGAAAGTCCACCCACTTCGGTACAGGTTGAAAATAACAGAGCCGTTTTTTTGCGAATCACAGTAAAGTAATTTTCTTCCGAAATTTTCGAAGCTTGTGCGCTTGCCAGTTGCAGTAATTCACCATCCGAAAGCTGCATACCAATATTGGCTACCGATTTAAGGATCTGAAGACTATCTGTTTTGGTAACGCATCCCAGGGCTTTCGACAGGATATAATCGCCTGAAAGAATTGCTATTTTATTGGTCCAACGAGCATTTATTGAGGGTTTGCCGCGTCGTTCATCGGAGTCGTCCACTACATCGTCATGTATCAAACTGGCAGTATGCAGCAGCTCCAGCGATAGAGCCCCGTAAATAGTGGTTTCGTTCACTTCACCACACAGTTTTGCCGACAAAAGCGCCATCATAGGTCGCAGTTGTTTTCCACTCTTTTGAAGTACATATTCGTTTACACTCAAAAGCATCGGATTATCCGTGCTAAGAGATTCTGCAAATGTTTTAGCAAACAATTGCATTTCGTTCTGTATCGGTTTTCGAATGTTGTCGATATAGTTCATGTAACGGTTAATTCGTTGTAAATGCAAAAGTAAACATTTTTGCGAGTAGTTTGGTTCATTATAATAAATTCTGTACAAAATTTAATTACTTTTACAGTCAAAACAAGCAAGTCATCGGTCAACTCTCGAAAGTGAGCCGGCTTTATTTGTTTTTTGTTGTCAAAAGCCGATATCTGTTGATGGCAATTTTGACTTTTTACTCACAAGTTAGATCAGATTGTTTGAGACAGTTGATAAACAACAGCTGACTTTAAACCATTGAAATTATGAAAAAACTATTTCTTATTGATGCATATGCCATCATTTATCGTGCATACTATGCCTTTATACGTAATCCACGATTTAACTCCAAGGGGCTAAATACTTCTGCTATTTTTGGGTTTGTAAACACGCTCGAAGATGTATTAAAGCGTGAAAAACCTACACATATTGCGGTAGCTTTCGATCCCAAAGGAAAAACCTTTCGTCATGAAGCCTACGACCTTTACAAAGCACAACGCGAAGCCACTCCCGAAGATATTCGTTTGGCAGTTCCCATCATCAAAGACTTAATCAAAGCGTACAATATTCCGGCACTTGAAGTACCGGGTTACGAGGCCGATGATGTGATTGGCACCATGGCCAAACTGGCCGAAAAGGAGGGTTTTGATGTGTTTATGCTTACGCCGGATAAAGACTACGGACAGTTGGTGTCGGAACATATTTCGATGTATCGCCCCAAACATACAGGTGGTTTCGAAGTGATGGGACCTAAAGAGATTCGCGAAAAATATGATTTGACCAGCCATGAGCAGGTGATCGATTTGCTTGGATTAATGGGAGATGCGTCCGATAATATTCCCGGGTGCCCCGGTGTGGGAGAGAAAACAGCGGTGAAACTGTTGCAGCAATTTGGCAGCATCGATGTTATGCTAACGCGTACCGACGAGTTAAAAGGTGCTTTGAAGACGAAGATTGAAGACAATAAGGAACAAATTATTTTCTCACGTTTCTTAGCCACCATCAAAATTGATGTGCCTGTTGAGTTCAACGAGAAAGAACTGGAAGTTGAACCTATCAACGAACCTGCCTTGCGTGCCCTTTTCGAAGAACTGGAATTCAGAACCATGACCACGGCAAAATTTGGCAATGGGTTTACCTCTTTTCCTCCCGATCAGCCATTGCCTCGTGTTGGGTTTGCTAAACCAAAACCGACCGGGCAAATGTCTTTGTTCGATGAACCTGCAGCGGAAGAAAAACCAAAAGAAAAACCGGCAGCGCAACCAATAATTGACTTTACAGCACCGCAAGAATCTGTTTCAGGGTTACAAAATCTCACTACCACACCGCATAAATATGTGTTGGTGGACACAAAAGTAAAGCGTTCGGATTTGATTTCGAAGCTTTTTATGCAAAAGTCGGTTTGTTTCGATACCGAAACTACCGGTCTTGATGTATTCAACGATGATTTGGTAGGTCTCTCGTTTTGCTTTACCGAAGGAGAAGCGTATTATGTTTCATTGCCCGAAAATAAAGAAGAAGCGCGACAAGTGTTGCTCGAGTTTCGGGTCATTTTCGAAAGTGAGCAAATAGAAAAAATAGGGCAGAACATTAAATTTGATTTATTGATGCTGGCGCAATACGGCGTGGAACTGAACGGCAAGCTGTTCGATACCATGATTGCGCATTATCTTATTCAACCCGAATTGCGTCACGGAATGGATTATCTGGCAGAGATTTATCTGAAATATCGCACCATTCATTTCGAAGATATTGTGGGTTCAAAAGGTAAAAATCAGATGAATATTCGCACTGTGGAACCGGATAAACTTTGCGATTATGCTGCCGAGGATGCGGATATTACTTTCCGATTGAAAAAGATACTGGAAAAAGAACTGGAAGCAAATTCGCTTTCATCGCTGTTCTATGATATTGAAATGCCGCTTATGAAAGTACTTTCCATTATCGAAAGGAACGGGGTGCGACTGGATATTCCGGCGCTGGCCGAGAGTTCTACTATTCTGACAGCCGAGATGGGCGTGTTGGAAAAAGAAATTCACGAATTGGCCGGTGGTGAGTTTAATGTGAGCTCGCCCATGCAGGTGGGAGAGGTGCTTTTCGACCGCTTACAACTGGACACTAAAGCTAAGAAAACAAAGACGGGTCAGTATTCTACGTCCGAAGATATTCTGGAAAAACTACAATCTAAACATCCGATTATCGGTAAGATTCTCGATTATCGCGGATTGAAAAAACTGTTGAGTACCTATATCGATTCGCTGCCGCAATTGGTCAATCCCAAAACGGGAAAGGTTCATACTTCCTTCAACCAAACCGTTGCCGCCACCGGTCGACTCAGTTCCACGAATCCGAATCTTCAGAATATTCCGATTCGCGATGCGCAGGGCAAGGAAATTCGTAAAGCCTTTATTCCCGACGATGGTTGCTTGTTTTTCAGTGCCGATTATTCGCAAATAGAACTTCGCATTATGGCACACCTGAGCGGCGATAAAAATATGTTGGAAGCCTTCAACAGCGGACACGATATTCACACCGCCACAGCAGCTAAAATATACAAAATTCCAATTGAAGAAGTGACTTCGGATATGCGCCGCAAGGCTAAGACGGCCAACTTTGGGATTATCTACGGTATTTCTGTTTTTGGTCTGTCGGACCGATTGAGTATTCCGCGTGCCGAAGCCAAAGAACTTATTGAGGGCTATTTTGCGACTTATCCCGACGTGAAAAGATACATGGACAATGCCATTCAGAAAGCCAAGGAAATGGGTTATGTGGAAACGCTGCTTGGACGCAAACGCTTTCTACCGGATATCAATTCGCAGAACAGCATTGTGCGTGGTTTCGCAGAGCGTAATGCCATCAACGCACCTATTCAGGGAACGGCAGCCGATATCATCAAAATTGCCATGGTGCGCATTCAAAAGCGACTGGAACAAGAAAATCTGCAAGCCAAAATGACCATGCAGGTTCATGATGAGTTAAACTTTACGGTGCCAAACTCCGAAATAGAGGTGGTAAAAAAAGTGGTAGTAGACGAAATGGAAAACGCCATCAAGCTTCAGGTGCCGCTTATTGCCGACTGTGGCGTGGGAGCCAACTGGTTGGAAGCGCATTGAGATAGATAATATAAACTTTGTAACATAAAAATATAAAATGATATGGATATAATCAAAGATTTAGATGAATTTTTAGGAGGTCACTTTATTTACACCTACGCAAATGGTTGGAACTACGAGATGTATGTAAAAAATGAAGATACCATTGACTATCGGATTCATACCGGCATGGTGGGTGGACGATGGGTGCGTAACCAAAAAGTTCATATTGTGAAGTTAGTGGATGGTGTTTTCAAAATAGCCTGGACCGAACCTACCGGTACCGATGTAAGCCTGGACTTTATCCCCAATGAAAATAAGTTACATGGCATCATTTTCTTCCCCAAATGGGTACACGAGCATCCCGAAATAACGGTGTGTTATCAGAATGACTTTATCGGTGTAATGGAAGAATCGCGCCTGAAATACGAAACCTATCCGAAATATGTAGTTCCTGAGTTTGGAAAAATATTTTTCAAAAAGAACGAGGGGCAAAACAACGAGAAAGTAATTTCGGAAGCCCCTTACGAGGGTATGATTGAGAAAATAGTAAGTGGAGAATTGACATTTTAAGCCTCCGTATAAAATAGGTTGCCGAGAGAAACGATAAGTATCACTTTGGTAAATGATAAGCATCTTTTGTGTAAACGATAAGCATCTTTTACTCAAAAGATGCTTATCGTTTTAGATATACCATCGCCTACTTGAATACTTTCCCTGAAGATTGGGAAATTGATATATTTACAAAGTCCCAATCATTTTTGTTGTCGCTCATTCGAACAGTTCCAGGTGTATTGAATTGGATTATGTCAACAAGATTAACCGACTTTTTCAATGGAGGAAAGATCATCGTTATTTCAATTATTTTATGATATTTATCGGTGATAATTATTGTTTTGTCTAGCGGCAAATCTTTTTCCAAGTTTCTAATCATATAACGGTCACCACTGCTTTTATCAATAATGGTGAATCCTCTGTCAAAATATATCCACTGTTCGTGATATTCTATAGGAATGGCAAAAGTTACCTTTGTTTCATTTTTAGTCTTTTCAATGCGTGCAACTTTTGTTTCGCGAGTACTAAATGGAATATCGCTCACTGTGAATTGTTCAGGTCTGGCTCTGTAAGCCTCATTCCATATTTTCTCATCTAGTTCTTTACGCTCTTTCCGTTTTTTTTTCTGCCTGGCTCAATTCCAGAGAAGATGTCGTTTCCGTGGTAGTGGTAGAACCGTTGTTATAAACTCTGGTCACCTTAGTCGTAGTACCATTACTCGATCTGCTTTCAGTAAAATACAGGGACATTCAGTTGTATTGCTTCAGAAAAGATTTTTGAGAAAAGTTGATTCTCAAACAACGACATTACTTGTTGCGAAAATCCTTCTATTTTAGTTTGGCTTGAACTTTCTTTTTTTAGTTTATCAACATTTACTTTTAGATTGTATAAATTTGCTTGAAAACTTTTCAAATCATCCTTCGTTATTGAGGACAGAAATTTGTCAGAAAATGGAAGTTGGCCAAGATTTTTTCCACCTCCATTCATATCTAGATTTTTAAAAACAAGGTTAAGATCTTCATTTTTTATTGACTTTGAATTGTTACGAATGATTTTATCCAACTCCTTTAAGGCTAAAGCTGTTTGTGTAGAACAATCATTTAAAGCTTTATCAATTTGCTGTTTGTTTAAATTACCTGCACCAAGACTAAGCGTATTGTTATTGTGCAAACTCACTTTTGAAGAATCGATAGTAAAAGTTGAATCCTCATTACCTGTACTCAAACTTGCAGCCAATGAATCCTTTAAATAAGATTCCGCTTGCAGATTACTTTTACTTGTATTTTTTGCTTTATACTTCACCTGACTTTGCCCTGTGGTAAAACACAACAATGAAAAAACACCGATAAAGAAAGGGAGAATCAACGCCCGGCGTAGCGTTGTAAAACGGATGTGACATTTGTTTTTCATCATAATAAATCTTTTTTTTGTAAATGAATTATTGAAACCATTGGCAAGGTAAGGATTGTTCTCCATTACCTCTTCCAGAATAACTGTTTGATATTTGTATAGATTATGTCCCTCGTCCAATACGCTGCGGTCGGCATGGAACTCACTCACATTGCGCAATTCGCGGCGTACCCACCAAAGCACGGGGTTAAACCAAAATAGGCGAACAAGGATTTCTATGATAAAAACATCAAGGTAATGGCGGTGCTTGATGTGCCACTGTTCGTGTTTGAGTATCATTTCTAGTTTGGAGCCTGTAAGGTTCGGACTCAAAAATATTGTTTTATAAAACGAAAATGGAGTCGGTATTTCGGCACTTTCCACCATTTCAAATCCATCTTTTACCGTTAGCTTTCCTCTCCGTTTCAGTGCCAGTATGCTGAACAACTGAACGAGCAACAATATAAACAATACAGAAGTAACTATGATATATACGGCAAGGGCAACCTTCTTCACCGTCAACAGAGCAAGGTACTTGTTGGGTTCAGCGGCTTTTTTCTACTGATTTTGTACTTGCTGTCGAAACCGGCGCTTGAGAAGTCGCCGACTGATTGTTGCTGTACTGATTATTGCTGATTATTGGCATAGTTTGCACTGCCTCAATTTCTACAATCCGAGCGGGTGGGGTGTATACCACAATACTAAACTGCGAAATAAGGATGGCCACAAGCGCAATGGATAATAAGTACACGCGGCAGTTATTGAATGTGGCTTTTTCGCGAAATAAAAACCAATAGAAAGCAACCATAAAAGCGGCAGCTAAAATATATTTCCCGATGGGAAGACATAAGGTTAACAATTCTTGAATCATGGCAATTCGTTTTTATTCTCGTTTAAAATATTGATGATACTCTCTATTTCTTTGTTCGATAATTTTTCTTTCTGAGCAAAAAAGGAAATCATGGAACGTAATGAGCCACTGAAAAAAGTATTTTTCACTCCGGCCATAAAATTCTCCATATACGCTTCTCTGGTAATTAATGGATAATACTGATGACTTTTCCCAAAGGTTTTATAGTCTACAAATCCTTTAGTGACGAGTATTCGCATAAACGTAGACACCGTGTTGTACGCAGGCTTTGGTTCCCCCAACTCAGCCAGAATGTCGTTTACAAATCCCTGCTGTTTGTCCCACAGCACATTCATAAGTTGTAGTTCTACCTTTGTAAGTTCTTTTGTTTCCATGACTATTTATTTTTAAGCTATTTAATACTGCAAACATATAACTAATATTTTAATTATACAACTAAAAGATTAGTTATTATGAAATAAGTTTTAATATTTAACTCTTCAATTTGTAAGTAGTGTTGAATTACAGTCGTTTGAATAAACAAAAAAAGCATTGAGATTATCCCAATGCTTTTTTTGTTTAATTAAAACAGACTAAAGTTCAATAGTTCTATTTCTATCTTTTGTTCGAAAATCCTTTGCTACTGGCATTGGATTTTCCGGCAGAACCACCTCGTCCACTTTTGGCTCCGCTGTATCTTTTGTCAGCGGGTGCAGCGCTGCCTTGTCCACGTAGCGCTTTCGACTTTGGATTCGGGTTAGTCGCTCTGTCCATTTGTTTGGCTGCCGAGCTTCGTTGAGCTGGTCTGGCTGCTCCGCTACCCGGATTCTTCGGTTTTGCGTCTTTTGCCTTTTGCCCTTGTTCTTTTGTCTTCGAAGGCTCAGCAGTTGACGATGAATTGGCAATTGCATCCATGATCTCGGTCATTTCGTGTGGGGTGAGTGGTCGCCATTCGCCGGTAGGAATGCCTTTGAGGTTGATGTTCATAATTCTGACACGCTCCAGTTTAGTAACCTCGTATTCGAAATACTCACACATTCGGCGAATTTGACGGTTCAGTCCTTGCACCAATACGATTCGGAAGGTGTAAACCGATTCTTTTGTTACCTTACACTTTTTGGTAGTTTCGCCCAGCATGGGAACGCCATTGCCCATTCGGGTAATAAAATCGTCGGTGATGGGTTTGTTGACGGTTACCAGATACTCCTTTTCGTGGTTGTTCCCGGCACGTAAAATTTTGTTGACGATATCGCCATTATTCGTCATAAAAATCAAGCCCTGCGATTCCTTGTCTAGTCTGCCGATAGGGAAAATACGCTCGTGGTAGCCAATATAATCAATAATAGAATCTTTAACGCCAATTTCGGTAGTACTGATTACCCCGACCGGTTTGTTGAAGGCCAAAAACACAAATTCATCACCCACCTTAGCTTCTATACGCTGTCCGTTGAGCATGACTTTATCTTTGGGCGAAACCAGTTCGCCCACCACAGCGCGATGTCCGTTAACCAGTACTTTGCCTGTTTCTATAAACTTGTCGGCCTCCCGACGGGAGCAAACACCGCTGTCGCTAATGAATTTATTTAATCGTATTTTCTCGGCCATTTTTTGTTTGTTCGGTTTTGGAGTTCCAACTCCAACTATTTTTTAGTTTTGTTCTATTTTTCCAACATCTCCAATAATTCGCTGATTACCATGGCGCTAGCTCCCCATATTTCTGCGTTGTTTACATCGAAATACGGTGCATCCGAAGCTGCTTTTATTGAATTGACATAGAAGTCTTTCTGTTTAATCACATCGGGTTTGAAAAATTCAGTGACCGGAATCTCAATCACCTCATCTACTTCACGTTCTTGCATTTTGTACGCAGGTTTTTCTTCTAAATAACCTACAAAAACACTTATCAGAAAGTTGCTGGGTGGCACATAAATATCCGAAAGACGACCGATAATCTCTATATCTTCTCGCAATATCCCGATTTCTTCTTCTATTTCCCGAAGGGCGGTTGTCTGTACATCAATATCTTCTACTTCAAATCTTCCACCCGGGAATGCAATCTGACCAGAATGAACACCTACATAGCTGCTCCGACGAATTACAATCATTTTCAGTTCATTATATTCCTGAAAAAAGAGAATCAGTACTGCACTTTTTTGTGCATTTCGAGCATCGTCGTTTTTATTGATAAGATCCTGAACGCGGTGTTTAGGTGCCATTTTCAGATGTGACGATAAGCCAGGCAAAGGTAGTTGAAATTTCTGTTTTAATTCGTCTTTGCTAAATTGCATATGCTTACAAACTAAATTTCCCGCAGGTTCCGCTGATTTTCGCTGAAATACATCTGCGCTATTAGCGTAACCTACGGGAAATAATCTTTATTCTTTTTGTCTTTGATCTTTTGTCTATATTCTCTTATTGACAAATCACACAACCTTCGCATTTGGATAATTCACCACGAAGTCGTTTTTCTACCAGCATTTTAATACGATCCTGCAATGCAGGGATACGTATATTTTCAATCACGTCATTGGTAAAAGCAAACATCAGCAGTAAGCGAGCTTCCTCACTCGAAATTCCACGTGCCTGCATGTAGAATTTTGCAGATTCGTCGAGCTGACCAATAGTGGCACCATGCGAACATTTTACGTCATCGGCATAAATCTCCAATTGCGGTTTGGTACGCATCTTGGCTGTTTTGCTCAGCAAAATATTTCGGTTGGTTTGAAAAGCAGCTGTTTTTTGCGCATCTTTTGCCACATAAAGTTTACCTGTAAAACCACCTTTTGCCATGTCGTCCAGCACGTATTTAAACAATTCGCGACTATGGCAATTGGGTTTATTGTGAATGATAGAAGTGAAGTTGTCCACCTGTTGGTTTTTGTCGCCAATTACCATTCCGCAAAGCAACGTCTCGCAATGTTCACCGTCCAGATCAATCTCAACCGTATTGCGTGTTTGTCCGTTGTGCAATGTAATCACGTTTGTCAGCACGTTTGACGAAGACTGTTGGTCGATAAGCAGCGTAGCAAGATTAGTAGTTTTTACGTGCATGTTTTCCAGCTTGTAATGCTCATAAGTAGCATTTTCACTAACGAAAACTTCCGTTACACGATTAGAAAGAAAACGCACATCGTCTACTGTATGGTCGCATACCAACAACTGCGCCTTAGCACCTTCCTCAAGGATAATTAAATTATGACTGTTGGCCATAAAATCCACATCCGAACGCATGATATTTACCAATTGTACTGGCTTGTCGAGCACCACATTTTTGGGCACGTACATGAAAAAGCCATCCTGAGCAAAAGCACCGTTGAAGGCAATTAATCCATCTTCCTTTTTTGAACTTAGTTTTCCAAAGTATTGCCTTACCAATTCGGGATGCGTTTCGGCCATCTGGTTTACGCTACCGATAATCACGCCTTCGGGCAATGTATTGTTCCGTGCATCTTTTACAGGGTAAAACGCATCATTTACCACAAAGTAAAGGTAAGAATGAATACCCGGCACATCGCAGGTAAAGACCTCGTAAGGATTTACTGGGATAGGGATACGGTTAATATTCACTCCGTAGTCGATTGAAAGACCGGCTTTCAAATCGGAATATTTGTAATTCTCCAACGCAGTGGTGGGGAAATGCAATTTTTCGAACAACGCAAATGCGTCATCTCGAAGATCGTTCATCACCCCTGTCGAATGCTTTTTAATGCTTTCGTGATGTTGTTTATATAAATCGATATATTGTTGTTCCATAATTTTAGCAGTAAGAGGCAAGCAGTAAGAGGTAAGCAAATAGCTTGCTGACCCACCAACTGTTTAACCAGTTAACTATTTACCATCTACTTCTTGCTTAATCCAGTCGTAACCACGTTCTTCAAGTTCCAATGCAAGTTCTTTGCCACCTGACTTCACAATGCGTCCATCGTACAACACATGCACAAAGTCAGGAACGATATAGTCTAACAAGCGTTGGTAGTGAGTAATCACAATGCTTGCATTATCTGCAGTCTTGAGTTTATTTACTCCATTGGCTACGATACGCAAGGCGTCAATATCCAGACCAGAATCCGTTTCATCAAGAATAGACAAGCGCGGATCAAGCATAGCCATTTGGAAAATTTCGTTACGCTTTTTTTCTCCACCGGAGAAACCTTCGTTTACTGAGCGGTTTGCCAGTTTGTTGTCCATTTCTACCAACTCCTTCTTCTCACGCATGGTACGCAAGAAGTCGGTTGCCGAAAGTGGTTCGAGGTTTTTATATTTGCGGTGTTCGTTCAGAGCTGTACGCATAAAATTCACCATGCTCACACCCGGAATCTCTACCGGATACTGAAAGCTTAAAAAAATTCCTTCGCGCGAACGATCTTCGGGTGTTAACTCCAACAAGTTCTTGCCATAGAAAGTCACGTTGCCTTTTGTTACTTCAAAGGCTTGGTTGCCTGTGAGAACAGACGCTAAGGTTGATTTACCGGCGCCGTTTGGCCCCATGATAGCATGTATCTCGCCTGGACGAACCACCAGATTCAATCCTTTTAATATTTCCTTGCCATTTATATTGGCGTGTAAATTCTTTATTTCTAACATAATAAATAACCCCTAGTCCATCAGTTGACGGAAACCTAAATTAGTATTGTTTTATTAATTTTTTTTATTTTGGAAACCTAAATTTGTTTTGTAGGCTTAAAGTTGATAAGCTGCTCTCCGCAAAAGCCCCATTTAGGGGTTGGGGGGCGTTTTATTTATCCAACCGAACCTTCCAACGTTATTTGCAGTAGCTTTTGTGCTTCTACAGCAAATTCCATAGGCAATTGATTCAGAACTTCTTTGGCATATCCGTTTACGATCAAACCCACAGCATCTTCGGTAGAAATACCGCGTTGATTACAGTAAAATATTTGATCTTCGTTGATTTTCGAAGTAGTTGCTTCGTGTTCTACAATGGCGGTGTCGTTATCCACTTCCATGTACGGGAACGTGTGCGCACCACATTTATCGCCAAGCAGTAAACTATCGCATTGAGAATAGTTGCGGGCATTTTCGGCTTTCGGGTTTATTTTCACTAACCCACGGTAACTGTTTTGGCTTTTGCCTGCCGAGATTCCCTTTGATAAAATATGACTGCTCGTATTTTTACCAATATGCAGCATTTTTGTTCCTGTGTCGGCTTGTTGGTGATGATTGGTAACGGCTACCGAGTAAAACTCAGCCGATGAATTATCGCCAAGCAAAATACAACTTGGATATTTCCAGGTCACTGCCGATCCGGTTTCTACTTGCGTCCATGATATTTTCGAACTATCGCCTTTACAAATACCACGTTTGGTTACAAAATTATAAATTCCACCTACACCATTTTTATCGCCCGGATACCAGTTTTGAACTGTTGAGTATTTGACTTCTGCATTTTTCATGGCAATAATTTCCACAATAGCAGCATGCAATTGATTTTCGTCGCGCATTGGTGCCGTACAGCCTTCGAGATACGAAACGTAACTATCCTCGTCGGCAATAATCAATGTCCGTTCAAACTGTCCGGTATTGATGGCGTTGATACGGAAATAAGTTGAGAGCTCCATTGGGCAACGAACTCCTTTTGGAATATATACGAAAGAACCGTCGCTAAAAACGGCGCAGTTAAGCGTTGCAAAAAAATTGTCGGCGTAAGGCACCACTGATCCCATGTATTTTTGAACCAAATCGGGGTGATGTTCTACCGCCTCGCTGAACGAACAAAAAATAATTCCCTTTTCGGCAAGACTTTCTTTGAAAGTTGTCTTTACCGAAATACTGTCCATAACCACATCTACTGCCATTCCCGAAAGCATTTTTTGCTCTTCCATCGAAATGCCTAATTTGTTGAATGTTTTCAGCAATTCAGGATCCACCTCATCCAAGCTCTGCGGTGCATTTTTACGTGGGGCAGCATAATACGCAATACTTTGAAAGTCTATTTTCGGAATTTCGAGATGCGCCCATGAGGGCATCTCCATCGTAAGCCAATGACGATAGGCTTTCAAGCGAAATTCGAGCATCCATTCAGGTTCATTTTTTTTAGCCGAAATAAGTCGCACCACATCCTCGCTGAGTCCAATGGGAATTATATCGGTTTCAATATCGGTGGTAAAGCCGTACTTGTAATCTGATTGGGTAAGTTGGTCTAATATATCTTCTGACATAATGATTTCAATTTGTTATTCAAACAATGTATATTGAATGAAATTTTAAAACGCAAAGGTACAAAAAATGTGTTTTACAGCATAATTCTTTGACCTAAAAGAGTAACGACATAACGCATTTATACGAGTTATTGTTCTGAATTTGGTGGATATTGACAATTATTGAGAGAAATTTATGCTTAAATGATAAAAATTGAGGGAAAATTGAATAATCAATTTTCCCTCAATTCCTCAATATAAATATCATTTTATTTCTTTTCGAGTTGCTTTTGAATCTTTTTGATAGCCGATTCGATTGATTTCTCAGGTTCAATGACATTGTATTCACCCCAGAATGATGGATCAGAAAAACCAACTGCTTCATCGCTTATCACGATGGAAGGCTTGATTCGTTCTTTTGGGTTTACCAATTTAGTATCGGTGTCAAGTTCCCAATCGGTGACTGCCATTTCTATCGTCGAATTATAAGTGGTTTTGAACAATCTCTTCTTCCAGTTTATTTTTAAGCCTAGTTGAATCCGACTATAGCTGTAGTACCACTTCCCATCCTTTTCGGTATAATCAATCCTGTAGGATGCTTCAACCGGATATACGTCGGCATTGTAAGGTTTTTTCAGAACAAACATTTTGCTCGCTAGGTCTCTGTTCTGTATATTCAAATTGAAAACTGCACTTTTCATGGCGTAATTCTTGGCATCAATATACAGCTTGCCGTAATATAAAGGATCTACAACACCAGCACGTTGCTTGAAGTCAATTACAAAAATAAGACGTTTGTCCATGTAGGTTGACCGATCGAATGTAAATTCGTAATTGGCCATCATCTCGTCCGTAAAAATCATATCCGGATATCTCATAATATCCAGATAAAGAGAGTTGAAAGGTCCACCCTGAAGTTTAAATGCTACGGTATCCAGTTTGCTGTAGTCTGCTTTCTTACGGGCTTTATACAATGTTACAATATCGTTTTTATACGAATTGTAGGGCTGTTTATAAATTTCCGCTACTGCTTCCGACAATGACACATACGATCTGCCTTTTTTGATTGTTTCGCGATAAAAAGCCGTCATACGATTTAAATCGCTCGAATAATTTTTATCTTTTCTATCCAGCACTTCGCGTATCAACGCTTCTGCATTTTTCGAAACCACGCTGATCTCCGGCAGTTCTACCGAAGTGGGTTCCAATTCGACTTTTACTTTTTCCTGATTTAGCTCTGCAAGTGTCACCGTTTTTGACTTGTAGCCAATGTGACTGATGACAATTTTTGCATCCAGCAGATCCTTTGCTATCTTAAGTGAAAACTCACCCTCGGAGTTTGTTACGGTTGAAATGTTAGAACCAGCCACCGAGACATTGGCGTAGATTAATATTTCTCCATTTTTCTTGTCAACAACTTTTGCTCTGTATTCATTAAAGCTTTCCTGGCCTGTATGGTGAATGGTGGGTAAAGTATTAGAAGCCATTGCTGAAAATGGAAAGAGAGCAAGTACAATTAGCCAATTCGCAACTAAGCTATTGAGCAAAATGCATTTTTGTGTTTTCATAATAAATCATATTAAAATTGTTTGTAGTAGAAGAGAATCACTTTCAAAACAAAAATATTAATCAATAATAACTTCTGAAAATTCTTTACAAAAGTATGGATATTTTTTTGAATAAAGAAACAAATTGTCACCTACTTAAATAGAACTGAATCAAGCTGATATTTTGTTTGTGGATTGGTTTGGTATTTGCGCAGATTGCAACTTGTTCTGATACAAAAACAGCGACCAATTGATAGACGTATGTATCAATTAATCGCTGTTTTTATATTGTTGGATCAGACCGCCTGTTCGTTCAATGCTAAAAATAACATCGAAATGATCAAGTTCTGCTTATTTCCAATAAAGAACCAATAAAAGTAAAAGTGCAACTGCTATGTAGCTAGTTACAAGTAAGGTAATCGTTTTTACCGTGACGCGAGAAGTGAATACTTTCATAATGATTACGGTTATTTGTGATTAATAGATTTATAATGACAAAACTGAAAGGATTACAAATATATAAAAAAGATCTAATTTGTTGTAATACAGAATATTATAGTAATAATTGCGATGTTGCTAGTATTTATGATAGTTTAAGTTGATAAAAAAAGCTACAATTAAAATGTTCATTAACCTAAATTGTACAATATCATGGAAACGTAGTTCGGGTATAATTTATTGTGTATATGGTAAATGTGAATGCTGTTTCACTGTTTTACTGTATTACATTTGTAGTTGTTTACTGTATTATTTGTTACATTATCTCCTTTGACGACGAGATAATTCTTGTGGATAATGATGAAAAATTAAAATTTCAAAAAATATACCAGAATAAATTTATTTATTCTGGTATATTTTTCAATAAACTTTAACTTATTGGATAAGTAAAATAACAATTAGAATCGAATCAATGCTCTGTAAATAAAAATATTACTACTGAAGTAGTCAAAAATATTACTATCATTGTGGTGTTTAGTCTGGAGATAAAGCTTAAAACCTGATGCCATTAAAGTTAATTGGTGTTTAAATCAAAAAAAGAAAACCTCCTGCTGAGCGATCAACAGAAGGTTTATTTAAGTCTAACAGAAAAGATTATTTCTTCTCTTTCAACAAATCGCGAATTTCGGCAAGCAGAACCTCTTCTTTGCTTGGTGCAGCCGGAGCTTCAGGAACCGCTTCTTCTTTCTTTTTCAAGTTGTTTATGGCTTTGATAGTCATAAATATCACGAACGCCACAATAAGGAAATCTAGCGTTACTTGCAAGAAGTTGCCGTAATTCATTGTAACAGCAGCCTTTTGAACACCATCGACGACTTCAGGGGATTTCATTACCCACTTCAAATCGGTAAAGTTAACGCCACCTACCAATAAGCCTATAGGAGGCATGACAACATCAGCCACAAATGAAGCCACAATTTTTCCAAAAGCTCCACCGATAATAACGCCGACTGCCAAGTCGATCACATTGCCACGTACGGCAAAATCTTTAAATTCTTTCAGTAAACCCATAGTAAATAATTTTTGTTGTTTAGAAAATCATCTTTTGTGATTGCAAAGATATAGAATTCAACGAAATGACCAAATTTTGAGACCCTAAGATGTGTAATCGTTGTAATTATTCTTGTTTGGCTAAATAAACGCCCATAAATACATCAACAAAATTGATAAATTTTGAAACGGTATTCTACAATGAAAAGGGGAGATAACTTCTATTTCAGAGATTATCGTGGCGTATTTGTTTCATATTTGATAAAAAAGCACTACTTTTGCGCTCAAATTATCAAACTATAAAATTCGAATAAAATGGTAAATTACAAAGAACTTGGATTGGTGAACACCAATGACTTATTCAAAAAAGCTATCGAAGGCAAATATGCTATTCCAGCTTTCAATTTCAACAATATGGAACAAATGCAAGCAATTATTGCTGCATGTGTTGAAACAAAATCACCTGTAATCTTGCAAGTATCGAGCGGTGCGCGCAAATACGCTAATCAAACCTTGCTTCGTTACATGGCTCAGGGAGCTGTTGAGTACGCAAAAGAACTTGGACAAAACATTCCGGTTGTTTTACACCTTGACCACGGTGATACTTTTGAATTGTGTAAAAGTTGTATCGATTCAGGATTCTCTTCTGTAATGATTGACGGTTCACACCACTCTTACGAAGATAATATTGCATTGACTAAAAAAGTAGTTGAATACGCACACGCTCATGGTGTAAGCGTTGAAGGTGAACTTGGTGTCTTGGCTGGTGTTGAAGATGATGTTGTTGCAGAACACCACACTTATACTCAACCTGAAGAAGTTGTTGATTTCGTAACCCGTACCGGTGTTGACTCGTTGGCTATTTCTATCGGAACTTCACACGGTGCTAATAAATTTACTCCTGCACAATGTACAAAAGACGAAAATGGTGTGTTAATTCCACCGCCATTACGTTTCGACATTTTAGAAGAAATTGAAAAACAAATTCCTGGTTTTCCAATCGTATTGCACGGTGCATCTTCTGTTCCACAAGAATACGTTGCAACAATCAACAAATATGGTGGTGCGTTGAAAGATTCAATCGGTATTCCTGAAGAACAATTGCGCAAAGCAGCTGCTTCAGCGGTATGTAAAATCAATATCGATTCTGATGGACGTTTGGCAATGACTGCAGCTATCCGCGAGGTTATGGCTACTGTACCGGGCGAGTTTGACCCACGTAAATATATTGGTCCTGCACGCGACGAATTGAAAAGATTATATGCTCACAAAACTGTAAATGTTTTGGGAAGTGCAGGTAAAGCTTGATGAATTGACAATTATCAGTTAGTAATTGAAAACAAAATGGTAAATGGCGGTCGTTTCAGTATTGAGACGACCGCTACTGTTTTTAAAAGCAAAAGGATAAATTTTAATTCTGTGTATATCAACTTTTAATAAAAATACAGTATATTTGTGAAAGAAATTGCTACCCAGCGTATCTTGTCAATTATAGAATTTTCGATAAAAATATCAGATTGTAGAGTTTATGAAGAAAATAGTTCCCGTGATTTTTTGTTTTTTACTTCTCGTTTCGGCACTTCATGCACAAACCGTTTCTACCGATACATTCAACTATCCCGAAAAAGGTTCGTTGCCCAAACCTTATCATTCGGAGGAAAATGCTCAGAGAGAATTGACTGAACTTATAAAGCAAGCAAAAGTAAGTCATAAAAATATCTTTATACAAGCTGGAGGAAATTGGTGTGGCTGGTGTTTGCGCTTCAACTACTTTGTGCACAATCAAGCAGAGATAAAAACAATTTTAGATAGGAGCTATCTTTATTATCATCTGAATTTCTCACCCGAAAATAAAAATGAAGCCGTTTTTAGTAAGTACCTTACAAAAGACAGTCGTTATGGTTATCCGTTATTTATAATTCTGTCGTGCACCGGAGATTTGCTCTGTGTGCAGGAAAGTGGAATTTTAGAGGAAGGGAAAGGGTATAGTGTCGAAAAGGTAAAACAGTTTTTATTAAAATGGGTGCCTGCAAAGCTCAATAAATAAATCAGTCATATTTTTCTTCCAGTCATTTCTTGATAGTATTTAACTAATTGCTATAGTAATACAAAATAGATGAGAAACAGCACCTCTAAATATATTGCTTGTGTTTTTTTACTGACTATTGTTGTTGTACAACAGTCACTCTCACAATCTAAAACTGTAAGTGGAAATTACTCTTTCTACGCAAGTTTGGATAATATTGAGAAGGCCGAGAAGAGAAAACTACTTGTAGAATTGACTGACGAGTCAGAGGTAAACGATAAACTAATTGAGGCTGTAAAAGAGTTCTGGAAATTTAATAGTGAATATGAAATAGTAAGTCATACTGCTCTTTTAGATAGTCTGAACAAGTGCCCATCTAAATACACAATACTTGGGATAAAGTATATTGAAGGAAATACAATAAACTATAGGTCTATTTTTTTACGTTTTTCTATTTATCTTGGCGAGAAATATATGAATATGAAGGACGTATATTTCGTTGATATTCTTCCGTCAAGAAACTTAGGTCATTTAGCTATCAAACGACAAGATGCAATATTTGCACTATGTTATATCCAAAATCATTTCGAAGCAAGAAAAAAGCATATTATTCGTTTTGGCTATACAGAGATAAGAAGCTATCAACATGAATTAGAAAAGAAAACATTATTATTGGATAGCGTATTGTTCAGTAGAAACCTGAATGTGGATAAGATACCTGAGGATTATCATCTGAGATATAAAATTTGTTCATCAAAGGACATTGAAGAAGCCTTGATGAAAAGAGATGGTCTTTTTGCCTGTGCTCAGACCATACCGGTAGTTTGTGATTCTGATATAAGGATGTATTACGTTCTCGATTGCGCAAATTGCCATATTCTCAGTTATGGCGATATGTTCAATGGATTCGGTGATTTTGGATTCAGTAATTATATAAATGGAAAGCAACTTAGATTGTTTGAACAACACAGTGGATTTGATTTTTATACATATGGAAAAAAATCAGACCAGTAAAGTCTTTGTCTGAAGATGCTAAAGTTGCGGTTGCAATTAATTCGTTACTGTCCGCCCAGTTCTTCCGACAAGAAATGTTCTAGTTGTTCCGCCTTCACATTTACGGTTAACTGTCCGTTTACGGCCCATGAGATATGTCCGGTTTCTTCTGAAACAACAATGGCTATGGCGTCCGATTTTTCAGTAATTCCTAATGCTGCTCTGTGTCGTAGACCCATTCGTTTCGGGATGGATTGATTTTTGGAGACTGGCAGAATACAACTTGCAGCTTTCATCTTACGTTCCGAAATAATCAAAGCCCCATCATGAAGTGGGCTATTTTTAAAGAAGATATTCTCAATTAATCGGGAGTTAATAGTGGCATTAATTTGTTCGCCAGATTGCAAGTAGAATTCCAAATCGTTCAATTTTGTAATTACAATTAGCCCACCGGTGGAGCTTTTAGATAAGCTCCTGCAAGCGAGCACAATCTGCACCAAATCGTAATTTGATTTTTCTTCCTCGTTGTGGTTATTTCCAAAAAAACGTTTAATGGAATTTAAAGATTTCCACTTACTTGTTGACCCAACCTTTGAAAAGAATCGTCGAATTTCTTCCTGGAAAATGACAATCAATGCAAATGCACCAACACTCACAATCCGGTCGAAAATGCCGCCAAGCAGTTCCATTTTGAATACATATGAAACCAGGAACCAGCAAATTATAAATGCAAGAATACCAAGGAACACATTTGCAGCTCCTGAGCGTTTGAGCAGTTTGAACATTTGGTAAAGCAAAATAGCTACCAAAAATATATCAACCATGTCTTTAATGCCAATCTGAAATCCCATAATTATTCTTTTTTACAGTGTTGGTATTAGTCTGTTATTTACAATATGCTTTATAAATTTCAATTGTCTGAAAAGCCTCTTTTACATCGTGCACCCGAAGAATAGACGCCCCACCCAAAAGTGCCAACATATTTGCAGCTGTTGTGCCATTAAGTGCACCTTCGGCATCAGTCTCGAGCAAATTATAAATCATTGATTTGCGCGACAATCCTGCTAAAATCGGTACGTTTAGCTCCTTAAAATACGAGAGTTTTTTCAATAATTCAAAGTTTTGATCACCTGTTTTGGCAAATCCAAATCCCGGATCGATGATTATGTCGTTGACGCCAAACAATCTCAGTTGAGCAATCCGTTTTTCCAAAAAACGAAAAACATCTGCCATCAAGTCATCGTATTCCGTTTTAGACTGCATGGTTTGAGGAGTCCCGCGTGTATGCATCAGCACGTATGCTACCTTCATATCGGCGATGGTTTCAAACATCAAGGGGTCCAGTGTTCCTCCGCCAATGTCGTTAATCATTGCCACCTTATAATTTTTTACAACTTCTCTCACCACAGTGGAGCGGAAGGTGTCTACGGAGATGTAAACATCAGGGAATTTTTTCAGAATAATTTCAAGAGCCTCCGACACCCGCCGAATTTCTTCTTCGTCGGTAATCACCTCGGCCTGTGGTCGGGTAGAATATCCACCAATATCAATAAGACTTCCGCCTTCGGAAACAATTTTCTCAACACATTTTAAGATGCCTTTGTCCGACACAAATCTGCTTCCCTTAAAAAACGAATCGGGAGTCGTATTTAGTATCCCCATAACAATTGGAGTAGACAAATCAATCAACTTATCATTGAGGTTTATTTGTAAGACTTTTGAATTCATATAAAACGGAAATTTTAAAATGCACGAGTGAAAAATCTATCCTGCAAAAGTAAGAAAATATAGCGAGGCATTGTACTCGTCATTTAATTCAGATTTTTTTTTAATGGTAAATATACGATTTTATGTCAAAATTAGTTATTAATATGTCGCTTTTTTATTTGAAAATGTAAAAACATTTACATTCATTGACTCATTACGCAAAAAAAATACTATTTTTGCAGTGCTGTTTATACAATTAATTATTAATAATTCATATCACCTATTTATGAACTTTAAAACCATAGCTAAATTAGCAACAATATCTTTGGCAATAACTTTAGCTGGTTGTGCAAGCAAATCCAGCGACAAAGGGGTTTCTAGCGTAACCGGTTGGAAATACAATGATAAAGAAGGTACTGAGTTTTTGGTAAAGAACAATTTCAAAACCAAAGTTCCTCCCGGAATGGTAGCAATTGAGGGTGGCTCATTTACCGTTGGTGAAAGAGGTGAATTTATAACAGCAACACGTGATAACACGCGTCGACGCATTACTGTAAGTTCATTTTACATGGATCAATATGAGATCAGAAACATCGATTGGCGCGAGTATACCAACTGGATGCAAAGAGTATTTGGAAAAACGGCTCCCAAGCTAGTTGCCAAAGCGCAACCAAACGGAAAAATATGGCGTGAAGAGTTGGCGTACAATGAACCATACCTTGAAAATTATTTTACACATCCGTCGTTCGATCAATACCCGATTGTGGGAGTAACCTGGGAGCAGGCTATGGACTACTGTGCCTGGCGTACTGACCGTGTAAATGAGAAAGCACTTATTGATGCCGGCATAATTGAAGCGCCCGATTTTGGTTCTTTAGCAAAAAAAGAGGACTTTGATTCAATAGCCACTAACTTTGTATTTAACACTCAAAAATATTTATTGCAGTCAAGTTATAAACCGGCTGAAGGACGCAGACCAAAAGAAGATGCTTCCGGAGAAGTTAGAAAAGTGGATATGTCTGATGGAATTTTGTTTTCAGACTTCCGTTTACCAACTGAAGCTGAATGGGAATTTGCGGCTTATGCAACAAGATCCGAAAAAGATGGTCTTGTAAAAGAAAGTAAAATGTATCCTTGGTCTGGAGCTCAGGTGCGTGTGCCTGCAAAAAAAGCACTTGGTCAAATGCAAGCCAACTTTGTTCGTGGACGAGGCGATATGATGGGTACATCGGGTAGCTTGAATGATAAGGCAACTATTACTGCAGAAGTAAATAAATATACTCCAAATAATTTTGGGCTGTACAATATGGCTGGAAATGTGAATGAATGGGTACTAGATGTTTATCGTCCAACTTCGTTTGAGGAGTTATCAGAATACAACTCTTTCAGAGGGAATGTTTATTTGACGCCGGTTGTTGAAAGCACAGATGAAATTGGAAACAAAGTTTACAAGATAGATTCACTTGGTAGAGTTCAGACAAAGGTTGAAAAAAACGACGATGTTCGTAACTTCAAGGATGGTGATGCAACTTCGCAGTATAATTTCTCACTGGCATTGGTTGATCCAAAAGGACTTGAAAATTTAAAAAACAACCAAAAGATTGATCCTACTGATGTTTTGTGTCCTAAAGTTACTGATAAAACGCGTGTTTACAAAGGTGGTTCGTGGAAAGACCGTGTATATTGGTTATCACCGTCTACGCGTAGATTCCTTGATCAGGATAAATCGGCCAACGATATTGGTTTCCGTTGTGCAATGAGCATGATTGGAAGTATCGATGACCAAACAACAAAAAAATAATTGAATTTTTACAGATATACAAAAAGCACCGGTTCGCATAGGACATGGTGCTTTTTGTTTTTCTAAGCACATTTTTTCCAACGGAAATTAGTACTTTTGTACTTTCAAAGCAAATTAAGAACTATATACTTTATTGATTACAAATAACATGAGCAGAACTATTATTGTTGATGCATTAAAACGAATTGATTTTGGTGCCGAGGTAAACATCAAAGGCTGGGTGAGAACTCGCCGTGGTAATAAAAATGTTAGCTTTATAGCGTTGAATGATGGATCGACGATTCATAATATACAAGTTGTAGTAGATAATGAAAAATTTGGCGACGAATATCTAAAACCAATAACTACCGGCGCATGTATCAGCGTAGTCGGAATTTTGGTTGAATCGATGGGGCAGGGGCAAAAAGTGGAGATTCAAGCCACTCAGATTGAAATTTACGGTATCGCAGACCCTGAAACATATCCTTTACAAAAGAAGGGACATACGCTAGAATTCTTGCGCGAAATAGCCCATTTACGTCCACGTACTAACACTTTTGGTGCTATTTTCCGTATACGTCACCACATGGCGATGGCTATTCATACTTTTTTTCATGATCGTGGTTTTTTCTATTTTCATACACCGATAATTACAGCTTCCGACTGCGAAGGTGCAGGACAAATGTTTCAGGTTACAACCATGAACTTGTATGACCTGAAGAAAGATGAAGCCGGTCAGATTGATTATAGTAACGATTTCTTTGGTAAACAAGCCAGTCTTACTGTTTCAGGACAATTGGAGGGTGAATTGGCAGCCATGTCGATGGGAGCTATTTATACCTTCGGACCTACTTTCCGTGCCGAAAACTCGAACACACCACGACATTTGTCGGAATTTTGGATGATCGAACCGGAAGTTGCTTTCAACGAAATTGAAGAGAACATGCAATTGGCTCAGGATTTTATTCAATACTGTATTCGTTGGGCATTGGATAAATGTAAAGACGACTTAGAGTTCCTATCTACGATGTACGATAAAGAATTGATTGAGCGCCTTAATTCAGTTGTAAACGACGATTTTATTCGTTTACCATATACACAAGGTGTTGAGATTCTTGAAGCTGCTGTAGCCAAAGGTCACAAATTCGAATTCCCGGTTGGTTGGGGTACAGACTTGCAATCCGAGCACGAACGCTATTTGGTAGAACAACATTTCAAAAAACCGGTTATCCTAACCGATTATCCAAAAGAAATTAAATCGTTCTACATGAAGCAAAATGATGATGGTAAGACTGTTCGTGCCATGGACGTATTGTTCCCAAAAATCGGAGAAATAATCGGAGGTTCACAACGTGAAGAAGACTACGAAAAGTTGAAAAATCGTGCTGAAGAAATGGGCGTGCCTACAAAAGATATCTGGTGGTATCTTGACACCCGTCGATTCGGAACTGCTCCTCACTCGGGATTTGGCCTAGGATTCGAACGGTTGTTACTTTTTGTAACCGGTATGTCGAATATCCGCGATGTAATTCCTTTCCCACGTACTCCGAACAATGCAGAGTTCTAATTTGTTACTATCAAAGCATTTTTGAATATAAATGTAATTTTGAGAGCATTTATCAGTATATTTAATCACTTTCGCATAGAATTGGGTTAATTATATTGCATAAATGCTCCTTAATACTTACATTTGCACATGAGAAAGCTTTTTTATAGAATGTTAGCATAAATATACGATTTAATAAATATGGATAAAACGAAAACAACCGAATTGGATAATGTAGTGGTTCGTTTCTCTGGTGACTCGGGAGACGGAATGCAACTAACAGGTACTCTATTTTCCAATCTTTCGGCAATATTAGGCAACGAAATTTCAACTTTCCCCGATTTTCCTTCAGAAATACGCGCCCCACTAGGTACAATAGGTGGTGTGTCCGGTTTTCAGGTACATCTTGGTTCAAGCAAAATATATACTCCCGGTGATGATGCGGATGTATTGGTCGCAATGAATCCTGCAGCACTTAAAGTGAATGCAGCTAGTGTGAAAAAAGGGGGTATTATTATTTTTGATACTGACTCGTTCGAAAAATCTGATTTGGACAAAGCAGGTTTCAAAACTGATAATCCTTTTGTAGAACTCGGAATTTCTGATGCAACACAACTTATACCGGCAGCACTCTCCTCGCTTACTCAAAATAGTTTGGATGGATTTGGGCTAGATAATAAAACAGTGTTGCGTAGCAAAAATATGTTTTCGTTAGGTTTAATTTGTTGGTTGTTTAACCGACCAATTGATCAAGCCATCCATTTCTTAGAAAATAAATTCGGGAAAAAACCCGACTTATTGCATGCGAACGTAAAGGTATTGACTGATGGTTACAATTATGGAAATAATTTGCACCTGACCATCTCGACCTTCATTGTCGAAAAATCGCACGAAACTCCTAAAGGTACCTATACCAGCATTAGCGGTAATAAAGCTACTGCCTGGGGTTTGATTGCTGCTTCGCAAAAATCAGGCTTGCAACTTTTCCTGGGAAGTTATCCAATTACTCCGGCTACCGATATCATGCACGAATTGGCTTTGCGTAAAGACATGGGTGTGAAAGTGGTGCAGGCCGAAGACGAGATAGCAGGTATCACTTCTGCCATTGGAGCTGCTTTTGCCGGCAGTCTGGCAGCTACGAATACATCAGGTCCCGGACTGGCATTGAAATCGGAAGCCATCGGGTTGGCTGTGATGGCTGAATTACCGCTTGTTATCGTCGATGTTATGCGTGGTGGACCATCTACCGGCTTGCCTACCAAAACCGAGCAAACGGACCTTCTGCAAGCCCTTTATGGACGTAATGGCGAAAGTCCTGCAGTGGTAATGGCTGCAAGTACGCCTGCCGACTGTTTTCACTTTGCATTTATGGCAAGTAAAATTGCGTTGGAACATATGACTCCGGTTATTTTATTAACCGATGCTTTTATCGGAAATGGAACTTCACTTTGGAAACTTCCAACCCTGGCTGAGTTACAGGGTATTTACCCGAACTATACCAAAAAAGGCATGGAGGATGTAAAGGTTACTTCGCGCGATGAAGAAACCAAAGTTCGTTATTGGAGCATTCCGGGAACAGAAGGTTTCGGACATAGAAACGGTGGCCTTGAAAAAGACTATTATACCGGAGCTATCTCTACCGATCCGGAGAATCACCAAAAAATGGTAGATACTCGTGCTGAAAAAATAAAAAATATTAGTCAGTTTCTTCCTGATTTAGTTCTTGAAGGAGCGGATGATGCTGATTTACTAGTAATTGGTTGGGGTGGAACGCACGGTCACTTGATGAGTGCGGTGCAATCGATGAACAAAAAAGGAAACAAAATTGCACTGGCGCATTTCAATTATATCAATCCACTTCCAAAAAATGCTGTTGAAGTAATTCAACGGTACAAAAAGGTGGTAGTTTGTGAATTGAACAGTGGGCAGTTTGCAACTTATTTGCGTTCAAACGTTCCTGCGGTAGAATTTCTGCAACACAATAAAGTACAGGGTCAACCATTTACAGTTGCCGAATTGGAAGAATGTTTCGAGAATTTATTGAAATAATAAATCAGGATTTTTCCAGTAACAATTTAATATTTTCAACTTATGGAAACTAAAGAATCAACAATACAATATACTGCCAAAGACTTTAAGAGCGACCAGTACGTGCGTTGGTGCCCGGGCTGTGGTGACTATGCAGTGCTGAACTCACTACAGAAAGTAATGGCTGACTTAGGAGTAGCTCCGCATGATACGGCGGTTATTTCTGGTATCGGATGTTCGTCTCGTTTGCCTTATTATACAAGTAGTTATGGCTTTCATACCATTCATGGTCGTGGAGCAGCAGTGGCAACAGGTGTAAAAGTGGCAAATCCAAAACTGTCGGTATGGCAAATTACCGGTGATGGTGACTGTTTGGCGATTGGTGGAAATCATTTTATTCATAGTGTTCGTCGCAATGTGGATATAAATGTATTGCTTTTCAATAATCAGATTTACGGACTTACAAAAGGACAATATTCGCCTACTACCAAAAAAGGATATGTAACTAAGTCATCTCCTTTTGGTACTGTTGAACGTCCATTTCGTCCTGCTGAACTCACTTTTGGAGCGCGTGGTACTTTCTTCGCTCGTCTGCTTGACGTTGACTTGAAAAATTCGCAAACTGCTATTTTGGCTGCTGCTCGTCACAAAGGGACATCGGTAGTTGAATGTTTAGTAAACTGTGTTATTTTTAACGATGGAGCTCATGGTTGGTTGGCCGAAAAAGAAACCCGCAGTGATCGATTAATTTTGCTAGAACATGGCAAACCAATGATTTTTGGAAAAGAAGCTAATAAAGGTCTTGTGCTTGATGGCTTTAATCTGAAAGTGGTGACAATCGGACAAAATGGAATTACCGAAGCAGATATTTTGGTACATGATGCAACTTGTCAGGACACAACACTACAAATGAAACTGGCTTTGATGGAAGGCCCGGAATTGCCTATTGCGGTAGGTGTTATTCGCGATGTAGAAGAAGAAACCTACGATGCGGCTGTGGAGACACAGATTGCAGAAGTACAGGCCAAATCGAAGGTAAAAACATTTGATGATCTGATTGCTACCTGCGAGAAGTGGGAGATGTAGGCTCATCAATTTAAAATAGTGAGAATAGAAAATGACCAGATTCAGCCGTGCTGAACCTGGTCATTTTTTTTATTCAATTTCTTGCGGTAGTTCCCTGATGGTGTTTACTCTATCGGAAGTCTTGTGTAACTTTTCAAGAAAGATGTTGATGTTATCTTGATAATCAATCAGGTAGTCGGGGTGTAGTTTCTTTGTGACTATTGAGATGAGTTTTTTGAGCAATAGTCCAACCTTGTAGTCGTAACCCGAAACGCGCGCGCCAAACACTTTTCCGGGCTGCTTGAATTGCATTTCCAGCACGTGAAGAATTAAATCGGCCTCCAGCTTTTTGCTCTTGGTTTCAACCGTAAATTCAGCAATTCTTTTGGTGCATGCATTCAGTCTTTTTACCATTTGGTGCTGAGTGGTGCGTCCTTTGAATTCTTTTTGGGTCAGAGCATCAATGGCTTCTTTTGCTTCTTCAAATAAGGTTTGCTCGCCACCGTCTTTATCTAAAAAGTTTACCAGCAGAAATTCGTAATTATACCTTTTGGCTGCCAGTTTTAGCACCATATCGGCCAGGTCTTTTTTTGAAAGTTCTGCAAGTTGTTCTTTTAAAAGGGTTTTGTTTAGGGGCATAACGAAATAGAATTAGCTTTGCTGTTTTTTTGGTTCACAAATATACTCCAAATTTAATTATTTGTCCGTATCTTTGCACTCCAACTTGGCTAAAAGTTAATTGGTTAACTGGTTTATCAGTTATTTAGTTCGCAACTTTCTGTAAACTAGCAAGCCAATCAACAAATGAACCAATCAACTGATTACTACATGACAAATTTTAAACGTACTACCGTAACTTCCGCTTTGCCCTATGCTAATGGGCCGGTGCACATTGGTCATTTGGCCGGTGTATATATTCCTGCTGATATTTATGTGCGCTATCTCCGTCTGAAAGGCGAAGAAGTGTTATTTATTGGCGGGTCGGACGAACATGGTGTGCCTATCACTATTAAAGCTAAAAAAGAGGGCGTTACACCGCAAGATATTGTGGATAGGTATCACGGTATTATCAAAAAGTCGTTCGAGGATTTTGGAATAACATTTGATATTTATTCGCGTACCACCTCTCCAACACACAAAGCATTAGCTTCTGATATTTTTAAAACAATAGAAGCTAAAGGTGGCTTTGTAGAAAAAACCAGCGAACAATATTTTGACGTGTCGGCACAACAATTTCTTGCCGACCGCTATATAACAGGAAAATGTCCACATTGTGGCAATGAAAATGCCTATGGCGATCAATGCGAAGCCTGTGGAACTTCGCTTAGTCCTACCGATTTAATCAACCCAAAATCGGCCATCAGTGGTGCAGTGCCTGTGATGCGTGAAACCAAACACTGGTACCTTCCACTTGATCAACACGAAGCATGGTTGCGCAAATGGATATTGGAAGATCATAAAGAATGGAAACCAAATGTATACGGACAATGTAAAAGCTGGCTCGATATGGGTTTGCAACCGCGTGCCGTAAGTAGAGATTTGGATTGGGGAATTCCGGTGCCTGTTGCGGGTGCTGAAGGAAAGGTACTTTATGTTTGGTTCGATGCACCCATTGGCTACATTTCGAACACTAAAGAATTGCTTCCCGATAGTTGGGAAAAATGGTGGAAAGATCCCGAAACACGCTTGTTGCATTTTATTGGTAAAGACAATATCGTTTTCCATTGTATCGTTTTCCCTGCCATGTTGAAAGCCGAAGGTTCTTATATTCTCCCTGACAATGTTCCGGCAAATGAGT
Organism: uncultured Paludibacter sp.; assembly: GCA_963664445.2. Classification (GTDB taxonomy): domain Bacteria; phylum Bacteroidota; class Bacteroidia; order Bacteroidales; family Paludibacteraceae; genus Paludibacter. The sequence continues at coordinate 633,888 of CAXXUM010000007.1, forward strand.
TCCTGAACTTAGAAGGCGACAAAATTTCTACCTCGCGCAATTGGGCTGTTTGGTTGCACGAATACCTGGAAGAATTTCCGGGAAAACAAGATGTGCTGCGTTATGTGTTGACCGCTAATGCACCTGAAACAAAAGATAATGACTTTACCTGGAAGGATTTTCAGGCACGCAATAACAATGAGTTAGTGGCCATTTTTGGCAACTTTATCAATCGTGCATTGGTGTTGACTCAAAAATACTACGATGGCAAGGTACCTGCGTTGGGCGAATTGACAGACTACGATAAACAAACACTCGAAGAATTTGTAAACGTAAAAGCGGAAGTAGAAAAGCTACTTAATAATTTCCGTTTCCGCGATGCACAAAAAGAGGCTATGACTTTGGCACGTATCGGAAATAAATATTTAGCGGATACAGAGCCTTGGAAAGTGGCTAAAACGGACATGGATCGCGTGGCAACCATTATGCACCTGAGTTTGCAAATTGCGGCTAATCTGGCCATTGCTTTTGAACCGTTTTTGCCATTTACATCCGAGAAGCTGCGAAATATGTTGAACCTTTCAACCTTCGACTGGAAAGAACTGGGACGCATCGATTTATTGAAAGCCGGCGATCAGTTGGGAACTCCGGAACTTCTTTTTGAAAAGATTGAAGATGAAACCATCGAAGCACAGGTTCAAAAATTGCTCGACACAAAAAAAGAAAACGAAACTGCCAACTATAAAGCAGCACCGATGCGCGAAAATGTAGCGTTCGATGATTTCATGAAAATGGATATTCGTGTGGGTACTGTGCTCGATTGCCAAAAAGTGCCAAAGGCCGATAAATTGTTGCAATTCCGCATTGCCGATGGTTTAGAAGATCGCACCATCCTTTCGGGCATTGCACAATCCTACCCTAATCCTGAAGAGTTGATTGGAACGCAGGTTTGTTTTATTGCTAATTTTGAACCTCGTAAATTGCGTGGTGTGATGAGCGAAGGCATGATTCTTTCGGCCGAAAATGCCGATGGAAAGCTGGTGCTTATTCAGCCAAAAGCGGTTGTAAGCAATGGAGCTGAAGTAAAATAAATAGACACTATACCTCCCGAAAGGGATTTGAAAGAGCATCAACCGGATATATATTCCGATTGATGCTTTTTTTGTATATTTGTGCGAATAAACATTCAGATTAGCCAAACTCTCTTATCCGAATATTATGACAAAATTCACCAAAGTAAATTCTTCTCGCCTTCTGTCACTCGATGTGTTACGCGGCATAACCATTGCAGGAATGATTTTAGTCAACAACCCGGGAAGCTGGGGCAGTATTTATGCACCACTCCGTCATGCACAATGGAATGGGTTAACTCCGACCGATCTTGTATTTCCATTTTTCATGTTTATCATGGGTGTTTCCATGTTTCTTTCGTACAAAAAGTTCGACTTTAAATTCACCACCCAAACATTTTCAAAATTGCTTCGTCGTTCGGTTTTGCTCTTCATTATTGGGGTAGCGTTGAATTGGTTTGGACATTTCGGTGGAACATTAAGAGAGTTGTGGACGGAAGACCTTACTTTCTTTGCTAAAATAGGACAAGCAGCCAATAATCTCGAGTCGCTCAGAATATTGGGTGTATTGCAACGCCTGGCACTCGTGTCATTTTTTGGCTCTCTGGCTGTTTTAATCTTTAAGCCCAAAAGAGCGCTGTGGATAAGTGCAATCCTGTTAGGTTTTTATTGGATATTGATAGTCGTATCCGATAGTTTTGAGCAAAATAGCAGCAGTTTAGTGGCCATTATCGACCGTGCCGTTTTGGGCATTCGCCACATGTACACCGATCATTTGCCCGATGGTTCGGCAGTTGTATTCGATCCCGAAGGTTTATTGAGTACCCTTCCTTGCATAGCGCATGTTTTAATTGGAGTTTGGGCAGGAAAATTAATATCCGAAGTGAAAGAAAATGGAGTACGCATTCAAAAGTTGTTTGTTTTCGGAACGATTATCCTATTTTTAGGATTTTTACTTCAGTACGGTTTTCCTATCAATAAGAAAATATGGAGTTCGAGTTTTGTACTGACCACTTGTGGATTGGCTTCGCTTTTACTGGCACTGCTCATTTGGCTGATCGATATAAAAGCTAAAAAGAATTGGAGCGTTTTCTTCGAGTCATTCGGTGTAAACCCTATGTTTATTTATGTGGTAGCTGCCGTGCTGAGCGTTTTGTTGGGCAATATCGGTTTTACGGTTTACGGCGAATGGGTGTCCATACATGCTTACGTTTACAGTCAATGGCTATCTCCGGTTTTTGGTGATCTTATGGGATCGTTGCTGTTCGCACTGTTGTTTGTAACGCTCAACTGGTTTATTGGCAATATACTGTACAAAAAGAAGATTTTTATCAAATTATAGATAACCAACTCCAACCGATGTTACACTAATTATGTAACTCAGCAGTTGAATTTTAGCCACACTTCGGAAAATATTCTGAAGTGTGGCTTTTTATTTTGGCAATAATACATTTGAAAATCAATAAGATATAATATTTTTTAGAAAATGTTTGAAAAATAAATATACTTTTTGCTTTGTCAATTAAAATATTGTTCGTTACTTTGTGGCATAGTTACATAGACCGCTAAGCTAATATGCCATGATCAACATTCAAAACTTATCATTTCATTACAAAAAGAAGTCGCCACTGTTCAACGATTTTTCGTTGGAGGTAGAAAGTGGCCGTATCGTAGGGCTGCTCGGTAAAAACGGAGCAGGCAAATCGACCCTACTGCATTTAATCTCGGGATTGATCCAGCCTAAAGCAGGAAAAATCAATGTAAACGGCTTTGTTCCGTTTGAGCGTAACCCCGATTATTTGGCGGACGTATACATGGTTCCCGAGGAATTCGCGTTTCCTCCCATCAGTATTTCCACCTATGTGAAAGCGTTCAGTCCGCTCTACCCGAGCTTCGACTCTCAAAAGCTTCACGACATCTTTAAGGAATTTGAATTGCACCCCACTTCTAACCTGAACAAACTTTCGCACGGGCAGCGCAAAAAGTTCCTGATAGCGTTTGCGCTTTCTACTAACTGTAAAATGTTAGTATTCGACGAACCTACTAACGGACTCGATATTCCGTCTAAAAGTCAGTTTCGTAAAATTTTGGTGAGTTCGGTAACCGACGAGCAACTGGTTATTATTTCCACCCATCAGGTGAAGGACATCGACACGGTGATTGACACGGTGGTGGTGATTGAGAATGGAAAAATGATTTATCAGGAAAATATTGAAGAAATAACTCAGAAATTGTATTTCGATATGGTGCCATCGCTAGCCGGGATAGAAAATGTGCTTTACCACGAGCAATGTACCCTGGGTCAGAGAATTATAGTCCCAACCTCTAACGGTAATGAATCAAGCATCGATTTGGAACTCTTGTTTAATGCAATTATCAACAAAACAATCTAATTTCTGAAAAATATGAATTCAAATAAATTTTTTAGTTTCAGCAGGTTTTACCGGCTATTGATGAACGATATATTACTCAATTATAAAAAATATCTGCTCACCATTGTGGGTGCATTTATATTAGGTTTCATTGTTATATATATGCAAATGCCTAATTATTTGTATGGTTATTCCGGTTATAGTTTTGATGCTTCAAGGTATTTTAATGTTTTTATTATGTGTCTTGTGGGACTTGGAGCATTTGTAGGTTCAGCCTTTTCAGAACTTAGCAGTAAGGTCAAGATTAGTAACTACTTACTTTTGCCTGCGTCTACTTTTGAAAAGTTTCTATGCCAGTTTATTATTCGAGCCGTAATTGGAACTGTTATATTCATGTTTATTTTCTGGGTAGATGCTCATATAGCGCGTATCGCAGTTCTAAGTAATTTGAAAAATAATTTAGGTCAATTAGTAGGACCTGAAAAATACGATTACATTGAAAAGTTTCATTTCTCTATGTTTTTAATTAAAAGTAAATATCCTATCGTAACAAACTGGAAATTGTTTGAAGGAATAGGTATGATTCTGATAATCTTTTCATCGGGTATGTTTTTATTTTCAGTAAAGATTTTCTTTCGGAAACTTGGCTTGATAAAAACAGGAATTTCTCTTGTAGCAACATTATACTTGATAATGATAGTAATGATGTGTTTTTCACAACTTTTCTATCCTGAAACAAAGAGTTTTGGCATAGCCAATATCGATTACAAACTATCCAATGGTTATAGCAATGACGAAATATTCTTATATTCAATAGCTTATTTAGCTCCCATATTCTTACTTCCGCTGGGTTACTTTAAACTTAAAGAGAAACAACTATGAGTATAGATTTTAAATCGACAAAAGGTATTTTCCAGCAAATAGCGGATAACCTTTGTCACCAGATACTCGAAGGCAAGCTCGCTCCCGGCGAACGCGTACCCTCTGTGCGCGAGTTGGCGATAGAGTTTGAAGTGAACCGGAATACGCTCTTAAGGACGTATGCCATACTGCAGGATGCAGGCGTGATTGACAATAAACGTGGTATTGGATTTTTTGTAACGGAAGATGCATTGGATCGTATCCTGAAAACCGAGAAACAAGCATTTTTCAACAATGAATTACCCGAGTTTATTCAAAAAATAAAAGTGCTGAAACTTACAAATAATGATTTAACTGACTTACTAACAGCTATACAAGAAAATGAAAACAAGTAATATAATTATAACCGCTTTTGCCATTTTTATTGTGGGTGGAATGCTTTTCTTATTTGCAGACTCCAAAAAACACAAAGATGAAGAAAAAAATAAAATCAGTTACAAGGAATATCCTTTACCAAGCTTCAAGGTGATTGTAGCCGAAGAAGCTTCGGATATTCATGTTGACCGTTCGGACAGCACTTTGATGAGTATAGAATATGTGAAAGGAGTAAAAACACCTGCAAAACTGTATGAGGTCATTAATGATACCTTGCACGTTTATTGCGGACTCAGAGCCTTTATAAAGTGCAAGCAGATTTCTCAAATAATTGGAAAAAAACACTTGTGGATAAATGTTAGTCATTTTGAACCGGACTCATTAACCGTTAAGATAACTGGAGGTAGATTTATTTATAATAATGATGGTGCAAAAAAATATACAATTAATGCACGAAAATATGATATGAATATTATTGTAAATGACAGCGCACTTGTTTATCTAAATAACTCCAAATTAGGAAATCTCACAATAAAATTAAACAACGCTTTTGTAAATAATTATTGTGAAACTAAAAGTCTCAATGCTAAACTAACACATGGTGCCAAACTTTATAGCAAGGATAATAATAGAGTCATTTCCATTGAAAAAGATACAACCAGTACTGTGTCCATCGACAACAATGATTATTCTGCAATTAGATTATAAAATTGATAGCGACTCATGAAAAAATATAGAAACAACCCTGTTTCTTAGCTTGAACTTATAAAAAAACAGCTCTTAGTTAGTAAAGCAATGCTCCATTATTCTACCAACTAAGAGCTATTTTCATAATCAATTGACTATTGTTTTACAAACCAAGTGTCACTTTAGCAATAGTAATACCATTATTCTTCAAAGCGCGCACACACTCAATAGTAAGCCACTCTCTCTTTGGTTGCACTGAATTTCACTTAGGTTGGCATTGAGCCATGCTCCTATTTGTAGAGCTTTACTGTTATCTACAGAAATGGTAGTAGTGAGAATTAGTTTTAGTGGAAGCATAGGATTTTGCAGATAAAATATCCAAAGCACAGATGCCTTGACTACGGTAACACTGCACAAAGTTTTAAAATTCATCACTTTAGGTGTCTATTTTTAGAAGTAATGTTAATAGCTTTACAATATAAAATAAAAATAGTTAATGTTATGTAATATGTTTTTTAGTTATTTACTAAAGCATTTTCTTTGCTTAAAATTTCACACATTATATATTTTGAGCGAGACGAAATCTCTCAATATAAAACAATTGAAAATTGTTTGTTCAATAATGTTAGAGAGAACAATAATTTGGATATTAATGAACCTAACGAAAATCGAATAACTAACCATAAAAATCAACTCTGTTATGAAAAAGCTAACGTTAACTTGTTTACTATTTTTGCTTTCGGCAATAGTAGTATGCTCTCAAACTGTAATTGACCATCCCCAAACAGGATTAAGCCTGAACAATAATTCGACGATAACAAAAGTGGAGCTTACCGATACCACTACTATTATGTCAATTCACACGAAATATACACCGGGCTGGTGGATTCGCATCCCCAAGGAAACATATATTCAGTCAATAGGTTGTGAAAAATTATTTATTAAACGATCAGAAGGAATACCTTTAAATGAACAGTACACTATGCCGCCTTCGGGGGAAGTTAGTTACGTATTGACATTCCCCGCCATTCCAAAAACTACCCAATATATCGACTATGGAGAAGCCAATGATGGTGGCAGCTGGTTCATATATGATATTGCAATAAAACCGAATGCAAATAAATCGCTTTTACCAAATGCATTGAATGGTAATTGGTTTGATAAAACCAGCGGACAGTGGGAGTTTGGTTTTTACGATAAATACGTGGTTTACAACAATAAACTGTGGAGCTATAGTTTCCCGAAGGATAAGAGATCTTCCAATTCAATAAAACTCACAGGCAATGGGGAAACGGTTGATGTATTTTACAAAATCACTACGCCGGGTGCTCTTTTGTTAGGTTTATCGGCTCAAAACCTGAAAGAATACAGTAATAATGCCACTGAAGCTAAGAAGATAAAGCCAATGGATGATAAACCGTATGAACTTCCGGTTTTCAAAATTGATTCAGCAACCTACAGTGGTTATATTAAGGATTATACTCCGCGTGTTGGCGTAAAAACGCTTTCTATCTCTATCGACAATATTATTACCGGAAACCAGAATGCTTTTATAGTTAGAATAGATGAAAATGGTTATTTTTCTGCAAAACTACCTCTTTACTATCCAAGTCGTTGCTGGGTACGCTCGCCTATTTACAATGGATCCATTTTTCTAGAGCCTGGCAAAGAAATATTCCAGCTATTAGGCACTTCAGAGCAACTGTACATGGGTGAACCTGCCAAATTAAACGCCGATCTATCTGAATTAACTAAAATTAGAACTTTTGACTACAGATATATGCAAAGTAAAATTCTAGATATGTCACCAGCTCAATACAAGGCGTATAATGAAATTTGCAATACTAAAGATCTGACTCTGTTGGATTCGATAATGAAAACCAATACAATATCCGCTAAAGCATATCAGGTAATGAAAATGGATTTTGAATATGAATCTGCCTCGAATAAAATGTTTTATGATTATTATTGGGAAAGTGCTTACCGCGAAAAAAACAAAATACCCCGCACACAAAGAACGTTAGCGGTTAAAGCCGATTCATTAGCCGTTGAGTATTTCGATTTTTTAAACAATGAAACCGTAAACAACCCGCTGGCAGTAATTTGTTCCGGTTATAACACATTTATAAATAGGTTAAAGTATTTAGACATTCTCCGTGGCACAAATAAGTACACTGTGAATATAACTGTATCAACCATTGCCGCTGAACTCGAAAAATCGGGATATACCTTTACAGATTCGGAGAAATTATTGGTTGCGAAAACAAAAGAACTTGAATTAATAAACAATTCGGCCGAAGAAAAGAAATATAACGAAAAATATGCTCTGCGAACAACCGATTTTTATACGAAATATCACGAGACGATACAAAAGCTATACAAGGATAATCCAAAAGCAGATGAAACCAGTTTCAATGAATATTTCAAAGCAAATAAGGTAAAACTAACCGATGACGAAGAGTTGCTATTGACAGCTATGATAGAGCATAGTAAATCTGAACCTGCTAAACAAGCAAAGCAATTTTATGTATTATATGGCGATTCTATAAATGCATTTTACAAAAAGAATGATGGCATAATGGATGAGCAATTTTATAGAACGCAGTATAAAAGCAGAGATGAAAAACTGAAAAATCTTTTCAACGTTCAACCCGGTTTAAGTCGCGATATTATGATCGCCCAGGATTATTGCCGAAAAATTGTGGAAGAAGTGTCTCCTGTAAGTCCCGAAAAGTTAGTAAAAATTCAACAACAATTCAGTACTCCATTTGTAGCCGAATATGTGGCACTGTGCAATAATCAGGCAATTGCCAAGCTGGAGGCCAATAAGAAGAAAACTGGTTTTGTGGTAAACGAAACACCTAAAACAGAAGCCGAGAAAATTTTCGATGCTATTATCAAGAAGTACAAAGGAAAAGTGATTTATGTAGATTTCTGGGCTACCTGGTGCGGTCCATGCCGTAGCGGTATTGAACAAATCAAACCATTAAAAGAAGAGTTAGCCGGTAAAGATATTGTGTTTGTGTATATCACCAACCCAACATCGCCTCAAAGCACTTGGTCTAATATGATTCCCGATATTAAGGGCGAGCACTACCGCGTTACAACAGACGAATGGAATTTTCTAACCTCTAAATTCAACATATCGGGTATACCTCATTATGTGCTCGTAGGTAAAACGGGTGAAATCATTAATCCTAACTTCGGGCATTATGATATTGGCAACTTGATGTCTAAATTAGAGAAGTACATAAATGAGTGAGGCATGTCCATGTATCAAACAGCTACTTTTCCAACATATTTTGAATAGAACAAACAACGGACTAACCAACCGTTGTTTGTCTACCTCATTGGCATACAAAATATATCTATGGCAGAATTAGCTCACGTGTCACCTTTGTTTTAAATTTTATTTATCAAATATTCTATTTCCCCAAAAGAACCATTAAATTATTTTTATATGAAACTGAAATCTTTACTTTTGTCTATTTTGTTTATTTCAATTAACCTCCTGGCAGAGACGAAGCCTGCATCATATCAAATTACAGGTCAAGCAATTGAAACCGTATCAGGCAAAAGCATCCCTTATACTACTGTGACAGTTCAAAACGACAGCGCAAAGACGATAAAAAAAATCAGCAGTGATGTTTCGGGTAAATTCTCGGTTGTAGTAAACGAAAAGCGTAAATATTCGCTCATTTTTTCGGCTTTAGGGTATGCAGAGACGCATCAAAAAGTGGATATCACAGAACTAAAAACCGATTTAGGTGCTGTAAAGATGAACGAGGGTGTGGCACTGAAAGAAGTGGCTGTTACGGCACAAAAGCCGCTCGTAAAAGTAGATGTTGATAAAATATCGTATAGCATTGAGTCGGATCCCGATTCAAAAACAAGTACCGGGTTGGAAATTTTGCGTAAGGTGCCGCTTATTACCGTTGATGGAGATGAAAACGTAACCCTCAACGGGCAATCGAACTACAAAGTGCTGGTAAACGGTAAAAGTTCGTCGATGATGTCCAAAAACTTCAAAGAGGTTATCAAAAGCATGCCCGCCAATACCATTAAAGATATCGAGGTAATTACCAATCCGTCGTCGAAGTATGATGCTGAAGGAGTGGGAGGTATTATTAATATTATTACTGTGAAGAAATCGTTGAACGGCTACAATGGAAGCGTGAGTGGAGGTTTTGATTCATACGGTAGTGCCAATGGAAGTCTTTATCTGACCACGAAAGTGAACAAATTCGGGTTCTCCGGACGATATTCGATCAACCAATACAAGCAACCCAACTCAAGTAACACTTCAACCCGCGAGAACTATCTGCCTTCGGCTACTGAGCAATATTATACCAACCAGAGAGGAGGTAGCAACAACAGAGGGTTATCGCATAACTTCAATGGTGAGGCAAGTTATGATCTCGATTCGTTGAATTTGATTTCTGCGTCTTTCTGGGGTTATCTGGCCGATAATAAGTCAACAGGAACTTCATCTACTGAGATTCTCAACAAGCAAAATACGCGAACCGGATATTTCGATCAATTGAATAGTGGAAATTACAAGTACGGAAGTATTTCAGGAAATATTGACTATCAACGAACTTTTAAAAAACCGGATAAATCATTCACCATTTCCTATAAATTAGACAATAATCCCTATACTTATGATTTTAATACCGAAACGCAAAACATGTTTCAGTATGCTGGTTATAAACAACATTCAACGACGGACGATTTTACGCGTGAACAGACACTTCAGGTAGATTACTATGACCCATTATCAAAGCTGCATCAGGTTGAATGCGGTATAAAAGCTATTTATCGTCAAAATAACAGTAATTCTGATGCTTTTCTATTTGATAATGCTACAAATGCATGGACTCAGGATCTTAACCGAAGTAACGAACTGGACTACAAACAAACCATTTTAGGGGTATATGCCGGCTATGTGCTCAAATTGAAGAAGTTTAGTTTTAAAACCGGACTTCGTGGTGAGTTAACCTGGAATGATGCCACTTCAACATCGGTCAGAGATACCAGTTTTACCAATAAACTTCAAAACCTGGTTCCTTATTTCACCTTTTCGTATCAGTTAAAGCCCGGAAATACCATAAAAGCCTCGTATACGCAACGACTTTATCGCCCGGGTATATGGTTCCTGAATCCATATAAAAATGATATGGACCGATTGAATATTTACTACGGAAATCCAAATCTGAAATCTGAGGTTGCTCACTCGTTTGAATTGGGATATAATACATTTACCCCAAAATTTAACCTGGGAGTAACCGGAACAGCGGCGTTTACCAATAACTCCATTGAGCAAGTCTCGACAATGAGTGCTAATAATATCCGCAATACTACCTACGAAAATATTGGAAAAGACATGAGAATAGGGCTGAACACATATTTTTCTTATCGCCCCAGTTCCAAGTTTAATATTGGGTATAATGGTGGAGTATATTATGCACAACTGGAAGCCACCAGTAACGGAGTCTTAATAAAGAATGATGGTTTCAATTTTAGGAACTCATTGAATACTCGCATTGAATTATGGAAAGATGGAGCCGTGAATGCTAATTATGGATTGTATACCTCGTCGGTTCAGCTGCAGGGAAAATCTTCATCATACACTTACACAAGCATCGGATTGTCCCAATATTTCTTAAAGAAAAAGCTTTCGCTGAATCTGTCTGTCAATAACCCGCTTACCAAGGAGCAGAAATACATAAACGACTACCTGACTCCGGATTATATGATGCATAGTGAATATATCAGACAGTCGCGTTCATTGCGTGCCAGCCTGACTTATAACTTTGGAAAAATGGACACGACTGTAAAAAAAGCCAGACGCGGAATCTCTAACGATGATACAAAATCCGGAGGAGGAAATGGTAATTAATTTGTAAAAGATTATTTCTATCTTTGTGTTTATTATCAGGTCTCTGAAATTGGTAAGAATCAACTCAGCTCCAACTAGTATGAACATAGAAGAACTTCGCGAAGAATGTCTGCGTCTGAAAGGGACAACCGAGAGTTTCCCTTTCGACGAAGTGACCTTAGTACTAAAAGTGCAAGGCAAAATGTTTGCACTTATACCCTTGGATAATACAGAAACGCAAATTTCGTTGAAGTGTGATCCCGAAAAAGCAATTGCTTTGCGCGAAGAATATTCCGTCATAGTACCGGCTTGGCATTTCAATAAAAAGCATTGGAACACGGTTTATATCCAACCCATGATTTCACGAAACTTTTTGTGCGAACTGATACAGCATTCTTATGATTTGGTGGTGGCGGGGCTTCCAAAAAAGATGCGGGAAGAGCTTAAATGACAACGAGCTTAATCGTAATGATTAAGCTCGTTATTTATTCTTGAGTTACATGAGATTATTTATTTTCTTTGTAACGTTTGTCGGGAGTGCCATCTTTTTTAATGTGCTTGGTTCCTTTGTGGAGTCCTTCTCTGTTTTCTTTGTAGCGCATGTCGGCAGAACCATCCTTTTTCAAATGTTCACCGGTTGCAGCCACTTCTTTAGTGACTTTAGCAGGAGCTGCTTTTACTTCCTTTGCTGCGGCTTCACCTTGTTTGTACCGTTTGTCTACAGTGCCATCTTTCTTTAATCTCGGACCTGCGGCTTCAGCAGCTTCTTTCACTTTAGCAGGAGCCGCTTTAGTTTCCTTTACAGCTTCAGCACCTTGTTTGTAACGTTTGTCAACTGTGCCGTCTTTTTTAAGCTTTTGACCTGCATTTTCAGATTTAGCCTTTGCTTTTTCGGGAAGTGCTTTTACCTCTTTTACTTTTGCATCGGCTTGTTTGTAGCGTTTGTCTACTGTGCCATCTTTTTTAAGTTTCTGACTAAGTTCTTTCTTTGCTTCTTTCTTTGTTTTTTTAGCCGTTGCATCCTGTGCGCTAACTGCTGTGACTGAAAGAAATAGGACAGCCATTAATAACGTGCAAATTCTTTTCATTGTAAGTTGTGTTTTTTGGTTTTCAATAATTGGCATGTCAATCATTAAATAATTGTTTTTTTAGCGAACATACTCACCGATTTATTATTTTACTTAAAAACGTTACAAATATATACAGAAAAATAATTCTGCAATCAATTTAATGTTAAATAATCATGGAAGCTCCATTTAATTAACCAAGAACTACTGATTATGTTCATTCCAATATCAAAAACTTTGCCATTTTATTTTTTTTTGGAGATAAGTCAACTAAAATTTAGGACTGTGAGCTTTAGTATATAACTTAGTGATGTAGAGTGGGGGCAGTTGTGAAAAAGATAGATACGGGAAAAGGCAGCATCAAGTATTGACACTGCCTATGCGGTTGAACGATTCAAATAAGGCTTCAGACGAATGAAATTATTATTTCCTAGTCACACTTCGCGTCTGTCCCCATATTGGGGCACGACAGTAAACCACTGATGTCCGTATTTTCACCAAGTAGACTTTTTACCAATGGGTTATCAAAACCACAGGCCAACTCGCCATACACATCTATCAACGGTCGGCGAATAAGTAAAGGGTCGTTGATCATGGCCAATAGGGCTGATGCTTCATCAAAGTTGGCCGGAATAATTTCTCCACTCTTTACACGTGGTGCAGCGGCGTTGAACCATTCGCTCACGGGCATATCGGTAAAAAATAACCGAAGTGTAGCTGCGTTCCAGTGCTGATCCAGCAACGAATGTGCTTCTACTCTGTGTCCATGTTGTTCCAGTAATCGTTTTTGCCTGGTGTTGTTGATGCAGCCCGGCTTTTCGTAGAAATGTACCAGCATATATAGTTACAAGTGTTTAGTTACAAGTTTTTTCTGTAACTGCTATGAATAATAGTAAGTTGAAAACTTTGTATATGGAATATCTTAAATTTTATTTGCCAGTAATTTCGTATTCAGTTCATCCCATGCTTTACAGGCCAAAAATGCATCCTCGGCATAGTCTGGAATGTCTCGATAATCTGCCGGCAACCGATCCTCGATTAGGTCGTGTAGCGCTCCCGCTTTTTGGGATAGAACAAAGCGAGCCTTCCTCACCTGCGCGTCCAGTTCTTTTATTTCTTCTGCTGTCATAGCTGTTCTTTTTTTTGCAGAAAGCAATGCAAAGCTTGTGCCAATGGTGTAAGTCGCAATATATGTGCTAGATAGGCTCTGAATGGAATGTGCAAAAACAACCGAAATGTATTTGAATGAAAACGGGAGTTACAATTTGGTAGGAAGAGTCAGGAGTCTAACAGTGGCTTTTTGTTAAAACAAAACAAGGCCACTCGTTTCTGAGCAGCCTTGCAAATATGCTTGTATTTTATCTTCGGGGCGCGACTTAAAGTCGCACTCCGAAGATAGCTGATAAATAATTACTTCTTTACAATCACCTTTTCCCAACTAGGCGGTGTAACTCCCATCAGGTTTTTTACAAAGAAGTCGAAGCGTTTGTGCTCACCATAGTCGCCACCCATGGTGTGGGGTACGCCGGGCAATACTACCAGTTCGAAGTCTTTATTGGCCTTTATCAATTGGTCGCACACCTTGTAGGTGGAGGCAGGATCCACGTTATCGTCCATTTCACCCACCACCAACATGAGCGGACGGGTAAGCAGATGTGCATTTTCTACGTTGGACCCGGCAATATAGCTCGAGTCGATTGGGTAACCCAGCCATTGCTCGTTCCACCATATCTTATCCATACGGTTGTCGTGACACCCGCAGGAAGAGTAGGCGGCTTTGTAGTGCTCGGGGTGGAACAGCAGCGCTCCCATGGCTTCCTGTCCACCTGCCGAAGCACCAAAGATGCCCAAATGTTCAATGTCCATGTATGGATATCGTGCTGCGGCTGCTTTTGTCCATGCAATGCGGTCGGGGAATCCGGCATCTTTCAGGTTCTTGTAAATAATTTCCTCAAATGCTTTGGAGCGGAACGATGTTCCCATGCCGTCCATTTGCACAACGATAAAGCCCAGCTCGGCAAGTGCTGTCATGTTGCGGTTGTATGCGATAAATGATTTAGGCACATACTGGTTTCCCGGACCGGCGTAGATATATTCGATAACCGGGTATTTTTTAGCCGGATCGAAGTTTGTTGGGCGATAAATAATACCCCAGATATCCGTTTTTCCATCGCGTCCTTTAGCCACGAAAGGCTCAGGTGCTATCCAGCCAATTTTTACCAACTCACTAATATCGGCTTTTTCGAGGGGCATCACTACCTTTCCATCCGTTACGCTGCGCAAAATAGCCACAGGAGCTGTGTTGACGGTAGAATAGACATCTACCAGATACTTTTTATCGTCGGAGAACCACGCCTGATGCATACCTTCCTCAGGCGTCAGACAAGTAAGTCCGGTACCATCGAACCGAATGCGATAATAACGAATCAGATACGGATCTTCATTCGGCACCATGCCGCTGGCGGTAAACATTATCTCTCGTTTTTTTTCGTTCACGTTGAGTACTTCGCGTACATACCACTCGCCTTTGGTAATTTGATTTTTCACCTTTCCGGTGTGGCGGTCGTAGAGGTAAAGGTGGTTCCAGTTATCGCGTTCGCTCATCCAGATGATTTCGTTGCCTTCGTTTACCGTTTGGCGGAAATAGCGGGTGTAGTTTACAAAGGTCTTCGACGTTTCCTCAATCAGGGTTTTTACCTCTCCGGTTTCGGCAATTATTTCCAAAACGCGATACACTTGGTGACCACGTTGGTTGTATTCGAACATCACCGATTTACTATCGGCAAACCATTCGAAGGCTTTCAAATCCATTTGGTCTTTACACAAATCGGTAGAAATTATTTTTTGATTGCCACTTGCCACGTCAAAGATGACAGGTGTGCGCGAAGGCAGTACGTCGCCCGGTTTTACATAATCGCGGGTTTGCAACCTGGGTTGAAACTGATCGGCCGGTGAGGACTCGATAAGATAGAGTTTACGTGCTTCTGCAGCATGAATACGCATTACAGCCAGTTTTTTCGAATCGGGCGACCAGTAGGGATAAGCCGAATAATAATCGTCCTGAGTGCCTTCACGGCTCAATGCTTTTTCGGTGCCGGTGGCCAGGTCTTTGACGTAAAGATTGTTGTCTTTGACAAATGCCGACCATTTTTTATCGGGAGATACCACCGCTTTTCCTGTTCGTTCTGTATCCACCGTTCCCCAATACTCTTCTTTGGTAGTTGCAATCTTAGCTCCTTTTTTGAGCGAATTATTTTTGGTCAGATACGTCCATTTGTAAGTATTATATACAAAATGAATCGTGTCCAGCGCCGATGAAACATTTACGGATGTGATAGGTAGTTGTTTGGCATCAATAGTTTTGTCGATTGCCAGAGTAAGTTCCAACGCCAGTTTGTTATGATCGAACAGTTCGGTGCGTGTTTTCTTCTGAGCATCAACAACCACATAGCTTTTTCCTTGTGGTGTGGAGCGCACGTACCAAAAACGATTGGTTTTTCCTATCCATTGAGGGCTTACATTGGAATAAAATACTTTGTCTTTAAACTTTTCCTGAAGGGAATAGGCACGGTTGTAGGCTTCTACAGTACCCTGGGCGAGAAGAGTTTGCCCGATAAACCAAATTGAGAATGAGAGAAGTGTCAGTTTTTTCATTAATAGCTGTCTAAATTTCAGTAGATAAACGATACTTTTATTTCTTCTAAAGTGAAAACAAAAGTATTGATTTTATTTAGAAACGAATAATCAATTCGATAGGATAGACAATATTGATCTTTTTTTAGACTCGTTTTGCATTACTCAATGAAATACGCGATGCAATAAAACAATGAAAGCAGGATTCACATCCTACTTCCACTTAAACTAATCTATAATTATTAAATTACTATTTGATAACGATCGGCCAGCCGGTTTTTATCCAGTTGAGTTTGTTGATTTTCAATTTCGGCTTGCCATCATCATGGACATCATATCCATGATAAACGATATAGTCTTTTCCACTAAAACTAACTACAGCATTATGACCAACTGCGTACCAGTCTTTGTCGCCCTGCAGAACAATTGTTCCACCGCCCTTTGACATGGGTACTCCGGCTTGATCAATATATGGGCCGGTTACTTTTTTCGATCGGCCAACAATCATTTTATAAGTACTGTTCATCCCCTGACAACAATAATCAATGGAGGCGAATAAGTAGTAATATTTTTGTTTTTTAAAGATGAACGGTGCTTCAATTGAATTTCCACCTGCGTCTACAGGATTGTTACCTATCGATGGTGGATTTGGCATGCCCGAATCTTTTTTTCGGGAAGCAATGGTGGGAATGAACCGGATATCTTCGTCAACACTTTTTGCATCGGGCGATAACTTTACCAGTTTGATACCATCCCAAAAGGAACCGAAAGACAGGTAAGGTGTTCCTTTTTCATCTACAATCAGATTTGGATCAATAGCATTCCAGTTGGTTACGCCGGGTATCGACTGAATGACCTTTCCATGATCTATCCACTTAAAATCCGGGGATTTCGGGTCGAGCGTTTTGTTTGTAGCTAACCCGATACATGACGTATTTTTGCCAAAAGCCGAGACTGAATAATACAAATAGTATTCACCGTTATGCTTCGAAATATCCGGTGCCCAAATATGCCCTTTAAACCCGGGAATTGAGTCGATAGCCCATTGTGGTCCCTTCGCAAAAACCGGTTTTTCGGTTTTCCAGCTTTTCATATCCGTCGAAGACAAAACGGTAATTCCAAAACCTGTACAAAACACATAGTAGGTGTTGTTTTGTTTTATCATCACCGGATCGTGAGCATAGGTTGTGTTTTGCGCAAACAACTGATGGGTAAAAAAGAGAAGTCCTAGTAATAATAACTTATGGATACGGGTATTCATTTTTTGCATATTGGGTAAATGTAAAAATTGAGCATATCAAAAAGTTTAATATGCCCAATTTATTTAGTTGTGATTGCCTTTCAGAGCTTTCACTTCGATTTAGTTCTCTTAGTAAAAGTTTGTGCTTACAAAGATATGTATTGGAGAATCTTGGGTAGTGAACATATGTTTATATGTAGTGGACAATTGCATATAAGGGTAAAAAACACATTTGTTTGGTAAATGTGGGTTTTGTCAATAGTGCTTCGTTACAGTGTATTTTACTTTTCTTCTTTGTCCTAAATGATAAAAGTTGATTTTGTGAGTTGGAGAATACATAAAAATAGTAGGGGAGTTGAATTTTTAAATATAAAAAAGCAAGGCTGCCACTAATGAAAGTGACAGCCTTGCTGACAGTATTTGTTTGTTGTAAAACTTACAACTTAATAGTATACAAATTGAATGATTTAGGAGCTAATTCCACTTCTAAAGTATTTCCGGATACTTTGATATCTTTGGTTGTTGGAACTACTGCGTTCGGATTATCAAGGGTATTTTCCTGATCAGGATTTTCCGATTTCAAGGTAGTTTGTGTACCATTGCGTTCGGCAGCTTTCATACCATTAAACGAATAGCTAATCTTCTTTGCAACATCCGAAGTGTTGGCTATCTTCAGAATAATTTCGTTCTTGGTTTTATCCAATGCCGATGAAGCATAGATTCCATCTTGTCCGGCAAGGGGTAATCTATTCTCTACGGTGGTCAATACATTTGTACCTACATTGTGTCCGTAAAGTTGTTGAACATAATAGTTTGCTGAACGAACACTTCTCAGATTGTCGAACCAGATTAAGTCAGGTTTCCATTGCCAGCCATCAACATGTGCAAACAGCGGAGCGTAAGTACACATATGTACCACATCGGCATTGCGTTCGAAACCGGTCATAAAGGCGGCTTCACTAAGTGCCGATTCGAAATTGTTTTTGCGGTTTTTAGGGTGACAGGCATATTCGCCGGCAAATACTTTCGGTCCTTTACGGTCGTAGTTATCATAGCGTTTAGCATTTGACAGAAACCATTGCGGATCTTTATAATAATGTTCGTCCACAAGGTCTGTTTTCAGGCGTTTCATTTCGCTCCAACCAAAATCGAAATCTTTACCGTCAGGGCTTGGCCCTGCTGTTCCAATCACTCTAATAGTTGGATATTTAGCACGTATGGCTTTCAAAAATGGTACTAAGCGTTCAGGATATAAGCTTCCCCATTGCTCGTTCCCCACGGCCAGTAACTTTAAATTAAACGAGGCGGGGTGGCCCATATCGGCACGTACTTTCCCCCATTTGGTGTTTACATCGCCATTGGCAAATTCAATTAAATCGAGTGCGTCCTGAACATATGAATCCAGATTATCCACCGCCACGTGCGCTTTTACATCTTTGTTTTGGAACTGACAAGAAAGTCCGCAGCTAATTACCGGAAGTGGCTCTGCACCAATTTCTTCAGAAAGTTGGAACAATTCATAGAAGCCCATACCGTACGACTGGTAATAATCGGGGAAAAAGCGGTGTGGGAAAGTGTATTCCCAGCGGTTTTCATTCAGTTTGCGGTTTTCAACCGGCCCAACTGAATTTTTCCATTGGTAGCGGGTTTCTAAATCGGTTTCCTTCAACGATACATCCACCGGGAAAACGGAAAACGCCCGGTTTAAGGTCGTATAATGCTTGTGCTAAATCCTTGCGTAAACCGTTTTCGCGTCCTTTCCAGGTCTCAACAGGGAAAACAGATACATGTTCTAAGTCCAGACTCCCTTTTGAACTCAGGAAAATGCGTAGCCTAGCTTTTGGCTCAAGGGTGGTTGATTTCAGAACTACCTGGTATTTTTTCCACTCTTTAGAGTCGACAGTGATATTTTGGGATGAAAGAATAGCACTTGTAGGATCAATAAATTCAACACGAATACTTTCTGTAGCATTCCCGGCTGCAGCGCGTGCCCATACCGAGAAACGATAGTCGGCATCTTTTTTCAATCCAAATCCAAAGAATCCCTCGTTGTCCATACCGGTGCGTTTTTTCGTCATGACCGGGGTAGGACAGGCGTACGTAATGTGGATTATTGGCAAATGGACCGTCATTTTTTACTTCTACATTACCAAAAGTAGTCCAGCCCAGCAGGCTTTGAGGAAATTCGAACGAACGATTTTTCACCATTTCGGCATATAAACCGCCATCGGCTCCGTAATTAATATCTTCGAAGAAAATGCCGTACATAGTCTTCTGGATAGGTGATCCCGGTTTTTTTACATCAACAGAGATGTTGTGCGTTTGAGCAGTAATTAGTTGTGTCCCAATGGCTATGGGAAAGAGCCAGCACAGCTAACGATTTAGTTTTTCTCATATGTGATTAATTAGTTGTTTTTTTACACTACAAAGAAATTAAAAAAAATATTGAAATCAGGTGGACAAAAATTGCTTTTTGGAGTAAAAACATACAAATGAATAGACAACTATTCACCCTTTTTCTAAATTATCCGGCAAATATTTAGTTTGTAGCTCCTTCGTCGAGAAATGCACTTGGCTGCGTCCCAAAATGTTTTGTAAAGCAGCGCGTAAAATATTTCGGATCGTTGAACCCCACTTCGTAGGCAATTTCCGAGATATTTAGCGAGTGATTTATCCTGTTTTTGATGATCAACTCGCGGGCAATGTTCAATCGATAAACACGAATGAACCTGCTGGCAGATTGTCCGGCCAGATTCTTAAGCTTTTTGTGAAGCAAGCTTCTGCTAATGCCCATCACTTCTATAAATTCGGTGACATCGAAATCCGGATTGGTATAGTTTTCTTTTATCACTTTTAATGCCTTGTCGATAAATTTTTTGTCGAGCGATTCGCTTTTGAAGTTCAAAGCCTCGGTGTCCATACTTTCTGCAAAGTTCAACTGCTTCCGGTTTTCGTTTTTTCGCTCAGATTTTGGATGATAGCCTTAAGCAAATCTTCATCAAACGGTTTTACCAAAAACGCATCGGCACCAATATTAAAGCTCTCAATCTGCGTGTCGGTTGCCGATTTTGCGGTAAGCAATATCACAGGAATGTGCGAAGTGGTAAAGTTTGTTTTCACTCGTTTACAAAATTCCATACCGTCCATTTCGGGCATCATAATGTCGCTGATTATCAAATCGGGCTGATACCGGTTGGTGACTTCCAATCCAACTACACCGTTTGGAGCTTCCAATACATTGAATTCCGTGATTAATATCGAACGGATATACTGACGCATATCGCTGTTGTCTTCTACTATGAGCAGGATAGGTTTGCTTTTTGAATTGACATCCAATACCTCGTCCTGAAATGGTAATTCATTGGCCACATACATTTCTTCGGAGTTGCCATCGGTAGAAACTACTGTTGTCAGCCTGCGTTCGATAGGGATAATAAACCTGAAACTGGAGCCGCCGGACGTTTGGTTGCGGGCTTCAATTTTACCATTGTGCAATTGAATGATGCGTTTGCAAAGGAAAAGGCCAATACCGGTTCCGCTTTGTCCGTAACCCGAGTAGCTCTGGTTCTGTTTCGACTGGAAGAAGCGGTCGAAAATTTTCTCCAGATCTTCTTCAGGGATGCCTTTTCCGGTATCTTTTATGGCTACGTAGAGTCGTTCTTTTTGATCGGAACGGTCGGTGTAGGTACTCGCAATTATGCTAATCCGCCCTCTGTCAGGTGTGAATTTTATGGCATTGGATAGCAGATTTCCTATCACTTTTTGCATATTGTCTCGGTCGAAAAGAAACTCTGGTGGATTGATGCGGTACTGCTTGCTGAACGTGATACCACGTTCTTTCACTAAATCTTCGAAAGGTAAAATCAAATCATCCAAAAATTCAACAAAATTCTGTTGCGTCTTTACCAACTCCATTTTACCAGAATCTACTTTGCGGAAGTCCATGAGTTGATTGATCAATGCCAATAGTAATCGGGAATTTCGTTTTACAATATTCAACTGTTCCAACACTTTTGGGTTCGTGCTTAATTTCAGCGACCGTTCAACCGGTCCGAGAATTAGCGTGATGGGTGTTCTGAACTCATGCGTAATATTGGTAAAGAATGAAATTTTGTCGATATTGGCTTCCTGTACTTTTTTGGACAGGGTAATTAATTGTTCTTTTTGATGCGTGATTTTTTGATTTTGAGTAACCAGCATTGCGTTTTGGCGCGACACTTCTTCCTGATGCTCGATGAGCACTTCCATATTTGATTTCAGCTGGATAGCCTGTTCTTCGAGCATCTCCTTTTGTTGCTCTATTTCACGGGTGCGCTCTTCGACCAATTGCTTAAGTTGAATTTTTTGTTTCTTCAATAAATTAATACGATGAACCGAATACTGATAGACACCATAGCTTATTGAACTTATGAATAGCAGTAAGAACCACCATGTTTTGTAGAATGGAGGAATTACCTTGATGTGGAGCGTTGTTGCTTCGTCAGACCAAATACCATCGGTGTTCGTGCATCTTATCTCCAATTCATAGTCGCCATATTTTATGTTGGTAAAGTTCGCAAACCGGCGGTCGGAACCTACCTCTGTCCAGTTATTGTCAAAGCCTTTCAGACGGTATGCGTATTTGATTTTATCGGCCATGTTGTAACACAGTGCCGAGAATTCAACACTGAACGCTTTGTCCGATTCTTTTAGTTCTATCTGATTCAGATTTGTTCCTTCAAATTTTAAGTGCCGGTCGGAATCTTTCGAATTAGGAGGAAAAACATCTTCGTTCAACACTTTAATTCTGGTGATGGATGCTTTGTTTTTGATGAGAACAGGGCTCGATTTTAATGGATCAAAACTCGTAAAGCCGGCCATGTTTCCAAAATACATTTTACCGTCGGAACCTTTACAATATGAGTCCCAATAGAATTGGTTTGATTTCAATCCATCTACTTTTGTAAAGCTCCGATTGCTGTTTTTGGTAGGATCGTAGGCGCATAATCCTTTGTCGGTGCTGAGCCATATTCTGCCTGCATCGTCTTCCAGCATTCCATAAATCACATTGTCCAGCAAGCCGGTGTTTTCGTTGAAATTCTGGAATTTCATTTCATGATTACTCTCGTTCAGACTGTAAATTCCATTTCCATTGGTCCCAAACCACAAGCGACCCTCTTTGGTTTCGAGTATGCAATTTATTTTTACAATTCTGTGCGACGATGGATTGGTTAGTTCGTAGCGAAAATGCTTGTAATATACCTTATTGCGATTTATGTTTGTTTTGTTCAGATAGATGCAAAACAGGCCATTGGCAGTACCCACCCATAGTCGTCTGCTTCTGTCGATGGACATTCCGGTGATAAACTTAAACATTTTTTCTACCGGCAAATAATTCAGTACATGGGTAAATTTTTCGGTATCTAAGTCCAGATAATCTAATCCCGATCGCGTCCCAATCCATAAGGCATGATTCTTTTCATCTGACGCCATTGCTGCGACAAAATCGTTTAGGATGGAATTTTTAGACGCTGGGTCGTTGTAGAATTGCTGAAATTTTGGATTGTTTTTATCCTTGTATTTCATTCGGTTGACTCCTCTTCCCCAGGTTGCAAACCAGTAATCACCAAGGTAGTCCTGACAGATGCTACTCACAGAATTGTGACTTAATGAAGTTGGATTTCCCAATTGAGTGTAGTAATGCGAAAAATCGGTTGATCCTTTTTTACGGAGGTTTAAACCACCCTCAACAGTTCCCACCCACAGATTGCCGGCCTTGTCTTCGTAGATGGAGTTTACAGGGTTCTTTGAAATACTTTTTTTATTATCAGGCGAATGTATCACATTGTTGAACATGTTTACATCCGGTGTCAGAAGATTGATACCACCTTTTTCGGTTCCAATCCATATCGAATTGTCGTCAACAAACAGGCAACTGGTAAAATTGTTGTTGAGCGTCACGCCACTGAAATTACTCTCGGTGGTGATATGTTCAAATTTGTCGGTGCGATAATCGTAAATGTTTAATCCAATAAGCGTGGTAATCAGTAGTTGACCGTTTCTGTTTTTGTTGATGTCGGTCACATAACTGGACGATATGGTGTTTGCTTTTAGCGGATTGATGGCATAAACAGTAGAGGTTTCTGTGGCGGGATCATATTTGTAAAGCCCCATTGATGTACCCACCCAGATTAATCCATTGTCGTAATAAATTACATTTACGAATCCAAGAAGATTTTTCAATTTATCCCCGGCATTCACTTTTTTATAAATACCGTTACTCCCTCTTATCAAGCGGCATACCTGGTTTTCGATTCCAAGGTAAATACTTCCATTTAATCGTAAGAAAGCAGTAATGGGGGAAGTGCTCCGATAGATAATTTCGGCGTCGATATTGTTGTTAGCATCGTAATGCAGTTTTGCCAATCCTTTATCATAAACAATCCATATGTCGCCCACTTCATCTTTTTTTATGATACTAATGGTGCTCGAATTCAGATTCAGTTTAGCGTCCAACATAGCATTGGCACTAACAATTTTTCCTGTTTGATAATTGAAAAAGTTGAGACCGTTTTCCGTTCCTATCCACAGGTTACCGTTTATATCTTCTTCTACGCAATGTATGTTATCACTTTGTAATGCGTTGCCTAGATTTCGACTGTTGAAATGGATGAAATCGTACCCGTCATATCTGTCGAGTCCGTTGCTGGTTGCAATCCACATAAAGCCATGTGAATCGCGAAATATTTGTGTCACCAAGTTTCGTGACAGACCATCATCGGCTGTCAGGTAGTTGATTTTATAGGGTAATGACCATGTTGGAGTCGTACCCAGAAGTACGAATATGGTCAGAAGAAGTATCTTTTTCATGCAATAGACTATAAGTTAGGTACGAAAATAATTAAAATATCTTATTCGTATAGAGGATAAATGTTTTTTAAAAGAGGATAATTTGAATGTCATGTGTTTTTAAACTGTTTTCAGAAGTGTAAAAGGTTATTGCTTAGTTATTTATTTCTAATAAGATAAGCTCCTAAAATTAAGTACTATTTTGGAAATAATGACATATTATTATTTCACGCAATGTAAATATTCTGTCGATATCTTATTTTAGCAGAATCTGTCTGCAGCTTTTTGTTACCGATAGGCATAATTGACTTTTCAAAAACCACATAATTATTATCTTTGTGCAACATTAAATTAATTCCAGGTATGACTTTATCGGATCTATCGTCTTTGCGAATTCAGAATCAGGAGATTCAATCCCAACGATTCAGCGTAGCTAAACACCTTGTTGCTCACATGGGTGCTATGCAGGCGCAAGATTTTCTGATGGCCCGATGGGCAGTGGGATTGCGCTTACAAGGTTCCGACGATGCTACAATTGTGGAAGCTTATAACAACGGCGAGATTATTCGCACGCATTTGATGCGTCCCACCTGGCATTTTGTGTCGTGCGACGATGTGTATTGGTTGCTGGAACTTACCGCGCCACAGATAAAAACGCTGTGCAAATCGAGAGACCGACAACTGGAACTGGACGAGTCGATCTACAGCCGAAGTAATGCAATGCTCGAAAAAGCACTGTGCGGCGGTATGAATCTAAACAGGGAAGAACTCACCCGATTGTATCAGGAGGCGAATATCAGAACGAATGAGAACCGGTTATCGCACTTGCTGATGCGTGCCGAATTGGAGGGTATTATTTGCAATGGAGCCATTAAACAGAATAAATTGACCTACGCGTTGCTCAGCGAAAGAGTGCCGGTAAGGAAACTTCTTTCGCGCGAAGAATCATTGGCCGAACTGGCTATGCGCTATTTTACAAGTCATGCACCGGCTACAGTACGCGATTTTATCTGGTGGTCGGGGCTATCGGTTTCGGAAGCCAAAAAGGCGGTGGAGATGATTAAGTCTGACTTTCATTATAAGACAATTGATGGAACTGCGTATTTGTTCCGTAACGATCAACCCGACATTTCTCAACATAATTCCCTTTATCTACTTCCGGCTTTCGACGAGTTACTGATTGGCTACACCAATCGTACGGCAACGATTACCAGCACCCTCCATCCCATAGCTATCTCCAACAATGGCTTGTTTCGACCCATTATTGTTGAGAACGGTCAGGTAACAGGAGTTTGGAAACGCACAACGCAAAAAACGAAGGTAGTAATAGAGCTGACCCTTTTCTCTATCGCATCCGGTACTATAATGACGGAGTTGGAGCGTGAAGTACAAAAGCAAGCCTTGTTTTTGGGAAAAGAAGTGGAGTTGGTGTTTGCAAAAGAATAGTGCGAGTAATCGTGTTTATATATCTGTGAAGGCAGGTTAGCATTACACCCACCAATCTCCGATTAATTTCTATTTCTTGCTATTGATAACTAAATAAATAATTGAATATCGCCACGTTTGATACATTACCAATCATTTCGGTTTTTTGTCTATAATAGCTTCAACAGCTAATATTTCTGAAGACATAACTCTTATTCTTTTATCTTTATAAAAGAGCTTGACAGTTGGTAAAACCTCAATTAATTCAATCCTGTAATCGTTATCATTCTTTTTTAAAATGGAAGTCCCAAGAAATAAATTCAGACCAACGGAATTTTCATATTGTTGATGTGGTAAAATTATTAATGAATCATTATCCATGAAAGGTAAGGGGAATCCATTCTGAGAAAAATATCTATTTTTGTGTTGAAACGATATTACCATTTCTGATTGACTAGGATGAAGTTTTAGGATAGAATCCGTATTGTTCTTAAATACAAAAAACATATATACAAATGGACCATCAGCATCACCTTCTCTAAGATATTTTTTTGAAATTGGAACATTAATATTAGAGATCTGAATTCTTTTGATCTTTAATTCTATTTGAGCACCAATTTTAAGCCAAGTAACTATCGTGAATACTAATAATATATATATCTTCTTCATATTTATATAATTTTTACTTAGAGGGTTGAATACCCCCGTTCTCCGTAGGCGTAAATAATGCTGTTCCCGATGTTTGGCATAGCGTCCCGTGACTGTTGCACAACTAAAATAAGTTGCAAATATAGTTGTTTGTTTCGAGAGATATTACTATATTTTAATCAAATACAAGGAATTATGCAAGGCAATAAGACGCTTCGCCGAGCGCAATGCCGGCAACCTACGCAGTACTGAGGACAGTACACCCGCACTTTGTCAGGACGCTACACAATTCAGTCAGGGCGCATTTGCAATTTGTCAGAAGGCATAGGAACTTTGTCAGGACACAGTTGCACTTATTCAGAACGTATTTGACAACTGTCCGAACGTAGTTGCTACAAGTCAGAGAGCAGTTGATTTCTTTCAGAGAGCACTTGCTTTTAGTCAGAGAGCAGCAGCTTTCTTTCCGGACGTTAAGGAAACAGTGCAAACTCATAAAATTTTTGAGTCAGAAGGCTTTGAAAGTTGTCAGAGAGCACTTGAACTTTGTAAGAACGCATTGGATAACTGTCAGAGCGCATCTGAATTCTTGTTTTTATATACAAAAATTAAGTCTTATCGTAGTGTAATTAAGTTATGACGCATTTACTTTCTTTCATGTAGCATTGGAGGGTGGTTTTTCTCGATCTGATATTCATAGTGAAGCCACTTCTCCCAATGATACAACTTAAAAAGAAAAAAGAGTGCCACTTTGCAGTGCACTCTTTCTTGTAGTTATTATCGTCCGATTATTTCTTCGCTTTCTTTTTGCTATTCTTTTTCTTATCGGAGGTGGGCGGAACTTCCTTCTTTTCTTCCGAAGCCGGTTTCAACTCTTTCGTATTTTTTTTAGCGTCCTTTCCCGTGTCGGTCTTAGTCTTGTTTTTTGGGAATGTTTTCAACACATCTTCCTTCTTTTTGGGGCGCTGTTCGTCTACCCACTTGTAGTTTTTGAGCAATAGATCGGCACCGCTGAGTTGTCCTAATGGGTACATATTGCCGTTGGAAGCAGAGGTCATCACAATGCGATCTACCTTTTTATTCTTCAGGTACATAACCACAAAACTACTCTGTGTCTTATTTATTCCCACGATGGTGGAATCCTTATCATCGACCGGATAATAAATCGTTTTCGGCATTTCCGTTTACATTCACACGTTTCAGCTGACCGCTGTCGAGATGCGCAATTATTTCTTTTCCTGATAGCTGATTGAAATAGATGGAGTCCTGATGCTGAATGGCCATGGCCGACTTCTTGATATCCACCTTCACCACCTTTTGATTTTTTGTGAAAGCCTGTATAGATTCGCCCGACAGCTGATTGTTATCTTTCCAGAGCACCGGTTCGCCGTGCATGTTTAGCACCGAGTCGCGTGCCGAATAGGTGAGCGTGTCGCACAAGCCCTGCACATCGAAGCGAAAGATCCGAACGTTGTTGATGCCTCGCGCGGCGTCGTAAATCGAATCCTTGGAGGTATAAAGCGTATCGGCATGCACATACATGGTGTCTTTGCTCGACCAATCCACCAACATGGCGGAGTCGGTAGCCATCCCTTTCTTCAAAATTTCGTTATAGTTTACATAGTTGCCCACCAACGTGGCTTTTTGCACCGTATCGTTGAGCACAACCCACTTGAAGCCTTCGGCAAACTTTAGCTTTTTATCATAGAAAATGGTATCGCCTACCATCGACTTTCCATCTTTCTGTTTCACCAACGATCGGTCGAGCAGCATCATCCGCTCCGTGGAGGTATTGTACCAGCCGCGGTTAGTAAAGATGTCGGTTTCTTTGTTGTAAAGAATATGCGTAGGCCCCACGATATTGGCAACACTCGTTTTGGTATTGTATTTCAGCGTGTCGGACTCCATGGTAAAGTTCTTGTTCACCAGGTTTACCTTGTTTTTAAACAGTGCTTCGTTGCTGGTAGGCGAGTATTGCCCCCAGATAGAAGTAAGTGTATTCACGTCGTCTACGATTCTGCCGCCGGTGTAATAGTAAGCCAGGTTAGCTGCACGGTCGTAATTCAGACTGTCGGTAGTCAGCGTGGTTCTGCGGTTTACCATTTTTACATTATGGCGCATGCGGGCTAATTTTATATTCCCGTCGTAGTACAATATATCTCCATATACAAAAAGTGTATCGCCCTGCACTATGCGCACGTTACCAAAAGCATCGAGCGAGTTGGCACCTTCGTAGAAATAAGCACTGTCGCAATACATCACCGTATTTCCGTGGCGGAATTTCACCGAACCCTTTAGCATCTGTACGTCGGGACGTAATATCTTATCGTACGACAAGGTCTCTGAGTTTTCCAGATA
This sequence comes from uncultured Paludibacter sp., assembly GCA_963664445.2. Taxonomy (GTDB): domain Bacteria; phylum Bacteroidota; class Bacteroidia; order Bacteroidales; family Paludibacteraceae; genus Paludibacter. Next base: position 662,306 of record CAXXUM010000007.1, read on the forward strand.
CACCAAAGCAGCATTCCGATCTTTTAGCGGATTGGCAATCGGAGCAAGCATTTTTGCATCCTGGGCGGATTTTGCTGCAGGTTTGGGTCTACTCTTTTTTCCTTTCTGAGTCGGTTTTACTTGCACCTGACTTTGCAACATTTCCTTACGCAATTGTTTGGGACGAATTTGCGCATGAAGCAGTACAAAAAACAAGCACAGAAATACATAAAGTAAAGTGTGCCTGGTGGAGATAATGCGTTTAAAAATCGGTGTTCTCAAAATATATTCTATATTTATCGACCCCGTTACTCAAAGTAACGAGGTCGATGTTGTAAATTTATATGCCTGTAATCTATTTTTTAATCCAACCCGGATATTGGAATTTACAATTAACCCATGCAGGATCGATACTGATATAGGTTTCTTTTTGTTTTTTTACAATCCAGTTGGTAATAAAGTCTTGTTTTTCTTTCTCTTCATACATTGCCCTTAGCATTTGATAATCGTCGGTAAGATTGGCTTTGTGATTTTCTACTTTCGATTTTATCTTTACTACGGCTACCACTTCTTTATTGGTAGTTGGGCTTATCATAGCGAATGGAGCTGAAATCTCGCCCACCTTTTTGTCATAAACGATTTTGGCAATTTCCGGATTCAAATCCTGATATTCAAATTTCGAAGTTCCTGTTTTGTCGTTAAGCATCAAACCGGCATTTAACGCTGTGTTTTTATCTTGCGAGTAAGCCATTACTGCTTGTTCGAAGGTGATTTTACCGTCGCGAATAAGGTTTGAAATTGAATCGAGGTTGTGAATAGCTTTGGTCTTTTCCTCGATAGATACACGAGGTTTCAGTAAGATATGACGACAATTGATTTTATCACCACGCTTTTCGATCAATTGAATGATGTGGTATCCAAATTCGGTTTGAACAATACGCGATACTTTTTTAGGATCCAATAAATTGAAGGCAACGGTTGCAAATTCGGGAACCAACTGTCCACGTCCCATAAAACCTAGCTCACCACCACGTTTTGCACTCTCGGTATCTTCGGAATAGATACGTGCTAAAACCGAGAAATCTGTTGTGCCCGAAGTTACACGTTCGGTAAAATCGCGCAAACGATCTTTAATACGTGTCGACTCTTCGATAGGAACCGGAGGCTCGAAGCTAACAATTTGCAATTCTACCTGAGCAGGAACGGTTGGTACGCTATCGGCAGGGATTTTGTTGAAAAAACGACGGATATCGGCCGGAGTCGATTTGATTTTCTCCACCAGTTTCGAACGCATTTGTTGTATCAACTGTTGGTTACGAATCATATCGCGCAAGTCCTCGCGCAATTCCGAAGTCGGTTTGCGGAAATACTCTTCCACCTTTTCTTTCGATCCAATTTGAGACACATAGTAGTTCAACTGACTTTCCACCTGGTTGTTGACAGATGATTCATTGACTGTAATACTATCAATAGCGGCCTGGTGTAAAAAAAGTTTCTGAATAGCCATTTGCTCCGGTATTACACAATACGGATCGCCTTCCAGAGGAGTTTTTTCATATTCAGCACGTAGCCTTTGCTCTTCCACTTCCGATTTCAGAATGGATTCATCACCTACTACCCATATTACTTCATCAATAATATTCTTCTGGGCCAGCATTTTAAAGGGGGCAATGCTTAAAAGTAAAAAAAGCGCGAAAATTGTTTTTTTCATATTTACAAGTTGACGTTATGCGTGTATGTTTTTTATTTCTATCTATTTTAGTTTTATGTTCTGTAAGCGTTTAAAAAGAGCTCTTATTTCTTTTTCTTGAAAAAGGTGACATTCTCATCTTTTATGGCATCATCATACAAATCGTTTTCGAACTTTGTGATAAATTCACCCTTCATTTTATTCAGCAATATATTGATAATCCGATCTCTCGACATTTCGAAAGGCTCTACACTTCCAGTACTTTTCGACCCGATAATCCGCAAAAAATAACGGTGTGTACTATCCGACACCTCAACAAAACGGTTGGACGAAATGTAGCTGCTTGGGTTTTCCACTTTGATGGGCATTTTTTTCAATACCTCCGAAAAAGGCACCCACCTGTCGCCAAAGTAATCGTAGCTTATTGCACTCTTAATGCTGTATTTCTCAATATTTCCCAGTGCCTTTGCATTTGCTGATTGCACCCAACTCCGCACATTGGCTATTTGTGGCGCTTTGGCCGGAACAACCAGTAGTAACCCTTTAATCACATTCTCTTTCAGCAACAGTTGGTTACTGTATTTTTTATAAAATGCTTGCAGCTCTTCGTCAGATGGTTCTTTAGGAAGGCGTTGCTCAATCATTTTTTGCTGATACTGATGTATGGTCAGCGATTTACGATAGTTCTCTACCAATTCATCAATCTCGCTTTGATTGGTAATGTTTCGCTTTGCATTTTCGTACAAAAGCACATCGGTTACCCATTTCCGAATATAACTTTTAGCTATTTGGGCGCTATCAACTTTATTCGCGTTTGGGGGAATGACTTGCTGAATATCCTCGAAGTACAAGAATTTACCCTCCACTTCAAGCAAAGGCGATTTATTCCCATCTGCAACCTTTGAGCCACACGAGGAAAATAAAACCATTACAACAGAAAGAATTGGCAAGAAAAAAGTCTTAATCATCTACAGTATTTGAGCTGGCTTATGAGTTGAAATAAAAAACGCAAAAATAAAATCCAAAGGTAGGACTTTTATTTTTGCGTTTGAGAAATTATTAGTTTTTCTTAACCGTTTTCAAAATATTTTGGTCAACTATAACCTTATATTTTGCACGAAGAGCCTTAATCCACTCTTTTTCTAAGTATTCTTGATAATCGGCAGTCACTAAACCGCGTACGTCGGTATAATTTTCTGGAGTCTTTTTGAGCATTTTTCCGCTAATAAACACAAAAGGATAATCGCTAGAAGGAGCTATTGTTTCCTTCGACTTGAAAACTTCTTTGTCTATTACTTTATTTTCGCCTTTTACAAAAAGCCCTTTTTCGACCTTCACGTATTGGATACTATCATTCAACCGACTGCGAAGGTAGTTGTCCACCGAATCTTTATCCGATTTACGTACCAGCGATTTTGCCATTTTGAATGTAGCATTGTTTTTACACCAAATGATATAGCCTTTGTAATGTGGTTCTTTCCATGTATAATCCGACTTGTGGGCATTAAAGTATTTCTTCAGTCCTTCGGTATCTTTCGAAGCTTTTTCCCAAACCTGATTATTGCTGATTTCAAACAAAAGAATACCATCGTGATATTCGTTCATCAAATAACGGAACTCGGGGTGTTCGTTCTCCAGTTGTGAGTCCTCGTAAGCCAATAGTTCGCTATCAATAAAGGTGTTCAGTTTCTGGTCAATCACTTCGGATGCCGTACTTTTTTGCGACTCAGGGTTGTTTCTTAAATACTTTGCAAAGTCGGCTTGCGAATAGTTTTTGTCTGCAAAACTAAATAACGGTTTATTCAATTTAGCTATTTCGGCTTTAAACAACGAATCGTTTAAATCAACTTTACCGGCCAATTTGATAATGTCCTGTACTGCCTCTGAATTTATTTTGCAATCATAGTCTACACGTAACCTTCGTAAAAATGCTTGCTGACCTAAGTTAGCACGCTCGTCACGCTTTACTTTACGCTCCAGGTCTTCCTTCATGCTTTCGAATGAATCGACCCCTTTTTTGTTTAATAATTTGATGATATGCCAACCGTAAGCTGTTTGGACTGGAGCACTTATATTGCCAATGTTTTTCAGTGCGAAAGCAGCAGCTTCAAACTCGGGAACCATCCGTCCGGTAGTAAAAGCAGGCAATTCACCGTCGCGAGCAGAGGAACTTTTATCTTGTGAGTATTTAGTGGCTAATGCCCCAAAGTCTTCGCCTGCCAACACTCGTTTGTAGAGCGAATCGGCTGTAAATTTAGCTGCTTTATTTTTCGCTGCATCGCCTTTTGTCGTTGACAACATAATATGTGCGACTGTCACTTCGCCTAACGAAGTACGACGGGCGTGTACTTTGATGATATGATAACCAAATGCCGAGCGGATTACCTTTGATATTGAGCCCACAGGCGTGCTGTATGCCGCCGATTCGAAAGGATATACCGTGCGGAAAGCAGAAATAAATCCTAATCGGCCTGAGTTTTTGGCTGCAGTCGGATCTTCCGAAACTTCTTTGGCAACCTTTGCAAAATCCTCATTCTGAACACGCTTCAAGATAGACTGAATACTGTTCCATGCTTTTAATGTATCTGTAGGAGCCGCATTTTGGGGAATCTGTATCAGAATATGACTTACATCTACATCTTCTTTCAGATGATTGTAAGCCTCTAGCAAAACTGATTCTTCCACTTTCTGATCGGTTAAGTAAGGTCTCGTCAGTTGAGAACGGTAACCCGCCAATTCGGAGATAAACGCATGAGTAGTGTCTATCCCTCTCGATTTGGCTTCTTCAACCTTTAATTTGAAATTTACAAACAAGTCTACATATTCGTCAAGTGTTTTTTTGTCTAACGAATTGTTCGTATTGTTCTTATTATAAATATACTCAAATTCAGACTTCAATACCGGCTTGTTGTTAATAGTCATCAACACCGGATCTGATCCCTGTGCAAACAAACAGCCCGAAAATGCTAGAATGGCAACTAAAGTAATTACAGATGCTTTCATAATTGTTTAAAATGATAATTCAAATAATAGTCTACAAACAGCAATTAATTTGATAACTATAGCTAACTGTAAACGTATTTAATGTGCTATTGTTGTGTGTATTATTTACAAATATTGTTCCGTGATATTTTCTTTGCATTAGACTCAACATCCAAAACAATTTATAATTATCCACTATTAATTATTCATCGATAATTTATAGCTATTCGCCACGGCTATAATTAGGCGCTTCGCTCGTAACAGTTACGTCATGCGGATGACTTTCGGCCACACCGGCATTGGTAATACGGGTAAATTTAGCTTGGTGCAACTCGTCGATGGTATGTGAACCGCAATAGCCCATACCGGCACGCAATCCACCAATCATTTGATATACCACTTCGAATAATGAACCTTTAAAAGCAACACGTGCAGAAATTCCTTCCGGCACCATTTTTCTCATGTCATCTTCGTTCTCCTGGAAATAGCGATCCTTTGACCCCCTTTCCATTGCTTCCAACGAACCCATACCACGGTACGATTTAAATTTACGACCATTAAAAATGATTGTTTCGCCCGGCGATTCTTCCACACCTGCAAAAAGTGACCCTGCCATGATGGTAGTTGCACCTGCTGCCAATGCTTTTACAATGTCACCCGAATAACGGATACCCCCATCGGCAATAATCGGTATACCTGTTCCCCGCAATGCTTTCGACACTTCGTGAATAGCCGATAATTGTGGAACACCCACGCCCGCAATTACCCGGGTAGTGCATATTGACCCCGGTCCGATACCCACTTTCACCGCATCGGCACCTGCTTCGGCCAACGCCAACGCAGCTTCGCCGGTAGCAATATTACCCACGATAATATCAATTTGAGGATAACGGGCTTTTGCTTGTCTCAATGTTTCAATAACACCTTTGGAATGACCATGAGCTGTATCAATAACTATGGCATCCACGCCGGCAGCTACCAATGCATCCGCTCTTTCGAAGACATCGGCGGTTACACCAACCCCTGCAGCGACTCTCAACCGGCCTTGAGCATCTTTACATGCATGCGGTTTATCTTTTGCTTTGGTAATATCCTTGTATGTAAGTAAACCAACCAGTTTATTGTCATTGTCAACCACCGGTAGTTTTTCAATTTTATATTGTTGCAGAATATCCGCTGCGGCTTCCAGATTAGTGGAGCGGGACGTTGTAATCAGATTATCTTTGGTCATTACCTCGTCCACTTCTTTTGCCATGTCGCGTTGGAAACGCAGATCGCGGTTGGTAACAATACCAACAAGACATCCTATTTCGTCGACAACAGGAATTCCACCAATTTTATATTCGCCCATCAACGCCAATGCATCGCCAACAGTAGCACCTTTACGAATGGTTACAGGATTCGAAATCATACCGTTTTCGGCACGTTTCACAATTTCCACCTGTTTGGCTTGTTCGGTAATAGTCATATTTTTATGAATCACACCAATTCCACCTTCGCGAGCGATGGCGATAGCCATTTTACTCTCGGTTACAGTGTCCATTGCAGCTGAAGCAATTGGTATTTTCAACTCAATACGGCGTGAAAAGCGGGTAGTAAGATTTACATCGCGGGGCAGAACATCAGAATAGGCGGGAACCAGAAGCACATCGTCAAATGTCAAACCTTCAATTTGAACTCTTTCAGCAATAAATGACATAGTGTTTTTATTTTACGTTTCTATTTTCAGAGGGGGTTTGCTGCTTAACGTGTTGTTGACATGTTATTTATGTGTCTATCCTGCTATGAAAATTATTGCATGCAAATTTACACATTATTTGCGACTATCGAAATAGCCTGCATATAAAAAATGTTTTAGAAAAAGATCTGAATGTAAATCATAATGGTTTTATTCCATCACTTTTAGCCTGTTATTCCTGCACCCTTTGTACCGAATTGATTTCTTTTATCTTCATGATATCCCGACAAAGATTATTAATGTCTTCCGTGTCGTGTACATAAATGAAGAAACGCCCCACAAATATACCGGCTTCGGTTTCAATATTCATTTTCTGAATATTTACTGCATAAGCTTCGGTAATTACTTTCAGAATCTGAATAAGTATACCTTTTTTATCGATACCTCTGATTTCGAGTATTTCTACAAACGAAAGTACTTTATGAGTTGCCCAATCGGCAGAGATAATACGTTCGCCAAAGCTGGTTTTTAGCTTGTCAGCCACAGGGCATTGACGTTTATGAATAATCACCGACTCCGAATCGTCGACATAGCCCAGCACATCATCGCCCGGGATAGGATGGCAACATTCAGCCAGTTTGTATGTCTTTCCGGCATTTTCTTCGGTAAGTTTAAATGCCTTTTTTCTATCTACCTTACTATCTATTGGTACTGTTTCGTGCTTCGCCACTTCTGAGGAACCTCCAAAAGGTAATTTGAGGTATTTCGCAAAAACATTTTGTGCTTTTTGCTTAAACACAATCTTGCTCAGATCATCCAGATTCAGAAGCCCTTTTCCTACCTGTAGATACAGTTCGTTGCGCTGTGTAATGCTGTAATGATTGAGAATACGAACAATATTTTCATTCTCGCCCTCGAGATGGAGTGATTTCAACACAGCTTCGATTCTCTTTTGTCCCTCAGCAATTTGGTTTTTTTCCTCTTTCTTAAACAACGCCCGAAGTTTTGCTTTTGCTCTTGCAGTGGTCACAAAGTCAAGCCATTCCGGTTGTGGAGTTTGTTTTCTGGTAGTGAGAATTTCTACCTGATCGCCACTACTTAACGAATAGCTTAGTGGTACAAGTTTATGATTAACCTTCGCCCCAATGCAATGATTCCCTAAATCGGAGTGAAGTAAGAATGCAAAATCGAGTGCTGTAGCACCTTGAGCAATGGTTCGGATTTCACCTTTAGGGGTGAAAACAAATATTTCGGAGGCAAAAAGATTCAATTTGAAGGTATCCATAAAATCGAGCGCATTAGGCTCCGGATTGTCCAACAATTCTTTGATAGTCTTCAGCCATTTATCAAGTTCCGACTCATCGGCAACGCCTGATTTGTACTTCCAGTGGGCTGCCAACCCTTTTTCGGCTATATCGTTCATGCGTTCGCTACGAATTTGGACTTCCACCCATTTGCCACCCTGCCCCATTACCGTAACGTGCAAAGCCTCGTATCCATTGGCTTTTGGGGTACTTACCCAGTCGCGAATGCGTTCGGGGTGAGGTTTGTATAGTGCTGTTAGCGCCGAATAAAGCATCCAACACTGATCCTTTTCATTCATTCCGGCGCGCGGCTTAAACACAATACGCAAGGCTAGAATATCATACACCTCTTCGAAAGGAATATTGCGCGTGGCCATTTTTCGTGAAATGGAATAAATGGATTTTATGCGGGCACGAAGAGTAAATTCATAGCCCATCTCGGTCAACTTATCGTTGATAGGTTGCGAAAACTCTTTGTAGAAAAGATTACGTGCAACTTCATCGTCAGCTAATCGGGCTTCAATATCGTGATATGTATCGGGGTGTTCAAATTTGAAACTCAGGTTTTCGAGTTCGGTTTTAATACGGAAAAGACCTAGGCGATGGGCGAGTGGTGCGTAAATATATTGCGTTTCGCCGGCAATTTTGTATTGTTTGGCAGAGGGCATGGAACCCAGCGTACGCATATTGTGAAGTCGGTCGGCAATTTTAATCAGAATGACGCGTATGTCTTCCGACATAGTGAGGAGGAGTTTGCGAAAATTCTCGGCTTGCTCGGAAGCTCTTTCGGCAAAAACACCCCCCGAAATTTTTGTCAGTCCATCTACAATTTGTGCAATCTTCGGACCAAAAAGATTACTAATATCTTCTACTGTATAATCAGTATCTTCTACCACATCGTGAAGTAAAGCAGAACAAATGGAAGTAGAGCCCAGGCCAATCTCACGAACCACAATTCGGGCAACTGCCAGTGGATGCATGATATAAGGTTCGCCCGATCGTCGTTTGATACCTTTGTGCGCGGCTTTAGCAAAGTTGAAAGCTCTGGTTACAAGTTCAACTTTCTGTCGGTGATTGGTTTTGCTATAATCATCAAGCAGTGCATCAAATTCCTGTTGAATCTGATCATCATCGGATAATATTTCTTGTTCTGGTGTCTGCGACATAAATAACTTAGGTTGATAGTGAATAACTAATAGCTGACGGTTGAAATCCTACTATTAACGACAATTTTAAAAATACATTTCTGCCCTTTTTAGGCACGAAATTGACTTGCAAAGATATAAAAAAACAATTCAGTTAGCAACGGAAACAGTTATAAGTCTGTTTATGTGAATATTGCTCTCGAAAAACATACCAATAAGCAATATTGGTGGCTTGTAGCTATGTTGTTACATTTTAGAGCATTAATTAAAATAGCTTAGTGCGAGTTGGAAGTCCATTACTGAGTCTAAAAAAGCAGGTGTTTTATTATAGAACAGTGAACTGATTATTCGGTTCAAAACAATAGATTAAAAGATGTTGATTGGAATAAAAAGCCTCAATAATAACCCGCTATTAATAACCCAATATCGTTTGATGGGATATTGTAATAGTTGCCAATAAGACGATTGACCAAAACACCACTGTAAATAAAAGCACCATGACGAAATCCGACGCTTTCGGTAATAGCAGAATTCGGGCTACCCGAAGATGCTATTTTGAGGAGCATTGGTGCAAAGATATTACTGAGCGCCATGGACGAGGTGCGCGCTACGCGGGCAGATATGTTGGGTACACAATAATGAATAACACCGTGTTTTTCGAATACTGGATGTTGAAGGGTGCGGCATTCGGAGGTTTCGAAGCAACCGCCCTGATCGACGCTCATGTCGATAATGATAGCTCCGGGTTTCATTTTCTTTACTAATTCTTCCGACACCATAAAACGTTCCGATCCATTGATGTACCGAAGATTGCCAATTACTGCATCGGCTGTAGCCAGCGACCGGATAAGTACGGTGGGATGAATGACAGACGTAAAAACCTGTTGTCCGAGATAGTGTTGTATTTTGCGTAGTTTACTGATGTCGTGATCAAATACTTTCACCTGAGCACCTAAAGCCATTGCTGTACGCGCAGCCACCGAACCGGTAATGCCTGCACCAAGAATAAGCACTTCGGTAGGTGTAATTCCCGCTACTCCACCCAGCAAGAGGCCTTTGCCACCGCGCTCATTGCTCATTAATTCGGCCGCAACAGCAATAGCCGTATTTCCTTCAATTTCCGCGATGGAATTCACCACCGGAAATGCCTTTTGTTCGTCCTGAATTAATTCATAAGCAATGGCATTCATCTTTTTCTTCATCATCAAACGTATGCATTCGGCCGACAAATTGCTGAGTTGCAGCATCGAAAACAGAGTGGAGCGATCGTGCATAAGGTTAAGCTCAGTGAGAGTAGGAGGGGCTATTTTTAATACGATATCAGCACCAAACACTTCGGCTGCATCGTCCACCAGATAAGCGCCCGCTTCACTGTATTGTAAGTCGGAATAAGACATTGGTTCACCTGCACCACGCTGTACATACACACTGTGACCCTCTTCCGTAACAATGGCTACACCTTCGGGGGTGAGGGCCAAACGTGTTTCAACAAGTGCATTTTCTTTAGGAAGTCCGATTGACAATCGCGGTTGCCGGGCTATTTCGCGCAACAAACACTCTTCGGGGAAAAGTGATCGTTCTTCTTTAGGATTGCGTTTCATCTGAAATAATTATTGGTTGGACTACAAAACTAAGCACTATTCTCGGAATAAGCAAATAATCAAATGCTTATTCGTTACGAAATTTTGTTATTTGTACAGATTGATAATTATTATCGTTCGATTAGTGTTAAATGTATTGATATCTTTGCTCTTTATTCTTTCTGTCTTTGCTTTCTGTTCTTCTATCTATAAATTAGTACCTTTGCAGTCTTATTCATAAATATGGAAAATAAAAAACTTACAGGGCACATAGCTCTATTTTCGGCCAATGTTATTTTTGGAATAAACAACCCTATTTCAAGAGCATTGATGCCCGAAATACTTAGTCCGTTTACACTTACATTTTTTAGGTTAGCGGGTGGAATGCTATTATTTTGGTTGGTATCATTATTCACAAAAAAGGAGCATGTGCCGCCAAAAGATATTTTTCTGCTATTTCTTGCCTCATTCTTTGCCCTGACATTGAATCAACTTCCTTTTTTTGTGGGTTTATCAATGACTTCTCCCATCGATGCATCAATTGTTGTGACCATGTTGCCAATTCTTACTATGATTCTGGCAGCCATCATCATTAAAGAACCGATTACACTAATGAAGGCAGTGGGAGTAGTGGTGGGTGCTTCGGGTGCTTTGCTATTGGTTTTTAGCAGTCAGACGCAGCATACTGGAAATGGAAATTTCTGGGGTGATTTAATTGTTTTTTCGGCGGCATTTTCATTCGCTATCTACCTCACCGTTTTCAAAGATCTGATAACGAGGTATTCGCCAGTCACCCTTATGAAATGGATGTTTTTGTTTGCCACCATTGTATGCTGGCCATTTTGCTACAAGCCATTGATGCAAACCGATTTTTCATTACTAAGTGGCAATACTTTCTGGCGCATAGGCTATATGGTTATTTTTGCTACTTTTCTTGGTTATTTACTTATTCCTATCGGACAAAAAGTGCTTCGACCCACCACGCTGAGTATGTACAACTATGTTCAACCGGTAGTGGCATCGCTGCTTGCAGTGGCCATTGGCATGGATGTTTTTGGATACGAAAAAGCACTGTCGGGCATACTTGTTTTTGCAGGAGTGTATATTGTTACGCAAAGTAAATCGAGAGCGCAGATGGAAGCGGAGAAAAACAAGGTTGACAGTGAAGAAGTTGGTAGTTAGTACTCGGTAGTAAATAAAGTAGGTAGTTTTTAGCTACCTACTTTATTCTTTTCACATACTCCGTAGGACTTTCGGTGAAATATTCTTTAAAGCATTTAGTAAAATACGAGGGTGATGAAAATCCGGTTTCGTAAGCTATTTCGGAGATGGATTTCTCGGTTTTGAGGATTAATTGTTCGGCTGCTTTCAACCGGATTATCCTTACCAACTCATTTGGTGCGTAGTTAGTTAAAGATTTTATTTTGCGATACAGTTGCACACGCGACAATCCCAGGCTCTTACCTATTTCATCTACATTCAAATCGCTATCAATGAGTTTATCTTCAATAATCTTACGGAATTTATTGATAAAGGTTTTATCGATCTCCGCTACATTTTCTTTGCGTTCGCCAAAGGTTAGGTTTTTCTGAAAATAGCCTTTTACTTTCTCCCGATTCTCGATGAGTTTACGAACGCGAATTCTCAATAAACTCTCATTGAACGGTTTTGGGATATAAGCATCCGCCCCACTCTCAAAGCCCATGGCTCGCTGTTCGTCTTGTGCAAAAGCGGTAAGTAAAATAACCGGAATATGGCTGGTAGAAAGATTTTCCTTGATTTGTTTACATAGTTCGAACCCGTCCATCACGTCCATCGATACATCGCTGATGATAAGTTCAGGAACAAATTTCATAGCCTTGAATAGTCCTATTTGGCCGTTTGGTGCTTCGATGATTTCGAAACTATCCATCAAAAGACTTTTTACGTAGACTCTAACATCCACATTGTCTTCAACAATCAACACCAAAGGCTTGTCTGTTTGTAAGTGTTCCAAGTCAGGAATTTCTTCTTCCGACTCAAGAATTAACATATCTTCTTCTCTTTCCGTATTTGAATTAAGCGTTGGATATTGCTCCACAATTGGGATCTCCCGCTGCCTGAAAGGAAAAAACGCACAGAATTGAGTACCTTTCCCCTCAGTACTTTCCACATTTATTGTTCCATTGTGCAACTCCACAAGTACTTTTGTGAGGTGCAAGCCAATGCCGGATCCGGTTGCTCTGCTGTCGACTTTGTAAAAGCGTTCAAAAATATTCTGGACATGATGCTCCGAAATTCCAACGCCATTATCTTTTATTGTGAGTTGAGCTACGGCTTCATCATTGAGTATAACTTTATCGAGATGAACATCTATCCGTCCGTTTTCACTGGTAAACTTAAAAGCGTTGGAAAGCAGATTATAGCATATTTTTTCCATTTTATCCGAATCGAACCACAAGGTAAAATCATCATCCGAAGCTTTAAACGTAAAATGAATGTGTTTCTTTTTTCCAAATTCGATGAACGAATCGCAAATTTCGCTGATAAATGCTTTCAAATCTGTGAGCGTAAAATACATTTGCATCTTTCCGTTTTCGTATTTACGAAAATCGATGATTTGGTTGATGAGTTTGAGCAATACATGCACATTTTTGCGCATGAGTTGCACCAACTTTTGTCCGGCAGGAGTAAGCTTTTCATTTCTTTCCAAACTATCCAACGGGCCAAGGATTAAAGTCAGTGGAGTGCGGAACTCATGGGATATATTCGTAAAAAAGACCAGTTTAGCCTGTGTCGCTTCTTCCAGGTTTTTAGAAAGCACTATCAACTGATCACGTTGTTCAGATAGTTCTTCTTTTTGCTTACTGATAGCAATGTTCTGCGATTCGAGTATTTTGTTGGATTTGTTTTTACTTCTATATGCCCGTATTATCAGGAACAACAATATAAGAATAAGGAATAATACCAATAGCGAACTAACTAACAGCATACGTTGGGTACTGTATTTTGCTAAATTTTGGTTTAGCACTACATTCAGTTGTCCTATTCGGTTTTGATGCTGAATGATTTGGTCGGTTTGAAGTTTTAATACACGCGCATTTGTTTTATCCACCACAGCTGTGTAGAGAATATTATCGCGTTTGAACGGTTCTTTGTTTAGAATTCTGACGGCAGTTTGAATGGCTTTTTCACCGCCCGTGGGATAAATAAAAGTAGCATCGAGTATTTCATTTAATACTTTTTGAATACCACCTTCTGTTCCAGGAAGCGCATCAATCCCAACTATCATTGGTTTCTTTACGCCACTAATTAATGTGGTTGCCTCCTGAGCACCACTAGCCATTTCATCGTTGTGAGCAAAAACAAGGTCGATAGAAATGGAGTTCTGTAATGCGATAATCATTTTCTCCTTAGCCTGTTTACGAAGCCAACCACCATCAGCCTGATAAACAACATGAATGCCGGGATATTTTCCTATCACATCCATGAATCCTCTATGCCTTTCGAAATCGGGAGTGGAACCCTTCAGTCCTCTTATTTCGGCAATATTCCCAGCACCACTAAGTAGATTGGCGATGTAGACACCCACTTCCTTGCCTATCTGGAAATTGTCGGCACCCACAAATGCAGTGTATTTCCCAGAGCTGATTTTACGATCGACCAGCACCACAGGTATGCCATCCTGTAAGGCTTTTTCGATAACAGGAGTAAGTGGGATAGCCTCATTTGGAGAGACTATGATTAAATCAACCCTATCGGCAATAAAGCTTTCGATATCGCGAATTTGCTGTTGATTACTATCGTATGCTGTTTTGATTCTGATTTCCACTCCGGGATTGAATGAAGCTTCGCGCTTCATCTCGCTGTTCATAGTACGGCGCCAGGCATCATCGCTGCACTGGGAAACACCAATCACTTTTGTTTGATTGGATTTGCCGGGGTTACAAGATGACAAGATGACAAGAACCGAGAATAGAAATAGTGAGTGATTCAGTTTCATTGTACCGATAAATTTGAGTGAAAGGTCAGCACTCAATTCGAATTCAAATGTAGTAATTTTTATCTGATAAAATTTAATTTATCATCACCTTATTTTAATTAAAAGTAAACCGGTCGAACGTACTAGAGCGACCGGTTTATATAGGCAAGAGTTTTTCTAAGCTTGCTTTTTTACTTTTGATAATAAACTTTCAGGCAATATCGGCATAGCGCCATGCTGTGTACAAACAAAAGCAGAAACATCTACAGCAATTTGATGTGCATTCGAAATACTCTGACCTCCAAGAAGTGATGACACAAATGCGGCAGTAAATGAATCGCCGGCACCAACTGTATCTGCTACTTCTACTAAAGGAGTTGGTTTAAAGGATGTCTCATTTTTGGTCACTACATAACTTCCTTCAGTTCCTTTGGTCAACACCACTATTTCCAGATTTGAGCTATGTAACAATTGATTACAAATCTCTAATTCGCTTTTCGATTCCCAACCGAACAGCTGGCCTACAATTACAACTTCATCATCGTTTATTTTCAATATATTACAACGATCTAACGCATGTTCAATTAATTCTAAAGTATAAAAGTGTTGGCGAAGATTGATATCAAATATCTTTAGAGCATTTTCTGGCACGCAATCCAAAAAGCGATTGATAGTAGTCCTTGAAACGCTATTTCGTTGAGCTAATGAGCCAAAGCAAACCGTTTTGGTTTTACGAGCCAACGCTTCCATTTCTTCGGTAAAAGGGATATTATCCCAGGCAACATTCTCACAAATTTCATATTGAGGAATCCCGTTACCCGAAAGGGTAACCTGAACTGTGCCCGTTGCATAGGGAGTTGTTTCGATAAGATATTTTAGTTCTTTCTTACTTAGGCAACTTACAATCTCGTTGCCTAACTCATCATCACCTATAGCACTAACAGCATATCCTTCAAATCCAAACTGCGATACGTGATATGCAAAATTTGCGGGTGCACCACCAAGCACTTTACCATTTGGGAATACATCCCATAAAATTTCTCCAATGCCTACAATAACATTTTCCATAATATTAATTTATATGATTTAATCTTAATACATAATTTTGAGTTGTAAATCATTACAAACCCAATTCTTTTTCGATTTGTTCTAATGACTTTCCTTTCGTTTCAGGAATCCATATTTTTACAAATACAAAGGCAATGATGCTAAAGACTCCAAAGATGCCAAACAGGTATTGCAAACCTAATGCTCCATGAATAATTGGAGCAAAATAAACGGTAAGGAAAGTGCACAACCAGCTAACTGCTGTGGAAAAGGACATCGCCACACCTTTGATACGATTCGGATAAATTTCTGAAATAATAACCCACATAACCGGAGCAAACGAAGCAGCAAAGAACGAGATATATACCAATAGGGCGGCCATCACCCCAAATCCGTTTTGAACCGGTTTTGTAAACTCATAACTAAGATAAGCCAATGAAATAATCATTCCCACCGCACCCCACAAGAGTAATGTTTTCCGTCCCTTTTTATCAACCAACCACAAGGCTACAATAGTCATGAGGAAATTTACCATACCCACAATCATGGCTTGCATTATCGAATCACTTTTAACCGAACCGGCAGCCTGAAAAATATCTGGTGCAAACATGATAACTGCATTGATTCCGGTTATTTGTTGCAAAGCAGCTATGATGGTGCCAATTAAAACAATTTTGCCGGTTTTACCTTTAAACAATTCACTAAAAGACATCTTATCCTTTTTCTGTTCGGCTAGTAAAGTGCGTTCCATTTCGGGAAGTTCTTCTGCAACCAATGCGCTTCCGCCAATACTGTTCAGCACTTTAATAGCTTCGTCTTTCTGTCCGTGAGCAAGTAACCAGCGTGGACTTTCAGGAAATTTGGCTAACAAGAATATCAGATAAAGAACTCCGAATACTGCAGGTACCACCAACATGTAACGCCATGCATTCTCACCCAGGCCAATTAATAAGTAATCAAAAATATAAGCCAAAACGATACCAATAGTAATGGCAAACTGATTAAAGGAAACTAACCGCCCACGGTTTTTTGCAGGTGCAATTTCCGAAATATACATAGGAGCTACAACCGAGGTTCCACCAACAGCTAAACCTGACAAAATGCGGAAAACAATAAGCATAGTTGCCGATTCGGCTAGTGCACAGCCCAATGCAGAGATGATATAAAACACGGCGGTAGTTATCATTACCTTTTTTCGTCCGTATTTTTCGGTAAAATTGCCGGTAAATAAGGCTCCAATGAGACAACCAAAAGTTAGTAACGCGGCTACAGTCCCTAAACCACTGTCGGTTAGTGAGAACTGACCCTTGATCATGTCTACTGCGCCAGAGATTCCAGCCATGTTTAACCCAAAAAGTAATCCTCCATTTATGGCAACGAAGGTTGTCCAATATAAATACTTGTTATTTGACATTGTATTGATTTATTTAATATTATAAATTGTAATATTTTCTACTTTTAAATTTCCTTCATCCGAAAAGAGATGGAGGGTATTCATTATTTCTGTTGGAAAGAACAAGGTTGTCATGGTAAGTTCACCTTCGTTAATAAAAATCTCGGCAGATGATTTATCCACCAACAAGCGAACACGATACGACTTTTTTACTATTAATGGGGCTATACCTCCCAATTTAAATTTTGCATTGAAAGCAACTTTCCCGCTTTTTTCTCTGTCTATTGAAAGCCTTTTTGAGCTTAAATCGAACGTGAATTTTAAAATCTCATCTTTTGAATTCTTCAATTCAAAACCAAATTTTTTATTCTGTTGAGGTTTAAGCGTCATTTCAATTTCGTACGAACCTTTATTTTGAGGGAGCATTTCATTAACAAAAAAATCCTTCCCTATTATCTGATCTGAAATTATTTTGCCGGTTCCTCTTAAAGTATTGACCTCTTTTGTAGGAAACCCTTTTAAAATCAGATGTTCTCCATTGCTTGACAAAGATAATTGTCGGGGTGTAGTAGTAGCACTTCTGAAATTCAACGATGGAACTTGCTCGGCATAATCCCAATTACTCATCCAACCCATAAAAATGCGCCGACTGTCGTTTGATGGAATATTCGAGAATGTAACCCCGGCATAATTATCGCGGCCATAATCAAACCAAAGGGGATAAGGTAATGCATCGGCTTTAAATGTTTTCCCATCAAAACTCCCAATAAAATATTGAGTTCCTGAGCCTCCATTAGGTGCACCGGGGTTCATACTAACCAATAAAACCCATTTTGTTTTGCCCTGATAAGTCAGTGGAAATAAATCAGGACATTCCCATACGCCAGCGTGAGAACCAAGTCCTTGTCCAAATTCGCTCAGTTTTTTCCATCTAGTCAGATTTGACGAACCATAGAAAGTTACTGTTTGTTTAGTTGCCAACACCATAACCCATTGTTTAGAAGCCTCATTCCACGATACTTTAGGATCACGAAAATCAGGAATTCCTTGGTTAGGT
The DNA here is from genome assembly GCA_963664445.2 of uncultured Paludibacter sp. Lineage (GTDB taxonomy): Bacteria > Bacteroidota > Bacteroidia > Bacteroidales > Paludibacteraceae > Paludibacter. The sequence continues at coordinate 680,122 of CAXXUM010000007.1, forward strand.
AAAACCGGATTGTGAGCATATTTAATAAAAGTTCGGCCTTTGTCAGTGCTGTAGGCAATTGATTGCGATTGAGTTTTTCCTGCACTTGTGTAGATAGCCACCATAGCATCTTTGCCAAATCCTGCAGTATTGTGAGCGTCAATGACTATACTTCCCGAAAATATTGCACCAATACTATCGGGAGCAATAGCTGTTTGCAAATAGGTCCAAGAGACCAGATCGGTGCTTACTGCATGTCCCCAGTGCATATTTCCCCACATCGAACCATAAGGATTATATTGATAAAAAAGATGATACTCCCCATCAAGATAAACCAGACCATTAGGATCATTCATCCAACCATGCTCCGGACTATAGTGAAATATAGGGCGATAAGGTTCATAGAAATTGAACTCGAAACGATCAGATTGTTTTATTTCATTAATTCCCAAAGTTGGATTACTCAGCCCGATATACTCGAGCGAGATCTTCTGCCCTTTTAATTTTTTTACATCAATAGGTATCCAATAATCAATTTCGTCTACCGCCAAATGCACATCGTAGACAAACTGATTGGTGGAATCAGGAGTACAGACTTTTATCTTTACTTTTTGGGCTTTCTCCTCAATAGGAATTAAAATATATGATGAATTGATTTGGTATTCTACAACTAAATTATTGCCGCCTGATCTCTTCCCATGAGTGCAACTTACACTTATGAGTATGGCTGTAATTAAAATTGAGAATAAAGTCTTCTTCATGTATTTTGAGTATTGAGGTTAACCAATCACGTTACAAAAATAGGAGTATGAATCCATTTGTATTGTCATTTTTGTTGCATCATGATGTAATTTTGATACAAGGTTCTAATAAATTGATTTTAGTTTCCATACTTTGCAGCCTTCCACTCCCACTTTCCCATCTTCAGAGAAAAGAGATAATTTAGTGTAAGGTTTTGTAGGGAAGAAAAGGTTAGTCATTACTGCCTTTCCACGTTGTCCGAATAGCTCAATTGAAGTTTCATCAACCCATAAATGCAGTTCTATTTTCCCATTCTCCAATTCACAGGGAGCATAAGTTATTTCAGGAAACTCTGATGCAAAATTTGTAACACCCGATTTACGACGGTCAACAAATAGTTGTTTTTTTTCTTTGTCGTAGCCAATTTCTATTTCTTCGCGCATGTTGTTGCTTAGTTTCAACCCAAATACTTTACCTGATTTTGTATCAACAGCAAACGTAAGTACAATTTCGACTGGGCTTTTTGCCAAAGTACCTAAATTTGATATGTCTTTTACTCCGTCTAAAACTAACGGTTTCAGTTCCGATGAGCCATTTCTCAATGATTCAACTTCTTTTGCAGGGAAGCTAATTAGCTGAGCACCTTTTGCATCAGGAATAAGTGTTAGTTCGCGTGGTAGGGTTGTTGCACTTCTCCATGCTGTGGTTGGAACTCTGTCAGCATATTGCCAGTTGCTCATCCAGCCAATAAATAATTTCCGACCATCAGCTTTCGGAATATTCGACCATGTTACTCCAGCATAATTATCTTTACCATAATCGACCCAGCGAGCTTCCTTGGATTCATATTCATTATGGAAAATTTTTCCATCAAAATCACCAATAAAATATTGAGTAGCCGAGCCACCAAAAGGAGCACCAGGATTGATACTTACCAACATAACCCACTTTGTTTTATTGGTTCCTTTTACTTTCAACGGAAATAAATCAGGACATTCCCAGTTAGCACCATGCTTCCCAACTTCCTTTCCAAATTCACTCTGCTTTGTCCAGTTTTTTAAATCAGGGGATGAAAATATCGTGACACAGTCATAGGTTGCCAAAGCCATAACCCAGCTTTTGGTTGCTTCATGCCAAAATACTTTTGGATCACGGAAGTCTCGTTGACCTGGATTTTTTACAACAGGATTGCCGGCATATTTCTCCCATGTACGACCATTATCGTTACTGTAAGCAATGGCCTGATACTGAAAATCGTTGCGACCTGCTCTTTCACCATTCATATTGTGATAAGTATAGATAGCCACCAACGGTGCTTTACCATTTTTCCCAAAACCGGTTGTATTGTTTACATCTACTACAGCACTACCAGAGAAAATATACCCCAATGTGTCTGGATAAAGAGCTATTGGCAAACGTTCCCAATGAATTAAATCTTTACTGACAGCATGTCCCCAATGCATTGGACCCCAAACTGTTTTGTCAGGGTAATATTGATAGCAAAGATGATATTCGCCATTAGTGTAGACCATGCCATTTGGATCGTTCATCCAACCCGACTGAGGTGTAAAATGAATTTGCGGACGGTATTTTTCAGTGTTTGGGTTGTTCTGAGCGTAAGAACAAACCGTAAATGCAAGAATAATCAGACTTAGAATTTGTTTTTTCATGATATCATATTTTTTAAATTTATTTTATAGTTTTTTTTGTAAAGCATATAAGGACTATTTTCAAATGGATTTCAATTCTCATGCGTTAAAATTAATTATAGTGCTCTCATTTTCGGCAAAAGTTTCAATTCCGGTTTGAGTTTCTCCCGGATAAGTCAGCAACGTAAATACTTCTTTCCCAACATTGGCAAAAAGCTCAATGCTTGACATACTTATTTGCAATGAGTTATTATTGTTTGTAAATAGAGTTCTTCTTATTTTCAACCAAATGGAAATTCTGATTGAAGACATAATAAATACCGTTCTGTAAAACAAATGATGAAGGTGCACCGACATTGTGACTTATTGATGAATAATGAAGTCTTGGAGTCCTTTCGATGGTCAGAAAATAAGTGTCTTTACCGGCAAGTTTACAGCTTGTCTTACTAAAAATCATAAATGCATGAATTAGATTTTTTATTCAGCAGATTTATTGAACAACAAGTTTGGAAACTTTCGTATAACCTTCAGACTCTACTGTGACAATGTAAACGCCTGTGGCTAAGCCATTGCTAATGTGAGAAATAGAACTGCCTACAGCTGTGTAATTCTCTTCAGACACTAATTTGCCTTGTAATGTAAATAACTTCAGTTTTAAATTTTTCCCAGTAAAAGCCTCGTTTAACAAGTTTATTGCTATTGCCTGTCCGCTCTTTACCGGGTTGGGAAATAAGTTTATTTCCCTATTTCCAGAATCATAGACTGGTTTAACTGCCGTAGGTGAAGTTTTCCATATCGATTTCAGATTATAAGCTTTCAGACTTTGTACAATAGTTGCTCCGTTAGTTGAGAAAAGCTGTATTGATTTACTTGAGGCATTAGGATAAATCAATGAGCTCATAACCCTAACTCCATCGTTAGCAAAGACTTCAATAGATGATTGATCAATATAGATATGCAATTTAATCTGTCCATTATCAGGCAAAAGTGGAGCCGTAACCACATTGGGAAAAGCCGAACTAAATGCCACATTACCCGATTTTGTTCTGTCGAGGTATAAATTAGAACTGGTGGCATCATAGCCTAGTACCACTTTATTAGTACCGCTAACACAAAGGTTTAATCCGAAATTGGCTCCTGCCGACACATCAAATACTGCATCTATTTCGTAGTAATTATAAGCAGGAGTGAACTCTGTAAGGGTTTGTGTATTCTGAACAGATTTATTTGTAACAATAACACTGTCATTTCTGAGCTTCTTCAATGCCGTAATGGGCTGTTGTACCAACCGGATTCCATCTGCAAATGTCTTTAGTGACAACTCGCGGGGCAATGATTCTTGGCCACGTCCCCAACTGGTTGGCGTTAAATTGGCATAATCCCAGTTACCCATCCAACCCATCCATACTGTTCGGTTTTCAACATTGTCATAATCACGATATGTCCTGGCAGCATAAAAATCACTTCCGTAATCAGCAATCAGAGCATGCTCAATATTATTATTCCACAGCGCATCAGCAAATACAATATGATCGACATTGATGTGTCCCCAGCTTCCGGTGCTGTTATCCACAATCTGAATCTGAGCCGTTTTTCCTATCCAGGAAGAAACATTCCAACCTGCCCACTTCAATACTTCATTATTTCTTCCCGTTGTCGATTGCACTACAGAACCATCAACAATAAGGTTTATACATGTAGCTCCAGGGTTTCTTCCGCCACCAATCAGGAAGTTGATGCAATTCATATTGATTGTAAATGTAGCAGATGTCAATGTACCTGTTGAACCATCTCCATAATTAAATGAATTTACCAACTTATTTCCTAAATAGCTATTTACACCTTGTTGGGTCCCCAGATTTCCACTTGCAGGACCCGAGCCAAAGGCTGTTCCTGTTGTTGTCCAACCGGTATAACCTGTTGTTTCGAAATTAGCAAATAATACACCCTGAATACCTGTACCATTTCTTAAATACGAATCACAAGTAGGATCTACAGTAAATCCCGAAAGTCCATCAAAAGTCCCCAAGAAATACTGAACTTTGGTACTTGAACTGCAAAGCAACACCCATTTTTTATTGCTGGGGTCTCCATCAACCGGTAGTTGAATCAAATCAGGACATTCCCACCAATTTTCTTTTGAACCTAAAGGTCCGAATGAGTTTAATGCTTTCCATGTTTTCAGATTCGTGGAGCTATAGAACTGAACTGTTTTATTAGTGGCATTGGCTGCAATGGCCATTACCCATTGATTATTAGCTGCATCCCAGAATACACTCGGATCTCTGAATCCATTGGCAGTTGCCATAATCGGTGATCCACTGTTATAAAGGTAAAAATTCGTATAATCAGTGAGATAATCATTGCTTGATGATATTGCAGGTGCATCGAGACTTGTCACTTTGTTGTGATTTGTAAAGAGAGCAACCATCGGTGCATATGTACCTGTTTTAAAGCCGGCAGTGTTATTTGCATCAACCACCACACTTCCGGAATAATAATCGAATGCAGTGTTGTCGCCTAGCATAGGCCAGCTTTTTTCGGTCCAGTAAACCAAATCGCTGGATGTGGCATGTCCCCACCAAAAAAGATGGTATTTATTGTTGTAACGCACCAGTCCATCCGGATCACCAATCCAACCTGTTTTTGGAGAAAAGTGATACTGAGGCCTGTATATTTCTGTATACTGGGCATACAAAGAGCTTGTTGTCAATGATAATATAAAAATCAAGACCCAAGGTTTGCCAATATTCCTTATTATTTCTGATTTATTTTTTTTTGAGTCACTTTCGTTTTTTTTCATAGTACATTTCATTTAAGGAAACTATTATTTCCAAATTAAACCCTATTTATATTTGTCTTAATTGAGAGTTTATTATGTTGTATTTTTACCAAGGATTTTTTTTGTATAGCAATGTTATTCTTTCCTATTCCAAATACTTTCCAGGCTTTGTATGGTCAACTCATCGACTTTAATTATTCCATTTTCGGCAAATAGTGATATTTTATTGAATTTGGAACCTGTTGTAAAATTATCAGTCATTACTTGTTTTCCATTCGTTGTAAAAAGTTCTATTGACGAATCATCTACAATCATTTTTATGGTCATAACCGAATCTGAATTATATGATGGCATAACATCCATTCCCTTAAATTGTGAGTTTTCTTTTGTAATCACAAAGTTAATTCTATCAACAAAATACCATTCTTTAAAAGCATCGTAACCAATAATTAGTTTTTCGAATTCGTCATTTTCAAACTGTACTCCATATCTGGCAGGGAATGTTAAACGGGTTTTTTCCGAAGTTTTGAATTTTATTGTTATTATAGATGGTGTTAAAGAGATTGTTATTCTCTTTGAAATATCCAGGTTCTCTGTTACATCCAAGTCCTGTAATGATATACTCTTAGACTGAATTACACTTAAAGATTTGACAGGTTGAGAGGCCAACACTTTTTCTCCGGAGTATTCATCTAACATTAAAGTTCTTGGAATAGTAAAACTCCCCCAAAAAGGTTTCATGCTACCAATCATAGTATAATCGATATTATTCTTCCAGCCAATAACTGTTGGATTAGCATTGGCAGGCAAACCCGCGCAGACTACATTGTAAATATTATCTTTACCATAATCAAGCCAATGCGATTTTGATGAAATTGGAGCAGAAAAGCTTTTCCCATCGAAAGTTCCAATAAAGTATTGGATAGAAGAGCCATCACGAGGGTTTACAAATTCCTGATCAACCAACATTGCCCAATTATCACCATTATTTAGAGGGAGAAGAGTTGCTTTCAGCCAAATATTAGCCGTGTACTGTAGCTCTTTATCTATTGAACTTTCAAATTTCCATTTCTTTAAATCAAGTGAGGAGAATAACTTTACAGCTTGGTCGTCAACTACAGACATAATCCATTTCTTATGATTTTCAACCCAAATAACTGAAGGATTGAAATCGTTCTTAATCTTAATAGGAAATTCAATTTTATCTTCACTCTCTGTCCATATTTTACCTTGATTATCACTGTAGGATAATTTGAAGTAACAATTGTTATTTTCTTCGTTTTTATCAGGATCAACGACTAATAGAGCTGCAAGAGCCTTTTGTGGATCGGATTTTTGTGAATTGAGAACTACTGTTCTGTTTAAAATATTCAGATCCTTTTTGCAGAAAGCTACCGGCTGAGCTGTTTGCCAATGAATCAAGTCTTTGCTTGTGGTAAGATAAGTTGGACAAATTTCTTTTTTGTCCAACTTAAATTCTTTATAAAACAATGAATATATACCATTTTGAAATAGTAATGATATAGGCGCACCAACATTGTGATCCGTAGATGAATAATGGATTTTTGGATAGTTAGGTGATGATTCACTTACGGTATTATTTCCATTTTTTTTACAACTAACAAAAATAACCAATGCAAATAGCATGTAAATTAATTGTCTCATAATAGATAGGGATTAAGATTTATTTTTGTTGCAATTTTTATTATCTCATTAAACTTTTATTTAATCCACTTAGATTAAAATCAGTGATTTGAGGAAGTAATTTTCCTCCTTCAATCCGAATAAAATTATACTGATACATCGGAAAGAATAAAGTCGTCATCGCCCCCTCACCATTATTCCAGAAAAGCTCTATGGATGTTTTATCAACTAACATTCGGACATCCAACTTATTATCTGCTCCAACAGTAAACAATCGGCAACTACTGCTGTTTGCAAATACATTATTGAAATTTACAAATCCGGATTTACTTCTGTCAATTGTCACAGTTCCATATTTTTTATCAAAAATAACGCTCATTTTTGCTGCGGCACTACCTGTAGTTAGTTTTAATGTGTCTAATTGAGAGAAATCAGCTTTGAAACTTAATTGGTAACTTCCGGTTTTCACAATCTCATTGTTTGTTAGCTCCAGAACATTTGCCTTTTGAGTAAGCGTAGTTACAGTTTTATTTATATAACCATTCAACTCGACAACCGGATTAAATTTCAAAACGAAATTTGAACCTTTTTGAATCAAAGTTATTGCACGTGGAACAGTAGTAGTACTACGCCACGAGGTAGTAGGAACATTACCTGCGTAGTTCCAGTTACTCATCCAGCCAATCATAATTCGTCGCCCATCTGTTGAAGGAATATTATTGAAAGTCACCCCCGCGTAATTATCCGTTCCAAAATCTATCCATGAAGATGTATTGGTATCTGATGTAAATTTAGTTCCGTCAAAGTCTCCAACAAAGTACTGAGTTGCTGAACCTCCGTTGGGACCTCCGGGATTTATACTTACCAAAAGTACCCATTTCTTTAGATTAGTTCCTTCCACAGGTAATTGAAATAAATCGGGACATTCCCACACTCCTCCATGAGCACCAATTCCTTCTCCAAAATTACTTTCGAACGTCCAGCTTTTCAAATCGAGGGAAGAATAGAAACTTATTTTATTCCCTACAGCCAAAGCCATAAGCCATTTATTTTGATCTGGCAACCAGGATACTTTTGGATCTCTAAAGTCGGGGACACCCGGATTAGGCAACACCGGATTTTTTGCATATTTTGTCCAGCTACGCCCTTTATCAATACTATAAGCAATGCATTGAGATTGTTGGGTACCGGCACTTGTATATATAGCCACGATTGGATCTTCGCCTCCGGCCTTAAATCCACTTGTATTTGAAGCATCAACAACTGCACTTCCAGAGAAAATTGTTCCTAAGTTATCCGGCGACAAGGCAATGGGTAAATCTTGCCAATTAAACAAATCAGTACTTACCGCATGACCCCAATTCATAGGTCCCCAGGTACTTCCACCTGGGTTGTATTGATAGAACAAATGATATTCTCCTTTATAATAGACTAATCCATTGGGATCATTCATCCAATGCAAGGCAGGTGTGAAATGATAATCAGGTCTATAATCTGTTTCATCTAAAACAACTAAAGTATTATCTGTTGAAATTAAATTTACAACAGGATCATCTTTTTTACAGGAACTAAATCCGTATAAGATTAAAAGGACGAGATAAACTAAAGTTGATTTATTCATGTGTATTATTCGACTGTGTAAATATTTATAAAAGAAATAGTTGTATAGCATTAAATGCACCGATACAAAAATATATACTTAGATTGGTTTTCAGTATCAATTTTGATACATTGTCATGTTTTTTTGATACATTATTGACTTCCCTTTTTACAATGACCTAAAAAAGGATTACATCTGATTTTAGATATGCTAACATATTAGAAACTTAACCCTGTACTTATTGAACAACTATTTTCAAAAAAAAATCTTCCGGGAAAAATTCCCCGGAAGATTAAAAAACTAACCTAGTCACAAAAACAACCTTAAATTCAACTATTTTGTTTTCAAATAATCAATTGCATTTTTATAAAGTCTGTTGACTGTTGATTGATATGGATTAGTGGCATCATTTACTTTCCACTCAATACCTCCAATACCAATAGAAATGGATGATCCCTGAAAAGCATCTTTAGGAGTTAATTCAAAGATACCGGTCATAAAGTAATCACCAATACCATCCCACATTCCAAGCCATACAGCATTATTTTGAGTAGTGAAATTTGTATACGCCAGTTCACTATCATTCGGCAAATTATAAATACCTGGTACAATAAGGATACAATTATGATTTTCTTTCCAACCATTTCCAATAACCGGGAATGTTATTCTTCCGTCTCCTTCCGTTTTCATCGTAATCCCAGCAAATAAAGGATGCTTACTTTGATCGTGTTTTTTGCCAATATTTACACCAATACCCCAAACATCAGGATTTGGACCACCGGCACCTTTATCAAAAGCTAAATGAATATTAGCCGGCATTCTACCCAAATTCCATAAGTATTGGATGGCATATGTACTCAATAACAAATTACCTCCATTTTTATGATAGGTTGTCAATGCTGATACCACCGTTGGATCCACTGATATTGCAGGAAGGTCTGATGTACCATCATTAATATCGTAATTCCACCAAAGTACGCGATATTTACCCAAATTAAATCCATTCTTAATCATGTTGAATGAAATATAACGAGCTTTAGGATACGTACTGAAAAACCATTTAGCTGCTGCTATTTCATCGTCATCTGCCGTTGTAACCATTGCTGTTGAGTCAGCTGCAGAGCCAATATATGCCAAATAGGTTGCTCCAACCTTTAAATCAGCATAAATAGTTTGTGAAACCTGGTTTCGATTATTGGTAGTATGTAATTTAAAATGATACATTCCTAAATCCGCATTTGTAATTTGATAGCTTGTAGCTGTTGCACCAATTTGAATAGTTTTCTTGACATTTTGTTGGTCAGCATATTCAAGCACAATACCTGTTACAGCAGAATCGGGTGCAGCCCAAGCAAAAACGACATTGTTATCAACTTGTTCTACTTTTACATCTTTGATAGGTGATGCACCTGCACGCATAAACTCAACTGTTTGCCCCAAAGAAGTATTTCCCTTTGTATCGGTTAATTTAATTGTAAAATTAGTTCTATCATTAACTTTTACAATCCCGTAGGTGTATGAGGTAGCATTCATTTTAAGGTTAATTGCCGAACCAGAAATATTCGGAATAACTACAACATTTAGAGAGTCGTACCCTGCTGGTAAAGTCCAGCTAAGTTTGACACTATCTCCGATTAAAGTGTACTGCAAATTGCTCACTGATGCTAATTTAGGTGCTGAAATGTCGAAATTATTCCGATCATAACAACTTGCTGCAATGAATGGCAGCACAAGTAGCAATAAATATAATTTAATATGCTTTTTCATATTTTTATTTTTTAATGATTAATGGAATTAATATCCGGCATTTTGAATGTAGACGCCCTTGCTAAATCTCATTTGATTATCTGGGATTGGCAAATACTCATCACGATTTTTAGTAAACAATCCATTTTTAAGATAAGCAATCTTTGTTTTTTCTGATGCAAAGTATCCATTCATATAGGTATCAGCAATGCCCCATCTTACTAGGTCAAAGAAACGATTACCTTCCATAGCCAATTCAAGTCTGCGTTCCCAACGTAAAGCCTTACGGGCATAACTTTGATCCCAACCGGCAAGGCCATAAGTGCCTACATTAAATTGCGATTCGAATGAATTATCAGCCATTTTTAGATGAGCTGTACTATTTCCAGCTCTGGTACGTATTTGATTAATTATTTGACGTGCAGTTTCAAGATTTGCTCCCCCACCTAACTCAATTAACGCTTCTGCTTTCATAAGCAACACATCTGCAAAACGAAGAATGATTCTGTTTTTTGTATTACCATAAAATGGCCCAACTTGTGTATAGCAACTTTTACAAACATTTTCTTTTAACGAAGCATAAACACCGTAAACATCAGGGGTACGATTCCAGCTTTCTTGATAAATAGTAGTTGGATCATATTTCCATGGGTGACCAGGGATAGCAATTGTATGATTCAAACGTGGATCTACTTTATCGGCACTTAAATCAAGAGGTGCAGCATCGTATGTGTCAAACATTGGTAATCCGGTAGCAGGATCAGTCTTAAATGCATTGGCTAAGTTTTTACTTGGTTTGTGGAAATCACAACAGCCGATGCCCATTGGTGTAGCCAAAACATCTCCAAAGTTTAAACGACCAAAAGTTGTACCGTCTCCCTTATTCGAAAATTGTACTGCAAAAAGAGACTCGTTTCCATTTTCAGTTGCTCCTGGTGTAAATAAATCTGCATAATCAGCTGCTAATCCATAAGTGGCAGGAATAGTATTAATAAGATCAACTACTTGTTGAAGCTTAGTTGCATTAATACTAGTTACATTGTTTCTATCATCTTGCTCATAGGCCTGAAACAATCTTGTTTTAGCCAAATAGGCTGTTGCAGCAGCTTTATTTGCTCTTCCAATTTCAGGTTGAATGGCAGGTAAATTATCTACCCCGAATTTGAAATCATCAGCAATTTTGTCCCATAATTGATCATTTGTCAATGCTCTATTCGAGATGGTTGGATAATCGGCAATCGCAATTGTTTCGTCAATAAAAGGAACATATTTCCAAATTTCTTTCAATTGAAAGTAATAATGTGCACGAATGAAACGACATTCTGCTTGTCTGATTTTTAATTTAGGAAAGTCCGCTTCTGTAAGTGTACTCAGGGTTTTTAAAGCAGAATTTGCACGAGAAATACCTACATAATACTGAAACCACAATCCATCTAATTCTCCAAAGTCAGATTTTACATTCTTGAATGTCTCCATAAAATAGAAATTTTGAATGTCACCTTCATCACGGCCACCTTTATAAGCATCTCCCGAACGAACATTCCCATAAGGCCAAAGGCTAAATGGTTTATCATAATGGTCATTACCAAGGCTTGCATAGGCAGCATTTACAGTATTATCGACTTTTTCGGGGCTAGATACCTGAGCGTCACTCAGTACACCTTTTGGAGTTATATCCAAAAAATCGCTACATGAAACTAGCGTAGCTATAGCGAATAAATATATTAATTTTTTCATTGTATTTTGTTTATTATCTATGAATAGTATTAGAATGAAACGTTTAACCCAGCAGTAAGTGTTGTTGGGATTGGATATCCGTAAGATGGACTTTCAGGATCAATTCCGGTAAACGATTTACTTTTGATTGTCAAAAGGTTCTGCCCGCTAACATACATATGTATATTACTAACTTTGAATTTCTCGGTGATATTCTTCGGGATAGTATAACCCAATTGCAAGTTTCTCAACTTGAGATAGGCACCATCTTCGATAAAATAAGTTGAGAATCTACCTTCACCATTGGCATCGGCACTTGTTATTGCAGGAATAGTCGAAGACGTATTGGTTGGTGACCAAGCCCCTAACAAGCGAGTTCCTTTGTTGGAATTGTTTTCACGAACCGACCAGAAATCAGTACTATATTTTACAACATTTTCAACGTCAATTCTACCAACACCCTGGAAGAAGACATTTAAGTCAAATCCTTTGTAATCGAAACTAAAGTTTAAACCGTATGTGAAATCAGGATGCGGAATTTGAACCCAGGTTTGGTCTTTAGTATCAATAACTCCATCGCCATTTATATCTTTAAATCTAAGTCGACCTAATCCTTTTCCATTTTGTACTGCTGAATTAGCTACTTCTTCTTGAGTTGTGAATAAACCATCGGCAATGTAACCATATCTGGTACCGATTGCATGACCCAGGATATTATCTCCTAATCCATTTCCACCATAAGTATTTACTACTGCATCGGGAAGTTGAGTAATCTTGTTTTTATATGTTCCAATATTACCTGTAATATCAAACTTGAAATCGGAACCAATTCTGCCTCTATAGCCAAGTAGCATTTCAAAACCAACGTTATTCATACTAGCTCCATTCAACCATTGACTACCACCATCCCCAACTACAGCTATATAAGCAGGTTGAACAAGAATATCTTTGGTATCCTTAATAAAGTAGTCTAATGATCCGTACAATTTCTCGTCAAAAAAGCCAAAGTCAAGTCCGATATTTGTTTGAGTGGTTGTTTCCCATTTCAAATTATCATTTCCTGATTGAATTTTGAGGTAACCTGAGGGTAGAGTTCCTGATTTTACACCTGTAAGTGAATATGCAGTACTATTTGGTGTATTCCATGTTACATCAGTAGTGCTGTTATAGTTTGTGGTGTAAAGTGTTTGAGTGGCGTTATTGGCTATTTCCTGATTCCCTGTTTGACCCCAACCAAGTCTTAACTTAAGGTTTGAGATAGCAGGCACCTTATCTTTAATAAAACTCTCCTGACTAATTCTCCATCCCAACGAAAATGCAGGGAATGTAGCGTATCGATTATTTTTACCAAATTGAGATGAACCATCATAACGCAATGTCGCTGAGGCTAGATATTTTTCATCAAATACGTAGTTTACTTTTCCGAAATAAGAAGAGAGGGTATTTACTGATCCTAATCCACCATTTCCTTTTTGGCCGGTACCGGCATTCAAGTACATATAATCCGGTGTTTGTAATTCAAAGTTTTGCCCTGTTGCGTAAAACCATTCATCACCATGATATACCAACTCAGTTCCGGCTAAAGCATCAAATGCATGCTTTCCTTTAGTAAATTGATAGTTTAAGGTATTACTCCACATCCAGTTTGTAGATAAACGTTGAGAATTGGTGACCGTATTTGTAGTATTACTTAAATAACCCGATTGATAAGTATATTGTAAGTTTCTATAATTTGTACCAGTATAATCTAGACCTAAATTTGTTTTAAAATGTAAGTGTTTCATCAATTCTGCATCAGCAAAAAGATTTCCAAATATTCGTACATTGACAACGTTGTTTTGTTTATTATCTTCAAGAAGTCTAACCGGGTTCTGACGGTCGTTCATACCTCCTACAGGACCACCCCAGCCAATTCCATCGACAGTGTGAATAGGGATAATTGGTAGAGCTTGTAATGCAGGATCCAGCACATTATTGGACACTTCTGATGATCTGCTTAGAGATAAATTCTCTCCAACAACCAATTTCCCGCGCAATAATTTGTAGTCTGTATTGATACGAGCAGTTACACGTTCAAAATTTGTTGTCTTGATAATACCATCGTTTTTAGTATAGTCTACCGATACTAATGAATGTCCTTTTTCCGAACCATTTGACAAAGTCACATCATAGTTTCTTGAAACACCAACTTGCGATACGGCTTTGAACCAATCTGTATCGGCAGTTTTTAAGGTTTTGTCAGCGTTCAGATAATCTGGTAGAATAATTTTATTCAACACCGGAACTCCATTAGCATCTTTAGCCCAGTCAAATTGATATGAAATGGAGTTAGCGTTTGGGTCTAAACCATCATTCACTTTACCTTGCCAAAATGCTTGTCCATATTGTTGGGCATTTAGAACATCAAGTTTTGAACTATAAAAAGAATAGCTTGTACGTGCATTGGCCGAAATCTGTAAAACTCCATCTTTACCTTTTTTAGTGGTAATGATGATTACACCATTTGCAGCTCTTGAACCATAAATTGTAGAAGACGATGCATCTTTCAGTACCTGAATAGATTCAATGTCATTAGGATTCAACTGATTCATGCCCTCTTTAGTAGGTACTCCATCGATAATATACAATGGGTCGTTATTTCCAAGGGTACCAATACCTCTTAAACGTACAGTAGTGCCGGAACCACTAGGAGAACCATCGGAGGTAATTACCATACCTGCTACTTTACCTTGTAGAGACTGCATAGCGTTGGCGTTGTTTACCTTTTTAAGGTCATTTACATCAACAACTGTTACAGCACCGGTTAAATCTGCCTTCTTTTGAGTTGAATAACCTGTTACTACAACTTCTTGCATCACCTTAGAGTCTGGCAATAGAGTGATATTCAAAGTAGTGTTAGCACCAACTTTCTGTTCCTGACTTTTCATTCCGATCATTGTGAACACCAATACTGCATCTGAGTTTGGCACAGCTATGGTATATTTCCCATCTATATTCGTAATGATTCCGGTTGAAGTTCCTTTCACCTTTACGGTTACACCAATTAAACTCTCGCCATCTTCTGATGACTTTACAACTCCTGAAATTGATTTCGTTTGAGCCATTACTGCAAAACTTACAGTGCAAAATAGAACCAACATTTTCAATTTTCTCAGCGTGTCGCATTGAAATTTGCTTTTTTCATTCATGATTTTTTGATTTAAAAATTAACTATATAACTTGATTAAAAAAATAATGTGTATAAGACACACAATAATTAGGAACTCGGTTATATCAATATAGATATAACAAAATTAAGTAATAATTCCTCATAACAATTTAATTTAATGGTGAATTGATAAATATCACTCTATATGTATTCTTTAGTGTTGCTGTTTTTTCCTTCTCAACTAATCTGAGTTGCAATTATTGGATAACTGTGAGGGGAAAACCACGTTGCAAAAATAGAGTCAATAACCAACAATAACTGTCAAAATTGTTGCATCATCGTGTACATTTGATACATAAAATATATTTTATGCTATTTATTGTAAACAGTTGTATTTACGTAAGTGTCTAGTAAATAGGTAATATGTGTGCCATATTGGTTGTTACCTGCCACTTCTATTAAGATATGTTAGTATATTTTAGCATCAAGATAAATAGTCCAGTTTAGTATAATGTTCCACTTGTGTCCGATGGTTGAAAAGAAATTTATTCCCTACGCTGTTCGTTCAACGACTAAAAAACAATCCTAATATAATCGTGCAACCTTGGTCAGTGTATGGGGACGACTATCTGTAGAAAAAGCAGAGCCAGTTGACTCTGCTTTTTTATCGTCTCTTCAACGAAAAAGATTTTATCAGAAACATCGGTGCGTTAATTGTTTTTTAGTATGTTTGTGGGGGAAAAGAGGTTAAATAATGGAGTTGGATGAAGATAGACACTCTTAAATCAGATTCATTATCTTCATCTGATTTAAGAGTGGTTCAGACTGTTGTAGGTAAATTGTTATTGAAATATTTTCCCTTCCCGAATAATCACTAACTTTGACGGGCAATATGCAGCGCTGCTGCCAAACAGGCTACAAACAAAACTGATACACGTAAACCCCTCTATGGAAGATTTTTTCCCCGATCAACGATATACTAGCAAAGGTGAACCCGAACTGGGTATTGGCATTCTGACCGAAGCCGGCAACCGAAAAGTACAAGTCTATTTCCCCCTGTCCAACGAAAAGCGACAATATGCTGTGGAAAGTGCTCCCTTGCGTCGGGTTATTTTTAAACCGGGCGATACAATTATCGATAAAAAGAATCAACCTTTGATTGTTCAGTATGTTGAACAGGAAGGCGAACTTTATGTGTACTACGGTAAAACCCGGAAACTGTCGGAAGCCGAGCTTGGTAATATGTCGGTAACGCATGGCGTGGAAGACCAGCTTTTTGCGGGTGATGTAGATTCACCACAAACTTTTGCTTTGCGCCGCGAAACACTACAACATGATTACAGAAGGCGGTTGTCTGCCGTGAAAGGATTTGTGGGTGGACGAATAGATCTTATTCCCCATCAACTTTACATAGCCCACGAGGTAAGTTCGCGTTATGCACCGCGCGTGTTGCTGTCCGATCAGGTGGGACTTGGAAAAACCATCGAAGCTTGTCTTATTCTGCATCGCCTGTTGCTGAGTGGACGGATATCGCGGGTCATTATTCTTGTTCCCGAGTCGCTGGTACATCAATGGTTTGTGGAAGTGCTGCGTCGGTTTAATCTGTGGTTTCATATTTTTGATGAAGAGCGCTGCGTCTCACTTGATGGCAGTGCACCGGATGGGAATCCTTTTCTGGACGATCAACTTATTCTTTGCAGTACCGAATTTTTAGCCGGTTCCGACAAACGAGCCCAACAGGCCATTGCTGCCAGTTGGGATATGTTGGTGGTGGACGAAGCACATCATCTGGAATGGTCAGTCGACACCGTTAGTCCGGAATATGCCGTAGTGGAACAATTGAGCAAAGTGGCCAAAGACCTGCTGCTCCTCACCGCTACCCCGGAACAATTGGGAGAAGAAAGTCATTTTGCACGCCTCCGCTTACTGGATCCCAACCGTTATTCGAACTACGATGATTTTATACAGGAATCGTCCGATCCTCAAAATATTGCCGATATTGTAGAGAAACTACACCTGGGTAAAAAGTTACCGGTTAAGGATACAAAGTTATTGACCTCTATTTTCTCAAAAGAAAGAATACAAGCGCTCGCCGAAGGAGGAGATGCTGCAAGGGATAAACTGATTGAAGATTTGTTGGATCAGCACGGTCCGGGGCGTGTGTTGTTTCGCAATACCCGATCGGCCATGACCGGATTCCCAACCCGTAAAGCCCATCTGATTCCTTTATCGGAAACCGAAGATACATCTTTGTGGGTGGAACGTTTCGCAAAAGAGTTTGCCCATGATATGGCACCAACAAATACAGCCGATGAGCAACAATACTGGTTTGCGGAAGATCCCCGCGTGCAGTGGCTTTTGTCGATGCTGAAGGAACTCTACCCCGAAAAAGTATTGCTTATCTGCAAAAGTAAAGAAAAAGTACTGGCATTGGAAGAAGTGCTGGCGAAACGAGTCGGTCTGAAAGTAGGCGTTTTTCATGAAGACCTCAGCATTGTGCAACGGGATAGAAATGCAGCCTGGTTCTCGGAATCGGATGGCGCGCAAATTCTCCTTTGTTCGGAGATAGGCAGTGAGGGACGGAATTTTCAATTCGCCCACCATCTTGTGCTGTTTGACTTGCCGCTTCATCCCGAATTGCTGGAGCAGCGCATCGGTCGGTTGGATCGAATTGGCCAAACTGAGGATATTCATATTCATATCCCTCACCTTGAAAGCACTCCGCAGCAGGTACTGGTGCGATGGTTTCACGAAGGACTGAATGCCTTTGAAGAAAACATGGAAGGCGGAAATGAAATTTCCAAATTGTTTGGTGAGCGTCTGCTCTCCGTTTCGCGATCTGAGTCATTGACGGATGCAAGTGCGGAGTTAGAGGCTTTGATATCGGAAACATCCATCTTCAGGAAAGAACTTCAAAAGCGCCTGGCTGATGGACGCGACCGATTGCTGGAGATGAATTCGTATCGCCCTGCGATAGCTGCTAAATTGGTGGGGCAGATTCAGGCAGAAGACAGCGACAGGAAACTTGAAAATTATTTAATGAGAGTGTTTCATCACTTTGATATGGAAGTGGAAGACCTTGCTACCCGCACCTATTTTCTGCAACCGGCTTCCGAAATCACCGGAGTGTTTCCGTCTATTCCGCCCGAAGGAATAGGGGTTACATTTGATCGGAAACGAGCATTGAGCAGGGAGGATATCAGCTTTCTCAGTTGGGATCACCCCATGACAACAGCTTCTATAGATATGGTATTAAGTTCGGGTACAGGGAGTGCGAGCTTTGGAGTGCTGCGAGAATCCAACAAACCCGGCATTCTGCTGGAGATTCTTTTTGTGCTTGAAACAACGAGTGAGCAAAGTATCTATGTTGACCGCTTTCTGCCCAATACACCCTTGCGAATTGTGGTAGACCATACCGGCAAAGAGGTGACAGAGAAATATCCTGTTGATACATTCGACAAAAAGTTGATTCCCGGCTCCATCGATCCTTTGCTGGACAATGAGATGATAGTGGAAACCCTTTTGCCCGATATGATTTCAGCTGCCACCAAAATAGCAGAAATGCTGCGAACGAAAAAAATAGCAAAGGGACTGC
The DNA here is from genome assembly GCA_963664445.2 of uncultured Paludibacter sp. Classification (GTDB taxonomy): domain Bacteria; phylum Bacteroidota; class Bacteroidia; order Bacteroidales; family Paludibacteraceae; genus Paludibacter. Next base: position 698,722 of record CAXXUM010000007.1, read on the forward strand.
AACGCATGAACCTCACTCTGAATCATGAAATAGACCGATTGAAAACACTTCAGAAAAAAAATATAAATATAAGACCGGAAGAAATTCAGATAGCACTTGATGAACAAATAACGTTGGCTACCCTCATTCAGAATGCACAGGTAAGAATGGATGCCATCCAACTTATTCTTTGTCAGTGATGAGCGTGTGGCTGTAAGTGATAGTATGACTTGAAGTCATGCTATCACTGGATAGGAAGAGTAAACTATCAATGCAAATCAGGAATTGAAAAATAGTCCGTAGGACTTACATATCCATAGAATAAACAGATATGTATATTTATTGTCCGTAGGACATTCACATTTTTTCTATGTTTATCCCCTACGGGGAATTGATTGAGCTTGTTTTGTTTTCTATTGATATAAATTCCCTCCGGGAAATAATTTATTAGAAGCAAAAATATACTTGTCTTTAACTCCTGATTCACATTATATATCATTTTCACCTCAATAAAAAACATGAACAACACAGCAATGCAAACAACAAAACTAAGTCTTGAAGATAAATTACCGCTCACCTGCTCGCGCAGGGGAACTTGCTGTCACGGCAACCTTGTGATGCTTAACCCATGGGAGCTGTTTCGCCTTGCCCGCGAGAAAAAAATAACTTCCCGTGAATTTCGTGATTTGTATTGCGAATCGGGCGGAATTCGTTTGCGCTTTGATGGTAAACCCGGTTGGCGTGAGAAAAAAGCCTGTAGTCAGTATATAGATAATTTTGGATGCAGCGTTCATGTGGGACGTCCGCTCGCCTGTCGGTTGTTTCCACTTGGTCGGCAGATACAAAGTGAAGCGCTGAACTATATGTATCAGGGCGAATTGTTCCCGTGTTTGGATGGGTGTCCCGAAGTTACCGGATTAGAACAGTTAACCGTAGGCGAATACCTGCAAGGGCAGCAGACCGAAGCATTCGAAAATGCTCAAAATGAATACCTGCAACTGATGCAAAGTCTGGCTGATATTGCCTTTGAGCTGTTACTTGATACCGGCCTGGCCGAATCGGGAGATACAGAAACATTGCCACTGTGGCGAAAGATGGCTAACGAGCATCCCGAAGTATTAGCCAGCAACATCGGACCGGAGTGGATGGATAGTTTGACTATTCCAGAAATTACTGATGATAATGACGATCCTGTTTTATTTGTCCAACAACACACTGATGTACTTTTATCAAAGGCACAGGAACAATTCGGCGCCCTACAAACCCTGCAAGAAGTACGTGAGGCATCTGTTGTAACAATGGGCGTGACATTACATCTTGCCCGTAGTTTAGGTGCAAAGCCGGAAATCCTTGCCGAACATTGGATTGATACAGCCAAGAAACATGGGGCGAAGGAATGAGAATTTGAACTTTACAATAATGGTTGGAAATTTATCAACCGAATAGATTAAACTCTTTAATTAAACAATAAGGTTTAACGATCTGTTTTGTAAAAGTAAATACGCATAAGCAGCCTCATGTATTGAGCTTGTAGAAGTATGTAACTCTTAACTATTCACTTATAACTAATTATATGAAAAAACTATTTTTGTACCTATTATTATTTATTGTGCAGCAGTCATTGCCGGCGCAAATCAGGCAGGACTCTGCAAAAGTTGTAAAACAATACACAATTGAAAACTGTGTAACGGAATTCTCGATGGATAAAGCTAAGAAAACAGAAGTCGGATATCAGTTTTGGTTTGCCGATCCGAACTTTATTGATGGACGTACTTTGAAGTTGAGCGTAGTTGCTCCACATTTGGCAACTCATCCACCTCATAAACATCCTGAAGATGAATTCTTTTACGTTCTGGAAGGTACGGCAGAATTTTATCTTGATGGTAAAACGAAAGTAGCCGGTCCGAATACCAGTTTTTATTGCCCTTCGAATGTGGAACATGGCATTCGAAATGTTGGTGATACTGAATTGAAATACCTGGTGATTAAAAAATATCAGAAATAGATGCCTTGCTGTTAACCTTGGGAATTAGCATAAGAATAACGAAACTAATACAAACAATAATATAAATATGAAAAAACAAACAATTCTCGCAGTACTTTTAGTGCTATCGGTGGCCTCGTTTGCACAGCAGGCCATTTGGGGTGGACAGAACACCAGCTCACCACAAATAAATGCAAACAATACCGTTACGTTTCGACTTGATGCTCCTAAAGCTTCCGTAGTGCAGGTCACCGGCGATTTTTTGCCTACACAGCAAGTTGACGGACAGTTTGGAAAACATGATGTGCCCGGCACAGTGAACCTGGTAAAAGGTACTGATGGGGTATGGGAATATACAACTCCCGAAGCGCTGCAACCCGAATTGTACAGCTATTCGTTTATCGTCGACGGATTCAAAACTACCGATCCGAGCAATGTATATCTGATCCGCGATGTGGCATCGTTGACCAACGTATTTCTGATAGGTGGCGGACGTGCCGATTTGTATAAAGTTTCCAATGTACCTCACGGAACATTAGCCCGCAGATGGTATCAAAGTCCGACGTTGAACATGACACGCCGCATTAGTATTTATACTCCGGCAGGTTACGAAACCGGCAAGAAGCAATATCCTGTGCTGTACCTGCTTCATGGAATGGGTGGTGATGAAGAAGCATGGATAGCATTAGGACGTACCGTTCAGATTCTCGACAACCTGATAGCACAAGGCAAAGCCAAACCAATGATAGTGGTAATGCCTAACGGAAATGCAGCTCAGGAAGCCGCTCCGGGCGAATCGGCATTGGGTCTGTATAAACCTACTTTTCAACTTCCCAAAACAATGGAAGGAACAATGGAAACAAGCTTTCCTGATGTAGTGAAATTTGTCGAAAGTAATTATCGTACCGTGAATGCAAAGTCCGGTCGCGCTATTGCCGGCTTGTCGATGGGTGGTTTTCACTCGCTGCACATCTCCAAGCAATATCCCGATTTGTTCGACTACGTGGGCTTGTTTTCGGCAGCCATTAATCCTGATAAAGCCGTAAAATCGCCTATCTACGACGATAGAGATGCTAAATTAAAAATACAGTTTAGCAAAAATCCAAAACTATATTGGATAGCAATAGGCAAATCCGACTTTTTGTACAAAGAAAACGAAGCTTACCGCAAGTTGCTCGACAACAGTGGCTACAAATACACCTACTACGAAACAGAAGAAGGCCATATCTGGAAAAACTGGCGCATCTACCTGACGGAATATGTACCTATGTTGTTTAAATAATTCCAGGTCACTATTGAATAATGTTATCACACCCGGGGGTTATCAGTAATAAGACAGTTCGGGGTGTTGACAAGATTAATAAAAATGGAAAGATTAATTAAATCTGTATCCTTATCGATTGTTTGTCTATGCTTTTCTTCGTGTTACGAATCAAGGCATGTTGACTTCCATTCTTATCAGGAATTAGCTGAATACAGCTTTATCAGCGATGGCTGGATACCCGAAGTGATGGGGCAGGATGCTTGTGGCATACAGGAAACTTACGATATCAATAACAACCATCTCTTCGGTAAATTTGATTTTAAGAATCGACCCGTTTACGATTCAATTTTCAAGAGTTGTGTTGTAATGCAGGAAGATTCGTTGTTAGCAAAAATTGACGCTATCAAGAAACCCCGATGCCCGGAATGGTTTATTTCCAAAGAGCGTTTAGGCAGAAGCAACTATTTAATGGTGAAGCAGCAAGATTTCTATTTAATTATGGAAAAGAGTAGAAACAGAATCTATTATTTGCGATAGGTTTAACTGTACGGTAGCTCCTGTTCAATAAGATGAACAGAAGTTATTTTTTACTGAAGAGGATGTCCAACGGGCATCCTCTTTTCTATTTTATATCCTCTTCTCATTTTGTTTCAGATTAAAAAATTCGCTATATATTAAAAAATCAAAAAACATTATTGTCATATTGACACTATCTAGAAATTATTTATATATTTGCACTGAAATACATCACCGATGGCATCAGCGCAATCGAAAACGAAACAAATAAAACGAATTATATAATAAAGCCTTTAATCAAAGTATTATGTTTAGAAACATCAAAGCAAGTGCCCTCCTGTTAGTAGGAATTTCACTCAGCCTTTTTGGTCAGACACCAAAAGCCGTTTATCTTGACGACACAAGACCGATGAAGGAACGCGTGGAAGACGCACTTTCGCGCATGACGGTTCAGGAAAAAGTGGCGGTATGTCACGCCCAGTCTAAATTCAGCTCGGCAGGAGTACCTCGTCTGGGCATTCCGGAACTTTGGACAATGGATGGTCCGCACGGCATTCGTCCGGAAGTATTGTGGGATGAGTGGTCGCAAGCAGGCTGGACAAACGATTCGTGTATCGCCTTTCCGGCATTAACCTGTCTGGCAGCCAGTTGGGATAAAGATATGGCTTTATTGTATGGAAAATCGATAGGTGAAGAAGCGCGCTACCGTAACAAAAATGTGTTGTTAGGCCCGGGAGTAAATATTTACCGCTCGCCGCTTAATGGACGCAATTTCGAATATATGGGCGAAGATCCTTATCTGGCTTCGAAAATGGTAGTGCCTTATATCAAAGGAGTACAACAAAACGGAGTTGCCGCTTGCGTCAAGCATTTTGCGTTGAACAATCAGGAAACGGATCGCTTTGGTGTAAATGTAACGGTTGATGACCGTGCGCTTTACGAAATTTATTTACCTGCTTTTAAAGCTGCGGTTCAGGAAGGACAGGTTTGGACGATTATGGGTTCATACAATTTATATAAAAATCAACATTGCTGCCATAACCAATATTTGCTGAACGATATTCTTCGAGGCGAATGGGGATTCAAAGGTGCTGTGATATCCGACTGGGGTGGTGTGAGCAATACGCGCGAAGCAATTTTCAATGGGCTGGATATTGAATTCGGTACATGGACAGATGGTTTAAAGAAAGGTACGAGCAATGCCTACGATAATTATTATCTGGCAAAACCTTATCTCCAGCTGATCCAAAAAGGCGAAGTTGGCACAAAAGAGTTGGATGAAAAGGTGCGCCGTATTCTTCGGTTGGCATTCCTTACAAGTATGGATAGAAACAGACCTTTCGGTTCGTTTGGTACCGAAGAGCATGCACTTGCCGGTCGCAAGATAGCCGAAGAAGGTATCGTGTTACTGAAAAATAAAAACAATGTCTTGCCTATCGATTTGAGCAAGACAAAACGAATTGTTGTTATCGGAGAAAATGCCTTAAAAAAGATGACAGTTGGTGGAGGTAGTTCTTCATTGAAAGTAAAATATGAATTGTCACCGTTGGATGGAATAAAGAAAAGAGCAGGTGCTCAGACGGAAATTGTATATGCGCGTGGGTATGTGGGTGATGCCACCGGAAGTTATAATGGTGTTGTTACCGGACAAGACTTATCGGAGAAACGTTCGGCCGACGAATTACTGGCAGAAGCATGTACACTGGCCAAAACTGCTGATTATGTTATTTTTATCGGAGGCTTAAACAAGAGCGAGAACCAGGATAGCGAAGGAGCCGACCGCCTGAGTCTGAGCTTGCCTTACCATCAGGATAAGGTGATTGAAGAACTGGCGAAACTAAATAAAAACCTCGTAGTCGTAAATATATCGGGCAATGCGGTGGCTATGCCGTGGGTAAATAAGGTGCCGGCCATTGTTCAGGGATGGTTTCTGGGTACCGAAGCAGGTACTGCGCTGGCAGAAGTGTTGGTAGGTGATGTAAATCCTTCGGGTAAACTGCCTTTCTCTTTCCCAGTGAAACTGGAAGATAATGCAGCTCATGCTTTGGGCGAATTCCCGGGCAAAGATCATCAGGTGACGTATAACGAAGGCATCTTTGTGGGCTATCGTTGGCACGACAAACAAAACATCAAACCTTTGTTTAGTTTTGGTCACGGATTGAGTTATACAACTTTTGAATATGGAAAAGTAAGTGCCGACAAGAAAGAAACGACAGCCACCGATAAAATTACCTTTACGGTTGATGTAAAGAACACAGGTAAGCGCGAAGGTTCGGAAGTCGTTCAGTTATACATCAGCGATTTGAAATCATCACTTCCACGTCCGCTCAAAGAGTTAAAAGGATTCGAAAAAGTGTCGTTGAAGGCGGGTGAAACAAAAACCGTTTCATTTACCATAGATAGCTCAGCGCTTAGTTACTTTGATGCCGACAAGCATGCCTGGGTTGCTGAACCCGGTGATTTCGAAGCAATTGTAGCTGCGTCGTCGACAGATATAAAAAGCAAGGTTGGATTCAAATTGAAGTGAGGCGAGTGGGTTCAAAACCATTGAACGCAAATTCCGCAAAACCAGTCCGTCCACTGACGGAGTTACACAAATAAGTTTCTGGAAATAATTGTTATTGTTTAATTGACAGAAAGTGAAAAAAAAGAACCTGTTTGCAGAAGTAAACAGGTTCTTTTTTTATGAAGTATGCATTTCTTTCAATTGCCGTCCCATTTATGGGGCGGAATAAATAAATAGGATTCATTTGGCTTTAGCCAAACTTTAGATGTAATTTGGCTAAAGCCAATATCTATTTTACATATCTATCCGTCCCATAAATGGGACGGCAATTGATACAAGTCCTAATTACATTGTTTTTAATTTGCGAAGATTTGCGTTCTGTTCTTAGTCAATAGTAGTTACTCAGCCGTAATTTCCAACACCACGCTGGTGCGTTGCAAACTCAGGTCGGGGTTATATCCGTTCTTTATCAAGAAGTCGCCACTAAATACCGTCGAAGTATTCAGGGAAGAGCTGGTACCGGGATAGAGGTTTATTTCTTTGACGCGGTAATTCTTCGTTGCGTCAAGTCCTGTCAACCGAATGGGAGTAGGGGTGTAGGTAGCATCAAAGCGGTTGGTGACTACATAACTAAACATCACCGCTTTTGTTTTGGTATCGTTTACAAACATCGAAGAAGCGTACGCATTTTCGTAAGGCGAAGCCAGGCGATACAAGTCGCCGCGCCAAACCAGTTCTTTCAGCGAATCATACACTTTCAGTGCTTGCTGACTAAATTTCAAATCGTTTTCCGACAAATGACTTACCACAATATCATACCCCATTTTGCCCATCATGGCCACATCGGTACGGTACTTTAGTCCCACTTTACTCCAGTCGGTAATGTGGTTACACGACGCAATGACCGGATAAAAATAACTGTAGTTCCATTGAATATAAACACGTTCCAACGGGTCGGTATTGTCCGATGGCCAGTATTCGGTAAAATATTTCAGTGCTTCGTAATCCACGCGTCCGCCACCACCCGAGCAGAGCATCATAGGCACTTTTGGGTACGCCGCCCGTACGCGGTCGAGCACTTTGTACAGTCCCCGCACATAGTCCACATACAGTTGCGATTGCTTCTGTTTTGTTTTTTGCAGATAAGCCGATTGAGCATTGTAGATGACCGAATTACAATCCCACTTGATAAACGACAATTCAGGGTTTTTACCCAACAGCTTGTCCATCACGCCAAACACATAGTCCTGTACCTGCGGATTGGTGAGATCCAATACCAACTGGTTGCGGAAATAATGTTCGGGACGTTCGGTCTGACGAATCACCCAGTCGGGATGTTTTTCGTATAGCTCCGATTTGGGGTTTACCATTTCGGGCTCTACCCAAATGCCAAATTTTACACCTGCTTTGCCCGCTTCCTTTACCAGGTAGCTCACACCATCGGGCAATTTCTTGGTGTTTGGTTCCCAGTCGCCCAGCCCGGCTTTGTCATCATTGCGCGGATATTTATTGGCAAACCAACCATCGTCTAACAAGAACAAATCCACACCCAGTTTCTTGCCATCCGCAAAGAGTTTTACTATTTTATCCTGATCGAAATTAAAGTTGGTAGCTTCCCAGTTGTTGAGCAAAGTCAGACGGGTGCCTTTGCCATCGCGCAAGCGGTAATCGCGCGCCCAGCGGTGCAGTTGTCGGGAAGCTTCTCCCGTGCCTTTGTCCGAAAAAGTATAGATAAACGAAGGCGTTTTAAACTCCTTGCCCGAAGCCAGTGGATATTCCGACTGAAAGGGGTTGATGCCCGGAATGACGCGCAACTGATGATAAGCATCCACTTCGAAATCCATTTTAAAATTACCCGACCATGCCAACGTGCCCAGCATTACCTTGCCTTCGGTTTCGGTAGCAGGCTTATCGAATGCCAGAACAAAAACCGGATGTTCGTACAGGTTGGCACGCGTGCCCAGTTTGGAATCGATGGTTTTAATACCGTGGGTCAACAGTGTTTGTTCGGGCTTCATTTCCTGCGCCCATTCGCCATGAAAATGGGTGAGATAATAGTTTTTAGCTGTAAAGGTAAGATTAGCCGAAGCGTATTTTCCCATGGTCAGCGTTCCCTTTTCGTTGTTACGAATCACGCTCCATTGTTCCACCACATCTTCTTTTGCGTAGATTTTAAAGTACAGCGTCACTTCGGTTTTATACACCGGGTCGGCCAACAGAACAGAGATTGTTCTCACATTCTCGTCGGCGGCTTCAGTGGTATGCGAAACGTATCGCAACTCGGTGGACACATTGCCGTCGGCATGCGTGATGCTGAGTGCCGGCTCCACCAGATTCCATGTTCCGGCAGGTGTGTAGGCATGATTAAAGAAACCGGTATCCGAATCGTGATAATTGGTCTGCGCGCTCACCTGCCCATAATCGGCCGAATGGTTTAGCTTCGTTCCGAAATAAGTCATCAGCAAGCGTCCATCTTTATCGGTTTGCAGCAAGAGCGCATTGTGTGCCGTTTCCACTGGGATAAATACCGGGGCGGCTGCCGAAAGGCTCAGCACAGCCAGTAACCATACCGACAAAGTGAGTAGCAGTCGGGAGTGTGAGTGAGATCTAAGGTTCATATTGTTCTGTTTATGAGATATAACATGTAATTCATTTAGGAGAAGTTATTTTGTTTTATCGGGGCTTCCGCCCCAAACCCTGACTTACTTTTTGTCTTGCCACAAAAAGTAAGCAAAAAAGTCAAGACTGCGCCCGCTTCACTCGAAAAACTTACGCTCAGTTGGCTGAAACCGTCCAAACTCGCTCCTTTGTCGCTCAAACAGGACAGTTTCAAACGCCAACTTCACTTGTTTTTCGGTTCACCGGACGAGGTCACTCGTTGGCAAACTGTGTGCAATTGAATATCTTTTATTTTTTATTGAAAATATTCATTAAATACACTACGAGTACAAATAATTTTGAGTTACAAAGATAGGTAAACGATCATCATTATTCAGATACTTTTTTAGCACTTTTTGGTCATGGAGGAGTATGTTTTGAACCTTGGGGCGCTTGTATTGAACATCGGGGCGTTAAAAACATAAATCGGGGTCGGATTTGTAAATTTTGGGGAGAAAGTTTCATAACCCATTCAGCAGAAACCAACTATACTTCAAAGGCCCACAAACAACAACAGGCCTACCAACCAACTCATGGCGTTAAAAAGATAAATAATGACGCATCATTTATAAAGTATGACGTTAAAAGTATAAGTCATGATGCAAAAAACATAAGTATTGGTGTTAATAATACAGGTCATGACGTTAAAAACACAAGTATCGGTGTTAATGTCATAAGTCATGACGTTAAAAATATAAGTACTTTTATTAAAAACATAAGTCATGATGGATAAAATATACATCATGGAGCTTATAATGAAAGTAATGGAGGTAAAAACATACATCATGGAGCAAAAAGTAAACATCAGAGCCGGGCTTTGGGAGTTTAGAGACTCCTTGATACAAAACCGACAGCTAAAAACGAAAATAAGTGCTGTAACTTGACAGTTGATGGAAGCGCTACACACTTTTACTACGCTCTATCTACTCCTGAAAACGAAGCAACTCCACTTCTACCCTATAAGATAGAATATCGTAATTAGCAGCTTATTCTACCTCTCGTAGCAATAAACAACTATTTTAAAAATTAATTAAAAGATACGTTGTTAATGCGATAAATTGTTTCTACCTTTGGGGCTGAATTTTAATTAAAAAATACACAAATATATCGCCTAAAGTGGAAATATGTGCAACTCTATTACACATATCAAGCTATATGGAGATGTATGTGTAATAGAGTTGCACATATATTGGTGTTATGGGCAAGTGTAAAAAAAATAAAGATAAAACAACATGGAACTAGAAAAAGAAATTGAAGCATTAATACTTGAAGCTCGTGATTTAAGATTTAAGGATAACAGTGAAGACGGTCGTTTCGGAACATTTGGTAAAGTTGGTCCTAAATTTAGACAATGGTTTAAAAGCAGTGAAACTATTATCTACGAAAATGCTGGAGTTTTTAGCGAAGCATGGAAAAAATTTGAAAACTTTGATGTAGAGAAAATTAATGGTAATTTCTCTGACGTATTTGATGAAATTAAAACTGGGATCGTTGATATTCTAAGAACACTAGTTGTGAAAATTGAAAATGAAAGTAATATAAGTAGAGAAGTTAGTGTTGTAACGTCAAATAATGAAATTTTTATTGTACATGGACATAATGATTTAGTAAAACAAACAATTGCTCGAACTTTATCAAAACTTGGTTTAGAACCAATTATACTACATGAGAGACCGGACGGAGGGAAAACGATTATTGAGAAGTTTGAGCAAAATATTTCCAACATTGGTTTTGCTATAATATTATTAACTAATGACGATGAAGGTAAGGCAAAAATCGAAACCGACTATAAAGCGCGAGCAAGACAAAATGTAATATTTGAAATGGGTTATTTTATTGGAAAATTAGGGCGAGACAGAGTATTTCTTCTTTTAGAGCATAATGTAGAAAAGCCAGGTGATTTAGACGGTATTGTTTATACGCCAATAGATACTCACGACGGTTGGAAATTGAAGTTGGTAAAAGAATTAAAAGCAGCAGGGTATGCTGTGAGTGCCGACAACCTTTAGCTTTAAAAACATGAAATCAAACACCTAGCCCATAACACCCGCCTATGCGCATTGGCTGGCTAACGTGCATTCAGCAGTCTTTGCTCCCGCGTTCACCTTGTCGTTCCACGACAGCGAATGCTCCCTCCGTCAGCTGACGGACAAATGCCCATAGCCTCGGTCGTTAGGTGTAAATGATAGAAAAAAAAGACCAACTCATTTTAACTGTTTATTTAGAACAACACCTTGATTTCCATATAAAAAAGAATGCCATTAAATTATCAATTTCTATATAAAAATTGGATGAATAAAATAAGATTCATTATTATTGTTTTAGTATTGACATTAAATCTAAACTCAGTACTAGCAAACAAGGTGCCTGGATATATCATAAAAAACAGTTCAGATACAATATTTGGAGAAATAAAGGTTTCCCGTTTTGATATCTATACGGGAGGAATCTTTTTTTATGGTATTAACTTGGAACCATTTCATTCTATTTTGTATTTTAAAGAAAATAATAAAAATCGTTTTATGTCATTTACACCAAACGATATTACAGGTTTCGGTTTTATCTATAAATCTACAGACTATAGATTTAAAACATTTGTGATTGAATCAAAAAGTATCGTTAAGTCGGAAAGAAGGAAGTCTAAGTTTTTAAACTTGATTTATCAAGGGAAAATAGCTGTTTACAAGGACATTGTAAGAAAAGACAATTATATTATGACTGGTATTCAAAATAAGGTAACTGACTATTATGATTATTACTTATTTGATGATAAACATGGACTAAAAAAAGCTATTTGCTCGAAGGAATATAAAACATTAATAGATTTGTTTCTATATTATGAAATTGATCAAAAGTTCATCTTACATCTTCCAGCAGAAGTTCGATTTAAAGATGTCATAGAAATTCTTTACGAATATGAAATGTGGAGAAAAAGCAATTAAAACTTGACAAGATACGCAGCATAAAACATTGTTTTTTTGAGGTTATTCAAACCCCTGTTCGGCTTAGCGTACAATGTTTGGCGTAGTCTCCAGACTACGTCAAGTTAGAAGCAAGGCTCTGGCCTTGCATATTGAAATATAATACTAAAAACCGGAGCATTTATTTTATCACGTCGTAGTTTGGAGACTAAGCCGAACAGGGTTTTATATACCATTTTAGAATAAAAAAAAAGAACATGACCAAAAGACCAATAACAATGAAACATCTGATTTTGATCTGCCTGATGTTGCTGACCAGCTTTACAGTTGCGCAAACCAGAGCAACTGAACTAACGAAGGAAGAAAAAGTAGTTGGCCTTTCTAAAATCTGGAGTGAGGTTAGTTATCATTTTGCAAACTTTGACCTTTCGAAAATTGATTGGGACGAGACGTATAAAAGCTATATTTCAAAAGTATTGGAAACCAAAACCACGGAGGAGTATTACAATGAATTGAAAAAGATGGTGGCTCTACTCAAAGATAGTCATACCAATGTGTATTACCCTGATCCGAATTATGCAAAACCACCATTGTGGACTAAACTTATAGAGACTAAACTCATTATTACCCGCGTTAGCAATGATGCCCTGAGGAAACAAAATATAGAAGTTGGTGACGAAATAATAGAAATAAATAAAACAAATGCTCTTGACTATGGCAGAACGAATGTTATGCCTTATCAGGGTTCATCAACACTACAAGACTTAAATATACGAACTTACACCTACTTTTTATTCTATGGAAATGCGAATGAAAAGATTGAATTAAAGATTAGAAAGAAGAATAATTTCGTGTTTACAACTTCGATAAGCCGACGACTTAAATCCGATTACGTATACAAAACATATGAACTCCGGATAACAAAAGACAAGATAGCTTATTTAAAAATCAATGATTTTGAAAACAATAATTACAAGGAGATTTTCGACAGCTTATATGTAAAACTTCTCCCTTCAAAAGCATTGATTATTGATATTCGGGAAAATGACGGTGGGAATAGTGAGCAAGGATTTTATGTTCTCTCTCATTTAATTGAAAAGAACACTTTATCCGCAAAATCAAGAACGAGGCAATCTGTTTCGTTGCGTAAGGCCAGAGGTTTTGGTGATACCTGGTTAGAAATAGCCCCTGATACGATATGCCCGATTAGCAATAAAGTAAAATACCTGAAGCCGGTAATAGTGCTCACCGGAGCACAAACACTTTCGGCCGGTGAGGACTTTTTGGTTACATTCGATAATTCAAAACGCGGAATCAAAATTGGTCAAACTACCGGAGGCAGTACCGGACAACCCTTGTTTTTTAATTTACCCGGAGGAGGTAGTTTTAGAGTTTGTACAAAAAGAGATGCTTATCCTGACGGGAAAGAATTTGTTGGGCTAGGCATTTTCCCGGATATCAGAATTCAAGAAACGGTAAAAAGCATTCAGACCAGGCGCGACCTTGTTTTAGAAAAAGCAATAGAAATACTAAAGAAAAAATAGAAAGATATATTTATCAATGTATTTTAGCATACCGTAGTCTGTGACTCCGGTGGACAAAGGGCAACTGCAAATAAAGCTGACTCTATTATCAGAATCAAATGAAAAAAATAACTCTATTCTTATTAGTACTTTTGACAACTGCCTGCATGGACAGAAAACCTCAGGTAAGAATTGAAATTGATAAAAGTGCTATTGAGAGTATCGACAGCCTAGTACTTGTCACGAATACGTACTTTGGAGTAGAAAAACAATCCGAAAAAGTTCTGAAAGACACCAAAGAATATGTTTTATCGAATAAAGAAGATGTCGGAACTATAATACTAAAGTTGAAAGACAAAAGTGAGATCAAATTAGACTCAATTAAACTAAATATAACGGAAAAGTTGATAATTTCTGAGACAAACGGCACTTATACGGTTGGGGCGAGAAATTATTCTGAAATTTCAAGATTTTTGATTGTTTTTTTTATAAGTTTAATCATTGTATTTTCCCTAAAAGTCACAGCAGCTCTATTGATAATTAAACCGAACTCTACTCAGAGTTTCATATTGACATATATACTATTTAATAGTATATATATTTTTATTTTAGTTTTATTGACAAATATAAGTAATGGAATAATATTATTGTGCTTAGTTTTCTTTGTTGGCATCTTTGTTGAATTTAGTATGTTGTTTACGCACTGTCGAAAGGGAGGAATAGCTAGACCAATAATCTCAGTTATTGTAGGCAATCTTTTAGTGTTCACGATTGGTGCTGGTTTATTTTTCATAATAACAGCCCAGTTCTAAAGAAGAGGAGTACATTGTATTGTCCTGCATAGTACAAACTTAGCAAAATGCAATATGCCGGTAGTAGGGCAAGTATTGTGCTGAACTCAGATTTGAACTAACCACGGTTTCTCTATTTGTAATTTAAAATAACTGGAATGAAATTTATTGAAATCCTAAAAGTAACCACTAATGATATTGACCAATTACAGAGAATTGGCAGACAAACTTTTTATGAAACATTTTCGGCTTTCAACTCGGAAGAAAATATGAACAAATATTTGGAAGAAGGTTTTTCTACTGAGAAACTGACTGCTGAACTCAACGATAAAAATGCTGAATTCTATTTCGCTACACACGAGAAGAAGGTAATTGGCTATCTAAAATTAAACTCCGGAGCATCTCAAACAGAACTTAAAGATGATAAAGCACTTGAAATAGAAAGAATCTACGTTATCAATCAATTTCATGGAAAAAAAGCAGGACAAACCCTGTACAACAAAGCAATTGAAATAGCAAGACAGAAAAAAGTTGATTATGTTTGGTTGGGAGTTTGGGAGAAAAATTCAAGAGCAATGAAGTTTTATAAGAAGAACGGCTTTGTGGAGTTCGACAAACATATTTTCAAGTTGGGCAATGAAGAACAAACGGACATTATGATGAAACTAAAATTATAATATAACAACTTCTGTTGAATCTGACGTGTTCCTAGCTGATTGTCAAATTTGTAACAATTAGAATGATTTTCCCCATTGCCTGCAAACAAAAGAAATTTCCAGTTGTTCTTTTTAATAAAATAGAACATGACTACATTAGAATTAGTAAAAAGTAAGCTTGCAAAGCCATACGACGATCTGGAATTTCTACTCAACTGTTTGAGAGAAGTATTGATAGAGTCCGGTGAAACGGAACTGGCAAATGATATACCCTGGATTATTTCTTCGCCCGATTTTAGTGCCCGAAGTTTCAACGAAAAAGATCTTCAGCTTTATTCCACCTGTTTTCAATTGCTCAACATAGCCGAAGTAAATGGTGCTGTTCAGAATCGTCGTAAACGCGAAGATGAATACTCATTAGCGGCCAACAATGGTTTATGGGCAAACACCTTGCATGTGCTGAAGGAAAAGGGATTTGGTGAGCAGGAAATACTCAGTTGCATTGCGAACATTCATGTGGAACCTGTACTTACTGCACATCCCACCGAAGCCAAGCGAACCGTCATGCTCGAACATCTGCGCAACCTTTACTTACTGGTTGTGAACAAAGAGAACAAGATGTATAGTAAGATGGAACAGAAAGAAATACGCGATAATATCAAAATTGCACTGCACCGTATCTGGCGCATCTCGGATGTATATACCGAAAAGCCTGATGTGAGCTCGGAACTCGATAATATCATTCACTATCTGACCATGGTTTTCCCGGATGTTATCAATCATCTTTCCCGTCATCTTATTCAGGCCTGGGAAGAAGTTGGGTTTGACCCGAAACTAATGCAGGATGTACAGCATTTCCCAAAAGTGACCTTTGGCAACTGGGTGGGTGGTGACAGAGATGGACATCCGCTTGTTACAGCCGAAGTAACGCGTAAAACATTTCTGAAACTGAGATTGAATGCATTCCGGGTTATCAGAACTGAACTCCAGACCTTACAACGGAAGCTCAGTTTCAATGTGTACACCGACCAGTTGTCTTCACACTTTCAGGATAGATACGAAAAACTGCAGACCGAAATCAGAGAAGAAAGAGGCAGCCTGAAAATAAAATATCACAATGAAGCTTTCAAGCAATACCTGCAGTTTATACTGGCCAAAATACCTGTTCCTGTGGTAGAAGAGCAGGTTCAGGAGCTAAAAGAAGAACCCATTAGTTACAACTATCCATCCGAACTGATAGCCGATTTATATATCCTGCATCAGGGACTTATCGATTTTGGTGCTTCGGTCATTGCATATGCCGATGTAAACGATACGATCAGAATAGTAAACAGCTTCGGGTTTCATTTGGCAAAGCTGGACATTCGCCAAAACAGCCATTACCATGAGATGGCACTGGCGCAACTTATGGAGGTTGCGCAATTAGATGGTGAAGGATTTCTAAACTCCGATATGTCCGATCGAATAACGTTTATCAATAAAGAGTTGAGTTCGGGTAGACCATTTAGCCATCCAAGCATGGTGTTGGGCAATGAGGCAAAAGAAGTTGTGGAATCGTACAAAGTAATCAGAGAACATATCAAAAGCTATGGTCAGGAGGCACTGGGTTCATTAATAGTGAGCATGACTCGCAATGTTTCCGATTTGCTTATCGTTTATTTGTTGGAGCGCGAAGCCGGTTTAATGCAAAACACACTCAATGGTCTTGCCTCGACACTACCTGTGGTACCGCTTTTTGAAACTATCGAAGACTTACAGCAAAGTCATCTGATTTTGGATGCATTTCTTTCCCACCCGGTAACAAAAAACAGCTTGATGCTTCAACAGGAAAATAATTCGGGCGCTAAACCTGTTCAACAGGTGATGATCGGGTATAGCGACAGCAATAAAGATGGTGGTATATTAGCCAGTCAGTGGTATTTGTATGAAGCGCAGACGAAACTAACAGAGATAGGGCGGAAACATCATGTGAAGATACGTTTCTTTCATGGTAAAGGAGGTTCGATAAGTCGTGGAGCGGGACCTACACACTGGTTTCTCAAAGCTTTACCACCCGGTTCAATAAATGGAGATATCCGGCTGACAGAACAAGGTGAGACTATTGAACGCAAGTATGCCAATAAAAATAACGCCGTTTATAATTTGGAACTACTTACTGCCGGCACACTGGGAGCCACTATTCTTCAGAAAGAGAAAGAAAGCGAAGAGCACGAGATGGCAGCAGAGCTGGATTACCTGGCATGCAGAAGTAAAGTGGTTTATAAAGAGATTACACAGAAACCCGGATTTATAGAGTTTTACGAGAAAACAACACCCATAGATGCCATCGAGCAAAGTAAAATTGGCAGTCGCCCTTCACGCAGAACGGGAACGCGCACCCTTTCCGATTTAAGGGCCATTCCGTGGGTTTTCAGTTGGAGTCAGTGCCGGTTTAATATTACAAGTTGGTATGGTGTGGGCACTACCCTCGAAGCAATGCAAAAACAAGACCCGGATAAATTTGAACGATTAAAGCTGGCTGTAAAGACCGATCCTTTTATCCGGTATGTCCTTACGAATATTGACTCGAGCCTTGCTTCGTCCGACGAAGTTATATTTAGAAAATATGCCCAACTGGCTGAAAATGTACCACAGAGTGATGAGTTTGTAACTCTTATGACTGAGGAGCTAGCGCGTACCCGACGGATGATTGATATTATTTTGGGAATTCCCATTTCCGTCCGACGCGAAAATCACTATTATTCTACCTTACTCAGGGCTGAAGCTATGGAGCCTATACACGACCATCAGATAGACTTGTTGAAGAAATGGCGTGCGTACTCAGAGGAAGGAAATGCTGAAGAAGCGAATAGGGTACTATTTGAATTATTACATTGTGTAAATGCCATTGCCGGTGCTATTGGATTTACTGGATAAATGCCTGCGAACTGACTTAAAACGAAAAACCAATACACACACATTTTTTTATGAAACGAGTAGTATTCTCTCTCTTTATCTTGCTATATGGCTGCTATCTGCATGCTCAAACACTTAATTTCCCTACTGCAGTTGTTGATTCTATACAGCATCAAATTAAATTGCCTTTAATTCCTGAATTTACTGTAAACGTTACCAAGCTCGGAGCTAAAGGCGATTCGATATCGAACAGCAAGCCGGCATTTGATAAAGCGATGGCATACTGCAAAAAGCATAACGGCGGTACTATCATTGTGCCACGGGGAGTCTATACTCTCAATGGGCCAATTCATTTCGTGAGCAATGTAAACCTGTTGCTTCAGGCCGGAGCTAAGATTCGGTTCAGCGACGCACCCGAATATTACTTACCGATGGTACTTACCAGTTGGGAAGGCACGATGCTTTATAATTACAGTCCGCTTATTTATGCCTATAACTGTCATGATATAGCCATTACCGGCGAAGGAACCATTGATGGTGAAGGCGGTAGAGTTTGGGATAGTTATAAAGATAAAGAAGGAGCCGATAAACTGTTGACGCGCGAGATGAACCACAAGAGCGTGCCGATGAGCGAACGGCTCTTCGGGAAAGATCATTATCTGCGTCCGCAGCTTATACAGTTTTTTAGTTGTAAGAATATTCTGGTGGAGAATATCCGTATTGAGGATGCACCTTTTTGGTGTCTGCATTTGTTGAAGTCGGAAAGCATAACGGTGAGGGGTGTAAGTTATCATGCATTAAACCATAATAATGATGGCATTGACCCTGAGTATTCCAAAAATATACTGATAGAGAATATCCGCTTCGACAATGGCGATGATAATATCGCCATAAAAGCCGGAAGAGATCACGAGGGAAGAGCTAACAGCAGTACGCCAAGCGAGAACATTATTATCCGAAACTGCAGTTTTAAAGGTTTGCATGGCGTGGTGCTTGGCAGCGAACTATCGGCAGGTGTAAGAAATGTGTATATCGATAATTGCAAAACGGGTGGTTATCTGAAAAGAGGCATTTATTTCAAAACCAATGCCGACAGAGGTGGTTTTATCAAAAACATCCATGTGCGCAATGTTCATCTCGACGAAGTGGAAGATTGTATTTATATTACGGCGAATTATCAGGGGGAAGGCAAAGATTTCGCCACAGAAATATCAGATATTTTTTTCTCGGATATCAGTTGTAATAAAGTCTCCGAAACAGCTATCGTATTGCAGGGCTATGCACAAAAGAAAATAAAAAATGTACAGTTTGATACTATTGATATTCCATGGGCCAGGAATGGAATGACCATTACCAATGCAGAGAAAGTAGAATTAAATGAAGTGGTGATTGGTAAAAAAGCATTGATCCCAACGGCTGTGAAGTAAGATGGTTTTATAGTTTCATTCCTGCTATGAGGTAATAAAACCGAAACCTGCGGATGCAGAACTATAGTTGCTCCTCGAAATGCAGGGTAATGCCTTTTGTTGAAAAAAAACAATTAAAAAACAGTATAGAATGTGCATCTATTAACGTGCAAATGTAACAGAATAAGTATTATCCGAACAAAAATAAATCAGACTGTAACTGATTGAAAATTAATCGTCAAAACAGGAGACGATATAATATTTGTTTGTATATTTGGACAGTAAAAGTTCTTTGTAATAACATAATATTTAGCGCTATGAAAACGAAAGAAGTTCTAGAAGATCTGAAATGGCGTTTTCCGAATGAACCGGAATACTATCAGGCCGTTGAAGAAGTGTTACTATCTATTGAAGAAACCTACAATGCCCATCCTGAGTTCGTGAAGCAAAACATTATCGAACGAATTTGTATCCCCGACCGTATATTTTCTTTCCGTGTATCGTGGGTCGACGATAATGGTTATGTGAAAACCAACATGGGATATCGTATCCAACACAACAACGCCATTGGTTCCTACAAAGGAGGTCTGCGTTTTCACGAATCCGTAAGTCCTTCTATCCTCAAGTTTCTTGCCTTCGAACAAACATTTAAAAATGCACTAACCACATTGCCAATGGGCGGTGCCAAAGGTGGTTCCGACTTTAGTACGCAAGGAAAATCGGATGCGGAGATAATGCGGTTCTGTCAGGCGTTTATTCTAGAACTCTGGCGACACATTGGTCCTGAAACTGATGTGCCGGCAGGCGATATAGGAGTTGGAGGAAGGGAAGTTGCCTACTTGTACGGCATGTATCGCAAACTGGCACACGAAAACACCGGAACCTTTACCGGAAAAGGACTAGAATTTGGAGGTTCTTTAATACGCCCCGAAGCTACCGGTTACGGTAATATCTATTTTTTGATGAACATGCTTAAGCGCAAGGGAATAACTGATCTGAAAGGTCAGGTGGTTGCCATCTCAGGTTCAGGAAACGTAGCCACTTATACAGCAGAAAAAGCAATTGAGTTTGGTGCTAAAGTAATTACCATGTCCGACAGTAATGGTTACATTTACGACCCGGACGGAATTGACACCGAAAAGCTTGCCTATATTTTAGATTTGAAGAATGTACAACGCGGCAGAATTAAAGAATATGCTGCTAAGTATGGATGTAAATATGTGGAAGGACAACGCCCCTGGGCTGAAAAATGCACCATTGCTTTGCCATCGGCTACTCAAAATGAAATCAATGGAGATGAAGCCGAAATGCTGATAAAGAATGGTTGCATTGCAGTGTCAGAAGGTGCTAATATGCCATCGACCATGGAAGCAGTGAACATTTTTTTGAAAAATAAAATACTTTACGCTCCAGGCAAAGCAGCCAATGCAGGAGGTGTTTCTGTATCCGGCCTTGAAATGTCGCAAAATGCGATGAAACTCAGCTGGCCAAGAGATGAAGTCGATAACCGGTTGCAACATATTATGGCAAGTATTCACGAAGCATGCGTAAAATATGGTACAGAGCCGGATGGTTTTGTGAATTATGTGAAAGGTGCCAATATAGCCGGATTTATGAAAGTGGCTAAAGCAATGATGGCGCAGGGAGTACTTTAAAATAATGCATAATTGATAATGCATATTAAATAAAAAAGAGCTTGTTTCAAAATAGAATTTGAAACAAGCTCTTAACCTTGTGTGTATTATAAGAACGAGCTATTTTATTTTATTTGTTTCGAAACCAGATTGTCGAAAGAAAATTTACCGCTACCGCCAATAACCGCTGCCAAAGCCAGTCCGATTACCAGAACAAAGTACTCAACTCCTTCGCCTTTTTGCATTCCAAACCAATTCATAAAGAACCCGTTATTAAGGTGTCCGCCAAGTACCATTGCACCCGACATGGTGAGAAGAATGGAGGCCGCCATAAAGCGTGTTCCTAAGCCAATGATAACACCGATACTACCTACAAACTCGGCAAGGATAACCAAAGTACCAATGATAAACGGCATTCCCATCGATTGGAAGAACCCTACTGTGCCTGCAAATCCGTATCCGCCAAACATACCTAATGCTTTTTGCATACCATGAGGTAAAATTACAAAACCTAATGCAAGACGAACGATTAATAATGACCACGATTGTTGGTCGGTTGCTAAAAACTTTTTAATTGTATTCATAATGTTTCTTTTTATAAAAGTCTGAGGAAAACTCTGAGACCTTGGTTGAACTATTTATTTTTTTATTACTTTCTGATAACTGTTTATTGTTAACTAATTAGTGCATTGCTACTTCCATAATCAGCAATTGAGCTTCGCTGTTGGCGGTTATTTCAATTTCGGAAGTTTCGCTTACTCCAAATCCATCTCTTTTACTTAGTTTCTGACCTGCCACGGTAACTTCGCCTTCCAGAACAAAGAAATATACTCCTGTGTCTTCACCTTTCAGTTTGTAGTTTCCTGTCCATCCTTCTGATAAATCGCCCAGATGAAACCAGGCTTGTTGGTGAATCCACACGCCCTGATCGTCGGGGCTGGGTGAAAGAATCTGATAGAGTTCATCTTCTTTGGCTATATCGGTAATGGATATCTGATCGTAACGAGGCGTCACATTTCTTTTGTTGGGGATAACCCATATCTGAAGAAACTGAGTTTCTTTGTCGGCGTTGCGGTTGTATTCGCTGTGGAAAATTCCTGTTCCTGCACTCATTACCTGAATTTCACCCTTACGGATAACAGCCACATTGCCCATGCTGTCTTTGTGTTCTAAATCTCCAAAAAGAGGGATAGACACAATTTCCATATTGTCGTGCGGATGTTGGCCAAAACCTTTACCTGCAGCCACACGGTCATCGTTCAATACACGTAGTGCTCCGAAATGAACCCGCTGAGGATCGTAATAATCGGCAAAACTAAAGGTATGATGAGAATCTAACCAACCGTGGTTGGCATGTCCTCTTGTTTCTGCTTTGTGAAGTATTGTTTTCATTTTTTGTCGTTTTTGAGACCCCTAACCCCTAAAGGGGAAAACTGTGTTCTCACCCTGCTAACAGGTTCGGGATTCGTTTATTTGATACGACAAAGGTACGGCAGCAAAGTGCACTGCAAAGTAATGAAATCGGGTGTATGATTGCAAAAATCAGGTATTGCGTGCTAAAACACGAAATTCGGAGGGTGTTTGACCGGTAAACTTCTTAAAAAAGTTATTGAAATGAGCGGATTCATCGAATCCAAGTTCGTACGACAATTCCTTGTTGCTGATATTGCTAAACAACAATGATCGTTTCGCTTCGATAATCAACTTGCTCTGAATATGATCTTTGGCCGACTTGCCGGTAAGGTTCTTTACCGTTTTGTTCAAATAATCGCTCGTAACGGCCAGCTCGTCGGCATAATCGGCTACCATATGTGCTTTGGCATAGCGTTTATTGAGTTGCTGTTTAAAGGTACGGAGAATATGGTTTCCGGTTTCGACTAGCTGCGGATTATCATTTTTGTGCAGCGAACAATGATTATTGCTTTGAATCAGAAAAATCTTGACCAATGAACCTACTGCTTCCAGTGTATAGTTTTGCAGCGATTGGGCAAAATGCGCCATTTGCTCTACCAAACTTATATACACCGGCAGGTTAGTATCGGAAATGGGCAGCGGTGGAGATTGTCCGTAATCAGTGAAAAGGAAGATATCACTAATCATTTTGTCGGGGATGGAATTGCTCACTAAAAATTCTTCGGTGAATGTAATTACCCACCCTTTTGGCTCCGCGCTGAAAGAAATCTGATGCATCTGCCCCGGCTGAATAAAATAAATGGTGGCATCTTCCATCGCGTATTCCATAAAATCCACAACGTGTGTGCCTTGTCCTTTTTCGATAAAGATAATAGTATAGTAGTCGTGCCGATGCGGACTATCGGCTTTACCTTCTGCTTTGCGGTACACATCTTCCAGTCGTTTCAGCTCAAAGCTGGAGTTAGCACTGGCGTTCTCGGCAAAAGAGTAGGTC
Organism: uncultured Paludibacter sp.; assembly: GCA_963664445.2. Classification (GTDB taxonomy): domain Bacteria; phylum Bacteroidota; class Bacteroidia; order Bacteroidales; family Paludibacteraceae; genus Paludibacter. The sequence continues at coordinate 721,862 of CAXXUM010000007.1, forward strand.
TTTATATCTTTATGGACTAAATTCATGTTGACAAAATTACAAAATTATTTGATGGATTGACGCTGTTTTTTTTAATAACGGCACATTGTATTGACAAATAAAAATGGAGAGGCTGCGAAGTCTCTCCATTTTCATAAGTAGTAATCAACCTATTATTTTTTTAGTAGTCTGACTTCGTAGATTCCTCCGGCAACTGAGCCTTTTTCAGCACTGAATTTCACGGTTAATACTCCATTACTTTGTTTTGCCAAGGTTTCGGGTATGCCGTAATCTACCGAATAAAAGTTCGTACTATCACTTCCGTTCAATGTAACATCAGCAATTGTTTGATTGTTTATCTGAATGCTGAATTTACGTCCTTTGTCTTTGCTACAATAAGTAATACGCAAACTTCCCGCCGCTTTATTGGTATCCTTCATTTTATAGCTAAACCAACCGGTGGCATCACGCCAGTGTTTATCCAGATTCACGCCAGTGTTTGAATTTTCGGTTTCGATAAAATGATCCGATTCAGGTTGTTGTTCGCCGGGTGTAATTAAATCCAGCGTGGCGGCTGCCAGTTGTTGACGACTGGCTTCATCTGCGGCTGATTTCTTTTGCATCTCACTGATTTTTTCAGGAGTTTCAATCGGCCAATAAATAATGTAGCGCGAATCGTGCAGTCTGAAAAAAGGAATTAACTCTAGCTTTTTATACTTATCCTGATAGATTAAATCGCCGGCAGTGAATGTAAATACTTTTCCCGGTACAGCTTTAATATGGGTCGCCACCTCTTTTTTGTCGGCAACAAACATCGGCATTTCGTTTATCGGAAACTGACGACCGGCTGCCACATGACCACCACGACTGTCATCGGCAAACAATCCTTTCATTTCGGCAGTATCCGTCTTAGCTGCCAACACGATAGGACCATGAAGTACAGCTACATAATTCGATTTATCGGGCAGTTGCTCCACTGTTGTCCGCATCGGTAGATGTACAACTACTTTGTCGCCGTCTTTCCATTTACGATTGATGCCAATATATGAACCGGGTAAAGCAGTAACAGCCACTGTTTCGTCGTTGATTTTTACTTTCAGTGCATTAGCAGCAACCCAGGCAGGATAACGCACATTAAGCGTAAATTTAGATGTTTTTGGGGTATTTACCCGGAATGTTACGTTTTCCTCGTCGGGGAAACGGGTAGTTTGTGTTATCACCACGTTCTGAGCTTTCCAGTCTAAGCGTGACGGAATAAACAGGTTGACAAATACGTTTGTCTTATTGTAAGCATAAATCAACTCATTGTATTTGCCATGGTTCTCCATCCCCGAACCCACGCAGCACCAAAAACTGGTTTGCGGTTGCGAGTAAACCCGGTAATGCCCCGGACGCATGGGTGTGAAATAGACAAATCCGCCTTTATCGGGATGTTGGGTAGAAAGAATATGGTTGTACAAGGCACGTTCATAATACTCGATATATTTTTCATTACCATCAAACTGAAAAAGCATTTTCGACAGTTTCAGCATGTTATAGGTGTTGCAGGTCTCCGGTCCCTGTTCGCTGCTTATCATCGAGGAAAAGTCATTGATTGGGTGAAAATGCTCGCGAACACTGTTTCCACCTATGGCTGAACTTCTGGAGTGGACAACATTATCCCAGAAAAAACTTGCTGCTCTACCATACGCACTGTCATTGTTTAGCTCAGCGATACGTTCAAAACCGATTACTTTTGGAATTTGCGTGTTGGCATGCATTCCGTTCAGTTTATCCACTTGATGTTCCAGGGGCTCGAGGATGGCTTGATGCGAAAACCGATATGCAAGCTGCATGTATTTTTTATCGCCCGTTATAGATGCTACATCCGCAAATATTTCGTTGAGACCACCGTGTTCCGACCGCAACATGGTTTGAACCTGTTTGTCATCTAAATTCCTGGTCAGGTTCAACATCCAATCCGAAAACTTCACAAGCATCTTTTTAGCCTTCTCACTTTTAGCATAGAGAAATGCATCGCGTAATCCCGAATAAGTTTTGTGGATATTATAAAGAGGCACCCAGGTTTTGTTGAGGTCAAAGCCTCCGGCAGCAATCTTACCTGCTGCCACATCCGCCCAAAGCTTTTTACTCCCGGGAACTCCACCAATATAACCATCGCCATTGGCATTCTGACATTTTTCCCATGCATCAAGCATGTAGTTTAATTTCTCTACTATCCTTTTATCTCCGGTGGATGCGTACATCAACGCCAATGCCGAGACATAATGCCCACCAATATGTCCATTAAGTCCGGTATTTTCCCAGTTGGGATAATTCTCCGCCTTGGTTGGAAGTCCCGCTTCGCGCAAAAAAGGAGCCAGCAAACGGTCGGGATTCAACGCCAGAATATAATTCATATCAACGGTTTGTGCATCCTTAAAGATGCCCGGCAACAATTGAACATCCTGCGATTGAAATGTTGAATACCGAGCTTTTTGTTGCGCATTCAGACACAAAGCCACGAATACTATTGGAAGAATAATCAGTTTCTTCATTGATGGAGATTATAAGGGTTACTATTGATTTAAATTTCGGGATATAGAAGATGATCTATTTTTAAGTTGTCAAATGTAAGAATAATTGAAATAATAAAAAAGGATAAGAAGGGTATGAAGGTAGAAAAGAAGTCGCTTATAAACTCTTTCTTTTTAGCCACACCTGATAGGAGTTGATGATGTTTTGCCAAAGCACGTATGCACCCGGACCGATAGAGGCAATGGGGTTAAGGTACATCTGCGCCATCCAAATGGCCAGAATCGTATTCTTCTGTCCCAGCCCTTGTCCGCCGGCCACTGTATCGTCGTAGCGCTTACCAATGCCACGCCCTACCGCAAATTGAACAATACACATCAGCAATGCTACCAATGCCACAAGAACTTCAATCACATGGCTCGATCCGTTTTGCTTGAGGATAAAGACCACCGTTCTCCCTGTTACGACACATAAGGCCAATGACCACAGATAGAACGATAGCCCGGAGAAGGAACCTATCTTAGCAGTTACAGATGGAGTGAACTTTTGCAACAGCATGGCCAGTCCGAATGGGAAAAAGAGCAACACTATGATGCGTTGTGATATGGCCAGAAAGGAATCTAAAAACGGTAAGTGCTGATAACTACCCACCAACGAAAAGATGACAGGTGCAGCCAGTGCCACACACATGTTGCTGACCAGACTATAAGCCGTAAGACTAGCCACATTGCCTTTGAGCATGCCGGTAATAACCGGAGCAGCAGTACCCGTGGGAGCTAACACACATATCATGGCACCCTGCGCAAGAATAGTGTTTATGGGTGCTAATATCAGATAAATGCCGAGACTACCAACTATTTGTATCAAAATCAACCAGAGATGCAGGCGCGACAAACGCATCTCATTTAATTTCAAATTACAATACGTGAGGAATAGCATTACAAAAATAAGGTAGGGAGTAAGAAACGAAAGGGTATCGAAGAATTTATAGAAGATAGCGCCCACCGTAATGGCAATGGGCATCATATAAGGTTTTATTTTTTTGACCATTATCGAACAGATTTATAAAGTATAGCACAAAAATACAAATATAAATCTGGAACTGTATACAATATCTTTAGCGATTACTTCAGGGTACAAGATGGGAGGGTGTCTCAAAAGTCGGTATTACTTTAAAAATACTTACAGATTAGAAGTGTAGCCTGTAAGGCTAATATATGCTAGCCCAAGGTGCAGCCTTGGGTTTTGTAAATGAAATCAGTTTTCGGGCTGCAAGCCCAGTATAATATATATTGAAATATAACATATTGCCCCTTCAGGGCGCATTTTGTATTTGTTGCGTAAAAACCCAATGCGCCACTTCGTTTTGCATTGGGCTAGTATATACTGGGCTTGCAGCCCAAAGATACTTTCAATTTGAAAGACAAAAGACAAAGAAATAAACTTATGAGACAGCCTCTTGAGTTTGTTTGCAATCGTCAAGATAACTGTAAATCTACTTTCGTGTAATTTTGTAGATTTCATATGGACGAATAGAAATAAATGAATTCTTATTATTATCAAAGAAATCAAACATTACATATCTATTACTCTCGTTCTGAAGTAAGGTTACTTGTTTGGTAGCAATGTCTAAAAGATAATATCCATCTATTCTCACACTTGAATCATAATCATAATGCTGATAAAAAATAAGTTTGTTGTCACTTAGATTAATAGTGCTCGGAATAGTAAATGATCTTCCTTTTTCAAAGGGCTGTTCATATACTACTTTGTTATCTTTATAGATAATCATTCTGTTGTAGTATGATGATGATTTGGGATCATCAAAATATTCACTAGTAATATAGTATTTAGAGTTCTCATCAGAATACGCTATGCCAGAGTTGGAATTTAAGAAAGGTAGTTCGTCTGTAAAGCTATAAGTATTGAAATTAAATACTTCACCTCCCAAATAAATGTGATCATAACTGTACTCTCCCAGAAGTACAATGTTAGCAGTATATCTTTTCACGGAGTTATCTGCAAGATTAATCAACGATATTGTATTTGCAGATATAGGGTTTGATATCATGATTGAATTATTGACAACTCGCGAATATCTGCCATAATCCGATGATCCCCAATCTAAGAAAGTTTTTTTGTGGGTGTAAACATCGTAATCGAGCAACGCGCAAGAGTCATCCTTCAGGTAATGATTATTATATTCGTTTGTACGTACAATTAGCTCATTATCATTTTTTGCACGGATTAATAGCGAAAAGAAGTCGCCATCCAGAATATCAAGTTTTTTATCAGAAATAGAAAGACGTTTCAAAACACATTTGTTGTCGATATAATCATTGTAAAAGATTACATTTCTGGAGGGCGATATATCAAAATCTAATCTTTGATTGATTGAGGCTAATTTCTCATAAGTGAATTGGTTGCAGTAATTATGGATATAAGGATAAATCGTAAAGTCTTCCTGAACTACAGAGTCTTTATTTACTCTAATTGCCCGAATCATAATTTGATAAGGAGTATTGGGTACAAATGCGTAGTTGACTATCGTGCTTGAAACACCTGTATTTTGAGTTTCAGGGGTGAGTGAATAACTGCCAAGCTCATTATTGCCTTGTTTCAGGTATAGCTTATATGTTTTATTCTCTTGAGTCAGAACCGAAAAAGTAAATTGATTCGAAGCGGTAGGAGATAACTTGAACTTTAAATCAGTTGTGATTACTGTTGTAGTGTCTTTCTTTTCAACAGATCTCTTTACAATAATATCTTCGTTATTACACGAATAAAAAAGACAGGAAAAAAATGTGATAATTAGAATTAGCTTTTTCATAATGTCGTTTTTTTAGTAGCTATATTTTATCATTGTTCAGAACGATTCTCCAAACTCATGATTTTTTCATTTTGTTGTCAATTAGTGAAATGTGTATATCTTATAAATTCATTGTTTTTTTGTTTCTTTTGTATTGCTCTTAATTTTAGCTATTTAACTACAACAATAAACATAAAATTTCAGCAAAATTCTTTATGGTATAGAACTGCTTATATTTTGACTATGTCGAAAGTATTATGGATAATATTCTTGGAATATCAAAATACCGATCTAATTTTAACTCAACAATTCCATTTATAATACAATGGTTATTTGTTATTTTGGCAATATCATGTTTAAAACCAATATGTTCTGTTGAAGTAGAAACTTTATTTGCAAACCTCTGGAATTTTTTAAACTGTTCTATGTTTGAAAATTTTATGGAAAAAGTATCGTCATCAATTTCGCTAAATACAATGTTCCATTTCTCTTGAAACTTAAATAGTATATTATTGATATTACGAACTTTATTTAAGTAAGACTTATCAAATAGTTCATTATCATCTTCATTTGTATCAAAATACTGGGTATGACTCCAAGATAAAGAAATATGTTTAGTTAAATCTATTTGAGTTAATAAATTGATATTTTCCTGTATGTTTGATTTCAAGGATATGACAATCCATAATAATGGTGCATCAATCAGATTGTAATTAGCCTCCTCTTCAATTGCTTTAATATCTAATCGACTTAAAATCTCTTTACAATGATAATCTTCAGTTGATGCAAATAATTTCAAAGTTTTTCCTTTCAAATCAAATTTTCCATTTTCCACTTTGTCTAATGGAAATTTGTTTAAAATCTCTTTAAATTGTCCATAAATTTGTTTGTGCTCATCATTGTTTACTAAATTAAGTGGCGTATAGGTTTGAGTGTCTGTATATCCATTACTCTCATAATCAAATTTATCTTTACAACTATCAAATATTTTTTCTTGCATATACACGTTAAACAAAAATTTGTCAACACTATATCCAATTTTTTTATGCCAATTTGAGTTGTATTTAACTATTTCATTAATAGTTTTATTTTCAAAAATTGTTTTTGCAAATAATATGTCTTCGCTTGCTATATTGATAATTTTTGATAAAGTTGTATCATAAATACTTGTTGGTATAATCTCTGAATTTAATCTATTTTTTATTTCAAGCTGGCTTTTTAGGATACTTCCATGAATGAACTTAATATCGTAAATCACTTGACTAATCGTAAATCTTTCACTGGCATTCTGCTTTGTCATTTTGACCACGAGAGTATCAAACTCTTGTAATAAAGGAAAAATGTCACCAATTAACTTGATTTTCGATCCAGATGGATTTAACTTCGTGAAGCTCTCATTTATTATCAATCCTAATGCATAAATATCTGCTGATTTATCAATGTTTTTTGCATTATTCTTTATTTTTTGTTCTGGTGATAAATAATTTCTATTGGCTAGTAAATGATCCTTTTTAGTTAAAGTAGAGTTTTCAAAATGCGCTATGCCAAAATCTGCAAGTACCAATTGGTTATCTTCTATCAAGATATTTTCCGGTTTAATATCTCTGTGAATAACAGCTTTTGAGTGTGCAAATTCTATAGCACAACATAACTGAAGAATAAATTCCAGCAATGTATTTTCATTGTTTTCCTCTGTAATTAAATTTCTAAAAGTTTTTGAATAAAAAGGCATAATATAATACCGTATCGTTTCAAATTCACCATCAGTAATTATTTGCACTATGTTTTCATGTTTGTGTTTTTTACAAAAATCTAATTCTCTATTAAACCGTTTAATTTTATCCTTTTCATCTGAATTTATGAATTTTATAGCATAGTTCTTACCATTAGCAAGAGCTTTCCAGACAACACCAGAACCTCCCTTGCCGATTTCTTCTATCAATTTGTACTCAACATTATTAGTTGAAATTATTACACCATTTTTTAATTTCTTTTTCACTATATTTATCCTTAAAATATCCTGAGATTTTTTTCAACTTAGACCTAACCGCTGTTTTCAATTATAAACTTACAGTTCATTGTTTTTTTGATTCAAATTTGCAGTACGCTTTCATAATCAGCTAAAAAACAATGTACTGATACCGCTCTGCCTATTATCAAAAAGCTATAAAAGCCACTTTACTAAACTTCTAAAAATTGAGATAAACTTGCTGTGGCTTTTTTTGCTTTTTGGGCGTTTAGTTTAGACAATATTTCTAAGTTATTTTTTGTCTTTATTGATATTAGTCAATATTTTTTCGTTTATTTGCTTTCTCTTTAAGGTTTGCTTTTCTGTTAAACGTCTTTTTCTAAAAGTATCAATATAAAATTCATATTCCCAATTGTTTATCCAGTCTTTTGAATATGCCAACTCAATAGCTTCACTATTTAAACTTTTCTCACTATCTTTTCGGATCTTTTTAACTGCCTGAAATATCTTTTCAGAGGGTAGTCCCATAAATTTGCTTACGCAACAATTGCCAACAATTGCTATTTCCCGATTTTCCTTATTTCTTATTTCGCATAATTCAATAATTGGAAAATGTCCGCATAAACATGTCTCAGGTTCGTCTGAGAAATAAATTTCGCTTAATTCCCATTCGCTTTTTGCAAATTCCCAAGTATCAGCAACACTTAATGATATTATTTCCTGAATGAGCTTGAATTCTCCCATGATTTTATAGTTTCGATTTCGGCTGATATTACCGAAGTCGCTTATCTTTATTTTTTTATGCTTACCGCTAACGACTGAGGCTATGGGATTTTGGCGGTCTGCGGGCGGATTTTCTGTCGTGAAACGACAAAGGAAATGCGGGCGCAAAGACTGCTAAAAGCACGTCAGCCAGCTAAAACACATAGATACTATGATTAAATCCAAATATAATTGTACTTATTTTTGAAAAACTTTATATATTTGCATCGCACAGAAAGAAGACTTCAGTCGATACTTTGTACCGAATGGTCTATCTAGCGAAGCGGGGCCGAGCTCCGCTTCTTTTGTTTTCGGCTCTTCGAGCCGGCACAGAAAGAAAGAGCTTAGTCTCCTCTTTACCCGATGTCTATCAATGTGCGTTCCAGTTGTATTCCAGATTATAGGCTTCATTTTTCTTCCAAAGCACAAATATAAGTACTAGTAGTTTACGCATACCTGCGATAACGCCTTTTCTTTTTATTGTAGGATTGCGTTCAATCACTCTTTGATACAAGGCCTTAATATGCTCATTATAACTGGTAGCGGACAAAGCCGGCATATACAAACACTCCCGGATACGTGAATTCCCTTTCTTTGAAATTCTTGTTTTACCTTTAAAAAGCCCCGATTGTCGTTCGGCAATATCTAACCCTGCATAACTAACTACCTGACGTATATTGTTGAACTGAGCAAAACCATTGGTTTCGCACAAAACAGTGACAATCGTAAGTAAGCGCAGGCCTTTAATAGTTTCTATGTTTTTAACTCGTTGGCTAAATTCCATATCCTGTTCTGTTATACGGATAATCTCATTTTCAATGATTTGAATGTTCTCCTCTAAGAATTCTATTTGTTGTCCTTTTAGTTGCAACACTACATCAAGCGTACTATGAGCATGTTTCAAAGCATGAACCTGACATTTGCAACGTACCAGGTCTTTCTTCAACGATAATCGTTCTCGGCACAAATCACGCAGGTTCTTCATCTGTGGCATCATTGGCTGCCACCATTCTAACTGGCGTTCTAGTCCGTACTGGGCTATCATTTGAGCATCAGCCTTGTCTGTCTTGGTTTTAATGTTCAAACTTTTAGCAAAATGCTTCATCTTGTTGGCCAAAACAACCGACACTTTCTGATCGTTTGAATACAAGAAATGCGTAAGATCCTCATGATAAACTCCTGTTGTCTCCATCACAAAAATGGGAGAGGGGACTTTTCGTAATGTCCATTTCAAGAAATCGTCAAATCCCTTAAAGCTATTTTGAAAACTGTGAGTAGCCTTTATAACCACTCTTTCACTCACTAATTGCTTAATGCACACTTCAAAACTGTCCTTGGAAATGTCTATTCCAACACTCGGCTTTAATTCTTTCATATACAAAAAAGTTGTTTATGGTCAGAATTATTCCCTTTCATTCGCCTACCCTCGTAATTAATATACTGAATACAAACTCACTTGTTTGTTTCTTAGATACTTATTCAGGCTCAAAAAAGGAAAAACAAAGGGCGCAAAATCTATGTTTCGATATACAATTCTGTTATCAGGCGTGTGTTGCTATTCCCTTTACTAATTCTTCCTGGTTTGCTTGCAAATATCTCAATTTTTTGTCAATTTGAAATATAATGCAAACATACGAGGCGTGTGTTAGGCGGTCGTTTTTTTTCTTATGTCAAAATAGCAATTACAGAGATAATTCCAATCGTCAAAATAATCAGAGCTATTCCGTAAGCACCATCCACAAAGGAAGAGTCTTTTTCGATTATTGGCTCTCTCTCAAATTTTCGTATAAAAACTAATCTCAATGGTTTCTGTACAAGTAGATATATAACAGGGAAATAAAATCCATAGTAGAAAAAGATATTTTTGTCAGTTAAATACTCTCTAATCATAAAACCATAAAATAAATCTACAATAGCAATTGCGAAACTGTATCTATAGTATTTGTCTATTCGTAACATTTTATAATCTCCATGAAACCAGAATGCTAGACTGAAAACGAGCAAAAATGTAGTTATTAGACTAATTTCATTATGTGGAATTACAAATAGAGATAAACTGTTGATAGCTGTTAAAATAATAATGATTACAAGAATGATTCTGAACCTTCTCTTTATACTCTTCTTTGATTTCTCAGTTTCGATTTCGTCTCGTTCCTGTTTGGTCAATGCAATTTTTTCTGGTCGCTGAAGAATGGTTGTGTCAATGTCTGGAATAATAAATATCTTGGATTTATTTTGTTTAAACACCTTGCCACCAAAGTCAATTTTAAATGTTTCGTTATCTTCGGTTGTCACAAAAACATTATCATATTCTTTATCATCGTCAGATATGTAGACGATAATCTTCTTATTCAGTAAGTTTTTTGGATATATTTTTTCATTTCTAACCGTTGTATAGCCTTCAATACTAATATTGTATTCAATTCCTTCTGGATAACGAAGATAATTAATTAAATAATTGAATCTCTCGTTATTTAGTCTTTTGTCAGCTGAAATCAAATAGCTTTCATGTCCGATTCTGTAGAGTTCAAATTTTATGTTACTCTCTAAATCCTTTGAATAAAGCACAATCCACTGTCGCAACGCTTTTTTAATATCGTCGTATGAACCGCCTTCTATTTTTATTAAATTCTCGTTATTCACGTCTCTCTATTTTTTTTTCTAAAATGCCGCCTAACTTGTATATATGCGAACTTTAATTGCACATATTCCTCATTTAGCTGTGTATGCGAACTAATGGTTCGCATATTTCCATTTTAGGGGAATTCTATTGTGTTTTTTAATTAAAATTCAGCTCCAAAGGTAGAAACAATTTATCGCATTAATAACGTATCTTTTGATTAATTTTTAAAATAGTTGTTTATTGCTACGAGAGGTAGAATAAGCTGGTACTTACGTTATTCTATCTTATAGGGTAGAAGTGGAGTTCTCCTTTTTCAGGATTAGACAGAGTGCAGTGAAAGTATGTAGTGCTTACATCAAATGCCAAGTTGCAGCCATTATTTTCGTATTTAGCTGTCGGTTTTGTATCAAGGAGTCTCTAAACTCCCAAAGCCCGGCTCTGATGTTTACTTTTTGCTCCATGATGTATGTTTTTACCTCCATTACTTTCATTATAAGCTCCATGATGTATATTTTATCCATCATGACTTATGTTTTTAATAAAAGCACTTGTATTTTTAACGTCATGACTTATAATATTAACACCGATACTTATGTTTTTAACGTCATGACTTGTATTATTAACACCAATACTTATGTTTTTTGCATCATGACTTATACTTTTAACGTCATACTTTATAAATGATGCGTCAATACTTATCTTTTTAACGCCATGCGTTGGTTGGTAGGCCTGTTGTTGTTTGTGGGACTTTGAATTATAGTTGGTTTTTGATGAATCGACTTCGCTACTCATTGCAGAAAATGGGCGGGATTGAAATTATTTTTCGAATGCGATGTAATGTTTTTCATCGAACGACGTCATATAAGTAAGCAGGATAATTCTCGAGAGCTGATAATTAGTTATCTTGCAGCGCGTACGTAATCAATGTTAATCACAGCCGTCAAGGCGACTTGTTTTTTTGAAACTGTATGGATTCAACACAATTTAATGCTAACATACTCTCACTTTCCGATAAGTTATTCCGACTGGCAAAATCGATGCTGCGGAATACGGAAGCTGCACAGGATGCTGTGCAGGATCTGAGTATGAAATTGTGGGAAAAGCGAAACAGTCTTGATGACGTTGAAAACGTACCTGCATTTACAATGAGAGCCATGCGGAATTTGTGTCTCGATACCATTCGAAAACAAGGTGATGAAGATGAACTGCCTGCTGAATTCGAATTTGTGGCACCTAATCCGCACCAGCAAGCCGAGCATAAGGATTTGGCCGAGCGGGTACGGGATATGATTGATCAATTGCCCGAGCTGCAGCGAACCATTATCCGAATGCGTGATGTGGAAGGAATGGAAATATCGGAAATAGCATACATCACTTCGATAAAAGAAAATGCGGTAACGGTAAATCTCTCGAGAGCACGACAAAAGATAAGAGAAAAAATACTATATGAACAAAAATATGTGGAGGAGAAGATATGGAAAGAATAAACAAGCTACTGGACAACTATTTTAAAGGCGAGACAACGCTTGCCGAAGAAGCTGAGCTGAAACAGTATTTTGCAACCGGAACTATTGCTCCCGAACACACACCCTACAGCGCATTATTTCAGGCGTTCGGGCAGGAATTGCAGCAACAGTACACAGCACCGGTGACGAAGGTATTGCCAAAGAAAACTACCGGCAAGCGAATGGGAGTGAGGGCTTTGTTTTACTCCGGTATTGCCGCCTCTCTGGTGTTGGCCTTGTGGATTCAACGTCCCCGTCAGGAAGAAGATTATGCTATCATTCGTGGACGACGGATTGACAATCCGGAATATGCTCAACGATATGCAGAGAAAAAGCTGAATGATGTGAATGAAATGTTGCAACACCGGTTGAAACCACTCAGGGATGCCGAAACATTAAAAGAGAACCTCCGAAATGTGGGCGAGGGTGGAAATGATAAAAGTCAGATTATTGAATAAAATAAAGTTTATAACATTAAAATAAAAAAAGAAAGATGAAAAAAATAATTTTATTGGTTGCCGTACTGTTTATGGCAGTGGCAAGCCAGGCTCAAACCCTTCAGAGTTTATTTGAAAAATACAGCGAAAACGAGAACTTCGAGTATGTATCCGTAGGTGGAAATGGAATGACAGTGGCTTCAGCCAATGGAAATGTTGCTAAAAGCAAGAATACCGGTCCGAAGAAGAAATCGACTAAAATCCTTACCCTGAAAGCAGGTGCCGATTCTCAGATTATGAAAGCATTTGAAAAAGATTTGAATGCAGTGCTGGAAGCCGGTAAGTTCGAAACAACGTTGGAAACCCGCAGTAAAGGCGAAAGTACACACATTTATTATCGTAGTTTGGGAAACGACAATGCCGATCAGCTTATTGTTGCCAAAACCAAATCAGAACTAAGTCTGATATGGGAAACTGGAAAATTAGGTCATGGACAAATGAAATACGGAATTTCGTCAACTGGTGATGAAGAAGTATTGGATGAAGCAAATTTAGACAAGCATTAAAAGATACATTTTGTTTATTCATCTTCTGAGATGAATAGTAAAGCCAATCGGTTGTGAAACGGGTTGGCTTTTGTTTTTGTAAATGATGGCTTGTTTTTTTTGACGGTGAAATCTTGTTCCCGATTTCTTAGTTCGTACTGTAAGAGCTAGTTGGCATAATAATTGTTTTGCGTTGGAGGAACTTAAAATCAATTATTCAATAAAAAACAATTTGCAAAATGAAAAGATCTTTGGCTATTTTATCTGTTGTAGCAATTTTTGGAGCTACAACTGTTTCGGCACAATCAGTAGTTATTAATACCGGTGCTCCTAAAACGGTAGTTCGTCATGATAACGGCAAACACAAAGGTGAATACAAGAAAAATACGGTTGTTGTGGATAGAAACAAGGTTATAGTGGTGAATAAACACGATAAAGGTAAGCACAAACACAAACATGGAGTAAATAAAGGCGTTGTAGTAAAAAGGTAATTTATCAAGCCTGTTTTCGAATGAGAAGAGTCCCGTAGTATATTCGGGACTTTTTTTGTGTGTGAATAATTCGCAGCATGGCGGAACTTATTGATTAAAAAAATGGAATTGATGCTTTATCTTTAAAAATATAATTCTTACATTTGCCTAAAATTCTCCGAAAATGAAAAAGATACTATCCTACCCTTTCTCTCTATTGGTTTATTTATTCTTCTTTTTTTTCATCTGCCTGTTTCACCCTATTCAATGGGTTTGTTTGAATGTTTTTGGCTATCAGACGCATAAAAAGAGTGTAGATATTCTCAACTTCTTCCTGTTAAGGATTCTGTATTTTACGTTTTCTACTTTCGACGTTGAAAACAGAGAACTTGTTCCCGAGGGAAAACCGGTGATATTTGTTTCCAACCATCAGGGTTTGTACGATATCATAGGAATTGCCTGGTTTTTACGTAAATTTCATCCTAAGTTTGTAAGTAAGATTGAACTTGGCAAAGGCATTCCCAGTGTTTCCTACAATCTGAAACATGGTGGCTCGGTGCTGATTGACAGAAAAGACCCTAAGCAGTCCTTGCCAGCTCTAAAAAAAATGGGTGAGTATATTGAAACAACTAGTCGCTCAACGGTCATTTTCCCCGAAGGTACACGCACAAGAGACGGACATCCCAAAGCTTTTGCGCCAAGTGGGTTGAAGATTTTGTGTAAGTATGCCCCAAGTGCCTATGTGGTGCCGGTAACTATCAATGACTCGTGGAAAGTGTTCAGATACGGTAATTTTCCACTGGGTCTGGGCAATAGATTGCGGTTTACAATTCACCCTCCGATAAAGGTTAGCGAGTGTGACTTTACCACGCTTTTTGAACGAACCAAAAAAGCAATCGATGATGACATCATTCTATAGCTTTATACATATATATTCAAATTGGAAATAGAGAAGCAGCAAAGACACAGTAATTGTGTCTTTGCTGCTTTTTTAATGTATTACTTTGTAAATTAAAAAAGGAGATTATGTTCGGACCGTTACTTAAGCCTATTTTTTTTATAATGAACAATGATGCTGAAAACCAAAATAATATTGTATTTTTAGACCGTGAATTTATTGATTGGGATCTATTTCGAGTATTAATGAATTGAATACTAGTTTTTGTAATGAACTAATTTAATTGATAATGGATAGAGCAATAGTCGTTGGTTTAATTCAAAATATCGCCATACTGCTAACCTTTAGCATGCTTTATGATTTATTTTGGGAAAGGACTGATAAATCGAGAAACATTATTTTAAGGATTGCTTCCGGATTTGTTCTGGGAGGTATTGGTATCATTCTTATTTTAAGTCCATGGACTTTTAAAACCGGTCTTTTCTTCGATACCCGATCAGTAATGCTTTGTGTTGCGGGTTTGTTTTTTGGTCCGATTCCTACTCTGATAGCTATGACTATTGTGGGCCTTTACAGGCTTTCGCTTGGTGGACCTGGTGTTTGGATGGGAGTTGCGGTTGTATTTTCGTCAGGAACCGTGGGCCTTTTTTGGCGCCATTTCAGACCTCACTGGCAAACTAAAAATAATCTTATCGAGTTATTATGTATGGGCATAGTTGTGCACCTGCTTATGCTCGCCTGCGTTGTGTTTATTCCCAAAGAAGTTCAATGGACTACCTTTAAAAATATCTTTTTCCCTGTAATCATTATTTATCCTATAGCCACAGTTCTACTCGGTAAACTGATGATACGACAACACGAGAACTGGAGTAATAAAAAAGCATTGGATATTAGTGAGGAGCGTTGGCATTTTGCGCTTGATGGAGCCGGTGATGGCGTGTGGGACTGGAATCCGGTGACGAATGAGATCTATTTTTCGAAACAATGGAAAATGATGTTGGGCTACAATGAGGATGAGATAGAGAATAAATTTGAAGAATGGGAAACCCGACTTTTTGCTGATGATAGAGAGCAAGTATTTGTACAACTGAATAAATTCATTAATGGTGAAATACTTATATATGAAGTAGAACACCGGATGGTATGTAAAGACGGCACTTATAAATGGATACTATCGCGTGGAAAAACGATGAGTCGCAATGCGGAGGGTAAAGCAACCCGTTGTATTGGTACTCACAAAGATATTTCGGATAGTAAAAATAAAGAATTGCAGTTAGCCTATGAGCGTTATTTGCTAAGTGCATTGATGGATTATTCTCCCGAGAGCATTTATTTTAAAGACCTTGATAGTAAGTTTATCAGAGTAAATAATTTTACTGCTAAAGTTTTAGGATTTGGAAATGCATCCGAAGTGATAGGGAAATCAGACTTTGATTTTTTCGAGAAAAAATATGCTACGAAGACCTTTAATGACGAACAACAAATAATTAAAACCGGGTGCTCAATTATTGAAGAGGAAAAAGGAGAATGGCTTGACGGTAGGATAACCTGGGGATTGTCTAATAAAATGCCCCTTCGAAGCCCTGAAGGCGAAATCGTTGGGACTTTTGGTATCTCAATAAATATTACCGAACGGAAATTGGCCGAACAAGCTTTAAAGGAGAGCGAACAATATACAAACTCCATCTTGTCTGTTATTCCCGATTTGATTTTTGTTCTGAGTGGCGATGGTGTTTATATTGACTTTAAAAGTGGCAACACCGACGATCTTGCTATGCCTAAGGATGATTTTATTGGCAAAAGTGTTTTTGAGGTACTCCCCAAAGCCATTGCTTCTAAAATGAAATCATGTATCGACGCTGTTTTAAAGACCCGAAAAACAAATTCTATCGAATACAATTTGATAATTAAGTCGCAGGTAAGTTCATTTGAATGTGTGGTAGTACCTTTTGGCGAGTCAAAAGTGATTGCTATGATTCGCAATATTACGGTGCGTAAAGAAGTGGAGGAAGCCTTACGTACTTCTCAGGAACAATTGAAGAATTTTGCGGCGCACTTACAGGATGTGCGTGAAGAAGAAAGAGTTTTGTTGGCACGCGAAATCCATGACGAATTAGGTCAGATATTGATTGCTTTAAAAATTGATTTGGGAATGTTGAAACAAACTGTTCTTCGAAAATCGTTAGATGCAGATAAAGAAAGTACATTAGCTCAATTCGAACAGGTTTTCAGTTTGCTCGACAAAACAATTAGAACTACCCGAAAAATAATGACGGGACTAAGACCCGAAGTGCTCGAAATGATTGGTTTTAGTGAAGCCGTCAGATTACATATTTTAGAGTTCGAAGAAAGATATCATTTGAAATGTACGTTCAAAAATAGCACTTCGGATCTTCAACTGAATTCGCAACAATCGCTAGCTTTATTTCGCATTCTTCAGGAGGCACTTACCAATATTGCGAAACATGCGGCTGCCACTTTGGTGACTGTAAACCTGAGTGTACATGATGGAAAAATAATAATGAAAATTGAAGATAATGGCAAAGGGCTGGATGAAAAATTGAAGGTCAAACCTGACTCATACGGATTGATCGGTATGCGAGAACGGGTTTTCTTGCTGAATGGAGAATTATCGATTACGGGAAAACCGGGCAAAGGAACATGTGTTTCGGTAGAGATGGCATATTTGGAATAGTAGTTGAGATGCAAGAATGAAGAATATATAGAAAAATAGCCTCGTATGTGATACACACATATGAGGCTATTCTGTTTTTAAATATTCTCTGCTGCTTTAGTTTAGCACTAATAACCTGAGTTCGGGATAAGACACCTAAAGTTGTCAATAGATATACTCCGTTAGGAGTTATATATCAATAGAATAATTCAAATATTCTAATCTTTTCTCCGTAGGAGATACACAACGAAAGGCTTGTTAATGTCCTACGGACAATTATTTCGTATACTATTGATCTTTTTATGGATATTGATTGCCTACGGCAAATTTAATTAGCTCATATGTTATAGTATAGCTAAATGTTTATCCCGAACTCAGGTTAATACCATTTCTTCTTCAGCCAAAATGCTACATTCACCAGTCCTATCATCACCGGCACTTCTACCAGCGGTCCGATAACGGCTGCAAAAGCCTCGCCGGAGTTAATGCCGAAAACGGCAATGGCAACAGCTATAGCCAGCTCAAAATTATTACTGGCTGCGGTAAACGATAGGGTAGTGGATTGCTCGTAAGTGGCACCTGCTTTCTTGCTCATAAAAAATGAACCCATAAACATGATGACAAAATAGATAAGCAATGGCACAGCTATCAATACCACATCCATTGGAATTTTTACAATATATTCACCTTTGAGAGAGAACATAACTACGATAGTGAACAACAAAGCAATAAGTGTCAGCGGACTTATCTTAGGAATAAATTTGGTGTGATACCATTCCTTGCTTTTCACCCGGATAAGAATAAAGCGTGTGAGGAATCCGGCAATAAACGGAATGCCCAAATAGATAAATACACTTTCGGCAATTTGTCCGATGGTAATTTTCGATACGGCATCGCTTGTTGGAATGCCAAACCACGCAGGCGCAACAGCTATAAAGAACCAAGCATATACAGAGAAGAAAAGTACCTGAAATATGCTGTTGAAAGCCACCAGACCTGCTGCATATTGCGTGTCGCCTTTAGCCAGATCGTTCCACACTATCACCATGGCAATGCAACGTGCCAATCCAATCATGATGATACCATACACATATGGGAGGTTGGAGTTGTTTTCGCCCGGGAAGAATGTGAAAAGCAGGATGGCGAGTGCAAACATCAATGCCGGCCCGATAATCCAGTTTTGAACCAACGATAGGGTTAGGATTTTGGTGTTGCGAAACACTTCACCGAGCTCTTCGTACTTTACCTTTGCCAATGGCGGATACATCATTACTATCAGGCCAATGGCGATGGGAATATTGGTGGTACCTACCGAAAAATTGTTCCAGAAAGTGGAAACATTAGGGCTTAACCAACCTGCGAATACGCCAATAAACATGGCCAGAAATATCCAGAGTGTGAGGTATCTGTCGAGAAATTTTAGTCTTGTCTTCATATTGTTTTGAGTTGTAAAGTTTGATTTGTTTTTTTAGTTCTTTATTAATTCGCAGCATTCCAGTTTTATGCAAATCGTTCGTTTTGGGCTTACTGTTAGTGTTTCTGTTACTATCTGATAGCCAAGCATATCAAGTAGTTTCTCATTTAGTTTCCGGTTTTCACCTTTGTAAGGATGACAATGAATATGTATGGCAGGATTGAAATTTAATTCAATAATTGCATAATTATCATCGTCGGCTTCTTGTGTGTAATCGGGAATAATCATGTCGAGTCCGGTGATTTTTACGTCCAATGCCTGTGCTGCTTTAACTGCAATCTTTTTGTACGAATCAGGAATATCATCCGTAAAATCGATGCTGTCGCCACCGGTGCTGATGTTCGAATTTTCGCGGAGGAATACTGTTTCATTTTCCAACGGAACAGTATCAAAATCTTTGTTCTGAGCTTTTAAAAACATCAATTCCGCCTCACCCAATTGAATTTTCTCAAGTGGTGTATGATAGCCTTTTCCCCGTAAAGGATCCTTGTTTTTCTCAACGACCAGTTCACGAATGGTATGCCTGCCGTTGCCGGTAACATTTGCCGGAACACGATGTAAAATACCCACCACCTCATCGTTCATTACAAATATTCTGAACTCTTTGCCGTCGATAAATTCTTCTATCAAAATACTTTGATCTGCTTCGAAAGCAATATCAATGGCTCTTTCAAAGATGCGGACATCGTCGTTGTTTTTTATTATTGTAATTCCCAGCCCGAAGTTGGTCGATTTTGGTTTAATAACTACCGCCTTATTTTTGAAATATCGGAAATCAGCTTTCGCCATTGTGCTATCCGTGTAATCCAATCCTCTAGGAACTCTGATGCCATGTTCACCAAGAATTTGCTTGGTTACCACTTTATTTTCCATTGCTAAAATGCTGGCATAATTGTCGAGCGAAGTCTTCGTTGCCTGACGCACATATTGGATGTTTTCATCGCGCTTTAAACGCACAAAGTTTTCGTCTCTGTCCAAAATATCAAATGCAACACCACGGCGCACCGCTTCCCGCAGCACGAGTTGAGTGGACAGTTCCATATCCTCCAGCCCTTTGAAGTTGAATTTATTTAGTTTGCTTTCTTGCAAGTAATTCTTTGCCATAACCAGATGGAAAGGAATAAACCCATTCACATCTGTCTCGTTTAATACCTGCTCTACAATTCTTCGTTTAGGATAGTGTATCATCTCCTGAACATATTTAAATGTGTTCAGGTAGTCCTCATTCTCGATGCCGAGTGTTGTAAACAAGTTTTGAATATTGGACACCACCAGTTTGGCTTCTTCCCATGCATCCGCTTTCGAACCATTTTCCGAGATAAAGATTAATTTTTCTAACAGACCATACAAGGAGACATTGCCATGATTCAAATTCGCGATGGACTGAAATTCTGACGTGAAATTATTTTGCTCGTCGGTAAGTAAGCCGTAAATAACCAACCCATGAATGAACTGCAGCATCTCCGGAGTAAGCCCGATTTTACTCATTGGGTTAATATCTATAAAACGTGCTTCGACATAAGTGATATGCTCTGAGTTATTGATAAATTTTGGTCGTACCGCTGCGTATAATTCCTTGCCTGCCGATAGTGTGCCCTTCTTTACCATCTCCTCAATGCTCTGAAGGTAGCCTTTGGTTGAACTGTAATCGGGATAAAGATCTTCGAGATTGCCGTACCCAAAACAACTGTTACGAAGCGACAGTCCACGTGTTTTGGAATTAAAATAGATGGGCAGGTCGCGGCATTTTAGTTCGTAAGTAGGATCCACTATGGGACTGCATCCAAATATCAGCACGTAAAGCCAACGGTATCGGAGGAGTTGACGTGTTATTTTCAAATAGACTTCATCTCTGAACGCTTCAAATGTAATTTCTTGTGTTGTATTTTGATAAAGCACCTGTAGCAGAGTTTCATTCAGCGAAATATTGAAATGAATGCCCGAAACAGCCTGTTTCTTTCTGCCGTATTTTTCTGCAATTTTTTCACGGTATTCTTCTTCCTTTTTTCCTTTTTTTGCATAATGAGCAATTGGAATCTCTTCCTCATTAGGTAAAATTGGCGGTATGCTTTGTGGCCAAAGGTATTCATCGTTGAGCTCAACACTTACGATATCGTGAATGGTTTCGAGAAAACCCAATGTTTCAGCTATGCTTGGCAGCGGAGGCGTGATCATCTCCACCTGACTTTCGGAAAAGTCGGTAGTGATATAGGCATGACTTAATTTATCGCCAAAGACTGCAGGATGTGGTGTTTGGGAAATAACACCGTTCTTATCCACTCTGATATTTTCTTTCTCAACGCCAAATAGCCCTTTGAGCCAGATATTTCCTTTTAGCGGCGCATGAGTTGGCGTGAAATTCAGTTTAAGTCCCATATAAATATTCTAAAAAGGTTGATTTTTTTCAATACATCAAAGTTGATGCTTCATGCAAATGGCTACCGACGGACAAATAGATGAAAATTCAGTCGTGCTTCCAATTTTTTCAGGAACATCGTTTCTGTTAATGATCTCCCAACCCTGTTTCCCGAAAAATTTGTCGGCAGTGGTGGTAAGTAAATAGAACTCTTTTACGCCCTGTTCCTGTGCTAAAGCAAAGATTTTGTCTATCATGGTGTGGGCAATCATCATGTTTTGATACAATGGTTTTACGGCCAATGAGCGAAATAAACCATTTTGGTTGTAGGGCTCATATCCGACGCAACCAATTATTCTCTGATCAATTTCAGCGACAACAAAATGTTGCTTTCCGGGCACAATATCCGAATGTGGTAATTTACATTCATCAAGCAATTGTATAATTGCAGGCAGTTCTTCAACAGTAGCTGTTCGGTAGCTGATAAAGTCGGATTCTTCCAAAGAAGTGGAGTTGCCCGAACACGAATATTGTGTTCGGACTAAACTTTTGCGTGCCAGCTCGGCATATTTTTCCTGAAGACTTTGTTTTGAATCCTCTGTGCTCATAACTGTGGCTTTATTTGTTCTGTATAGAATTTGTAAAATCCTGCTTTGATTTCATCACGAACACGGATAAATTCGCTCCAGATAAATTCATCTGTCCCAACGGCATGGCTCGGATCATCGAACCCGATATGCAGACGATGTTTCACTTTGCCGATAAAGGCCGGACAAGCTTCGTTGGCTCCACCACAAACGGTGATAACGTAATCCCATTCTTCACCGAGGTATTTTGATACCGAATCGGAAGTATGCTGACTAATGTCAATACCGGCTTCGGCCATCGCTTTTACAGCTTTTGTATTTAGTTTACCACTCGCTTCGGTACCGGCCGAGCATACTGTTAGCGTTGAATCGAACGATTGTAAAAAGCCGTGTGCCATTTGGCTGCGGCATGAGTTTCCGGTGCAGAGAATTAATGCTTTCATAATTTGTATTGTTTATATATTTCAATTTATTTTGTTTATCATTACATTTCCTTTTATCCGCAAGGTCACTGTTGCATTCTTTGCATTTGAAGTTACAGTTATCGTTTTGAGAAATGTTCCGGGTATTTTTGTGCTAAAATTTATTTTTATACTACCTGTTTTGCCGGGTGGAATTGGTTCTTTTGACCATTTGGCAACCGTACAGCCACAGGAAGGTCTTACATTGCTTATTACTAATGAAGTTTTCTTTTTATTGGTAAATATGAATTCACAATGTCCCGGACTGCCAACATCAATGATGCCATAATCATGAACCAACTTTGTGAAGATGATGGAATCATTTTGCTTATTTTGTTTCTGTTGGGCTGATATACTCAATGAGAAGCAGATAAAGCATAGAGTCGCCAGTTTCCTAATCATAATTCTACGTGTTTTATTTACAACTCTTTTCAACTCCACAACTTATTTTCCCCGATTTAATTCTTCCGAAGAATGTATCAAAAAGTTCCAGTTTCTCGGTAATACAAGTTCCGCATAAGCAATAGTTGATTTTCAGTCCATCAATCTCGCCATGTATCAATCCCATGTCGCGCAATTCCTTCAGATGCTGCGACACCGTTGTACGACTTAACGGAAGTTGGTCCGAAATGTCGCCAGAGATGCAGGTTTTTGTTTCGGCCAGGTATTTCAAAATAGCCAATCGGGCCGGATGTGAAATCACTTTTGCAAAGCAAGCCAATTCTTGTAGGTCTGTGTCAAATACTTCTGGTTTTCTCATGATATTGTGTTTTATGTCGCAAACATACGACATAAATTTGAAATAGCCAAATTAGTGGAATGAAATTTTGATTACAAAACATCGAATCTCCAAATTTTAGAAATTCTCTTTTTTTTGTACCTTTGAGCTTCAATCGATTATGACTCCTTAGTGCCAGAACAAATATGACCTTGAAACAAATAACTAAGTGGAGTTGGGCATAACGAATTTGAAAAGTAAATTTTAAGCAATTCATAATTATGGAAGGATATGTAAAACAGCTTATTGAAGATATAAAAGAAGCAGTATTGTTGGCACCCGAACAAGTTGTATTTTCCTCAAATGATGAGGAGTTTATAGCTCAAATAACCGAAGCTGAAAATACCCCTCCTGTAAGTTCCGAGAAACTTATGGGTCTGATGTATCTCCAATTTCCGCCTTCAGAAAGGTTGACAATAGAACAAATGATAGCCCTGAATAAAGCGATTGAAGAAACGTTTGGGGCCTTCAAAATTTTCATTGAACTTCCTGAAGCGGTTCCGGTAACCCTGAGATATGAAATGATACGGGGCTTATTCAAAGAAAAGTTCCACATTATGAATGGGTTAAATTGTCATCTCGATTTTTGCTCGGGCGATTGCCCACCATGTGCAATTGCCGATTATTGCAGTATTAATCTTGAAAACAAGAAGAAAGGCCTTATATAAGACTTATCTGTTAACACAACTGTTGAACATTTAGATCTGATATTAAACATTTTATAATACAATAATTATAGAGTTGTGTAGGTGCTGAGGATTTCGCTTTTTTACTCCACAAATTATCTTTCCCAATTTCGCTTTTCCGAATAAATTTGAAATGTTCCATATTTACTGCTATGCAGTTTCTTTATAATCATTTCTGATTTTCAGCAGATTAAAATATAATTCAAAATATATTTCTTTTTGATGTTATGTTTCCTATACTCAATCGTCATTTTAGTAAATGAATCAAGAACGATTTAAGGCAGAGATATTGCCATTACGCCAAAGTCTATTCCACATAGCTCAAAAAATACTTGTGGAAGAAGAGGAAGCAGAAGATGCCGTGCAGGAAGTTCTTCTTAAGCTTTGGCGTACGCGGGATTCGCTTGATAAATACGATAGTTTGGCGGCTTTTTCTACCACGGTTATCAAGAACCATTGCCTCGATCGGTTAAAAGTAATAAAGCGGCAGGATCTGCTCGATGAATGCCACACGATAAAGGCGGCGACTGATAATCCTTATTTGGAGTTGGAGAAAAAGGACACGGAGAGACTGTTGATGAAGATTATTGAAAACCTGCCGACACTTCAACAAGCCATTATCAGAATGAAGGACATTGAGGAATGCGAAGTGGAAGAGATTGCCGAGATAACGGGTACAAATGTGGAGGCAGTGAGGATGAATCTTTCGAGAGCCCGAAAAAAAGTACGTGAAGAATACATTAAATGCACACGATCATGAAAATAAGATATAAACATGCTTTGAGTTTCGAAAAAGCCGACAAGCTAATTGAAAAATACTATGACGGTCTAACCACTGTTGCCGAGGAAAAAGAGTTGAGAGGATTTCTTTCTCAAGCCAATCTACCCGAACAATACAAGGTTGAAAGAGATATCCTTGGTTTCTTTGAGGAGAAAAAGAAAAAGCCGAAACACAAGGTTCAGTTGATACCATTTAAACGTTGGTCGAGTGTGGCTGCAGTATTGATAGTAGGTGTGTTTTGCATTAAATTTTACATGACTGCTTATCCAACCAATTTTGCTTATGTTGACGGTGAGAAAATAACCGATGTCGGCAAAGTAAAGCAAAACGCATTGGCATCGCTCAATGATTTACCGTCAGATGAGGTGGCGGAAGGACTAAATTCTCTAAATGACAGTGAGTTGATTGATCAACAACTCAGTGTGTTTTCAAATAATTAATTACGGTTTACAAGTACAAAAAAACTAAAGATATGAAATCAATAAAAACGTATTTCGTGCCTATTCTGATCCTGTTTTTGGCGCTATCGCCTTCATTGCATGCTCAGAAGGAGTTGCAGATAAACAAGGTTTTCGAACAGTACGGCGAGATGAAAGGCGTCACGATGGTCGATATGACCAATGAAGTGCTGGACGGTTATGACTTTTCATTATTCAAAAGCATAACGATAAAAAACAATCCTTCGGCTGCTGATTTTATTCGCAAATGTCTGGATAAAGATCAGGAAGGTGCCAGGAAAGTGAAGCAGGTAGTGGCAAATGGAGTGTTGACTTCGGTCTATCTGCAACTTCCCCGAAAGGGTCAGTTGTACCGGCTGATTCTGTTCAATCAGTCTTTTCATCCAGAGAATAAAATAACGCTTATTTATATCGAATCAAAAAACGATTCGGAGAACATATTAAAACTAATTTTAAAAAAGAAATAAATATAAACCTCTAATAATAAACGAAAATGAAAAAGATAATTCTATTTATGATGGTGCTCCTTGTAGCCTTTACAACATCAAATGCCGCAGAACTAAACCAAAGCGATACGACCTTTCACTTCAATAAAAAAATCATTCAGGTACAGGATAGTATCGGGCAGGTAAAGGTAAAAGTGTTTGACGCAACAACTAAAGATTCAATCCCCTACAAAGCAGTTTACGAGGGGCAGTTTGCCGAAGGAAAGACTTTCGAAAAATACACGGTAATGGAAGAAATAGGGATTCAGATCCCTTTCCTGAATAAATCGTCCGAAAGACATGCGGGCAAGATGGAACCTCACTGGGCCGGAATTGGTTGGGGATTTGCTAATATATCGAATTCCTCATTCAAGATTAATAACATTGATGGCGTGTCCCTGAAATCCGGCTCGAGTAGTGAGTTTTTTGTCAACCTGATAGAGAAAATACTTCCCATTTACAAAAACAAACTAGGGATTACAACCGGTCTTGGCTTTAACTGGCGCACGTACTCATTGGATTACAATACGCATTTTGTCAACAATAATGGACTGACTGCTGTGTACGATGCACCGATAGGTGTGAAATATGAATACAGTAAATTAAAGACAGCACATATCACTTTGCCGGTATTGCTCGAATGGCA
This sequence comes from uncultured Paludibacter sp., assembly GCA_963664445.2. Taxonomy (GTDB): domain Bacteria; phylum Bacteroidota; class Bacteroidia; order Bacteroidales; family Paludibacteraceae; genus Paludibacter. The sequence goes on from CAXXUM010000007.1 coordinate 747,759, forward strand.
ACCGGGTGGCTTGCACGATAATTTCTTTGTCTCGGCCGGTATTATTTGTGGGATTAAAACCTATTCTGTTTCCAAAATAAAATTCAAAAATGAAGCAGGCGATATGATCAAACGAGTTGAAGATAAGGGATTGAATGTTTCTCCACTTTCGCTCGATTATTATGCTCAGATTGGTTACGGTTCTTTCAATGTCTTCGCTAAATACTCTCCGTTTAGCATTTTCGAATCGGGCAAAGGACCTGATGTAAGAGCCGTTTCCTTAGGGTTGGTATTGGACTTTTAAATGGATTGAAACAGAAAATGCCATCTTCCTTCAAACGGGAGATGGCATTTTTTATGTGTTGAAGAGCTGTCAGAAAATCCAGTTAAACAGAAATCCTACTACCATAATTCCGCCACCTACAATGGCAATAAAAGTAAGAATCAAAGGCATTTTCAATACTTTTCGGAGGATAATCATTTCGGGTAATGACAAGGCGATAACCGACATCATAAACGCCAATGCCGTACCGAGCGAAGCGCCTTTTTCAAGCAGTACTGCAACGATTGGTACTATTCCGGCAGCATTAGAATACAGTGGAATGCCAATCAATACCGATAAAGGCACAGAGTACCAGGCAGATTTACCCATGAGCGAAGCCATAAACTCCTCAGGAACATAGCCGTGTGCCCCGGCACCAACCAGAATTCCCAAAGCTACATACAACCATACTTTACCAACAATTTCTTTCACCGCATCATATCCCATGCTAATCCGCTGCTGAAGAGTAATCTTTTCTTCCTCGTCATCAGTCTCGCCAAGTTTGGTGGTATACACCCATTCTTCCACCCAGTGTTCAAGTTTCAGTTTGCCGATAATCCAACCGGCTAGAATGGCGATTGCCAAACCTGTGCCGATATAAATCGCTGCTACTTTCCAACCAAACATGCCATACAGAAGTATTATTGCAACTTCGTTAATCATTGGTGCGGCAATCAGGAATGAAAATGTAACGCCAAGTGGAACACCTGATTCTACAAATCCAAGGAAAAGTGGGATGGCTGAACATGAACAGAAAGGTGTTACAATTCCCAATAGCGAAGCCATGATATTACCCATAAATGTTGATTTTCCTTCCAGGGCTTTTCTGGTCCGTTCGGCAGTAAAATAGCTGCGGAGAATGCCTACAAAGAATATAATCAGTACCAATAACATCAGCACTTTTGGAAACTCAAAAATAAAGAATCGCAATGCTTCAGTTAGATGCGCACCTTTTTTCATTCCAAAAATAGTATCTATTAACCAGTCTGTTACCGGTAGGAGGTTGATGTAAATTACATACCAGACCGGCAATAATATCAGTGGTATAATAATGTTTTTATTTAGTTTCATAATTTGGTGTGATAATGAAATAATATGCTACTGCGATGGCTAGATAAAGAATATCAGAATGTAATAAATGCCTACTGCAATGAAAATTACCGAAACGACTCTGCGAAACCACAGTTCAAATAGTTTAATTCGATTGTACAATTTTCCAACATTACCCACTGCATAAGCCAGTAGCCAAGCGAAAATGATAACAGGCAAACCTGTGGCAATGGCAAATAGAATTGGAAGATACAGACCGCTTGCACTTGCTACAGTCATTGGAATAAGCATCACGAAATAAAGTACGCCGCTATACGGACAAAATGCCAAAGCGAAAACCATTCCCAACAAAAGGGTACTCCAATAGCTTCCTTTGCTGTTTTCTCCAATTTTGTCTGTAAGACCCGAGAATCCTGGTAACTTGATCTTAATCACATCGAGCATAAGTAAGCCGACAAGAATCAGTACTGGGCCTAAAAGTCTTTCACCCCAACCCTGAAAAATCATTGATACGTGCATTTTGCTTGCACCAAAGAAAATAATTAGCGCCAAGCCTGTGTAGCTAATGGCGCGCCCAAGTGTGTAAACCAGCCCGTTGACAAAAACCCGACGTCGGTTTTCGATGTTACGACTAATAAACCCAATGGCAGAAATATTGGTAGCCAATGGGCAGGGACTGATGGCAGTCATCAGTCCTAGAATAATAGCGGTAAGAAACGAGTATTGTGAGTTGTCTAAAATAGTTTGAAGAAAGTCCATAGAATTAATGTGCTAATTTGAAAATGTGCAAATTTGAGAATGAATTGGGAGTTAGGATTTTGATAAGCTGATTATTTTGATAAGATTCTCAGCAATTCGTTTACTTTTTCAATCAAAATCAGATTTGTAGGATACGAATTTGAATTTTTACATATTCATAACTAATATTCAGTTTCGTCTGCCTCCTTTGCCGCAATTTTCATTTTATGAATAAAATCTGCTTTGCTTTCAGCATTTTGAGCTTCACGTATATTTGCACCTATTGATGTTCCTGATTTCAACAATTGTTGCCCAATTACATATTTTCTATTTTCATAAAATAAATCACAAAGTTTAACTATTTCGATAGCAAACTGAAATGATTTCTCTACTATTGGGTTTTCCTTATCGTTTCTCAGACTCTTTGCATTTCCAAATTGGCACATTCTCAAATTAGAATAATGAATCGATTGTTTTCTTTAACTCAGCCTTTAGTTTGGTAGGGTTACTTTTAGCGTACATAAATGCTTTGTCGGTAAGGTCAACACGTTTGTTAGAACTCGTTATTAAGAGCGATTGACCCTCAGCCTTGCATTTTGCAGCTATGGCTTCGGAACTTTTCTCATCTAAATTTATCGATTTAAATGTAACCAACCCCTTTTTTGCCTGAAGAGGGTAAAGTGCCAGTATAGATTTCTGTGTTTCGCTTTCTACCGCCTGACAGGTTACACATCGTCGAGTGTAGTGAAAATAATACACTTCTACTTTCGATGGTTTGGCGATTACTTTTGTCGCTTTAGTTGTCTGGGAATTAGCTGAGAAGAAAGATGATATAATTACAGCTAAAATTGTGATTGAAATGTGCTTTTTCATATAAAAAATATTTTGTTGGTCAATATCTCTTTCAGCTCAGCCATTGATGGTACGCGTCCTTTCAGAACAACTTTTCCGTCGATGACTAAAGCGGGCGTAGTCATGACGTTAAACTTTAAAATTTCCATGATATCATCCACTTTTGTAACGGTGGCATCAATGTTGCTTTCTGCAACAATTTCTCTCACGGCTTTTTCAAGTGTTTTACACTTCGGACAGCCGGTTCCCAGAATTTGAATGTTCATTATGATTTTGTTTTTAAAAACCCCTGATCGATCAGATGATGTAGAACGTTGGAGGTTCATTTGTTTGTAATTTAATTAGTTGCAGCAACCTACTTTTCCCTTTCTCATGGCAAAGAATGTTTCGAAAAAAGTTTGTGCTTTTTCCCAGTTCTCCTTGTTGATGCAGTATTTCACCTTTGGGGTTTCTATTTCGCCCTGTATTAATCCTGCGTCTTTCAACTCCTTTAGATGTTGAGAAACAGTGGCTTTAGCAATTGGTAATTCATTGTGTATATCGCCAAAATAGCAACTATCCATAGAGGCGAGAAATTGAAGAATGGTAATGCGTGCGGGATGTCCCATGGCTTTTGCAAAGCGTGCAAGCTGCTCGTTGTCAATGCTGTAATCGTTGTTTTTGATTGTATTCATTTGGCTCATCGAATATTGTTCGTAGTTCGCAAAATTACGAACAATATTTGGAATAGTATTACAAAATCTTACTTTTTTTAGAAAGTAGGCTATATTAGGCATTTATCTCAATTTTTTCCACAAAAAAATACTGACTTTATTTTTTATTTTTTAAAATAATTACTACATTTGCTAAATTATTCTACATCGCTAACAAAAAAATACCAACAATATGAAATTCATTGTTTCAAGCACCGATTTATTAAGCCATCTACAAGCAATTAGTCGCGTAATTAACAGTAAAAATTCGCTGCCAATTTTAGACAATTTCTTGCTTCAACTAGAAGGAAATACGCTAACAATGACAGCTTCGGACATTGAAACCACTCTGATAACTTCTATGGAGGTGGAAACTGCCGAAGGAAATGGAAAAGTAGCTGTTGCCTCCCGATTATTACTAGATACCTTGCGTGAGTTCTCTGAACAACCGCTTTCATTCAATATCAACGATTCAAATTTGGCAATGGTTATTACCTCTCCAAATGGATCGTATAATTTTATTGGCCAAAACGGGGATGAATATCCACGCATGCCTCAATTGCAGGAAGATGCCCGCACCTTGACCCTGGATGTTCCAAGTCTGTTGGGTGGTATTTCTAAAACATTGTTTTGTACGGCCGACGATGAGTTGAGACCGGTTATGAATGGTGTTTTCTTCGATATTGCTGCCGATAGACTTACTTTAGTAGCCACCGATGCTCATAAATTAGTTCGTTATAAAACCAAACATAGTTCTTCTACTATCGTGGAAGGTGACGAAGCGGTGAGTTTTATTTTGCCTAAGAAACCGGCTACCATGTTGAAAAACATTCTTCCAAAAGAATCGGGAGAGGTACAAATCAATTTTGATAAGAAGAATGCTTATTTCAAATTGGCAAATTATACTATGATTTGCCGTCAGGTAGAAGGTCGCTTCCCTAATTATAACGCGGTAATTCCGACTACCAACCCGTACAAAATTATTATCGACCGCGCTACTTTGCTGAATGCCATGAAACGTGTTTCGGTTTTTGCCAATCAGGCAAGTAACCTGGTGAAGCTGGCCTTTGCGGATAATAAAATTCTTATTTCGGCTCAGGATATTGATTTCTCTATTTCTGCTGAAGAAACGATTACTTGTCAGTTTACCGGTGAACCTATCAAAATAGGTTTCAAATCATCTTTTTTGATTGAAATTTTAGGTAATATAAATGCATCTGATATCGTGATGGAGCTTTCGGATGCTTCGCGCGCAGGTCTTATCCTTCCTTTCGAAAATGAAAAAGATGAGGAAATTCTGATGTTGTTAATGCCAATGTTGCTTAACGATTAATTTACAGTCGATAGTCAGTAGTCAAAGGTCAAATGTCTATGATATTTGGCCTTTGACTTTCTTTGATAATTAGAATTTACCCAAGTCTTTAGACCTCTGTCTTTTGGCTTTAGATACAAAATAATGAAACTCCAACTCAAGAACCCGATAGTATTTTTTGATCTCGAAACAACAGGTACCAATATTGTTTCCGACAGAATTGTAGAAATAGCCTACCATAAAGTTTCGCCAAACGGTCGCGAAGAAACCAAAAGTATTCGTATAAACCCCGAAATGCATATTCCGGAGGCTTCATCTGCTATTCATGGCATTTATGATGCTGATGTGGCGGATTGCCCCACCTTTAAGTCGGTGGCAAAAGAAATCGCCCGCGATATTGAAGGTTGCGATTTGGCCGGATACAATTCTAACCGGTTTGATATTCCGCTGTTGGCCGAAGAACTTTTGCGCGCTGAGGTGGACATTGACCTTATGAAACGTAAATTTGTAGATGTACAGGTGGTTTTCCACAAAATGGAACAACGAACGCTTGGAGCAGCCTATAAATTTTATTGCGATAAAGATTTAGTGGGAGCACACGGAGCTGAAGCCGACACATTGGCTACATACGAAGTTTTGATGGCGCAACTCGACCGTTATCCTGAGCTACAAAATGATATTGAGTTTTTATCGAAATATACTACTCAGAATAATAATGTGGATTTTGCTGGTCGGATGATTTATAATGATAAAGGCGAGGAAATTATCAACTTTGGTAAATACAAAGGACAGAAAGTTGCCGATGTGCTGAAAACAGATATGGGATATTATGGGTGGATGATGAACAGCGATTTTCCGCTTCATACCAAAAAGATATTGACGAATATTAAACTAAGGGATTTCAATAAATAAGAGTCTCTCAAGTTAGATATAAAACAAACAGGAGTGAAAGTTCTAAACTTTCACTCCCGTTTGTTTTTAGTGTATGTGTGCCATTCCGAAATGCGACATGTATTCAATAACCACGTAAATTCCCATCAGAATAAAGATGACTGCGGTGATGCGACGGAACCACACTTCAAAGACCTGAATCTTGTCGTAGAAGTTCCCTAGTCCTGCGAAGCTATAAGCCAGAATCCACGAAACAATGATGACGGGTAGGCCTGTGCCAATGGCAAAAATTATAGCTAGTAATAATCCGGCAGGTTCGGCCAGGGTGAGTGGAATTAAACCGCCAAAATACAACACTCCGCTGTAAGGGCAGAAAGCCAGTGAGAAAATAATACCCAAAAATAAGGACCATTTTGCACTTCCTGAAACCGATTTGCTGATGACGCGCTCGCTAAAACTACCCGATTCATGGTGTTTAGAACCGTGTTTGTGAAATTTGAAAAACTCCAACATAAACAGTCCGCCGATAATCAAAAACGGTCCCAATAGCATTTCGCCATAGGTTTCGAAGAAATGTTGTGTTGGTAGTACGCTACCACCGAGAGTGAATATGGCTGCGAGGCCAGTAAAAGCAATTATCTTGCCCAAGGCATACATTAGTCCGTTGAGGATTATTTGTCTCTTATTGGCAACATTTTTGCTTAGAAAGCCTATCGCAGTAACATTTGTACACAGCGGACATGGACTGATAGTAGTCATTAAACCTAAAATAAAAGCTGTGAGCACAGGAAAAGTGCTTGTAGAAAGGAAAGTGTGTAAGAACTCCATGACTTTTTTATTTGTTATTTTCAACTACCCATAAACCAAAAAATGGCAGTAGAATTGTGAAATGTGATGTGTTTATTTTTGTCTTTGAAAAAAATGTAGTAGTTTTACTTTTATTGTTTGCTAAGGCATTTTAATAGTTCAAAGGGTCTTTTTGGCACAATGATTGTTGCTAATCAGAGCGCTCTATTATAATTGAGTTACTTATATGAAAAACGGAATAAAAATAGTGTTGTTGAGTCTTTTCATGTGTTTGGGTTTGTCCATTCACAGTCAGGACAATGTTTCCGTTCCACAACGTACGCCCGAACAAGAAGCTGCTAAGCAAACCGAGAAAATACAACAAGAATTAAACCTCACACCTGACCAAATAAAGCAGGTGTATGAAATAAATTTACGTTATGCTCGTGAGCGACAAGTTTCGAATACGAGAAGTCAGGCCATGGAGCGTATAAAAAATAAGAATACCGAAATGCAACGTATTTTGACCGAAAATCAATACAATCAGTTGCAAAACAAACGATATGAAAGAACTTCTATTGAAAATCAAAATGTAAATAGAAATGCTTCCAATGCAACCGGATTTCGTTCTTCTACCGACTATCGGACAAATTCTGCAGTGAGAGTAATGTCGTCTAATGCGAATCTTAGAAGTTCTTATCGTTCTGCATCTCCTACAAATTCAAGTGCTCCTCAAGCTGCACGAAGAAACGATCCGTCCAATCAACGATCATCTCAATCAAGTAGCGGAACTTCCCGACCTCAGAGTGTAGCTCCAACGTCTACTAGAAGTTCATCAACTTCAACTCGTACAACGCCACCGGCTAATTCGTCAAGACGCTAATTTTATGGCGAATCCGTATTTTAGTTTTAAACAATTTACAGTGTTTCATCATAAATGTGCCATGAAAGTGGGCATTGATGGTGTGTTACTGGGTGTATGGACGGATGTTGGCCATGCAGATTCGATACTTGATATTGGTACAGGCACGGGATTAATTGCATTAATGCTTGCTCAAAGAAGCAGTGCACGAATTGACGCAATAGATATCGATGCTAATGCTGTTATACAAGCGAATGAGAATGTTCAGAAATCGCCATGGTCAAGCCGTATTGCAGTTCATCAAACTGAACTGCAAAGCTACGTACTGACAGCAATAAATCGTTACGATTTGATTGTTTCTAATCCTCCGTATTTTGTCAATTCAACAAAAGCACCGGTCGAAAACCGAAACACAGCCCGACATACCGACACACTTACTCACGAAGAATTACTTGACAATGCATTAACTCTACTGAAACCAACAGGCAGAATTTGTATTATTCTGCCTGTGAGTGAGGGTTTGTCTTGTGTTGAATATGCTTCAAGTATTGGCTTGCATTGTACAAAGCAGGTAGTAGTATTTCCGAAACCCGGAGCTGTGGCCAAACGACTATTACTAGAGTTTAGCCCGGAATTTACAGCGTGCGTAAACTCAGAAATAGTTATTGAGAGCGACGTGCGCCATCAATACTCGCCTGAGTTTACAACTTTAGCCAAAGACTACTATTTGAAATTGTAGAATCCAATTTATTTATCTGTTACAACAGAGCTTCAACTTTTGCAGTTAATGCAGCTTTTTGTGCAGCACCCACTTGTTTGTCAACTAACTGACCATCTTTGAAAAATAGAATTGTTGGAATGTTGCGAATACCATACTCTGTTGGAGTATCAGTATTGTTGTCCACATCCATTTTTCCAATAATCACTTTCCCTTCGTATTCTTTTGCTAATTCTTCAACGACCGGACCTACCATACGACATGGACCGCACCATTCTGCCCAAAAGTCAATTACTACCGGTTTTCCACTGTTGATAAGTTCTTTGATGTTTGCATCTGTAATTTCTAAAGCCATAATCTTCTATAGTTAATAATGAATAATTCGATTTATATTTATTGATTTTCAGTCTTTGTTTTTCTGTGAAAATCGAAAGTTGCCCTTAAAACAGATGACAACTGATATTGTTTGTATGACAGGCTAAATATGCCTATTTATAAAATCTATATGCATTTAATGCACCTGAAACTCAATGATTCCTTCGCTACGCGCCCGTTTTAATGAATGATAAACTTCTTTGTTTATTTGTAGCCTGTTCTGGCGGGCAAAAAGCATAACTTTGTTTGGTGAAAGCTCATCAACAACCTGCACGTAAAGATTTACATTGCCTTTGTTGTTCATTACCATGTCGGTAAGTTCTACCGCATAGTCTTCGGTAAGCTGTTGCAATGGAATGGTTAGCGTTAACGTATTAATCAATTTCTCTTTTATCTCGTTAAAGACTTCGATTTTCTGTATCTTGATCTCCAGCTCTGCCGGAATATTCGGATCGGAAGGTTTCTTGAATTTGTAATCGGCACCTTTTTCTTGTACAGTGGCACTGATATACAAATACAAATCCTTAATCATGTATTTGCCAAACTCAATGTAGTTCTTGCCAAATAGTGCAAATTCAAACGCACCGGCATAATCCTCGAGTGTAAAAATACCATAGGGATTTCCTGCTTTCGATGTTCCGTGACGAAACCCTGTCACCATACCTCCGATTTTCAGTCCTTTGGCCTTTAAGGGGGCAAGATCTTTTAAATCTACTGTGGTGCAGTTGCATACATGATTTATCTCAAACTCGTATTCGTCCAGCGGATGCGCCGAAAGATACATGCCAATCAAATCGCGTTCCTTGTTGAGTTTCTCCAGTGGTGACCATTCGGGTGCGTAAGGAATCTCGGGTTTGGTTATTTCTACTGCATCCATGCCACCAAAAAGCGAGTTGCGCGTCATGGCCATGTCGGTTTGATATTTATTACCATAGCGCATGATGGATTCTAGCACTTGTTCTCCTTTACTGTTTTCGGCAAATAATTGTTCGCGGCGCACATCCGTAAACTCATCAAAGCCACCCGAAAGAGCCAAACTTTCGACAGCTCTTTTGTTGCAGGCATTTAGGTTGACGCGTTCAATAAAATCGAATAGGCTTTTATATTTTCCGTTCGCATTTTTTTCATCTACCAATGCAATAACAGCACCTTCGCCAACACCTTTTATACCACCCAGTCCGAAACGAATATTGCCGCTTTTTGTTACGGTGAACGTCAAATCACTCTCGTTTACATCAGGGCCAAGCACGTTCATGCCCAGGTTTTTGCACTCGTCCATAAACTTGCCAACCTCGGTAATGTCATCTCGGTTGCGCGTTAAGTTGGCAGCCATAAACTCTGCAGGATAATTGGCTTTCAGATAAGCTGTTTGATAGGCAATCCACGAATAACAAGTGGCGTGCGATTTGTTGAAAGCGTACTTTGCAAACTCAGCCCAGTCGGCCCAAATTTGTTCCAGTTTGGCTATCGGTCCAAATCCGTTTTTCTGACAACCCTCAATGAATTTTACTTTCAGAGCTTCCATTTTGTCCACGAGTTTTTTACCCATGGCTTTACGTAATTCGTCGGACTGACCACGGGTAAACCCTGCCAAGTCGCGACTCAGGAGCATGACCTGTTCCTGATATACTGTGATGCCGTAGGTATCTTTCAAACGCTTTTCCATTATCGGGAATGGATATTCGATTGTTTCCCTACCGTGTTTCCGATTAATAAATTGCGGAATATATTGCATTGGACCCGGACGGTATAGGGCATTCATGGCAATTAAATCTTCGAATTGTGTAGGCTGCAAATTGATTAAGTGCTTTTGCATACCGGCCGATTCAAATTGGAATGTCCCAACGGTGAGTCCCTTACTAAACATTTCGTAAGTCTTGGCGTCGTCAATCGGAATAGCATCGATATCCAGATCTATTCCTCTCGATTTTTTTATATTTGAAAGTGCTTCTTTGATAATGGACAGGGTTTTAAGTCCCAGGAAGTCCATTTTAATCAGCCCGATTTCTTCAATTACTGAGCCCTCGTATTGTGTAACCAACATTTCTTCGTTGGTTTCTTTGTCGATGGCCGTACTTAATGGTACCAGGTTGGTCAAATCGTCCGACCCGATGATAACTCCACAAGCGTGAACGCCAACCTGACGTACTGTTCCTTCGAGCATTTCTGCATAGCGAAGTGTGTTCGATAGATTTATGTCTGACGAATTACGAGCCGACATCATTTCGGGTACGTATTTCAGGCAGTTGGCAAGATTTACTTTTGGTGCTTTACCCGACGAATCTTCTGGAAATTTATCAGGGATAAGCTTGGTCAAACGGTCGGCTTCTGCAAGCGGTAAGCGTTGTACGCGCGCCACATCCTTGATCGACGATTTAGTAGCCATTGTACCATAAGTGATAATATGGGCTACCCTTTCTTTTCCGTATTTTTCTGTTACCCAGCGCAAAACTTGTCCACGTCCATCATCATCAAAGTCGATATCGATATCGGGCATGGAGATACGGTCGGGATTGAGGAAACGCTCAAACAGTAAGTCGTATCGAAGTGGATCAATGTCGGTAATGCGCAAACAGTATGCTACCACCGATCCTGCCGCCGAACCACGACCCGGACCAACAGCTACACCCATACCACGAGCAGCCGAAATAAAATCTTGTACAATAAGGAAGTAACCCGGGAATCCCATGGTTTTCATTACGTCCAACTCAAAGTCAATGCGCTCGGATTGCTCCGGAGTCATCACTTCGCCGTATCGTTTCTTGGCACCTTCGAGTGTAAGTTGACGTAGGTAGTCGGCTTCGAGTTTTACACGTACCGCTTTTTCGTATCCACCCAATCGGTCGAAACCATCGCCAAATTCTTTACGAAGCATCTCTTCAGTATAGGTGGCGCGATAGTGTTCTTCGGTTGCGAATTCTGAAGGGATAGGGAAAACAGGCATTAATGCATCCGAATCGATATCGAAAAATTCTATTTTTTCTGCTATCTCTAACGAATTTTCAAGTGCTTCGGGTATATCAGCAAAAATTTGCCACATTTGCTCGGGCGACTTCAACCATTCTTGTTTTGTATAGCGCATGCGGTTAGGATCGTCTAGATCTTTGCCGGTGCTGAGGCAAATTAATCGTTCGTGCGCTTCACCGTGTTCTTCTTCAATAAAGTGAACATCATTGGTGGCAAGTAACTTGGTGCCTGTTTTGCGCGCAAGCTTTATTAATTCAAGATTTTGCGTATTCTGTTTTTCGTAGGTAGAATAATCGGCATTGGGTTTGTCGGTTTTGTGGCGTTGAAGTTCGATGTAGTAATCGTCGCCAAACACGCGTTTGTACCACAATACCGCTTCTTCGGCCTCTGCCAGATTGCCTTTTTCTACCTTTTTGTGAATCTCACCACCAAGACATGCCGATGATGCAATCAGTCCCTCGCTGTATTTTTCCAATAATTCGTGGTCAATACGCGGACGGTAATACATTCCATCGATATAGGAGGTGGAAACCAATTTGCATAGATTCCGGTAGCCGATTTTATTTTTTGCTAACAATACCAGGTGATAGCCGCTGCGATCTTCGGTTCCAGCTTTGCTTAAGTGCCCACGACGAGCCACATAAGCTTCGCAACCAATAATCGGTTTGAAGATTTTATGCTTTGTTTCCTCGATTTGTTTCAGCAAGTCGGCCTTAGTTGCTTCGGATAGTCCATCGGCTTTGAGTTGTTTTTCGAGATCAGAAATCTGGCCTTTTATTTTGCCATTTTTCTTTTGGTATAGTTGAAAAATTCCTTTATCCCAAACATGCAACCATGGTCGGTGAGAGCCACGGCGTGCATTCCGCTTTTGGCTGCCTTATCCACCAGATTGGGGATAGTTGACATGCCGTCGAGCACTGAATAATGGGAGTGAACGTGAAGATGAACAAAGGAATTCATTATAAATAGTTGTTTTCTTAGGTTTTACAATCTCTCAATATGGATTGTTTTGGGAGGCTAAAGATACAGCAAATTTTGAATGTCGGCGAAATATTTACTAAGAAGTTATGCACAATTTTCGGAAAGTGCAGACAGAAAGGATGGCTACAACGGAAAATTTTAATTTTGGTGTAGACCAATAATCTCAACTATCTCTTTTACTACTGCAGTTATATCGCCTTCTACCGAGTAGTTGGCTTGTGTATAAAACGGTTCGCGCTTTTCGAGTCCATCAGCTATAAATTGACTGAGTTCGTCGCCGGTTTTGGTGGCAATAAGCGGACGTTTTGCAGCTTGTGTTGCGAGTCGGTTGGCGAGTTCTTCTGCAGTGAAGCGAAGATAAATGGTAGTACCGTGCGTATTCATATATTCCATATTGTCAAAAAAGCAAGGTGCTCCTCCACCGGTAGATATAATGACGTCATCGAATTGAGCCACTTCATGTAAACATCTTTGTTCCAATATACGAAATTCATCCTCGCCGCGTTCGGCAAAGATTTGCCCCACAGATTTAAATTGCTGTTCCTCAATATGTGCATCCATGTCTACAAAACTATATCCCAATCTTTTGGCCAGTAGTTTTGCCTACGGTGGTTTTGCCCGATCCCATATATCCAATTAGAAAAATACGATTCATGCTTACAATGTATTAGTTATCGTATCAATCATTTGTACTTTTTGATGATACAACACAAAAATAGTGATAAATTGTCAAGTGGGCGAATAGCCATCAAAAAAAGTAGTCCTTTTGAATTCATACTTTCATATTTTTGTAATCGGCATTGAATTTTACATTACCTTTGTATTAAAATTCATTCGAAATGGTTGTAGAAAAAGAAAGTTCTGTATTACTGCTTTTTACCGGAGGGACAATCAGTATGTCCGAAGATCCAAGCACCGGTGCGTTACGCCCCATTGATTTTGATCGACTGCAGGAATACATGCCGGAAATTAAACAGACAGGCATTCGGGTTAAAAGTGTTCCTTTTCTTCCACTCATTGACTCGTCTGATGTGGATCCATCTGCATGGGAACGCATGGCAATACTTATCGAAGAGAACTACGATGATTTTGATGGATTTGTGGTATTGCATGGTACTGATACGATGGCTTATTCGGCTTCTGCATTGAGTTTCATGCTCGAAAATTTATCAAAACCAGTTATCTTTACCGGTGCTCAATTGCCCATTGGTATGATGCGCTCCGATGCTAAAGAAAATTTGCTGACGGCTATCGAAATAGCTTCGGCAAAGGAAAATGGTCAACCGATAGTTCCCGAAGTGTGCATATTTTTTGAGGATACACTTTTCCGTGGTAACCGTACTACTAAGAAAAATGCTGAGCATTTCTCGGCTTTTAATTCGTACAATTATCCACCGTTGGCCAAAGCCGGTGTACATATTAAATATTTCCGCTCGTCAATTCATTATCCGGCTGCGGGAACGAAGCTACGGGTGCGTACTCATATTGATCAAAATATTGCCATTCTGAAATTATTTCCGGGTATTACCGAACATACAGTGAATGCAATTTTGCAAATTCCCGGATTAAAAGCTGTGGTGCTCGAAACTTTTGGAGCGGGCAATGCCCCTCGCAAAGCCTGGTTTCATGATGCCTTGAAAGATGCCACCGATAGGGGAATCCTGATTGTAAACAAAAGCCAGTGCAGTACGGGTTCAGTAGAAATGGGGCGGTATGAAACAAGCCTGAACTTGATGTTTGCTGGCGTGATGAGTGGTTATGATTGTACCACCGAGGCTATTGTTACCAAATTGATGTATTTGCTGGGGGAGTGTGATTCGATGGATTCGATTAAACATCAATTGAGTACAAGCATGTGTGGAGAAATGACGATTAGTTAGGGTAGACGGAAGAATAAAGACTGATAAAACGAGACCGATACAAATTCTAAAATTTGTATCGGTCTCGTTTTTTTTTATTTTATAGTCACTGACGGACGAAAGTTTTCGTATGCTTTTATTTTTCACTTTTCTTTGTGAATAATACCACTTTTACATCCAGCTTGTTTCCAATGTCAATCACATCTATTACCTCCTGTAGATTGAGCGATTTGTCGGCTTGAAGTAATACTAGTGCTTCTTCATTTTTGCTTTTGGAAGCCATGATTTTCGAAAGTCGAGGCTCTATTTCGCTAAAAGAGATTTCCGTTTTATCCAAAAAGTATTTATGGTCGGCAGTGATTGCTAAATTGATTTGCTTTTTTATCACAGCATCATCGGTGGTTTTCGATTTTGGCAACAACACGCGGATGGTAGCCGGTGTCACCATGGTGGAAATAATCAGGAAAAAAAGCAACAAGAAAAACATAATGTCGTTCAGCGAGGCAGTGTATACCTCGGCCGCTTTTGATTTTCTGCGTTCTATTTTCATTTCTTTTGTTTTATAATAAATCTCAAAATTATGAATTGTGTATTCTCAATTATGAATTAGTTTACTTTGCTTCGTTTGTATTTGCGGATTTCTTTCAACAAATCGTTCGATGCTTTGTCCATGCGCAATACCACTTTATCAATCCTGCCATTCAATATATAATAGCCGGTGTACGCTACAATCCCCACGAAGAGTCCTGCTCCGGAAGAAATCATTTTTTGGTACAAACCGTCGGAGATATTGGCTATGTTCAAATCGTTGGTGATGGAAATGTTATAGAAAATTTTTATAACCCCGAAGATGGTTCCCAAGAAACCAAACATGGGTGCAATGGAAGCTGTAATTCCCAGATAGTTCATTCCTTTTTCCAATTCGGAAATCTGCTGACGAGCTTCACTTTGTAGTGCATCCTGTATCTCCTGATCTTCGTTTTCGGCTTCAGCGAGTCCGGCAGCAATTACTTTGGAGTAAATGGTTGGTTTCTCGTTGCAAAGCTGAATGGCATTTCCAATTTTGCCTTCCGAAACCAGTTTTGTTGTTTGGGCGAACCAGTCGGTGTCAATTTTACCCATTATCTTAATCGAGATCCAACGTTCAATCATTAAGTAATTGGCCAATACAAAGAGGAAGCCAAGTGGTATTAATATCATACCGCCTTTGAGTAGCAAATTGAAGTAGGTTTGGTTGGTCATCACCACATTGGTGGTATCGGATACTGCTTTTGGTGCGGCCTGAAGTAAAATGCTAAGTAGATTCATTTATTTTAGAATGTAATTGAGTAGTACTAAAAACGGAAATAGTTTACGTTTATCTAATTGCACCGCAAAATTAGTGTTTTAGAAACGAATACAGTTCTTATTGTAGTTATTTAACGTGAAGTTGGTTTTTTAGAATGGAGGTATTTGAGTTTTATCCATCTCAAAAAGCTTTGTAAAATAAAAAAACGTGAGTTTGCACCCACGTTTTTTATTAATTTTTAGAATAACTAAGCTTGTTTTAATTCCTTGCGAAGTGGAATTCTCATTTTGTAGAATGATCGCCAAACGAATACCAATGCGACAACCAAAAATCCCGCACCAATAATGCCGCTGTAGTCGAAGCTGTTGTGTGCAGTAGCATCGAGTCTCATTTTCAGGGCTATTTCAGTTGCCAGTAATCCAAATAATGTTGAGAACTTGATAATGGGATTTAGCGATACGGATGAAGTATCTTTGAACGGGTCGCCCACGGTGTCGCCGATCACGGCGGCTTCGTGCAAAGGAGTGCCCTTTTCTTTCAAATCCACCTCAATAACTTTCTTAGCATTATCCCACGATCCACCTGCATCAGCCATATAAATAGCTTGAAACAAACCAAAAGTGGCAATTGAAATAAGATAGGCTACAAAGAAATTGCTGTCGAAAAATGCAAAACCGAGTGTAAAGCAAATTAAAGCGATGAAGATATTCCACATACCGGTTTGGGCGTATTGGGTACATATTTTCACCACTTCTTTCGAGTCTTCGATGTTGGCTTCTTTCTTATTTAAATCGAAGGTGCTTTTGATAAATTCAACAGCTCGATAAGCTCCGGTAGTAACAGCTTGCATGGATGCTCCGCTAAACCAGAACACAACAGCTCCACCACATATTAAACCTAACAGGATAGGAGCCGAAGTCAAGGATACACTTAATAGCCCTTTGCTTTCGAGCAATAAGATGATAGAGAAGATCATTGTTGTTGCACCCACCACGGCTGTTCCGATCAATACCGGTTTTGCGGTGGCTTTAAAGGTGTTGCCCGCAGAGTCATTTGCTTCAAGGTAATGTTTCCCAAGTTCAAAATCGGGAGTAAATCCGAAATCTTTTTCAATTTCTTCTTTGATATTGGGAATTTGCTCTATTTGCGATAATTCGAAGATAGACTGGGCATTATCAGTTACCGGTCCATAACTGTCAACCGCGATTGTTACCGGTCCCATGCACAGGAACCCGAAAGCAACGAGTCCAAAGGCAAAAATAGAAGCGTGAGGTCCAAGAATGGAGGTCAGTCCAAGTTGACTGATAAAGTAAGCTCCGGTCATTAAACCTACGATTAATATACCTGTCCAGAATGCTCCGAAATTACCCGAAACGATACCCGAAAGGATATTCAATGACGGACCACCTTCGCGCGAAGCGGTGACTATTTCGTTTACGTGCGCAGATTTAGAACTGGTAAATAGTTTTGTAAATTCGGGAATCAATACTGCAGCTAATGTTCCACAGCTGATAATTCCGGCCAGTTTCCACCACAGTGTTGCATCAGCAGCATTGCCTGTTATTTGGGCTAAATCGCCCACAAGCAAATAGCTCATAAAGAATGAAGTGGAGATACTGAGGATAGCTGCAATCCAAATGAGTCGCATCAATGGTTCTTCAAAATCGAACATTTTAAGTCCTTTGTATTTGCGTTTTGAAATGGCCTGATTCACGAAGTACGAAATACCCGACATTAAATCCATCAGGAATCGCATTCCGAATATCCACACAATCAGCTTTGCCTGAATTTCTCCAATCAGTTCGGGTTTGCCAGGATACGCAAACGGAACTGCGAGTGTAATAAATGTAATGAGCGCAACACCGGTTACGCCATAAGTTTCAAAACCGTCGGCGGTTGGACCAACGCTATCGCCGGCATTGTCGCCGGTACAGTCGGCAATAACACCCGGGTTTCGGGGATCATCTTCTTTTACGTTGAAAACAATTTTCATTAAGTCCGAACCAATATCAGCAATTTTAGTAAAGATACCACCGGCAATACGAAGAACACTGGCACCCAGTGATTCGCCAATGGCAAATCCGAGAAAACAAATACCTACTATTTCGCGGGGAACGAATAACAGGATGATCACCATCATGACCAATTCTAATGAGATAAGGAAAAGACCCACGCTCATACCGGCGCGTAACGGTATGTCAACGACATTCCATGGCTTTCCGTGAAGAGAAGCGAATGCTGTGCGGGAATTTGCATAGGTGTTGATGCGAATACCGTACCAGGCCACTGCGTAGGAGCCACCCATACCAAGGATAGAGTAAAACAATACATACAATAATGTGCCAACGGTTTTTCCCTGAAGTGCGAGGAAATAGTAGGACATGATGACTGCAACAAAAGCAAAAAGCATTAAAAGAAACTTACCTTGTTGCAATAAATAGGTGCGACAAGTTTGAAAAATAATCTCGGATACTTTCAACATGGAATCGTGTGCTCTAAGCTTTTTGACCTGTGAAAAAAGCCACAAACTAATACTAAGTGTAACACAGATAACCAGTGCTCCGTAGAACAAGAAATCCCATGACGAAATGGCTTGTCCAAAAATGTGAAATTCACCTGCATGTAAGTCAGGGATAGCGATGTCGGCTTCGCTTGCAAACAAGTTGGCCGACGTTAGTAAGGCTCCAATGAGGAGCATTACCGTCCGTTTCATTTGTTTCATAAATACTGTAGATTATTGAAGATGAATGAAGAAGTTAACAAGTAAAATTTTAAAAAAATTTCCCTCAAATTTACGTAATTGTTTTTATGTTTATCTTTTTTTTTGAAGAAAGTTATGAACATAAATTGCAATTTTTATACTTTTTTAAGACTATTTCCTTGATCCTTTCAGGTTTCTGGAGGAAAAGTGTCCATTGCTATTGTCATTGGCTCAATTTTCTCCAAATAATGGTCAGAAAATAAGCCATGTAACTACAGAATAAATTCGTGTAAGTCGGCCCATTCCTTAGCTTATTTTAAAATGCTGTATCGGTAAAAGTTGAAATAATTGCATACCTTTGCACTCTCATCGAAAAACACTTATACCGCAACAGATACAAAAAGCGAGTAACTGTACAATGAATATTCCCAGACGATATTATCCTAACATAATTGCAATAACTGTCTCATTAGCATTCTACGCATTGCTTTTTATTCTGCTGAATCTAAATCTTGAATGGAGCCTGCTGTCAGATGAACCTAATCTTGATGAGCCTCAGCAAGTAGAGGTTGATTTTCAGAATGATGCTTTGGACCAAACTCCGCCGGTGCCTGATGCGTTGGAAAAAATGCTGAAAACCGCTGTGACTATGCCAAAAGTGCATCTCAGCAAATCTGTTGTGGTTAAAGAAATGTTGAAAGATATTCAGCAAAATACAGCTGATGTGACCGAGAAGGTAGAGCCGGTTAATAAAGACAGTCAGATGTTGGCTGAAATACAGAAAATGGCTGAAGAATTGCAAAAATCGATGAAAAAAGATAGTTTGCTGGCTGAGAAAGAACGGGAAAAAGCAAAACTTGAGAACAGGGCAAAAGATTATCATACGTACGAGGAGGAGATGAAATTTTACCGATCGAATTACAGAACCATCTATAATTTGAAGAAAATCTATCCCTATGTTGTGCAAACCAAATCATTGGTGGATAATATGAATGCAAAACTTGCCACCATAACCGACAAGGGGGAAAGAAAAAAACTGATAAAAACAACCGAGAAAGCATTGTTTCAGCAGTTCGAAAAAGATATTCGAAATATGTCCACTTCGCAAGGAAAGCTATTGCTCAAACTCATTTCGCGTGAAACGAACCAGAGTGCCTACGAACTGATTAAAACGTACAAAGGATCTTTACCGGCGACCTTTTGGTATGGTGTAGGTTTACTGTTCAAGGAAGACTTGAAAATGAAATATGATTCGCTCGCAGCTGACTCCGCACTCGAAAAAGTGGTGAAGAGATACAAGGAGGGAAAGTACTAGTACGAGAATCCCAGTTTGGTCAATCCGGCCTGTACATTTGTATTCTGCATAAATAAATTCCAAAGCAATCCGGTACGGTAGTTTTCAATCATTACCACTATGGGTCCCTGGTCAATGGCTAGATACGAATCGGCAAACCAGCGCGTGTTTAGATTAAACGCATCCTTAAAACCATAATCGCCCCACAGTTTATCACCCAACGTGTAATAGAAAAAATGTAATGCCTGCCTGCTTTCGGCAGGCGTGTAGGGAAACGATGCTAAAGCTGCTGTAGGAGCAATAACCCCTACATCGTTATTGGGCGACGAAGCGGTATAACCGTTTTGAATATCGCTGGCCGTGAGTCCCCAGCAATTAGAGCTGTAGCCATATTGTCCTTTCGGATTGGCTACGCAATAATTGTAATTTATTTTTGCGTGTGCTGTGTTCTGCGTCCAATAATTGGCGTATGCATCTGATAAATGGGTTGGATTCAGACCCAGAAATGAATAATGTGCAAAGAACATAGGGCCGCCATTATCTTCGCCAAGCGGAAGTGTGACTCCATAAAAAGTTTTGCCATTTTTCAACGCTCCGTTGCGGGCGAAACCACTATCATAAACTGATTTGGCAATGGCGTGAGTGGGAGAGGAGGCAGCCAGCAAATAAACAATCAGTCCTTCATCCCATCCACCGATGGGCATGTTCATATCCCACCCGTAATTTGGCGACCAGTGCCAGTAGAGTTTTTGCTGTCCGTTTTGTTGGAACCATGTCCAATCCACATTTTCCCACAGTGTTTGAATAGTATCGCACATAGCTTTTTCAGCTGTCGTTCCATTTTTGAAATACGACTGTACAGTGAGTAATCCCTGCATCAGAAAGGCTGTCTCCACCAAATCGGCACCGTCATCTTTGGTACTGAATGGAATCACTTTGCCTGTTGTTCCATTCATCCAATGTGGAAATGCACCGTGAAACTTATCGGTAGAAGAAGCATTGAGAAAGTTCACAATTTTGTTCAAGCGTTCGTATCCCTGTGCCCGAGTGATAAAACCCCGTTCGATAGCTACGGGAATAGTCATAATGCCAAAGCCCGAACCGCCCGAAGTAACCGTTTCGCCTGAGCCAAAACGTTCGCGTGCAAGACTGGAGGTGGGGTGAGCATAACTCCAGAAATAATCGAATGTCTTTTTCTGAACGAGCGTCAGCAAACTATCGTCGGAGATGGTAGGAAATTTGGGACTAGGATCCACTGCAGTAACAAATCTTGACGAGAAACGAGTGCTGATTTTCCCACCCAGATAATTCCCGGTATCAACTGTTAGTGTATATTCTGTCAAA
Source organism: uncultured Paludibacter sp. (assembly GCA_963664445.2). Taxonomy (GTDB): domain Bacteria; phylum Bacteroidota; class Bacteroidia; order Bacteroidales; family Paludibacteraceae; genus Paludibacter. The sequence goes on from CAXXUM010000007.1 coordinate 768,770, forward strand.
CCCTTTGGCACGACTGTGGATGTCAGCAACAAGGTTTTGTTATTCTCTCCTTTGGCGGCAGTAAAGTTACTTCCGATCTCGCCGCTAAAAGTGACTTTTGAGGAAATGAACTTTGAAACATTTATTGAGTCATCAAAAACTATCTTCACCACCGGCTTAGTGGCTAAACTCACATTGTAAAGCACCGAATTGTCTGCCCAAATATATTCATTGATATAGGCAGAAGAGATACGAATACTGCGGGTAGTCGGATTTTTCACAATGGGCTCATCTACTTTGCACGAAGCAAGGATGAATAGTCCAAAAGAAAGAAAGAGAATAACTTTTTTCATGATAGTAGCTAATTTATGGCACCCCAAATCGGGATGCCATAAATTACTGATTATTTAGTCCAGTTGATAGTCACAGTTTTTAAGTCCTTCGAATTTCCTCCGATTTTAATTTCAAAGTCACCACTTTCCCAGTCGTACTTCAGTTCATTGTTGTAGAATTTCAAATCTTCAGTTGTAATGTCGAATGTAACTGTTTTGCTCTCTCCAACTTTCAGCATCACTTTTTGAAAACCTTTCAGTTCTTTTATCGGACGGGTTATGCTACCAACCAAATCGCGAATGTACAACTGAACAATCTCGGCTCCGTCATATTTTCCTGTATTGGTAAGGGTCACGCTGGCTTTAAGTGTTTCGTTGCCTTGCAATTTAGACGAGCTCAAACTTACAGCGCTGTAATTAAAGGTAGTATAACTTAAACCGTATCCAAAAGGATAAAGGGGTGAATTGGGTACATCCAAATAGACCGATCTGAATTTTTCAAATTTATCTTCTTCGTTTTCAGGTCGTCCGGTTGTTTTGTAGTTGTAATACAATGGAATCTGACCTACGCTACGCGGAAACGACATAGGCAATTTACCCGAAGGATTGACTTTGCCGAACAATACATCCGAAATGGCATAACCTGCTTCGCTACCGGGAAACCAAACATTCAGAATGGCATCTGCTATTTCTTTTTCCTGATTCAAAACTAATGGTCGTCCGGTAAAAAGAACCAATACAATAGGTTTTCCAAGTTTCTTCAGTTCTACCAATAAATCTTTTTGTGCCTGAGGGATGCTAATGTCCGATCTTGAACTGCACTCACCACTCATTTCGGAAGCTTCGCCCAGGGCAGCGACAATCACATCTGCGCTCTTAGCCACTTCAATGGCTTCTTTTAAAATATGATTTACCGGTCTGTCGTCACGATAGCTGTTTTTCCCGAACATAGCCGAACGTGCTTCCTGCTCGGCGCTGTATTCGAAATTGCTTCCTTTTGCATACACAAATTTTACTTTGTCGCCCACAGTTTCTTTTAGTCCGTTCAATAAACTAATGGCTTGCGAGTGCTTGGCGGCCACGCTCCATGTGCCCGGCATGTTTTCGGGATTGCTGGCCAACGGACCAATTACGGCTATTGTACCTGTCTTTTTAAGTGGCAACACATCATTGGCATTTTTCATCAATACCATCGACTGACTTGAAATGGAACGGGCAATTGCTCTGTTTTGCTGATTGTAGATTTCAGTTTTGGCACGACTCACATCACAATATTTATAGGGATCTTCGAATAATCCCAAACGGTATTTAGCTTCCAGGATGCGGCGAACGGCCAGGTCTATTTCGGCTTGTGTAACCTTGCCTTCGTCTAATGATTTCTTCAGGGTAGTAAGAAATCCTTCGCCCACCATATCCATATCTATTCCGGCATGTAAAGCCAAAGCCGATACATGTTGCAGGTCTCCAATTCCATGTTTCACCATCTCGTTGATGCCCGTAAAATCAGTTACCACAAAGCCTCCAAATCCCCATTGATTCCTAAGAACATCGGTTTGTAACCATCGATTGGCAGTGGCAGGTATTCCATCCACTTCATTGAAAGAAGCCATCACACTTCCGGCACCGGCATCAACAGCTGCTTTGTAGGTTGGGAGATAGTCGTTGTACATCCGCAGTTTACTCATGTCGACGGTGTTGTAATCGCGTCCTGCCTCGGCAGCTCCATATAATGCGTAATGTTTTACGCAGGACATCATCGTGTTTTTGTCCGACAGGCTATTGCCCTGATAGCCGTGCACCATAGCTTTGGCTATTTGCGATCCCAGGTATACATCTTCGCCCGAACCTTCGGCTACCCGTCCCCAGCGAGGATCGCGTGAAACGTCTACCATGGGCGAAAACGTCCAGCAGATACCATCGGCCGTAGCTTCCTGTGCGGCTATTCGTGCCGATTGTTCTATCAGAGACATGTCCCACGACGAAGCCAATCCCAGCGGAATAGGAAAATTGGTTTCATATCCATGAATCACGTCCATTCCAAAAATCATGGGTATTCTTAAACGGCTTTTTTCGACAGCTACTTTCTGTACATCCCGAATTTTTTCAACTCCCTTGATATTGAACAATCCGCCCACTTTCCCTTCTTCTATCTTTTTGCCGATATCGGAGCTTTTGGCTTCGCCGGTAACAAAATCGCCCGACGATGGCAGGTTGAGCTGACCGATTTTTTCATCGATGGTCATTTTTGATATTAAGTCGCTGATAAACTGATTCATTTTGGGATCGACTTTGAAATAAAGTGCCTTACTTGCCGGCAAAGCTGGTTTTATTTCTTCGACTATGGCTTTTAATTTCGCTTTTTTATTGCTTTTTTGTGCCTCAGTATTGGTAAGTAATAAGCAACAAATGGCTACTAAAAATATTTTTGTTTTCACGGGGCTATGTTTTAAATGTAACTAAATTTAATTTCTGAAAAATATTTCCTTGCCCAACTGAAAGGGGGCAAGCGATGAATTGATTTTTCTGTTTTAAAGTGCGTTCTATATAAAGATTATTATCTGACCTCCCCTAACCCCTCCTGAGGAGGGGAATTTAGTTACTTTAGTCTCTGTCTTTTTTATTCAACATCTAAATTGACTCAGTCAAAATGTACAAAAAACAAAACTAATCCAGTTCCCCTCCTCGGGAGGGGTTAGGGGAGGTCCTAAGAGTAATATTAATTATTTGTCATTGATTTCATTGAATTTAGATAATATTTATTGTTTTCTTTAGGTCGAACACACGTTATTTTACAAAAACAGTTTTTGATTTTTGGGAAACTCCTGTTTCGCTCAATGCTTCGATAGAGAAATAATATGCTGTCCCTTTATCTAATCCTCTTAAATTGTATGAATTATTGTTGTATACTGTAATACAGTTGTACTGTTTGTCGGCGGCAGTCCCAAAATAGACATTGTATCCGTAGACATTCGGTTGTGCTTTCCATGATATAATGGCGTTGCGACTGTCTTTTTTGTCGCGGTTAACAGTGAGCTTTTGAACTGCTTCGGAGATTCCCCCAGCAGCCTTTCCAAAAACACGAAAATCCATCAGTGCAAAATTGCCACTGGCTGTGTGTATGTTCTCAATTTTTAAATACCGAACATTTGCCGGCTGAAGTAATTCTACATAATCGTGTGGTACATCCTGGTCATTATCGCTTTTATCTACTATTAATTCCCAGTTGGTTCCGTCGGTCGATCCATAAATTTTATACTGATGATACACATCCATCGCCTTCCCAAACTGGTTGGCTTTGTGCTCGTAGTAATTTACCTGAATAGCGTTCACCTGATCAACAGCGCCTAAATCCATTTCAAACCACTCGCCTGCTTGTCCCGTTTTTGCAGCCCAGTAGGTCCGCATATTTTCGTCGGAAGCATTTTCGGGAGTATAGATACTGTCGGAAGACGATGCACTGGTTTTCTTGTTCAGCGACAGTAACATCCAACCGGTGAAATTCCCTTTCTGATGATTTTCGGTAGCTTGAGGAATGCTGGTCGGGTAATCGCCAAAAGCAGTATTTGCATACATCACACCATCCTTGTCGAATCCGGCAGGATAAAGTCCTATTCTTCTCTCGAAAGTTTCGCGCAGCGACAACATGCAAGTGGCTATGTGCCAGTAATTGCTGTAATTGTCTTTAAACGTTCCACCATGTCCGGCTCCCAAAACAAATCCACCCGGTTTGTACGAAAACGGATTGTGTTGCTGATAGACAAATGGTCCGAAAGGCTGATCTGCAACGTAAACACCATCGGCATACACCTTGAATTCAGTACCCGGAGCACCGTATTGAAGGTAATATTTGTTATCATGCTTTGTCATATACGCTCCTTCGATAAATGGTTTCAGCGAAACGGAATCGTCGTTATTCATTCCAAATCGTTCCCAGCCATGCACTTCGGGTTTCAGTCCGAACAAATCGTGAACAACACTTTTCGGACGAAAAGTAGATCGATCATATTCTGCTACTTTAATCGGAAATTCATTGCTAGAACCGTAATAAAGATACAGCCGTCCATCATCGTTCAAGAATAAATCCGGATCCCAATGCGGCAGGATAGCTGTTTCGGCAAGTCGTTTCCAGCGACCTTCTTTGGGGTTAGTACTGTACCAGACCGGTAGTTCTTTGTAGGTGGAGCCCAACATTACGATGGTATCGCCGATTACTTCAACGGCCGGAGCGCATTGATCATCGTCCGTAGGCTTCCGCTGAAAACCGCTGAAAACGAATTTCCATTTCGATAAATCTTTCGATACATAAAATCCATCCTGATTGGTACAAAAAAGATAATATTCCCCTTTATAAGGTACTATGAGCGGATCGGCTGTTGACCGGCAGGAAATTTTATTTTCCTTGTTATACGGTTCAAAGTTGTAGTCAATATTTAGGGGGTTGCAGTAGCTTTTTTGTTGGTCGTTTTTGGGGTCAAACCATTTTGTTTTCTGCGATGTGTGTTTTATAAGTGAATGATTGATAAGGTCCTCTGTCAACCTGCAATTTACGGTCGGGTTCTTCAGTGTAAAAGCTAATTCGGTAATTTTTAGTCCCGGATAATAAAATACCAGCGCTTTATCGTTAGATCCAACTGTTATGGTGTACTTTCCTTGCGCGTCTGTAGTTGCAGAGCCAACACCATCTTTTATCATCACTTTCACCATATCCAGAGCTTGTCCCTGTTCATTAGAAACCGTTCCGGTTATTTGGTATGTTTTTTCTGTGGAAACGTTGTATTCGGTTATTTGCCCCTTTACTATTTTTGACTGAGCAAAGATGGAGAGCGACAAACAAAGCAAAATACCTGTCAATAAGGCTTTCATAGTATATGATATAAAAGTGAGCAATCAGTAATGATAATGTGATATTTGAAAATAAACAAAGGAAGAGGAATGCTCTTCCTTTGTTTGAAGTTTATGTTGCAGATGGGTTAGATCTTCTTTGTGAACAATGCAGTTACATCGGCTGCAGTTAGAGCAGTACCGTAGAACCTGAACTGATCCAAACCACCTTTCCATGTTGATCTTAGCCAATCGTCGGATACATCTGTTGCAGTTCCCTGCGGTCCACAGCCTATTCTCACTGCTGCTATTTTCGTATCAACCAGTTTAATGGCTCCGTGGGTTCCCCATGTTCTCGTTCCGAGTGATACGCCATCCTTGTAGAAGGTGAGTGTAGAGGTGCCCTGATCATAGACAAATGCACAGTGGTGCCATTGATTGTCTAGCAGACCTGCAATAGATCCGGCTCCTTCCCATGTCAACCATGTATCGGCTGCACTTGCTTTTCCATCGGCACTTAATCCGTCGGCCACTACCATTTTTACAGCACAGGCAGTATTAGATCCTTCGAACATAAGCATGAAATTGCTATTAGACCAGTGATAATCTGCCACAGCCACGAAACTGAATGGATATTCTGGGCCGTTAGTGAGAGCATTATTTTTAGTCTGTCCATCATGTTTTTCCCAGAATGAAACGGTGAAACTGCCCATAGTACCAGCAAAATCATTCGGTTTGGCATAGGTCACAAATTTGCCAACGGCACCTTGTATTCCTTTTCCACTAATCCCGGCAATTGCGGTGGTGGCATTCACAGTAGCAAAGTTGGCGCGAATACTATCCACAGCATTCATCAGCGGATTATCGGTGGTACCATCAAAGGCTACATAGAATTTTAAAGGACCACCCACCGGGTTCGAATCCTTTTTATAATCGCTATAAGCCGGATGATTCATATCTTGACAGCTGTTGAACAAAATAAGTGCAACAGATATAGCCATTATCTTTATAAATATCTTTTTCATATTTGTATGTTTTTATTTGTTAGCAATTATTTCCAGTCAGCATTTTGAGTCAGTTTACCCTGAGCTTTGTCGATGATACTTTGAGGAATCGGATAGTATTTGCATTTGTCGGTATATCCGGCTGCACCAAGTACACTCACTGCATCTCCCCAGCGTACCAGGTCGAAGAAGCGTTCGTATTCCATTCCGAATTCAGCTCTTCTCTCTTTTTTAATTGCTGTACGCAAATCGGCTTGAACAGTGGTGGTTACCTGAGGCAAAACACTTGCTGTTCCTCTGGCGCGACCTCTTACCATTTCCAAATAGCCCAATGCTTTAGTAGTGTTGGCTGCACCACCAACTTCGTTGGCAGCTTCAGCAGCCATCAGAAGTACATCGGCATAGCGCAGTAAACGAATGTTCAACCAGTTAGCATATTTGATTCCTGTGGCTGATCTTCTAACTGGGTTGGAATAGACCTTTCTGTTCCAGTAAGGTTGAATAGATCCCAATGCAGCAGGTACTGTCAAGCCGTAACCATCAGGACCGCCTGAGCTAAGAATCGTAGTTGTTTTGCGTGGGTCACCGGCTTCGTACGAATCTACCAATGCCTGACTAGGAACATTCCATCCCCAACCTAAATCCCAATCACCGCTTCCGCGTACACCTTGTGCACCGTTGCAATTATTGTTGTAGCTTACCGTTCCATTTGCATTTACGTACATCTGAACTTCCAGGATCGATTCGCTTGAATTTTCTCCATCTTCTTTGAAAAAATTATCGTACGATGCCAATAAATTGTATTGACCTGATGCCTTTACTTCTTCGCATTTAGCCAGAGCGCCTGCCCAGTCCTGACGGTATAATTTGGCTTTTGCCCACAAAGTGTTGGCTGTGCCCTTTGTTACACGACCGGTAAAGGAACTGATCCATGTTACAGGCAAATTTGCGGAAGCATAGGTCAAATCGTCATCAATTAATGCATAGATAGCTGCTGTACTTGATTTTTCGATATTAGCATCACCTACATTGTAGATTTTAAAATCGATTTTTGGAACTTGTCCAAATGTTCTTACTAAATCGAAATATGCATACGCTCTGAAGAATTTGGCTTCGGCTTGATTAATTTTATCTCCATCGGTCGATAATTTTAGGGAGTCGATAGTTTGTAGGATATCATTACAGGCATAAATCAGTTTGTAATGTGCATTCCAATAGTCGAGTAACAACCAACCATCCGATTTATCATACTTGAAGAAATCAGCCATCTGTTCGTAGGCAGCACCATCGGTTACGGTACTTCCTTTTATGGCATCATCGCTCCGCATTACGTGCATAAATACCATTGGTAATCCGGTCACTCCTTCGTCGCGAAGTGTACCATAGAGTCCAAAAACTTTACCCTCGACACCACCAACGGTTAAGTCTCCTTCTGTGGCTGTACCCAGAGGTTTACGATCCAGAAAATCTGTGCAACTTACCGCCATTAAAATCAGGGGTAAAATGAATATGAATAATATATTTTTTTTCATGACATGTTATGTATTAGATTCAATTAAAATGTAATATTTAAACCGGCAGTTGTGACTGCTGGAACGGGATAACCTCCATTGTCAACACCAAATTGTGTTGCACTACCACCTGCTTCGGGTGTAAATCCTGAGTTATGTTTCCATGTTACAAGATTTTGACCACTTACATAAAAGCGCAATGAGCTGATACCTAATTTCGACAGTGATTTGTGATTAAAGTTATATCCTAATTGAACGTTACGAAGTCGGATATAGCTACCATCTTCAATCATATAACTCGAAGGCAAATTGTTTATGGCATCGTTACCTACCTTTGGTTCCCAGTTTGACGTGCCTGCACCTGTCCATCTTCCCAGTCGGGCATCACGGTAGTTGAATACCGCAAAGGAGGCTCCATTACCCCAACTGCGCCACACTTCGTTTCCATACACTCCCTGAAAGTCTACTACCAAATCAAATCCTTTGTAGTTTAAGGTACCGGAGAAACCATAAGTGAAATCAGGAGTTGGGTTACCGATTTTTACACGGTCGTCCGAATTGATTTTATTATCTCCATTGACATCTTTGAATTTTAAGTCGCCCGGACCGTAATCGCCAAGTGTATTTACCGGGCTGGCCAATTTATCGGCATACGATTGATATATACCTTCTACCTGATAACCATAGAAATATCCAATTGGATTGCCGGCTTCAGTTACAGAGTTACCATCATAATATTTGTAACCATCTTTCCAAACCCCCAAAACCCTATTATTTAGAGTAGTAAGATTGCCACTTATGGAGTAGCTCAGATCTTTATTTACCGATTGATTCCATGTAGCTAAAAATTCAAATCCAGAGCTTTTGATTGATCCTGAATTCATATAGAATCTATTTTTCCCATTGTCTTCTACGAACGTTAACAAATCTTTTGTCCTTTTGTCGTAATAATTTGCTTCAAAATGCAATCTATTGTGAAGCATATCCATTTCTACTCCGCCTTCATATGCATCTACAGTTTCCCATTTTAAGTTCGGATTATTTTTGTAGGCTAATACGTATGCCGGTACAATATTGGAGCCGAATACGGCTGATGACCCTGCTTCATAATTTGGATAGTACGGATAATGTACTCCGGTGTATTGGTTACCCAATTGTCCGATCGATGCTTTCAGCTTCAGGTTATCAAACAATGTTTGCCCTTGCATAAAACCTTCTTGTGAAAGATACCATGCTCCACCCACTGCCCAGAAGTTTTGGTAGCGGTGACTTGGCGAAATTTCGGAAGAACCATCTCTGCGGAAAGAAGCGTTCAGATTGTATTTGCCTTTATAGTTGTACAAAGCTCTGAATAATATAGATACAGTTGAACGATCCCATTCCGAAGGACTATTTGCATCTGTAAGTATTATACGCGATGAAGGATCACCATATGGATATACATCCAGGTACCACCACCTCTTATCGTATGGTATAGGGTCACCGCCTGCATATTGCGAAACTTGTCCTTTGGTTTGACTGTAGTTTTCGAAATAAGTGGTAAAACCACCCAATAAGGTTATTCCATGATCTCCAAATTGTTTTTTATAGGTCAATAAATAATCTTGTTGAATTTTCGAATAGTTGTTTTTGTATTGTTGAACCATCGATTTGGTATTCCAGTCTACTACAGCATCCGATTCGGCATTGTATACACGGTATTTGGGAGTGTAAGTCGTTCCGTCGTTAAATCCTAAATCGGCATAATAATTCACCTTGAAAGTGAAATCTTTCAGGAATGTATATTCCAAAAATCCATTTGCAATAAATCGGTATTCTTTGTTCAATTGGGTATTCTTATTGCCTTCTACGAACATCAGCGGATTTCCGATTTGTGGACCACCAATTGCATCAGGTAATTTATTGTATACACCATTTGTTGTGTTGAATGGTTCAACAATAGGAGTAGCGTTTATGGACGAAATAAAATCATGCAACTGTGGCATGTTAGCTTTCGAACCGTTTACGTTGATACCGATTTTTAAATTTTTATTGATTTTAAGTTCATCATTTACTGAAAAAGTAAACTTATTGTAGGTTTCATTTTTAATCAAACCCTGTTCGTCCATATAACCAAAACCAACATACAATTTATTTTTGTCAGTTCCACTGGAAATGCTGATACTGTTCGAGTTAATCAACGCATTTTTCTGAGAGATAAGATCTACCCAGTTGCTGTTTCCTGCAAATAAACCGTAGCTCGGATAAGCTGCCGATCCCTGATTTGCTCTTTGTTCGTCGTACAAAGTCATAAATCCGGTGCGGTCGGTCATTTTTGGAGTGCCAACAATGTTTTTCACTCCAAGCGATGTGTTCACGCTTACGCTTACTTTTCCTTCCACCCCTTTTTTGGTGGTTACAATGATAACACCATTTGCTCCTCTAACACCAAAGATCGCCAATGAAGAAGGGTCCTTCAACACTTCCATCGATTCGATATCGGCCGGATTCACAAAACTGATATTGTCATTGAAAATACCATCAACAATATAAAGCGGTTTTGTTTGGTTTCTACTTACTGTACCACGAATACGGATATCGGGTTCTGAACCGGGTTGACCACTGTTCACCACGCTCAGCCCTGTAACTTTACCCTGAAGCGATGCTACCGGGTTGGTGTTGGGCTTGCCGGTCAAATCTTTGGATGATATTTTTACAATAGAACCGGTAAGGTCTCTTTTGCTGGCGGTGCCGTAGCCCACTACCACTACTTCATCCAATGTTTTGTTATCTTGATCCAATTGGATGCTTAACTTCGAACCGTCGACTACTTTGACTTCCTGAGGCAGGTATCCAATGTACGACACCACTAAAACAGAATTTTGCGGTACTGAAATCGTAAATTCGCCGGTAACACTGGTTATTGTACCGTTCGAAGTGCCTTTCTGAGTAACGGTTGTCCCGATTAATGTTTCTCCTGTTTTCTTATCGGTAATCACTCCCTGTACGCGGATGTTTTGCGCAAAAAGAGAACCAGCACTGATAAGGGCAACCAGTAGGAGTAAAATGTTTCTTTTTCTCATGATTTTTTTAATTTAAATGGTTAGCAAATTTATTTAGTTGATAGTGTAAAACCCAATTTTGTCAATCCGGTATGAATCTCCGGATTACTCATAAATAATTTCCAAAGTAGTCCACTTCGGTAGTTCTCAATCATTACGGCTATTGGTCCCTGGTCGATGGCTAAATAGCTATGCACTACTTGCTGTCCTTCAACCTGACTAAAGTTGAATGCATCGTAGAAACCATATTTACCAAATAGTTTTTGACCTTTTTCCAAATAAAAATAACGTAGAGCTGCTATAGAAGCGTCGGGAGTATAAACAATGGACGATATAGCCGCCGTAGGCGAAATAGTTCCATTTTCATCGTTTGTGCCAGGCTGGTGCGATGTGTAACCCACAATCGGATCGTCTGAAGAAGTAAAACCCCAACAATTGGCTCCATAGCCTGCATGTTTCTTTGGGTTATCTATGGCATACGCTCTGTGAATAAGGGCATGCGCGCGGTTACGCTCGAAATAATTCGTGTATTTGTCTGACAGGCCATTCGGATTTAATCCTAAAAATGAATAATGCGTAAAGAATAGCGGTCCGCCGTACTCCATCCCCAAATCCAGTTTTATTCCATAATAACTTTTACCGTTCAAATAATAGTTCGAGTTAGTATAACACTTCTCATACACAGAACGTTCAATCGGATAGGTAGGAGAGGAGGCTGCCAGAACATAGGTTATCATTGTTTCGTCGAAACCGGTGATGCGATGGTTCATTTTCCAACCGTAATTTTTCGACCAATGCCAGTAAAGTGCATCGGTGCCCTGGGTGTACCAGTTCCATTCTATTGTTTCCCAAAGTTGGGTGATGCGTTTTACCAATTGTTGTTCGTCGCCGTTTCCGTTGCGGAAATATTCGCGGGCGGTAAGTAATCCCTGCGTCAGAAAAGCAGTTTCCACTAAGTCGCCACCATCGTCGTACTGGCTAAAGCTAAACGACTTTCCGGTTGCGGCATCGTACCAATGTGCCCATGCTCCGTGAAACCGCTCGGTCTTTTCAAGGAAAGCCACTATCTTTTCGATGGTTTTGTAGGCTTCGTTGCGGCTGAAGTATTTGCGTTCGGCACCTGCTACCAGAGCCATAATGCCAAAACCCGTTCCGCCGGTAGTGATAATGTCGCCGTTCACATCGTTGCTGCGTTCGCGTGCCAGCCCGTATACCGGTTGAGCAAAATCGAAGAAATAGCGGGTAGTGTAGCGTTGGGTCATGTCCAGCAATGCATCATCAGTCACTACCGGTACCAGCACTTTGGTTTGAAACTTAGCAGCATCTTTGCTCAATGGCGATACACCTTTAGGTATCACTCTGTAGATATAGCTTTGTGCTTTTAGCAACGGTTTTCCAAAGAAATCCATGTAACTGTCGGCACTCGTTTCTGCACGCTTTGTAAAAGTCTTACCTGCATCCGTGGAGCGATATACTTCGTAGATAAATGCAGTGCGGTTTTTCCAGTTCAACTCCGTGTGTCCCGGATAGGCTGTTGCGGTCATCCCTTCAGGTACAACATAATTTTGTTTTTGTGCCCCAGCATTGCCTGCAAAGAGTAAAGCCAGAAGGCAAAAAAGGAATATTCTTTTTTTCATATCATTCTGTTTTTGGCGGCGGACTTTGTGAGGATAAGTCGGCCGGTTTGTAAATAGTGACTAACTTAAAACTGTAAAGTAAACGATGGGAGTAACTGCTGCTGTTGCTGCTGTGCACATCCCTTTTTCAGTGCTGCCAACAACCCATGAGGCCGGTTCCCCCAATTTAATTGGGAGAACCGGTTGAATCCTCTTGGTAAGGCAACAACTAAACAACAACGATAATTTTAACCTTGATTCTTCGACAGCCGTTTTGGAGAGTGTGCGTGCGTGAGCCGTCGTATATATGGCAACAGAAGATATGTTTTCTTCTGCGCGGAAGTTCTGCGAGCTTGTTGGAGGGAGTGATCCCGACAATAGTTTGAATTTAGCTTTCATGACAACGTGATTTCTTGTGTAAAGGTTAACGCTGCAAAGTAACAGTGGAAATTTTCTTAATCCAAACTTTTTGACCCTATAAGAACACTACTGTAAAAAAACGCTAAAAAAGGAAACCCTATTTTAGCACTACAAAGTACTTAAATAGGGTTTTAATTGTCAGATAAACAATGATATGTATAATTGCTATTTTTTGGAAATAAATGATTTTCTCCGGCTAATAATCTACTATAATACTAATTTGAAGTGCTGTAAAATTTTCTTTTTGTCAGGATATGCTGCTGCTTTGATGCTCTTCGGCCGGTAAAGCCCATTTCTATGCAGCCAGCTTCTTTAAATTATAGCCGTATTTTTCATTTTATAGTGAATGAATACATAAAAAAGAGAATAGATTGAATCAAACCAACCTATTCTCTTCGGAAAACAAACACTTCTTTCTAGTCAACTTTTTTTATGGAGGTAATATGTGCAGGCTGTTGTAATGGAGCGTATATTTCCACCAATGCGGCATAATCTACTGCGCCCGGATATACTCCTTTAGCATTCGTGAAGAAACGATAATTATTGCCCGAAACGACTTGGTGTGCCACCGCCAGTGGTTTGTAACCTACTCCTACAAATCCTTTGAATGCTTCATCAAATGCTTTTTTTGCTTCGCTTGAAATTGTGGTGCTGTAAGCACTCCAACCACCTACTAAATTTGTTCCCATTTTACTTTAAATTTAATTATTTTCCTACTCGTAAGGCTTTTCGGATTCCGCGCTGGATTATAAATTCTCTTTATATATTGCTTTTATGGATAAAACCGGTTGATTAAAATCCACTTATGTAACTTTGAAGGGCAGTAATGTTTTTATCGTAGGCAGATTGGTCACCTATGCTGACGCCTTTACTCCTGAGAAATGGAAAAAACGGTAATCCTCTTTCTGCAAAGAATTGATTGAAACCGTCAGGTTGGAAAGTATCACCATTCAAACCGATTGCCCAGAACTTTGCTTTATATGACTGTAAATCACTAAGGACACTTTGACATTGAGCTTTTTCATTTCCCTGAAACGAACTGAGATAATGTTGTAAAGTATCAATGTTAGCCCCGTAGGCAGAAGATGTGCCAATGGATACTCCACTATTCACAACAAAAAAGCTGAATGCTAAACCACGTTGAGTAAAGAAGCTCAAAAATCCGTCAGGTTGAAAAGTATCTCCATTTAAACCGATACCCCAACCTTTGCTTTGAAAGTCTTTGATACCATTTATTGTATCATGAACTGCTTTTGTTTCAGTAATAGCCGAAACACTAATCTTTGGTAATGCCATGTTTTTATGTTTTAAAAATCAACCTACTCGTAACGCTTTTCGGTTTCCGCGCTTATGCTTTTTAATACCTTTTTTATAATGTATCCCTTTACAAATCAAAATCTCCGCGTAATGTTGTGTCGGCACAGGTAATGGTAATGGTGTAGGTTCCCCCATCCCAGTTATCGGTAAGTGCCGAAAATGTTGGTGTTGTGTAAGTGTCAATTGCTGCTGTGCACACAATCTGATTTGATTCGTCGTAAACAACAACGGTTATTGTTCCTGTGGGGTAGCCAAAGTCGACAGTAAGTACCGAATCATCCAGAGTAACTCCAGTTGTGGTTACGAAAGCCGAAGGAGCATTGCTTCTTCCCGGTTGAGGTGGAGTAGAGTTGTCTTTGTGTAACAGAACATCATGAGCGGAGCTTGTCATTAATAACTGTGGAGTGAACAGACATAATAACAAAAGAGACAGAGAACAAATCGTTGAGTTAAATTTCTTCATAACTTTGAGCTTTAATAAACCGTTTAATTTTGATTAATTTGCGCTGCTAAGTTATGATAGTTTTAGTGGATAGGTATATTTTTAACGGAAAAACAATAGGACACAACTAATCTTGCTCGTATTGAAAATCAATTGTTTATGTTGTTTTTTTTGACAATTTATAGGACGCACATTTTGGGGGAAGAAAAACGTCCCCAAAAAGATCATTTTTGTGACATTGATCTGAACTAAATCCGGAGTTAAGTGAAAAAGAAGCTACTCAATTAATCAAGTTCGGATAGGATAGTATTTAGGAAGCAATTGATTTCGGGGACACCCTTAATTTGGGTTTTTTGTGCCAATCGCTGTTTCATTTTATTAAGACTATCCACCTTGTAATTGAGCAGAAGTAGAATGTCTATAGTGGGGATGTTGAGCGTGTGTAAGCAGCACCAGGTTATTTCTTTTTCGGTAAGTGCCGGATACCGATCTTTTAATTTGCTTACCATATTATTAAGTATTAAATTCATTTCTCTCTCAAAGTTCTCTTTGTTATTTATATGTATAAGCTGATTATAGAGTTGGCGGTGCATTTCTTCTTTTGTGGCCGGACTAGCTTTTTTGTATTCATATGCTTGTTCCGCTTTCATCTCCTCCAACTGCTGGAGCAATGTAACCCGACGTTTATTTACAATTTCTTGCTTTAATCCTATTTTTTGCTCTAAGTGGTTTGTTTCCATTCTCCTTTTTTCTTTCGTGATACGTTTTTTCACGTAGCAGAATACAGCGAGCCCGATAGTCGTGAGTAATATAAGTAGTCCGAACAAATATAAACGTTGTTGTTTTGTATTATTTACCTTTTTTTTCGTGGTGTGCAATGCTTCAAGAATACTACCCTTCGTCTGGGCATCAATCTCTCTTATTGAATCTCCTAGCAATACATACTTTTCCATTTTTATCAACAGCGCTTTTGCGTCTCTTCTTATGTAGGACACATTCGCAAGGATACGATAACATTCATGTTGTGTGCGAATGTCCGGTTTGTAGTTAAACGAATTCTCTGCATAGTAATAGGCTGAATCCAATTGATCCAAATCAAAAAATAAATCAGATAAATAATAATATCGAATGGCGCGATTGTTTAGGATATAAGGGTACGATATTATCTTGCGGAAATAAAACAATGCCGAGTCATATTTCAGAGATGAATAATAGTTGATGGCAATTTCCTGCAGCAAAGCACCCTGCTGCATCGAGTCGACGGCTTGCGAATAAAGTGTGCTATAGTGCCATTGTGCTTTACGGTACTCTTTTGCATTATGATAGGTTCTACCGATATCCAGCAGCGAATTGAAAGCTTTGTCTTGTAATTTCAACCGGGTAAAGTACTCATATGCCAGTTTGAACTTCTTACGTGCCAAACTGTAATCCCGTTGCGAAGTATATATATTGGCTATGTCCGAATTTATTCTTCCCAGTAACAGATAATCTTTATTCGCCTGAGCTATATCCATGGCCTTTAAATAATAATCCATGGCTTTTTCAAACTGAAAGGCGTACATGTAGGTTCTTCCTTTGTACAGATAACAATCGGCCAGCCGCTCATTGTCATGATGCTCCTCGTAGTAGTTTAATGAAAAGTTGATAACGGAATCGGGTTTGAGCGGCAGTAATTTTTTGTTTAATGTTTTGAAAAGCAGCAATCCGTATAAAGCACGGTGCGCGTCTGAACTTAATGCTGTGGGGGTTGACTTCTGAAGGATGTGTAATGCCGAATCGGGATTCGTTTCAATAAGTTGTTCGGCAGTCTTCAACCTGTCCGGCATAACCGAACAGTTGTACATAAATATACATAAACATACAAAAAGAATAAGTCGAAACTGCTTGACCATGAATTGTATTTGCATAAGTTCATGACAAAAATACATATTTTTAGTCAAATATAAACTATAACTTATATAAATTGAAGTGTCGTTGATTAACAAGAATGGCTGCAGACCAACCCGCACTTTTGTGCAAGTAAGTAATGGTTATATATCCGAGAAGACAAGGAATCACTTAAACTCATTAGGTATGTTCTTCATTTGAGTCTCTATATTCCAACCTTCCGGTGTCTCATTTTTAACGAACCATTTTCCTCCTTTGCTTATCCAGCCAGCTCTGTATTCCTTTATAGATTCTAAGGTGTCGTCCTCTTTACCGAACTGTACCCCGCAGCACGAACATATTTGAAATGATGGACTTTTACCGTCTTCTCCCCATGGGAAATTTTCAGAAGAATGACCGCAAATTCTGCATATAGGCATGTTAGAAGCAGAATACACTTTTTCCCTCTCTCTCTTACGAGCACTTTCAAGACTCTTTTCGTTCGTCTTAATAGCCATTTTAAAAATAAACACAAGAATTATGGTAATAACTAAACAACCAACAATATTAAGCGGAAGTTTACCAACAATCTCTTTCCATGTTAGTGGTTCGGTTGGTAGGTAATTGCCTCTGCCACCAGGACCGTGTATTTTCAAAGTTAAAGTGTCAACGACCATTAAACCTAAAAATATATATAGTGGGTAAAATCTGTATTTCTTCATTAGTTTTTTTAATTGTTAGTCCATTACCCCCGTTCGCCGTTAAACTCATTAGGTATGTTCTTCATTTGAGCCTCTATATTCCAACCTTCCGGTGTCTCATTTTTAGCGAACCATTTTCCACCTTTACTTATCCAGCCAGCTCTGTATTCCTTTATAGATTCTAAGGTGTCGTCCTCTCTACCGAACTGCACCCCGCAGCACGAACATATTTGAAAAGATGGACTTTTACCGTCTTCTCCCCATGGGAAATCATTTACATAGTAACCGCAGATTCTACATTCATGCGAGTTGGACGCTGAATAGACTTTTTTTTCATTAACTCTCTTTGCTTCCTCTTGAACCCTCATTTCATCTTTGAGAAGCATTTTATAGATAAAGAAAAAAATCAGACTCATAATTAAAGAACCAATAGTATATCGTGGTAAGTTGTCAATTATTTCGGTCCAAGTAAGTGGCTCGGTTGGGAGATAATTACCTCTGCCTCCGGGCCCTATGAGTTTTAGTTTCAGTATGCCTATCGTAAGCAATCCAATAAAAATATAGAATGGAAAGAATTTGTATTTTC
>CAXXUM010000008.1:0-376268 GCA_963664445.2 uncultured Paludibacter sp.
TGTTCATCCATTCAACTGCCTGAGCGTAACTGCCGGCTAGTGGCCGGCTCAATCCGGAACCAAAGACGCCATCAATCAGGATGGAGTCTTCGTTGATAGGAGGAGCAATGAATTCATTTTCAAATTCGGTCAAAGCTGTAGGGAATCTTTCCAGTAGGCGTTTTCTATTTGTCTCACAGTCAACAGAAAGAGCGCCTGTGTGCAATAAATAGGCCGAAACGGGATAACCCAACTGCAGTAACATTCTAGCCATTGCCAGCGCATCTCCACCATTATTTCCCGGGCCAGCAAGAACGCAAATAGTTTGTAAATATGGGAATTGTCCAACAAACTCCCAATAAAGAGCATTCGCAGCCCGCTCCATTAAATCAATAGATGCAATTGGTTCGTGCTCAATAGTGTATTGATCAAGCTGTTTGATTTGAGTAGTGTTGAAGAATTTCATTGTAAGAATAATTTGCAATTGTAAGCACACACAAATATATGTAAAATATGATAGATAATATTTTTTTATGAATTTTATCTGTCTCATTTTCTTTTAGAGATGAATAAATGTTCGAATTATTAATTTATGCATACCTTTGATCTAGCTTTTGATTCAAAGTTCATTAATAAAATATATTTTAAAATGGAAACTAAAAAATATATCACAGAAAGCAAAGTAGAAACTTACTTCGAAAACAATTCAGTAATCCGGATATAAAAAAAACGGATGAAAAGATTAAGGTCATTGTGGTTGATAATTATATCAATCTGGGTCAAATTACCGCTTTGCGTTTTTTGGAATGGGTAGCACTCAATCCGGGTGGAGTAGTGGCACTTCCAACGGGAAAAACGCCGGAATTCTTCATTAAATGGATGAAGTACTACCTCGAAAATTGGGATGCGGAGATGAAAACAGGACTGTTGCATAAAATCGGCATGGATGTAACGCTAAAGCCTGATTTCAAATCGCTTTATTTTGTAATGATCGACGAGTTTTTCCCGCTAGATCCGTTACACGAACGCTCGTTCAATTACTTTGTGAAGCGTTTTTATATTGAAGGATTTGGATTTGATGAAAAAAAGGCACTTTTCATTGATACTTTCAATATTCCCGAAGCCGATCAGGCCTATTTGGATGGCTGTAAGAATATTGCTGAAATTTTCCCCGAAGGAATCATTGATCTGAGTTTGCGTATCAACCATCCGGCTAGCGAAAGAGCAGCATTGCAAAAGAAAACCATTAAGTACTTTGACCAATTCTGCGAAAATTATGAGGAGAAGATACGAAAAATGGGTGGGATTGGATTCTTTTTGGGTGGCATTGGTCCTGATGGGCACATAGCGTTCGATGTAAAAGGGTCGAGTCATCATTCACATACCCGGCTAACCAATATCAATTACGAGACGCAGGCTGCTGCGGCTGTCGACCTTGGCGGTATTGAATCGGTACGTAAAAAAGCGGTTATTACCATTGGTTGAACACCATCACGCACAATCCGGATGTGGTAGCTGTTATTATTGCCGCCGGAGAATCGAAATCTCAGCTGATTGCCTCGGCTATCGAGTCGCAACCTTCGTTGGAATACCCGGGAAGTGCACTTCAGAAGCTCGAAAACTCACGTTTTTTTCTGACGAAAGGTGCCGCTATAAAACTCCATGAACGCAAAAGAATTGCAATTCTTGAGCAACCCAGTCCGGATACGAAAACACTTGATAAATTGATTATTGACGGAGCTTTGGAAGAAAATGTTTCGTTGCAGGAAATGACTTCCGAGAATTTTAAAACCACCAATCAGTATTTGCTTTTAGCTCAGCAAGTGAGTGGCGAATCGTTAGCTTCACTGGCACAAGCCACTCATAAACGCATTGTAGAAAAGCTCAAAAAAGGTCTTAATCCGCCTATACAAAGCAAGATATTACACACAGCTCCTCATCATGATGATATTGAGTTGGCTTATTTCCCTTTATTGCACCATTTGGTACGGTCTGAGCACAACGATAATCATTTCGTGTATTGCACCAGTGGCTTTACATCAGTTACTAACGAATATATCAATGGTAATCTGATAGCGCTGAGGAATTTGATTGAAAGTGGTAGAATTGAAAAATACATCGATAGCAAACACCTTTTTGAGCAGGATGGTTTCTGGGACGATATCACCGGAACATTGAATGCCATTGCCAATAAAAACAGCGAAGAACAAAGTGTTTACATTGCTTGCCGGTTGGCTCGCCATTTGGTTCGTTGGTTGCATGTAAAAAGCCTGAAAGAGCTTTTGCCTACGCTAAATGAAACTATTCAACATCTTTCAACCATTGATCCGGGAACCAAAGAAACGGAAATTGCACAAGTCATTAAAGGCTGGACGCGTGAGTTTGAAGCGGAACTTGTTTGGGAGCATTTTGGTATCGGACTGGATCATGTTTCACACTTAGGATTGCAATTTTATACCGGCGATATTTTTGTGGAATATCCTGATCCGGAGCGCGATGTAAAACCTATTTTAGATTTGCTCGAAAAGGTTCGTCCTAACATTGTATCATTGGCGTTGGATCCCGAAGGCAGTGGTCCGGATACACATTTCAAAACGCTGATAGCCATCTCTAACGCTTTGGAAAAATATGTGGAGAAATATCACGTTACCGATTTAAAAATCTGGGGGTATCGGAATATCTGGTCGAAATTCCATATCAGCGATGTAAGCATGATAGTTCCGGTTTCGTTGAATTCGTTTGCAGTGCTTAGCAGTATGTTCAACAATTGTTTTGTAAGTCAGAAATCGGCTTCTTTCCCGAGCTATGAATACGAAGGGCCATTCAGCGATCTGGCACAGCGCATTTGGGTGGAACAACATCACCAATTGACGACGCTTTTTGGACGTGATTTCTTTTATGATAGCAAATTACCATTACTAAAACGTTCGTACGGAGCTATTTATTTAAAGGAAATGACTTATAAAGAGTTTTGCAACGAAATAGAATTTATAAAAGGGGATGATTGATACCAAAAAGGGATTGAAAGAACTTAAATAAAAATGAATCATGAAGATGAACGCTAAGAAGTTGTTTCTCCTGCTGATGTTGTTTCTCTCTAACAGCACAGGGCTTTTAGTTGTGGCACAATCCGTTGTGATTGATAAGACTGCATACCGTTTTTTCATTGTTTCGGATATAGGACAAAACGGATATTATAAACAGAAGGAAGTAGCCAGTACCCTGGGAAATATGGCTCAAATTATTCGTCCGAAGCTTATCGTAGCAAGTGGTGACACATTTCATTATAATGGCGTGCGAAGTACTTCTGATCCTCTCTGGTCAAGTAATTTTGAAAGCATATATACTAATCCATGGCTGTTGGTGGATTGGTTTCCGATACTCGGAAATCATGAGTACCGCGGGAATACGCAGGCAGTGATTGATTATAGTCGGATAAGCCGCCGTTGGAATATGCCTGCCAGGTATTATACTTTTGCTGTGAAAATCGACTCAGTCAATAGCCTCCGTTTTGTAATGATAGATACGCCACCTTTTATGAGTGAATATAAAAAGCTGCCCGATCAGTATCCCGATATATTAAAGCAGAGTACCAAACAGCAACTGCAATGGCTCGATAGTGTTTTGTTAGCTTCCACCGAAAAATGGAAAATTGTGATTGGGCATCACCCTGTTTACTCGACCGACTCATTGCGGGGCAAAAATACCGAATTGCTCGATCAACTCGATCCGGTTCTAACGAAACACAAGGTGGATTTTTACTTTTCAGGACATATCCATATTGCGCAACATATTCAAAAAAATAATATAAACTATGTGGTGAGCCCATCGGGTTCGCTGGGTGTAAATACAGGGACATTTCCCGGGGCTAAATTTATAAGTCACTCCGAAGGTTTTACGATTTGTACAGTAAAAAAGGATTATTTCGAATTCATTTTTGTTGACGAAAACGGAAAAGAACTGTATCGGTATAAAAAGTCAAAATAAAAATTACGTAAAATAACCAATTGATATTCAAATATTATGAGAACCTCTTTTCTTACAGGATTATTTCTTCTTATGGTTGCTTCTGCCATTGGACAGTCGAAAACAATCAATATTATTGATTTGGGAGCTAAATCAAGCAATACTACCGAAAATACGGCAATTATTCAAAAAGCCATTGATGCTGTATCAGCTGCAGGCGGCGGTACTGTTGTGATTCCACCGGGACGATTTGTAACAGGTGTGCTTACTATGAAATCGAATGTGAATCTGCACCTCGAAAAATATGCGGTATTGGCAGGAAGCACCCGTAGGACTGATTACGGACCATCATCGCAGGCATCAGCACTTTTAATTGCGGATAAAGCAACGAATATTTCGATTACAGGCAAGGGTATGATTGATGGACAGGGAGAAGCACTATTGAAAGATATTTACGTGATGCTTCATGCCGGAACACTTCAGGACAAAGAATGGCAGACCGAAAATCCATGGCATCAGGTTCGTCCCGAAGAAGAAAATCGTCCCAAAATAATCAATTTCAATAATTGCGATAAAGTAACGATAAAAGGAATTACACTTCGCAATGCACTTTGTTGGGTACAACGCTACAACAAATGTTCTAATATGCTGATGGATAGCATCGAAGTTGAGAGCAATGTTTTCTGGAATAACGACGGAGTTGATTTCGTCGATTGTAAAGATGTAAAACTGACCAATAGTTTTTTCAATGCCGACGACGATGGCATTTGCCTGAAATCGGAAGATAGGAATAGCCGTTGCGAAAATATTTATGTGGCTGATTGTGTGGTTCGCTCCAGTGCCAATGCTGTAAAACTAGGTACAGCTTCGTGGGGAGGTTTTAAAAATATCACGATAAAAGATATCAAAGTTTTTGACACTTTCCGATCAGCCATTGCTGTAGAATGTGTGGATGGCGGTGTGCTAGAAAATGTCGACGTCAGAAATATCAAGGCTACCAACACCGGAAATGCTATAGTGGTTCGTTTAGGTCATCGCAATAAAGACTCGGTGGTGAGTCAACTTCGTAATGTTTACATAGGCAATATGGAAGTAGAAGTACCGAAAACAAAACCGGATATTGGCTACAATATGGAAGGACCTGCAAAGCGATATCCGCATAATGTTTTCCCATCGTCGGTAACCGGAATCCCCGGACATCCTGTTCAGAATGTGGTGATTGAAAACGTGAACATTGTTTATCAGGGTGGTGCCGACCGCAAAGTGGCTTGTTTTGGGCTGGATTCGTTGGCTAAAGTTTCAGAATGCATTAATGGTTATCCTGAATTTTCGATGTTTGGAGAGTTACCGGCCTGGGGCTTCTACGTAAGGCATACCGATGGTTTGCAGCTAAAAAATGTGACCGTTAGTTACAAAGACGAAGATTTCCGTCCATCTATGGTTTTTGACGATGTAAATGGACTTCAGTTAAGCGACGTTGTTATTCCTACAGCAAAGGAAATGCCTGTTTTGGTTCTAAAAAATGTCAAGAATTATTCATTGAAGCAGGTTCAATTACCGGTGGATGCGAAGAAAGGAATTCTTGTTCTAAAAAAATAGAAATTACATTGTTATGATATCGATACCTAATGTGTTGAAAACCATGAAGCACTCCATTGTTCTCTGTATAATGCTTATTTCATTGCCTGCTTCTGCCGGAAACAGGCAGAGGGTGAATCTGCTCCCGTTTGTCAATACCTATGTAGGCACTTCTGCCTCTACTACCGACAATGCCGGTAAGCATGGCAAGCAAACTGAAGAGTATGGGCAAACGCTTCCGGCGGTGTTGGTCCCGAATGGGATGAACTTCATGACAGCACAAACACGCGATAAGGAAAAGAAATGTGTAGCTCCCTATTACTACAAAGACTCCTTGATGCAGGGCTTTCGGAATTCTCACTGGATAGTGGGAGGATGTACGCAGGATTATGGCAGTATGACGCTGATGCCAATGCTCGATAAAATGACTTTTCAACCCGAACAACGGGCTTCACATTTCAGTCGGAAGAATGAGATTTCTACACCTGCTTATTATTCTACTTTGCTGGACGATTATCATATTCAGACAGAAATGACAGGCACTACGCGTTGTGCTATTTTTCGTTTTACTTTTCAAAAAGCGGGTATGGCATATATTGCTGTAAATCCAAATAGCGATGAGGGTGAAGGTAGTATTCATGTTGATGCCCCAAATGGTATCATCACGGGCAGTAATCCGGTGCACCGTATCTATCAGGGCTGGGGCAAACCGGCCGGATTTGCCGGGCATTTTGTGGTAAAGATTGAAAAAATGATAAGCAAATTTGGTGTTTTTCAGGAAGATAAGATTGAAGAGAAACGCACAGAACTATCAAATTTGCCTCGCCTGGGTGGATATGTCGGTTTTCCTGTCAAAGCAGGTGAAACCGTGATTGTAAAAATGGCCTCGTCCTTTACCGACATAAAACACGCTGAAGAAAACATGCAGACTGAAATTCCGCATTCGGATTTCAACAAAGTGAGAACTGCTTTGGAACAATGTTGGAACAGTACTTTGTCGAAAGTGAGTGTTACGACGAATGATCTTACCGCCAAACGAAAATTTTATACGGCAATGTACCATTCCCTTTTTCTGCCAAGGGTGATGAATGATGTGGATGGTGCATATCCTGCTTTTTCGAAAGGTACTATTTTATATACTGAGAAAGGAAGGAATTATTACGACGATTATAGTATGTGGGATACCTATCGGGCATTGCATCCGCTTATGAATATCATTCGTCCGAAGGAATCTGCCGATATGATGGAATCACTGGTTGATAAATACCGGCAAGGTGGTTGGTTTCCCATTTTTCCTTGCTGGAATAGCTACACAGCAGCAATGATTGGTGATCATTGTGCTTCGGTCATTGCTGATGCTTACGTAAAAGGGATTACCGGTTTTGATGTACAAAAAGCATACGAAGGCTTACGGAAAAATGCATTTGAGTCGCCGGTGAATTTTGAAGATTACAAAAATGGTATGGGGCGTCGTGCACTTTCATCTTACCTCAAATATGGTTACGTGCCGTTGGAAGATTCAGTAAAAGAAGCCTTTCATACCAACGAGCAAGTATCCCGTACGCTCGAATATGCTTACGATGATTATGCTCTTTCGCGCCTGGCTACCAAACTCGGTAAAACCGCCGACGCAGCTATTCTAAAGCAGCGTGCGCAAAATTACCGCCATGTGATGGACCCAACAACGGGATATGCACGTGGTCGGTACGCCAATGGTGAGTTTATCAAAACTTTCAATCCTTTTACATTTGCCTATTATATTACAGAAGGTTATCCTGCCCATTACACATGGTATGTTCCGCAAGACATTCCCGGCTTGAAAACTTTGATGGGAGGTGAAGATGTCTTTCGGCGCATACTAGACTCAATGTTTACCGAAAACCGATACTGGCACGGCAATGAACCTTGTCATCAGGTTGCATTCCTATTCAATTATACAAATGAAGTGTGGCGCACACAGAAATATGTAAACAGCATTCTTAAAACCGAATACAAAGATGTTCCCGGAGGTTTGTCGGGGAATGACGATGCGGGGCAAATGTCAGCCTGGTATGTTTTTGCGGCATTAGGATTTTACCCGGTTACGCCTTCCACTCCTTATTACATGATTTCGGGACCAACGTTTGAGCGGGCTTCCATCGCTTTACCGGGCGGTAAATTATTTACTTTAATTGCCAAGAATTATTCTCCTAAAAATATTTATATTCAATCGGTTATCCTCAGAGGAAAACCTTACAGAAATAATTATATTTCTCATTTTGATATCGTAAAAGGTGGGGAAATGGTTTTTGTTATGGGAGATAAACCTTCAAGTTGGGGAGTTGGAAGAATACCTCAGGGAGAATAGAACAAAGATCAAAGAACAAAGAAGGAAGAGAAAAAGATTAAAAGATACTGTCATTTTACAGCTAATTTACGAAAATAATCATAAAAAATATTTTTATGTCGAAACGAATTAAAACATTGGTTTTCCTTTCAGTTTGTCTTTTTTCGGGATTTACTGTTCTTGCGCAATCTCTTCATTCTTATATCGATCCGTTTATAGGCTCTGAGAAAAAGGGCAACGTGTTTATCGGCCCCTCCTGTCCGTTTGGTATGGTAAAGCCGGGTCCCGATTGCAGCAAAGCGTCTAACAGTGGCTACGTTCCCGATACAACGCAGGCAATCTATGGTTTCAGTCAGGTGCATGTAAGTGGCACCGGCGGTGGTCCAAAGTATGGTAATATTGCTGTTATGCCGTTCTCCGGTGATTTTGAGTCGACAAAACATGAATCGTTGCGGGCAAGAGAAACCACTCGGGCGGGTTATTACAGTGTGTTGCTAAAGAAATGGAATATCCGTACCGAAATTACTACCTCTCCCAAGGTGGCCTTTTATCGTTTTGTGTTTAGCAAAAAAGACAAAGGCATTAAAATTGATTTAGGTGAATTTTTGGGTGAAAAATCAATTCCTGATTCGCGTGAAGCACAACAATTTGTAGGTTCTCAAATTCAGATTTTGTCCGATACCGAAATTAGGGGGTACAGTCGCATCATGGGTGGCTGGAACAACGGAGCTGCTTACACGGTTTATTTTCATGCTGTTTTCGACAAACCGTTTAAGAATTTTACCACATGGAAAGGGTTAAAATTTTCGGTAGGACAAACCACCCAATTTGATTCGGGTGAAAAAACCGGGGCTTTGCTTTCGTTTGGAACCAATATTTCAGACACAGTGCAAATGAAAGTAGGTATTTCATTTGTAAGCGAATTAAAAGCACAACAAAATGTGGCTACCGAAGTTCCTCACTGGAATTTCCAAAAACTATTGGCTGAGACGCAGGATAAATGGGAAAATCTAATGAAGCGGATTGAGATATCTAAGGATGCAACTCAGGATCAAAAGGTGATGTTTTACACCGCTTTGTATCATACTCAACTGATGCCGGTGGATCGAACGGGCGAAAATCCGCTTTGGACATCAACACAGCCGTATTACGATGATTTTTATGCACTTTGGGATACGTATCGGTCGTCACATCCTCTTATTACACTCATTACACCACAGCGACAGGTAGATATTGTGAATGCTATGCTCGATATTTATAAGCGTGACGGTTATTTGCCCGATGCTCGGAGTGGAAACTTTAATGGTCGTACACAAGGCGGTTCGAATGGTGAAGTGATTATTGCCGATGCATATGCAAAAGGACTAAAAGGTATCGATTATTCACTTGCTCTTCAGGCTATGCTTAAGGATGCTACTGTTCCTCCCGGAGGAAACGAAGAAAAAGAAGGACGTGGTGGATTAACCGATTATAATTCTTTGGGATATGTTTCAACACGCTTTGTGCGTTCGGGCAATCGTACGGTGGAATATGCTTACGACGACTATTGTCTTGCTCAGGTAGCTAAAGGATTGAACCGTATGGGTGAATATCGTCGGTTCTTGAAGCAATCCGAAAACTGGAAAAATCTGTGGCGAGATATTGAAGATAGCGGATCACGGGGATTTATTATGCCTAAAGATCCTGCCGGTCGTTGGGTGGATAGTATACCATGCGATATGTACAATGGTCAAATGAATTATGTACGTTATACGCCTTTGGCCCAGGATTGGCCTAATTGTGTGTGTTGGTGGTGCGGTTTTTTCTATGAAGCCAGCTCGTGGGAATATTCGTTGTTTGTGCCTCATGATGTGCCGGGATTGATTGTAAAATCGGGTGGCAACGAAGCTTTTCTGAAACGGTTAAATACGCTTTTTGATAACAGATATTACAATGTTGGAAATGAACCTTCATTCCTGAGTTCCTGCTTGTATCACTGGCTTGGGCGACCCGATTTGAGCAGCCAACGTACCCGTCAGATTATTGACAGCAATTATGATGCTACCCGTGGCGGTATTCCCGGTAACGACGACTCAGGAGCCATGTCTTCGTGGCTGGCATTCCACATGATGGGATTTTATCCCAATGCTGGTCAGTCGTACTACCTCATTACTTCGCCGTATTTCAAGCAAACTGTCATTCATTTAGAAAATGGCAAGGATTTCAGAATCCTTGCCCGTAATCTTTCGGATAAAAATGTATTTATCAAATCGGCCACTTTAAATGGAAAGCCATTCAACCAGGCTTGGATTGAACATGAAGATATTGTGAAAGGCGGTGAGTTGGTTTTTGAAATGGATTCGAAACCGTCTGCCGGCTGGGGGAAAACAATTTTACCTCCTTCCGGATTAGATTGACTAAAAAAATAATCAGGTGTTTCTTTAAGGTGTATTAATGACTTGTTGTGTAGAAGGCTGTCGTTCTGGTAAACAGAGGACAGCCTTCTTTTTAGCGATATAATTATTTGTTGGAATCAAAATGCATTCCACCTTGTGTTTCTCCAACCATTTTGTTGGTCTTCTTTTAAAAACGTCCATGCAACAATACGGCTGGTTTTTGTTCCCTGGCTCATTTCAATGGTTTTCACCTCAACCGCACTTACATTTTGGAGTGCTTCGTAGACACTTTTCAGTAACGATTTTTTCGATATTTGTGTTGTAAACCAAAAACAGTTGGACCCAAATTGTTTGCTTTGGCGTATCATGGTGCGCACAAAACGCTCTTCGCCACCTTCGCACCAAAGTTCATTGCTTTGTCCACCAAAATTCATTACAGGCGTGGTTATCTTTTTGTGGTTCAAACTACTCATTTTGCTTAATGTAGCTTTTTGGGCTTCTTCCATCGATGCATGAAACGGAGGATTACAGATGGTAATATCTATCGGCTCATTTCGGAGCATGATGCCGTGGAAAATATCATTTGGATTTTCTTGCAATGAAAGTGTAATCTGATTGGCCAGTTTTGGATTGTTATTGCAAATTTTCCGAGCCGATTCGAGGGCTGTTGCATCAATGTCAGATCCTACAAACGTCCAACCGTATTCTTTGTTGCCGATAATTGGGAAAACGCAACTGGCGCCAACGCCAATATCCATGCATTTTATTTTAGCACCAACCGGAATTTTACCTCCATTGGAACTACCCAATAAATCGGCAATATGATGAATGTAATCTGCACGTCCCGGTATGGGTGGACATAAATAGCCACTTGGGATATCCCAATAACCTACAGAATAATAATGTTTCAGCAAGGCTTTGTTCAACCATTTTACCGCTTTAGGATTCGCAAAATCAATCGATTCATTACCATACTCATTTAACTTCACATATTTGGCCAGTTCAGGGCAAGTGATTATCAATTGCTTAAAATCATAAAGTTCCCGATGTTTATTGCGAGGATGTAAGACGGTTTTTTCAACAGGGTGTACTTTTTTAATATCGGCCATTTCAATTGTATTTGAGAAGTTTGTGTTTGTTTGCAAAGGTACGGATTATTGAGTGTAATGGTGCCGAAATACGAAAATGATTATTTGTGGAGCTTTCAGAAACGATAGACCGGTATTATGCACAAATGAATTGTACTTATTTTTGGATATAGAATATTTATATTGTTTTATTGAAAATCTGTATTAAATATGTAATTTTATTAGTTGCATATGTCAATCATTATTCGTTCCTTTGCATAAAATTTAATGAATGTATATGGAAGCGTTAAAAATGCCTTTAGGAATGGTCGTTGTCAAAATGTTGAAACCGATGTTCTGCGTGTTGGAAATGCGTGCCGCTAAGCAGACAGATCTAAAGCTTACAATGGCTCAGTTTGTATTACTTTTTACAATAAGTGAAGAGAAAGAAGAGGTTATTCTGAAAGATATGGCCGAGAAATTAGGTAAAGATAAGTCAGCAATATTGAGAATGATTGATTTATTAGAAAAGAAAGAGCTATTGCGTAGGGCTGTTGATCAAAATGACCGAAGAAAAAACCAACTACTGGTTACAAAAAAAGGGGAGCGACTTATTGCAGAATTTCGCAATGTTGAGTTTGAATTGAATAGTGAACTTTTGGAAGGACTCTCAAATACTGATATGCAGACTTTTTATAAAGTTGTGAATCATATAACAGTAAAAGCAGATCAATTAAAAAATATCACTGCAATATAATTGACCTAGTCAATCATATTTAATTGAGAATAAAAAAACACAAAGGAACTTCACCCGATTCTAATGAAAATATATTCGTTTGAGCGAACTAAAAGGATACGGTTGGGGTTATCAGTTCTTTGTATAAAAAGTAATCATATCTATAATAGTTAATTAGTTAAAAGTTGTAAAGTTAAACGTATGAAATCAAGAAAAATTTTATTTGGAAGTCTAATGCTCGTATTGTGCATTACTTCATGTAAGAACAAGCAAGCCGATGCAAATCCGGCAGATCAGGTAAAAGCTTTTCCTGTTGCCACTATGGCAGTTCAGGATGTAGAATTGCAAGCAAGCTATCCTGCAGTACTTAAAGGTCAGCAAGATATTGATATCAAAGCTCGTGTAGAAGGGTATATCGATGCTATTTATGTTGACGAAGGTGCGACAGTACGAAAAGGGCAACCTTTATTTAAGATTAATTCTCCTTCCTCAGTTCAATCAATTGAAAGTGCGAAGGCAAATTATAACACAGCTAAACTTGATGTAGAACGCATTCGTCCATTGGCCGAAAAAGGAATCCTTAGTCAGGTAAAGCTTTCGGCTTATGAAAATGTGCTGGCTTCTGCTAAAGCCACGCTTAATCAGGCAAAGGCGGCACTTGGTTGGACTACTGTTACAAGTCCGGTAAATGGGGTAGTTGGTGCAATTGCTTTCCGTCAGGGAAGTTTGGCTACTAATACTACAGTGTTAACTACCGTGTCGAACATATCCAATGTTGTTGCTTATTTTTCGGTAAACGAAAAGGAATTGTTGTCATTATTGAAGGAGTTCAAAGGTACTACTCAGGCCGAGAAGATTAAAAATATGCCTGCCGTAAAGTTGTTGCTTTCTGATGGTACCGAATATGAAGAAACCGGACGTATCGAAACAATTTCGGGTGTGGTTGATGCCACTTCGGGTTCTGTAAGCTTTCGCGCTTTGTTCCCAAACAAACATGGTTTGTTGCGTAGTGGTTCCAGTGCTAAGGTTATTATTCCAAGCGAACACAAAGGATCGATTGTTATCCCTCAAAAAGCCACATTTGCTCAACAAGATAAGATACTTGTCTATAAATTTCAGGGCGATTCGGTAACTCAAAAAGTAGTTAGTGTAAAAACAACTCCTGATGGCCAAGGCTATGTAGTTACTGAAGGTTTGTCGGTAGGCGACAAAATAGTTACCGATGGCATCGCCACTTTGACGAACGGTCAAAAAATTAAAGCACAAATGTAAATTACTCAAAATTTAAGAAGAAAATGCTAAAAACTTTTATAGAAAGGCCGGTTTTATCCACGGTCATTTCCATTCTTTTCGTGGTGTTGGGTGTTATCGGAATTTTTACATTGCCGATTGAACAATACCCAAACATTGCTCCCCCTACTGTAAGGGTCTCTACCAATTACAGTGGTGCCAGTGCCGATGCTGTATTAAAAAGTGTGATTGTACCTCTCGAAGAGCAAATAAATGGTGTGGAAGGGATGACCTACATAACATCGTCCGCTGCGAATGGTGGTTCTGCTTCCATTAATGTTTTTTTTAAACAAGGTGTAAACCCTGATATGGCTGCTGTAAACGTGCAAAACCGCGTTTCGCAAGCATCTGCTTTGCTTCCATCGGAAGTGACCAGAAATGGTGTAACGGTTCAAAAACAACAAAGTAGTACTGTTTTGATGATTATGATAAAATCGTCGAATCCGAATTATGATGATAAATTTATTCAGAACTATACTAATATCAACATTCTGCCACAAGTAAAACGTGTGATGGGTGTGGGTGATGCTACCGTGTATGGTGCTAAGGATTATACCATGCGTGTGTGGTTGAAACCCGACGTGATGAAATCCTATAATATCACTCCGAGCGAAGTAACTGCTGCATTGCAGGATCAGAATATTGAGGCAGCTCCTGGTGAGTTGGGCGCTAACAGCAACCAGTCTTTTCAGTATGCTCTGAAATATACCGGTCGACTAAAAAATACCGAGGAGTTTGAGAACATTATCATACGTTCGAAGAATTCACAGGTGTTGCGTCTTAAAGATGTGGCAACAGTAGAACTCGGTGCTGCGAGTTATTCTATCTTCACTACTAATAATAATGCCGAAGCGGTAATTATGGCCATCAATCAAACGGCTGGTTCTAACGCACAGGATATTATCAAGGAAGTGAAAAGTGTGATGGAGAAAGAGTCCAAGAAATTTCCTAAAGGCATTAGTTATGAATATCAAATGGATGCAAGTGAGTTTCTTAACGCCTCCATCGAGAAGGTTCTTCATACTTTGCTGGAAGCCTTTATTTTGGTGTTTATTGTCGTATTCTTGTTCCTGCAAAATTTCCGTTCTACTTTAATTCCGGCTATTGCTGTGCCGGTGGCTATTCTCGGAACGTTCTTTTTCTTGCTCTTGTTTGGATTCTCTATTAACTTACTTACGTTGTTTGCTTTAGTGCTGGCTATCGGTATTGTAGTGGATGATGCCATTGTGGTGGTAGAAGCTGTGCATGCAAAAATGGATGCCGGAATGACCGATGCCAAAGAGGCTGCAATAGCTGCGATGACTGAAATAGCTCCGGCTATTATATCTATTACACTGGTTATGGCTGCTGTATTTGTTCCTGTAAGTTTTATCGGTGGAACAAGTGGAGTATTCTTTAAGCAATTTGGACTAACATTGGCAATAGCTATTCTTATTTCGGCTGTGAATGCGCTTACACTTAGTCCGGCCTTGTGTGCTCTTTTCTTAAAAACAGAGCATAATCCTGATATTCATGATAAGAGTTTTATTCGTCGATTTTATTATTATTTCAATTTAGTATTTGCTGCTATAACTGCCAAATACAAAAAAACACTTGAATTCCTGGGCAAAAAGAAGCACCGTTGGATTACAGTAAGTATTATTGTAGCGTTTACAGGTATTTTAGTTGTGCTAATGAAAATGATTCCATCCGGATTTGTGCCAAATGAAGATAGTGGAAATGTAATGGGTATGATTAGTCTTGCACCCGGTGCTTCACTTGAGCGTACAACTCAGATTAGCCGTGAAGTTACAGAGATTGCGCAATCCATTCCTCATGCACACAATACCATTAATCTTACAGGACTTAGTTTCCTTGCAGGTTCGGGTAGCTCGTACGCCTCTATGATTATGAAAATGGATCCATGGGATGAACGTGATATTTTGACATCCGACGTTGCTGCTATGTTGAAACAACGCACTGATACTATCAAAGATGCTAAATTCATGTTCTTTGGAACGCCAACTCTTCAGGGATTTGGTATGAGTAGTGGTGTGGAATTGAAAATGCAGGATAAAACAGGAGGCGATGTAACCAAATTCTATGGTGTAACCTCCGAATTTCTGGACAAATTGCGTAAGCGCCCAGAAGTCATGATGGTCATGAATTCATTTGATCCACGTTTCCCACAAAAACAAATTCAGGCAAACGTAGCAAAAATTAAAGATGCCGGGCTTACCCTGACTGAAGTAATGGGTACCTTGCAGACCTTTGTAGGTAGTATGTATGTGTCCAACTTCAATTCATACGGTAAACAATACCGTGTGGTGGTGCAAGCTGCTCCTCAATACAGGGCTAAGTTGGATGATTTGAGCGGATTGATGATAAAGACTTCGAATGGAGTAATGACACCTATTAGCGAGTTTATTACTGTGACGGATGTAACCGGTCCTCAGGCCTTAACGCGTTTCAATTTGTTCTCGTCGATGGATGTTACCGTTATCCCTAACTATATGAAAGGATATACCTCGGGTGACGTGCTGAAAGCATTGAAAGAAATTAATCTGCCTGATGGATATGGTTATGACTTTGGTGGAATGACCCGTGAAGAAGCAAATAGCAGCAATCAAACTATTCTGATTTTTGGTTTGTGTATCATCTTTGTTTATCTGTTATTGGCCGCATTGTACGAAAGTTATATTCTTCCGTTTGCCGTTCTGCTTTCGTTGCCTATTGGTTTGGCAGGTGTGTTTGTGTTTGTCTTCGTGTCGTTGATGGGCGGTAGTGGTATTGTAAATAATATTTACGTGCAAATCTCACTCATTATGCTTATCGGTCTGTTGGCAAAAAATGCCATCTTGATTGTGGAATATGCATTGCAACGGCGTCATCAGGGAATGAGCATTGTGAAATCAGCGGTTGAAGGAGCTACTGCTCGTTTACGTCCGATTTTGATGACTTCATTGGCTTTTATCTTCGGGTTACTTCCATTGGCTTTAGCTACAGGTGCCGGTGCGGTTGGTAATAAATCTATCGGTATCAGTGCCGTTGGAGGTATGTTATTCGGTACTGTATTCGGGATATTAGTTATTCCTTCGCTCTTTATCATTTTCCAGAATTTGCACGAGCATTTCAGTAAAACGAAAATTGTAACGATAGACGAACATCACGAAAAATAATCCATGTTTATTTGTACCGGAAAATCGGAAGTTAAATGAAAATCTGATTTTTCGGTACAATTCAACATAATCATAAAAATATTGATATGTATATACAACATAAAAAAACAAGCATACGGATTTTGATGGTGATGATAATTGCCGTTGGGTTCGTGTCGTGTCGGAACTATAAGGAACTTACCAAAGTGCCCCAACCCGATACAAAAAACATGGTGCGTGATGCTGTTGAGAATAGCACCGACACCACTTCTTTGGCTACTATTCCATGGAAGAGTTATTTCCCCGATGCCAAGCTTCAGACGCTCATTGCCGAAGGATTGGACCATGGCTACAATATGCAGGTAGCAATGACTCGCATTCAGCAAGCCGAAGCCGGTTTGTATATGGCTAAATCGGCTCTTTTGCCTTCAGTAGGTGCTGCGGCCAGAGTTGATTATACACGCATGAGTTCGGGTAACAGAGGTACTGATGTATTCGGTTATACTTCTAATATCAATTCATTAGGACTTACCGCTAGTTGGGAGGCTGATTTATGGGGAAAGCTAAATAGCCAAACCAAATCGAAATATGCTGCTTACCTAAATACACTTGAATACAAAAAGCTGATTCAGACAACGCTCATTTCATCTATTGCCAAGAGTTATTATAGTTTGATGGCGTTGGACGAACAGTTGCGTACTACCAAAGCAACCATTGTGTTGTTGCAAAAAAGTACCGAAACTTTACAGGCGTTGAAAGATGCAGGTCAGATTACAGCTGCAGGTGTGGAACAAAGCAAAGCTTTACTTTACAGTACTCAACTATCGGTTTTTGATTTGGAGAGCAGAATGCGTCAACAGGAGAATGCCATTTGTGTACTTATCGGTCGTGCACCCGGCGCAATTGATCGTGCTTCTATCAACGATCAGATCATACCGTCCACCATGAACGGTAATGTATCGGTACGCACCCTGGCCAATCGTCCGGATGTGAAACAGGCAGAACTTTCGTTGCAATCTGCTTATGCGCTTACCGATGCTGCTAAATCGGCTTTTTATCCGTCGCTTAGCATCAACACGCTTTCGCTTGGATTTGCTGCCGGTGGTGTTTCCAATTTCTTTTCGCCGGCTAATCTGGCTGCCGAAATAATTGCCGGAATTACTCAACCCATCTTTTCGAGAGGACAGTTGAAAGGCAATCTGAAAATTACCAAAGCCCAACAAGATGAAGCTTTGCTTACCTTTTCGAATACCCTATTGGTAGCCGGACAAGAAGTGTCGGATATTTTGTATAGCTACAAATCGTTGGTGAATAAAAACGAGTGGAGAGATAAACAAGTAGAGTCGCTCACCAAATCGGTGGACTATACGCAGGAGCTACTCAAAGCCGGCGAAGCCAACTACACTGAAGTGCTTACAGCGCAACAAAACCTGCTTTCGGCTCAGCTCGGCAAGGTAAATGACAAGCTCGATCAGCTAACTCAAAGTGTGAGTCTTTACAAAGCTCTTGGAGGTGGCGTTCAATAAGAAATTATCTTTTTATTAGTTTATATGTGAATCAGCCCAACTTAATGTAGAATTAAGTTGGGCTAATTTTATAGTATTTTGCTTGAATTTATTCTGATGTATCGGAAGAGGGGAGAGGTTTGTTTAGTAATTTACGTCTTTTTATGTCGAACAAATCCAGTCGTCTATCCTTTAGATTTTTTACCGTTCCAAAATTATGCAGTTCCCGTATCAAATCTAAATCCACATCTGCTATTAAAATCATTTCGGTGTTTGGCGTTGCTTCCGATTTAATACCAGTAGTAGGAAAAGCAAAATCGCTCGGCGTAAACACCATCGACTGGGCATATTGAATATCCATATTGTGAACCTTGGGTAGATTGCCTACACTTCCGGCAATGGCCACGTAACACTCATTTTCGATAGCTCTGGCTTGAGCGCAATATCGAACGCGCGAATAACCGTTTTGGGTATCGGTCAGAAACGGTACGAATAAAATATCCATCCCCTCATCGGCCAGCAGGCGGCTTAGCTCCGGAAATTCTACATCGTAACAAATGAGAATACCTATTTTACCGCAGTCGGTATCGAAAGTTTGTAAGGTGTTTCCGCCCTTCATCCCCCAACTTTTCAGCTCATCGGGTGTAATATGAAGTTTTTCATACCGCTCCACCGTACCATTGCGTTTGCACAAATACCCCACATTATAAAGCGAGTCGCCCACTATTTCGGGCATACTTCCGGTAATGATATTGATGTTGTAGGAAATGGATAGCTTAGAAAATTCCTCAACAATAAGTGTAGTGTATTCTGCCAGTTTGCGTATAGCTTCTGCCTCACCAAGTTTATTAAACTCGGCCATCAGGGGAGCATTGAAAAATTCCGGGAATAGGGCAAAGTCGCTGTGATATGCACTCAAAGTATCCACAAAATACTCAGCCTGCTGCATCAACTCTGTGATGTCTTTATACGGACGCATCTGCCATTGAACCAGCCCCAGGCGGACAATTTTCTTTATTTCGAGAGCTCTTTTCGAGGGCTTTTCGTAATAGATATTATCCCATTTCAGCAATACGGCATAGTCGCTCGACGCTTTATCGCCTTCCAGGTATCCTTTCAGTACCCTGACAGGATAGAAATCATTCGATAACTGAAAGTTCAGCACCGGATCGGATATTTCTCTCGATTTTACTTTCTCAATATATTGTTTGGCACTAAGTTCCGATTCGTACTTGTGATAATTCGGAATGCGTCCGCCAAATTCAATTCCTTTTAAATTGAGTTTTTCGCACAATTCTTTCCGGTAATCGTACAACCGTCGACCCAACCGAAGTCCCCTGAATTCCGGTTTTATAAACACATCGATTCCGTACAAAGTGTCACCTTTCTTGCTGTGTGTGTTGAAGGTATAGTTGCCGGTTATCCTTTTATAGGTGTGCAGTTCTTCAAACTGTTCATGGTCAATAATAATCGATAGCGCACATCCGGCAATATGACCATCCGCTTTAATAGCTATTTGACCCTCAGGGAATTTGGTGAGTAAGGTTTGTATCTGGTGCTCTTCCCAGTATGGGTTAGGGATGGCCTGATAAGCAATAATCATAGCTTGCTTTAACTCCTGGTAATCATCAATCGTCAGGAAGTCAAGTTCTATTTTTTCAATTTTATGTGCCATAATACCAATTTATTGATAAGTTTCTTTTTATGAAGATCCAATTCGTTTTTGGATGATACAAAGTTACAACATTCTCAGTGGGGAATACGTTTATTGAAGAATCAATTATTAAATTGTTATTTTAATCAAATGGCATCGCCTTTAAACGCTCGCCGCCTTTTGTTTCCGATATCTTGGATTAATCAAAGTTCTACAAGTTAATATCCCTGATTATCCTAATCAACAAGGTGTATACAGGAATGTAAGTCCTTTTATTTGTATGTTTTTTTTATGTCTGGAACACGAATAATAGAAGACATTGTGAAATCCAGATAAATTGCGTACCTTTGTACCCGAAAAGAAAATGTATTTTTTCGTTTGTTTATTTCCGACTCCTATCTTTTGATTAGAATTTGTCATACCTTCGTTTCTCTACTTCTCTTTTATTACAATTAATTTTTTATATTTATGAACATTTACGTAGGTAACTTAAGTTACAATGTTAGAGAAAACGACCTTCAAGAAGCAATTGCAGAATACGGTCAGGTAGATTCATGTAAACTTATCATCGATCGCGAGACTCGCAGATCTAAAGGGTTTGCATTTGTAGAAATGTCAGATGACGAAGCTGCTAAGAAAGTCATTTCTGAATTAAACGGAGCTGAATTTGATGGTCGCCCAATGGTTGTCAAAGAAGCACTTCCAAAAAACTAAAATCAGTTTTTCTGAAAACACAATAAGAACTTTTGTTATCGAAAGATAGCAGAAGTTTTTTTATGCCTATATCACAAGCTTGGCAATTATTGAGCGTTATTGCCAGATTTTTGATACAAAACAAAACCGCCCAACTTGATTTTTATCAAGTTGGGCGGTTTCTTAATTATCCGGTAGGTCTGTTTTTCAGTTCTTTCGAGATAAATGAAAAATTAAAATCGAAAGATTTATCACTTGAAAAACTTCTCAATTCTTTCGAATGTCAGTTTTGAACTTATAATTGCCATTGGAAGTCCGGCACCTGGTATGGTTGAAGCTCCTACATAAAATACGTTTTTAAACTTTTCATCAAAATTTGAAGGTCTGAATGCTCCAATTTGGTTCATGCTGTGCGACAAACCTAAACCACTTCCTCTGTGTAAATTGAACTGACTTTCCCATTCTTTGGGCGTGTAAATAGTTTTTGATATTATTTCGGGGGCTATGTTTTTATCTATCCGTTTCGAAAAATCGGCAATAATACTATCCACAATTGCATCTCTATCATCCCAATTGGGTTTGTTGAGCAAGTTGGGAACCGGACATACAAAAAACAAGCTTTCGCAACCTTCAGGGGCACACTCTAAGTTATATTTGGACAATACGTTGACATAATAATATGGCTTCTGTAGCGTGTCCGGATTTTGCATTATATTGTTGGCATATTCTTCGAAATTTGCACCTAAATAATAGTTGTGATGGTTCACTTTGGGGAGTTTACATTTTAAACCAATATAAAATGTGAGGTAACCCATTGTCCAGTTCATTTTATCGAGCTTCTCTAACGAATATTTTTCACGTTTAAATACCCTGCTTCTGAATACAGCAGCATCTCCATTTATCAATACTGCGTCAGCGCTCCATTTATTTCCATTGCTATCTAATAAGTATTCCAGTTTTTTGCCTTTCCCAACATAATCAACGATTTCGGTATTGTATGTGATTTTTACATTTTCTTTTTTCAATTCATCAACGATTCCCTCCACAATTTTATACATTCCACCTTCCACATTGTAATAGCCATCGTGCTTAAATTCGGTGTATGAAAGCAGGGTATAAATTGCCATGGTATCGAAAGGGGTTCGTCCTAAGAAAAATGCTACCAGCGATACAATTTGTTGTGCTTCTTTTGACGTAAAATTACGCTTCACCTCTTGCCAAAAACTCCGGAACAAAACCGGTATATGCGTTGGGTTTACGCGCATTAAAGTGATGATATATGCAAATATCGAGTCGAAATTGTTTTTGATGACTAAATCAACCGTGTCATTAAATAAAGCGCCTGATTTAGCAAGATATCTCGTCATTTTTGCTTCAAAGTCAGGTTCAATATCTTTAAATTGTTCTGACAGTTTTTTTATGTCCTTATACAAATAGAAAGTTTTGGGATTATCGCTAAAGTTTACAGTATACAAAGGGTCTAGCTCTACATATTTAAACGGAAGCTGAATGTTACAATCCTTAGCAAACTCCTTAAATTCAAATGACATACTAAAGAAACTGGGGCCTGTGTCAAACGTAAACCCATCTTTCTTAATTTGATTTAAACGCCCACCTGCTTGACTGTTTTTTTCAATAATCTCCACTTTGAAGCCTTTTTTTGCCAATCGTAAAGCAGTTGCTAAACCACCCAGACCGGCACCTACTATTAATACATTCTTATTCATAGATTTTATTTTATCTTTTTTAGTAAATCGGGATATAGTTCGTTCTTTACCCATAAAAAATCAGGCTCAATTTTTAAAATTTTTTCGTAGTATGATTTTGCCTGATTGAAATCTTTTAGTTCCGTATAAGTTTTTGCTATCATAGATAACAAACTTAAATAATTCCAATCTTCAATCGTCTCTTTTGGATTTCGTTCCATTAGACTTTTGGCTTTTAAATAGTAATCTAATGCAAGCTTTTTTGATCCACCAAAAACTGCTGGCATATAAAATTGCGAATTTGCATATTGAATATAAGCATATGGATTGCTTGTGTCTTGTTTCATTGCTAATTTAGCACATTCCACGCTCTTTGGTCCGATAAACGGTGCTTTGAGTTTGTTTAGCCCAATTTTATATCCATAAAAAGCTGATTTGTATGAACTAACGAGCGAGGCATAACCATTCGTTTTTTCGAGCACTTGAATGTTCTTTTCGCCTAATTCAATGTAACTTTCAGCGGTTTCACTCTTTTTATTACCAATGCACCAAGCTATGTAACCGTATTGATAATTAAGTAATTCTAATCTAAAATCATTGCTCTTAGATTTTTGCGGGTTCATTTCGTCTATTGTTTTCTTCCACAGATTCATATCGTTGCTAATATAAGCCTTGTATATTTCTGTTTTATTGGAAGCGTATATACTCAGAAAACCAAACAAAAACCAAACATTTAATATTAAATAGTTCTTCCTTTCCATTTCAATTGTTTATTGAATTTGTAAATCACAGCTTTATAAATAAGGATTCCTAAAGTGAGTTGTTGCGGCACAAGCAATATTAAGTTTAGAAAAATGTTTTGTTTGCTGATAAATGAAATTACTACTCTGGTAGCTAAAACTATAATTAAAAATATGTAGAAACGGACTGTAGATAATTCGCTTAAAATAACTAAGAATCCGAATGTAGTTACTATCCAAAATAAGATAGCTGCAAAAAATGAGTTTCCGAAAAAGTTAACAACGTTCTTCGAAAAGCCATTCACTGCTTCATCAAAACCATGGTACATACGGCATTCTATTGTATCGTCGCCTAGCGTACAAACGACAGGAATGTTTTGTTGTTTGAAATAACGAGCAATTTCAATGTCTTCTACCTTGCTGTTTCTGAATTTTACATGAGGCAATGTCTCAAAATATTTCGCCCTTACAAATAACATAAACTGACCATTAGCAGCAGCCATTGACGGGAATTTAGATTTGAGAACAAGTACCAAAGGCAATAGCGTCAACAAAATATAGTTCATAGCCGGTACTGTCAGATACTCACCTAGGCTTGCCATCTTTTGTTTTGGAAATATTGAAAGCAAACCGGTCTTATGTTTTTCGGCCAGGGCAATTGAATTTGCAATTATCCCATCTTTCATACGAACGTCAGCATCCAGAAACAATAGATATTCTCCCTTTGCCATTTTTGACAAACTGTGGCAGGCATAGTTTTTCCCCAGCCAACCCTGAGGTAATCCGTCAGAATTTATTAACCGGATGCGTGTGTCGTTTTTAGCAAATTGAGTCACTATTTCTTCTGTTCTATCAGTCGAAAGATCATTAAACACTATTATCTCAATGTTCTGGCAATCCTGGTTTTGTAAGTCCGATAACAAATTGGCAATGTTACTCTCTTCGTTACGGGCAGGTATTAAAACCGAAACCAGCCCGTTGAAATTACAAATGCCTGGTTTTGGCCGCTGAACAGTCACTGAATTAATTATTGCAACTATCAGTTGAATAAGGAAAAATGTGAATATAGTATAAGCCAGATAAATCATAGATTATTGATTGAAAGTCATTTGTTTATCCACCGAATCTGCATAAAATTCATTATAGTTTTGCTGAATAGATTTTAGATCGAAAGCTCCATCGGTATATTCCCTAATATGAAAATAGATACCCGGTTTTGGATTTGAGAAATAATCAATCAAATTCACTAAAAATACCACTTGTACTGCGTTTCCCTTGTTTCTCAGAATGCGTTCCAATCCTCTTTCAAACTGTATGTTCTGATTATGCAGACTTTGTATTTCCCCCTGAGGGAAAATAAGCACCATATTTTCCTTATCTGTCAGTAAGCCCGAAGTATAATTCAAAGTATTCACAATGCTTTTCGTACTCTTATTCACCGAAAAACCACCCGTAAAGTTGAAGAACCAATACTTGCGAAGTTGTTCTTCAAGCATCATAAAATGGAACTTACGATGCAACACATTCTGATTGATATACATTGCCCAAAAGCCATCCCACCAACTTATGTGATTAGAAATAAGTAAAACAGGAAGGTTTCTATCCTTAAATTCTCCTATTATTTTTACAGTGCTATTGTGCCTCTTAATAATAAAACCGGCATACCACTTGAAAAATGGATATATGAAAAAATTATGTTTTGCTTTTAGTATCATTGTGTTAGCTTAAACAAGATATATAGTGATAAGAAAAATAGGAATTGACACCCCAGTATTAGCACGGCTAATTTATTTTGAGTTTTGATATTTAAAATTTTAAGTCCGGAATGGAAAATCAGTGCCAAAGCAAACCAGGCCATATAGTTCTGAAAAGGTATGATTTCGTTTTTCCAATGCCACATATCAAGTTTAGGTGCTACTTGTTCCAAAACGAGGTCGTACAACAACATAATTGAAGCAGCTACTATTATTTTGAAAATGCTATGAAGTTTCCACCTTTCAACCACTGCCGAAGTGGTATAAAGCATAAAAAGCCAGTTTACGCCAATAATGAATGGCGTTTCAAATAACTTCAGGCCTAAACCGTCCCCGTAACTGTAGTAACCAAATATTTGTCCTGTGTTTACGCCAATTGCCTCAACTGTAAAACTTATAACGTATATTGACAAGAAAAACAATATTGTTTTCAAATCAATTTTACCTGAGTGGAAGAACATGAGTGCTACAAAACTTAAGATGAGTGCAAAGGGAATTAGTTTTATAAACAGCTGAAATGTAAACGGTAAAGCCATACCGATAACGCCTACACTATAAAAAATGACGAAAAATATACTTATTGCTTTATACCTCATGCTAATATCTTCAAAATTATTATGCTCGTAAGCCACCACTAAAATTTTTCAGTTTGTCTCTTAATAGTAGGCTGAATAAAATAAGACTAAATGCATAGCCAACATCTTCAATAGGGATTGT
This sequence comes from uncultured Paludibacter sp., assembly GCA_963664445.2. GTDB lineage: Bacteria > Bacteroidota > Bacteroidia > Bacteroidales > Paludibacteraceae > Paludibacter. The sequence goes on from CAXXUM010000008.1 coordinate 25,224, forward strand.
CAGAATACGTATGCTCAGGTTTTCAGTGTTATCGTACCACACAACAGGCTCGGTTATAAGACTGCCGGTTAAAATAGCATTCACAAGTATAAATGGGATAAGTATTACCAGAAATGTACAGTAATAATTATTCATAACTTTGTTTTTATCGAAAAATGAAAACAAAAGGACTAGAATTAGCAACGAGAAAATGTATGTTGTATAGGCTTTTTCTAAGTTAAATGCCACAATGGCTGAGGATAGCAAAATTAAACCGACAGAAAGATAGGTAGTTAATGTATCGCTAACCCGAAATTTAGGGAAATACAAACCGATAGCATCGTGTAAAAATATACTTGCATAAGGTATGATAATAAAAAACAGCCATTCTTCTATTGGTAATTTAAGGAATACGATAGTTGAATGATAACGCGGGTTAAACCCCCATACTCCCAATTTGGTGAAATAAATATCAAATGCAATATAAAACGATGCTGCGATAATCAATGACGGAAATAGATATTTCCATTGCTTGTAAAATTGAAGTTTTTTGTCAAAACTCAAAGTCAAAGGGACTAAAATAGAGGAAAGTAATAATATTGAATATAACGGCATATTTCAACTTTTAAAATATCTGAATGGAAAAAACAATAGCCCATAATTATGAAAATCTTTCTTGTTCTTAGGCCAATGGTGAGCTGTATGTGCTTTGGTAATTGCTCTGATATAAAGATTCGGATTCTTTCTTAAAAGTGGAATCTGTAATCGATTATGAATAATTATATCGTGAATAATAAAATAGGTGAACCCATATAAAGTAATGCCAATGCTTATATAAACCAAAGGAAATAACTGAAATGAAAACCCGATAATCATTAGTAAAATGGCTGGTATGGCATATACCAAAAAGAACAAGTCGTTTTTTTCAAATCGTTTATCTTCCGTTTTTTCGGGCAAAGTATGCTGGTGGTCTTTTCGGTGATGGTCCCTATGCCATTTCCACAAAAAGCCATGCATTATGTATTTATGGTTCGACCATGCCACAAATTCCATAAATAAATAGGCTAAAACTACTAGAGCAAAGTTTATCATTCTGTACCGGTGTTTAAAAAATGTTGTTGTACCCGAAAATATATTTTATTGAACCATGCGGTATATCCACTTGTGTTGTTAGTAATATCTAATTCCAGTTCTTGGTATCTGATATATTTGAATTCAGCCACTTCTTCCTCATTAATCATTGGTATAGTGTCCGTTATTCCTATAAAAACGTGGTCAAATTCATATTCTGTAAGTTCGTTGTCCAATGCCTCACTATACGTGAAACTAAATAATTCTTTTAATGAGCAATGCATGCCCATTTCTTCTTTCAAACGGCGGTGTGCAGCATCTATATTGCTCTCGTGGGGTAAAGGATGTGTGCAGCAAGTATTTGTCCACAATCCACCTGAGTGATATTTTGTTAGTGCCCTCCTTTGCAATAGCCATTCACCATCCGAATTGAATATAAAAACAGAAATGGCTCTGTGTAATAATGCTTTTTTATGGGCTTCTGTTTTAGCCATTAATCCTATTTCATTATCCTTTTCATCAACTAATATAACATTTTCTTCCATTTGTACGTTTGTTTAAATAATATTGAGTTGGAATTTTACATATGCTTTGCAGAGTAACATTAGTTTGGTTGAGTCTGAAACCCGTATCCGTTTTTCCAGTAATTCATTGGCCGGAATAGTCTTCAAGTTTTGCAATAATTTTGTATAATAAATAAAGGCTATATAAACGGCAAGTTTTGATTTTCCGGGCAACCTGTTGATGCCTTCTTTTGCTTCTTTAAAATCATTTTCAATATCTATAATTAAATCATATTTCAGGTCTTCATTAAAGCTATTTGTGTCAAATTGAGGAAAATACGTTCTGTCTAAATCTTCAATATCTGCTTTCAAATCGCGCAAGAAATTTACTTTTTGGAAAGCAGATCCCAATTTCATAGCCGGTTTTTCTAATTCACTGTAAAGTTGTGTATTCCCATTTACAAATACCATTAAACACATTAGACCAACAACATCTGCCGATCCATAAATGTATTCTTTTAATTCAGAATTATTCCTGTAAATTTGCTTGTTCAAATCTGTTTTCATGCTTTTTAAAAAAGAGTCAACCAGATGAGTGGGTATGTTGTATTTTTTTACCGTAATAGCAAAAGAATGTAAAACAGGGTTCATGCTAATTCCATTTTCCAAAGTATCATAGAAGTCATTTTCGAAATTATTCAAAATCAGTTCTTGATTGATGGAATGAAATGTATCTACAATTTCATCGGCTAACCTTACAAAACCATATATACTATAAATTGCTTGTCGCATTTCCTGAGGCAAAAAGCTTACAGCTATAGAAAATGAAGTGCTATACTTTTGGGTAATTATCTTACTCGTTTTAAAAGATATTTCAGTGTATAAATCCATTGTCATTTGTTTAATTGTTTGATAATTAAAAACACGATTAAGGTTCCTTATTTTACATTTCGATTCGTTTAGCTGATTTATTCTCTTCTGATATAGGCTGTTTTTTTTGTGTTTCCTAATTTATTTCTGCAATTTTATTTATTATTCCTTTGAATATGAACCCACGAAACAGAAGTGCCGAGTACCAATACAATCTGTCGAATAAGCTTGGTGGTCTAAAGCTGACTGCCTGAATAAGACAATTATCTTTGTTAATTTGAAATTCCAGCCATGCTTCTCTAGGTAGTTACATTTCGGTATATAATCATAATATTTTAAGCTTAAGTTTTGCCAATTACCGCAACTATGGGTTGATATTGTATTTTTAACTAACGCGATGTAATCATAAAAGGTAATTTCTTGATAAAATCGCTAATGATTTCAAACGAAGCACTTCCTGAACCGACTATTATCCATGCCTTTAATGTAGTGAGTGCCAAATTAGAACCCGACAAAAGAGTTTCCATTTTTTTTTTCTCTCGATACCAAATGTTTTGATAAATCATTGGCATTGCTCATCCCACTAAGGAAAATAACCTGTTTGTGACTTGTTTGTTTAATACGTTTTTTTTTAATTAGAAGTACATATTTCTTCCATATTTTCAAAGTCGCCGTTTTGTATTGACATAGAATGGATAAGGTAATATTTGCATTATAAACAAATATCTGTTGAATTAGATTTTTTTAAAAACATTTAATTTACAAACGTACAAAATATTGTTGAAGAAATTTTAAAAATAATGTTTTAGTGATAAAAAAAAGAGAATCAATTCACGGAATCTAACCAACTTATTCTAAGACTGAAAGCATGAAGCATTTATGCTTATTTAAATTGCTGCTCCTCAGTAAAGCTTTTTTGTAAGTTCTTCTTCCTTTGTTCTGTCAACGGGCTAGCTGTTTTTTTTCTGATAAAAATAAAATATATATTTAGGTACTGTGATATCAAAACAAAACCGCCCCATCTGAAATCTCAGAGGGGGCGGTTTCTATCTTATTCCTCTCTCTTTGAAAAGAGAGGTTAGTGGCGAGGTTATTTTACTTCTTCAAATGTGATTAGTGCATTATATCAGGCAGTTACAAACACATGTTGCAAATATGAAACAAATAAAAAATCGATATAAATAAAAATCAAATTGCTGATATTATGTTATTTAAGTGTATTTTGATAGATAAAAATATACAACATAAATAACGTACAAATATAGTACTTATTTGGACATATTGGACTGTTTTAGAACAAAAAATCCCACTCGAATGAGTGAGATTTGATTTAGTAGAAAACAGCCTTAGAACTGCTTTAATCGCCACAGTAAGTAAATGCCAATAAGCAACAAAACAAATAGAGAAATACGACCGCACCAGATTTGGAAATTTTGCCAGCCTGTCAATGGGGCATTTACCTGTTTGACAACTTCCACCGGATAGGGAACGCGAATTGTATCATTGATAAAGATTGAATCTTTGACAATCTTGTTTTTGTAAAGATATCTGTACCGTTCCAAAATTAGCGTATCGCCTTTGTCCTTGACAAAAACTGAATCGTAACGGAAAATTGAGTCTTTGACGAAATTATCCCGGTATTCAATTTTTGTTGTTTCTACCGGAATGTGTTTTACAGATTTGCAGGAATACAACATCGTTGCTATTACTGCGAAAAAAAGTATCTTTTTCATTGGATCTTGATTTTAGTTTGTAAATAGAAACCTGCCTGTACTGCTGAAATGTCGGCGTTTCGTCCGTTTTCCACAAAACTCATTGCCGCAACAATTAGAATGTAGTCAGAGCCATCAAAGGCGGTCAATACTTTGTTTCTTGGAATGCCCGACCACCTTTCAACGCTGGAAATATAGTTTTCAGTGTCATTTTCGGCAGGTGGTGCCCACTTCGATATTATTGTTTCGATAGTGTTCCACCCTCTCGAAAGATAGGTAGCAAGCGTTACAAAGGCTGCTCTGTAGCCGTAAGGCATTGACGAGAAAGTTTTAAAACTCTTGTCTCTACCTTTGATTTCTCCTTTAAAATTATCGGCATTGTGCCGGATATTCAATGGATTATTGTTCCGAAGTCCTCTCGATTTCATATTTATTCCTCCTGTTTTTTTGAGTTTAAGAATGAAATGAGTGCTTGTATTTCCTCTTTGTTTTCAAAGATCTTCAGTAACACTTTTTGGATATCATCAACGTTTTTATTCTCCTGCCTGAGGTTCTCAAAAACGGATTTAGCCTCTATTAAGACAATCCCAATCGCACCTATAACCGTAAAATATGGCATTTCAAACACAACGCTGGCGACTATGTCGCCAATGGTTAGCATTATCATTAAGCCAAAGTAACTGGTCAATTTTGTAATAGTACGGCGATACCCGAAACTTGTACGGACCACTTTCAATTGTTTAGCTCGTTTTACTCCAAAAAATAGGTCAATGAGTACTGACACAAATACGCAGGAATATAAGACTGCTAAAACGGCCAAGAGTCCATTTAAATGGCTCCAGTCTTTATTCATTATGGACGGTATAAAAAGTAATTTCATTTTGATTTGATTTTTAAATTAGTGTATTCAAAAAATCCCGCTCGAATGAGCGGGATTTGTCAGCAAGAAAATAGTTATTGCTTACGCCTAAGCAACTTCTACAGAACCCAAATAAACGCTGTTAGCAAGATCTTTGCCGTCTTCGGTGATAAACCCAAGGAACACTTCAACACTTTCGCCTAACCATTCCGCAGGAACTGCAATTTCTTGAGCTCCGGTGGTACGAGCGTTTCCAGCAGTTTCATAAACTGCTTCTGCCCGAAGTGGATTCAGCACTAATACCAACGCTTTGTCGGTGGCGTTAGCCATGTTTGCACTGGAATTGTCGTCCCAAGTCAAACCAATTGAACCACCTGTGGCAAGTACTGCGGCATTTGAAGCCGTAGTAAGGTTACCACGAGAAACCAACACTTTGGACAAGTCAACACTGAAATCAGGGAAAGTTCCCGTGATTGCGTTGTTGAGAATGTACGACATTGCAGCATTGAACGCTGTTTGTTTGGTTGTGTAGCGTTTGTAGCCTACACGGATAAAGCCAGTGATTGGCTTCAAAATGCCCAATACTAAAGCAAATTTGCTGCGTTGGCCCATTTGACCATCAGTGCGGGGATTGGCTACAGAAGAAGCCTTAGCGCGCATGTAGCTGATTCCTTTCCAGCTACCACCTACGACGTTTCCCACTTTACCTGAGAAACTTCCTAAAATACCTAAATTAATCTTTCCCATTACCTTAAAAATTTATGGAGTTAATAAATATGATTACTTGGACTTGGTACGGCTCAAATACGGACTTTCCCTTATCCGAATGTAAAGATATATTGCAATTATGTAGCTGACATAGAAAGAGTTTAGCTTGCTGCCGATTGCGTTTAGTTGCTTTTGCAAGGGCTTTTACACCCCTGCATTTTTGAAAAATTGGCGAACAAACGCTTGCTTGTACTCGCTGACAACTCGAAGTGTTTTTTTTAGATTCTGTTCTCTTTCCTCCAATAATTTGAGTGCCTGGACAGTTTTCGCAAAATCGGCGGCATATTGCTCAATGATTGGAATGTGGAAAGCTAAAACGCTGCGGAATGACCGAATAGTGATAAACGGAATGACTGAACCATGCAAATGCTGCTCAAAGGCGCGACACCGCCACAAAGCATAACAGAGGGTGCGAAGTTGGTCGGTTTGCTCCTGATTTTCTGCGATAATTACAAAGCAATTCGGGCAGGGTGCTAAAAGTGGTTTTCCACTATTATTTCCTTTGTTTAGGATAAAGAAATGAGGATTTCGGATTTCTTCTTTCTGATTGTAAGACTTCAAAATAAAAGCACACATGAGGATAACGATTAAAGGGTGAATAAACGAGGGACTACCCCTGCAAATAATTTTTACCCCCAGAAAAGAGAAAGAAAAAAGAAAAGAAGAAAAAAAAGGATATACTCTTCAAACAGCCAGAGAAGCGGCGGCTGTCAAGGTTTTTGGGCAGAATACTACCCGAAGCGTAGCGAGGTGTGGAGATTGTGCCCAAAACCCGTAGGGCTTGACCTTTACTGCCGGTAAGCGGAACGGCTATCTTTGTATATTCATTTTTTTTTGGCGGAAAACGTATTATGCTTTCTTTATTTTTTTATTGCAATTGATTTGTAATTTTTTAACGGGGCAAACACGCCGCAGGAAATAAAATATACCATTGGGTTAGCGTTTGAAAAGAGCTTTGGGGAAAACGGAATGAATGTAGCTTGCGGAATGGAAATGAGTATTACGCCTAAGCTGTGCGGTGCTGAGGTGTATGCTTGAAATGAAGGCAAAATGTAGTGTTGGTTCGGTTGAGGTACGAAACCGACCGGAACGAATGGCGACGAAATGGAACGCATTTACCGCAAGCACAAGAATAATCAACACGGCATATTTTATTTACTGCACAACTAATGGGTGGTGGGGAAATTGAGGATATTGCACAAAGTGCGGAATTACTTACAAGCTGCTAGGAAAGGAGCTTGACAACTGTCCCCATATTTTGAAAACCTTTTATAATTTTCATTGCTACCCGAAAAAAAACAAACAATATCAATAAAATTATAAGTGGTTTTCGGGGCATTGTTTTCGGGTTGGCGAAGCCTGGAAAACGCACCGGTTAGGTGTAATTACTTTCCGCTCTGCCTTTAGGCGCTTAATTGGGGTAAACTCGTCGCAGTGGGAGAAAATAGTCCATTGGAAATGCGCTGGAAAGGGGCATGGGTGGCGACTGAGTGTAACGGAACAATGGGTTGGGGAATGAAATGGAGCTTTACTGGCTGTTTGTGTGTGGATATATTTGTGCGTGGAGTACAGCCGATAAGCGAAATGGAATGACTGCGTGGATTTGTGGAGTGGAATGAAGAAACCACTTATGCCGTGTGGTGCTGAGGTGGGTGAAATGAACTGAACGCAATGTAGTGAAGGGTGGACGCGATGTGAGGTACGAACTACGTCCCCCGAAACGAAATGAGAGAAGAGAATGAACCGACCGCAAGCATACGAAAATAAAACACGACATATTTTTTACCGACTGCAACCGCTGAAAGGGAGGAGGGGAATTTTGTTGGTTTCTGGTTGGCGGTACGCCTAAACAACTCACCGATTAGGTGTTTTATTCTTACCGCTCTCCCTTTAGGGGCTTATTCTTCCGGCAGCGCAGCGGGGCAAAGCGTTGATTTTGTGCGGCTATTATACATAATTTGGTTATAGGACTTTTTTTCAGGGGTTTATCCCCCGAACGTAGTGAGCCTATTTGGTGAAAAAAGTACTATAACTACATGTTATGTATAATAGCTTCGGGTTGTTTTTTTCTGGCGCAATTCAGGCACGGTGGTGGCGGTTGGAGTGCCTGATTTTTTTTTTGCTCTTGCGGGTGGATTGAAACAGTGGTTTTGAAAAAACAACACTGTGAATGTAGGGTGGATTGCAAAAAGTGTGACAGAAAAAAACAACAGCAGGGTTGATTGCGCGGAGGCAGGCAAAAAGACTGTGCAAGCCCTGCACTTCGACAAGCTCAGTGAGCTGGCGAGAAAGGGTGAGGATTTTTGCCTGCCGGGGATTGCCCCGGCGGAGCTGCCCGTAATTATCTATCAGGTGAAACCTGACCGCTTTCAACCGAACTCTCTTCCCTCCTGATTTTATTCCTATTTCTCAACTGAAATAGATTTTCACATTTGAATTTCAATAAACACCCCTTGGTTGCGGAGTTGCGGTTGCGGAGGGCATCAAACCCTTTGCCATAAAGGGTTGTAGCTATTTTGCCCCGCAACTAAATTTATTTCTATCTTTCTGAAAATTTTATTTTGGTTGCGGTGTGTTTCTTCTGAAATGCTTATTGGTAAAGCATTTAAGCGTATTTTGACCGCAACCAAGTGATTTCTGGATTTTATTCCATTTCTTCAATTTTATATCCTGCTTTTTGTACTGCATTAATTACTTTTTCAGGATTTGAATCATCGATTTCTACTGTTAGTACTTTTTCAGGTATTGTAGTGTTTACCTCCCACTTTTTAATTGTTTGCTCTGCATTCAGAAAAGGAGATACTTTGGCCAGGCAGCCGCCACAATTGATGTTTGTTTTGAATTTTAATGTTTTCATACTCTTTTTTTTTTGATTTATAAATTAATTTGATTTTAGTTTTAAAAGTAAGCTGTTTGAAACAACACTCACGCTGCTTAACGCCATCGCTGCACCAGCTATCATAGGGTTTAGCAAAAATCCATTTATGGGAAACAGAATTCCGGCTGCTATTGGAATGCCGATTACATTATAAATAAATGCCCAAAACAGGTTTTGTTTAATGGTGGCAACGGTTTGCTTTGAAAGTCTTATGGCTTTAGGTATTTTGCCTAAATCACTTGAAATAATGGTCATTTTAGCCACATCCATAGCTATATCACTTCCTTTCCCCATGGCAATGCTAACATCTGCCTGTGCTAAGGCACTACTGTCATTAATTCCATCGCCTACCATGGCAACAATCTTTCCTGTAGCTTGCAATTGTTTAATAAACTCCGCTTTTTGAGCAGGTAAAACTTGCGCCTTGTAATGCTCAATACCTACTTGCCCAGCTATTGCTTTTGCTGTTTGCTCATTGTCGCCGGTGAGCATGTATATTTCAATTCCAGATTCGTGTAACTGTTTTACAGCCTCAACAGAAGTGTCTTTAATTTTATCCGAAATGGCGATTGCAGCCAAAACATTTGATTCGTCGCTGAACAAGACAACGGTATTTGCTTTTTCTAATTTCTCATTAAACCAACTTTTTACTGTATCGTTTATTGAAATTTTGTTTTCTTTCATTAGATTTTCATTCCCAACAAAATACTTCTTGTTTTTAAATACGCCTAGTATTCCCTGACCACTTTTGTTTTCTATTTCGATTGTATCAATGAATTTTGAGTCCTTTCCCAAATATTGAACGATAGCTTCAGCTAAGGGATGTTCAGAGGATTTTTCAATGCTGAATAAAATTGTTTTCAACTCGTCTGTTTCAGGCTCAAACCATTTAAGTTCGGAAGCTGTGGGTTTTCCTTCAGTAATTGTTCCTGTTTTATCCAACACAATTACATTTATGTTTTTCGCCAACTCCAGGCTTTCTGCATCTTTAATCAATATTCCCTGTTCGGCGCCTTTACCTACACCAACCATAATAGCCGTTGGAGTAGCCAAGCCCAATGCACATGGGCAAGCAATGACTAACACAGTGACCATGGATAATAAACCCTGCGTAAATCCGTTTTCACCACCAAACACTATCCATGCTATCAAGCTTAACAGAGCCAATCCAATAACAATTGGGACAAATATTCCGGCAATCTTATCCACTAATTTTTGCACCGGGGCTTTACTGCCCTGAGCATCCTGAACCATTTTGATAATTTGGGCTAAGAGTGTATCGCCTCCCACTTTTTCAGCTTTGAACTGAAAACTACCTTTTTGATTTATTGTTCCGGCAAATACTTTACTGTCGTTTGTTTTCTCAACAGGAATTGGCTCACCACTAATCGAACTCTCGTCAACGAATGAATTTCCGTTGGTAACACTACCATCAACCGCAATTTTCTCTCCCGGTTTTACCAGAATCGTGTCACCCACTTTTATACCCGTAATGGGCATTTCCATCTGGTGACCACCTTCATGCACCACAGTAACAGTTTTGGGTTGAAGCCCGATTAATTTTTTCAGCGCGGAAGAAGTGTTTCCTTTTGCTTTTTCTTCCAATAGTTTACCGAGCAAAATAAATGCTATTACCACTGCTGCGGTTTCGAAATACACGTGTGCATGAAGTCCTTTGTTGTGCCAGTATTCAGGAAACAAGGTATTGAACACGCTGAACAAATAGGCTACCCCTGTGCTTAACGCTACGAGCGTATCCATATTGGCCGAGCGATGCAACGTTTGCTTGTAAGCTCCGATAAAAAACTGTTTCCCGAACCACAGTACCACGGGTGTTGACAATGCCCACATGATATAATTTGCATAGGGGATGCTCATCAATGCAGGTGTCATGGCTATAATTACCAGTGGTATTGAAATAGCAACAGCTCCCAAAGTTCTTCTTCTTAATGCATTGAAATTTTGATTGTGTATTTCTTCCAGCGAGTCTTTTGCTTGTTCGCTTTCGTCAATCATTAAATCATAGCCGACAGATTGTAAGGCCGTCTTTAATTTTTGAGGATCGGTAATGGTAGGTACGTATTCAATATTTGCAACTCCATTGGCATAATTTACAGAGGCTAAAATTACCCCTGTTTGCATTTTTAGAATATCCTGAGAACTGCTGGCGCAAGATGCACAGCTCATGTTTAATACAGGATAGCTTTTCTTCACAGTAGTTACATTGTAACCCAGGCTACGAATTTGCTCAACTGCTTTTGGGATTAAACTTACAATATCATTCCCGGCTATTAAGGCACGATTATTATTTAACTCGACTTTGTGCGTTGACATACCATCGACTTTGTCTAATCCATTGTTGACAATTAAGGCACAATGTTCACTTTCCACATTCTCCAGTGGCAAGTAAATGTTTTTGTTTTCTGACATAATCATAAAGTTTAATTTTACGATGCAAAGGTCATAACAAAATACTATTGTGCTGTTACATAATTATGGAAACAATTTATATCGTATTGCTTATAAATTGTCGAGGGTTTTGCGGAGGTGTATGCCCTGTGCTTTGAATTGAGAAGGAGTGAGACCGGTTGTTTTTTTGAATTGAGAAGATAAATGCGCTACACTACTGTAACCTAACAAATCGGCAATCTCGCTTAAATTCATTTGGTTGTATGCCAATAGTTCTTTTACTTTTTCAGTTTTTTGGAGAATAACAAAGTGCTCAATGGTAATGCCTTCGGTTGCAGAAAACAGTTTGCTTAGTTGTGAATACTCTTTGTTAAGTTCATTCGCAATAATCTCTGAAAAAATAAAGCGACTGTCATTCAGGTGATGGATATGATTAATAATAATCAATTTTATTTTTTCTATTTGCAGTTTGTGAGTGTCGTCCAACAGTTCAAAGCCCAATAATTCCAGTTTGTGTTTTAATAATTCAGTTTGCGTATCAGTTAATTCGCTATCGATAGTAATTTCGCCCAGGATTACTTGTATTGGTTTTACATTGATATCGGACAATGTCTTTTCGACTGCACTTATGCAGCGCGGACAAACCATATTTTTGACGTAGAGTTTCATGGTTTTTATTTTTTTTGTTGCTACTCAGCCCCCAACAGCTTTTGTAATGTTACCTTTATTAAGGCTAAACTGATTTTGCTATTTTTTTGAGTATATTATGACTTTCTCCAAATTTGCAAAGTGCATCGCAGTGTTCTCTTAAATCGGAGAATAGAATGTATTGAATTTTTGTCTGACTGCTCTTTATTGATGGGCGGGAAAGTTGCATGACAACTTCTTTTTCTCTATTGTTTGGTAAAACAATGTATAAATGCTGCTCGCTTTCTGTAAATGAGTAAGCCAAATCTGTCAACCTTAATATCCCAGAATAAATCGAAGTGCTTTTTTCTACCTCGAACGCACAGATTGGCTTATTTGTTCCTTTCTCGAACCAAACAATGTCAATCAGTCCTATGGTGTTATAGGTGTCTTTATTGATTTCCATTTTAGGGAAACAGGGCAAGCTCAGGAATGAAAAGTTTTTTCCGTTGTGAGATTTCGACCGGTCGTTTGAAGCACTGATTACATCGTACCCCAATGCTTTACCAACAGTCAAAAGCCGAAACTGCATTTCGGTGTGAAGATCTTCTTCTTGTTGCTCGTTCTCTACTTCTTTCCGTCTTTTTTGTACTTGCTTCTCAAATTTTTCAGCATCTTCTTCGGTAATAAATTCACCATCACCAACGATTATGTTTTTTGATCCGATCTCGAATAGCAAACCTGCAATTGCCCCCAAATCGTTTGAAAGTAAGGATTTGTATTTATCGTTTGTTTCCTTTATTGTTTCTCTCAATTTGAGATATTCAGACCAGGAACCTAACTTTTTGTTGTCGTTGAACAGCGTATTGAACCCATTGATAATGGCGGTATTGAAAGGTGGTATTACAGTGGGGTGTAAGAAATACAATATACTCGCTACAGCCGGTCCGAGTCCTTTAATTTTGAGATTATCCAGTTTGATTATCTCTTTGATAATGGTATCTTCTTTCGTGTTGTAGTCGAAACAGTTTTCCAGAAACTGACCAAAAGCTTTTTTATTTTGTTCGTTTTCGTAAATGTCCGGAATTCTTAGCTTTGGCTTCCAATAAAAGGGATGAGCAACACCTACAAAAACCTGTTTCTGCTCGGCAATACATGATAAAACAAACTCCAACGAGCTACCTTTAAAGTCATTGGGAAATTTGTTTTCTTTGATATCATTGATTACCTGTTGGACACCTCTGCGAATAGAACGAAAGGCTTTCAGCCTGTCATCGTTATTGATAAACCAAGTGTTATAAACACTTCCTAAATCTGCTTTGTAATTCGTAATTAGCTGTTCCAGTTTATCAGTCATATTGTTTCTTGTGTTTTTGTGCTTTTGGAATTGAAATGACCTTTTGTTTCTGCTGATTGGTGCAAAAAATGGTGCAATTAATCTAGGATTTCCCTAAATATGACAAATTTTGTCGCAAATAGAGTGTGAAATTACAAATAATCTCTCATATATAAACAAAACAAGCTTCACAGCAATGTGAAGCTTGTTTAATTCAGATACTATATTGCTCCGTGCTGTTTGTCAGATTTCTTTTCGGGGCAAGAAAAATCCTTTTATACAATTTGTATCTCGAATACAAATTTGAATGTGGCTTTTGAGTTGAATTCCAGAACCGTTGAATGCAGGACCTCCTTCGGTAAAAACACCCCTTGAAGATTGAAATTTTTTGAAAGTACTGAAGCCTTTTGCGCTTATGTCTTTTTTTATTTGCTCTTCGTTTGAATAGTGCATATATTCAATCACAGAACAATCGAGCTCCCGTAGAATTTTGTCGTGGTAAACGTCGCCTTTTGCATCTCTGTTTCTTGGCATATCTTTGCCTAACGCCTCGTAATTAGCTTCCATTAAGCCGTAATAATCGGCAGCCATTTCAGTGAATTTGCTATCCATTAAATCAAAACAAGTGCCGAGAGACAAAACAGCGCCAATTACACTTGCTTCTTTTATTTCACCTCTCTTTTCTTTATCCTTTGCCCATTTAAGTGCCCTTGCATCGTTATTCTCCCAGAAATAAATGCCATGACCCAACCAGTCGTAAGGTTTTTCACTTATTTGAATTTTATTAGGGTGGTTTAACAGGGAATCGCGAACCTCTTTATCACAGCCATGAAAGCCTATAATTAAATTACTTCTATTGCTGTACATTTATCAGGCGTTACGTGATTCTACAACAACAGTTTTTAAATCGTTGTATGGCTTGGTAAAGTCACCTTTTTTGTCTAAAATTCCTGCCGATACTAAAGTGGCTAAAGCGCTTTCTCTGGATATTTCCTTTTTCAAGGTTATAGCTAGATTGGTGAGCTGTTTAATTTCTTTATCGCTCATGATATTTTTTCTTTAAAATTATAACGACAAAGATACAACAAAATATGAAAGTATATTATTTTTGATTAGAATATCGCAGGTATCAGTCCTCTAATTGAGGAAACCCCAGTATCTAAACTGACTTTTCATCTGAAAGAAAGTTTCTTTAATTGATCTATGATAGGAAACACGGGGAATACCATAAAAATCGGAAGGAATATTCTCATAGAGCTTGTACAATATAATAATTTTAGGCTCTTTTTCTTTATGAAATTTCCCCAAGAAATAACCAAGTTCCAGTATTATATTCTGTTTTATAGCTTGCGTTTCAATATCAGCGGAAAATATAACAACGGCTGCCGAGCAATCTCTACTCAACCTTTCGAATGAAGATAAAGCATTTACTTGGAAGCTATTTCTTGACGGTTTATATACTATTGGTTCCAGATCTAATGTGTCTTTAAGGAATTTGATACAAAGTTTAAGTTTGTAAGCCTCTTCCTTGCCTTCATAAATAATAAATACTTTATTGTTCGGTAGCCAATTAGATTCTATTTGGCTTAACCCGAGTAATTTTCTTTTACTCTTTATCCTTACCTCTTGTATTTTCAATACTATCGGTCTAATATTTTCGCGAATATTTAGGGTTGAACCTAATTCTTTTAAAAATGTAGTCATATCATCGAGATTTATTTTAATTTACAATTTCGAAAAGACATATAATAGTGTTTAATTAGTCAAGTTTTTATACTCAATCTTTCCATCAATACCCCCAATAACCATTTGTTATTGGGGGAGAGAGAAACGACAGAGAGTATAGTGATAGTGAACGGAAAATTATATTGGATAGGCACTCAAATGGCGTATTCTTCTGTATTAAATCCCCAAAAACCAAGTTCTGTAGGATTATCGTGATAAATGTATGATAGCAAATCGTGGCTGGCTTCTATAGATGCTTTGATTTTAGTTATTAGTTCATCCCGTTTGTAAGAGTACTCTCGTGACAGAGTTTCGTTTTTTATTAATTCATGCAACCTCAAAGCATTATTTACTTCTTGTCCGTTTTCTTCCCAAGAGTTGGATTGTAAAGCTAATAAAGGAGATTTTTTGCCCATTACGCAATGCCTGGCATATACTTTTATTCCTAAATCGATTAATTTTTCAGGATCGCTTGGTATGGGTACTCTTTCAATGTAGGTTGGCATAACATTCAGATTTTAATAGTTAGTAACTAAGTTGGTTTATAGTCTATATCATTAATTCTATTTGAGGGTTTGAATTTTCGTTACGTTTTTTCTTTTAATTTCTTTATTTTGGGGCATAAAAAAAGCGTGGGACATTCAACCTACCACGCTCAAAGGTACGACCAAGTACCCACAACAATAATAAGTTAAAGCCCACGCCATTTGACGCAGGCGTTTACTAACTTATTCTTTGCTGTATATAAATTTGGTCGTTTCTTGAGCAAGAATAAAAGCTAACGCTTCGATAATATGTAATGCAATTGTCGCTACAATTGACGAGTTATTTTAATGATTTGCAAATTTAGGAACTTTCTTTTAATCTGCAAACAAAAAAGGCAATTAAAAATATAACTGCAAAGTAGTTGACGATTATTATCTAGCTAACGTCAATAGTTATACTGAAAAAATATTAAAATATAAATTTACCGAAATGATAAACGGAAAGCATACATTGTCCAAAACAAATAAAATGTTAGTGATTGAGTAACCGTTGAGATACTTAGCGACAAATATGTAGTAAATCCTACAAATTTGATAGCATTTAGAGATTATTAACATCAAAATACAAGAATATATTATGAAATACCATATATTTGCTGAACTTTTCAGGGACACTATTTGTTTGACAGTTAAATGAAAAAACTATTCTCCATATTATTTGCCACGCTGATACTCCTTTCGGGGATGCATCTCTCGTTGGCTACACATATTTGTAGTGGAGAAGTAGCTGCTATCAAGTGGTCGTTTGATGATGAAATGGCAACTTGTGGTATGAAGAGAGACCATGACGTTCGTTCTGCAGATAATAGTTATACCTCAGAGTGCTGCCATGACCAAATTTCGTTCTACTCGGTAGATAATAATTACAGCCCATCATCAACTCAGATTAACGAACCTGTAAACCATCTGTTGCAGGTTTTTGATATACCCAAGGTTATTGGAATTCTATTCAACTATACGAATTCTACTTCAAACACATATGTCCAGCCACCCGGCAACTATATTGCCAGTGCTGTAAGCCTCCCCGACATTTGTGTATTCCGTATTTGATTTTCCTCCTTTTTAGCGTTTTAGCAGAAATTTAATTTCTTGCTATAAATTTTCACATCCAACAATTTTCAGAATTACCCTTTTGACGCATAGTGTCTCGTAGTTTTATATTCATTGTTTCTTATTGAAATTTTTCGAAATAAAGACTTGGGGCACACTGTAAAAATCATTTTCGTGATTTTGAGAAATCAACTTGTTGATGTAAAAATTGTAAATTATAACGTGAAGCTTAAAAACTCAAAAAACAAAAAATCATGGCAATCAAATTAGGAAAATACTCGTTTGCCGGACCCTATACATCGATAGATAAGCTAAAGAATATATCCGGCGTATTTGGAGTCATTTGTAAAGTAAATGGTGAATTGTTTTTGTTCGACGTTGGCGAAAGTTCCAAATTGAAAACAAGAATTGAAAATCATGAGAATAACGAATGTTGGACAAAAAACAACAATGGAAAAATAAACTATTATGTTCGGTATACTCCATTTATGAAACAAGAAAAGAGAATACTAATTGAACAAGAATTAAGAGAGTTATTCCAGCCATGTTGTGGCAGAGATTTGAAATATTGGGGATTAAATAAGTTCTGTTATTCTTGAAAATTACACATTTAAACCGAATGCAATTTGATTAACAAATACTGCACATTCCTTGCATTCAGTGTGCGGATCATTAAACAGTTAAAATTACAACAAAATGAAAACATTAAAATTATTTATTGTAACTATTATAGCTCTAGCAGTAAGCGCAACTGCAACTGCACAAATGACAGATCATTCAAAAATGTCAGCTCCTAAAACTGAAATTATCAAAGTTGGCGGTAATTGTGAATCGTGTAAATCCCGAATAGAAAAAGCGGCAAAAATAGAAGGTGTAACGAAAGCCGACTGGAATGAAAAGACCAAAAAACTGACTTTGGTTTATGACCCTTCAAAAGTAAGGAGTGCAGATATTCAAAAGAAAATAGCAGCCGTAGGGCATGATACTCCTAAATACAAAGCAACAAGTAAAGTGTATAATGCATTGCCTAGTTGTTGCAAATACCGATAAATAAAAAATACAGTTTATAAGTAAAACCAAATTATTAAATTATACAATTATGAAAACAACAAAAAATTTAGTAAAGAGAATTAGTGCTTTAGCAGTAATTGCAATTTTTGGAATGAGTTCATTGTTTGCTCAAAAGAGCGGTGTTTACAAAACCTATTCAGACTATCAGTCAGGGAAACTGACCTATGGTATTGATTGTGCAAAAGAAACGCACAAAATAAAGCTGAATGATTTTTGGGGGTAAAGACTTTATTACTGTTATACACGAGGGTAAATCATATGACCTTAAAAAAGCTGACATCTGGGGCTTTGAACTCTGTGATACCAAAATAGTACGCTTCCAAGGCAAGGAAGATTATCAACTTGCTGACAAGGGTTTGCTCTGGATTTATAGCAAACAGACTGTAGTAAGTGCAAGTGCAAAAAACCGGAGGTTCGAAAAAAGTGACTACTTATTATTTCAGCAAAGGTGGAGATGGTGAAATCAAAGCACTGACTTTACTAAACATTAAAGCTGCTTACCCTGACAACCACATGCTACATGATGCTATAGATGGTAAATTTGATTCAGATGCTTCACTAGGTGTTTATGACGAGTTTCATAAGCATTATAAAATTAATCATTTTTTGGAAGCCCAGGGGATCAAATAAATAAAGAACCAGCAATTTAGGAGAATGAAAAAATTGATTATTGCAATTGTGCTTTATACATTGGTTGGTATGGCATTCAGTGGCTGTATGTCTGCTTCACATGCCGGGCATAGTGCGTCAAAGTCTAATGGTACAGGGAGTTGTCATTAGAGATAAGCATTTTCGAAAGGACAGGGAGTTATTTCCCTGTCCTTTTAGAAAAACAATTTAAACGATAAGCATTTTTTGTAATTCAAAAGTCGAAAATAATGAAAATGAAAATCACAACTACAGTATTTGTTTTGATGTTAGTGCTTACAGCTTGTCAAAAGAATGATATTTTTGACAGCGCTCAAAAAGCAGAAATATCAAGTTATGAAGCACAACTGACACAGGATTATACTCAGGCCAGTTTGTATCACTCGGCATTAATGCCGTCGACTTCTACAACTACGACAACGGGCACTACGACAACAACAACCGGAAGTGATGGTACTGACCACGCATCGCATCATGTTATCGGACTTTCAAAAGTAAGTTCAGTAGATATTGACTTTAATAAGCTAATGTTTATTAAGAATGACAGTTTGTTTTCGGAGCATTATTTTCAATATTGTAAATATATGCTCCAGAATGAAAATAGTAACATGGTTGATGATTCGACCGGATTAATGGTAAATCATTCAACAGCAATGGGAATCGGAAATTCAATGGTTGGTAATGGCACGGGTAATATGGGCGATAAAAGTAAAATGATACAGTTGATGGACAGTATGCATTTGTCGTTGAAAAACATCACAAACCCTGATTATATGAGAAATGACAGTATTTTGCATGAGCATATAGTTATGTGTAAAATGATGTCGACTCAAACGGATAGCATTGAAAGTGTGTATAACAAAATGAAGATTTTAAGACGAAATCATAGGTGATTTTAATGGCAACTAAATTATAAATTTATTTCAATTAGCATTTTATTTAATTTAATAACAAAATATCAATATGTATAAATATAAAATATCTATATTTGTGTTTTTAATTGCATTTACTTTTATTTCTTGCAGCAAGAAAATTGTAGAAAAAGCAGAAGTAAACAAGACTTATTATTATACCTGTCCTATGCACAGTGAGATTTTTTCAAACAAAGCCAGGTCATTGCCCAAAATGCTTAATGGAACTCGTACAATGGGATCCTAACCAGAAACGGCAACAAAGCTCTGATAGTGGACATAGTGGACATTCGGGCTCAGGTGGTGGACATAGTGGACATAGTGGTTCAGGTGGAGGCGGTGGACACCATTAAATTATACTCTAACTGAGTTGAGATAAATACTTCAAACATCTACAGAAAAATACCACTGAGATAAGGGGTTGATACTTATAGATTAGTATTTACATAATAATCAAAATAAAAAAGACGATGAAAAAAATAATTTTAGGCTTAGTAATCGCTTCCATGACATTGGTAGCCTGCAACAGTAAAAAATCGACGGAAAGTCAGAACAGTAGCATTGACACGCTGTCACTATCACAGGTTGATAGCGCAAAATCAGCTACTACGACTACTCAAAAAGCAAGTCCAATAAGTGAGCTTGTGAGTCAATACCTACAAATTAAAAATGGTTTGGCAAATGACAATGGAACGGACGCTGCAACTGCGGGTAAGGCTTTTGTAGAGGCAATTGCTAAAGTAAATGCGGCATCATTTTCCACCGACCAAAAGAAAAAATGGGATGACATTTCTGCTGACGCTAAAGAGATGGCTGAACACATAGGTAAAAATGCAGATAAGCTCGAACACCAGCGGGAGCATTTTGAAATGTTGAGTCAGGATCTGTACGACTTAGTGAAAATTTTCGGAGCTGGACACGTTTTATACAAAGATTATGATTCAATGTATAATAGCGGGAAAGGTGCTTTCTGGCTCAGTGAAACCAAGGAAATTAAAAATCCATATATGGGTAAAGCAATGTCTGACAGCGGTTCAATAAAAGAAGAAATAAAATGAATATGAGGCTCATAATTAAAATACTGTTAGCAATAGTTATTCTATTTATAGCCATTCAATTTATTCCGTCAACTCAAAATATTGACGGACAGGAATCGACATCTGATATATCAAAAACAGTGATTATGCCCTCTAAGGTACATTCTGTACTTAAAAATGCCTGTTATGATTGCCATAGTAATAACACTGACTATCCATGGTATTCAAAAATCCAACCAGTTCGACTGATGATGGATAGACACGTAAAAGAGGGAAAAGAAGAGCTAAATTTCAGTGAGTTCGGCAGCTATTCCACAAGAAGTCAAATCAGTAAATTGAAAGGACTTGCCAATAGTATCAAGGACAATATTATGCCTTTATCTTCGTACAAATTAATGCACAAAAATGCAAATCTAAGTGACGAAGAAAAGAATCTTATTATCAATTGGGCATTACAAACAAGTGATAGCCTATCTGCAAAAAAATAAAAACAAAGAAAAATGAAAAAAAGAATATTAATATCGGTATTGGCAATTCTTGCCATTTTTACAATAACTGCGACTGCAAATAATTTATTACAAGAGCAAGCCGCAAAAGTAGAATATACATGTCCAATGCATCCCGAAGTTATTTCGGATAAACCGGGACAATGTCCCAAATGTGGAATGGAATTGGAAAAAAAAGAAGTAGCCAAGGTTGAATATACTTGCCCTATGCATCCTGAAGTGATTTCAGATAAACCCGGGAAATGCCCAAAATGTGATATGAATCTGGTAAAAAAAGAAATAGCCAAGGTTGAATATACTTGCCCTATGCATCCAGAAGTGATTTCGGATAAACCCGGTAAATGCCCAACATGTGGTATGGAATTGGTGAAAAAAGGTACAAAGAAAAAGGCTATGAAGATGAAAGGCTGCGGCATGAACATGTAATTAATTGCCAATTGTACAAACATTTATATATTAATCAATTAGCACATTAGAATTATGTTTAATAAACTTGTTCATTATTTTCTTTATCATAGGCTTATTACGTTTATTTTCCTGATTGCTTTTTTAGTAATGGGAATTGCGTATGCCCCTTTTAACTGGAAAACCAGTATACTTCCACGCGATCCGATTCCGGTAGATGCCATTCCAGATATTGGCGACAACCAACAAATTGTTTCTACGGAATGGATGGGACGTTCGCCTAAAGACATTCAGGATCAAGTCAGTTATCCGCTTACATCAGCATTACTTGGTATTCCGGGTGTAAAAACCATTCGTAGTACGTCCATGTTCGGGATGTCGTTTATCTACATTATTTTCAAAGATAATGTAGAATTTTACTGGAGTCGTTCACGAATACTTGAGAAACTAAATTCATTGCCTCCCGGAACTCTCCCGCAAGGCGTTCAACCCTCGTTAGGGGCCGGATGCTACAGCTCTGGGGACAGATTTTATTGGTACACGCTCGAAGGGCGTGACCCCAAAACCGGCAAACCCGAATGGCGGTTGGAATCCGCAAGAATTACGCACCATTCAGGATTTTTATGTCAAATATAGTTTTATCGGCAGCTGAAGGAGTTTCGGAAGTTGCTTCGGTGGGCGGATTCATCAAAGAATATCAGGTTGATGTCAATCCTAATGCACTGAAAGCTTTTTGGCGTGTCAGTAATGGACGTGATGAATGCCGTGCGGAAAAGCAATCTTGACATTGGAGCTGAAACTGTGGAACTGAATAATGTGGAAATACATTATTCGAGGGTTAGGCTATGTAAAAAATTTAGACGACCTTGATAATTCAGTCATATCGGTGCGTAACAACGTACCAGTACGAATAAAAAGATGTAGCAAGAACTTCGTTTGGACCTGCCACCCGTCCGCGGTGGGACTGGATAAAGCAGGAAGTGAAGCTGTGGGAGCCGTGGTGGTAGCCCGATACGGTTCAAATCCGATGGAAGTTATCAATAATGTAAAAGGAAAAATCAAAGAAATTGAAGCCGGATTACCACAGAAAACGTTACCAGACGGCAGCATTTCAAAAGTAACGATTGTACCCTTTTACGACCGAACCGGTTTGATAAAGGAAACCATTGGAACCCTTGAATCGGCACTTTCGCATGAAATTCTTATTAGTATTATCGTCATTATTGTGCTGGTACTCAATCTACGGGCTTCGGTGATCGTTGCCGGATTGTTGCCGCTGGGTGTGCTAATGACTTTTATTCTGATGCATTTCTTTGGTGTTGATGCCAATATCGTTGCTTTGTCCGGTATTGCTATTGCTATTGGGGTGATGGTAGACATAGGCATTGTGGATGTGGAAAATATTCTGCGACATCTGGAAATGCCGGAGAATAAAGGAGTGCGCGGAAAAGAACTGATGAACCTTATTTACCTTGCAACAACTGAAGTACGTGCTGCGGTGGTAACTTCTATTGCAACAACAATTGTAAGCTTCCTGCCCGTGTTTGCCATGGAGGCATCGGAAGGTAAATTATTTCATCCGTTAGCGTTTACCAAATCATTTGCGTTAATTTCTGCATTTTTACTCGGGATTATTGTGTTGCCTACTTTGGTACACATAATATTTGACATACGGATGGATACAAAGAAAATCAGACGTTATTTTAATGGTAGTCTAATCGTAGGTGGAATTGCAGTGATTGTTTTTTGGCAGGTTTGGCCAGCCTTAGCTTTGATCGCAGTAGGAGTCAATAATTTGCTTGATTACCGTTGGCCGGAGAAACGAAAAGAATTTCCAAACTATATCAATATCGGAATAACAGTTTTAGTGGCTGTCTATTATTTATCAATGGAATGGCTGCCGTTAGGAGCTCACAATAGTTTGTTTGTAAACTTCTTGTTTGTGGCGGGAATTGTTGCTGTTATTCTGTCAGCGTTGATGACCATGGTTCATTTCTACGAACCAATTCTTCGTTGGGGATTAGAACATAAATGGAAATTTATGCTACTTCCGGCATTTACTTTACTGTTTGGTTTTCTGGCCTGGCAAGGATTTGATAAAACATTCGGGATTGTTGCTAAAGGTTTTGAAAAGATAGGTTGGGAAGCACCGGCAAAAACGTTCCCGGGAACGGGTAAGGAGTTTATGCCATCGCTGAATGAAGGTTCTTATTTGTTAATGCCAACCAGTATGCCGCATTCAAGTATTGAAAAAGAATTTGCAATACATTGAAACGTTGGATAAACGGTTATCCTCCATTCCAGAAGTGGAAGTGGCAGTTGGTAAATGGGGGGCGTGTGAATTCATCGTTAGATCCTGCTCCGGTTCAAATGTTTGAAAATACCATCAATTACCGACCTGAATACATACTGGATGAAGATGGGACACCGTGAACGTTTCAAAGTGGATAAAAACGGCGCATTCGTCTTGATAAATGGAAAGACGTTTTAATCCGGAAAAAGAAGCATTCCGAGCAGTACCAGCCGATAGTTTGATTGTTTCGTCAAAAGGCGAGTAATTTCCCGTCAATGGAGGGGAACAAATAAGAAAAACCAGGTGACATTTGGAAAGAGATAGTAAAAGTGACTGATATTCCAGGCTTGACTTCAGCACCGAAAATTGCAAACCTATCGAAACCCGATTAGTAATGCTTTTCAACGGGTATGCGTGCCCCTATGGGATTGAAAAGTGTATGGTCCTGATTTGGAATCGATAGAAAAAGCCGGAATGCAATTTGAAAAAGCATTGAAAGAAGTACCTTCGGTTAAATCTTCATCTGTGTTTTTACGATAGAGCTGTTGGTGCACCTTATATGGAAATAAAAACTGAACAGGGAAAAACATGGCACGTTATGGAATGACGGTCAGCGATGTGCAGGAAATTCTACAAGTGGCTATGGGTGGTATGGCGCTAAGCACTTCGGTAGAAGGGGCGTGAGCGCTTCCCGATGCGCGTGAGGTATGCCCCGTGAATTGCGTGACAATCCGGAAGATATAAAAACGGATTTTGATTCCTGCCATGAACGGAACACAAATCCCATTGAGCGAATTGGCTGATATAAATTATACTCGCGGTGCTCAAATGATAAAAACCGAAAATACATTCCTAGTTGGCTATGTTATTTTCGACAAAGTGGAAAGCAAAGCTGAAGTGGAATGTGGTGAATGAAGCCGATAATATGTTGAAGAAAAAAACTGGATTCAGGCGAATTGAAAAATGCCCTCCCGGAGTAACCTATAAGTTTGCCGGAAATTACGAAAATGAGATTCGCGCAACCGAGCGTTTATCCATCGTTATTCCAATCAGTTTGTTATTGATCCTTCTCTTGTTATACTTCCAGTTTAAAACAGTAACAGCTTCATTTATCCATTTTTCGGGTGTATTTGTGGCATTTGCCGGTGGATTTATCATGTTATGGCTTTACGGACAGGATTGGTTTCTGAACTTTTCTGTTGCAGGAGTAAATCTGCGTGACCTGTTCCAAATGCATCCTATTAACCTGAGTGTGGCGGTCTGGGTTGGGTTTATAGCTCTTTTCGGAATTGCTACCAACGATGGTGTAATTATGGGAACCTATATTCATCAGGTGTTTGAAGACAGACATCCCAGTACTGTACACGATGTACGTGAAGCTGTTGTAGATGCAGGAAAAAAAACGTGTTCGTCCGGCTATGATGACAACAGCTGTGGCGGTTATTGCCTTGCTGCCTGTACTCACTTCCACTGGAAAGGGTGCTGACATTATGGTGCCAATGGCTATTCCTACATTTGGTGGAATGATTATTCAGGTAATGACCATTTATGTTGTTCCAATATTTCAAGCCATGTGGCGTGAAAGTGCAGTAAAGAAACATGCAAAAGTGGCAATTCAGACAACCAACAACGAGGAAGAAGTATGAAGAAAGGAAATATAAATAGAATAGTAGTGCTATTTGTGGTGGTGGTGTTTTCAAGCGGTGTATTTAGTCAGCAATCGGATTCGCTGCAGAATTATTTAAAAATAGCAATTAAAAACAATCCCACTGTCATGCAGCGATATAATGAATATCAGGCTGCCCTGGAGAAAGTACCCCCAAGTTGGCAGCTTGCCTGATCCGCAACTGGAACTGGGTGTATTTCTCAGTCCAATGGAGTTGATTGGAGGTAATCAGGTGGCAGATATCAAGCTTATGCAAATGTTTCCGTGGTTTGGAGTAATTAAAAATGCCAAGGATGAAATGAGCCTGATGGCCAAAGCCAAATATGAAACTTTCAGGGATGCAAAATTGCAAGTGTGCTATGATGCCCAGCGGACGTGGTTTGATTTATATAAAATTCGTCAGAACATCAGAATATCCAAAGAAAATGTTGATTTACTGAAAACCATTGAACGGTTGACATTAGTAAAGTTTCGATCAGGTTCTTTGAGTAGCGGTTCTACTGCCTCTTCAGGTGGTGGAATGTCGGGGGGGAAGTACATCTGCTAGTTCAACCGGTTCATCCGGTATGAATTCCATGGGAGGTGGTTCAAGTTCACCAACCGTTTCACGCCCTGAAGCTTCAACGGGTTCATCTTCTATGGGTTCATCTTCGGGTGCAACAAGTTTAAGCGATGTGTATCAGATTCAGATTGAAACAGGTAATTTGGAGGATAATATCGCCACGTTAGGGAATGAAGAACTGGTAGTGATGGCAAGGTTTAATAGTCAATTGAACCGGCCACAAAAAACCTCAGTTTATGTTCCTGACCTGTTACCTGTCGAACCGTTGGATATTGCTTATTTGTCGGTTTCCGATTCCATGTTTACCCGTAATCCAATGCTCGGGATGTTGCAATATGAACAACAATCGCTTGAAGCCCGAGTGAGAATGCAGAAACAAATGGGTTTACCCATGGTTGGACTGGGTGTTAATTACTCGGTGATTGCCAAAAGCCCCATGTCGACATCTTCGATGAATGGACAAGATATGATTATGCCCATGTTGACGGTGACTTTGCCTATTTATCGTAAGAAGTATAATGCACAGCAAGCAGAAACAAAGTTTATGAAAAAGGCTACCGAGCAAAACTACCAAGCCACGGCTAATGCTTTGCAAACCGAATATTACGAAGCTATGCAATTGTATAACGATGCTCAAAGGCGTATGAAATTATATGATAGCCAGAGTCTGTTAGCAAAAAAAACATTGGATATAATGATTAAAACTTTTTCTTCATCTGCCAGTGGTCTAACAGATATTTTGCGTATTCGTCAGCAGCTATTCAGTTATGAATTGAAGCAAGTGGAAGCGACAACGGATTTCAACAAAGCTGAAGTTTGGGTAAAGCGATTGACAAATAATTTATAATTCATAATGCACAATTCATAATTACAAGAAGTTATAAATTCGCATTCAACAAAATACATTTATGAAAAAAATATTTTTAAACAAATATGTCCGATACGGACTTTTGATACTGGCCGGTTTGTTTCTTGGCTGGTTGTTTTTCCATCCATCTAAGGTAACAAAAGATGAACATAATCATTCATTGACTGAATCCAAAAAACAAATGTGGACTTGCTCAATGCATCCGCAAATCAGGGTAGATCATCCGGGAAAATGCCCGATATGTGCTATGGATTTGATACCAGTAACCGATGGAGGTGGCGCAAAGGTAGATTCTGATGCCGTGCATTTCAGCAAAGAAGCTGCCGAGCTTGCCAATGTTGCCACTTCAATTGTCAGTCATCAAAGGCCAAATAAAGAAGTTCGGCTTTATGGAAAGGTGCAAGCTGATGAACGCCTTCTGCAAAACCAAGTAGCTCATATTGGTGGGCGAATAGAGAAACTAATGGTGAACTTTACGGGTGAATCGGTGAAAAAAGGACAACTGCTGGCAATGATCTATTCGCCAGAACTTGTCACAGCTCAACAAGAATTGCTTGAAGCAGCCAAAAGCAAACAGTCTCAGCCAGGTATTTACGAAGCTAGTAAGCAAAAATTGATACAATGGATGCTCACAGAAAAACAGATTGCCCAAATTGAAAGTTCAGGCAAGGTGAAAACCGATTTTGAAGTTTATTCTAATACTTCAGGAATCGTAACCGCCAGACGTGTGAATACAGGCGACCATGTTTCGGAAGGAACTGTATTGTTTGATATAGCCAATCTTTCGAACGTTTGGGTACTGTTTGATGCTTATGAAAGCGATTTGCCATTTCTGAAAGTCGGGAATACTATATCATTCAATTTGCAAGCATTACCAGGAACAAATTTCTCAGCTACGATTAAATTTATTGACCCGGTTATCGATCCGATAAATCGAGTAGCTAAAGTACGTGTTGAAGTTGGAAACGGAGGTGGAAAACTTAAACCGGAAATGTTCGCAACAGGTGTAGTGAAAGCAAACCTGAACGAATTTAAAGATAAGCTTGTTATACCACGCTCAGCGGTTCTCTGGACAGGCAAACGTTCCGTTGTGTATGTAAAACAGTCCGATGCTACAGAACTCAATTTCAAAATGCGCGAAATAGAACTTGGACCCATGTTAGGAAACAGTTATGTAGTGCTAGACGGACTTATGGACGGCGAAGAAATTGTAACTGATGGAACATTTAGCGTGGACGCTGCGGCTCAACTGGCAGGTAAACCAAGCATGATGAATCATGGTGGACCTAAACCCAAAAAAGTTAGTAGCATGCCCGGTATGGATATGTAATTTCAATTTTAAATATACAGATTTATGAAAACAAAAATGATTTATTCTCTAATCCTAGTTTTTGGATTAACTATTGCAGGATCAACTTTCAGTAACGCTTATGGTCAAACACCAAAGAAAACTGAAACAAAAGCACCTGCTGTGAAGTATACTTGTCCGATGCATCCTGAAGTAATAAAGGATAAACCAGGGAAATGCCCCAAATGTGGTATGACATTGGTAGTAAAAAAAGAAGCAAAGAAAATGAAACCTGAAAACAAAAAGGATTCAACAAAGATGAAACATACAACAGATATGAAAGGTATGAAAATGTAGTTGTGTGAATAACGTATTTGTTTAATTTAGCAGGTCAATTTAATAAAATTGACCTGCTTTTGTTGGTATAACGGCAAATAATTGTCAACAAATTGATCTACAAATTTTCAATAACTTTTTGGAGCAAGTTTGTCACTTGTTGAGCGACTTCGCCAAGAGCTGGGTTTGAAATTGCCTGCATGGAGGCAATTGGATTGACGGCTGCTACCTCAATGAGGTTTTCTCCCTGTTCGATAACCAGCACATTGCATGGTAACATTGTTCCGATTTTATCTTCGGCGAGCAAGGCTTTGTAGGCAAATGGGGGATTACATGCCCCGAGAATGGTATACCGTTTGAAATCGACATTGAGTTTTTCTTTGAGTTTTTCATTCATATTAATAACGGTTATAACTCCGAAGCCCTGAGATTTTAATCCTTCTGTTGTTATCGTAATTGCTTCATCGAAGGAAGCATGAAGCGTTTTGCTAAAATAGTATTCCATAGCGATAGTATTAAATTGTTATTGATTGAGTTTAGAGCGTATTATTTCGTTTAAAATGAAATGTCCAGTACTGTTGTTAATTTCAGACAGCATTTCATCATTGGTAAATTTATTGCACACAGCTGTGTGAACTACAGGATCGATAAGAATATATTTTCGAAGATTTACCAAGGTAAGTGAATACACTTTTTTATGGTCTCCAAAGCTAAAATAATAGACGGTTACCGGAATTTTCTTATGGATAGTGTGTGGACCTGATTGCTGATATTCAGTTTTAACGTCATTTCTGGTATAGATATAAAGAAAAGAAGTATCAGCAATAAGATATGGCTTCCGATTGATAAATCTGTAATTCTGTCCATTAGTTAGTTGAATTGCAAAAATACTGTCTTTTGGGAAACTCTTTTTTGTGTTTTGTTCAACAACCGTAATATCCGGGGAAATAAAAAACTGGTTAAGTTTTATTTTATCCCCTTTGTGCAAAAAATCTGTAATTTGGGTAGCTTTCGCTTGTTTGAAATCAAGTGAACTAAGAAAAAGAACTTTTATTTCGTTGTTCTTGATTTCTCTCGTTTTTTGAGCATACATATTCATAGAAATTAGTATGCATGTTATAAATAATAGTTTTTTCATATTTTTTTTGTTTATCGTGTTTTGTAGCAATGGACAGGGCAACTTTCAAAGGAGAATCTGTCATTAGCAACAATTCTTCTTTTCTTGGATTGAGGGACATTTTACAGAACCATAGCTACAATACACGCAGCAGTCTCCTAGTTGGGGTTTCAGGACAGTTTTGCAATTCTCACATTCATAAAAGTATTGGCAAGCGTCTGTCGGCATTGTTTCTTCTTTCTTGTGTCCACAATTCGGGCATGTTATTGTTGATTGTAATATTACTTCCATTTTAGTTTTCTTTTTTTGGTTGTTACAGAATATCCCGTTTTGGTAATTGCTTTTTCTATTTCGTCAATGTCTGTTTTTGTGTTGTCAAATTCTATAACTGCATTACTGTTTTTATATGAGGCAGCAATCTTCGTAATCCCTTGAATTTTATTGACTTCGTGATTTATTTGTTTTTCACAACCCAAACAAGTCATTCCGTTTATTGTGAATTCCACAATTTTTATGTTGTGTTTGTCAGCTACGATTACTTGTTTTTCTGTTTTGAGGTAAAAAATGTGTGCATACATAGGAAATGCAAGCATAAGTCCAGCAAAAACGGTCACTAAACCTAAAAATGTCTTGGTCTGAAAAAAAGGTGCTTTGGCTTCTGTCTCACAGTTGCAATCTATTTGTTTTTTTGGTGTGAGTTTTTGATACCAAGCAATTCCAAGCACCAAAATAGTCAACCCTATTAAATATGGTCTGAAGGGGTCAAGCCAAGAGAAAGTAGAAGCAAGTCCACTTGTTCCTGCCAATAAAGCTAAAATTGGTGTTATACAGCAGAGTGAAGCCGAAATTGCAGTTAAAACCCCTACGCCGATAAGTTTATTTCCTAATTTCATAATATTTCCCAAATTGTATTTTCTTGTACCCATATCATATATTTCAGTTTATCAATAAAACATACCTGTAACATGTGATAATGTATTGTATAAATCTATTTTTTCAGTATTCTAATAGCATTAAAAACAGCAATTAAAGCAACTCCCATATCACCAAACACAGCTTCCCACATGGTTGCAACACCGAATACACCCAGAACGATGAAAATTAGTTTTACACCCATCGCAAAATAAATATTTTGCCAAACAATGTTTCTCGTTATTTTCGCAACTTCAATGGATAAAGCAACTTTTGACGGTGAGTCTGTCATTAGCACTACATCGGCAGTTTCAATTGCAGCATCGGATCCAAGTGCTCCCATGGCTATTCCCACATCAGCACGGGCAATCACAGGAGCATCATTTATTCCATCGCCAACAAAGGCAACTTTGCCTCCTTTATTTTCTATGATTAACTGTTCAATGTGTTTGACTTTATCTTCGGGGAGTAGTTCATAGAAGTATTTGTCTATATTCAATTTCTTTGCAAAGGCTGCTGCAGCAAATTGGTTGTCGCCGGTGAGCATGACCGTTTGAATATTCTTTGATTTTAAATTTTCAATAGCTTCAACTGCATCGTCTTTCAAGCTATCGGAAATAATAATATAACCCGCATAAACGTGGTCAATGGCTATGTGTACTACCGTTCCGTCAACCTGACAAACCGAATGCGCAACGTTTTCTTTGTGCAACATTTTATCATTGCCAGCAAGTATTGTTTTACCGTCAACGATTGCTTTAATACCATGTCCCGAAATTTCTTCCGTTTTTGTAATTCTTGCAATATCAATTTTACCTTGATACGCAACAGTTATTGACTGTGCTACCGGATGATTTGAATTGGCTTCAGCATAAGCGGCATATTCTAAAATTTCGTCTTTGGAAAAGCCGTTGGAAGTAACCACCTCCGAAACTTTAAATTCTCCTTTTGTAAGTGTTCCTGTTTTATCGAAAACTACGGTTTTTACCTGTGTGAGTGCATCAAGAAAGTTGGAACCTTTGACCAGAATACCCTTTCTTGAAGCCATGCCGATACCACCAAAGTAGCCCAGTGGAATGCTAATAACCAAAGCGCATGGACAGGAGACAACCAACACTACCAATGCTCGATAAATCCAATCGCTGAAGGTTTGTCCGGCAAATAACAGTGGAGGCAAAACGGCGAGCAATAAAGCACCAATGACAACTATGGGCGTATAATACCGTGCAAAAGTTGTAATGAACTTCTCCGTTTCAGCTTTTTGTGAAGTGGCATTTTCTACTAGCTCAAGAATTTTTGAGACAGACGATTCACCAAATAATTTATTGACTTTTACAGTCAGTAAACCGGATTGATTAATCATCCCTGCCATAACTTCATCTTTTACGTTTACTTTTCTTGGTACACTTTCACCAGTTAGTGCAGCGGTGTCAACGAACGAAGTTCCATCGAGTATCGTTCCGTCGAGTGGAACTTTCTCACCAGGTTTAATAACGATAATGTCACCAATTTTTACATCTTCGGGAGAAACCCGGACTACTTCCACGCCAGATTTCAGGTTGGCGTAATCGGGCTTAATTTCTAACAGCGATTTGATAGATTTGCGAGAACGACCCACTGCAATGTCCTGAAACAATTCACCGGTCACATAAAACAACATTACTGCCACTGCTTCGGGCATTTGATGAATAGCAAAAGCTCCCAGTGTTGCTATGGCCATTAAAAACTGTTCATCAAAGAATTGTCCTCTAATAATATTTTTTGCAGCTGAAGCTATCACATTCCAACCAACAATGAGGTAAGCGGTAACATATACAGCGTATTCAGCGAGTTGAAAAGGGGTATTGTGTAGTTTTTCTTCAAATATTATCCCGATAACCAGTAAGACTAAGGCGGAGGCGGTCTTAATTATTGTACTTTTATTTTCGGCAAGTTCATTAACAGAAACCAAGGTTTTCTCTTTATCAATATTTTGGACTTCAACTTCCGGTTCAAGTTTTTTAATTAGTGCTTTAACCTTTTCAAGGTTGTCGGTGTCGATAGTCATGGTGGCATTTGCAAAATTTACCGATACTGATTTCACTTCTTCCAGTTTTGATAGACTGCTTTCTATCTTAGATGCACATGATGCACAATCTAAATTGTTTAGCTTATATTTTTTCATATTCATTCTGTTTTATAAAATAGGTTTGATTTTTTTTGAGTAATCATACTTGTTTCTACTTATATTTTTGTCGTAAAATTAATTGTAAAAATTGGACATTAATTGTTTCATTTAGCTGCTTGGGAATATTTATCATGAAATCTGATAATTTCACATTAAAGTTGACACTCATTATACAAGTGTGAGGTGGTAAATTTTCGGCATGACTTAATTTTATTTCCGCAGGAACAACTATCACTATCTTATTGAATTTTATTTCCAATGGAATATCTAAATTATAATCGCTATGATTCCATGAGATAAAATCAACAGGTATACTACCAGCTATATTGATATATATGGGTTTTTGGGAAATAATGCTATCTATATAAAGCACATCGCTTGAGAATGTTTGCAAATTTAAGTTTCCATTGATAGTTTTATTGCCAGCATCATATTCGAGTATTAACTTGTGACTTTTAGCTGTAAACACCGAATCTTCATAAACTCCATTAATCAACACATGACCATTCGTTGTCCGGTAGCTTTTTTGTGAATAGCCATTGTCACAAACAATTGAAAGAATAGTTGTAATAAGTATTAATTTAACTGTCTGTTTCATACACGATTTTTTTTTGAAAGTTGGCTGGAGATTATTTTGTCAGATTTAAACTTGTAAGATATGTATTCATCATGTGGTTAAACTTAGTTTAATTAACTCTGTAATTATCATGTGGTTAAAAATAGTATTAGTGAATGTCGGTATTAGTTCTGTATGTATTTGTTTAATGCTAATTTCAGATTTAATTTATTTGGAAATATTTTTCTATACTTAAATAATGGGGCATTTAAAGCTTTGCATTACAAAACTAATCAAAAATAAACTTCTTAAAAAACGCAATAAAGAAGATAATACATCACCTTAAATGCCCCATATCTATTGGAATTTAGTCCAATGATTCCTATTTATTTATCATTAAGAATTACCGGTGACTTACCATCTGTAATAATAATTTTAGTGTTGGGTGATTTGACCAACTCTTTGGTAATATCCAGTGCTTTAAATTTAATAAGTCTATCAGTAAGTGATGAATTCAGAATGTCCTGTGATTTTTTTATAGCTTCTGATTCAATAAGTAACCGTTCAGATTCTTTCTTCTGTTTTGCAATGACAAAGTCAAGTGCAATCTGTTGTTTTGCAATTTCCAATTCGGCTTCTTTCTTTTCTTTCTCAATTTGAAAATCAAGGTTCTTTCTTTGAATCTGCAAATCAATTTCAGTTTTCTTAGAAACTTGTTCTGCCGTTAACTTTGATTGTATAGTTTTGGTAACTTCGGTTGGCAGGTCAATTTCTTTAATAAGAATTAAATCTACAGTAAACCCATATTTACCAATGGTTGTGATTAATTTTTCTTTAATAGAATTTTCAATCTCTGCCCGTTGGGTAATGAGTTCGATGGCATTGTGATTAAGCCCTTCCTGCCTCAATGCAGTAATAAGATTATTTACTATAAGTGTATTTTGGTAATATCCATTAAATTTTTGATATATACTTATTACAGAATCCGGAACTAAATGATAAAGTAATGTCAATTCAGAAGTTACTTCTATTCCTTCTTTACTATGAAATCCAAGTTTCTTGGAGTATTCAATAACTCGTGTGTCAAAACGTTCCACTTTGGTTCCAATAAGACCTGTGGAATGTATTCCAGGCTTCAAAATATCGGGTTTGATTTTTCCAAATTTCACTTTTAATGCTACTTCGCCCGGACGAATAACGGCACAACTACTCAGTAAAGTAATCACTGCCACAACTAAATAAATGCATTTTATTTTTTTCATGATTTTATTTTTTTTGATAAATTATTTAAGACCTCATTTAATGTTTCTTTGATTCCAGATATTCAACAGTTTCACTTGTTGACAGAGGATTAGTCACGTTTCCTGTTCGCAAGAAAAAGGTAGTTTGATTATTTTCTTTAACGTAGACAGGTCGTTTTGACCGGTCAATCTGTAGGGAGCAAATCTCCTTGTCCTCAATTCCGTGAAAGGTAAGATGTATTTTACTACAAATGTTTTGCCCAAAAGTATTCGATATGATAAGCATTAACCGTTGCTCAAAACCATCTTTTGTCTTTATTTTTAAAGACCAATAGTCGTTCGCAAGACCTAAAATTTTGCCATAATCATTTACACCAATTATAAGAATACCACCTTTGCTATTTAAAAATCCTGCTATCGATTTTAATATTACAACTTCCAGGTTTTTGTTTGTTTTTACCTGACGATAATCATATCTTAGTGAAGACTTGAATTCTACTTTTTCATTTTCACCCTTTTCAATCAAATTGAGTAGTTGCGAAGTTGTAAATTCTTTTACAATTTTCTTTTTCCGATATCGATAT
Source organism: uncultured Paludibacter sp. (assembly GCA_963664445.2). Lineage (GTDB taxonomy): Bacteria > Bacteroidota > Bacteroidia > Bacteroidales > Paludibacteraceae > Paludibacter. The sequence goes on from CAXXUM010000008.1 coordinate 59,724, forward strand.
ATCATTGTACCTGCAAGCACCCCAATTACAGAAATAGCCACATTTAAAAGGAAAATGTTGATATCTTTTGGTGGCAGGAGGAGATTATATACATCGGATAAATTTTGCTGAAATGAAATCTGATGATCTGAAAATTCATATTGATAAACTGACAGTATAAGTGGAGAGGCAATAAGAAGAAATATTCCTCCACTTACTACTTGCCAAATAAGTAATTTATTGATTTCTTTTTTCATAATGAGAATGTTATTTGAAAATTAGTTAGAAACAGACGAGATTTTATATTCATAACAACTACTAATTGAATTACTAAATTTCAGCAATATGGCGGTAAGATACTTTTTACTTGATTTAGTGTTACTTGGTTTTAAGAGTTGATAACCAATGATTCTGATTACCAACTCTTTCTAACTCTAGTGTCCTGAATAATAGTTTTCCGTTGAATTATTTCCAGAGCAATTGGGAGACTTGTCTTTTTATAATCAAAAGAAGTGATTCCCGAATTGCCTGAATTTTTATTCTTCAGTTTCCAGCCCTGTTCTTACGCGAATGACTTTTTGTATATCTGAAACATAAATAAGTCCATCGCCCGGATTGCCGGTTCTTCCTTTTAGGGAGATAATATTTACAATCTCATCAACATCTTTATCGTTGCAAACAATTTCAATTTTGGCCACTTTGCTATCTGTTATAGAAAAATGGGTTGAAAGTGTAGAGTCTTCACTTTTAAATTTCCCTGTTCCTTCAGCTAAAGAAACTGTTGTGTTGGGATAACCAGCCTGTAGTAATTGATTCAAAATATCATTCACTTTAAATGGCTTTACAAATGCTTTTATCTCTTTCATAATTTTAATCTTTTTATTTTAATTGATTAACAACTCATTTCGCCGGCATTTTTCTTTGCTGAAAGCAAATTGTATGCTCCTTTAATAACGACTTTTGCTTCTTTAAAGTTGAAGCCTTCAGGCAAAACGATTTCTGTAAATCCCTCATCAGAAACGCCTTTCTTTATTTGAATCATCCGGTATTCTGTAAAAGGTTTTCCGCTCTCTACCTTGTTTTTCTCGAATACGAAAATATAATCTTTGTCGTCGAAACTTACAATGGACTTAGAAGGAACTGAGGTTGCCTGACCACTTTTAGCTTGAATATGAGCATTTACATACATACCCGGTAGCATGTTTTTACAATGTCCGACAACATTCGCATACACTTTGTAAGTCTTATCATTATTTATAGACTTTCCAGTTGATAAACTACTGCTTCATGTTGTTCAGTTTCATTGTTGATGTAAAAGCGAATTTTTTCACCGTTGGATACTTTATCAGCATCTTTTTCAAATAATGTGAGTTCAAGAAATAGTTTGTCGCTGTTTACAATTTCGAACAATACATCGGAAGCTGAAACAGATTTTCCTATACTCACATTTACAGCCTTGACATACCCCGTAATAGGCGAAACCAATGCCACTGACCGACTGATATTATCTTCGTTCAGTTTGAACGGATTAATTCCAACAAGCGACAGCTTTTGTTCCAACGCTTTTACCTGAACTTTGAGACTATTGTAATTGGAAGTAACCTGTTGCATGTTTTTCTGAGAAGATACATCGCTTTTGAAAAGTTCTTTTTGACGGTCGTATTCAGTTTTGGCAAGTTCACATCTGTTTTTTGCTTCCAAATAATTTTGCTGAATGTCGATAAACTCCTGATTTTCGATAATGGCAAGTGTTTGTCCTTTGTGAACAGCATTGCCAGGCATAAGGGAAGTGCTTTTTACAAAACCTCCCATTGGCATACTAACGGTTGCGAGATTTTGTGGTGCGACAGACACTGTTCCGTTTACCTTTAGAGTTCCACTCATTGAACGCAACTCTATAGCTCCCGTTTCAATGTTGGCAAGCTTTATCTGGTCGTCACGTAGTTCAACGATATCTTCTGGAATTACCTCAGTCTCTTTTTCGGTTGCTGCCGCTGCTTTTTTATTTCCGTTGCACGATACCAAGGCAATGCAAAAAATAGAAATGAGGATTGATGATTTAAAATTATATTTTGTCATAATGTTATTGTTTTAAAACCCCAAAGCCCCAAATGAGGGCTAAAGGAGTGAGATTAATATATTTTACCTGTAATAAACTCAATTGAAACGATTGTTTGATTGTAATTATTTAATGCATCGAGATAGTTTTGTTTAATGCTCAATGCCCGGCTCAGACTCTGGATATAATCCAGATAATCAATGGCTCCGGCTTTATAACTTCTGGTTGCCTGATCGATAATCAAATCAGCTTCCGGAACAGCTTGCTTTTCGTAATAATTCAAACTATTGTTGTACTTTGCATATTCGCCTAACATGGAACTGTAACTGCCAGAAAGTGATTTTGAATAATTCTCAGCGCTAGATTGAGTTACTTTTTCCTTTAATTTGGCAGCTTTGATTTTCGCCGCATTGGACCCAAACCACAACGGAACAGCAATACCCGCCTGAATAGCCGTAAAGCGGTCACCCGAACCAAAGGTACGCGAGACACCATTTACAGTCTGATCACCTCGTATTGTTTGACTGAAATAGCCGATGTTTAAATCGGGGAACAATTTGCTTTTTTCAAGTTTAGTCTCAATGCGGGATAACTCAATTTGCTGCTGAGCAAAGCCCAACTGAGGATTTCCAGATACAAAGGAAATATCAGCGTTAGGTAGAAAATCAGTTCGTTGCAATACAGTATCAGCCGGTAATACCGATTCTTTTGAATTTAAAAGTACCTGTAGTTTCTGATTATAAATAAGAATGTCGGCTTTCACTTGTTGCAATTGGTTACGGACTTCCATACTCTGCGAACGGGCAGTTATCATCTCCAACTGATTAGTTTCACCTGTTTTCATCCTTAGCTCGGCAGCACGTTGAAAACCCGAATAAAGGCTGTCTTGCCACAAAAACAGTTTCTGTTTTGACAGCAAATAAGCTAATTGTCTATAGACTTGTTTTACTTGTGTGGCAATTTCGAGGCGTGAAGTTTTCAATTCCCATTCGCTACTCTTTACGTTTGCATTTGCCAGTTTATGTTGATTGGCATATACTGTTGGGAAAGCAAAAGACTGAGAAACTGAAAAACTGTTATCCTTTGAATAGGAATTAAACTGACCAGATTGGCCATCAATGTTTGTTTTCGGAATGTCCCAAGCAGCACCTTTCAATGCTTTTTGAGCATCGACAGAATAAGCAGATGACCGAACTGATAAGTTACTATCCAATGCCAATTGAATGGCTTGGTTTAGATTTATTCTTTTGGCTTGTTGTGCATTTACTGTTGATGTACCTACCAGTAAAAGAATTACTAATGCAGTTATCCCCGATTTCCGTTTAAATAGCTTCTTGAAGCTGTCTGATACCTTTTTGAAACTATCAGTAGAAAAGAAGATATAAAAAATTGGCAAAACAATTAATGTTAGCAAAGTAGCTGTTATTAATCCACCAATAACTACTGTTGCCAGCGGTTTTTGAACCTCAGCTCCAGCCGATGTGGACAATGCCATAGGCAAGAAACCCAGCGAAGCCACAGCAGCCGTAATAATTACCGGTCGTAAACGTGTATGCAGACCTTTTAATACTCGCTCGGTGATATCAGAGACTCCTTCTTTTTCGAGCCGGTTGAATTCGGCAATGAGCACAATGCCGTTGAGCACTGCAATACCAAACAAAGCGATAAAGCCAACCCCTGCCGAGATGGAGAAATTCATGCCCCGCAACCAAAGTGCAAAAATACCGCCAATGAGCGACATAGGCACAGCTGTATAGATTAATAAGGCTTGCTTTACAGAATGAAATGTAAAGAACAACAGCACAAATATGAGCAGTAATGATACCGGTACAGCAATAGCCAAACGGGCTTTGGCAGCTTGAAGATTTTCGAACTGACCACCATACTTTACATAATAACCTGTTGGCAGTTGCACTTTTGCATCAATTTGTTTTGTAACATCTGCTATAATACTTTGTACGTCTCGATTCCTGACATTAAAACCAATGGTTATGCGACGTTTAGTATTTTCACGTGACACCTGTGCAGGACCTGATTTTATTTCTACGCTGGCAATTTGTTCAAAAGGAATTTGTCCACCATTGGGTAAAGCAACTGAAAGGTTTTTTACATCGTCCAGATTTTGACGATAATCTTTATCCAATCGAACCACCATTCCAAATCGTTTCTCCTCATCAAAAACAACTCCAGCCTGGCTTCCGGCAAAGGCAGTGCGTAATACACGGTTTACTTCTGCAATCGAAAGCCCGTATTGTGCCAATCGGTCCCGATTATATTCAACCTGAATTTGAGCCAGTCCGGTTACTTTTTCTACGTTTATGTCTTCAACGCCATGAACCTTTTGAATAATTTTCTCTACCTGCGAGGCCTTATCTGCTAGCGTGTTCAGGTCGTCACCAAATATTTTTATAGCGATATCCTGCTTTGATCCTGAAAGCAATTCGTTGGTCCGCATTTGAATCGGCTGTTGAAATTCAAACTTCACACCTGCCAATGGAATCAATGCTTCTTCCATTTTTGCCACCAGCTCCTCACGCGTTTCTGCCGACGTCCATTCACTCTTATCTTTAAGTGTAATAATATAATCGCCGGTTTCCATCGGTGTAGGATCGGTCGGGATTTCGCCCGCACCAATCTTACAAACTGTATGTTTAATCTCCGGAAACTTTTCAAGCAATATTTTGTTTGCTTTCTGAACTTGTTCCACCGAATTGGAAAGCGAACCGCCTTGCAGCGTTATCACCGCCGCTGCTAAGTCGCCTTCTTCGAGTTGGGGAATAAACTCACCACCTAAACGGGAAAACACTCCTAAACTAACCAGAAACAATACAATTGCCGAAATCGAAATCAATAATTTACGTTTGAGAGCAAAATGTATAATCGGATTAAATCCTTTGTGGAAAAAGTCCATAAGTTTATCCGAAAAGTTGGGTTTATGCTCGGTATTTTTACTCAAAAACAAAGCAGAAGCCATTGGAACATAGGTTAACGAAAGAATAAATGCTCCTAAAATAGCAAACGCCACTACTTGTGCCATTGGCACAAACATTTTACCTTCAATTCCTACTAAGAATAGAATAGGCATGTAAACAATGAGAATGATTATTTCTCCAAATGTGGCTGCAGTTCTTATTCGGCTTGAAGCCTGATACACCTCTTCGTCCATTTGTTGCTGTGAAAGCCTTGTGATGCCAGGATGATGGTTTTTACTCATTGATATTCGATGCACGACACTTTCCACAATAATCACGGCCCCATCCACAATCAATCCAAAGTCGATGGCACCAAGGCTCATTAAATTCCCTGATACACCAAAGAACTTCATCATGGATATGGCAAACAGCATGGAAAGGGGAATCACAGAAGCTACAATCAGCCCAGCTCTCAAATTACCCAGGAATAAAATTAAAATGAAGATAACAATTAACGCTCCTTCGATTAAGTTTCTTGAAACTGTACTAATAGCACGCCCCACCAAATCGGACCGATTCAAAAACGGTTCAATTTTTAGACCTTTGGGTAACGATTTTTGAATAGACAGTATGCGGGTCTCCACATTCTTTGTGACCTCATTGGCATTAGCTCCTTTGAGCATCATTACTACACCACCAACTGCTTCTGTCGTATCAATAACCATGGCGCCGTATCGTGTTGCGCTACCGTATTGAACCGTCGCAACATCCCTGACTAAAATAGGTATACCCGAAGGGTTGCTTTTTACTACAATTTTTTCAATATCCTCTAATGATTTTACCAACCCAATGCCACGGATAAAATAGGCTGTTGGTTTTTTATCAATATAGGCGCTTCCTGTATTCTCATTATTTTTTTCGAGTGCGTCAAAAATGTCTGTAAGGGTCAGGTTCATTCCCCGAAGTTTTTCGGGGTTCACGGCAATTTCGTACTGTTTTACAAAACCGCCATAGCTGTTAATATCCGCTACACCTGTTGTTCCCAACATCTCGCGACGAACCGTCCAATCCTGCAAGGTTCTTAAGTCCATTGGAGAATATTTAGTTTCATATCCCTTTTCAACAGCAAGGCGATATTGGTATATCTCGCCCAAGCCCGTAGAAATAGGCGCCATCTCAATTTTTGCGAGACCCGCCGGGATAATGTCCTCGGCTTCTTTTAGGCGTTCCCCGACTTGTTGCCGTGCCCAGTAGATATCTACATTGTCTTTAAACACAATAGTAGTCACCGACAAGCCTAGGCGAGAAATAGAGCGAAGTTCAATCATATTGGGGATATTGGCAACAGCGACCTCAATAGGTGCTGTAATTGAACTCTCGACTTCCTGAACCGCCAACGATGGGGCAAGCGAAATAACCTGTACCTGGTTGTTGGTTATGTCAGGGGTTGCATCAATAGGCAACTGAGTGAGCGAGTACGCCCCCCAGCCAATTAATGCAACTACAAATAAGCCTATAATAAACTTATTCTTTATTGAAAAATTAATAATACGTTCTATCATAATTTAATTGTTGATTTATTTTAAATGCACTGTGAAAAAGTGTTGAATTCTGGCAATGATTCCAATAATGAGAATCAAACAGACCATAGTAATGAAAATCCATTTTATTACTTGTTTTAGCTGAATTTTATGTTTTTTCACAAGTCATTTATTTTCTTGATTTATAATACTGATTGAATGTTTTTATGTTTTGGAAATAAACAATGTCTGGATTCCCTCGATTTTTTAATCCCAACAAAGCAACTGCTTTGCAAATAGTGTCACCTGAAAGCGGATCCGAGATAAATGCATCTTCCGTAAAGTGGTTGACAAAATGATCATAACAGTCTTGGTTGCAGAAGGAATATTTTTTTCCTTTGTAACTAAGTTTTATACTTTCATGCTTGAGAAGTTTGTCACCATTCATACATACAAGTTCTGCCGGAACTTGCTTGCCATATAATGCATATTGACGGTAGGTGTATTTTGTATCATGCCAGAAGGTATGAAACACTAAATAAAAAATTATAAAAACGAAAAGTGAGCTAAAACTAATGAGCAACGTCCGATTAAATTTTTTATCTTCGAAAACCTGCCTTTCCCGCAATTCCCTTTTTGTCAGTTTTCTTTTACTCATTAGAGCTAAATTTTAAAAATGAACAAGAATCTGACATTTCTGCCAGGGAAATAAAAATACTAAGTAAGAAGAAGTTAAACTAAGGTAGGAGGACCTCTAAAGGATAGTTCTGAGGAAAGATATTGTTTTAGTATAACAATATCTTTAATTGGGAAAATAGTTAGTAAAACTCTGTCGTAGAGTCTTACCAGATCAAATGCAGCGAAAACAAACAACATAGCAGTTGATGCAGTATTCGCATTGAAAGTTATTGCATTAGCTTTTGTAAAAACAATATTGTTTAGAGCATGACAATGCTTATTGGCTTCACTGGAAGACTCACCTCTTTTTTCTGATTGGCAAGAATTACTATTATTGTGGTCGCTGTATGAATCGAAATGATGATGGTGCGGAATTGTAGAATGAAGTAATATTACCAGGCCAGCCAGTAACATTAGAATAAACTTACTATTTTTCCCCATTCTGTTCATAGAAATTTGATTACAACTGTTAGAACAACCGCAAAGATAAGTAAAAAGTTTATGCAACTGAGTTGCAAACTAATCGTTGCAGTTCGAACAAACTCCTTTCACAACCATATTTATATTTTCTACACTAAAATTAACAGGCAAGTTGATAGATGGAATAGGAATGTCACTTAAACAAAATGTATGTTGACATTTTAGACAAAAGAAGTGAACGTGTAGATCTTCCGGGTGACATTGGCAGGTTTCTTTACACAGAGCGTATTTAATTGCACCTGTACCATCATCAATGCTGTGAATGAGCTTCTTTTCCTCAAATGTTTTGAGAGTGCGGTACAACGTGACTTTATCCGATTTATGAAACTTTTGTTCCAAATCAGATAAGCTAATTGCCATTTTTTGTTCAGTTAGGATGTCCAAAACCAATTCCCGCATGGCAGTTGGTTTTATATTTCTACTTGTTAGTTTGTCGTCTGTGTTTTTCATGGGTAATAGTATAATGTTTACTCCAGTTTATAGACCGTATTTGAAAACAAATGTACTAATTGTTTCGGTAAATTCCGAAAAAAGAATGATATTGCGAATTAGTTACTGCAATATAACGATTAAAACAGATCTCTATATATTGCAGGTATTAGATTTCTTCTAATGCCAATCCATTTATCAAAGTCAACAAAGCCTTGTTTTTTTCAATCATAGACTGTAATGCCGGACTGAAAAAACTTTGTAATTCAGGAAAGACCTCAGCCCCGATTCCTCTGCTTGCGAAAAGTGGGGAAATTGGGGAAACCGGATATTTTGAGTATCTCCTTTTTCCTCTAAATCCCCAATATCCTCACTTTTGAGGATTGGGGATTTAAGAGTAATAGATATTATTGAATATAGAAATATACGGCACACTATATATTCATTAAGCGTTATTCGGTAACGAATACATTACAAGATGAAGTTTATTTATTTGAAAACGAATTTCTAATAAATTAAAAAGATTGTTTTCATAAACTATATTACATATTAAATGCTTGAATTAATGACTTAACTGTTGTTTTATTAGACTCAAAAACTTCTCCAATCGTAGTAGAACAAACAGCATAAAACTCACAATCGTGTTCTAAATCTTCAAAGTATTTGATTTGTCCATCTGACAGAGGGAAATTGAAGGTAATCTCCTGACCAAATTCCATTTTAACAGGGAATGAATACTTGTTATCTGTCTGAATTAATTGGAATGCATCTGCACCTTTAAAAGGTATTGTTATCCGAAATGAAGGCTGATAAAAATATCGGTATTCACCTTTCACTTTGTTTGTTACCCTAATTGATAATGAGACTCCACCGTTGACAACTTTAGGACCACCCATGTAAAAAGAATTATAAATTGCTACGTTAATAACGTCACTTATTTGCTCTTGAAAAATTTGAGCGACCGGAATTGTTTTTTCTGATTTTAATTTTTTCAAGATAATATTTGTCAATTCCTCTGGAGATTTTGTTCGAAGGTCTAGAAAACCTAATGTTGGTCTTATCCCTTCTATTTCAGTGTCGTCAAATCTTACAGGCAAAATATATTCTTCATTCTGTTCAATAGCTCTTGAAATTGCATTTCTAATTTCATAGTTTGTCCAGATTTTCTTTTTATAGTTTTCAGAAATAAAAGGAATGCAATATCTTGCACTTTTACGGTAAATTGTATCAAAGTGAATACCCAAATCTTTGCCCCACAAGTCAGCTTCTTCAAATTTATCATAGAAAACGGAAACGCCATATTCTTTTAAAAAATTTGCAACTTTGTCGACATATTCTCTGTCTTCTCCCGCAAATGATAATGTAATATCATATTTTTTTTCCATGAGCATTTTTGATTATAAAGTATTTGTCCAATTTTCTTTAATTTGTAGTTTCTTCATTATCTAAAATATACCCTATACGTCGGCGAGGTTTATTCGTTGCATTATTGTTTGTTTGCATTTCTGCCAATGTTTGGTTGATAAGTTCAAGTTGGGTGCGTGTATCTTCGTTTATCTCGTTCTGGTCGGTTAATACTTCATCCATGTACTTTTTGAGTTCTTTTATTTCTGTTTGTAGCTCTGCTGCACTGTTAATTGGTGGATTAAGCATTAATTGACGCACAGTTACAAAAGCTCGCATAATTCCTCTGTTTATCTCTATGGCTATTTTAGAGTTCAACACACTACTGAGCATCGCTACCCCTAATTCGGTAAATGCAAAAGGTGCATACTTCACATTAGATCCTCTACCTCTGTTCAAGGTCACAAATTGTGATCTTGAAAACTCCTGCACTTCATCGGGGGTAAGTTCAAACATAAAGTCATCGCCCTCGAAACGGTCAATATTGCGCCTTACGGCTTGCTTGAGTACTCTCGTTTCAATGCCATACATTTCGGCTAAATCAAAGTCAATCATAACTTTATAGCTCCTAATTGTATAAATTTTGCTTTGAATAAGTTGTAATTCCATTTTTTCTGTTTTTTGCTATTTCGTTTGGTTAGTGTTCCGTATATATTCACATCCCCGATATATTGCTTATTCCACCACTATTTTCTCATACTCAACCCAAATTCCGGATCGATTACCTTAATTTCTTCATCTGTCAAATCATACAGCTTATAAACTAAGTTATCGATATCGGATTCAAGTTTGGTCGTGTCGATATTTTCTTGTTTGGCAATAAGGATTTGGTCAACTAAGGAAATGACTGACTGCTGAATGGTTTCAGAAACAGTTGGTATTATAAATTTCTCAATTGAAGTCTTCTTCAAAACAAATGCTCCGCCAGCTGTATATTCACCAACCTGAATAAAATAGTAACGATAAAGTTTAGAGTTAAGTAAACCTAAAATGAATTTTATATCTATAGTTTCTGAGATCAAAAAGAAGGAAGCACTTGTAAGAAAGTAACCAACATTATCAAATGCAAAATCCCAATTTCCAGAAATTAACCCCCAAACAATTTTGGGCTTAGAAAAATCATTTATAAAAGCACAACTTCTTAAATTAGTCCAATGCTTTCCTTGATCAGAGCGATTTTCAACTTTACCATTTGATTTTATGTTTATTGATTGTAAATGTTTATATATTAGTGGAAAGTCACTTTCTATATTAATAGGCTCTTTTACTCCTTTAATACCATTGTGAGAATTAATAATCCAGAGATCTTTAAAATTTATTCTATAACGATTTATGTTTTCGCCCTTTAATGCCATTTTTATTATATCCTGCGCCTTTTCATTGCCCTGACTTAAATGGTCATATGTACTTTTATCAATTAAAAATGCATCATCAAATCCTGTAGTTAATCCTCTTTTGACTTCTATATCAGCAATTTCTCCAATTGAAGTTCCTTTAGATTTTATCTTGCTTACAATTACGTTTGAATTTAAATCATTAAATAGCCAGTTTTCATTTTTCAGGATTACTTGTTCAATTGAAATTTTCCGTTTTTTTATCAAATCATTATCTTGAAGTGTTTCTACTTTTTCTTTGAAAAACTTCACATATTCAAATGTATCTGAGTTTGAAATATTCGTAATAGTGAAAATGGCACTTGAAACTAATGCTTCATCAAATATAGGAACTTGCTCAAAATTCACAATTGATATAAACGGAAAATTTGAAAGGTATTTCCTCAAAGGTTTTCCATATTCTGCATTGAAAAACTTATTTGAATTAATCACATTAATTATGCCTTTTGGCTTTATGATTTTTGTGAATTTCTCAAAGAAATAAGAGCTAATATCAGCAGTACCAGAATAAACGCTGTATTGTATTTTAAAGAAATTACTTAAATGAGCAAGCTCTCTATGCTGAATATAAGGTGGGTTTGCAATCACAACATCAAACCCAACAAAATTACCCTCATTGTCCAATACTTCGGGAAATTCAAACCGCCATTCAAAAGCATCTTTATAAATGGCATTAGAAAGGATTTTTTCTTGTTCTTTCTCTAAATCAGCCAGTTTCTTAGTTGCTTTCACGAGTTTGTCTTTCAGGTCTTTTGGAACTTTTTCACCCCATTGTTCCATCCGGTTAATCTCACTCATTAAATTTGTTTCGGCAGCTCGTGCTTTTGAAAAAGTAAGTTTAAATGGGTCGTCGATATTTGCTTTGAAATTGGTTTTGATAGAATCAATAATCCCATGAAGATCTCGCTTGGCATCTCGGTTTTTCACGCTTCGGTACTGAGCCACAAAGTTGCGGTATTCTTCAATACTATATCCGGTTTTTTTAAGTGCATCCTTTATGTTGACATCCAATGGAAAACGACTTATAAGACTGTTGCCACATTTTATATTAATGTCGATATTTGGCAGTGTTTCCAATTCATAAGGTGCTGAAGGGTCAACTCCAGCTCTGTAATACGCACTCTTTAGTAATTCAATCCAAAGGCGTAAGCGACATATTTTGACTGAATTTGGATTGATGTCCACCCCAAACAGACAGTTTTCGATAATAGTTTGCTTTTCGTGGAAAAGTGTTTTTTGTAGCCGTTGAATTTCTTTGCTTTGCGGCCTTCCGTTTACCATTACGTATTTAAATGGGTCTACAGTAACTGCATCGGTAATAATCAGTTCGTCGTTAATTACATCAAGTTCATAGCTTGTCATTCGAACTCCAACTTCGTCGACCAGAATTCCTAATTCGTATTTTATAACAATAAGTTCATTGAGGGCAGACACAAGGAAATGACCGCTACCAACAGCAGGATCACACAGGTGAAGTGAATTAATTAATGCATTGAATTCCAATAAATCTTTCACTGACCGCCGGTCGGCCATATAGTTTTTCAGGTCGTCGAACTGCTCAACATTCCAACCGTAGGCATCGCGGAACTTCTGAACTACTGCCATCCGAATAGTTTGACGGCACATGTACATGGTAATGAATCCGGGTGTAAAAATAGAACCGTCTTTATAACCGTTTATTTTTTCAAACACTTTACCAAGTACCGAAGCATTTATAATGGTTTTTGAATCTTCTTTTACATCGTCCGATCCTTCACTTGCAAAATCGTAAGCGTTCAGGAACTGAAAGAAATAACTGAGCGTGTTTAGTTTTTCGCCTTTTTTCTTTTGCTCTTTCAGTACTGAATTATTCATTAAGTCTAACAAAAGAGAGTTGTCCAACTCATTTACTTTTATGGTTTGGTCTTCCAACTCGCCAATCTCGAATAATGAACTGTTGAGGTAAGGCACTCTGAAGTATTTTGTCTGTATTTCCGGTTTTCGGCTTGGGAAATCGACAGCAAGGACTTTGTGAAACAATTTGGCAAGTTCATCATAATCGAAAATCATTTCCGAATTCAGAAATCTGAATTCTTTATCGCCCTGGTGATAGCTCACTAATTGACCTTCGAGCAGTTTGAGGAACAAAATACGGTTCATCCATGTAATACAAAGTTCGAGTGCCACGTTGAAGTAATTCTCATCCGAATTTGCACCTAAATTGCTGCGGTCAGTAATTTTGTGTAAGCCAACCGTTTTTAGTTGTTCTATGGTATTTTCGAGCAGTGAGGCCTCGTTTCTGTTCTCATTTTTACGGCGGATAATTAATTTTCCACTCTCTTTGACTTCTTCAAGTCCTATGATATGAAGCAGTTCTTTATAGAATAAATTATCCAGCGTATTGCTATCGTCGGCAAATTTCACTTTGAGTAAGTGGTAAGGCGACAGAATTTTAAGTAATGGGATCAGATTTTTATCATCTGTTTTATCCTCATTGAGCAACCATTTTTTGTAAGCACGAATATCAAAGTAGGTACACGGAATTTCGACATCAATGGTCGGGATAATTTTACTTACTTCATCGTAGAAAAACGGAGTGTCTTTTTTATCGTTTTTGTAAAGCTCGAATAATTTCTTTATTTTGCTATTGCGGTAAATATGCTTGTCAAAATAATTGGCATCAATAATATACCATTCGTTTACATTGGTGATAAGCAGGTTTTTCAGTTCGTTATTATTAGCGGTAATCCGCTCTTCCATATAATACAGAATGATTTCCCCCAGGGCTTTTGAATTCGGGTTTTCTATTGAAAACATTTCCCCGTTATTGCTTGGGCGTTTAGCTTCAGCAATAACACCCACACTGTCCTTATTGCTTCTACCCAAATGAACAACTAAGTCGATAGTGCCTTTAGTATTTACTTCGTTTGTTTCTTTGTAATAAGTGTCCCGCAAAAAATCACGTATGTGATTTTTTTGATTTTCCTCCCGTTCAATTTCATCAATTTTACCTAATAACCGAATGAGATTTTGTTTAAAAATATCTATTTCCTGACGGGTTGGACGCTGACGTAAAAAGGCTTTATTGAGTGATTTTTTTGGCGAGAGGGGAGTGAACTTCATAATTGCCTGTATATGATTTAGATCTGGATTCAGTTATTTTTTTTAAACATACAAAACTACACATTCATTTTTACAAATCCATTCTTTTATTTAAGGATTTAGTAAAGAAAACAGAGGAAGCCGGGGAAAGTGGACATTTGAATTTGTATTTTCCTGTTTCTACCACTTATCGTTTTCTTTCAAGTGTTCGATATTCTTAAATACTGCAATCTTTGCCAAGTCTATGTCATCATACGTTTTTTTACTAACTCTTTCATCTATTCTAATTTTAAACTTTGCCGAATATTTATCTTTAAAAACGAGTAAAAAATGATTTTCGTAATTTAAAAACAAGTTGTCTGATTTGCTATACTTCCATTGTTTTTTGCTCCAGTTGATTCTACGGTTAGCCCTGTTCCGAAGTTCGGCTTCTCTGCGCTCAGGATTTACATAATCATCAGTCATACGGGCAGCACAATTGCACCCAACACTAAATTCTTCAGCCACTTCGTCATGTGAGACAATATGAACGTACCTGATTTTTTCATTACCACACATCATGCAGCTTTCGTAATTTGTATCCCATTCGGATTGACCATCTTCCCGGATATCAATAACATTAATTAAACGCCAGCCCTTGTGGGGTATGCCTTGGGTTTTCCAGTAATTGGGCATAAGTTCCGCTGATTTGGTTTGTAGTTCCTATTTATAAAAACCAAAGATTTGATTTACCGAATTGCGGCAATTCTGCATCGGAGAAATGGGGTACTATTTCGGCAACCATTTCGGGATATTTGATTGTGATTGGTAAATTCTGTTGTGAAACAGATTTCCAATACATACGAGAGAATTGATAGACCTGGTCTAATAATTCTCTTACTATCGGCATTGTAATTTCGTAGTCTTCGCTGGCAGAAGCTATTTTGATTTTTACTGGAAAATGATAGTCTTTTTTGCCTTTTTCGTCTTTGAACTTTTCGTTGTATTTGGCATTGTTATACAATAGAAATTGATTGTGAGCAACCTTAACGATAGTACCACTAAGAGGCATCAAATCTTCGACTTTGGAGTTGTAAGCAAAAATATCATCGGATTCTGTTTTGTTGATAGTAAGAATGACAACCGGTATTTTCAGCCCTAAACGAAATAGCATATCTACAATGCGTTGAGAGTCTTTCTTACGCATGGTTTTATAATAATGAATGATAAGGCGTTCAGCCTTTTCATTTTCTACCACATAGTGCATAAGTGCTTTTCGAATATCTGCCACAAGGTGGTCGAGATCATCATCACGGTAGCAATCAAAGTTATTGAAAAGACCTTCTTTAGTGAACGAAAAGGCACTGCCAATGTATCGTTTGCCAATTGCTAATGAACGGAACGCACCAACACCAACAATTAAATCGTTTTTTGAAGACGACGCAAGCCGCCAAGGAATACCACCAATTTTGGCTAAAAGTGCAATTTCGATATTGGGTAAATGAAAGGTGAAAAATTCATCGGAATGTCTTTCTTTGTGGATTACCTGTGAAGTAATTCCTTTGTCGAGCAATAATTCTTTTATCTGGTAATAAACTCCAAAATGAGGACTTGCAACATCTGTCTTGCTGAGGGGACTAATATAGACTGCAACATACGTACAATTGGGTTTATAAACTTTATTGGCTAAGGCTTTTTTTACTTCTTCGACAGCAGTATCGAGCGAAGTGAAAGAAACGCTGCTGTTTGGTTCGGTGTAATAAGGTTGTTTAATGTAAACCGAAAGCGGTTTAAATGCTTTGTATGGTTTTTCTTTACCAGTTTCCCTGTCTGTATAAGTTTTGTCCAATCCATTAGCAAAGATATTGTGATAGATTTTGACATGCTCCACATCTGATTGCTGATAAATAAAAAAGAAACTCACGTTGTTTGAGGGTGAAGATTGAAAGGGACCATAATCCCGCATACCTTCAAAAGGAGAAAGGCTTGTCAGTTGTTTTGAAAATAATAAGTCTTTTGAAGCCAATGAAACTCTACTAATATTGTCATCAGGGACAGCAATAAAACTTTCAGCGATATTCAAGGTGTTTTTAAACTCCTCGTTGAAAAGATTTGCTTTACAAAAACCGTTGATATAAGTTTGTGTAGATTTATATTTGTTGTAATTTGTATATCGGTTTTCGGGTAAGTTGTAGAGTCTATTTAATGAGAAATTCAGTACAGGAAAGATTTGTTCAATATCTATTTTATCATCATTAGTCAACTTTTTAAACCTGACTAATTTGCCTTTAGAAATAACCAAAGAAAACAGATCGCTGTCCGTTTCGGTAAGCTGAGATATTGGGGTGTTGAACGTACGTGAAATACCATTGAATGAAACAAGCAATTCAAAGCCTTTGGTAATGCGTCCGTGTTGTGGATTGAGGGAGAATTTGTAGTACTCTGTATAACGATCATTATTCTGTTTATTGGCTTTAACCCATATTTCAACACCATCAACAAAATCGTATGAAACCGCAGCGACTTTACCCAGAAAATAATTATATAAAATCTGTCTTACATAATGCGTTGCAAAGCGTTTAGCTTCGTAAAGATTAATTTCAGCACTAAACTTTATGCCTGTGCATTCAGCTTCTTCATTGTCAAAAGAACAAAATAGAAAATCTTTATCGGCAAGGTTTTCGGGATTTTGCTCCCAAATTATTGGACACTCGTTTTTGTAAATAGTGTGTGGGTGTTGTCCTTCTACTTTTTCTGTGTAAAAGTTCATTGTGAGTGTTTCCGAAATCAGTTCGAATGATAGAAGATTAAGGTGCATAAGCGTTAGATTTTTTAGTGCATGATTATATGTTTATTTTTTTTGATTTATTGAACGGTGATAATGTGAGATATTCCGGAAAAATAATATTAACTGGTTATGGGTTTACTGATTGATTATTTATGCAGTGTTTTTTATTTGTTTTTCAACGATTTTTAAATTTCTAAAATGCAAAGATAATAAATAATTATGTATTTATTTAGACTATATTTACATTAATTTCTATGCTTTTTTATTGTTGTATTTAGAAAGTATTCAATATCCTTTACAGTGAATAAACTCACCCCGAATAAATCATTACATTCGATAAAATCGCTTTGAATTAATAACCTCAACGTGCGTCGATTGATAGCTAATATTTTAATTAATGCCTTTTCGAGTATAAAGAGTTTTTTCTTGTCCTTAACTTTGAACTTGTTTTTGTAACGCTTTAAATTAGACCTAATTATTTGATTATTCATGATAATTTCAGTTAGTTTCCGGGAAAGGTATTTTTCGTCTAACTCCATTTTGTGGAGTTGGATTTGTTTTTTATCCGTTGAGTTCATAGCAGTTGTTATTTACGGTATTGGTTTTGTGCAAAATGGTTTATTAATCCTGTTTTGGCGAAACGTGCGATTTGCTTCTCGGCTGTTTTGGCCGGAATGTTTAATTTCTGAGCAACTGACAAATAAGTTTGGCGGTCGAACTCAGCAGGGAGCATATTCAAAAACTGTTGTTTTTGATTAGGTTGAACTTTGGCAGTTGTGTCGGTTGGGAGTTGTTGGAAAACATGCGCAGCATGTTGAACCAGCACTTTCACTATTTCCATTGCGATATTGAAATCGGCGTCGGAGCAGACAAGCGGTGAACGAAGTTCGCCGATGTCCATAATTCTCAGGGTTGTGAGAATCATAGCAATACGGAATGTGATTAAGCCCAAGCGGCGAACCGTGCCAATATAATCTTCTCCGCAAAGTTCAATGTACTGAATTTGAGTTTGCTCAAAGTAGCTGTTGAATTGCTGTTGCTGTGAAACCGTCAGACAAAACCGCATGGGTTTGTCCTGACTTTCCAGGCATTTATACAGTTCATGAAATTGAGCTCCTAAATGGTCGAAATAGTGGTCGAGCGTTTGACCACTTTCTCCGGCAAAGACATCTTTCCATTCGTAGCGAATGTTCATGAAGTAGAATATAAAACGGCTGAATAAGCCGTTTTCGGCATTGGGAATGAGGGCAGAAACTTGTTTGGGTGTGCCTGATAGCAGAGCCGAAAGGCGAGGCATATCAATTTCGACAAACTCACGGTCTTTTCGGCGGTTGTAGGTAATTGTTTCGTGGTGGAAGGCCTTGCGGAAACCATCGGAATAATTGCCGTGTTCGGATTTAAAAGTTTGAGCAAGTGTGTCGCCCTCTGTTTCAAAAATCAATCCTTTTCCGTTGTTGTCGTTGAGGATTTGAAACAAGCCTGTTGCGCTGTTATTGGCAGGAATCACAAGCATTTTAAGCGGTGGTTCCTGTGGTTTTTCCATGTTTACTTTATCACTTTTGGCAGCTGCGTATTCTGTCAGGTCACGTTGATAGGATTCATATTCAGCTCTGTTTTGTTCACGGAGTGCCTTGTGAATTGGTTCTACCAATTTACGGCACAATGTGAGTCTGCCTTTCCCTGCTGAAGCTTGTGCAGTAACAAACAAAAAGAGATTGGCGAAAACTTCCCGTTCTGCATAAACACCGTAAACATTTGGTAAACATGCACTCATGGAAACAAGAGAGCCGAGCAACAAAATATCTTTGTCCTCGGGTGAAGTGCCTTTAACGGTAATACGACGAAGTAAATCGGGTAGTTGGTCAAAGATTTCGGAAGGCAATGAACAAAGTTGTGTGCTTGTTTCATTTTCAGAAGTTTCCTCTGTTTCCGCAATTTCCGACCGAACCCCTGAACCCTCTCCGACCTCTATCCCCCTTCGGGTACTTTCTCCAAGAGGAGAAAGAAAATCGGAATTTGGTTTTTGAGAGGGACTTGTTTCTTTTACTTTTGGGATTCCTACATTTACACCGGCTGATTTTGCAAGGTGGTAGAATGTTTTAATGGAAACACCGTGTCCGTGTGCTTTCAAACATGCATCAAATTGTTTGTCGGCTTCCGTTGAATTGTAATCCTGATAGAACCGACTTAGTCGGTGATAATAGGATCTTCCGGATTCTCCAAGTTCGTCAGCAAGTGCAAAGCCAAGGTCACGCCAATCCGCATAGTTTGGAGCTATATCGGCACCTGAAGATTCAATTCGTTGTGTGATTGTTTCAATATCTGAATCCGACCTCACCCCTGACCCCTCTCCAAGTGGAGAGGGGGAAAGTGTAGTTGATTGAATAGTTTTATTACTTGCGGTTGCTTTGGCTTCTGTTTTATTGGTTTCTGTCCAGTCTGCTGGATTAAATGTTTTCTTGCTCATATTAATTACTAATTATGCGAATTATTGCGAATTAAACGAATTGAGAATAAGTGGATTAATGTATGCGTTAGGGTCGTGTGGTAAAAAGCATGCTCGGGAAATGTCACGCCCTGATTTATCGACTTCAATACTGTAGGTTTGTAGAATGTACTTGGCCACTGCTGTGAAGTATTCGCTATGCGGCGTTTGAGAAATGTCAATCGGAATGATCCATTTCAAACCGTCACCTGAAGGACTTATAAAAAGTAGCTGCGTATCAAAATAATCATCGGCAAGCAAGGCTTGACGGACTTCTTCGAGGTTTGGCAGGTGGTCGAAATCGACCGCCAATAAACCTGAATGTTGCACAAGGTTTTTGTCATTTCGGGAAGTGAAAATTCCTGAAAAAGTACAGTAATCAAAGTTATTTGCTTTGAATTGTCGTGCTTGCTTTGGGTCGGTAATTGACCGAAGTTTATCTGTGCGCTCTTTGTAGAAATCACCGGTGATTGCATTATAAATTTGCAACAAGGTTGCAGATTTATGTGGTATAGTGTTTTTGATTGGTGATTTGTAGAAAGAAAAAGACACTTCTTTTTTTTCTTCAACTTTGGGACTACTTTTAGCAGTATTACTGCGCGAATAGAAATTCTTATTCTCTCCAATGTGCAAATGCAAATCACGGTTAAGTGTTTGCAATAGTTCGTTATCCCGGAGTTTGTAATGGAGTTCGGCAAAGTCGAACACATTACCATCTGCAATAGCATTATCGCTGTCAGTGTGTTGGGCTTCATTATCAACAATGACAACCAACAAAGTTGGTTTGTCGGCGTTGAACGGATTACGGGCAGGGGCGCAAGTCCTCCCCGAAATGGAGAGGACTGTTTCACCCTGATAGTATTCCCGCAAGATATGAGCATAGATATCTAATCCGTAATGAGTTTCGCTCAAAATCTGCTGTTTACTTATCTTTGCCATAACTACGGATTTTAAACATCGTATAGTTATCCTTCAAGATTCGCTGAATATCTTCAGTGCGGTAATAGAGCTTGTTTCCAATACGGGAGAATGGCAATGTACCATTTGTACGCAGTGTTTGCAAGGTTCGGGGGCTAATGTGCAACAATAGCATTACATCTTGATTGTCAACCCATTCTTTGCTCAAATCTTCGCATGAAGTTTGGGTGTTGGTTAGTTTGGATTCAATTGAATTCAGGGCTTCCAAGATTTTGCAGTTGCTCGGACACATACATGATTGCTGTCTTTTTTGCTCAAGTTGATAGAGAATGCTTTCGGGACAGCAACGAAGTTCTTCCAGAATTTCGTCTAATCGGCGGGGTTGCTTGTTCTCGTTCATCTTACAATCCTCCCTTTTTTAGCTACAAATTCTGCTGCTTCGGCTCTTAGTTCAGCTTCGGTTTGGCGTTTGTCACCAAGCAACCAAGCATCAATTTCGCTTTTCAGAAATTGAAGTTTTTTCCCTTTCTTGTGATAAGGAATAAGCCTTTGGCCAATCCAGCCATAGACAGTCTGCCGGGCAGGCTTGTCGGGCAAAAATTCGCACAACTCTTGTACATTAAACCACTTGTCGGAATCGGGTTGCTCCAAATTAGATTTTGAAAGCAAAGATTCCAGCCTTTCTACCTTTTGAATAAGGTATGCCATAGCTTGCGGCAGTTCGTTGAATGAAATTGGTTCTGAAAACATGATATTACTGTTTTCGGCGGTTGGGCTTTCAGGTGTGCCAATAACAAGAAAACCGCTAATCCAAATGAATTAACGGCACAAAAAAATTAAGTGATAAAATGGCGAAAAAGAGGTGATATCTAAGCACCAAAATCACCTTACAAATTGAAGCTAAGTATTTGATTTGTTGAGATAAAAATAATGGTGATTAGAAATATATTTATTTCAAATCACCATTATCACCATTATCACCGAAGTTTATTTTTTGCTTCGGTTCTTTATATCTTCAACATCTTTATCGAAATGAGTTGGTATTGTGCTGAATTTCTTTCTTGACGTTTCTAAATCGACATCCTTGAACTGAGAAAATACTGAATGCAATAATTCCAACCATTCAATTCTAATCGGTCTCGTTGTATAAAGCTCCTTATGAATTAGATAAAAAGTATATCTGAGATATTCATTCGTTAAGCTGGTTTGTGGAATTGGAACAATATCAGCCGGAACAGCTTCGGTATCAATTAAAACATTAATATATTCAGCGAGTTTTATAAATGATTCATCAGACATAATTTTTTTATTGAATCTATCGTAACCCGATAAGAATGAATAAAACTTCAATGCATTGTTCTTCAATTGCTGGGTACTTGTCTTTTGTATAGTAGCCTTTGGAGTTTTGAATGTTTTAGTGCCGTTCTGTAAAGTAGGGACAAACATCTGAGCAGCATTTTTCTGGTATAATGTTTTTTGCTCCTGTAACCAAAAATGAATTAATCTTGGAATTGAAAGCGGGAGTTCAATTTCCGGGGAAACAACCTGTAAATCAGGAAGAATTTCTAAAAAATTATCGATTTGCACTAATACCTCACGAGCGTTAGTCAAGAGATTAAAATCTTCTGTGATTTGCTGTTGAATATCCCTGAATTTTGTTCTTACTAAATTCCTATTTATAATGTCAGGCAATCCGGGCGTTTCATTGCTAATCGTTTGCAAATAGTTTTGGTTCTCAAGAGAACAAATAATTTCAATCAAAACATTATCCTTTGGATCTATGATTAATTTGTCGATCAATTCAGGCAGCAATGTGTTGCTTTTGTCACCGTCTTCATTATTAAACGCCTGTTGAGAATTATGAAGAAGTAATGCTTTAGCATAGGCTAATTGAAAAATGTTGTCAGAGTTACGTTTTAATTTTATTGAACAAAAATCGGAATACGAAATGTAATCAGTTCTTTGAATGATAGCATCAAAAATCAACGTAATTTCGTAATAGGTCTTAATGATAATGTTTAATAGTAATTCTAAAATATCGGAGGGGTGAGTATGCTCAACGATATTCCTCGCTAATCTTGCCAGTTGAGAAAGCGTGTCTTTTACTTCCTGCCTCGAACAAATATCATCTTTTAAAATATCGACAGACTTTAATAATTGCAATTGAATTCGTTTTGCTTCATTAGTGATAATGAAGTTGTAAAAACGTTCAATTGGGGTTTGGGCAGATACCAGGTTGAGTTTTATCTCCGGCTTGTAAAAGTCCTCGTTAATGGGTGTATATTGTGGATTGTTAATGAATTGATTAATGTTTACCGCATTATCATCTTTGAAATGTAAATCCAAAGTGCCTTTTAAAACCTTGATAAGATTTCTTTCGATATCCTCCAATGAAGTTGGACGTAAATCTAATATATGCGATAAAGCTGAGTAATCCGCAGGAAGTTGCCAGTTCTGAGGTTGCAAACTCCCATGTGTAATGCTGTTGTATATTTCCAGTTTCATGGCTCTTGTTTTTTGGTGTTGATATTGAGTTTAATTGTATCTGTCGCTTTTTGTTTCTTTTCGTCCACGACCTTAGCATAAACCTGAGTCGTTTTCACATTGGTATGGCCAAGCATTTTTGAAACAGTATAAATGTCGGTACCACCTGCCAACTGTAAGGTGGCATAAGTATGACGGAAGCAATGAAATGTGATATTGCGTGTTATACCTGCTGCGGTAATCCAGCGTTTTAGTGGACCGGATATCCAAGAAGGGTCGGGTAAATCTTCAAAAACAAGTTGTTCTGGATTACGTGGTTCACCACAAAGTTGATAGGCTTGTTCAGGAATTGGCATATATTCAATACCTTTTGTTTTCTTTTGAGTGAAATTTATGCGATATTGAATTTCTTCTTCTGTTTGTGCTGTTTTTGGTATATTAATCACCTGCAATTCTTTCCATTTGAGTTTTTGAATATCGCTGTGGCGAAAGCCAGTTAATGCAGAGAAAAGAGCTGCATTTTTCATTACAGGACGTTCACAAGGTGTTTCAGAAAGAAGGTTTAATTCTTCATTCGTGAGGTGTTCCCTTCGTGTTTCTTGTTCTGTTATCCCTTTTACCTTGGCTGAGATATCAACAGTAAAATAACTATCAACAAATGCCTGGTGTAAGCCAGCTTTAAAAATGCTGAAGTATGTTGCTGCGGTATTATGAGAAATTGTCCCCGATTTGTTACCACCCTGCGGAGCTTTGAGAATATATCTACGGAATTCTTCAATTTTACCTATTGAAATTTGAGAAAATAATAACGGCTCGTTACTGTTGAATTGCAATAATAATTCGTGAACCCTCTTCCAATTGACTCTGATTGATTCTGAACTCCGGGCATGACGTTCAATTGATACCTTTTTAAAGTAAGCAATGAAATCTTCTTTTTGTTTGTAGTTCTGTTCAAGTAGTTCAGCTTCTTTGTCTGTATATAAATCAGCATTATCAAACTCACGTTGTCTAAGGCTACGAACACCATCAGCATAAATACAGGCTCTTATGTCGAGGTCACTTCGACATTGTATTATTCCATTTGAATCTCTCTTAGGTTTGAATATTTTTGCTCCATCTGTTGAAGCTCTTGTTGTTCGGGTTTTATCCCATATTGGTGTCGTAATTGAGCGATTTGCGGCCTCAATTATTCGCTGAGGTTTATCACTTCCTCCTTTGAAAACTGGATAGCTTTCAATAATTAAATACCATTCGTTATGATATTCAGATTTCCGCAGTTTGACAGTGCATTTGGTTTTTGCGAGTTTCTTTTTCATGGCGTGGATTTATTTGTGATTAAATATCCGGTCTATTTCTACTTTAGGGACATAAACGAATTTACCAATCTGCTTTTTTGGAATACTGCATTTTCTGATTGTTTTATCGACTGTTGAGAGTGATATTCCGTATTTCAGAGAAATTTCACCAATCGTATAGCAATTTGCAGGATCAAAATTAATTTCTTGGATTGAAGTCACCGGTTGCATGGCTTTTACAATTTCAACCTTTGGAAACATTGCTTCTATGTGGATCCGACTAATGCGGGTTAACCGCTCCCCGAGATTAACGGCAGGGATATTGCCTTTTTTGATTTGTCGGTAAATTGTGTCCCGGGATATTCCGAAAAGAATTACCGCTTCCTGTATTGAAATGTATGGGCGATCTAAAGGGATTTGATTGGCTAACTGTTTGCGTTTTTCTTCTTCCTTTTCGAGGGCTTTCCTCTTACGTGCGGCAGCTTCGGAACACTTCTCACAACAGTACTTCGAGTAAACTGTTTTTGCGTTAAACTGCTTTCCGCAGTTTTCGCAATTTCTTTGGAGGATAAACTTGCTAACTGGCATAATATACGTTTTAAATATGGTTACGTATGTATAAGTATTTATAAGTCGCACTTTCCTACTAATTAAGTCGCGTTACAAATATGTAGCAAATATACGAAAAATAATCGAATACAACAATAGATAAGCAAAAAATAAAATAAAAAAATCGCTGTAAACTAAGCGTTTACAGCGATTTCTGTTTGGATATATACCCTTGTTTTTGGGATTTATTTTACTTCTTCGAAGTCAACATCAGTTACATCACCTTCTTTGTTGCCTTGGGCTTGTTGTCCGCCGGCGTTAGGTTGTGCCTGACCTTCCTGTGCATTTTGAGCATTGTACATCTCCTGGCTTGCAGCTTGGAACGCAGTGTTTACTTCGTTAGTTGCAGCGTCGATAGCATCAATGTCTTGTGCTTGGTGAGCAGCTTTTAGTTTTGCCAAAGCATCTTCGATCGGGCCTTTTTTGTCAGCTGGAATTTTATCTCCAATTTCAGTAAGTTGTTTTTCTGTTTGGAAAATCAAGCTGTCAGCGTGGTTCAATTTATCGATTTTTTCTTTTTCTTTAGCATCGCTTTCAGCATTAGCCGCAGCTTCGTCTTTCATACGTTTGATTTCTGCATCGCTCAAACCAGATGACGCTTCGAT
The DNA here is from genome assembly GCA_963664445.2 of uncultured Paludibacter sp. Lineage (GTDB taxonomy): Bacteria > Bacteroidota > Bacteroidia > Bacteroidales > Paludibacteraceae > Paludibacter. The sequence continues at coordinate 84,823 of CAXXUM010000008.1, forward strand.
ACGAATACGTTGTTCTTTGCCGGTAGCTTTATCTTTAGCCGAAACATGTAAGATACCATTAGCATCAATATCAAATGTTACTTCAATTTGTGGTTCACCGCGACGAGAAGGCATGATACCATCCAAGTGGAAACGACCGATTGATTTATTTTGATTAGCCATTGGACGCTCACCTTGTAGGATATGAATTTCTACGGAAGGTTGATTGTCGGCAGCAGTTGTAAATGTTTCCGATTTTTTAGTTGGAATAGTTGTGTTCGACTCGATCAAACGTGTCATTACACTTCCCATTGTTTCGATACCTAACGAAAGCGGAGTAACATCAAGCAACAATACATCGGTTACTTCACCTGTCAAAACACCACCTTGAATAGCAGCACCTACTGCAACAACTTCGTCAGGATTAACACCTTTTGAAGCAGCTTTTCCGAAGAATTTCTCAACAGCTGTCTGAATAGCAGGAATACGGGTTGAACCACCTACCAAAATGATTTCGTCAATATCGCCGATGCTCAAACCTGCATTTTTCAATGCTGTTTTACATGGTTCGATAGTACGTTGAATCAAATCATCAATCAATTGTTCAAATTTAGCACGGGTCAATGTACGTACCAAGTGACGTGGCACACCATCAACAGGCATAATATATGGCAAGTTGATTTCTGAAGAAGTTGTATTCGATAATTCGATTTTTGCTTTTTCAGCAGCTTCTTTCAAACGTTGCAAAGCCATTGGGTCTTTGCTCAGGTCGATATTGCTGTTTTCATTTTTGAATTCTTGTACCAACCAGTCGATAATACGGTGGTCAAAGTCATCACCACCAAGGTGAGTGTCACCATCAGTTGATTTTACTTCAAATACACCATCACCCAATTCAAGTACAGAAACATCATGAGTACCACCACCGCAGTCGAAAACCACGATTTTCATGTCTTTGTTTGTTTTGTCCAAACCATAAGCCAAAGCAGCAGCAGTTGGTTCGTTTACAATACGACGAACATTCAAACCTGCAATTTCGCCGGCTTCTTTCGTTGCCTGACGTTGAGCATCATTAAAGTAAGCTGGTACAGTGATAACTGCATCGGTTACTTCAGTTCCAAGATAGTCTTCAGCAGTTTTTTTCATTTTTTGAAGAATGATAGCTGAAATTTCTTGTGGAGAATACAAACGTCCGTCGATATCAACACGGGCAGTGTTGTTGTCGCCTTTTACAACTTTAAATGGCACACGTCCGATTTCTTTAGTTAAACGGTCATAAGTTTCACCCATAAAACGTTTGATAGAGAATACCGTTTTAGTTGGGTTAGTAATGGCTTGACGTTTTGCAGGATCACCCACTTTACGTTCGCCACCTTCAATAAATCCTACTACGGAAGGAGTGGTACGTTTTCCTTCGCTGTTTGAGATAACGATAGGTTCGTTACCCTCCATTACAGAAACACACGAGTTGGTGGTTCCTAAGTCAATTCCAATAATTTTTCCCATAATCTTTTTTATTATTTTATTTTTTCAGTTATTTCTGATATGTTTTTTAGTACGCTTCACATTTTACAAAGGATGTGCCAACCGCAAATTAATGCTCAGAAATCTGAATTTGTCAGAAAAACAGGGAAGAGGGGAGATGTTTAGTCAGAAAATGCTGACAAAAGGGCAGAATGTGGCAGAATTTAAAGAGGCAAGAGGTAAGAAGTAAGAGGCAAGAAGTAAGTATTACTAATAACATGATTGTAGGGAAGGCATAACTTTGCTTGTAGGTATAAGTTTTTAATCACTGACACATTCCTTACCTCTTACCTCTTGCTCCTGGAAGAACTTGCTGCTTACTCCTAAAAGTTTTATCTTTGCACCAAACTTCACTTTATGGCATTAGTATATTTGGGTCTTGGAACAAATTTGGGCGAAAAGGAGCGTAATCTGAATGATGCAATAATTTCTTTGTCGCAGGAGGTCGGATTTGTAATTCGGTCATCAACATTTTATGCGTCTAAACCCTGGGGCTTTGAGTCGGATAATGACTTCCTGAATGCTGTGGTATTAGTTGATACAATTCTTACACCTTTTGATGTGTTGAGCAAGACGCAGGAGATCGAAAAAAGTCTGGGGCGTACTGCCAAGACAATTAACGGTTATTCCGATCGGTTGATTGATATTGATATTCTATTGTATGACAATTTAATCATTGAACAACCAACATTAAAAATCCCGCATCCACTTATCGCAGAACGGGATTTTGTAATCATTCCTTTGTCCGAAATTGCACCTGATTTGGTACATCCTGTTTTCGGAAGAAAAATAGTAGAACTATTGAATTGTTGAAGAACTTAATTGTCAATAGAATTTTTGTAGTCTTCCAGTATCTTAATGGCTTCTTCGAAATCTTTCTCAAAAACAACAATTCTCAATCCGTCGTTTATTTCACTAAACATTGGCAACAACTCCACCGAATCTTCATTGTTGATCGAACTGTCAATGTTGTTTTCTTTCAATAATTCCTGATCGAACAAGGCTTCCACCATTGTTTCGTAATTTTTTAATGTTATTAGCTTGTCTTCCATAGTGTATAAAATTGAAAATTATTAATTGAGAATTATTAATTACAAAGATAGTTGTATTGTTGAGAATGTAACGATACTTTCAATATTTCTTTAATAATAAAACAGTTGAAAATGAACTTTGTTTTTATTCTTGAACACTTTTATTTGCAGGTAATTTGTTTTATTTACATGCACTTTAGCCGGATTGAAAACCAATGAATTCGTGCCGATAAGTGGATATTTTTTGCTACTTTTGCAACTGATTATTAATTTTACACCTAAAATGGATTTAGACCAACTCCCCGATCATATAGTTTACAGCAAAAACGTCATCGAATTTGTCACCGTTGCAGCCGAAACATGTTTGTTTCTGGAACATGCCACAGACTTTTCGCGTGAAGATTTTGTCGTTAAATCCGTAAAGTTATTCCCGCTCCTCTACTTAAAAGCTTCGCTGATAGATATTCCGGCAAGTGTATTCGACGAAGGTTCCGAACGGTTTGTGACCGAAGAAGATTACCTGTATGTACGTGAACAAGTAGAACAATTGTTGGGAGCCGACGATTCATACCTTGAAGTTTTTCACCCCGATATGTCCTTGAGTGATACCCCAATTGCTGCTTTTGTATCGGAAAATATAGCCGACGTTTATCAGGAATTAAAAGATTTTGCTGCCAGTTACCAACTTGGTGAAGTAGATATTATGAACGATGCTTTGGTAGTTTGTCTAGAAGCATTTGGGCAACATTGGGGACAAAAACTGCTTAACGCGATGAGAGCGCTACATGCTTTGCGTTTCAGCGATGGATTTGGAGCTGAAGACGTGGACGAGAAAGAGAATTCTGCAAAAAAAATAGATAGAAACTCGTTTCTGAATTTTCTTCACGATGATGAAGAGGATGAATTTGGTAACATATTGTAATGCAATTGTATGTTTAAAACAAAAATAACAAAGGAAGAGGTAAATACCTTGCCGGTAGTGATTTTCGAAGGCAAAATAACCCTGGTGGATGATTTGTCCAAAGTGAATTCGGCCATCGAAGAGCTTCGTAAAAGTAATGTTGTAGGTCTTGATACTGAGACAAAACCTTCGTTTACCCGAGGCACGCATCACAAAGTATCGTTGGTGCAAATATCTACCCTTGATCATTGTTTTTTGTTTCGACTCAATTTAATCGATTTTCCTGCCGCTTTGGCCGAATTTTTGGCTGATCAGAGTATTCAAAAAATAGGCCTTTCGCTACGCGATGATTTAATAGGCCTGAATAAACGACATACTTTTAAACCGGCCGGCTTTATCGATATACAAACTATTGCCCAACATTATGGTATAATGGAGCTAAGCTTACAGAAAGTTTATGCCATTATTTTTGGGAAGAAGATTTCAAAATCTCAACGATTGACAAACTGGGAAAATCCAGAACTGAGCGATCAACAACAACGCTATGCTGCAACGGATGCCTGGGCTAGCTTGCAGATATACTTGCAATTGATAACTGAAAAGAAACTGAGCAAAAAACAACTGGATAAAATTTTATTTGAACAGGCTGAGGAGCAACGTGCTTTGCGTGACCAACAAATAGCCAGAAATCAAACAGAATCACCGATAAGTCTCTAATTTTATAATTTCAACGTAACCGGACTATTTACTGGTGACACTATAAACTCGTAACTGCCACATGATTATTATACAACTAAAACCAAAGAAAGAAGAAAGTTTAAAACGTTTTCACCCATGGGTTTTTTCCGGAGCAATTCAGAAAATTGAAGGAAAGCCGGCCGAAGGTGATTTGGTAGAAGTGTTGGATAATCAACGTAACTTTTTGGCCATCGGGCATTATCAAATTGGCAGTATAGCCGTACGTGTTGTTTCTTTCGACAAGTTGGATGTTGACGATAGTTTTTGGAGTCGCAAAATACAATTGGCCTATGCCATGCGCGTGTCATTGGGATTGGTTGATCCGGGAAAAAATAATACATATCGTCTGGTTCATGGTGAAGGTGATTCGTTGCCGGGACTTATTGTGGATGTGTACGATGAAACGGCTGTGATGCAGGCGCATTCGGTTGGTATGCACGAAACCCGCGAAATACTGGCCAAAGCCATTGTTGATAATGTTCCGCAAGTAAAGCATGTCTATTACAAATCGGCAACAACACTGCCTTTTAATGCGCCTATTACGCCCGAAGATGGTTATCTGATTGGTGAAGAGACTCCCTCACTTTCGGCTATTGAGAACGGGCTGGAATTTCATGTTGACTGGCTACGTGGTCAGAAAACAGGATTCTTTGTCGATCAACGCGAAAATCGTTCCTTGTTGGAGCGCTATTCAAAAGGAAAATCGGTACTAAACATGTTTTGCTATACCGGAGGTTTTTCGGTCTATGCGCTGCGTGGTGGAGCTGAATTGGTTCATTCCGTTGATAGTTCTACGAAAGCTATTGCTTTGACTGACAAAAATGTGGAGCTCAATTATCCGAATGATCCACGTCATAAATCGTTTGACGAAGATGCATTCAAGTATTTGAATAATCTTCATACCTTCGAACAAAAATATGATTTGATTATTCTTGATCCGCCTGCATTTGCAAAACACCGCGAAGCATTGCGTAACGCACTCAAAGGATATAAACGTTTGAATGCAAAAGCATTTGAACAAATTAAACCGGGTGGTATTGTTTTTACATTTTCATGTTCGCAAGTAGTGTCTAAAGAGCAGTTTCGCCTGGCTGTTTTTAGTGCAGCCGCTGAGAGTAAACGCAACGTGCGCATCTTACATCAGTTAAGCCAACCTGCCGATCACCCTATTAATATTTATCATCCCGAAGGAGAATATTTGAAAGGTTTAGTGCTTTGGGTGGAGTAAAATTCACCCCAAAATGTCATTTTTTGCAAAAAAATGGCTCTTAATTGCAAATATTTTCTCAAAAAGTTTTTTCTTTTCAATACAATCGCTATATTTGCAGTGCAAACAATCTCAATAATCATTAAAATTTAAACGCCTATTGCCCAATATTACTTTATAATTTTAAAAATAAAAGTAATGAAGACTCTAAATCAGTTAGCTGATGACGAATTGGTTAAATTGTATGAAGGTGGTAATAACAAAGCGTTTGAAATTTTATTGTTGCGATACAAATCGAAAGCATATACCTATATATACTTGATTGTTCGCAATCGTGAACTCGCCGAAGATATTTTTCAAGACACCTTTATTAAAGCAATTGCAACCATACAACAAGGTCGCTATGTTGAATCGGGTAAATTTTTGCCTTGGGTTAACCGCATCGCACACAATCTGATTATCGATCATTTCAGACGCGAGAAAAATGAGAATACATTCTCCGCTGATGCCGTTGATTACGATATAGTAAACAACTCAAAACTTGCTGAAAAAAGCTTTGAAGACACTATTTCGAATGAGCAAGTGTTGAATGATGTGGTGCATTTGATTAATTTCCTACCACCAACTCAGCAAAAGGTAATTCGGATGCGCTATTTCGAAGATTTAAGTTTCAAGGAAATAGCCGAAAAAACCGATGTGAGCATTAATACTGCTCTCGGACGCATGCGTTATGCATTATTGAACATGCGTCGCATTGCAGCAGAAAAAGATGTTTATCTGGAAATAAAATAATTTATCGACTAGCACCCTTGTGTTTTGCCGTAAATATTTGTAATACAATTAATTGTGTTTGTGTGTTTTGCTTTTTTATTGTTTAGATTGTTGATATTGAATTTATTTTAATGGCGTATATACTTTTTTGATTGCGCATACGTTTTAGTTGTATTATAAACAAAAAACTGAAATGTTGCCTATGCAAAAAATGATTACTCCATTAAACAAAACTGATTTAATCCAACAAGAGAAGAACGCTGAAAATCAACTACAAATGCAACCAAAACAAGCAACTTTAAATAAGATTCTTCAATTTGCGGCCACATACAAGGCTGAGAAAATAGCCGAAAATCAGTTCGTTGAATTGTTTTTAAACTAATAAAAAGAGACTTCCAACTACATGGAAGTCTTTTTTTTATTACATTTGCATAGGAAATTACAGGAGCAACAAAGCTCGAATTTTTCCTTTCAAATTTGAATTGTAATTATGACTAAAATTATATCACCATCCTTATTATCAGCCGATTTCGGTAATTTAGAAGCAGCATGCAAAATGATTAATGCAAGTGAGGCCGAGTGGTTACACATTGATGTGATGGATGGTGTTTTTGTGCCGAACATCTCTTTTGGCTTTCCTGTGTTGGAAGCTGTGAATAAATATTGTAATAAACCCTTGGATGTGCATTTGATGATTGTCCATCCCGAAAAATACATCACCCGATTTGCAAAAGCCGGCGCCGACATTCTGACTTTTCACTACGAAACTGTTGAAAATCCACTGGAAATAATTGAAATGATTAAATCTGAAGGTATAAAAGTAGGTATTACCATTAATCCTGACCTGCCAGTGAGTGTGCTTGAACCTTATGTTGATAAAGTTGATTTGGTGCTGCTTATGACCGTTTTTGCAGGTTACGGAGGTCAGAAGTTTATTGAAGAGAGCTATGCCCGAATTGCAGAATTACGCGAAATGATTGAACGTAAAAATGCTCATTGTGTGATTGAAGTGGATGGTGGGGTGAATGTTCAGAATGCACAACAACTTTTCGATAGTGGTGTAAATGTGTTGGTTGCCGGCAGCGCTGTTTTTAATGCCGACAATCCAATCGAAACAATTCATAATATGCTTAAAGGTTAGTCTATGGATTTTTTGCAACGAACCCCTTTTTTTCGATTGCTGCTACCATTGATATTGGGTATAATAGTTTATCAATATGTGGATTTTCAGCAGTGGAGTTTGTATGCAATGTTTTTCCTAGCCATAGTTCTTATGGTTCTACCGTTTGCGATTCGTATTCCCAAACGGCAATTTCAATTCCGTTGGCTTTTTGGCTGCGGAATTTTTTTGTTTCTATTTGTCCTGGTCTATTTTTTGAGTGGAGAGCGTGAAAAAGAGAATGTCTTTCAACGATTAAATAGTAAGGGTATTTATCGTATAGAGCTTAATGCTGCTCCTATCGAAAAAGCGAGATCATATCTCTGTAAAGTGGATGTTATTCAGTATTTTGATTCAACAAGCTGGGTGACTTCTCGAGGAAAAGCAATCTTGTATTTGCAAAAAGATAGTGCTGCATCAAAGCTTTTATTTGGCGACAGGTTGATGCTTGAAGCTAAATTCTCGCCTCCCGAAAGAGCTTTAAATCCGGATGGTTTTGATTATGCGGCGTACCTTAAACGTCAGGGTGTGGGTGCAGTTTGCTATATTCCGTCGGGCAGTTGGCGTCTGACTGACAGAGATATGACTTTCTCTATTCAACGGCAGGCCGATATTTGTCGGAATTATTTGCTGAATATTTATCGGGAGTTTCATATAGAAGGAGATGAATTTGCCGTTTTGGCCGCATTGACACTTGGTTACACCGATGCGTTGCAGCCCGATTTACGCGCAAGTTATAGCGCGACAGGTGCGATGCATATTTTGTCGGTGAGTGGTATGCATGTGGGTGTGGTATATGTGGTGATGGCATTTTTGCTGTCATTTCTGAATCGCAATCAACGTCAGAAAGTGATTAAAACCATAGTTATATCCTTGTTTTTGTGGGGGTATGCATTTCTGAGTGGATTGTCGCCGGCAGTAGTGAGAGCTACGCTGATGTTTTCGTTTGTGGCTATTGCTACTTGCTTCGAACGGAAATCTCAAATTTACAACACCATTTTCATGTCGGCATTTTTTATGCTGCTGTATAATCCTAATTTTCTGTTTGATGTTGGCTTTCAACTCAGTTATTCGGCGGTATTAAGTATTATTTTCTTTCAACCCATCATTGGTAAATTATATATTGCGAATAATAAATATTCTAAAGCTGTTTGGGATTTGTTTTCGGTGTCGTTAGCTGCACAGTTGGGTACTATGCCTTTTACACTTTATTACTTTCAGCAATTTCCCAACTATTTTTTACTGACAAATTTTGTAGCGATTCCACTTTCAACCATCGTTATTTACCTGGCAATGGCGTTGTTGATGACTTCTTTTGTGCCGTATCTATCATCGGTTGTGGCTTTTTTTCTCAAATGGTCGCTATGGCTGTTGAATTTTCTGATTGTGTGGGTTCAGAATTTACCTTACTCACTGTCGCATATCTCCCTGGATATTCGACAGACGATTGTTGTCTTTTTGGCTATTTTTTGTTTCTCGGCCTATTTTTACTATAAAAAATTCTCTGCATTGGTCGTTGGATTATCAGCTGTTTTATTGGCGTGCATGTTTAATTTGCAAACCAATTATCAAACCATGACATCAAAAAGGATGATTGTGTTTGCCGGACAAAAAAATACGCACGTAAACTTTATTGATCGTAATCGGAATTATGTATTTACGACAGATTCAGTAGAAATGGAACGAATTGCAAAAGCATTCTGGCAAAATCAAAAACTTGAGAAGCCGCACTATATCCATCAAAACAAATGGTTCTCGGATGGCGTTAGTGGTTTTGAAGGTTCACGAATTCTTATTTTGAGTAACGATTTTCTGAGAAAACAGACCTTTTCGGAACCACTAAAGTTAGATTATTTGATAATTGGAAGAGGATTGAAACCTAAAATTGAGCAAGTGCTGGAGTATTTGCACCCACGTAAAATTATTGTTGATAAAACAATTTCCGAGTGGTACACGCAAAGCATAAAGAAGGCTTGTCAAACTAGAAATATTGCTTTTTATTCAGTGGCAGAGGAAGGTGCTTACGTGTTGAATTTTACGGATTAACTTTCCAAGGCAGTATATCCACTAAAAATCCTTTTTTTTTTGCTACTTTTGTATTCAAATTAAAACCTGTTGTATGATTTCTAAAATTATTGCCGAGGATCTTATCACCAAAGTAAAAAAGGCCATTGATGGCGTTGATAAGATTTTAATTGTAGCTCATGTTGGACCTGATGGCGATGCAATGGGATCGACTTTGGCTTTGTGGCATTATTTGATGACGATTGAAAAAGAACCTGTGGTGATTGTACCAACGGCTTTTCCTACTTTCTTTAATTGGATGCCGGGTGCAGAGCAAGTATTGATATATGAAGATAGTAAAGAGAAGGCGGACGAACTTTTTGGGGAAGCTGAACTCATTTTCACGCTCGATTTTAATACGCCAAGCCGTATGGCAAAAATGGCTGATGCTGTTCTGGCTTCACCGGCCGATAAAATATTGGTAGATCATCATTTACACCCTGCTGATTTTGCAAAAGTTGCTGTTTCGTATCCTCAAATATCTTCCACCAGCGAATTGATTTTCAGATTAATTTGCCGAATGGGCGATTTCTCGAAAATAAATCTGGCTTGTGCCGAATGTATTTATACGGGTATGATGACTGATACAGGTGGGTTTACCTACAATTCTAATAGCCAGGAAATTTACATCATTATCGCAGAGCTAATAAAATTAGGAGTTGATAAGGATGATTTATATCGCAAGGTGTTTAATACCTATTCGGCTGACAGATTGCGATTAATGGGCTTTTGCTTGTATGAAAAAATGAAGATTTATCCCGAATATCGTGCGGCATTAATCACCATTTCTTCCGACGAATTGAAACAATTCGGCTTTGTAAATGGTGATGCTGAGGGTTTTGTGAATATTCCTCTTTCCGTTCAAGGGGTAGATTTTTCCGTTTTTATGCGTGAGGATACTGATAAGATAAAAATATCACTTCGCTCGCAAGGAACATTCCCGGCAAACAAAGTAGCTACTGATTTGTTTAACGGCGGAGGTCACCTCAATGCTGCCGGCGGAGAGAGCTATTTATCATTAGCCGAAACGCAACAGAAATTTGAAGATGCTCTTCCCAATTACAGGGATTTTTTGGAGTAAAAGAAACGTAATAATAAAAAAGAAGTAACCTAATCCTCGGGGTTAGGGATTGAGAATATGAAATACATAATAATACTTGGCGATGGTATGGCGGATGAGCCGATGGCATCGCTTGGAAACAAAACCTGTCTGCAGGTTGCCAATATACCCAATATCGACAAAGTTGCGGCTTTGGGACGAAATGGAATGTTAGATACTATTCCGGTTGGTTTTGCTCCCGGTAGTGAAATCGCGAATCTTACTGTGCTTGGCTACGATGTAAACAAGGTTTTTGAAGGACGTGGTTCGTTGGAAGCGGCGAGTATGGGTGTGGCTATCGAGCCGAACGAGATGGCCATGCGTTGCAACCTGATTTGCATAGCGGATAAAAAAATAAAGAATCACTCAGCGGGACACATCAGCAATGAAGAAGCCACAGAGTTGATTCTTTTTTTGGAAAAAGAATTGGGTACCGATCTGATTAGTTTTTATCCCGGGGTTTCGTATCGTCATTTATTTAAATTAAAAGGTGGAAATAAACATCTGAAATGCACTCCTCCTCACGATGTGCCCGGAACTCCGTTTGCCGATGTGATGATACAGGCTGAGAGTGCTGAAGCACAAGCCACCGCTGATTTATTGAATGAACTGACATTGCGTTCGCAAGCTTTACTGGAAAATCATCCGGTGAATTTGAAACGTGCAGCTGCAGGTAAAGATAAAGCCAATAGTATTTGGTTATGGTCGCCGGGATATAAACCGGAAATGAAAACCTTATTAGAAACCTATAATTTAAAAAGCGGAGCCGTGATTTCGGCTGTTGATTTGATTAAGGGTATTGGTGTTTATGCTGGGCTTGATGTGATTGAAGTGGAAGGGGCCACCGGTCTTTACGACACGAATTACGAAGGAAAAGCTCAAGCAGCCATTGATGCATTACGTCAAAAAGATTTTGTATATTTGCATATTGAGGCAAGTGATGAGGCTGGTCACGAGGGTGATGCAGCATTGAAAATAAAAACAATAGAGTACCTGGATGCTCGAGTGGTGAAGCCAATTTTGGAGGAAGTCTCAACTTGGGATGAACCGGTTACTATCGCCATTTTGCCAGATCATCCAACACCTTGTGCTATTAAAACGCACACTATTTCTCCAATTCCGTTTATTATTTATCGACCAGGCGAAAGTGCTGATGATGTGATGGTTTACGATGAATTTGCTCAACAAACAGGTAGTTACGGTTTGTTGAAAGGTGCAGAATTTATGCACGAGTTGATTAAATAATTTCCCGATCTGTTTACAATTAATTTCCTAGAATATGAACCTTATTAAGATGTACTATGAGTCACAAAAACAAATTCTGCCAAAGTTGCGGAATGCCCATGAAAAAAGATACCGAGGGAAGTGGTAGAAATGCAGATGGAACACGCAATTATTTGTATTGCAGTTATTGCTATCAATACGGAAGTTTCCTTTTTAAAGGAACTGTAGAAGAAATGCAAGAGTTTTGCCAGGTAAAAATGATGGAACAAGGAATGCCAAAGTTTTTAGCATGGCTTTTTACAAGAAATATGAAGCGCTTAGAACGCTGGAAATAATAAATTTGCCGTATTGGAAAAGATAGGGCTTTAAAGAAAATCATGAAATATTACAGTACCAATAAAAAAGTGGAAGGCGTTAGTTTAGAGGACGCGGTAGTAAAAGGCTTGGCCGAAGATAAAGGCTTATTTATGCCCAACAGTATCAAAGCATTACCGCAGACATTTTTCGACACGATTGAAACCTTATCATTTCAGGAAATTGCATACACAGTAGCCGATGCCTTTTTTGGCGAAGATGTGGAAGCTGAAGCGTTGAAGAAGGTCGTTTACGAAACGTTGAATTTTGATACGCCAATTGTACATGTTACCGATGATATCTACAGTTTGGAATTGTATCATGGACCAACCCTGGCTTTCAAAGATGTCGGTGGACGGTTTATGTCCCGTTTATTGGGCTATTTTATTCAGAAGCAAGCTAAAACAAAAGTAAATGTACTTGTTGCAACTTCCGGCGATACAGGTAGTGCTGTGGCAAATGGTTTTTTAGGCGTGGAAGGTATTCATGTATATGTGCTTTACCCTAAAGGTTTGGTAAGTCCGATTCAGGAATGTCAATTCACTACTCTTGGTCAGAATATTACTGCTCTGGAAGTAGATGGTACCTTTGATGATTGTCAGGCTTTAGTGAAATCTGCTTTTATGGATGCAGAGTTGAATGCGCATATGAAGCTCACTTCGGCTAATTCAATTAATATAGCACGCTTTTTACCGCAATCGTTCTATTATTTTTATGCTTACGCTCAACTGAAAAAGTTGAATAAAAATAAGGAAGTGGTTATGTGCGTGCCAAGTGGAAATTTTGGTAATATCACTGCCGGACTTTTTGCAAAACGAATGGGCTTGCCTATTAAACGATTTATTGCAGCGAATAATCGCAACGATATTTTCCTGCAATATTTACAAACAGGCCAATACAATCCTCGTCCATCTATTTCAACAATCGCTAACGCAATGGATGTGGGTGATCCAAGTAATTTTGCGCGTGTACTCGATTTATACGAAAACTCCCACGAGGCAATTAAAGCCGAGATTAGTGGTGTAAGTTATGATGATGAGCAAATTGCTGTCGCTCTGAAGACTTGTTTTGAAGAAACCGACTATCTGCTCGATCCGCATGGAGCGTGCGGTTATCAGGCTTTAAAAGATGGTTTGCAGGAGAATGAAACAGGTGTGTTTCTGGAAACAGCGCATCCGGCTAAGTTCCTCGAAACGGTTGAGCGTATCATTGGTCAAAAAGTAGATATTCCTCAGAAACTGCAAGAATTTATGAAAGGTGAGAAGCAAAGTCTTGAATTATCAAAAGACTTTGACGGATTTAAAAAATACCTCTTGAGTCTTTAATTATTGTTCAAATATAAAACAAAAAAAATACGATGTTTTCACATCGTATTTTTTTATCAAATTGTTTTTGTTTCTAATAAACAAAATCAGACTAGGGTTAAATGTCTTAAGCGTTCTTCGCTTTTGTTACAATAGCTTTGAAAGCTTCCGGGTGGTTCATAGCTAAATCAGCTAATACTTTGCGGTTCATTTCGATACCGGCTTTGTGTAAAGCACCCATTAATTTCGAGTACGACATACCTTCTAAACGTGCGGCAGCGTTGATACGTTGAATCCACAAGCCACGGAATGTGCGTTTTTTGTTTTTACGGTCACGGTAAGCATATTGCAAACCTTTTTCCCATGTATTTTTTGCTACGGTCCACACATTGCGGCGACCTCCAAAATAACCTCTTGTGAGGCTTAAAATTCTTTTTCTTCTTTTACGTGAAGCGACGTGGTTTACTGATCTTGGCATAATTAAATGATTTGTGAATGTTAGCGTCACATTTTATTGTGAACTTTGGGCTAAAAGCATTCGAATTTAGACTGAGAAAATGTGTTTGGAAAAGTACAAAAAGACTATTATCTCAAACAAAGCATTGCTTTAACGTTGTTCAAATCTGTCTTGTGAACAAGAGCTGTGTGAGTCAGGTTACGTTTTTGCTTTGTTGTCTTTTTAGTCAAAATGTGGCTTTTAAAAGCATGTTTTCTTTTGATCTTTCCTGTTCCGGTAAGGGCGAACCTTTTTTTAGCACCGGAGTTAGTTTTCATTTTTGGCATTGTTACTATATTTTAGTTGTAAAAATCCGAGTTTAATGACTATTTGCCTTTTTGTTTAGGTGACATCATGATAATCATGCGCTTTCCTTCTAGTTTTGGCAATTGGTCTACTTTAGCATATTCTTCCAGTTCATTTGCAAAGCGAAGAAGTAATATTTCTCCTTGTTCTTTGAAAAGAATCGAACGCCCTTTAAAAAACACATATGCTTTCAGTTTGCAACCTTCTTTCAAAAATCCGATTGCGTGTTTAAGTTTGAAATTGTAATCGTGCTCATCTGTTTGTGGACCGAAACGAATTTCTTTTAAGACAACCTTAGCTGTTTTAGCTTTGGCTTCTTTTTCACGTTTTTTTAGTTGGTACAAAAACTTTTGATAATCCACAATTCTACAAACCGGCGGTTCCGCATTTGGTGAAATTTCTACCAAATCCAATTCGAGTTGATCTGCAAGACGAATGGCTTCCTCGTATGAGAAAACGCCTTGTTCTACATTATCACCTACTAAACGAACTTCTTTTAGACCCTTGATCTTTTCGTTTATCCGGTTGGGTTGTTCTTTCACCCGTCCTCGTTGAGGCCTGATGGTTAATTGCTTAGCTATTGTTTGTTTCCTCCTTAAATTAAAAAATGTGACTTAAATATTACTTCTCTTTTAGAGCCCGCAAATATAATACTTTTTTTTGGATTAGAAACTGTAAAGCGAAATATATTATATGAATCAATTTGCCTGCAGTTGCCTAACAGTCATTACACTTGTGGATTAGGACTGTAAGTTAAGTAAATATCGTTCCAGTCGATTCATAGCCTCCCGAATATTTTCTATTGAGTTGGCATACGAAAAGCGAACAAAGCCTTCGCCGCCTGTACCAAAGTCTACACCAGGTGTGATACCTACATGTGCTTTCTCCAATACGTCGAAGGCAAATCGGTACGAATCGTTGGTGAATTTATGGGCGTCACAAAAAATATAAAATGCTCCTTGAGGTTCGGTATAAATGACGAATCCGATTTCTTTCAGACGCTTAATCATAAATACTCTCCGTTCGTTGTAAATATTTCTCATTATTTCTACATCTGGATTTGCTTTGCGCAGAGCAGCTATTCCTGCCTTTTGAGCTGTGCTTGGTGCGCAAATAAATAGATTTTGCTGTAGTATTTGCAAGGCTCTCATATGTTTCTTTGGAGCAATTAAATAGCCGAGACGTAATCCGGTCATAGCAAAACGTTTAGAAAAACCGTTGACAATAAAAGCATTGTCGGTAAATTCCAGAATGGTTGATGGCTTGCCTTCGTAAACTAATCCGTGGTAGATTTCATCCGAAATAATCGGAATATTCAGTGTTGCCAACTCTTTGTACACTTCATCGCTTACCAGAGTTCCTGTTGGATTCATGGGCGAATTGACAAATATGGCTTTTGTGCGGTCGGTTATTTTCGCTTTTATATCGTCGATGTTATACTGAAAATCACATTCGGCATGCAATGGAACGCAAATTGGCTCGGCATGGCAGGCTAAAGCAAAATTGCGATAGCAGGGGTAGCCAGGATTTGACATGATGACCTCGTCGCCCACCTGACATAGAAGCATCAGAGCCATGAGTATGGCAGGTGAGGAGCCGGATGTGACGACTATACATTCAGGATCTACATTGACATTGTATTCCTGTTTGTAAAATTCACTAATGGCTTCACGCAGTTGCGGATCGCCCAATGAATGTGTATAATGCGTTGCTCCGTTTTTATGCGCATCAATAGCGGCTTGGGCAATACATTCGGGCATATCGAAGTCGGGTTCACCCACTTCAAGATGAATAACATCAATTCCTTCACGTTGTAATTCGTTAGCGCGTTCAAGCACATCCATTACAATGAAAGAAGTCATACGTTCTATGGTATCGTTCATGACAGCATTTTTTAGAGCTGCAAAAGTACTTAATTTTACAGATTTCAATCGCATTTTAATCTCATTATTATTGCTCAAAAGTCTTTCTCTAATAAGTATTTGTCCTAAATAAAACTAATTAGTAGTTTTTTGTATTTCAGATATTGTGCATTTCTAAAAAAAGCACTACTTTTGTACCACTTTTTTGAAAAAGAAAGTGTGATGGGAAATTAAGCGACTAATCACTTAAATATAAAACGCTTAAATTTTGAGTAACACATAAATAAACAGAATGAAAACATTTGAATTGAACGGTACAGCAAGAACTGGCCTTGGAAAAAAAGCAACAAAAGCTGATCGCGTATCTGAAAACGTACCTTGCGTACTTTACGGTGTAGCTGACAATGTACACTTTACAGCTACTAAAAGTGACTTACGTAAATTAATTTATACTCCGGAAGTATTTATTGTAGATTTGACTATTGATGGCAACAAATCAAAAGCTATCATGAAAGCATTGCAATTTCACCCGGTAACTGACAATGTATTGCATATCGACTTTTATCAGGTAACAGAAACTAAACCAGTAGTGGTTGAAATTCCTGTTAAACTTGAAGGATTGGCCGAAGGTGTGAAAGCCGGGGGTAAATTGGCATTAGAAATGCGTAAATTGAAAGTTAAAGGTCTTTATACTCAGCTTCCAGAAAATATTGTTATCGACGTAACTGAGCTAGGATTAGGAAAATCTATCCAGGTTGCTAAAGTATCTGTTGATAAATTAGAAATTTTAAATGCAAAAAATGCTGTTGTTTGTCAAGTTAAATTGACTAGAGCTGCACGTGGTGCTGCTGCAGCTGCAGGAAAATAATTTGAAACATGAAGTACTTAATTGTCGGATTGGGCAATATTGGTAACGAATACCAGGATACCCGCCACAACATAGGTTTTACAATATTGGACGCTTTTGCTAAGGCGTCCAATGTTTTTTTTACCGAAAACCGTTACGGTGCAACTTGCGAAGTAAAAGTTAAGGGACGTACTCTTATTTTACTAAAACCGGCTACGTTCATGAATTTAAGTGGTAACGCTTTGCGTTATTGGATGCAGAAGGAGAAAATTGCCATTGAGAATGTGTTGGTAGTGGTGGATGATATTGCTTTGCCTTTTGGTACACTTCGATTGAAACCACAAGGTTCGGATGCCGGTCATAATGGATTAAAAAATATCCAGGAGATACTCGGGCATAATAATTATCCTCGTTTACGATTTGGCATTGGAAGTGATTTTTCTAAAGGTCGCCAAGTGGAATATGTGCTTGGAAAATGGACTGCTGAGCAAACTGCGGCAATACCTGAACGTGCGGAGCGTTGTGCGGAAATTATTCAGAGCTTCTGCTTAGCCGGTATGCAATTGACCATGACTCAGTTTAATAATAAATAAATCGATAGTTCAGCTAATCATGAAAACAGAAGTTCGTATCGATAAATGGCTTTGGGCAGTACGATTGTTCAAAACCCGTACGTTGGCCGCCGATGCTTGTAAAAAAGGCAAAGTCATTATTCAAAATGTACAGGTAAAACCATCACGGAATGTAAAAGTAGGAGATGTAGTTTCTATTAAGCGCAATCCGTTTTTGTTTTCATTTAAAGTGTTGGCACTTTCCGAAAACAGGATGAACGCTAAATTGGTTGCCGACTTTATGCTAAATGTTACCGCTAAAGACCAACTGGAACTTATCGAATTGGCAAAATTAGCTGGAAATACCGGGCGTGATAGAGGAGCGGGACGACCCACCAAAAAGGAGCGACGCGATTTGGACGATTTTATAGAACCAGATTTTGCCGACGAAGATGGCGATTGGGATTTCTAATCAGGTTGAATCGCAAAATTGTTGAATCGGCGAACTAATAACTTTTACTGATAACTGAAACTATGTTTATAGCTCAAAAACTTAAGAAAGAAAATATCTGTGAATACTTGCTGTATATGTGGCAGGTAGAAAATTTAATTCGTGCATTCAAGCTCGATTTGGAAGCTATCAACACAAATATTATAGCTCCATATCCGGTGGAGGATGCCGAAAAAAAGACATTGTACGAGTGGTACGAAAGTCTGATTGAAATGATGCGGTTGGAAAATGTTCAGGAAAATGGTCATTTGCAATTGAATACCAATGTTATTTTAGAACTGGATGAACTACATACTTTGTTGCTAAAATCCGGTAAAGAGGTGGGTTATAACTCAAAGTTTTATCACGTACTTCCATTTATTTCGCAGCTTCGTTCTCAACAATCTGATCCACAAATCACTGATGTGGAGCTTTGTTTTAATTTTCAGTATGGAATAATGCTTTTGCGTATGAAAAAAGCTGAGATTTCACTCGAAACACTTCAGGCCCAAACTGAAATCAGTAAATTTATGGTGTTACTGGCCAGAAATTATCAATTACATAAATCAGGTGAGTTGGATTTAGAAAACTAAACTAATACTCTGATTGTTCTTCTATTTTACATATTATAGTTATTTTTGGAGTCAAAATAAGATTTCTACTTATAAATACTAAAACTAAGCATATATGAAGGGAATTGTTCTAGCCGGTGGCTCTGGCACACGTTTATATCCGATTACAAAAAGTATCTCGAAACAAATCATTCCGGTGTATGATAAACCAATGATTTACTATCCGTTGTCGGTATTGATGCTGGCAGGAATTCGCGAAATACTTATCATTTCTACACCTCACGATATTCATTTATATGAAAATTTGTTGGGAAATGGCGACGATTTAGGAATCAAATTAGAATATGCCATTCAACCTTCGCCCGATGGTTTGGCGCAAGCATTTATTATTGGTGAACAATTTATTGGCAACGACACTGTATGTATGGTGCTGGGTGACAATATCTTCTATGGTTTTGATTTTTCGCGTACGCTTCGCGAAGCAGCGACATTGAAAGATGGAGCTACCGTTTTTGGTTACTATGTGAACGATCCTGAGCGTTACGGAGTGGCTGATTTTGATGAAAACGGAAAGGTGCTGAGTTTGGAAGAAAAACCATTGCACCCAAAATCGAACTATGCTGTAACAGGTTTGTATTTTTATAGCAATGATGTCGTAGAAAAATCGAAAAATTTGAAACCGTCAAAACGCGGTGAATTGGAGATTACCGATTTGAACCGACTGTATCTGGAGGAAGAGCGACTTAGCATGAAAATGATGGGACGTGGAATGGCGTGGCTCGATACCGGTACGCATGATAGTTTGTTGGAGGCTTCAAATTTTATTGCTACCATTGAAAATCGTCAGGGTTTGAAAGTGGCTTGTTTAGAAGAGATTGCCTTCCGTTATGGTTATATCAATCGCGAGCAATTGCTAAAGTTGGCTGAGCCATTGAAGAAAAATCATTACGGCGAATATCTGATAAAGATAGCTAACGAAAAGCAAGTTCATACTATTGATTAAAAGAAAATGGAAATAATAAAAACACCTATTGCCGATTTACTCATCATTAAGCCCCGCGTATTTGAAGATCCTCGTGGTTATTTTTGTGAAACGTATAATGCAGGACGATTTAAAGAATTGGGTATAGATTTAAACTTTTGTCAGGATAATCAATCAAAATCATCATATGGAGTAATACGTGGATTGCATTATCAACTGAGCCCGCAAAGTCAGTCGAAATTGGTTTCGGCAGCCCAAGGTTCGGTGTGGGATGTAGCAGTAGATTTGCGTGCAGGATCGCCTACTTTCGGACAATGGTACGGAGTGGAACTCTCAGAAGAGAATCACTTACAATTTCTTATTCCACAGGGCTTTGCACATGGTTTCTCAGTGTTGTCGGAAACAGCACTGTTTACCTATAAATGTGATAATTTTTATAGCCCCACGCTTGAACGTGGTATTTTGTATAATGATGTGGATTTGGCTATTAACTGGAAAATTCCTGCTGAAAAGGCAGTTATCTCAGAAAAAGATACAAAACATCCATTGTTCAAAAATGCAGAATTGAATTTTTAAAAAAGGAACAGAATGACTACAATACTAATTACGGGATCTAACGGTCAGCTAGGCAACGAAATGCAACAAGCTGCTGTACGTTTTCCCGATTTCAATTATATTTACACCGATGTTGCCGAGCTTGATATCTGCGATAAAAGTGCTTTGGATGCATTTGTAAAGGCAAACAATGTGAACGTTATAGTGAATTGTGCAGCCTATACTGCTGTGGATAAGGCTGAAGATGATGTTGAGCTGTGTTACAAAATTAATCGCGATGCTGTTCGGAATATTGCCGAAGTCGCCACTGAAAACAAAGTGAAAGTTGTACATGTTTCCACTGATTACGTTTTTGACGGAACTAACTATTTGCCATATACCGAGGATATGCCGGTTTGTCCTGCTACTGTTTATGGAAAATCGAAACTAGAAGGTGAGCAGGTTCTTTTGAAAAATTGCAAGGAATCAGTGATTTTACGCACAGCCTGGTTGTATTCTTCTTTTGGCAATAACTTTGTAAAAACGATGATGAAACTAGGTGCCGAGCGCGACTCTCTGGGTGTAATTTTCGATCAGGTAGGTACCCCAACCTATGCTGCAGATTTGGCAGACGCTATTTTACAATTGCTTAGGAACGAAACTTTCGTTCCCGGAATCTACCATTTCTCCGACGAAGGAGTGTGTAGCTGGTACGATTTTACGAAGACGATACACCGTATGGCAAATATTACCTGCGATGTAAAACCTATTGAAACAAAGGACTATCCGGCTCGTACGCCACGTCCTCATTTTAGTGTGTTGAACAAAAGCAAGATAAAATCGACCTACGGAATAAGTATTCCTCATTGGGAGGTGAGTTTGGAAAAATGCATACAATTGTTGCAGAATTCATAAACATAATTTTATTTAGATATTATTGAACAGAACAAGATAACTATTAATATTAAAACTCATCAGCGTTGCAAGTTGATGAGTTTTTTGTGAAATAGTATTACTTTTTAATTCTCCATTATACATTCTTTTATTTATACATTTTCTTCATGTTATCAGTTGACGCACTTACCGTAGAGTTTGGGGGACAGCCTCTTTTTCAGGATATTTCATTTGTTATAAACGAAACTGACCGTATTGCTTTGATGGGCAAGAACGGTGCAGGAAAGTCCACTTTACTAAAAATTCTATCGGGTACGCGCGAACCAACCCGAGGTTCAATTTCTTACCCAAAGGAGTTGGTGGTGGCTTATCTGCCTCAACATCTGCTAACCGAAGATACACGAACTGTATTTGAAGAAACGGCTACTGCTTTTTCGGCTATAACTGAAATGGAATCGAAGATTGCAGAGCTTAATGAGCAACTGACCATAAGAACCGATTACGAATCGGATAGTTATATGGAGCTTATTGAACAGGTTTCAGCATTGAGCGAACAGTTTTACAGCATCGAGGAGATAAATTACGATGCAGATATTGAAAAAACCTTGTTGGGATTAGGTTTCGAACGTAAGGATTTCACCCGCAAAACATCCGAACTAAGTGGTGGATGGCGAATGCGTATTGAATTAGCAAAAATTTTGCTTCGTCGTCCCGATGTAATTCTACTCGATGAGCCTACCAATCACTTGGATATTGAATCTATTCAATGGTTGGAAGAATTTTTGATTAATTCGGCTAAAGCGGTGGTGGTTATTTCGCACGACAGAGCCTTTGTAGACAATATTACCACGCGAACCATAGAAGTAACAATGGGACGAATTTATGACTACAAAGCCAAGTATTCGCACTATTTGGAGTTGCGCAAGGAGCGACGTGAACAACAGCAAAAACAATACGACGAACAACAAAAGTTTATAGCTGAAACGACCGATTTTATTGAGCGGTTTAAAGGAACTTATTCCAAAACAAACCAGGTACAATCGCGTGTGAAAATGTTGGAAAAACTGCCACTTTTGGAAGTGGACGAAGAAGATTCATCAGCTTTACGTTTAAAGTTTCCACCTTCACCACGTTCGGGAAATTATCCTGTAACTGCTGAGAACGTAGGAAAAGTTTATGGCGAAAAGCGCATTTTTGCTAATGCCAATTTTATGATTGAGCGTGGTGAAAAGATTGCTTTCGTAGGTAAAAACGGTGAAGGTAAGTCTACCCTTGTGAAATGCATTATGCAAGAGATTGAGCATGAAGGAGTATTGACACTAGGACATAATGTGAAGATTGGCTATTTTGCGCAAAATCAAGCTTCTTTGTTGGACGAGAATCTTACCGTTTTCCAAACTATCGACGATGTGGCAGTGGGGGATATTCGCAACAATATCAAGAACCTGTTGGGTGCATTTATGTTTGGAGGAGATGCTTCTTTCAAGAAAGTGAAAGTGCTTTCGGGTGGTGAACGTACACGTTTGGCAATGATAAAACTGCTGCTTGAACCTGTCAACCTGCTTATTCTCGATGAGCCTACCAATCATCTGGATATGAAAACAAAAGATATTCTGAAACAAGCTCTGGTTGATTTTGACGGAACAATTATCGTTGTGTCGCACGACCGTGATTTTCTTGACGGTTTAGTGACAAAGGTTTACGAGTTTGGTAATCAAAAAGTGACAGAACACTTAGAAGATATTTACGGTTTCCTGGCCAAAAAGAAAATGGAGAATCTGAGAGAAATAGAACGCAAATAATAGATTACTATTCTATTACAAAACCAAAGCCCCAACCGATAAGGAAGGGGCTTTATTTTTAATCTATATTCTTTAAAATCGATCTTGCCTGCAATAGTTTTATAAGCAATGGACTTATTTCAGTTTTCTGGTTAAATCAAGCAGCCCATTAACGATAGATAATGGATGAGCAGGGTTGCCGGGAATATATAGATCCACATGGTGGTTGTTTAGAAAGCTGCGGTCGATAGCAGGACTGTCGGCAAACAGCCCGCCACTGATAGCATCTGTACCTACTAGCACAATTATTTTTGGTTCGGGAATAGCGTCGTAGCATATCTGTACAGCTTCTGCCATGTTTTTTGTGATTGGTCCTGTAATGACAATTCCATCGGCATGGCGAGGTGAAGCCACAAAATCAATTCCGTAGCGACTTATATCGAACTGCACATTGTTAGCTGCGTTTAGCTCCATCTCGCAACTGTTATCACCACCTGCCGAAACTTGTCTTAACTTCAGTGACTTGCCAAAAACGCGATGTATTTCTTTTCGTACAGTGTCAGGATTTACTTCGATAGTTTTGTCTTCGCCTTCAGTTACAATTAAACGTTTTCGTTCATTACTTGCAATTTTATATTCTTTGGTAAACGATATTTTTTCTGGAAAACGCATGGCACATTCACCACAAAACGTGCATTTCCCCAAATCGATTTGAATCGGTTGGGCGGTAATGGCGTTTGTTGGACACAACTCAATCAGTTCGGTTTCGTTTACTTTTTCAAGGCTAATCACTGGACGTCCTCTGAAAATACCCGGAACTTCAACTGTTGTAGGATCTGGTATATATTGTTTTCCTTGATGGAATACTATTTTTAAATTTTCAAACATAAGGTTGATGTGCTAATTGAATAATATGCTAATGAGATTCCATTAATTAAAGATCGTGACCTGAATACGAAAGATTAAAACTCTTATTACAAATCGGGAAATCAGATATTTCGTTGTTTCTAACGGATAGCGCCAAAGCCAGCCAATTGTGAAACGAAGGATCTTTTATTTTATAAATCATTAAATCTCCTTTCTTGTCTGTCAGCGCACAATGGCAAATTTCACCACGCCATCCTTCTACCAACGATAGGCAGAATGAGCCCGGTTTCGGAGCATTCGTTATACCTTTGTTTTCAGTTTGGGTGGGGATATTGGCTATCAATGTACGGATATATTGCAATGATTGCTCCACTTCCTTTCTCCTGATCTGAACCCTTGAATAGACATCGCCGTGGCGTTTCAAAATAGGTTGGTGAGCCAGTTCTGTATAAAGGCTAAAGGGATGGGAACTGCGTATGTCTCTGTTTAAATTGGTCATTCGTGCTGCCATACCTACAACGCCTATTTTTGTAGCATCTTCGTTCGAAACGAGACCGGTTCGTTCGAAACGGGACAAAGCACTGGATAGCGAAAATAGCTTTTCTGCCATTTCGTGAAACTCCGGTTCAAATACATCCAGCACATGCTTTAGTCGTTCGCCCAATGCCGGTGTGAATGGAAATTGGTTGCGCCCCGGCCTGATTAGTCCCTTTGCTATTCTGTTTCCACACCATTCCTGTAAAAAATTGATTATAGGAGTTCGTAACCGGCCAAACACTGCACTACCAAGTTGATAAGCAATATCTGTACAAGCACCACTCAAATCGCCTACGTGTACTGCAATTCGCTCCAGTTCCAATGCCAGTGTACGCGAAAATTCAATATCAAGCTGAGCTTCGTAACCACATAAACTCTCCCAAATATGAGCAAACGTTACACCATGTCCTACTACAGTATCTCCGGCAATATTTTCAGCCAGAGTGGCGCGTTGAAGTAATTTTTTATTATTGATGAACAATTGTTCTATACCGCGATGTTGATATCCTAACTGGATTTCGAGGTGCAGGATTTGCTCCCCATTGCATATAAACCGAAAATGCCCTGGTTCAATAATCCCTGCATGTATCGGGCCAACACCAACTTCATGTAGTTCTTCACTATCGATAGCAAAGAAAGGATAGTTGGCAATGGTTTGCGATTTATCATCACGATTATTGGCATATCGAACCGGTTTTAACCAGGGATGGTCGATGTAATTTATGCCGAAATTCTCATGAATTTCGCGTTCAAATTTTTCAAAGCATAACAACTCCTTACTGAACGATTCCAGTTCATGCGTTTTATGAACCAAACAGGTCGACACCAATATCTCGTGTGTAGTATCGTCGGCAATACAGCAAATAAGTTTTACGTTATTACCCGCTTTATATCCGAAATAATTCACACAATGTCTCGCCGGATGACCTGAAATCAACTCGAAGTTCATGTCAAAAAAAGATTCATAATTACTTTCCGGAATATCTGAAAGTAAAATGGTCTGATTGTTTTTTATGCTGATGTAGTTCATAAATGTTTGAGATTTTAGAATCAAGAATCAAGAGTCAGGACAAGTTGTATAATGATAATACTATCGTGCTTTTATTTTCAAGTTTAGTCTGAATTTATTGTGAGATTGAAAGGGTGAAATATACGAGTGCTATATCTGATATCTTAATTCTTGACTCTTGGCTCTGAATATCAATGTGGTAAAAGAGCGATGCTTGTTTTTATTAAATCTACAAAAATCATTGGCGGATTTAACCCCAGATAGGCAGCTCCGCCCAATAAGATGAATTGTGATGTAGATCTCCAAGGGCTAATGACCGGTACTGTACTTTCGTCGAAGTTAACTGCCGGTATAAATAATATCTTGAATATACTTTTGGCAAATGCCCAGATAATAAGCGTAAGTAGCAACAATACAACGATTAGTAATAACAGTTGGTTGGCCTCGAACATTGAACGGAAGATAAGAAATTCACTCACAAACATTCCCGACGGTGGCATAGCTGTCACGCTAATAAAGGCGAAAAGGACGACCATTGCTCCTGTGGTGTTATACTTAAAATAATTTCCGAGATGATAAATATTCTTGTTTCTGAATACTTTGTATAATTGATTGTATTGAAAAAATAGACTCGACTTAACGAAAGCGTGCAATACTATGTGCAGAACAGCGGCATAATAACCGATTCCACCTGCAGCCATACCCAACATTACCAGCCCCATGTGTTCTACACTGGAGTAAGCCATCATTCGCTTTATATTTTTTACTTTTATCATGTAAACAGCAGCAATAAACAACGATAAGAAGGCGGCGATACCTATCACCAGACTCGCCCAATGCAATAAGGGAGTATTGGCTACTATCACGTAGATGCGGAAAATACCTACAAAACCCATGCACATAACAATACTCGATAATAATGCTGCGGCAGGTCCCGGAGCTTTATCCTTAGCATCCACTCCGGCGGTAAACATAGGGAATAGCCCAAGTTTAGCAGTAAATCCGGTAAAGATAAATAAAAAGGCTAGTCGCAACCAGGATGAATTTAGCAATGAACTGTGCAGCAGTAGGTTTTTGTACGATAAATCGTCGGAATGAGCGTTGGCAAACGAAAGGCTTAAAAATAAGATGCCTATAAAAACAAAAGTTATACTTATAGCACAAATAAATACATATTTCCACGTGCCTTCTAACGCCAGCTTGTTGCGGTGATGATATATCAGAGCGGATGCGCTTAGGGTAGTTATTTCGGTGAAAATCCAAACTACAGCAATATGATTCGCCAGGTATGCTGCACTCACTGCCGTAATTAAAAGCACGATGGCACCAAAATAAGTTGCTCTGGAACGCGGTGTCATTTCTTCGCTCTCTTCGATGTAGATATAACTGTGGAAAACCGCCGGAATGGAGATGATGGTGGCCGTCAGCAACATGATTAGTCCCAACGAATCGAAGGTGAAGTAGTTGGCCGTAGTTTCGGTGTAATGTAAACATGCATACATAGTGAATGCACATTGCACGACAAGAAACATGCAAATGAGTGTGTAATTAAGAGCTTTTCCCCGATTAAAAAACAGGCCTGTTCCAATTAATACGGAGGTTATCAAATATATTGTTATCATAAAAGGTTATTTGTAGATAAGTTGAAGGACCACGACCGGTACTTTAATTATTAATTAGTCTCAATAGTCTTTTAAATTAGTAAGTTGGCTAACATCAATGTCTTTAAATACATCCCCAATTTTATTTAAGAAAATTCCTAAAATCAATACGCTGGCAAAAATATCAAGCATGATACCAAGGTTTACCAACATGGGCATTTCGTTACCAACTGCCAGCGATAGAACAAAAACTCCATTCTCGATAACCAGATAACCCATCACGTGAGTAATAATCTTTCGACGCGAAGCAATGAAATAAAGCCCGGTAAACAAAGTGGAGAGTGCCACCACAAAGAACATTTTGTCTAACTTGCCTTCTTCCATTGAGTTGGAAAGTATAATGGTAGTAATTACGATTACCGTTGTAATAATCAACGACACAAAGTTAGGCAAATAAGGCTCGGCTTCACGGGTTATATTGTTTCGCTTTAGTATGTATTTTAGGAATAGAGGTACTGCCAGCGATTTGAAAATGACCGTTTCCAATAAAATTAATATGAGGTTGAGCGTGTTGATATTTTTTAATTCAAAAAACGCTACGAAAAAAAGCAGTATTCCTTGCATAGCAAGCACATTTACATAGGTTGTCATGCGATTGGCAATAGACAGGTAAAATAGCGAAATCAGAAAAACGATAAGTAGTACGTGTAACATAAAATATCAATTATAAATTAACAATTTATTGAGTTTGAAATTCCTCTAGTTTGGAATTTATATAAATTTGCCGGAAACAAGTAAAGCTCCGAAAAATATTAGCAAGGATACCGACGAAAGTACAACAATAAACTGAGCATTGTGATTCATTCTGAAACGTGCCATAAATGATTCTATCATTCCCACAACAAAAGCCAGAAAGACCTGTATTCCGAAAAACATCGGAATGGCATATTGATAAGCAATAGTACCGCTAAAAAGATTGAAAATGATAGCTCCATAAATTGCAAATTTCAAATAACCGGCAGTTAATATCAATCCCAGATCGAATCCGCTGTTATCCAAAATCATGACTTCGTGCACCATAGTGAGTTCGAGGTGAGTTTTTGGATCATCAAGTGGCATACGACTATTCTCAATCATGGCAATCAACAAAAAAACAAATGCCGCCATTACTGCCAATGCGTAACTGATAGATGAACCGAGGTGTAAGGCCGAAAATATTTCCTGAAAAGAGGTGTACCCGGTCAACAAAGCCAGTGATCCCATGAGGATAAAGAAAGCCGGCTCGGCAAACATAGAGTAAAGTGCTTCACGACTGGCACCCATTCCTTCGAAACTACTACCGGTATCCATTGCCCCGATAATGCTGAAAAACTTGCCAATGCCTAGTATGTAAGCAAAGAAAATGAAGTCGCCGTTGAAACTGATGATTCCTTTCGATTGACCAAATGGAATAACCAACATGGCTACAAACACGGATGCAAAATAAATGGTAGGTGCAATTTGGAACACAAAACTGGTGGTTTTGCTATAAACTGCCCCTTTTCTGAAAAGCCGGATTACATCTTTTACGGGCTGAAATACTCCCGGTCCTTTACGTCCGGAAGCAATGCTCTTTGTACGAATTATAATTCCAGTAAAAAAAGTTGCGGCCAATATAATTAACAATAAGCTTAGCATAATTATAGAAGTTTTAAAAATTCGATGAATAGAATAAGCTGGTCATATATAAGTGGGATACTTATTACTGTGATAATAAATATAATACCATATAATATATAAAACTGTAATTTGCCGTTTTGAAAAAAGAGAAATCTGCCCATGAAGGACTTGAAATTGGTTATAGGATAATCAATGAACCATTTTTCTATTTTGTCGTAAGGATGTGTTTCGAGATGTGCTGTTACAGGGAATACCCCTTCTACCTCCTTTTCTTTTTTGAATATCAGAAAGACCATTCCCAATAGTTTACTGTAAGTTTTCACAAATGAACTTGCCGTATATTGAATTTTCGCTGTTGGTGCAATATATCCACAATTCCATGTTGGTGAAACGGCAATCATTTTTTTTTGTAACATCAGTTTTCTTATTACAAATACTACCAGAACTGATAGAATTAAGATCCAATTAGCTTTACTAACCGAAACTAATGTCTCGCTGCCATTTCCATGAAAAGAAACGAAAGGCAGTTGATGTAAGTTGGTAAATAGTTGAATCGGTTTTACGAGTACATCCAAAAAGAAGGTTGGAAAAAGACCAATGATAATTATAAATGCTGCAATAAAATACAATGGTAATAACTGATAAAACGACACTTCTTTTACTTCAGAATGAAAGTCATGTCTCGGATTTCCAAGAAAAACCACTCCAAAAGCTTTCGTAAAACACATTATTGCCAGTCCACCTATTAATGTCAAGCTCATGATGGTGAGTACTATGCCGATTAAAGAAGTGATGTGCGCATTATGAATGGAACTGAATAAACCTGTGTAAAGTATAAACTCCGAGATAAAACCATTAAACGGTGGTAATCCACAAATGGCCAATGCAGCAACCAAAAATAAAACGGTTGTTTGTGGCATTTTTTTTACCAGTCCGCCCAGTTTTTCGATGTCCAGCGTATGTGTTGCTTGATAAATGTTACCAGCCGTGAAAAACAATAGAGACTTGAAAAGCGAATGATTCAAGGTGTGGAGCAAAGCTCCCGCAAAACCTAATGAACTAAGTATAGGATTATTCACCCCCAAGCCAATGCAGCCTAGCCCTATACCAATGCCGATAATTCCGATATTCTCGATGCTGTGGTAGGCCAGTAACTTTTTCAGATTGTGCTGAAGGATGGCCAGCATTACACCATACAGTCCTGAAATTAACGAAATAATCAGAATAATGCTGCCAATGGTGGTATAATCGAGGTTAATAAGTAAAAGCATTCGAAGAATACCAAAAATGCCGATTTTTATTAATACACCCGACATGATGCCCGAAATATGTGCAGGAGCTGCCGGATGTGCGTAAGGTAACCAAGTGTGAAACGGTACGAATCCCGCTTTAATTGCAAATCCGATAAAGAAGAACAAATAAAGCATCAATGATGCTGCGTTGGAGTGTGCAAAAGAGTATGTTCTAATGGTGTTAAAATCGTAACTGCCCGTTTTGCTTGCTACCCAAATAAATCCTATCGTTAAAAAAATGATGGAAACATGAGATTGTATTAAGTAATTGATGCTTGCTTTGATAGTGGCTATTTTTTCGTGCTCGAAAAGGATGCTTAAGAAGGCAGAAAGGGCCATTATTTCCCATGCCACTAAAAATACTATGCTGTTTTGAATGACACAAAGACTCGCCAAAGCGGTGTAAAGTAGCAAGAAAAGTATTCCGTGTAATGATAAGTTCTTCGGCTGGTTAGCATAGGCATTCATATAAAACAACCCGTAAAAACCACCTGTGACGAAAGCAAAGTTTATAATCAGCAGAAACCAAGCTGATAGCGCATCTACCTGTAGTTGGATGGGGCCAGTTATGTAACTGCCGGCCAATATTAATTCAAAATTTTGCCCGGCCAACGCTCCGAAAGCCACATAACTTGTGAGGGCGGCTATGAAACATACAGTAGCGTACACAACAATGGATTTCCCCTTCAATTGAAGAAAAGGAATAAGACATATTGCTATGAGCGGAACAAGTATGAAACCCCAAACTAAGTTCATGATACGAAATTACAAAATGTAAGAGTTAGAATAAAGATAATGAACACGATGCCATAAGCCACGTAAGATTGCACCCGTCCATTTTGAATAAAAAGAAAACGACCCAGGAAAAACTTCAAACTGCTGATTGGATAATCAATCAACCACTTTTCAGTTTTATCGTAAATATGTGTTTCCAAGTGAGCATCTATGGGAAAAACGCCTTGTACATCTTTTTCTTTTTTGTTTATCAGAAAAATCATCGCAAATAATTTGCTGTAAGTTCTTGAATAAGAGCTTCCGGTGTATTGAATTTTTGCTGTTGGAGCGGTATATCCACATCCCCAGGTCGATGAAACTACGATCGTTCTTTTTCGAAGAATTAGTTTTCTGATTCCCAATAAAATCAGTACCGTCAACATAAAATAAAGGCTACCCATACTTACCGATGAAAATATATCAATGCCATTCCCCTGAAATGAATTGAATGGAAGTTGGTGTAATCCGGTAAATAGCTGAACGGGTTTTATCAGAAAATCTAAAAATATGTTGGGAAATAGTCCTATAGTGACGATAAACGCGACAATAAAATAAAGAGGTAATAGTTGAAATCGCGAAACTTCTTTTACTTCATGATGAAACTCCTGTCTGGGATTTCCTAAAAAAACTACGCTAAAAGCTTTCGTAAAGCAAATGATTGCCAGTCCACCAATGACTACCAATCCTGTTATAGTAAACACAATTCCCAATAACGAAATTGTCGAAGCATTGTGAAGCAAACTAAACAATCCCGAGTAGAGTATAAATTCTGAAATAAATCCATTGAACGGTGGTAACCCCGAAATGGCTAATGCCGCAATTAAAAATAAGAAAGCAGTGTGTGGCATTTTTTTTATCAATCCACCCATTTTTTCAATGTCCAGACTGTGTGTGGCCTGATACACATTTCCTGCCGTGAAAAATAACAGTGATTTGAACAGCGAGTGATTCAATGCATGCAACAATGCTCCCGCAAATCCCAATGAGCAGAGTACCACATTGTTCGTTCCTAAGCCGATGCAGCCCAATCCAATGCCAATGCCAATAATGCCGATATTTTCGACACTGCTGTAAGCTAGTATTTTTTTTAGATTGTGTTGTAAAATAGCCAGCATAACGCCGTAGATGCCTGATATTAACGAAATAACGAGGATGAATATGCCAATTGAAGTATAATCGACATTGATGAGCAAAAGCATGCGAAGAATACCAAATATGCCAATTTTTATCAATACCCCCGACATAATGCCGGATATGTGCGACGGGGCAGCCGGATGAGCGTAAGGTAACCAGGTGTGAAAGGGAACAAAACCCGCTTTGATAGCAAATCCAATAAAGAATATCAGGTACAATTGCATGGAAAGCATACCTGGATGCGATAAAGAATAAGCCTGAATAGCGCCGAAATCGTAGCTACCCGTTTGGCCTGCTACCCAAATAAACCCAATGATGAGGAAGATAATAGAAACATGCGATTGAATCAGAAAGTTGATTCCCGCTTTTATAGTGGCTACTTTTTCGTGCTCGAAAAGTATGCTCAGGAATGCCGAAAGCGCCATTATTTCCCATACAACAATAAACACAAAGCCATTTTGAATGGTGCAAAGACTAACCAGAGCGGTATAGAGAAGCACAAAAAGTATAGCTGCTAATGTAAGATTCTTTGGCTGATTTTTATAGGCGCTCATGTAGAATAAACCATAAAAACCACCAGTCAGAAAACTAAAATTGATAATAAGCATAAACCAGGCCGAGAGCGCATCTACCTGTAATCGAATAGGACCGCTGATAAAACTTCCGGGTAGAGTAGAATCAAACGTTTTGCCCAATAATGCCTCAATAGCTACGAAACTCGTCAGGATAGCAATCAAACTTACAGCCGCATAAACAGCAATGGCTTTTCCACCCATTTTCAGGAATGGAATAAGGCATATTGCTATGACGGGAATAAGTATGAAACCCCAGACTAAATTCATATTATTATGTTGAAGGCTGTCAGAATGAATATGGTAAGGATAAATACAATGCCATATAAAACATAGGATTGTATACGTCCGTTTTGAATGAATTTAAAATAGTTGGCAGCGTAAACGAGCTGATTCGTAATTACATGGATAAATCGGAACTCAAAAAAGTCGTGATAATGTGATGCATGTTTTCTTTTTTCAGGGAATATCTCGCCAGCTTTAAGTTCAGTGTATTGTTTTCGTTCAATGACAATAAAATTGAACATTTTACTCAATGTTTTCGAGAATGATTTTCCGGTATATTGAATTTTGCTTGTTGGTGCAGCGTATGCACAGCCCCATGTTGGCTGTATCACTTTCGACCGAGTGCTTAAAAGTTTGTAGCGTATTCCCCAGAAAACACCCACAATACAAATAAAAAGTATAGAGAAATTACTAATATTTTGCATGATAGACAGGTAGTTTGTGAATCCTGCCGGTTGAGGAATGATAACTCCTTTAGCCAGACTCATAATCACATTTCCAATCACTTGCAAATAGAAACCCGGGAAAATAGCCACGCTTATCATTAAGGCGATAATTGCATATTGAGGAACAAGCATTTGCAATGAAACCTCGTGTGGCTCCACTGGCAATTGTTTTCGTGCATTCCCTAAAAATACGGTTCCAAACGACTTGGTAAAAGTAAGTATCGAAAGTCCGCCAATAACGCTCAAACCGGCTAAACTAACCGAAAATAATATCATTTCATTGGTGTCCTGAATTTTTACGCCTTCGATCAATCCCGAATAAATAAGAAATTCTGAAATAAATCCGTTGAACGGTGGTAATCCGCAGATGCCAATGGCTGCAATTAGAAAGACCAATCCTGTACGTGGCATTTTTTTTATCAATCCACCCAATTTTTCCATATCGGAAGTCTGCGTTTGCAGTGCAACAGAGCCGGATGAGAAAAACAAAAGCGATTTAAATAAAGAATGGTTTAACACGTGCATTAGCGCTCCACCAAATCCAAGATAATATAAAACGGGAGTGTTATTTCCCAGTCCGATAAGTCCTATACCGATGCCAATACCAATCGTTCCAATGTTTTCGATGGTACAGTAGGCCAGCATTTTCTTCAGATTGCGGTGTACTGCTGCATTTAAAATCCCAAACAGACCGGTTGCCACCGATACGGTGAGGATGATTTCGCCCAACAATAAATAATCGCTTCTGAGATATGATGCTACTCTGAAAATACCATAAATACCCAGCTTTACAAGTACCCCAGACATGATACCGGCAATGTGCGACGGTGCCGCGGGATCTCCTTGAAGTAATCCGCTGTGCAAAGGTATAAATCCGGCTTTTAGTCCAAATCCGATAAAGAGAACCAGAAATAGTCCCACATTGCTGTTTGACCCAAAATAGACGGTAAATGCATCGAAGCTAAAAGAGCCTGTTTGAAAATAAAGCCAGATAATGCCAATGGTCAAAAACACGATGCTAATGTGCATTTGTACCAGATAACTGATACCGGCTTTTATAATTTTAGGGTTGTTGTTATCGAACATTACCAATAGTACCGATGATAATGACATAACTTCCCAAATAATCAGAAATACTAAACCATGTTGTATCATACATACCCACAACATGGATAATTGGAATAAAACGAACAGCATCCAGTGAAGGTTGAGCTTCTTCGGTGAACTGCCGGATGTTTTTAAATAGCCCGATCCAAAAAGAACTCCGGTAAGGCAAGTGAAATTAATGATAAGAAGAAACCATGCAGATAGCTCATCCACCCGCACCAATACGTCTCCAAAGAGGTTTCCTCCGTAAAACACAAAATTTACAACATGTCCGGTCAGTGCCGAAATGGCCAACCAACCTGTAACTATCGCATTGGCAACAACAGCCAATGCGGCTGTGTGAGCTTTCATCTTCGCAGGTGCAAAATAAATTGCTACCATTGCCAATAATGCTATTATCCAACTCGAATTAATCAACTCTATCATTCAAAATATTCTTTCTTGAACTGCGAAATTACAAAAAAATAAGAATTATTGTTCATAAAAACGCTGTTTTATGGGTATTAAGTTTTAATTTACAGATATATGGCTTTATACAACTGCCATTTTTTTTTATTTATACCCTGTTTTCTGAATTTTAAATCAATCAAAATAATGCATCTTAACGCTTGATTTGCAGAAATGAAGTAATTTCTTTAGTTTTTTGAATAACTTTTTCTGCGCTCATACGTTAGATATTCAAAAAAATGTACTTTTGCACTTCAAAAAATTATGATATTATTTAATAAAACCAGTAACTGTTTTTCTTGTAACTAAAATATGTGGAAACTAAATCAATTTAATTATAGTCGTCGCTTATCTGACAAAATTCAGATAGGCGATCTTTTGTTGGGTGGTGATGAGCCGGTTCGCGTACAGTCGATGGCCAATACAGATACCAATGATATTGAGAATTCTGTGGCGCAATGTTTACGCATTGTTGAGGCTGGTGGTGAATTGGTGCGATTTACTACTCAGGGTATTCGTGAAGCCGAGAGCATTGGGAAGATTCATGCTGCATTGCGCGAACAAGGTTGCAATGTGCCTTTGGTAGCCGATATTCATTTTAATGCTAATGCAGCTGATGTAGCGGCTCAGCATGTTGAAAAAGTGCGAATCAATCCGGGCAACTATGTAGGTACGGTAAAAATTGGCGATTTGTCGGATTATACCGATGAGGAATTTGAACTCGAATACCAAAAGATCCGGGCTCGTTTCATTCCTTTTCTGGATATTTGTAAAAAAAATAATACCACCATTCGTATTGGTGTTAATCATGGTTCGCTTAGTGAACGTATGATGAACCGTTTCGGCGACACCTCGCGCGGCATGGTGGAGTCTTGCATGGAGTTTTTGCTAATTTGCAAGGAGCAGAATTTCGATCGTGTGGTGATTTCAATGAAAACATCGAATACGGTAATGATGGTGCAAACCGTGCGCTTGTTGGTGGAAGAAATGGAGCAAGCTGATTTACATTTTCCTTTGCATCTGGGTGTAACCGAGGCCGGTGATGGGGAAGATGGTCGTATTAAATCGGCTGTAGGTATTGGTGGTTTGCTGGCCGATGGCATTGGCAATACCATTCGTGTTTCGTTGAGTGAAGAGCCCGAAGCCGAAATACCTGTCGGACGATTGTTGGTTTCGTATATTTCATCGCGTGCCAATCATGCACCTATCGTTGCGCTAGAAAATACTGAGCGTTCCCGCTTCGAATATAGCAGACGCGTAACCCATAAGGTTGGTAATATTGGTGGTGAAAATGTACCTGTTGTAGTAGCCTCATCGGATGGCGACCATGCGGTTGTGCCTGATTATATTTTATGTGTTGATAATGTTTTTGCTGCGGATGGAGAAATGTATCCGGTGTATACTGCTGAAAGTAAAATTGAGACGTTAAAAGAAGATGACTCGGCAATAAAATTTTTGAAATTGAGTTATTCTAACTTAACGCCGGACTTGTTTCAGTTTATAAATGAAAGTAAAGATGTGGTTGTAATTTTGCAAACTGATCATCAAAATGGAGTAGGAGAGCAGCGTGCTTTTTTCCACACTTTGTTGAATGCCGGTTGTACAGTGCCTGTGATATTGCATAGAGCGTACGAGGAAGATGAACTTCAACAATTGCAAATAAAAGCGGCAGCCGATTTGGGTGTGTTATTTATCGATGGTTTTGGCGATGGTATTTTCCTTGAAAACGAAGGAAGTATTTCGGTAGAAGCCATCAATTCAGTAGCCTTTGGTATTCTTCAGGCTTCGCGTGTACGCGTAACCAAAACAGAGTTTATCTCTTGCCCTGGTTGCGGACGAACCATGTTTAAACTACAAACGGTCATTGCACGTGTAAAAGCACGTACATCACACTTGAAAGGCCTAAAAATAGGCATTATGGGTTGCATAGTAAACGGACCAGGCGAAATGGCCGATGCAGATTATGGTTATGTGGGTGCAGGACGTGGAAAAGTAAGCCTGTATAAAAAGAAAGAATGCCTCGAGCGTAACATTCCCGAGGATGAAGCTGTAGAAAAATTGATTGATCTTATCAAAATAAATGGAGATTGGCACGAATAATGTTATGCTTTGAAGACATATTTTTAGATAAGAATTAATTTACAAAAAAAATCAAGTATGAAAAAAATGTTTTTTGCACTCGCTTTAGTAGTGAGTTCTTTTGGTGTTGCGAATGCACAAGTAGATGGTAAAACGCTAGGACTTAGATTGGGTTACCCAACAGAGTTGTCGTTCCAAACAGGACTAAGCAAAGCTACCCGTTTGGAATTAGGTTTGGGAGTTCGTGATTACAGTTATGGTACAAGTTTTTCTTTATCCGGTGTACATCAATGGGTTTGGGACTTGTCTTCATTAGCTGATGGTTTTAACTGGTATGCCGGTATTGGTGGTCAGTTAGGCGTTTATTCTGCCAACAACAAATCTTATTTTCCACTAGCTCTGTTGGGTCAGGTAGGTATTGAGTACAACTTTAAAATTCCGTTGACTTTGTCGTTGGATTACAGACCTGCATTTCAACTTACCGGTGTTTATGCGGGACAGAATGCTTTCGTTGGTGATGGCATTTGCTTAGGTCTTCGTTACCGTTTATAGTAGGATTTTTGTATTAAAAAAAGAGAAATTTCTGTTTCTGAAATTTCTCTTTTTTCTTATATTTGAAAATTAATAAATAGAATAGTAACTATATATAAACACTTAATTGTTTTTAGGTATGAAAAAAATGTTTTTTGTGCTCACTTTAGTGGTGAGCTCGTTAGGTGCTTTGAGTGCACAGGTTGACAGTAAAACAATTGGTCTCAGAATGGGTGGCGGATTTGGCTATGGTGCTGAAGTGTCCTATCAACAACCACTTGGTACCGCTAACAGATTAGAAGTAGACCTTGGTCTTAATCGCTCCGGTTTTGGTTTAAACGGCATTTATCAATGGGTTTGGGATTTCTCCGAATTGGCAGATGGTTTTAACTGGTATGCCGGTGTTGGTGGAGGTATTGGTTCTTATAATTTTGATTATCTGACGGATAAGAATAAAGCGAATGTTACAACTCTGGGTATTTTAGGACAGATAGGGTTGGAATATCAGTTTGAAATTCCATTAACAATATCTGTTGATTATCGTCCGGGTATTTACTTCGCAAGTGGCTTGAATAGTTCTTATGATGGCATTTGTCTTTCTGCAAGATATAGGTTCTAAAAAACATTTTCAATTTACAAAAAGAGGAATTTTCATTTGGAAGTTCCTCTTTTTGTTAGTCTCCATTGACTCTTGTTTTGTAACTGCTCCACCTGAACTTTGGTAAAGTCATAATTGTTTTATCAGTACAATTGAAATCAGATATTGCTGTAAATAAAACTACTAAATGGACTTTTATGAAAAAGATAATTTGGGTATTTGTATTTGCAAGTGTAGTTGTTGGGTTGAATGCTCAGGAAATTGTTCAAAAAACGCTCGGTCTTCGGTTAGGATACGATGCGCAGGAAGTTTCTTTTCAGCATTCGCTGGCTACTGGCAATAGATTGGAACTGACTTTGGGTGTAAATACCTTTGGTCGGAATCAGGCCGGGCATTTTTGTCGGGGTGCCGGACTTAACGGAGTTTATCAATGGGGTGGTAATTTGCCATCGATTGCTGATGGGCTCAACTGGTATTGCGGACTTGGTGCAGCAGTGTTGAGTCATGGAGGACTTTTTGGAACAGGTGTGCTTGGGCAAATTGGAATAGAATACGTTTCCCGATCTCCAATTCAACTCTCTCTGGATTATCGCCCGGGACTCTATTACCTCCCCGGAGCCGGTAACACCATTCGCTTTTCGTGGAATGCGCCTTGTGTGGGGATAAGGTATCGTTTCTAGCTGAATGGGTTATTGTTAAACATAAAAGAGGAATTTCCGTTATGGAAATTCCTCTTTTAGATATATCGTTTTTAAAGTCGCATGTTTTCCAGGTCTTTTTTAGATCCGCAAAATAGATTATAGTCTACATAACCCTTAATTCCGGCCACCTTATATTTCTCAGCTATCTGCCAAAAAGTCCAGTCACAGTCTGGCTTGCCTCTATAATCCACTATCCACAGCTTGCATTTCTGGGGCAGAAAATCCTTCAGATAGAGCAAGTAGTATTTGTACGCGCAATAAATGATTGGGTAATGTTTCGTTTTGGCGTAAACTACCGAAACGAAATCCAGTAATTCTTTGTTTATCGTTTTTTTGTCGGGCATTGTTTTCGCAAATTCAGCATCGAGTACTAAGGGTAAGTCGCCACGTTGTAGTTTGGCAATGGATAAAAAGTTTTTTGCCTGATCTTTTCCCGATGTTTTGTACGTGAAAAAGTGGTATGACCCTACCGGAATATCCAGTTTTCGGATTGTTTTATAATACTCTGTGTACTTAGGATCCTGAATAGTACTTCCTTCGGAGGCTTTCACAAAAATAAATCCCGGCTCGTGTTCTTTTAGTCTTTCCCAGTCAAAGACCTCTTGATAATGCGAAATATCAATCCCCCACACTTTACTGTTCTCGGACTCAGTATTATTGGGGTCGTTGTGTGTGGTTTTCTGAACTTTACACGATAGAAAAAAGGATGTTAGTAAAAAGAATACTATACAGCGTTTAAAATGCATGATCTCAATTGGATAATTCATAAATAGCTTATGCGCGACAGCGCAACTTACTCCGGTGAAGAAGTTTGTGACGCTTTATCGGAAAATTTTTTATGGAAGCATGGCGAAAATATTCACCTGTTCAGGCTTTAAGCACGAGTGTACAATGCTAACAAATAGTCTGCAAAGATAAGTTTTTTTAGTGGTATGTAAATATTTTGTTCCCCTAAATCGTACTTTAAAATCTAAATAAATATTCTGCGAAAGGTTCTGAATTACTCACAAAGAAAGCGACTGTTTCTGTCGCTTCTTTAGAATTATTGTTTTATTTTAGTCGTTAATCAATAGTCGTTTTATGATATAGCATACTATTTAGCCCAGCTATAGGGCCATTAAACATGTTGAGATCTACAAAACCACGGATGCCATCGAGTTTGAATCGATCGGTGGTTTGCCAGAATGCCCAGTCACAAGTTGGCTTTGATTGATAGTTTACAATCCAGAGTTTGCATTTTGCATTTATGCGTTCTTCCAAATAGAGTTTAAAGAATCTGTGATTGCAATAAACTATAGGATAATGTCCCAGTTTTTCGTAAATGGTGTTGATGAAATCTGTCAGCTCATTCGTTACCTCGTTTTTTGCAGGCATTTGTTTTGTAAATTCAGCATCCAACACCGGTAGCAGATCGCTGTCTTTGTGTTGTGCTACTGACAAAAAGTTGTTTGCCTGATCTTTTCCACAACTTTTGTAAGAAAAGAAATGATATGAACCTACCAGAATTTTTCGTTTACGGGCTTCTGAATAGTTCTCCAAATATCTAGTATCTTTTAAATCAATGCCTTCCGAAGCTTTTATAAACATGAAGTTGGGTTTTTGTTCCCCCAATTTCTCCCAGTTAATATCGCTCTGGTAATGCGAAAGGTCAATGCCCCAGACATTTTCCATGGCTTTTACGTCATTAAGTGTTATTGTTGGTTGTTGTATGTGGTGAACTTTACGGGTTACCTTATGTCTGTTGTGCGAGGTCTTGTGATGCTTTTTTGCAAAAGCAGAAAATGGCGAGAGAATGATAATACAAAGTATGAAAATATGACGTTTTTGCATGGCATTGAAATAGTGATAGGTGTGATTGATGCAAGAAAAATAAGTGCTAACTGATGTATACAGAGTGCAAGGTATTGATACTGTTTGGAATATCAAAGATAATTCAGGTTTTATTTGTATTCTTTCAATTTATTTTCTTTTGTTCAGTTAATCCATTTGGATAAAAAAATGACGAAATAGCTCAAAAGCTACTCCGTCAGAATGATTTATTGAACGTAATAATTAGATTGCTTCCAGTGCTTTAGCTATTGCTTTTTCAATACCAGCAGCGTTTTTACCACCTGCCGAAGCAAAGAATGGTTGTCCACCACCACCGCCTTGAATTTCTTTGGCTGCATCGCGGGCAATATTTACGGCGTTTAATCCTCCGGCCACTAAATCGTCGCTAAGCAGAACGGTCAACGACGGTTTACCATCAGCAACACATCCGGCTACGAAGAATAATTTCTCAGTTTGCACGTTACGGATTTGGAAGGCCAGTGTTTTTACCTGATCGGCATTCAACGTTCCCTGATAACTGATAACAGTCACCCCGTTTTGTGTTTTTGCACCGGCTAACAATTGGTCGCGCAGACTCATTATTTTTTCGTGTACAAAAGCTTCCACCTGTTTTTTCAACTCTGCACTTTCGTCGCTTAACCGACGGATAGCGGTCAATACATCGGGTGTGTTGTTCAGTAGCTCTTTTGCTTCCGTCAAGCTGTCCTGTTGTTCGTTGATCAGTTTCTCAACGCCTTTGGCCGAAATAGCTTCGATACGACGAATACCAGCAGCGATAGAAGTTTCGGTAATGATGCGTACCATTCCTATTTCGCCGGTAGCTTGCACGTGTGTTCCACCACAAAGTTCGGTAGACGTGCCAAATTGAATCACACGAACCGACTCACCATATTTCTCGCCAAACAAAGCCATAGCTCCAAGGGCTTGTGCTTGTGCAATAGGTGTGTCGCGCATTTCGTTTAACGGTGCATTGGCACGAATTTTTGCGTTGGCAATTGTTTCTACTGCACGAATCTCTTCTTTGGTCAGCTTTTGATAGTGCGAAAAGTCGAAACGCAAACTGTCCGGACTAACATACGAGCCTTTTTGTTCCACATGTGTACCCAGCACTTCGCGCAATGCTTCGTGAAGCAAGTGAGTAGCCGAGTGGTTGGACGAGATAGCCTGACGATTTTCAATATTTATATTAGCTGTAAATGTTGCGGTAACATCATTTGGAAGTTGTTTGGCAATATGAACGGCTAAGTTGTTTTCTTTTTTTGTATCAAGAATTTCCAGTGTTTCGTCTTCCGATACGAGCACGCCACTATCGCCCACTTGTCCACCCATTTCGGCATAGAAAGGCGTGTTGGATAGCACGAGTTGATAGTATTCCTGATTTTTTTGTTTTACCTTGCGGTAGCGCAGAATTTCTGTGTCGAACGAAGTAAAGTCGTAACCCACAAACGTGCTGTCACCTTCGCGAACGGTTACCCAGTCGCCGGTTTCGGTGGCTGCTGCATTACGTGCACGCTCTTTTTGTTTCAACATTTCTGCATTGAACTCATCGATGTTTACAGTGAAATTATTTTCACGCAAAATCAATTCAGTCAAATCCAATGGGAAGCCAAAAGTGTCGTAAAGTGTAAAAGCTACTTTTCCGGTCACTTCTGTTTTTCCGTCTTTTTTAGTTTCGTCCATCACTTTGTCAAGCAGTTTGATACCTGTTTCCAAGGTGCGCAAGAACGATTCTTCTTCTTCTTTGATGACTTTTCCAATCAACGATTTCTGAGAAATCAATTCAGGGTAAGCTTTGCCCATGTTTTCGCCCAATACATCGATCAGTTTGTACATGAAAGCCGAACGTTGGCCAAGGAATGTATAACCGTAACGCACTGCACGGCGTAAAATACGACGAATCACATAACCCGCTTTTGCGTTGGATGGTAATTGTCCGTCTGTGATAGAAAATGCGATGGTACGGATATGATCGGCAATAACGCGCATGGCGATATCGGTTTTTTCGTCTTTACCGTATTCAGCTCCACACACTTTACCTATTTCGGCAATGATAGGAGTAAATACATCGGTGTCGTAATTCGACTGCACTCCTTGCAGAGCCATACATAAACGTTCGAAGCCCATTCCTGTGTCAATAACCTTAGCGGGTAGTCCTTCGAGCGAACCGTCGGCTTTGCGGTTGTATTGCATAAATACATTGTTCCAGATTTCAATCACTTGTGGGTGACTGCCGTTTACCAATGTAAGTCCGTCAATTTTTGCTCGCTCTTCATTGTCGCGAATATCAATATGGATTTCCGAACAAGGGCCACAGGGACCTGTATCGCCCATTTCCCAGAAATTATCTTTTTTATTTCCGTTGATGATTC
The DNA here is from genome assembly GCA_963664445.2 of uncultured Paludibacter sp. GTDB lineage: Bacteria > Bacteroidota > Bacteroidia > Bacteroidales > Paludibacteraceae > Paludibacter. The sequence goes on from CAXXUM010000008.1 coordinate 127,331, forward strand.
TGCTTTTGGGTAGGAATTGTTCCCAGATAGCAGCTGCTTCGTCGTCGCGTTCCAGACCTTCGGGTGCATACCCTTCGAAAACGGTTACGTAAAGGCGGTCGGTATCCAGTTTCAATACATCCACCAGATATTCCCATGCCCATTCGATAGCTTCTTTTTTGAAATAATCGCCAAACGACCAGTTGCCAAGCATTTCGAACATGGTGTGGTGGTAGGTATCGTGTCCAACTTCTTCCAAATCGTTGTGTTTACCGCTTACGCGCAAACATTTTTGCGAATCGGCCACACGCGAATATTTGATGGGGTCATTACCAAGAATGATGTTTTTGAACTGGTTCATTCCGGCATTAGTAAACATCAAAGTCGGATCATCTTTGATAACCATGGGTGCTGAAGGAACAATTTTGTGTTGTTTACCCTCAAAAAAATCGAGGAAAGATTGACGAATTTCTTGTGAAGTCATTTTTTGAAATGTTATTAGCTGCGCGTTATTAATAGATATTTGCTCCCTATGGTCGCGATATTAGTAGATATTAAACTGCGTTGATATTACTCCCTTTAATCGTCATCGTGACAATTCTAAAAACATTTTGCAAGTTAATATCATGAAATAATATCACAGAATGTTATATCGCCGAAGGCAAATATCCCCTAGAGGGTTAATAATACCCAATAAAGACTGCAAAAGTAGCTCAAATTTATTATTTTTGCAGCAATTGTGGATATAAAAAATGTGATGACGCGTTGATTTTTTATCAGAAGAGGTTGATTGACTTATATTTTCATTAAAATTTTAGACTTATGATACCTTTTCGTAAGTAATAAACTGTATTTTTTTTATGGCTAAGAAAAAATTTCATTTCAATTCCGAGACATTAAGTTACGAGCAGATTGAACATACCATCACTCATTGGCTAAAGCAATTTCTGATCCATGCACTTTCGGGAATGTCATTGGGTGCCGTTTTCTTTTTTATCTTCGTTACATTTGTTGATTCGCCCGAGGAGAAACAACTGGGACAAGAAAAAAGCCACATGCAAGCTCAATACAAAGTATTACAACGGCAGTTTAGTGAGATGCAAGAAGTGGTGAGTGATCTTCAGGAAAGAGATGATAATCTTTACCGGGTTGTTTTTCAGGCTGATCCGATTCCATTTTCAGTCCGTAGAGCTGCGGCTACCAATAACGATTACTACGAGCAATTGTTGGATATGACCAATTCCGAAGTGGTGGTTTCGACCACAAAAAAATTGAACGAGCTAAAAAAAGAGCTTTATATTCAGTCAAAATCGTACGATGAATTGGTGTTGTTGGCAAAGAACAAGGAGAATATGTTACAAAACTTACCTGCCATTCAACCGGTATTGAACAAGAATTTAAAACAAATGGCTTCGGGTTACGGATGGCGTATCGACCCGGTTTATCACACACGTAGATTTCATGCGGGGATGGATTTTGCTGCGCCTGTAGGTGCCAATATTTATGCTACTGGAAACGGGCAGGTGATAAGTGCCGGATGGCAACAAGGTTATGGTAATTGCGTTCAGATAAATCATGGGTATGGTTATGTAACTTTGTACGGACACATGAGTGCATTTAAGATACGAGCCGGACAAAAAGTAAAACGTGGCGATGTGATTGGATTAGTGGGAAGTACAGGAAAATCGACCGGTCCTCACTTGCATTATGAAGTACATTTTAAAGGAGAAATAATGAATCCTCAGAATTATTACTTCCTCGATTTGTCACCTGCTGATTACGACCGTATGGTTCAAATGAGCAACAACTCTGGTCAAATGTTTGACTAAAAACCATAACCGCCTTTGAAATTGTAATGGATAAGAAACAAAATATAAAAGTTGAAAGTGACTTAAATCCTCTGTCAACTGAAGGATTAAGTATAGCTCCTGGACCAATCGGTATCTTTGATTCGGGTTATGGAGGCTTGACTATTCTGGATAAAATTCGCACAGAATTGCCGGAATACGATTATATCTATTTGGGCGATAATGCCCGAACACCTTATGGAACCCGTTCGTTTGATGTGGTGTATAAATACACGCTGGAATGTGTGACGAAGTTATTTGAAATGGGTTGTCAGTTGGTGGTGTTGGCCTGCAATACGGCTTCGGCCAAAGCGTTGCGCAGCATTCAACAGCGTGATTTGCAATTATTGGATCCCAACCGTCGCGTACTAGGCGTTATTCGTCCAACGGTGGAAGCAGTGGGAACAATGACCAAAACCAAACATATTGGCTTGCTAGCCACTTCGGGAACAGTTCAGTCTAATTCTTATCCGCTTGAAATAGCAAAATTGCACGATGATATTGTAGTAACTTCTGAGGCTTGCCCCATGTGGGTGCCGCTTATCGAAAATAATGAGCATAATTCCGTAGGTGCCGATTATTTCGTACGCAAAAATGTAGAGCATTTGTTTGCTGCCGATCCGCAAATTGATACGGTGATGCTTGGATGTACCCATTATCCTTTGTTAGAGGCTAAGATAAAATCATTGTTGCCTGAAGGTGTAGCGGTGGTGTCTCAGGGTGATATTGTGGCAAGTAGTTTGGTGGATTATCTTCAACGCCACCCCGAAATGGCTGTAAAGTGTACTAAAAATGCTTCTATTCGCTATCTGACCACCGAGTCGATCGAAAAATTCTCGTCCTCAGCCTCCGTTTTTCTAAATAAGAAGATTGTAGCGGAACATATTGATTTGGAATAAAAATACTGCGTATGAAACGAATTTATTTGATAATTATCCTTACTTGCATTTGTCTGACAGCCCAATCGCAATATAATAAAGGCGTTGTTCTGGAAACTGTTTTGAAGACCGATACCACCTCTATTGGACAAAAAATAGTTTACCCCACTTTTGCGAATCGAATGACGAAGTGTCGATTGTAAAAGTAACTTTGCCACCGGGTAAGGCAACAGGTTGGCACAAACATTTCTTTCCTGTTTTTGCCTATGTGCTGAAAGGAACATTGACGGTGGAAGTAGAGAATAAGAAGACCTTGCAATTCCCAGTAAATTCTTCATTTTCGGAAGTCATCAACACGCTTCATAATGGTGTAAACAATGGAAATGAAGATGTGGTATTGATTGCTTTTTTCATGGGCGAAAAAGATAAACCTCTTTCGGCGCATTAATTTCTTTGGTAAAGACTTACACCAGCGTTCGTTTATCCAGAAAATTCAGAAACGATTCTTTGTATGAATCAGATACCGGAATATAGGTTTTGCCAAAAACAATTCGGTTGTGTTCCACTACTTTTATTTTATTCTTTTGTACGATAAAAGATCTGTGAACCCGCATAAAGTCACTTGACGGAAGCATCTCCTCCATCGCTTTCATGGTAATGTGCGAAACAACCGGTTCGGTTTCACCTTCCAGATAAATTTTCAGATAGTCTTTGAGCCCTTCGATGTATAGAATTTTGCTAAGCGCAATTTGCAATAATCGGTACTCCGACTTAACGTAAATACAGTCGGGTGAATTTTTACTTTTCTCGGCTATTACTTTTTCGTTTAACTGCTGCCATTGCAGCGCTTTGTTTGCTGCCAGCAAAAAGTCGGAGTAGCTGAACGGTTTTAGCAGGTATTCTAACGCATTTACTTTGTAGCTCTCCAACGCATATTGTTCGAAAGCAGTAGTGAAGATGATTCTTGACTTTTCGGGTACCAATCGCGCAAACTCCATTCCATTAAGATCCCCCATTTGTATGTCCAAAAAAATAACATCCGGTGTTGCTTCGCGAACCGATTCTACAGCTGCCACAGCCGACGAGAATTTGCCTGTCAGTTCAAGAAAAGGCGTTTTAGCTACATAACTTTCAAGCAGTCCAAGTGCAAGTGGTTCGTCGTCGATAATGAAGCAACTGAGTATCATAGTTCGTTTATTTGATGAAGTGGAAGAATCAGTTCGGCAATAAAAGTTGCGCCTTCTTTTTCGGTACGCAATATATGTTTGTGCGGATAAAGAATTTCCAGACGACGTTTCAGATTTTCGAGTCCGATGCCCGATCCACTTTGGTCGGAATCATCTTTTGGAAAATAGCTGTTTTTGATGATGCAGTTCAGCTGTTTGTTACTCTCCTGATATATGTTGATGTAAATAAACGATGTCTGTGATGGGCTAATGCCGTGTTTAAATGCATTTTCTATAAGCGTAATAAACAGAAGTGGCGCAACGGTTTTACTTGTCTCAGCAACGTTTATATCTATTTTTACATCTACGTCGGGGTTAAGGCGGATGCGCATTAACTCAACATAGTTGTGAATGAAATTCAGCTCGCGTTCCACCTGCACAAAGTTTCCGTTGTTTTCATACAGCACATAACGCAGTAGTTTGCTGAGTTCAAGCATCGATTCCTGGGCTTTCTCCGGACTAATGGCTATCAGCGCATAGATATTGTTGAGCGTGTTGAACAAAAAATGCGGATTGAGTTGTTGTCTCAGGTTCTTTAGTTCTGCTTCCGTACGTTCTTTTTCTTCTTCTTGTCGTTCTGCTTCGGTGATATACCATTTCCCCGTCATTCTAATAGCTACACTCAACACAGCAACTACAACCAGTGTAATGATATCCCGAATAAGAAAAAACGTATCCAGATTCGGCTTATCTTGCACATCTTTCATGTTAGGCATTGGAGGTGCGATGATAGTTTGCAGGTAATGTAGCGACGCACCGGTAATTACAACTAAAAGAAGATTGTAAAATAGAAATTGTCCGGTCTTTCGTTGGAATAGTTTTTTCTCGATTAGTAGGAAATAGTTGAGATAAAAAATAAGCATCATAGATGAAATTACCAGCACGTGAGGTAGCATTTTGTCCCAGATGTTATAATCGGAATCTTTCCAAAAAATCATAAATGGCAAACAGAAAACAAAACCCCATACAATAAAATGTATGAGGAATTGAAATAAGTTTTTATAACGCGTTTGTGTCATATTGATCTTGTGTTTTACAAAGATAGAAAATTAGTTATGAGTTCCAATTTTATTCTTTCGAATTTTATTCATATCTCAAAGCCTCAATCGGATCCATTTGCGATGCTTTTTTAGCCGGATACCAACCAAAAAACACACCAATCACGGTACACACAGCAAACGATAAAATTACTGAGTAAGGTTGTATGGAAATGGGCCAGGAGATAGCCAGTTTGACCAGAAAGGATGCGCCCATGCCAAATAGTACGCCAATAATGCCACCGGTAAAACTGATAATAATAGCCTCAATCATGAACTGTGCCAATATGTCTCTTCCTTTTGCGCCAATGGCCATACGCAGACCAATTTCACGGGTTCGTTCGGTAACCGAAACATACATGATATTCATAATTCCAATACCTCCAACCAGTAATGAAATGCCGGCAATACATGCCAACAGAATCGTCAGAATATCGGTGGTAGAAGTGAGCATTGAGCTGAGTTCTTTTTGAGACCGGACATTGAAATCGTCATCGTCGCTGGCTTTTAATTTGTGGTTCTCACGCAATATTGTCTCAATTTCATCAGTTGCTTTATCCGTTACAGCTTCCGAAAGTGCAGATACAAATAGCCCCTGAACATAGGTTATGGCCAATACGCGTTTCTGAACTGTGGTATAGGGAGCCAGTACGATATTGTCCTGATCCATTCCCATGGTGTTAAATCCTTTTTCCTTTATAGTTCCAATGATGGTAAATGGGATTTTGTTAAATCGAATTACTTTCCCAATTGGGTTTTCGCCATTTGGGAACAAATTTTTGGTAATTGTTTTACCCACAAGGCAAACTTTGGCTGCTGCTGCAACTTGTTGACGGGAAAATACATTTCCATCATCAATATTTAGCTTCCGAATGGATAGATATTCCGGTGTAACACCCGATATAGATGCCGGATAATTATTTCCTCCATAAATAAATTGTCCACCGCTGCTAACCGATGGCGAACATGCGGCAATGTAAGTTGATTTATCGCGTAATGAAATATAGTCTTCCATTTTAAGCGACTGCTGATTGTCGCTACTCGTTCGTACACCGCCATTCATGCCTGCACCGGGTTGAATCATAATCATGTTTGATCCCATTTCTGATATTTGCGACTGGATGCTTTTCTTTGATCCTTGTCCGATAGCCAACATGGTGATGACCGATGCTACTCCGATGATAATCCCCAACATGGTGAGAAATGCCCGCATCTTATTGTTGCTGAGTGCCCGGAGCGATATTTTTATCAGATTTCCTATATTCATGGTTTATTGTATTTTATTTCAATTCTCAATTTTAGGGAGAAGTTATTGCTGTGAAATGTTAGAATAATTTATAGAAGCTGTTTCCAGCTCATTTTCGGTCTATATAAATTATATAGCGTTGTTTTTACCCTGTTTCAAGGCTGTATAAATTATATAGGCTTGATTCGACCTTGCTTTATGTCTATATAAATTATATAGAGTTGAATTGACCTTGCTTCAAGTCTGTATAAATTATATAGACTTGAATTGATCTCATTTCGTTTTCTATAAATTTATATAGAGTTTGGGAGAAATCCTAGTCTTCCTGTTTTGGCAAGGCATCCAACATTTTCTTAGCCGACTCAATGTTTTTATTTTCGTCGTCTTTTATTACTTTTCCATCCCTAAGCACAATGTTACGGCTTGTAAAGGCCGCTAGTTCGGGGTTATGAGTTACGAAAATGATGGTACGTCCTTCTTGATGCAGTTCCTGAAACAACACCATGATTTCGTAAGCTGTTCGGGTATCAAGATTTCCGGTGGCTTCGTCGGCCAGTATCAGCACCGGGTCGTTTACCAAAGCCCGGGCAATGGCCACACGTTGCATCTGTCCGCCCGACATTTGGTTCGATTTATGGTGCAAACGGTCGCTCAGCCCAACAGCATCGAGTGCTTTGGTAGCTTTGTCTCTACGTTCTTTGCCTGTGTATTCGGGGTTGTATTGCAATGGTAACTCCACATTTTCTAAGGCTGTAGTTTTTGCCAACAGGTTGTACGATTGAAATACAAAACCAATTTTTCGGTTACGCAGTGTAGAGCGTTCATTTTTATTCATGCTGCTAACAGCCACATCGTCGAGATAGTATTCGCCGTCCGAAGGTGTATCCAGGCACCCGAGTAGGTTTAGCATGGTCGATTTGCCGGAGCCACTGGTGCCCATGATACTCACAAACTCACCTTCGTTGATGGAGAACGAAACACCACGCAAGGCGTGAACAGTTTCATCACCAACCCGAAAATTACGTTTGATATTCTCTAATCGAATTATAGATTTGCTCATGATATTTGTTTTTTTTCACTTAACGCTTTTTGCCTTTGAAATTTGGCATAAAAGGACTTTTTTCGGTAGCTCCATTCACTGCGTCATCTGCCATCGATTTTAGTTCAAGAATAACCACATCTTTTTTGTCTAAACCCGAAACTATTTCTGTGTTGTTAGCATCGGCATCACCTATCACTACACTTTTGTTTAATACACTTTTACCATTTTGTACCCAAACCATTCGTTCGTTTTCTTTCAGATTTGCAGCAGTCAGTTTGTTTTCCTTGACAATAAGTTCTTTTTTTGTCAATGCATCAATGTCCGGTTTAAAGCTAAATACCTTATTCGGTAAGGTTGGAACATTGTTTTTTTCAACCGTATAAATCGTGATATTTGCAGTTAATCCCGGTTTTAGTTTTAAATTTTCGTTTGGAGCATTTACAATAACCTGATACGTTACTACGTTCGACGTTACGGTTGATTTTAAGCGAACTTGCGTTACTTGTCCCACAAATTGGTCATTAGGATAGGCATCCACCGAAAAGGAAACGCGTTGTCCGGTTTTTACATTACCTATATCAGCCTCATCAACATTTGCTACTACTTGCATTTTTGTCAAATCTTTGGCAATGGTAAACAGGGTTGGAGTGCTGAACGAAGCAGCAACAGTTTGCCCTTCTTCAACCGCGCGCGACAGAATTACACCGTCGATAGGAGAGTGGATGGTAGCATAATCCAGATTGGTTTGCGCTTTTTTCAAGTTCGACTGATTAAGTTTATAGGTCGATTCTGCCAATTCAAAGTTGTACTTAGCTGTTTCAAAATCAATATCACTAATCATATTTTTGTCGTGAAGCTCTTTGGACCGTTTGAAGTTCTTTTGTTGAAATTCGTAATCCGTTTTGCGGGCATTGAGGTTCAGAAGTTGCGAATTATAGTCCGACTGTAGATTGGTCTTGTCCAGTTCAGCCAAGATTTGTCCTTTTTTTACCGCCGAGTTGAAATCCACATAAATCTTAGAGATAATACCCGAAACCTGCGTACCAACGGCAATTTCAATAATAGGGTCGATGGTGCCGGTAGCCGTTACAGTTGTTGTGATTTTGTTTAGCGACAATTTTGTTGTTTCCAGATGGGAAGCATCTATTGGCGTCTTTTTTTTGAAAGCATATAATCCAATTGCTAATACAGCAATGCTTAACACCGAGATGATAATGACTTTATTCTTTTTCATATTCTATGTTTTTATTTTATTTCCAATGGTAGATCTTGATAAATATTCAACATTTGCACGTTCATAATACTCAAATATTTAGCCTGAATCATGCTTTGTTTTGCGGATAATAGATTGTTTTTCTCTGTAAGTAGTTCCAGGGTGTTTTTTAATCCAAGATTAAATTGTTGTTCAATCAAATCGTAACTGGTTTGCAGCGCTTTTACTTTTTCGGTGGCAGCTACATATTGGCTTTGAGCCGATACAGCATCCTGATAGGCCGATTCAATTTCTGTCAGCAAACTTTTTTCAGTTTCTTGCAAGCTTAGTTGTGTTGTTTTTTCGTTTAATCGACTAGTCTCTACAGCCGATTTTGTGCTGCGGTTTGTGAAAATTGGAATGCTTACCGAAACACCTATACCTTCGTTGAATTGGTTTTGCAACTGTTTGCCAAAATTATAAGTGGACAGACTGTTATTGCTTGTGCCAACACTTGCATTCAGGTTTATCTTTGGGAGATATCCTGTTTTGGCTTTCTCAGTTTCCAAGCTTGCAACCTGCATGTTTAGCTTGCCACTTTTTAGTTGGGGCATTACATTTAGTGAAGTTGCATAAACACTTTGCAAAACAGGAAGTGGTTTCAAAATGTCTACGTCGTTCAATGTTGGTAATACAATGTTGAGTTGATCTGCCACTGTCAGTTCGAGCAATTGTTTTAAGTTTAGTTTTCGGGTTTCAAGAGCATTTTTAGCCGCAACTAACAAATATTTATCAGAGCTGTATTGCGATTCCAGTTTTGCCAAATCCACTTTAGAAATGCTTCCGGCTTTCAGCAGGCTTGTGCCCCGCTCAAATTGAAACTTCGAAACTTCTACCGTGGCACTGTCAATGTTAACCGATTCGGCTGCATACAAAATTTGCAGATAGGATTGTAAAATTGAAAATTGAATACTTTTCTGAGAGTATTGTACGTTGAATTGCCCTATTTCTTCAAGCAATTTTTGCTGACGGATATTTTTCGATGTTTTGCCGCCATCAAACAACATTAGAGAGCTGTTTATGCCATAATTTCCCGAATAGGAACTGGCAGTTCCGTTGTCTACCAGAAAAGGACTGTTTGATAAATTCTGATTGACCGAAGCCGAAAGATTTGGAAATAATTGCGCTTTAGCTTGCTTTGTGGCTACAGTGGTTTGCTGCAACGAAATTTTACTTTTCTGAATCTGGATATTGTTTTTCAGCGCATAGTCAATGCAATTGGTCAAATTCCATTGCACCGGCTTTTCTTGCGCCGAAAGGGTGGTAATGGCTATTACCATGAGGCTGATAAGGAATGCTTTTATTTTCATCTGTACGTAATGTGTTGATTCGGAGTCAAAAGTACGTAAGAGGGTACTGTGCTGCAATTGTTTTCGACGGATAGGGTGGTTTCGTCGACAGAAAGGAAATTTGTTCAATAAAAAAATCCCTCCCCGAATGATTCGGAAAGGGATTTTCGATATAGTTAGGTTGAGGGATTTAAATTTCCCAGGCCAACGCACTTGCTCCAAGAACGGCAGCATCTGCTTCTTTCAATTCGGAGAACAATACTTTTACTTTGCCTCTCCAGATCGGAAGTAAATTTTTTTCCATATTTTCTTTTATAGGATCAAGAATCAAATCGCCTGATTTTGTCAGTCCACCAAAAAGAACAATTGCTTCAGGAGCACTGAATGCTACGAAATCAGCTAAACACTCACCCAGAATTTTTCCGGTGAAGTTGAAGATTTCTTTAGCTACTTCATCTCCTTCAATGGCAGCATCAAACACATCTTTTGAAGTGATACTATCGATAGGAATATTGCGCAATAAACTGTCTTTGTTGCTCGATTCAAGAATCTCGCGAGCAGAACGTGCTACTCCTGTTGCCGAAGCATAAGTTTCTAAACAACCTGATTTTCCACAACCGCACAAGCGTCCGTTGTTGCGAATGGCTGTTACGTGACCAAGCTCACCAGCAAATCCATCATGACCGTACACTACTTTTCCGTCGATAACAATACCGCTTCCTACGCCTGTTCCCAGAGTAATCATGATAAAGTTTTTCATTCCGCGGGCAGCTCCGTAGGTCATTTCACCAACGGCTGCTGCATTAGCATCGTTAGTTAATGCAGCTGGAATGCCAAATTTGTCAGCCATCAGGTTGGCAAATGGGATGACACCTTTCCAGGGAAGGTTAGGAGCAAATTCTATGTTTCCGGTATAATAATTACCGTTTGGTGCGCCTACGCCAATTCCTTTGATTTTATCAATTCCACCGGCAGCTTCAATAAGTTTTGAAAGTTCGGTGTAAATATCATTGATGTACAAATTTACATCTGTATGCGTGCTTGTTTTAATAGCACTTTTCGAAATTACAGTTCCACGCGCGTCAACAATACCAAATACTGTATTTGTTCCGCCCATATCCATGCCTATTACATATGGTTTGTCCATTGTTTTCTATTTTTTTTATTGTTATTCTACAGGAATATCTTTGTTCACGTTTTTGCAACCTACTAATGCATACCACAACATGTATACTAAACATGCAAACATTACCCAGTAACTATTCAAGTAACCGAAGTGGTCAGAAACCCATCCCTGGATAAGTGGAACGATACCTCCACCGCAAACCATTACCATGAAAATACCTGCTGCTGCAGCTGTATATTTTCCAAGACCTTCAACAGCCAGATTGAAAATACCACCCCACATGATGGACGTACATAAACCGCAAAGAACAAGGAATGCAATACTGATTGGTACTTGAGTGCCAAAATATGGTAAAGTTACTGTAGCGCTTATTGGGCTAAGAATAGCAGCCAAAACGAATATCAAACCTAGCGAGGCAACTGTAATAATCATAGTTTTACTAGATACTTTTGCTCCGATAGAAGCTCCGATCAAACGACCAACTAACATCAACAACCAATAAACACCTACAATACTACCGGCTGTAGTTGCTTCAATTCCTAATCCTGCGTTTGATGCAGTTTGAGAAGCTGTCATAAATAAATTAGCTGTACTTGGAATTCCTATTTCGATACCAACATAAATGAAAATGGCGATAGCACCAAAAATAAAGTGACGGAAAGAAAGTGGGCTGTGTGAATGTTTTACTTTTCTCTCAGCAGATGTTTCAAGGTGTGGCTCAGGAATGTTTACGAATGACAATACAACGAATGCCAATGCAAAGATACCTAGTGCAAGGAAAAGGGCAGGGTTTGCTTTCTCAATGGTACGACCAGCTGCAGCTCCCATCAACCAACCAACTAACATTGGAGTGATAGTTGCTCCGATAGAGTTGATAGAACCTCCAAATTGTAACAGTCTGTTACCGGAGTTACCACCACCACCAAGAGTGTTCAACATTGGGTTTACAACTGTATTCAGCATACACATTGAGAAGCCTGAAATGAATGTACCAACCAAATATACCGAGAAAAGACCTACCTGGCCTGAAAGGAATTGAACTCCTACACCAACAAAACCAACTCCAATCGCCGATAATGCCGTTTTTTTATAACCGAATTTCTTAAGCATGATACCTGCAGGAATTCCCATAAAGGCGTATGCTAAGAAGTTTCCTAAGAACCCTAACTGCGACTCGAAGTTAGTAGCTCCAAATTGTTTTGCTACAATAACTCCCATTGGACTTGGAAGACCTGTAACGAAGGCAATCATAAAAAATAATGCAAACATCATTGCAATTGGCAATGCGTAATTTTTCTTTTCAGTGCTCATAATACGTTTAATTGATAGATTAGAATTTTATATATTTGTTTTATGTTATTCGACCGACAAAGTTAATCAATTTTATTGCTCAAAAATGGAGAATATATACTAATCACTTGATGTAAATACTGTTTTACAACATGTTTTCTGTTGGTTTTAAGATAATGTCAATATGACAATAAGAAATCTACAAATTCTTAAACAAAAATTCACTCATGCGGGTGTACAAATGGCGTCGGGTCTGTTCGCCAAGAATGCTGTGATTCTTGTCGGTGTAAATCTGCATCTCAAATTGTTTGTCGGCTTCCACCAATTTATCGATATAAAGCATGGTGTTTTGTACATGCACATTATCGTCGGCACTACCATGAACAATGAGCAACTTGCCTTGTAATTTGTCAGCACGCAACAAGGCTGAAGACTTATCGTAGCCTTTGAAGTTTTCTTGTGGACGACGCATAAAACGTTCGGCATAGGCTGTGTCGTAAAGGCGGTAATCTGTAACCGGAGCAACAGCTATACCTGCTTTGAACACATTTTCGCCGGTGGTCATACAAAACAAAGCCATGGTTCCGCCATAGCTCCAACCCCAGATGCCAATACGATTTTTATCCACATAGCTTTGATTGCCCATGTATTTGGCTGTCTCCACCTGATCTTTAGTTTCCAGAATGTTTAATTGTTGGTACGTGCATTTGCGGAACTCAGTACCACGTGCACCGGTTCCACGTCCGTCGACGCACACCACCACGTAATCCTGTGTAGCTAAATAATATTCCCAGTCAATTTTCCATCTGTTCAACGCTTCCTGCGAATCGGGACCGCTGTACTGAACCAACAATACCGGGTATTTTTTATTGCTATCGAAGTTGGCGGGTTTCACCATCCAACCGTTTAGTTTCACGTTTTCGGAAGTTGTAAAGCTGAAAAATTCTTTTGCAGGGAGGTTAGCTGCCTTAAATTTAGCAACAATATCGGCATTGTTTTCAATCACGCGAACCGACGAACCAACGGTGTTTCTGAGTGTGTATACGTTTGGTATTTGTACGCTCGAAGCATTATCCACAAATGAAGTAAAGGTACTGTTGAAATTAGCCGTGTGAGTACCTTTACCGTCGGTCAGTCGGGTTTTCTTGCCGTTATCATCCACCGAATAAACATCGCGTTGTGTGGGCGAAACTTCTGCCGATTGATAGTAAAGTACCTTCTTGGCTTCGTCGTAGCCATATACATTTGTCAGATCCCAAGCGCCTTTGGTTAGTTGTTTTACCACGGTACCGTTGATACCGTATTTATAGGCATGACGGTAACCATCCTGCTCACTCACACCGATAAAGTATTTATTATCGGCTGTGAAATGAATATAGTCAATGTTTTCGTAGTCGACATAATATTTGTCTTCCTGTTTCAAAATCAGTTTTGATAAAGTTGATTTTGGATTCGCGAAAAACATATCCAGGCGGTTCTGGTTACGATTTAGTTTAAAGATGGCCAACTGATCGTTGGTGCTGGTCCATTTGATACGTGGAATATAAAACTCCTGATCCGAGTCAGCTAGTTTCATTGTTTTTACCGATTTGTAAAAATCGTCGTACACACAAACGCTTACCACAGAGTTGTTTTGTCCGGCTTTCGGATATTTGAATTTTACGGTCGAAGGATACAGGGTCAGATCGGTTTTGTCAGCCGATTTATCAATATACATTGGAAACGAATATTCGGGTACTTTCGATTCGTCGAAGCGCACGAAAGCAAGCATTTTACTGTCGGGACTCCATTCGAAGTAGCGGGTATCCGCAAATTCTTCTTCGTAAACCCAGTCAGGTGTTCCGTTTATAATGGTACCAATTTTACCATCTTTGGTGATGGCCGATTCGGAATTGAAATCCAGTTTTTTGAGGTACAGGTTGTTTTCGCGTGCAAAGGCAATGTAGCGACTGTCCGGTGAAAAGAGAGGTACTTCCTGCGCACCGTTTTCCGACAGTTGGGCTATTTCATTTCGCTTAAGGTCATACACATAGTAATCCGCGGTAAAGGTTCTTCGGTAACGCATTTTTACGTTAGTGTACAGCAGTAATTTGGCCTCGTTAGGACTAAATACATATCCGTCAATTTTCTTGATGGGTGAATTCTTGAGCTTTGTGATACTGAAAATCGTATCCACAGTTGCACCCGTTTTGTAGTTGTATTTTACTACTGCCCTGTTGTTTACCATGAGCGTGTAATGTTCGCCATCGGTCATAGAATTAGGCATTGCAAGATTTTTTACTTTAAATTTGCCGTCGGTTATGTCGTACAGCAAGCCCGCAAACGAGAATTGAAGACTAAGCGATAAAAAAAGAATTAAACTTATCCGTTTCATAATGATATATATTTTGCTTTTTGAATGAGATATTCTGCTATCTTTGTGTGTGATTCTGAACTGTTATGAGCTTCCAAAATAGTTTGTAACTGCTGTATTTTATATTCTTACAAAAATAAGGCTTTTATCCTTTAAAGTACCAATTTTTTATAATGTTTTATTCAATTAATTGATTTGGTTGAGCATAGTCGTTATCTGTGCTTTATAACAAACGAATAGAATGAGCATTAATTTTAAAACAAAACAAACTTAAAGATAAAATTAAGACGAACAGACACATTGACTTCGTTTTAAAGAGAACCAATATACTAACCAGCTAACTACATAACCCTATGGGCATACTCAAAAAAATATTTTGTTCTCCCGAATTGAATGATACGATTGGGATTTGTTTAGGTGGAGGAGGAGCATTGGGCTTTGCACATATCGGCGTGCTGCAATCGCTGGAGGATCATGGTATTTTTCCTCAATGCATTTCAGGGTCAAGCATGGGGGCTATTATTGGTACATTGTATGCCATCGGTTTTTCGCCGGCAGAAATGTTGCAACTGATAAAAGATGATAAACTTTATAAAGTTACCAAGTTGATGTCTTTTAGTCCAACACTTTTTAAATCGGGAGTGTCTAATCACAATACGCTTAGGAATTTGATTAAAGAACTTGCTCCGCAAAACAGCTTTGAGCAGTTGGAAAAGAAATTGTATGTCTGCGTTTCTAATCTGAATTCAGGAGAATATGAAATCAAGCATTCGGGCAACGGGTTGGATAAATGGGTGGGTGCTTCGGCTAGTATTCCCGGTGTTTTCGAAGCAGTCAAAGATGAAGGTGTTTATTATGTAGATGGTGGATTGCTAAATAACATGCCCGCTCAATGTTTGGTTAGAAATTGTAATACAATTATTGGAGTGGATGTAATTCCTTTGGTTGCACCTTCGGTGCTCAATAAGCCTACAGATACGCTGGCTTATTCGTTGCGGGCAGTTCAGCATCAAAACTCTATGGAGGGTCGTGGTTTATGCCACTTTCTTATCGAATCAAAAGCCATTCAGGATTTTCACGAATTTAGTTATGATGCTTATCAGGCCATTTATCAACATGGATACAGCGCCGCTACAAAATACTTTGTTGAAAATCCCGAAATGTTGAAATTGGGGAATATCAATACAGCAAAAAAATTATTGGTGTGATAAAGATTGGAACTAACGGGTTGGCTGAAATATCTATTCTTCTGTTTCTTTCTTATTGCCTGACAAAAACCACGACGAAACATAAGCTGTAAAAGTGCCAAAAAGTCCCACTCCAGCTGTCATTAATACTGCTGCTATCATTCTTCCTTCGGTGGTTACTGGAAATTTATCGCCATAACCTACAGTGGTTATAGTTACATATGCCCACCAAATAGCATCTTCGGCTGTTTTAATATTACTGTTCGGATCTGTTTCTACTTGCAGAATGCCAATTGAACAGAAAATTACGAGAAGAATTGCAATGCTGAATACCGATACAAATGCACCTTGTGCTCTGTTTTTAAACAAATGATGTACTAACTTCTTTGTTGAGCGGAAAGCCCTGACGATGCGAAACAGTCTTATAAGCCTAAAGATACGACCAAAGCGGAGTACACCTATCATTGGAATGCTCGAAACTAGATCTATCCATCCCCAGGCCATAAACCTGAGCTTATTCTCTGATTTGAAAAAGCGAACCCAAAATTCGGTAAAAAAGAATATGCAAATCACAATATCAATGTAGTTAAGAAGTCTAGATGTTTCAGTGGGGAGAACAAAAGTGGTATCAATAATTAACGCGCACAAGACATAAATAGACAAGATCATTACAACGATATTTAATATTCCCAATTTGTCATTCTTGTTTTCTAACCCTCTATTTACTTCCATTGTTGTTTGAATTTATGTACCCACAGGGCATTGATTAGTATTGATTTTTGCATGTGATGCTGATCGTAGTTAAACGCAAATTTAGTGAATACAATTGAATATTCAACATCGAGGAAGAAGGCATCTACACTTAGTTAGGACGGGGAGCACATCAGGCAGAGAGCACAAGAAGTTGTCAGAACGCACCGGCGACTTGTCAGAGAGCACCCGCTTTCTGTCAGAGAGCAGAGGCTTTTCTTCCGAACGCAAAGGAAATACTGTCAGGACGGGGAGTAGATTAGTCAGAAGGCACAGGAAGTTGTCAGAATGCACCGGAACTTAGTCAGAACGCACCGGTGACTTGTCAGAGACCACCAGAGATTTCAGTTTTTTGTACATTATTTTAGTCAGAGAGTACCGGAACTTAGTCAGAACGGGGAACACATTAGTCAGAAGGCACAGGAAGTTGTCGGAACGCACCCGCACTTAGTCAGGACGTTCCGACATTCTTTACTGGAGCAAAGGAGAATCTTTGTCTCCAATTCTATTTCACTCGTTTTGATCGGTAAAGAGTTACAGTTTTAATGTAGATATAACAGGCATTTGCGTCTATTTTGCTGAAAGTTCAAGGGCTTTTACCGGTTCGTCGGTAGTAATATAGTCGACCTTGAGATCTATCAGTTTTTGGATGATGGTAGGGTCATTTACCGTCCAGACATTCACGCTGATTCCGGCAGCTTTGGCTTCTTCTATAAACTCAGGCTTTTGAAGCAATAGAGAATAGTGATAATCAAGACCACTTATACCAAGCTCTTTTAGTTCTTTTGGAGACACTACAAAGTCTTTGTAAGCCAGATAAGCAATTGGAGTTTTAGGCGATAGTTTCACTAACTCTTTGCACACGTTCATGCTGAAAGAGATATACTCCACTTGTTGTTGCATTTTCAACCCGTTTACCAAATTGACTACTTCAAGCACTGTACGTTTTTCAAGCTCAGCGTCTTTTTTATATTTAATCTCAATAATGAGTTTCGTACCGCTGTTTTTCCGCGCTTGTTCAAGATAGGCAGTCAGAGTTGGTAGTACTTCTCCATTCTCTAGTTTCAGGTCTTTCAACTCACTGTATGTTGATGTATTGATGTTGTGTCCCTGAATGGAGTCATCGTGACAAACCACCACCACTTTATCGGCTGTGATGTGAACATCGAGTTCCGAGCCGTACACGCCAATGGTCTGAGCATTCGTAAGCGAAGAAATAGAGTTTTTGGCCGACCCGGCTTGTTTCCAGTAGCCACGGTGTGCAATCACTTCCGTTTTAGCAAAGAGTGATGCGCTAAAAGCCACTAATGAAAGTGCAACTAAGATTTTATTTTTCATATTACTTTTTTTTGTTTGATTTATTTTTGTTCAAAGATAACGATTTGATTATTATCAGACACAATACTACTTTGATACAGTATCGTGTCTGATTTTTATTGATTACGTTACTTTAGAATGCGTAACGCACACCCACTTGTATTTGATATGGATTACCACTCAAGGTAGCTACCCCAGCGTTAGGATTCACGGTGTAAACAAATTCTTTTTTCGTAGCATCAAAGCCTTTTACTACATAAATAGCCTGTGAGCCCAAAGCATGATTCACTCCCCAGTCTTTGTTCAACAGGTTGGCGAAGTTGAATGCATCCACAGAAAGTTCTAGGCTTTGTGTTTTGAATGTTTTGAATTTTTTAGTTAGACGCAGATCAATTGTTCCGTAAAAGCCGTTGATACCACCATTGCGTTTGGCTACTTTACCCAGACTGCTGCGAAGGTAATCCTTGAAACTGTTCTCCACTTTTGGATTGTCCAGAAGAGCTTGGATGCCAGTTTTTAAGTATGCAGCCGTGTTAGCATTCGACGGGTCGTAAATATAGGCCAAATCGTTAGTTGCCACAAAGTCACCATTTACGTTTCCGTTTACCACTACCGAGTAGCGTGATCCGCCCATGCCCGAGAAACGTGCTCCAAGGTTGATTCCCCATACCGAAGGCAATGTACCGTAAATAACTACTTTGCTGCGGAATTGGTTGTTCGAGTAATTCATTTGGCTCAAGTCGCGTGGATCGTCGGTTACCATTTGTGCTAAGGTGGCTGAGTTAGCCACGTTGCCGGTGTATGACGTGTTGTCTTTGGTATCGTTCCATGTATAGCTCATGGTTATTTCACCATCACGGAAGTAACGATATGTTCCATCAATTACAAAGGCATATTGATTCACTTTTCCGCCACTGTTCATTTGCAATACACGTCCTACAGCTGTACTCTTGCGACCGTCCATCCAGTTTGAAGTTCCGTTGGCTTTGATATTTGCAGCGGGAACATACACTCCGCGATTTCCTTCGGAGGCAATGCGGAAGAAGGGTTGGTCTACCATGTTGGCATCAACATACATATAGTTATTGCGTCCCAAAGTAGCATAGGCACTTACCCCAACTTTAAGCACATCCGAAAAGAAGTGGGTGTACGATAAATTCGCTTTGTAAACCACCGGTACTGCAACATCGGCAGCGTTCATATTGATAGTTGAGATTTTAGGAATTAATGGGTTATTGAACAACTCTGCTCCCGGAGCGGTTGACGGATTGGCGCGGTATCCGATAAAATTAGCTGTTGGTACTGCTGCTCCCTGAACATCAACTGATGCAGTGCGGGTTCCATCAAATACCATGTTGTTGATCATTGCGTAGTTGTTGATGTCCGATGCAAAGATACCTGCACCCAGACGAATAACATCCGTGTGTTTTTCATTTATATCCCAGGCTATTTGCATGCGCGGTTGAACCTGAAAGGTTCCCAACTTATTGTCGGTGCGCAATCCTAATTCATTGAAAACTGTTTGGTTGAAAGCTCCTGCATCCATATAATTGGCATAATCAAGTCGAAGACCGACCATCAGATCAAAGCCTTTAAACAGTTTTGTTTGTAATTGTCCGTAAACGCCCGAGTTCAAGATGTTTTCTTTTACGCGTTGGTCTTCGGTCATGTATATCTCGCGGGCATAACGGTAGGGTTGATTGTTCTCAAAAGCATCCAATCCCAGGTAATAGAAGCGTCCGTTTGTTTCGCTACCATAGCGTGAGTTCATGTTGCTGTACATCATATCCATACCGAAAGTGTAATTTACTCTTTTGGTATTGTAATAGAGGTTATCTACCAAATGCAGCACATTGTTGTAAAAATTCTCGGGGCAATAACGTTGTCCTCCTAATTGGATATTCGTGTAAACTGTTTTGCCATCCACTGTTGATGGAACGTTTTGGATGATGGCACGTGGAATATTGTCTTGCGAAAGTTGCTCGTTAGGCGTGCTTTTTTCCGACGTGTAAAGATGTTGTAATTTCAATTCGTTTACTGTTTTAGGACTGAACACAGTACGTAAAGTTGCCAATAAGCTGTTGTCTACCGAGTTTACATCGCCGTATACTTCGTAAAGATTGATAGTAGTGTTGTCGTCCAGTTTTTGTTTGTTGCGGTCGTTCACGTAGTTGTCACGTATGGTAAGCAGGTTGGTGGGGCTCAATTGCCAGTCGATACGAGCAAATATGGCATCCGTGCCTTGTTTTTTGTCGAACGATCCGGTTTGTGGAGTGCTTGCTACTCCATATTTGCTGCGTGCTATTTGCAGGAAACGATCCAGCGTTGTTTGTGTAAGGTTTAATCGTGTTTCATCAGCAGTGCTTTTTATGTTGGCAATGTCCAGCGGGCGACTATCTTCCTGATGATCCCATGCCACAAAGTAATGAGCACGGTCCTTGATAATTGCACCACCCAATGATGCGCCATATTGATAAGTAGAGAACTTGACATCGCGTTTGGTTCCTGAGATGTTATATGGACTTGAAAGCCAATTGGCACGACTGAAAAGAAATGCGCTTCCTTTCGTGGTATTTGTACCTGATTTGGTTACTGTACTAACAGTACCACCGCCACTGCGACCAAACGTCACATCGTATTGGTTGGTCACTACCTCGAATTCACGAACGGCTTCCATCGAAATGGAATACGGACCACCGTTTCTGTTGGTAGTTCCTCCCGAAGTTGGATTCTTGGCAGTCATTCCGTCGATTGTGAAATTGGTAGACGTGGATAATTGTCCACCCAAACTGCTACCTGAACTTAATGGAGATAGGTCGATAAGAGAAGTAAAATTACGCCCATTTACAGGAAGCACTGCAATGTTTTTGGCACTAATGACCGTTGCAGCTCCGGCATTGGAAACCGATTTGCGTAAGGAGTTGGCTACCACCTGAACTTCATCCATGGTTACCGACTCTTCTTTCATTACAAAGTTTACACGGAGCATATCTCCCTGATTCAAGGTATAACCGCTCTTTTTTTGGTCGCCATAACCTACATATTTGGCGGTGATAGTGTAAGGTGAACCCAGTGGAATTTGTTGAATAGTATAATCACCATTCACATTGGTGGCAACGCCGGTAGTAAATC
Source organism: uncultured Paludibacter sp. (assembly GCA_963664445.2). Lineage (GTDB taxonomy): Bacteria > Bacteroidota > Bacteroidia > Bacteroidales > Paludibacteraceae > Paludibacter. The sequence continues at coordinate 148,282 of CAXXUM010000008.1, forward strand.
CGGTCGACTCGTTGCGAACCTGTACAGTAGCACCAATAACTGTTTCGCCTTTTGTGTCGGTAATTCTACCTACAATAGTGGCATGAGTGCCTTGTGCAAATGAGAGTTGAGGGCATACGACTCCCACGACCACTATCAACGATAGTAGCAATCTTTTAAAATAGAAATGTTTCATTGGAATTTTGTTTAGTTTTTAGAGAGTAATAATGGTGTTTCTGTTGGTTGTTGCGCCACCAGTTTTAGGATTGATGTTGCTATTTTATCGGCACTTTTGCGACTGGCTTTTCTCATCGCTTCAGCCGATTCTATACGCATAGCGGTAAAATAATTTGAACCGTTGAGCAGTTCTTGTTTGTCTTTGTTGTAAAGACTGTAGCTCACAAAATAGAAAAGAGTATTGAATGGTTCTTCTTGCTTTTTCAGATAATGGCGGTTGAGGATCAATACATAGTCAGCTCCTGCGTTTTTAAGCAAGCTGCTGAAACATTGATTGTCCACTCTCGAAAGGTCGGAAGTGCAATTTTCCTGTTCGCCTTTTACCCTGATGCTATTGATAACTTCAGCACATTTGCCAAGTTCTTGTGGGGTGGTGAAGTCTATCCTCGATTGAGCGATATTACTTGCAATTGTATTGTTGAATACCAGCTCCAGACTATCGGTAGGTATGCCTGATTCTTCCGCAATTAATTCTTTGTAATAATAATCGGATTTGATATTGTCATTTAATCCCAAAATCAGAATTTTCTTTAAGCTCTGAGTTTTTTCGGTTTTATTTTCTTTTGCAGACATTGGTGAGCTAACGCCCGTAATAATGATTAATGCTGATGCGATTGCACTTTTCAAATGTTTCATAACTAATCTAATTTAGTTGATAGTAAATTGTTGATAGAAAAATAGCTTTTACTTTTCGCAACAAAATTAGATTTTCTATATTGCAAAGCAGCTACAACACTATGAATGTTGTGTTTTGTTTCTGTTTAATAAAAAAGGTGAAGTCACATGAGAGATGCTGCAATTTAATTGGGGATCCTATGATTATTCTATTTGTAGATTTGTTTTGTCTAAACGATAGGATGGTTCAGAAAACAAAATATCCCGTATCTGATTTTACTCAGATACGGGATATTTAAATTGAAAAAATAAATTATACTATAAACGTTATTCTACAGGAATCAATGCTTCGTATTCTGCAACAGTTGCTCCACGTAAGCAGGCTTCAATAATTTCACGTCCTTTTTCATGCAAATCAGGAGTCAGGTATTGAGCTAATTCTTCTTTGAAGAAGTTGTAAAGTTTTTCAGCACCTTCGTCGTAACCTTTTTTCTCTACTTCTGGTTGTTTGTAAACCTGTAGGAAACGTGAAGGGATTTTCGCTCCTTCGATGGTCAGGTAGTTCAGTTCGTAACCCAAAAGCGGACAACGAGCGGGTTGATATTGATCTTTACGTAAACGTGCGTTACCTCTTCGGGTTAAGTATTCACGCATCATAAGTTGCGGTTTGAAACCGACTTTCCATACACCAATATATTGGTTAGGTACCAGAGTAAAGCGTGTTTCCGGCGTCGAAATGATTTGCTCCAGCAACATGTTGGCATGATGTACCATTTTTCCGGTAGCAAATGGCCAATATGAACCCACACCTTCAGAACCCATTCCGGTTCCGCCAATAATACTTGGGTTTGCATGTCCACGTGGAGATACTAAACGCCATAACCAGCCAAGTGCCGGTGGCAGTAAGTGGAACATTCCAATAATACCGTAGTTCGGATCTTCCATCGAACTTGGAGGAGTACGTACACCAAAGCTTCGTACATCTACCGATACAGCGTGACCGATAACATTTGGCACAATATTACGAGGAAGAACAACACGTGGGTTAGGACATGTTTTACCCGGTACATCTTCTATGTGATCCCAAATCAATACTGTTGAATCGGGGTGCGATTTAATATTTAAAAATAAAAGTGGGGTTGGCGGTTTAAGAGTAATTTTTTCGAGGGTTGGATCATCTCCGTATTCTTTTACACCATCAACACGTATAAACCACGAGTTTTCTGCGTCCATTACTCTTAATTTTCCATTTCCCATTTGGAACGATGGATGACACATAGCCATATCATCGGTTACCGGGTTAAAAGAAGAAAATAATGGTAGGTTAATTAAACGGCGTTCGTCAGTTATTGTATTTGTTCCAATCAATACCTGGCCGTTCGGCTCGCGTATGATGTGTTGAAGCATTTCACTTTTTCCACCACCACTGGCACCTTCGTGCATAAATGTGGTTATATTGTCGTATGGACTTACTGCCTGAACTGTAGAACAGTGTGCGGTAATCCAGCCTTCTTTTTCTCCTTTTGTAAGCAGTGCTCCGTACAATCCTTTTTTTGCACTAGGACCCGGATATAAGTTGTATGCAAAAATTTCGTGACGATCTTCAATTCTGTTATGCACAACAATTTGTTTTCCATCAAAATGTGTGTGACGGAATGTTGGTGCTACATAGATTATTGAGTCAATATTAAAGTTAGCGGGTATCTCGGTAGTTGGTACCATTACCTGCAACATGGCTAGTGCCATAGCAAAAAAGGCTGCGTTGGCAGGTGCAATGGCTATGCCGCCTACACCAATGTTCTCACGTCCCGCAAAATATAGAAAAACAGCAAGATCCTGACCTTTCAACCATTCGAAAGTTTCTTCTTTTAAACTATCAAATTTGTAGCCAAATTTGCCTTCAAACAATTCTTTGTCAGTTGGGAAATCATCTGCAATAGCCATTGTGTCAGGATCTCTGCGGCGCATGTAAGATTCTGTGAAGTTGGCTGCAATGCCGTTGCTTACTCTGTGTACAATTGCTTCAGTAACCACTCCTTGTCCAGGTATATCATACGATACCTCGAAAGTGTTGTTGTCTTTGCCTCCTACTGCTGCAATGGCTAGTTGATCTACTGTGTCGAAAACAGTATAACTTTTGCAAGAACTCAAAAGATTTAAAAGCTCTTCTGGCAAAGTTATTCCCGCTTTTTCTAATTGCGAAATTAATTGACTCATACTTTTATGTGTTAACTATTATACTAATACAATCTATTGTAATCTATTAACGGTTTGTTCGTCCCTCTAATTTATGCTTATTACTCCAACCTAGGAGTAAGTGAACTCTAAACGACTGCAAATATACTAACTATTGCTTAATAAATGAAGTGTTGCTTAATAATATAACAATAATTATTTGTTGGAGGGTTGAGAAACGCATAGCAGTTTACTACTACCGTCAAAAATATTTTCCATTAAAAAGTTTCTCCTACCATTAAAGTAAAGACTATCACCGGCTTGTACTACATAGCTTATGTTGTCTATCTCAAATTGAATTTCGCCCGAAAGGAGGTAGCAAAAGATTTGACCTTTATGTTGTTTGAACAAGCCGAGACTATTGGAGTTTCTATTGAAATGCACCAGAAATGTATTCATTTGCTTGGATACATCTTGCTGAGTAAGTATGTGTACCTCAGCTCCCGATTCATTTCTGTCTATAATGTAACTCTCTTCTTTTCTGAATATCGGATTGTTCGATAGCGACTCGTTTTCTCCAATCAGTTCACCTACAGTTGTATGTAGATTCTCTGCAATTATTTTTAGAGTGATAATGGATGGGGAAGATTTTGCTTTTTCTATTTGTGATAGTGCACTGGGTGATATGCCAACTCTCTTAGCCAGGTCGTTCAGCTGAAGACCCAGTAATTCTCTGTTGCGCTTTATTCTTTCACCAATTCGCTTCATGTTTACTTTATTTTTGGCAAAGATAAAGAAATTTTCGTCAAAAATTAAGTACAGCTTAATTAATTAACCGACATCAATATAGTTTTTATGTAGTACTTTTTAATCTGCTTTTGGCAACGTCACGGTGAAAGTTGTTCCGAGGTTTACTTTGCTATCGAAAGTAATAGTGCCGTTAGAAAGCTCAATGATATTTTTAGCAATGGCTAATCCTAGTCCCATACCGGTAGTTTTAGTGGTGAAGTTCGGCACAAATAATTTATCGTGTGCATCACCGGCTATACCCATACCATTGTCGGTAACTTCAATCTGAATACTCGTGTCAGTCTGTATCAGGCGTGTTTGAATATTTCCGTCACGCTCTGAGGGAATAGCTTGTATCGCATTTTTTAGCAAATTATTGAATACCTGCACCAATTGTTCAGGGTCTGCATACACAAATACACCTTGCTCACTTCCTTGATATTCGATGTTCACGTGCTCATAATTATTTGCAAACAGTTGTACCACCGAACTAATTTTAGCCGCAATGTCTACGCGTTCGAAATTAGCTTCAGGCATACGTGCAAAGTTGGAGAAAGTTCCGGCTATTCTCGATAAATTATCAATTTGTTCGATAAGCATGACGGTTGATTTGGCAAAATAATCGTCGAATCGCTCGTCGTTCATCTTCTTGGTGCGTTGCAACTGCTGTATGGTGAGTTTCATGGGGGTAAGCGGATTGTTTATTTCGTGCGCTACCTGTCGGGCCATCGATTTCCATGCCGTTTCCCGTTCCGATTGTGCGAGCAGTTTCGCGCTCTGTTCCAATTCGTCCACAGTTCGGTTATATTGTACTACAAGCTGCCCGATTTCGTCGTTCAGTCCGTAATCGATTTTTTCATTTCTTCGCCCAAGCCGCATTTCTTTCAACTTGTTTTCAAGCATGTTGAGTGGTGCCGAAAGTTGTTTTCCGATGAATAAACTTAGTAAAACAGCCAGTACAATGATGATAAGGTAGATATGAACGATCACTGCCAAGAAACCTTCAATTTCGTCTCTGATTTCATTCTGACTGAAGAACTGAGGAATGGCAATGTAACCGATTTGCAGATAATCGCCGTTGTAAAAATCGGTATAACCGGTCAGGTAATTAAGTTTGCCAATGTGTTCGTATTGGTTAATGTTGGCATTAAACGTAAAAAATGGCGTAGGTGATATCCTGTTACTGATTAGATTTTTATTAAAAATAATAGGTTGCGAACTGCCTACCAACACTCCCCGGTTATTATAGACATGAATGTCGGTGTGATATATATACGATAAGTCTTGCAAATCGAAATTCAGATTTTGAGTATTAAGAACGTTCAAATCCTGGTTCCAGTAATACATGTCTTGCAATGCCTTTTGAATATAACTCTTCTTGCTCTCCAGGTTGGCAATTTGCTCTTCTTTGTACTTTTTCTGAATGAAATTTACCGACACGTAAAATATGAGTATAAAACTCAGTACCAGTAATGTGACAAACGTATATTGAAACTTAGCAGTTAGCCCTAACCGAAAGTTCTTTTTCCGTACAATGAGTAAAAATAGCCATGCAAATAAGCAGCAAAGTGCAAAATAGCTTAGGAATGTATAAGCAAAATAAAGCAAATAGGCCTCCGGATCATGTAACTGCTGCTCGGTAATAACAATGAATGAGTTTTTGTTCGGTGCGTAAATGTAATGGATTCTGTTTTTGTATACAATTGAAAAGAATTCTTTTCCCATTGAAGGAATCCAATTGGTACTGGCAGGAAACTCAATTTTTCCGGAGGAGTATACCAACTTTTGATGCTCGTATTTTGCAATGGCAAGGTTCAATTGCGTTTGTATATCCGGAGATGATGCAATCAGTAAATTGGGAAAACTATAGCTTTTAAAGTTGCTTCGGGGATAGAACTCCATGAAGAATTCAGTAGTGTCGGAGTTGGCAGTCCTAACATTGAACTCACCGATGTACGACATGTTATTTTCGTTGGCAGGTACGCTGTAAAAATGAGTTTGTTTTATTTTTGTGCCTGAACCATTAATGAATTTGTGGTATTCGTTGTATAGCTCCGAGTGTTTTTTCGTAGCATTCAATCTCATTTCATATTTATTCCAAAAACCACGTAAATAGGTTTTGTTCAAATAATCATTTGCTGTTGTCAGCGAATCGGTATTTTTCAATAAACGCCCCACTTTAGTGTCGCTTTTAATCTTGACGTCTAATTCTTCGAGCAAAATTTCCGCCATCTTATCATTTTCGTTATTGCCATTGATGGAGATGTTTTGAGCCAGAATTCTATACTTGCCCGTTTTTTTACTCTGATCAATAATAATTGAATTCCACACCAGAAAACCAGTAAAAACGAATGTCCAACATGCAATTAGTACATATATGTTTTTGTATCTGGGGAAAAATAACGGTATATAGAAAACAGTCCAAAGCGCAACGAATGGAATGCCTATCCTTTTTAAATCGCTTGGCCAAAAGATGATACACATGATACATGTTATTGCCAAGAGTACGATGTCAATGGATATCGCTGTTTTGAACTGACTGGATTTATGTAAACTATGTGCTTTGAAAAACAGGAATGCAAAGCCAATGCCCCAAAGCAGAATGAGAAAATGTATCCACAGTGAGATGAATGAAAAATCGTTGATGCGTAATATGCTTAGCTGAATGCTGGAGTGATTGATAAGTCCACAAAGCAGATCATAGATAAATATGAAGTATAAAACCAATATGATTTGTAAAATGTCACGACTGGTGGTAGATTTATAAATGTCGGTTTTTACGCGGAAATGAAACAGATAGATACTTGAAAAAATATACCCGGTAGCTATTGTTAAGTGACTAATGGAAGCCAGCATCGGGTTTGAGGCGTATTGCAAGGGCGTAAATACTTTACTCCAAAAGAGTAAAGCCGGGAAGTTGAAATACAAACACAAGCCCACAAATGCACCAACAATGAATAGCAGTGTTAGAAAATGAGTTGCACTTATCGCTTTTTTGTTGATAAGATATGGAAAGCGACAGTACAGCACGAAAAGTAAAAGGAAAGAAAAAAGATAGGCAATTAGTCCAGCTAATGACCATGTTTCATTATAAATTGCTGATTTGGGCTGTTCGAAAGAGAACAAATAGTTGCCATGAGTGCAGAATATGGCAAATTTATCGGTACTTTTTCCTTTTACAATTTGTACCTGTTTATCGAGGTCGAATCCACGCGAAAAATTATTTATTAACTCATTATTTTCGTATGGATAATTATTTTTGATATTGATAAGTGCCAGAATAGTAGTTGATTCATACGAGAGTATTCTGCTTACGCAATGGGCGTTGGGCAGTGGCATGTAGTGCCAGTCGGTAGAGTCGGGGAGGGTTATTCGGCTAATGTCTAAATTGTTGTCAGACCAAAATGCCAGTTCTCCTTTTTCGAATACATAGTAACTTATGTCGTTTTTAGCAAATGGATAATGAATCAGCGAGTCGATAGAAGAATGGATAATAATGCTTTTCAATTCATCCATTGTGGTTGCAGCTTGCGTCTCTTTTGTGTTTAGCTGTTTCTGAAAAGCTGTAATGTCAACTGCATTCTTTGGTGATGAGTTGTAAAAATAATCGCACACTAAACCGGCAACAACGCTTAGGAGCAATGCGAATATAAGAATGCGATTTGTTTTTTTATTCATGTTTTATTTTTCAGCTAATTATCATTCGTGGTGGTAGGGTTCTCCTTTTAAAATGGTCATGGCGCGGTAAAGTTGCTCTATAAATATCAACCGAATCATTTGGTGCGAGAAAGTCATGGCCGATAACGATACTTTTCCATTGGCTCTGTTGTAAACCCGTTCCGAAAATCCATACGGTCCACCTACAACAAAAACCATGCGCTTATGCGATGCCAACATTTTTTTTGAAATGTATTCCGAAAACCCCATAGATGTAAATTGCTTGCCTTTGTCGTCCAGTAGTACCACTTCGTCGCTTGTGTCAAGCTGCTTAAGTATCAAATCGGCCTCTTTTTCTTGTTGCTCGGCTATCGATAAGTTCTTTGTATTTTTCAGTTCCGGTATAACCACCATTTCGAATGGAATGTAAAACTTTAATCGGTTTTGGTATTCATCTTGTAATGTTACAAGATTCGGATTTGTGGTTTTTCCTACGGTTAATAGCGTAATTTTCATTTATTTAATCGTTTTGAGTTTTTTGGCTTACTATTTGTACATAGTAAAAAGCAGTCGAAAAATTTGGCTGCAATATATTAAATAATGTACATTTGCATTGTTTTTTCGTAAACCTTTACAAATATGGCGTTTTTTAACGAGAAATCAAATGAAATGCAATCTGTTTTTTGAAAAAATACAAGAAAATGAAAACAATTAGATTATTTTTGCTCAGTTTCTGTCTTATTTGTGCTGTTCCATTGGTTCATGCACAATCTTCGGAAGTACCTTCGGGTATCATTTCTGCGCTTGATGGCGGAAATGCAAGTCAGCTATCGGCCTATCTGAACGATAACGTAGAACTTGTGATTGGTAATCAGAACGATGTGTTTAGCAAACCGCAAGCTACCGGTATTATCGCCGATTTTTTTCGGAAAAACAAGGTGAGTGGCTTTCAATTGCTCCACAAAGGTAATAAAGACGCTGCAAGTTTTGCCATTGGAACGCTAAAAACTAATACAGGAAGCTTTAGAGTGTATGTATTAACCCGAAAAAATGAAATTCAACAATTAAGAATAGAACCTTCCAATGAGTAACGATTTTGAACAACTTATTTCTCTTTGGTTTGCCGAAGATATTGGCGACGGTGACCATACAACTCTTTCATGCATACCTGCTTCGGCAATTGGTAAATCACAATTAATTGTCAAAGAAAATGGCATTTTGGCAGGTGTAGAAGTGGCACACGAAATTTTCCGTGCTTTTGATCCTGAACTGAAAATGACCGTTTTTATCACCGATGGTGCTGAAGTAAAAGCGGGTGATGTGGCTTTTGTTGTTGAGGGTAAGGTTCAATCATTACTTCAAACGGAGCGTTTGATGCTCAATATTATGCAGCGAATGAGCGGTGTGGCAACTCGTACTCGCGAATATGTAAAAGCACTTGAAGGAACAAAAACACGAGTACTTGATACTCGCAAAACAACCCCGGGTTTACGCCTGTTGGAAAAGGAAGCTGTGAAAATTGGCGGTGGAGTCAATCATCGTATCGGCTTGTACGATATGATTTTATTGAAAGATAATCATATTGATTTTGCCGGTGGAATTGATAAAGCCATTTTTCGCGCACAGAATTATTTGAAAGAAAAAGGAAAAAAACTGAAAATAGAAATTGAAGTGCGTAACTTCGATGAATTGGCACAAGTATTGGCTATTGGTGGTGTTGATCGCATTATGCTCGACAACTTTACTCCGGAAAATACCCGTAAAGCAGTGGAAATAATTGCAGGAAAATACGAAACAGAATCCTCCGGTGGTATCACTTTTGATACTCTGAGAGAATATGCCGAATGTGGCGTTGATTATATTTCAGTTGGTGCTTTGACCCACTCGGTAAAGAGTATGGATATGAGTTTTAAAGCGCTTTAATAGATGTGTATAGTGTAAGGTGTACCGTGTAAGTGCTGACTAAAACATAGAACGCTTAACTTTAATTAGTTGAGCGTTTTTTTGTACCCTAATGATTGTATAAATGAATGTAAGCCGAATGAAATTAAAATGATAGAAAAACACTAGATATTGTTTTTTTTTAATCAGTATGTCTAAAATTATAAATGTATTTTTGTAGAAATTTAATACCGTAAATATTTAGAGAAACAATGAAGAAATTATTTTTTATGCTCTCGGTAGCTTGTGCTTTGACAGCACAAGCACAAAAGGCTTCAAAACTCGGTGTCAATAGCATCGATGAAGTGGTTAAAGCTATGACGCTCGAAGAAAAGGCTCAGTTTTTAGTGGGTGCTTCGATGGAAAATTTTAGTGGTATTGGTACTGTTGTAGGTAATACAATGAACCTGGTACCCGGAGCAGCCGGAACTACTGTGCCCGTTCAACGTTTAGGCATTCCCGCAACGGTTGTAGCTGATGGTCCTGCTGGATTACGTATTGCTCCAACTCGCGACAACGACAAAGCAACTTATTATTGCACAGGCTTTCCGGTTGCCACAGCGCTGGCTTCCACCTGGAATACCGATTTAGTAAAGAAAGTTGGTGAGGCAATGGGGAATGAAGTGTTGGAGTATGGTTGCGATGTGCTACTTGGCCCCGGGAATGAATATTCACCGTAATCCACTATGCGGACGAAATTTTGAATATTATTCCGAAGATCCTTTAATTACTGGTAAAGTGGCGGCTGCCATAGTCAATGGTGTTCCAGTCGCAAGGTGTCGGTACTTCCATCAAAGCACCTTCGCCGGTAATAATCAGGAAACATTGCGTACTAAAAATGATGCCCGCATCACTCAACGTGCTTTTGCGCGAAATCTATTTGAAAGGTTTTGAAATAGCCGTTAAAGAAGCACAACCATGGACGGTAATGTCGTCGTACAATTATATCAATGGCACCTATACTCAGGAAGATTACGAATTGCTTACGACTATTCTTCGTGACGAATGGGGCTTTAAAAGGCCTAGTGATGACTGACTGGACAGGAAAACGTAATACGGTTGCTCAGGTTCATGCCGGTAACGACTTAATGATGCCCGGCAAAGCGGAACAGACAGCTGAGATTATTGAGAAAGTAAAAAACGGTCAATTGGCTATGGCTGATGTGGATGCTTTGTGTAAAGCGAATGTTGCAATACGTTATGCGTACGCCGCGGTTTAAAGAGTACAAGTACAGCAATAAGCCCGACCTAAAAGCGCATGCTGCCATTACGCGCAATTCTGCTGCGAAGGAATGGTTCTTTTGAAAAATGATGGTGCTACTTTGCCGCTTACGGGTGGTTTGCAGAATATTGCCCTTTTTGGTATTACTTCTTACGATTTTATTAGCGGTGGAAACGGGTTCAGGAGATGTAAACGAATCCTATGTGGTGGATTTACTTACCGGATTGCAAAATGCCGGATTGGGTGTACAACCTAAAATTAAAGCAGTATATGATAAGTTCAGAGCTTACGAGGCTGAAAAACTAGAAGAAATAAACAAACAACGTGGTTGGTATTTAGGCCACATTACGCCCGGAAGAACCTGTTATCGAAAACTCATTTATTGATTTTCGTGCGCAGGATTCAGAAGTTGCTATCATAACCTTTGGTTCGAAATTCGGGTGGTTGAAGGCAATGACCGTCGCATCAGTGGCGATTTTGAGTTGAGCGACGCTGAACGTGCATTACTTACCAATGTTCACCCGCGCTTTTCATGCTAAAGGCAAAAAGGTGATTGTTATACTTAATGTCGGGAGGCGTTATCGAGACTGCATCGTGGAAACATTTGCCTGACGCGATTTTGTTGGCTTGGCAAGCCGGTCAGGAAGGCGGTAATACGGTAGCAGATGTGTTGAAAGGAAGCGTTAATCCATCGGGTCGGTTGCCAATGACATTCCCAATGGATTATACTGATCATCCTTCGTCACGCAATTTTCCTGCTGGATTTGTTTCGAGTTGGGATGATGAACAAAATGGTTCGTTGATGAACAAAAAGGACATAGGTTATACCAATTATGAAGAAGATATTTGGGTCGGTTATCGCTATTTCAGTACCCCTATAATAAAGAAGTGTCTTATCCTTTTGGATACGGACTTTCATATACCACCTTCTCATTTAGTAATGCTAGTGTAAAGAAAGTTGGCAGTTGACTGGAAAATTGAGGTGAAAGTTTACAAATACAGGCAAGGTAGCCGGCAAAGAAGTTGCACAGAGTGTACATTAAAGCTGCTTCGGGCGATGTGAAGAAGCCGGCGTGTGAACTTAAAGCTTTCGGTAAGACGCAACTATTAGCTCCAGGACAAAGCGAAGTCATGACTTTGAATATTAAGTCTGCCGATTTAGCTTCGTTTAATGAAACATCAATCAGCTTGGGTGGTGTGATGCCGGATACTATACAGCTCTTATTGGTGCATCAGTTGGCGATATCCGTCAATCGGTAAAGTTTTCGGTTGATAAACCCCAAATTACCGAAGTGCATAATGTTCTTAAAATGAAAAATCCAATAAATAGACTGAAATAGCATTCAATCTTATACTATATTGTTAAGGCGTGATTTCAAATTCAGAAATCACGCCTTCTTTTTGTGTAGACACTCCTAAAAATCCTTTAATTCAGACTCTTGATTGGGTTGATTCTAAATCGTTTCAGTACCCGATAATTCCATTTCAGTATTCAATATTTCCGTTTCGGGATGTACTTATATAAAGGATAATATTTTTCAACATAATTTTGTAGCATAAAATTAGACAGCATCATTATGAAACAGAAAATTATTTCATTAGCAATCATTCTTCTTGGATATCAGGCTGGGTTTGCACAAGAAAGCAAAACCATCGGATTGTCATTGAAAGAATGCGTGCAAATGGCGGTGAAAAAAAATATCAATGTGAAGACTGCTCGCATTGATAAAGAAAAAAGTGAATACAAAACGGATGAAACCAGAGCTGCATTACTTCCAAAGGTAAACTTTAATGGAAGTTTCACAGACAATATTTTGTTGCCAACAACTGTACTTCCGGGTGAATTCTTAAACAAACCGGGAACCAGTATTGCCGTACAAATGGGAGTTCAATATAGCTCCAGTGCCGTATTAAATATTAGTCAGGTTTTGTACAATCAAACCGCGTTAACTGCGCTCCAATTATCTAAAAAATCAACAAAACTTAGCGATTTGACCGTTGAAAAAGCAGGTGAGGAAATAGCATTTGATGTGGCTAAGCTTTACGCATTAACCCAGACCACTGCCGAACAACGTAAGCTGATTGACCAGAATATCGCCCGTACTGAACGTTTGAGAGATATTACCAAAATAACTATAGATAATGGACTTGGCAAACAAGTAGATATGGATCGTGTAAATGTAAATCTTGAAAATCTCTACACACAACAAAGCAATACACAATCCACACAGGAACAACAGTTGAACATGATTAAATACATGCTCGATTTACCACTTGATCAAACCATTGTTTTGACAGATACTGCAGGCATGCAATTGTTGAAAGATGCACCTGTATTGCAGACCGATTTTTCAAATCATGTGAATATCCAGTTGCTCGAATCTCAAAAAGAGCTCAACGTTCTGAACCAAAAGATGATTAAGAACGGCTATTTACCTACTCTTTCGTTATCAGGACAAGCTGCTTATCAGGGAATGCAAAAAGATTTTGGAAGTTATTTCAAAAGTGGATCAAAGTGGTATCCTATGGGAAACTTCACTGTAACGCTTGCAGTTCCTGTATTTGATGGCTTCGAAAAAAGAGCCAAATCGCGTCAGGCTGCGCTCGAATTAAAAAAGACGCAAGAAACCCTGGAAAGCACAAAGCAAAGTTTCAGCATGAATTATAAAAATGCAATGAATAACTACCTGAACAACCAAAACACAGTGCGCCGCCAAAAACAAAATCTTGAGTTGGCCGAAAAAGTTTACAAAGAAACATCTCTTAAATATCGCGAAGGTTTAGCAGCTATGAGCAGTTTATTGCAAGACGAAATGAGTCTTAGCAGCGCTCAGGGAGGTTATCTGACTGCTTTATACAACTTTAAAGAAGCAGAATTAAAAATCATGTCACTCAACGGAGAGATAAAAAATCTAATCAACGAATAATAGAGAGTATACAAAAATAAAGAAATAAGTAACAAACAATATAAGTATATGAAAAAGAAAACAATAATTGCCGGTGCAACGATAGTTACATTGTTAGGCTTAATGACCTGGACGCTGGCAGCAAATAAAAAAGTAATCGATACACGCAAAGAAGTAAAAACAACTCAAAGTGATATAGCGGTAACGGTAGCTTCGGCACAGATGCAGGAAACAAATGGTGACCTGGAATTAGTAGGTACTGCTCAACCGAGTAAAGAGGTAAATGTTGCTTCAGAAATCTCAGGTAAAATAGTCAGAGTAAATTTCAAAATGGGCGACTTCGTCGGCCAGGGGAAAATATTGGCTCAGATCGACGATACTTACAAGCGTTTGGCTTACGATAATGCCAAGTTGACTTACAATAAATGCAAAGAAGACCTTAACCGTTATGAAGCATTGCGTAAAGGTGATGCCGTTTCCGATACGCAACTGCGAGATATCCGGTTGGCATACGAAAATGCTAACATCCAACTTGAAAATGCGAAAAAACAGTGGGATGATACAAAAATCATAGCACCTTTCAGTGGTTATATCACTTCACAAAATACCGAATTGGGAGCTTATGTAAATGCAGGTACAGTAGTTGCCGGAATTGCCGATATTTCTAAATTAAAAATTGTATTGGATGTGGCCGAATCTACTGCCTACGAACTTCGTCAGGGTCAACAAATAAATGTAACAACTGATGTTCAACCCGGTGCAGAATACAAAGGTACAATTGCCAATATCAGCCCGAAAGCAAGTGCATCGCACACCTATCCGGTAGAAGTATTGATAGCTAACAATGGAAAAAACAAGCTTAAAGCCGGAACTTATGTAAACGTAAGCGTAAATATGGGCAAAAGCGGAAAAGCGTTGATGATACCACGCGATGCTATTGTGAGCAGTGTAAAAGATCCTTCGGTTTATATAATCGAAGGGCAGATAGCCAAACTGGTGAAAATCACCACCGGACGTAATTTTAATTCAAATCTGGAAGTTGTTGCAGGACTAAAAGAAAGCGACAAAGTGGTAACCAACGGTCAAATCAACCTGACTGATGGTGCTAAGGTTTCTGTAATCAATTAATTTTAAATATTACTAAGAGTTCTGAGATTATTATTGATCAATTCTTTCACAATAATTTTCATAGAGTAAAACTTGTAACTCGTAACTAATTTATTGTAACTATTTTATTATGAATATAGTAGAAACCTCCATAAAAAAACCGTTGATCATTGGCGTCATCTTTACGCTGCTGACTCTCGGGGGATTGTTGTCGTTCAACATGCTCAATCTGAATCTGCTGCCTAAGTTCGAGCTACCTATCCTTACGGTACAAACCATTTATCCCGGAGCAGGAGCTTCGGAAGTGGAAACCTCGGTTACCAAAAAGATTGAAGATGCTCTCTCGACGGTCGAAAACTTAAAGAAGATTAGTTCAACATCAATGGAAGGTGTATCCGTGATTGTTATTGAACTAAACGAAGGAACTGATGCTAACCTGGCTGTTCAGGAAGCACAACGTAAAATATCGGCTATTAAAGCCAATCTACCTACGGATGTAAAAGAACCATCAATTACCAAATTGGCACTTGATGAAAGGCCTATTTTGAATGTGGCTGCATCTTCGTCACTGCCTTCCACTCAATTTTATAAATTAGTTGAAGACCGCATACAGTCGCGTTTGGCAAAATTGCCGGGTGTGGGTGCCATAAAAATGAGTGGTGGTAAAGAACGTCAGATTAAGGTAAATATTGATGCCGAAAAGCTAAAAGCCTATAAACTATCTGTTTTGCAGGTGTTGTCTGTTATTCAGTCAGCCAACATGGAAATGCCGGCCGGTAATGTTGAAAATACACAATCGGTTTATTCAGTACGTTTGGCTGCTAAATATGCAAGTTTGGACGAATTGCGCAACACTGTAATTGCAACTACTGCCACTGGCGGTAAAGTAAAAGTAATGGATGTAGCTGAGGTAGAAGACGGTTTGGCTGAACAGAAGCTGATTAACCGTATAGATGGGCGAGATGCTATCGGATTATCCATCCAGAAACAAAGTGATGCCAATGCTGTAAAAGTTTCCGATTTGGCTAAAAAAGAATTGAAGGCGATTGAAAAAGAATACGCATCTAATAATGTGAAATTCGAAATAGCCACTGACGACTCTATTTATACCCGTGCTTCGGCTGATGGGGTGGTAGAGGATCTTATTCTGGCTATCTTGATTGTTGCAGTCGTATGTTTTATCTTCCTGCATAATATCCGAAGCGCATTGATTGTAATGGTAGCCGTACCACTTTCTATCATTCCGGCTTTTATCGGGATGTATATTTTGGGATTTTCGCTGAATATGATGTCGTTGATGGCTTTATCGCTGGTAGTGGGTATCCTTGTGGACGACTCCATTGTGGTGATTGAGAACATGTTCAGTCATATGGAAAAAGGAAAAACCCGCTGGCAAGCTGCTCTCGATGGGTGTAAGCAAATTATGTTTACCGCTCTGGCTATTACGTTGGTAATTGTAGTGGTATTCCTTCCAATGGGACTTAGTGGCGGATTGATTGGCAATATCCTGAAAGAGTTTGCTATTCCGATTGTGATAGCTACTTTGTGTAGTTTATTGGTTTCGTTTACCGTTACACCTCTCTTGATGTCTCGTTTCGGGAATATGCCCGATGATACGCGTCAAACACTCTTAGCTCGTTTCTCGAGACTTGTAGAACGCACTTTCGATTCGGTAAAAAACTGGTATGGAAATGTGTTGAGTTGGGGTCTGAAGCATAAAGCAACCGTTTTGGGAGTAACAATAGCATTGTTTTTTGCTTCGTTTGCATTAATTCCAGCCGGATTTATAGGTTTTGCTTTTATGCCCGAAAGTGATAAGGGAGAATATATTGTGACGCTGGATATGAACCCGCAGGTAACTTTATATCAAAATAATCAGATTACCATGCAGGCCGAGAAGATTATTAAAAGCATTCCTGAAGTGGAAAGCATGTTCACCAACGTAGGAACATCCGCGACTACTACCAAAAATAATGTAACGACTATTACTGTTAAGTTAGTGGATAAAACAAAACGTAAATTAGGTGTTGAAGAATATGCTGCTCTGACGAAAGATAAAATAATGAAAGCGATTCCAGGTTTGCGTGCACGCGCCACTCCATCTTCTACGGGAGGAGGATCGAATGAACCTATTCAACTGATTGTGCAAGGTGCCGATTACGAGAAAGTTCAGGAAACTGCTGCGATGATTTTAAATACTGTTCGCCATACGCCCGGAACTTCGGATCCGAAGTATTCCATTGACGATCCTCGCCAGGAAGTGCAAATAAAACTCGACCGCGATAAAATGTCAACACTTGGATTATCGGTGAGTGATGTCGGTTCCACACTTCGTACTGCTTTAAATGGGAACGATAATTCGAAGTACAAAGAAGGTAACTTTGAGTACAATATTCGTGTTGGAATTGATAATTTCGATAGAACGAAATCGGAGGATGTGGCTAAACTGACTTTTGTAAACAAGAAGGGAGAGTTGATTGAACTGCAACAGTTCGCAGACATTCATTATGGTTTAGGACCATCGGCTCTTGAACGTACCGACCGTATTTCGTCCATCACCGTTAAGTCAAATGTTATCGGTCGCCCATCGGGTACGGTAGGTGCCGAGATTGAGGCAGCTATAGCTGGTAAAATTCCGGCCGGTATTGAGATTAAACGAAGCGGGATGATGGAACAACAGGACTCGGCTTTTGGTAGCCTTGGATTTGCCTTTCTCGCTGCTATCGTCTTGATCTATTTAATCATGGTAATGCTTTATAACTCATTGACTGATCCGTTGATTGTGTTATTCTCTATTCCGTTGTCGCTGATTGGTGCATTTTTGGCACTGGCACTGACCATGAATACACTGAATATCTTTAGTATTATCGGGCTGATTGTACTTATCGGGCTCGTGGCTAAAAATGCAATTTTGTTGGTTGATTTCACAAATCATCTAAGACAGGAAGGCATGAGTACTTATAAAGCCCTTATCGAAGCAGGTAAAGAGCGTATGCGTCCAATTTTGATGACTACTTTTGCCATGATATTCGGTATGTTACCTATCGCTTTGGCTGCTGGTAATGGTGCTGAAATGAAGAACGGTATGGCCTGGGTTATCATTGGAGGATTAGCCAGTTCGATGATGCTCACATTGATTGTGGTACCTGTTGTGTATTATGTTTTTGATCGTTTAGGACTAAAAAGACGTAAGCATCGCCGTAAGGGTCTGGTTAAGAAAGTAAGAAAAAGACAACTTGAAGCAAGTGTTGCGTAAATAAACTCACTCAAACACAACGACTATGCTGGAAGGTATAGTCGTTGCTGTTTTGGTTGAATCATGTACACGATAGTATAAAACTCCTCAATAAAGGATGAATATGGATCAAATAGAAGAAAAATTTTCACGTATATTTAAATACATGGGAATACCCAAAGAACAGTTTAGATTAGATGCCTCGTTTATAAAAGATTTTGAATTTAATGACTTTCAATTTAATTGTTTAGTTCTTTATATCAAAGATTACTTTGAACTAAACATAACCGAATCTGATTATAGTAAACTGAATACCATTGGCAATACTCTGAATTTTATAAGAAGCAAGCAAAGTATTTCGACTGCAGGGTGAGGTTTAAAGGTCCGGTTAGGATTATTGGAAAGAATAGGTGATTCGTTGTATTTTTAGAATAATATCAGAATCATCGCAATTGAAAAAAAAATACTACTTTTGAGATAAATGAAAATGATTCTATTTATCACAAAATTTTCTCATTAGTATCTAAGAATTAATTCACACATGAAAAATAGAGTTTTTGATCCGTTTACAAATAGATCGGCTATAGTACTATCGTTATTAATTGGCGGTATTCTCAATGCAATCA
This sequence comes from uncultured Paludibacter sp., assembly GCA_963664445.2. Classification (GTDB taxonomy): domain Bacteria; phylum Bacteroidota; class Bacteroidia; order Bacteroidales; family Paludibacteraceae; genus Paludibacter. Next base: position 166,771 of record CAXXUM010000008.1, read on the forward strand.
TGTTTTTGGGATATATCTACCATATGGATAAAGAAACTGATGCCGGAATCAGATTTTTGTATGTATTTATAACCAATATTGTGGTGTTATATCTGTTATACAAATTTTGTTTCAGAGAAGTTCAAAAAAAAATAAAAAAGGCATACGAATTCTGGCTTATTATCGGCGAATCGATACTTATCACAGTACCTTTAAGTCTGGCCTTTTCAGAACTTTTTTTTCTGATAATGCCAGAGAGTCATATTCCACTTAGTCAGTTTTATATTACAGGTTTGATTAAGGATCTAATCATATTAATCATCGTTCTGTTATCTACCTTTTTACTTTCCACATTAGCCGAACGTCAGAAAGCATTGCTTGAAAACGAACAATTGATTGTGGAGAATATACGTATTCGTTACGAAGTATTGAAAAATCAGGTTGATCCTCATTTTTTGTTTAATTCATTAAACACGCTCGATGGATTAATTGGGGTTGACGATGATAAGGCTCACGAGTTTGTTCAAAATATTTCGTCCGTATTCCGATACGCTATTGGAAATAAAGAGATAATGCATTTGGAAGAAGAACTGGATTTCACAGAAGCTTATGCCAGTTTAATGAAAATACGCTACGGTGATAATTTTCAAATTCGATACAACATAGAGGAAAAATACAGGAAGTATTTCATTATGCCTATTAGTTTGCAACTGCTTGTTGAAAATGCGATTAAGCACAATGTAATAAGCAATAAACATTCTCTTATTATTACCATAGAAACAACGCCAAATGATACGATACGGGTTCTGAATAATATACAACCTAAACATGAAACAGAAGCAGGAACAGGTATAGGGTTAGCCAACCTTACTGAGCGTTATAAACTGCTTTTTCAAAAAGAGCTTAGTATTACACAAACAGATGTTTTTTGCGTGGAAATACCATTGATTAAAGAACTGGAAACTACTAAAACCCAAAATAAACCAAAGCATGAAAGCCGTTATTGTAGAAGATGAACTTATAGCTGCACAAAACCTGCAACGACTGATTAATCAGGTTGACAATAATATCGAAGTGGTTGCTGTTTTGCAAACTGTGGAAGATAGTATAGAGTGGTTTTTGCTTCATCCGGTTCCTGACCTTGTGTTTATGGACATTCATTTGGCCGATGGGTCTTCTTTTTCCATTTTTGAAAAGGTAGAAATAAGCTGTCCTATTATTTTCACCACAGCTTATGACGAATATGCATTAAAAGCTTTTGAAGTAAACAGCATCGACTATTTACTAAAACCCATTAGTTTGAAAAATTTCGAGCGGGCATTGTCTAAGTTTCGGAGCATGGTGGCGGCAAAGGACGACGATTCCGAACTGATATCCCATCTGCTGGCATCATTTAAACAAACAAAGGAAAACTTTAAATCCAACTTTCTTATACCCCATAAAGATAAGTTTATACCTTTAGCGGTAAGCAAAATAGCCTGTTTATATACCGAAAATAAGATGGTGAATATTGTTACAGATGATCAGCAAATATATCATATCGACAGCTCGCTCGAGGATTTGGGGAATCAGCTTAACCCGACACTTTTCTTCAGAGCCAATCGGCAGTACATCGTATCTCACAAAGCTATAAAAGATATTTCCATATGGTTTGGCAGTAAAATATCAATAAACTTATATATAAACGTACCTGATAAGATCATTGTCAGTAAAGCTCGGGTTTCAGAATTTAAAACATGGTATACGCTCTAAAATGGTTGACATTTGGGCATAAAAAAAGAGACCGTATAGGTCTCTTTTTCTGTTTTTGCGGAGAGAGGTTTGTGACGCAAATTCTAATTTTTCTTTAACCTCAATTTATGAATGATAATCTGTATTTTACTTTTGATAATTTGTTATAGATTTTGCGCGAGTATTTTTTTTACTTTATGTCTAGGCTATTTCTCGTCATTAATGTAATTTATTTACCCACTAAATTATGACGAGAAATTATCTATGGGAATTTTATATTTTACAAACTTTACTGGTCTTTCAAAAATAGTGAGCTTCTTTTTAATTACAAATATGAATACATAATCTAGCCACAGCTGTAGATGTCAATCTTGAACTTTTAATAAATCGTTGTTAATATGTGTTGTTTGCTTGTTACTGCTCAATTATTTATTGTGTAGTCTATATTGCTTATAATCAGCTATTTGTGTTTTTAAATCAAAACCATTTTTTATCCGGGTTCAGTTTTGGTTCTAATTTTAGATGAAAGATACTTATCTTTGCCACTACTACAGCATTCAAATAACCTTGAATTTATCTTTAATCTATTGACTTATTTTACTTCAACGATTTAATATGTCATGAAAAACATCATCTAAAATGAGACTTAAATTTCTTATCGTATTTTTTTTATTGACAATACTTTCGTTACAATCTGCAAATGTAAAATTTTACAGTCTAAATTCTCTATACGGGATTTCGATGCGTGAAACAGCTTCAGTTTGCAAGGACAAGAAAGGATTTATATGGGCCTCTTCTAAAACCGGCATTTTAAGGTATGCAGGAGACGACTATCGCATTTACAAACTCCCCTACGAGAACATAGATATAATTTCGGTAAAACTTATTTATACTAATTCAAGCTTATTGGCCTTTACAAACAATGGCCAGTTATTTAGTTATAATGAAATAACTGACCGGTTTGAATTGATTATTAGTATGTCAAAGGCGTTGAACAATAGATATATATCAGTTAATTCGCTGCTTGTTGATAGTTCGGGTACTTATTGGATTTCAACTTCATTTGGTTTTTTTAGATATAGAACCGGACGCCTTACTTTTGTGCAAAGCTTTAAAGATACTCAATATATGACTTGGTATGACTCTAGTCGATTGTTAGTGGCCAGACCAAATGGCATTTGGCTCTTGAATACGCAGACTTTGAAGCGCACCTGTTTGTATGCATTTAATCACAAATTCGATTTTGATGTATCTAAATTGTTCTATGATACAAAAGCGAAAAGACTTTGGATTGGAACAATTTCAAATGGGTTATACTATTATGATCTGATCACTCATAGTATGCTTCAGGTACAAATAAATACTATCCCAAAACAACCTATCCTGGCGATAGCTAAAAATTCAGACTCAACCCTCTTAATTGGAATCGATGGACAAGGTCTTTGGGAGTTGAACACGCGTGGAACAAGTATTTTGAATATATATAAAGAAGATGTAAACAATTCTTCTTCGCTCCGAGGAAATGGGGTCTATGATATATATAACGATCAGAATAAAAGGATATGGGTGTGTACTTATGGTGGTGGTGTTTCCTTTTTTGATCAGACTTCTCCAATAGTTGATCAGTTAATTCACGTGACCAATAACTCGAATTCATTAGCAAACAATAACGTAAATAAAATTATTCAAGATAAGAGAAAAAATATTTGGTTTGCGACTGATAACGGTGTTAGTTGTAAAGAATTTGGAACAGGGAAATGGAAAACATACTACCAAAATCAACTTGATCAAGCCCACGTATTTGTTTCGTTATGTGAGGATGATAAAGGGAGTATATGGGCAAGTACTTATTCTTCAGGTATTTATGTTTTTGATGAATTGACGGGAAGAGAGTTGTCGCATTATTCTAAGGAAACGACAGGTCTTGTTTTTGCAACTAATTTTGTAATGGATATTTTTAAGGATAGTCAAGGTGACCTCTGGTTTGGAGGTACTGCGGGTAATCTGACTTGTTATTTATCAAAAGAAAATAAATTTCGAAAATACTTACCCCAGTCTATTTACGCTTTTGCCGAATTATCGCCCAACAAAATTCTTTTAGCTTGTACTTATGGATTGCGTATTTTGGACAAAAAAAGTGGAATTGTTGAGACTCTATTGGATGGATACCTTGTTCAGGATGTAATTACGATAAAAGATGAAATTTGGATTTGTACAAGTGGGGAAGGTTTAGTTAAGTATGATGTAAAAACCCATCAGGTAAAAAAAATAACTACTGCATCCGGTTTACCATCCGATTATGTAAATAGCGTAATGTACGCGAATGGATATTTATGGTTGGGCACTGAAGGCGGTTTGTGTCGTTTGAATCCTAAAACAATGAGTGTACTCACGTATAATTCAGTATACCCATTATCTCGGGTGTCTTTTAATCGAAACTCAAATTGTGTGCTAGATGATGGACAGTTAATTTGGGGGACTAGTAATGGTGCTGTCCATTTTTTCCCCAATTCATTAATTGGTACTCAATCAAATGGCACTTTGTTTTTTCAGGATCTTACACTAGCGGGTCGTTCGATCCGTGCTAGTCTTAGTACTCCATTGGATAGTTTACAAAGCTTATCTCTGAACTATAGCGAAAATACACTCCACCTAGAACTCTTATCTATTGGGAATGTGGCGGATGCAAAATATTCGTGGATATTTGAAGGACTTGATAATCACTGGAGTCAACCATCTGCCAACCGTTTTGTACATTACTCAAACATACCTAGCGGAAATTATACTCTGAAAATCAGATTGTATGATAGCTCCCTTTCTCATATAATTTCGGAACGATCGTTGGAAGTGTCAGTAGTTCCACCATTTTGGAGGTCATGGTGGTTTGAACTTTTATTATTAGTCTTTGGGTTGGGTGTCATTTACCTGTCTTTTAATTATTATATAGAAAGACTTAGACAACAACATGCTGAAGATAAAGCACGCATTTTTACTAATACTGCTCATGATATAAGAACATCTGTTACTTTAATTAAGGCTCCAATTGAGGAATTAGCAAAGGAAACGGCATTGTCGGATGCCGGTAGGTATTATCTTTCACTTGCGACTGAACAGTCAACGCGACTTTCTACAGCTGTAAGTCAATTAATGGATTTTCAGAAAATGGATATACGAAAAGAACAGTTTACGCTGAGTACTGTAAATGTTGTTGATCTTATTAAGCAGCGCAAAGTAATGTTCGAATCATTTGCAAAGAAACAAAACGTAAATTTACATTTTACAACTGATTTAGACTGTTATCAAACTGCTATGGATATATCTATGATGGAAAAAGTTATAGACAACCTTATTTCAAATGCGATTAAATATTCACATCCCGAAGGCAAAGTTGAAATTGCATTTAGCTGTAACCCTGAGAGTTGGATTTTAGAGATCGTTGATAACGGTATCGGCATTAGTAAAAAAGCACAACGTCAGCTTTTTAGCGAGTTTTATCGTGGTGAGAATGCTATAAATTCTAAAATCGTAGGTTCTGGTATTGGTCTTCTGTTAGTGAAAAGTTACGTGGAGATGCATGAAGGTGAGGTATGTTATGTTAGTGATGAAAATGTTGGTTCAGCTTTTAAAATTGAAATTCCATTTAAAGAAACGCTTGACGAGAAAGATGATGTGCTAATTGAAATTGATGAATCTGCTATTAAGGAACCAAACGATGTCCATTCACCGGCTTTTCAGCAACAATACGAATCAGCAAAGCAATTAATGCGTATTCTAATTGTAGAAGATAATGATGATTTACGTAATTTCATGCAATATCCTCTTCAGGCAGATTTTGAAGTTGTGTTAGCAACAAATGGAGTTGAAGCTTGGGATATTATTCAACGACAAATGCCTGATTTGGTGGTTTCGGATGTGATGATGCCTGAAATGGATGGATTTGAACTGTGTCGGTTGTTGAAATCGACTTATGAAACATCACATATTCCGGTTATATTACTTACCGCACTGTCGGGTAAAGCAGAGCAATTGCATGGATTTGGTTTAGGTGCCGATGATTATTTGACTAAACCTTTCGATATGACTCTTCTTGTACAAAGAATAAAGTCTATAATTAAAAATAGAGAGGCTGTAAAGGATAAAGCTTTAAGGTTGATTAAAGGATCTGGCGATGATAATGAAAAGGTATTCGCGAATGAACATAATGACAAGTTTGTGAAGAAGATGCTTGATGTGGTTCGGGTTAATATAGCAAATACTGACTTCGGGAAAGATGATTTTGCATCGGCAATGAATGTGAGCGCATCATTATTATACAGGAAAGTGAAATCGTTGACAGATCAATCTCCAACAGATTTTATAAAAATGGTTCGATTAGATTATGCCTTGGAGCTTCTTCAAAGCCATAAATACAATGTTACTGAAGTCAGCGAACTTTGTGGTTTTTCATCCATCGGGTATTTTAGCACTGTCTTTAAAAAGCATTTTGGAAAGTCTCCGAATGAAATATAATCTGTCGAAATAACATTATATTGTTGATAATTATCCCGTGTCTGTATAAAAATCAGATGCGGGATTTTTGTTTTATAAAGTCATATCTCTATGTTGAAATGAGGCTTTGTTGTATACCTTCTTTGCCTGGTTCATTCTTTACCCTAGCCATATTTGAGCTCAATAATTTTATCAATTAGAATTCTGCTGTCAACTCTATCTTGAATATAAATTCTCCCAAGTACTATTAAACAGAATAGCACTTTTGAGTTTTGTTGCCCTACTAAACATGCTGATTAGCAAATGCTCAAAAACGGCATAATCCACCTACTTCTTATTGAACACGATGATAGAACCTTGCGCTTCTGAGGTATCTTAAAAATTAGGAATAAGCTTAAACTCTGATTGTGATCGGCTCTACATTATGATAATTGGCACTTGTAGGTCTTGAATTAGAAATGAAAGGTCTATTATTAGAAAGTCAAAATGCGTAATTAATCTAGTTTTGTGATCTATTAATACTAATTATTAGTTTTTATTATATAACCAGGGTATTACTGATAAAGTGTATTGCAGTTTGTTGGTTGATATTTCCACTGCTGAGCGTAATCATTATTCTAATATTGAATATATGAATATTGTGCGATACCTATTTAGTGATGTTATAATGCTTTCTTAGAATAAAGAATTGAAAATAATTATTTTGTTAATTTTAAAACTAATCGTAATGAAGATGAACAGAAACACAAGTTGAAAACCCAATTAAATCCCACTCTCAAAAAGAACGGTTGTATGTATTAAATGCATGCACCGAGAGCACTCAACAGCTCTTAATTCATTATTCTATAATGTTATTCTGTACATGAAGAGTATTCTTCACATAGTTATAGAATATAAATTAAAAAAAATCACCTTAAAATTTACTTTGTAAAACTAATTAAAATGAAAAAAAAGTATCTTATTTTTTCTGTTCTTTTTTTTCTGTCCCTCGTTGCTTGTAACAGCTCTGATGTGATAGAAAAATGGACAACTGTAGAAAACTTGTATGATCCCATTCTGGGAACGCAAATGGATTCTATTGTCCCTAATTATGGTATAATAGATCAGACTTTTATATTGAATGGGAACTTTCCCGGTTCGATTAAAGATATGAAAGTATATTTTGGGAAAAAGAAGGCAGTTCTTCTTTCTACCAATGGTAAATGCATTGTAGGACTTGTTCCTAAAGAACCAAACGGTTATAACCAAATTTCTTTAGTAATTGGTAAAGACAGTATTGCTCCTGATAAATTTACATTCAGGTATCGTCAAAGCCAATCAGTGAAGACCATTTGCGGAAAGCTTCCAACTGAAGATGTATCGAAGTCATGGATGGCTGATGCCGCTTACGCAGGTACTGCTATTGACGGTGTAACTCTTGGTGAATGCCACTATGTCCAAACGGTTGCAGGTGTAAAGGCTGATAACGTATTCTTGATAGAATCTGGATGGGGTAATAAATTGTTTCTTCTTTCTATCGATGATGGTACAATCACTAAACTTTCTGCTCCTGGAGCTTTATGTCACCCTGCAGTTCCTACTGCTCGAGATAAATTTTATGCCACGACTTTTTGGAGTGGAAACCGTACTATCTACATATTTAAAAAAGAAAATAGTTGGACGTTTTCTACTTCAGGTATTACACTTTCATCTTCCGACTATCCGGGTGATAAAGTGTGTTCAATGACATTTGCCGAAGATGATAATCTTTTATACTGCTTAGATTCACAAGGACGTATCGCCGAAGTTAACTTGTCTGATAAGAGTTACAAAATATACACTACTGCTGCTCAGAAGCCATCTGGATTAGCTGCTGCCAATTTTGGAGGTCTTATAATTCCGGCTGAAGCAACAGCGCAGACACCACTAGCAAAACAATCTCCTAAGAACTTCGATACTTGGGAAGGCTCTTACATAACTTATAGTAAATTCGATCATTGTTTCTTTCTTTCGTTTGCAGCTGAACACGCAATTTACAAATATATAAAAAATGCTGACAACACTTGGACTTGTTCATTGTATGCCGGAGGTAACGGTTCGGGAGTCTCTGTAGGTGACAAACTTATCGATGCTCAGTTCAATAATCCTCATGGTATGACTGTTAATGCAGATGGTGAAATATTTGTTATCAGTAAAGGATCCAACTCTTGGACTAGGGGTGGAGAATGCCGTGTACAAAAGATTTCAGGAAATGTAGTATCAATAGCGGCGGGAACAACAGGAAGTACGACGACAAATGGCACTACCCCGCTAGAGGCTGTTTTTCAATATCCTCGTGATATAGCAATTGATTCTGACGGCAACTATTTCATCGCTGGAGGTAACGATGGTGCAGTTAGGAAACTTTCCATCGAATAGAAAAAAATGTTAAACCATTAATTAAATTTCAATGAACAAATATATAAAATTTGTACTTTTTTTTGTGGCTGTTTTCTATCAGTTGCCGATCTATGCTCAGTCAGGATTGACTGTCGGAGGTATAGTAATGTCCGAAAATGGAGAAACACAGATTGGCGTTAGTGTTATGGTAAAAGAAAGCCCGGGTAAAGGCGTAGTTTCGGATTTAGATGGTCACTTTAAGTTAACCGGTTTGCAAGCAAATCAAACCCTGGTTTTCTCTTTAGTAGGATACGATAAAATAGAAATGAAGGTTGCAAAGTCTGACGAGAAATTGCGAATCGTCATGAAAGAGCGAGTGAATGAACTGGAAGCAGCTATTGTCGTTGGTCACAGTAGGCAACGTAAAATCTCTGTAACCGGTGCAATTACGAATGTGGATGTAAAAGAGTTAAAGGCTCCGGCTACATCTATAACTAATATGCTTGGTGGTCGTGTACCTGGTATTATTGCTAACCAAGCTACTGGTGAACCTGGAAAAGATTTTTCTCAATTCTGGATTCGTGGTATCAGTACATTTGGTGCTGGCTCATCTGCTTTGGTACTTATCGATGGTGTGTCGGGAGATCTTAATACTCTTGACACAGAAGACATTGAGAGCTTTTCGATATTGAAGGATGCATCAGCAACGGCTGTATATGGTACACGTGGTGCTAACGGTGTAGTACTTGTAACTACTAAAAAAGGGGTAGCAGGTAAACTCTCCGTTAGTTTAAAAGCTAATTATGGTGTAACTTGGTCACCTCGAACGCCTAATTATGTAGATGGTAATACCTATGCTGCACTTGCCAACGAAGCTACTACGTCAAGAGGTGCAGATCCTATTTATAGTGCTGTAGATTTGGCATTATTTAAAAATGGGTTGGATCCAGATCTTCATCCTAATGTAAATTGGAGAGATATTATCTTAAAAAATGCTTCAACTAAACAACAATACCATTTAAGTCTTTCTGGAGGTGCACAAGTTGCCCGTTACTATATTAGTTTGGGAGTACTGAACCAAGAAGCTCTTTTCAAACAAGACCAAGGGATTAATAAGTATAGCACAAACGTTAATTATAGACAATATAACTTTCGTGCGAACGTAGATGTTAATTTGTCAAAAACTTCAATATTGACCTTGGGATTGGAAGACATAATTGTCACCCAAAATTATCCAGGTTATGGTAACAGTAGTCAATCGTTATGGGATGCGCAAGCAAACTTAACCCCTGTAACCGTGCCGATAGTTTATACGTCCGGTCAGCTTCCGGCTTATGGCCCCAATAACGACCAAATAAGCCCTTACGTGTTACTTAACTATTCAGGTTTTAGGAAGTTTTACAAAAATACGACCAACCTCAATCTTCAGTTTCAACAGGATTTGAGCATGATTACTAAGGGTCTTAATTTTACGGCTCTTTTCAATATGAACGCTAATAGCGAGTTAACAACAACTCGATATAAATCACCTGCGCTGTATTATGCAAAAACAAGAAAACGAGATGGTACATTGGCTTTGGAGAAAAAACGGGATGGGGCTGATCCTTCATTTAGTGTAGGTACGTATGTAGACCGAAAATACTATTTCGAGGCACATACCAATTACGAACGAGTGTTTAATAAAGTACATCGTGTTTCAGGTTTGGTGCACTATTATCAGGAAGATTATATTAGTTCTTACGACAGATCTGTTCCGTGGAACACGAAACCATTAACAGACATTACTGCAATTCCAAAACGCTATATGGGATTTTCAAGCCGTTTTGCGTATGCCTATAATGATACCTATTTTGCAGAAGCAAACATTGGTTACACAGGCTCTGAAGCTTTTGAGAAAGGTAAAAAATTCGGTTTCTTTCCAGCTGTATCTGTAGGTTGGGTTCCAACGCAATATAAATTTATGCAGGATAATCTTGGATTCGTTGATTTCCTAAAATTCAAAGGATCTTACGGCCAAGTAGGTAACGATAAGATGTCTACAAGATTTCCGTATTTAACCGTGATGGGACTAACAGGTAGCGGTATATGGGATAGTGGCAATGGATACTCGGAAACGCAGGTAGGATCAAGTAACTTAAGATGGGAAACTTCGACCAAAAGTAATTTTGGTATTGAAGCAAAATTTTTCAAGAACAAATTTGATATGGCTGTTGACTTTTTCAAAGATGTTCGTTCAGGTATTTATCTACAACGTGCAAGTACTCCTGAGGAAATGGGATTGGTTACATTGCCTTTTGCCAATGTTGGTAAGATGAAGAGTTGGGGTGTAGACGGACATATTGCTTTTACACAGACAATCAATAAGGATGCCTATTTTGTGTTGCGTGCCAATTTGACTCAATCTAAAAATCAAGTGGTAGATTACGAAGAGGCTATTGTTCGTTACCCATACCAATCAACTAAAGGATACCAATGGGAAGTTAGTAGAGGTTTAATTGCACTTGGTTTGTTTAAAGATGAGGCCGATGTGAAAAATAGTCCGAAACAAACTTTTACTAATTCTGTATTGGCTGGGGATATCAAATATAAAGATGTGAATGGCGATGGTATTATTAATGATTATGATGTAGTTCCGTTAGACTATTCCAAAACGCCACAAATACAATATGGTTTTGCTACAGAGTTTAACTATAAACATTGGAATTTAAGTATACTTTTCGAAGGTGTTAGTAGGGTATCGTATTTTTCCGGCGGTAGAGGATACTATCCTTTCGCGGATAGAGAAGTTGGTAATGTCTTGGATATTGTAGCTGCTGACCATTGGACATCGAGAGAATTCTCAGGAACTGCAGCAACAGAAAATCCAAATGCTAAATTTCCTAGATTAACTTACGGAGCTAATGCTAACAACAATAGGAAATCCACTTTCTGGTTGAACGATGCTTCTTATTTGAGACTAAAGAATGTACAGTTATCTTACCAGCTGGGTGGAGCTTTTTTGAAAAGAGCAGGAATTAAAACTGCTACTTTTAGTATAATAGGAGAAAATTTACATGTTTGGGATAAAGTAAAAACTATTGATCCAGAACAAGCAAATGACAATGGCGCAGTTTATCCGAAACAAAGAGTTATTACTTTACAAATGAATATGCAATTTTAAAAACATACACAAATCATGAAAATAAATAAATGGAAATGCATTAAGTGGTTTTCTGTACTTTTTGTAAGTGCTTTAGCGTTTACATCTTGTGAAAGCTACTTAGATATTGACAAGTATGTATATGATAAGATGACTATTGACTCAGTCTTTACAAAAAGAACGAGAATCCTTCAATATATTGACGGTACAGCTGCGTATTTGCCTGATGAATCTCAATTAATTGGTGACTGGTATTACAAATCAAAATCTCCAAGCGGTTTGGGCACTGATGAAGCGATAGTACCATGGGCCGATGATAGTCATGCCGGATCTCTACTGTATGTAGATGGTATTACACCTCAGAATATTGCTAATGTTAATCCTTATGCGGATTATTACAAAGGTATTCGTAAGACAAATATTATACTTGCTAGAATTGGGACAAGTACGGATTTAACAGAAACAGAACGTCAAGATTACATTGGACGGACTTATTTTCTGCGAGCCTATTTCTATTATTCCTTGGTGAGACTCTATGGACCGGTGCCAATCTTACCTGAGACAGCATTTGAGACAGATGCAACTGTTGCTGAAGTTTCTTTTGAGCGTAACTCTTGGGACGAATGTGTAGAATATATTTGTAGCGATATGGAAAAAGCTGCAAAGTTACTTCCTACCAGCAGACCAATTGCGTTTCCTAATTTGCCAACTAAAGGTTCTGCTTATGCTTTAATAGCTCGTATGCGTTTGTATTCTGCAAGCCCATTGTTCAATGGTGGTGCCAGTACAGTTGAAGAGTTATCAGGTTGGAAACGCCCTGATGGTACAAATTTTATTTCTCAAACTAATGACCCAGCGCGGTGGGGTATTGCTGCTGCAGCTTTTAGGAGAATTATCGACATGGGTAAGTATAAACTCAACACTTGGGCTAAAATCGTAAATTCTAAAGGAAGCGGTACATTGCCTCTTCCTACAACATCTGGCGATGTGAATCTGACCACTAAGGTTTTCCCCGATGGAGCAATGAATATTGATCCTTACAAGTCGTATAAATCACTATTTGATGGTAGTTTACGACCTGAAGTTAATGATGAGTATATTTTATGTAATACAAGGAGTGGAAACGATGATTCATATTACTATCCAACAAAACATTCGGGTAAATCCTCGTACGCTGTAACAACTGATATGATTGAGCAATATCGTATGGCAGATGGAAGACAGTATAAGGACGCTACAGCTGCAGAAAAATCGTCTAATCCTGTAGGTTCAGGTACTATTTTTTCGGAAGATTATATACTTAATGCCGACAGAGCAAAAATGGATGATAACCGTGAACCACGTTTCTATGCCTCTATTGGTTTTAATTATTGCGTTTGGCCTGCTACTTCATATACTGGAACTGACAATGGTGTTAAGAACTTTGTTAGTACTTACTACAAGGGCGGAACATCAACAGGAGATCAAGATCATACCAACTATACAGGTTATACAAGTCGTAAATATTGTCATCAGGAAGATAATTTACTTTATGGCAATGTGAATAAACAGAAATTTTATCCTACATTCCGTTATGCTGAGGTTTTGTTAGGTTATGTTGAAGCCATGAATGAAATGACAGGCACCTATACTGGAACGAATATAAATGGCGAATCAGTTACAATCACCAGAGATCCGGAACAAATTGTAAAGTACTTCAATCAAATCCGCTATCGTGCAGGTCTTCCTGGAATTACATTGGCAGATGCTTCGAACGTAGCAACAATGAGAGATATTATAAAGCAAGAATGGAGAGTTGAGTTCTTTAACGAAGATCACCGTTATTATGATCTTCGTCGTTGGATGGATGCAAAAAATGCATATACAAAACCTGTAATGGGCTTAGATGTATCTCAAAAAGAACAAGCTCGTGCATTATTTTACACACCAAGAGTCTGGAATACTTTGCCATCAATGAAACGTACCTGGAAAGATAAAATGTATTTCTTTCCTTTCAGCCAGGCTACGATAGATAAAAATGGAAGGTTGGTACAAAACCCAGGTTGGAAATAATAATCAAAAAATTTTAGAATATAATGAAAAATATAATATTATTACCTTTAGCACTTCTGTCGATCTTGTTTGTAGGATGCGATCAAGAATCTCCTAATGATAAAGATTTGTATCCCCAAGCTGTCTATATTGTTGGGGCAGCAGACAAAATTGTTGATAGAGACTTGAACATTGGAGATTCGCCTTATGATACTGTTTCCATTTCTGTGGCAGTGAGCGGCTCACGTACTAGCACTAAGGATGTAACGGTTACTGTAGGAGAAATAGATACTGCCATTACTATTTACAATGCGAAAAATGTATCTGGTACAGTTGCTCAGTATAGAAAAATTGCGGATAGTGTTTATACTTACCCTTCTAAAAGTCTGACTATCAAAGCTGGACAGGTGTATAACTCACTCCCAATTCACATTAAACCAGCTAGTTTTCAGTGTGATTCATTGTATATGATAGCTTTGAGATTAACTTCAACTACTGCTTATTCGTTGATTAAAACAGATACTGTAGCACTTGTAAGGTTAAATCTGGTAAATAAGTATTCTGGATTGTACTACATGAATGGTGTAATTAGAAATACAGATCCAACTAAAGCTAAGGATACTGTAGTCTATAAAATGGCGAGAAACTTGAAAGCTACTGACGACGGTAAAACTGTTCGTATGTACCATTTTAATAATGAATATGTTGCAGGCGATATTAATGATTATCGTCCTACGCATGCGTTCAAGATTACTGTTAATGCTGATAATACGTTGACTTTTAAGACTTGGAAAAACTTTAATATTAAAACAGGAGGTGGAACATACGATCCTAGTTTGAAGTTATACTCCATTTGGTATACATTTGTTGATGACAAAGGGGTTACTCGTAAGACTGTAGGTTATTTGTACAAAGCACGTAAAACAACTGCTGAACAAAAACTTGTAGACGATTGGATTGAAGATCATCCACTAGGTAAATAACAAGACAAGATAAACTGCCTGAAAATTGTAAAGCATTTCTATCTGTAATGCGACTTTTCAGGCAGTTTTTATTGGTGACTAACATTCTTTTTTGAAGTTGACTTACCCAATATATACTTATGTTTGGGTTAGGGCTGACGATTTGAAACAAGAGAGAAACTAGTCGAAGAGAATAATGGCAATTTTTTTTAGTTGTTATTATTCTCTTTTTTTTGTTAGCTGAATAAGCTGAAAATAAAAGTTCAATCAATAAATCTACTTTATTTGTGACATTTTCTATTAGTGCTGTACCGAGATATTGTAATCAGTTTAGCTATATTTCTGGGCTAATTTTACATTGGGTAATCTTGTTTCCATTTAATGGATATGGAGCTTCACTGACATGGTGTAAGGCAAACTTTATGATTTAAACTTTAGATAATACAGCTGTCTGGTAGATACCTTTTACTTGTAATATATCTATATGATAAATATAGTGAAACGAAATTAAACTATTGAGGTACTATAGCAGTCTAATATTTATATTTTTAACTAACTCTAGATTTAATATTTATGAAAATCCGATTGATAACAGTTTTATTTGTTATGTTTGCTTTTGGTGCTAACCTTAAGGCACAGGAGCCTGGTGATAATCCGATAATGAAACTATTTTTGGACCAGATCTCATTTTTTCCACAAGAAAAAATATATGTTCAAACCGATAGGAGTATGTATCTTCCTGGTGAAACCATTTGGTTTCGCGTACATTTGGTAGATGCTGTTTTTCTCAAACAAGCTAATGCCAGCCGCTATGTATATGTTGAACTGACCAACCCTACCAATCGTCTTGTTGAAAGAGTGAAATTAAGACCTGATAGTACAGGTTGTTTTTATGGGCAAATACAATTAGATGACGAATTGGGAGAGGGTGATTACGTTTTAAGGGCTTACACACGCTTCATGCAAAATATTGGTGAAGATTATTTTTTCACCAAACAAGTTTACATATCGAATCCAATTTCTGAAAAGGTATCTGTTGATATAAAATATTCGGCAGATGGAAATTTAATCAATTCAGAAATGCACTTTCTTACAAAAGTTGGAAAGGAAATGATTTTACCCGAACACTGTGTTATTTACCCTGGTGGAAATACGAATGAAAAAGAAAAACCTGTCTCATTTAAAGGGAATACAGGACATTGCTCTTTTGGTGCAAATGAAATGAATAAGGAAAGAGCATTCTTGTTTCAGGCGGTGATAGATGGCAGATTGTATAAAAGATATTTTAAAGTTCCCAACTTAGAAAAAACATTTAAAGTCTCATTTTTTCCGGAAGGAGGATATGCTCCGCTATCTACCAACCTGACAATGGCTTTTAAAGCATTAAACACAAGTGGATTGTCAGAAGATATAAAAGGACAGGTTTTTGATGATCAGAATCAATTGTGTACCGAATTTGAAAGTATTCATCTTGGAATGGGTAGTTTTAATATGTATTATTCTGCTGATAAGAAATATCATGTAATATGTACTAACAAAGAGAATGTGTCAAAACGTTTTGATTTGCCTGAGCCATCAGGTAATGCGGTCTCGTTGAAGACGGTTTGGGAACACGATAAACTCTATGTGAAAGTACTGAAATCCCCTAATTACAAATTGCAACCGCATACTCAATTGATAGCTCATATCCGAGGAGTTCCAGTCTATATGGAGCCATGGGATGATAATAAGGAGTACCTTGTTTTTGATAAAAATTTCTTCCCGGCAGGCATTGTTCATTTTTTGTTGACGGACGAAAACCGGAATATATTGAGCGAGCGTCTTGTGTTTTCTTCTCAAAGCAGCACTTTTGCTAAAACAAATTTTGAATTGGATAAAGTAGCATATCAAACAAGGGACAAAATCAATATGTCAATACGCATTACTGATGAAAACAAAGCGCCTTTGTCTGGTAATTTTTCATTGGCAGTTGTAGATGGTAATAGTATGAATATGGATACGACTTCAAACATCATATCTGGTTTACTGCTCTCGTCTGAACTCAAGGGATATATTGAAGCTCCCATGAGCTATTTGCAAAATGACAACAAAAAATCTGCAGCATCATTAGATGTTTTGTTGATGACCCAGGGTTGGCGCAGATATGACATTCCGAATCTTCTGAAAGAAAAACTAACAAAGGACTTGAAATATCATGTAGAATTAAGTGAAGAGGTCTCAGGTAAAGCAGAAGGTGTATTCTCGGCACTAAAAGAGGGCAATATTAGTTTGATTGCACTAAAAGATTCGGTTATAGGGACATCTTTTACTAAACCGGATAAAGAAGGGAAGTTTATTTTTAAAGATTTGGAATATAAGGATGGAACCAGGTATATTATTCAGGCTAGTACTAAAAGTGGATCGAGAAAAGTTTTCTTAGAAATGGATACTTTGAATCATTTCCCTTCTTTGCATACTCCGGTAATGCAGCCCCGTAAAGAGCCGGTCTTGGAAGATCCGTCTTTGTCAACTTCAAAAAAAATATATTCTGCATACGATGGAATGAAAACGCAGAACTTGGGTGAGTTGATGGTTACAGCAAAGCGAAAATCCTCAGTAGCGACTGAGTCTCCATATTATTCGATTACATCATCTCAGGTCATAACAGCCAAAGAAATAGAAGGTTGGCATCTTATATCAGTGTATGATTTGCTGCGCAGAATATCTGGTGTTACTGTTAGTGGCACTGAAGTTCTATATCGTGGGAATACCCCGATGCTGCTTCTGGATAATGTTCCAACCGAAGGATTTGATTATGATATGTTGGTGGTAGATGATATTCAAGATGCATTCATAACCCCGGGCACTACAATGGGAACTGTTTTCGGATCTCGTGGGGCTAATGGAGCAATAATTATTAATACTAAAAAGGGGTTCATTCAAACGAATAAAATAAATTCAAATGTCAAAATCGTCAAGGCACTTGGTTATCAACAATCTGTAAAGTTCTATTCTCCTGTTTATAGTACAGAACAGGAAAGAAATAGCACTAAACCAGACTACCGAACCACGATACATTGGAATCCAAATGTGCAGATTGATACTACTGGAGTAGTTAATTTGTTTTTTTATGCAGCAGATATTCCGTCTAAATACAGCGTTGTTTTGGAAGGAGTTAGTAGTGAGGGGCATCTTATCAATTCCTCCCAAAATGAAATATCAATTGGAGTGGGGAAATGACACCAAATTGTTGGTTTGCTAAATGATAATTTTGTTTAAGTGTATACTAGAGCTTTTCTTTGCGTATCAGTTTGTTAAAACTAATATTGTCTGTATATCGATAAAATCATTCGAATTTGGCTGTTGATAGTTGTTCTATAAATTAGTATGCCGAGATGTTTATTTTACTGGATCGCCAAAAAATCTTGCCAACTCGAAAGTGTTGAAACCGCTTCCTCCGCTCAATAAGGACATAGCATTGGTAGGAGTTGGGAAACTGCGTCGTAATGATATTTTTAACAATATGCGTTGGTTAGATGTACAGTTGAATGTAGTTGCCCCCGGATTCCATGCATTGAAAGTGTTTATGATTGATCCGGAAATAGTTCTCGAAAGAGTTGTGGTAAATCCAGATAACAGTCATCCAAGCTATTTCGGAGCTCCTTCTATTCAACATAATGCTAAATAAATTTACACCTGACACTTTGTCGAAATAATAACACGTTAAGATAAATTTGTATGAAAAATAAATTGGTATGTTTAATTCTATTGACATTTTCGTTAAGTCTCTATGCAGAAGATGGACACAATCTTTGGTTTCGAGCCAAAAGTAAGGGATCGGTAGATATAGTTTGTGCGAAGGGTTCTTCTACTCTGGCTATTGCAAAACAGGAATTAGAGCAAGGCTGGCAGGGGGAAAATGAAGCTAGACTTGTTTTATCTTTAAAAAGAGATAAAGCAATAAAAGGAGATGGGTTTAAACTTTCTGAAAATGAAGTTCAAGCCAATACTGAGCTAGGAATTTTGTATGGTGCTTATGAGCTTCTGCGTCGTCAGCAAAATGGGCAGGCTATTCACAATGAAATATGTAATCCTTCGTACGAACTGAGGGTGTTAAACCATTGGGATAATCTAAACGGAACGATTGAACGTGGTTATGCAGGGCGTTCAATATTCTGGCATGATGTTGAAAAAGGCTATGCCGTAACAGATATTGATAGGTTGTTGTGGAAGGAATATGCGCGTGCTAATGCTTCTGTTGGAATTAATGGTGCGGTATTGAACAACGTTAACTCGTCGAAGCTAATGTTGACGACCGAATGCCTTGCGAAAGTAAAAGCAATTGCCGAAGTACTACGTCCCTATGGCATAAAAACATATCTTTCAGTTAAATTTTCATCGCCGTCATTGATTGGAGGTTTAAAAACATCCGATCCATTAAATCCCGAAGTAATAAAATGGTGGAAAAACAAAGCAACTGAAATTTATAAAATCATACCTGATTTTGGAGGTTTTTTGATAAAAGCAAATAGTGAAGGAGAGCCCGGTCCACAAGATTTTGGCCGTAACCATGCCGATGGTGCCAACATGTTGGCCGATGCAGTTAAACTCTTCGGCGGTATTATCATGTGGCGTGCTTTTGTTTATGAAGCCAATAGCAAAGATCGTGCATGTCAGGCTTATAAAGAGTTTATGCCGCTTGATGGTCAGTTTCGCAACAATGTAATTATTCAGGTGAAAAATGGCCCTGTCGACTTTCAGCCACGCGAACCGTTTACACCACTCTTTGGAGCACTGAAAAAGACCTCCGTAATGCCTGAATTGCAGATAACTCAGGAATATCTTGGACATTCTGAGCAGCTGGTATTTCTGGCAACTATGTGGGAGGAATTTTTGAAAAGTGAGACTTATCAACAAGGAGTTGGTAGTACGATAGCACGTACAACCGATGGTAGTGTTTTTCCACAAAAACATACAGCAATAGCCGGTGTGGCTAATATTGGTTTGGATACCAACTGGTGCGGCCATCATTTTGCCCAATCAAATTGGTATGCATTTGGTAGAATGGCGTGGAACAACCAGATAACCTGTGGCGAAATTGCAGATGAATGGCTAAAACTAACTTTTTCGCCTAAAGAGGAAAAGAATGTGAACTTTAGCGCTACCGATTGGAAAAATAGCTTTTTAGCACCAGTAAAACAACTAATGTTAGAAAGTCGTGAAGCTACTGTAAACTATTCGATGCCATTGGGTCTTCATCATATTTTTGCAGGACTTAATAATACCCATTATGGCCCTGGTCCATGGTTTGCCCCGAAAGGTATTCGCACAGATTGGACTGCAGCTTATTACCACAAGGCCGATTCGTCAGGTATTGGCTTCGACCGCACCACAAAAGGTTCGGGAGCTGTAAGCCAATATCATGAGCCGTTGAGTGGGCAGTTTGAGAACGCAGCTACTTGTCCTGAAATATATTTATTATGGTTTCACCATTTACCTTGGGATTATAAAATGAAAAACGGGCGCATTCTTTGGGACGAACTTTGTTATACCTACGATAAGGGAGTAAATGAAGTGCGCCAGTTTCAAAAAACGTGGGACAAAGTGCAACCCTATGTTGATGCACAGCGATTTTTGGAAGTTCAGAGCAAGCTCCGCCGTCAGTGTCGCGATGCTCAGGTTTGGAAAGATGGATGCTTGCTGTATTTTCAACAATTCAGCAAAAGACCTATCCCGTTTGATATTGAACGTCCAGTGTATGATTTGAATTATTTACAGAAGACCGATCTAACACAAATGCTAAAATGACGAGAGCTCGATATGTAAAAGTTGCTAAATGTCTGTAATCTGGCAAATAGTGAGAATGTTGGATAGAATTCAACTCATCTTTTAGAGGGAATTTTTTTTCTAAATATATTAGCGTGTCCGGATATAAAAGAGACACTTACAGTGAGAAAAATCAATAAGTAATATTATATAAATAAATCAAGAATGAAAAGAAACTTTTCTAGTTTAAAAAGAATGCTGGTAATGTCATTAATTACAGCGATGTTTTTGTTTTCTGTAAATGAATCAAAAGCTCAGACCAGCTCGGCTGAGAAAACTAAGTCCACAACCAAATTCACTCATCGTTTGGCAGGTAATCCGTATCTGCCCCTATGGGAGCATTTACCTGATGGAGAGCCGCGGGTTTTTGAAGATCCCGATAGTCCCGGTAAATATCGTGCCTATATTATCGGATCGCACGATCTTAGAGTAAATAGTTATTGTGGTCCTGATATCAGAGCTTGGTCTGCACCTGTAGAGGATCTGACTAGCTGGCGTGATGATGGAGCTATTTTTACATACCCAATCGAAGGACAGTGGGATGTGATGTATGCGCCCGACCTTGTAGAAGTGAAAGGAAAAGACGGAAAAAAGGTGTATTATTTGTATCCTCACAGTCGCGGAAGGGGCAGGGAAGCAATGGTATGTAAAGGCGATCGTCCTGATGGACCTTTTACTCCTATAAACGTTACACAAGACGGAACCAGAACAACACCGGGAAGCATGTTGGGATTTGACCCGGGTATACTTGTTGATTATATTACCAACAAGAAAGATTCGGATTTTAATAAGGGATATAGAGTTTATGGTTACTGGGGATTCCAAACCTCATCGGCAGGTCAGTTAGATCAGAAAACCATGTACTCGCTTAAACCGGGAACGCAAGCGATTAACCGTTTTCAGACGAATGTTTTTCCAGGTCAGGATGCTGCTTCGTTCGCCTTTTTCGAAGCCGCTTCTATTCGCAAGATTGGCAATAAGTATATTTGGGTTTATAGTGGATTCTCAGGCCCTGAATATGGATTAAGCAGAACTAACTCAGCTTTACGTTATGCATTTAGCGATTCACCGCTAGGTCCATGGAAAAGTGGCGGTGTACTTGTAGATTCACGTGGTGTTGTACTTAATGAGGACGGAACCAAACTTCAAACAACCAATGCCGGACACAATACCCATGGTAGTATTCAGCAGATTAACAACCAATGGTATGTGTTCTATCACAGACCGCCAAGAGGATTCGGATTTGCCCGTCAGGCAATGGTAGCACCGGTTGCTATTAAATGGGATAAAAAATCGGTGGCAGAAGGAGGAAAAGTTGTTATCCGAGCATATGACCCTTATGCAAAAGATAATATGTGGACTGCCAAAGATAGTCAAGGTAAAGAATATACAGGAGCTGAAGTAACTTCGGAAGGTTTCCATATCTATGGTCTGGACCCTTATCAATACTATTCGGCAGGATACGCCAGCTATTTGTCAAATGTTGGCAGTCAACAGGATTCGTGGGATATCTGGGATAACAATATGCCTGTAACTGCTGTTAAAAACGGGGACATTGTTGGATATAAGTACTTCGGTTTCGGAGGTCTTGCGAAAGATACCAAAGGGCTGAAAGCTTTCGAAGGTGTAAAAGCTGGAAACAAAACTGCTTTCAACCTTTTCCTTACGCCAAAAACCAAAAATGCATTTAAAGTGAATGTTTGGATAGATGGTCCATGGGACAATGCTACATGGAAAGGCAAAAAAATCGGAGTCATCGAAGTACCTGCAAATGCAACTCAGGAAACTACCAAATTCACGATAGACGTGTCGGCAATTGTTGACAAATTGGGCAAAAAACATGCTGTATACCTTGTAGCCGAAGGAGGTGACAGAGACGGTTTATTTGATTTAATCGGACTGGGATTCAGCTCGGCCAAGAAGACAATTGTTCGTCCGATAGCGCCTACTGTAAGCATTAAGGTAAACGGAGAAGCAATAGTTGTACCTGAAACTCCTGTTAGATCCACCAATGCCAACGGTATTACTGGATTTGATATTTATCAGACGACCTATAAGGTGCCGACCAGTGCTACCGCAACACCAAGCGTAACAGCTTCTTCAAGTGATCCTGCTGTAAAAATAGCAATTACTCAGGCTGATTCGAAAACAGGCACTGCTGTGATTAAGTGCGATTATAATGGTATGGTTAAAACCTACAAAGTAGTGTTATCACCAGCCGAGTAATCAGACTGTAGAAATGCCACAGAGAATATGAAATGCTGAATCGGAATGAATGTTTATTTCGCAAGTGAGTAATTTAATTTGCTTTAGAAGATATAATTCTGTAATGTTATTTCATACATAGAAAAAGGCACAAGCGATTGTGCCTTTTTCTATGTATGACTATTATTTTGTTATTGTCTTAAAATCAGCCTGTTGGTAATGTGTTCTGATGGAGTAAAGTCAGTGGGAATAAAACTCTTACTACTTCAAAAAAGGGCAATATCTCTAATGGAAGAATTAAGGAGGCTAAATCGTAATCTAAGGGCATAATCTTTTTTTCTACAAAGATAAAAATACACTTCTGAAATCAAAACTACTCCACCTGTTTTTTACATTGATCCCTAAAGGACGGACAAAAGGTTGACTTTTGGGCATAAAAAAAGAGACCCAAATAGGTCTCTTAATTGTTCAAAGCGGAGAGAGAGGTAGACCTGCATCTTTCCCGAACATATGACCTATAAGTCTAATAATCAGAATACTACTAACCAATACTACCAACTCGTTTGTCAGGCAGGTAGCATATTTGGAAGCATATCAATTGAAGATACCAAAGAACGTAGAAACAAAAGTAAGTATTATTCTCAGACTTTAATCATACCAATGCTTATTTTATTAAGTTTTTTTAATGGATTATTCTTGCAAAATATCAACTCTGTATTTAGTTGAAATGCAGGATATTACACAATAAATTAAAAATGAATTTATTTGTAATTCCGTTTTAAAGTTTATTAACGCTGCTCCTCCATTTTCAAGTTGGTTTTCGCTAAAACCATTAGTACATTTGCTTTGATGACAGGATATACATTCCCAAAAGTCCAATTCCTGACAGTTACTTTGATTCATTCATTTAAGCAAACAATTAAACAATTTATTTTCAATTATTGAACATTGGATGACCTCAACAGGGGTTATCTGATGCTCAATGTCACGCTCCAATCGGATGTCTTGGAGATACTAATTTGTAATATTAAAAAAAATGAAATATGATAGAAAATGAAAACACAAAACAAAATGAGGTAAGGAATAGTATTCCTTTTAAGTACGTACCAACTCCAACAAACTTAATGTTTTTCCTAGACAGTGATTGTCTAAAGATGTTGATTTTACTTATGCAGGAAGAAAGTTACTGGAAAAGCAAAGGTAAGTTAGTTGATGGTTATTTCTTCAAGTCAATAGAAGATTTGAAAAAGCACATGTTAATGTCAAATGATCAGGATGTTAGATTGATCCTGGATGCATTGTACATTAACAAACTGATTTATATTATTCCTCAAGGGGAGCAACACAAAGCCAGTAAAATAAAAATCAACCTGGAGAGAATTAATGAGGTTGACAAGATGACTATTACGGATGTAGAGAAGTTCCTTCCAAAAGTATTAAAGTTGAAGCGAGGTTCAAAATGTTCTTATCTTGATAAGAAAGGGGCAAATTCAATTACACCTGAAGCTACTATATTGAGTACAATTTGTACTCCAGATTGTACCCCTAAGTTATATAATATAGATAAATCAAATAATATAGATAAAATAGATAATAATATTATAGTTGATAATATTATAGCTGAAGCACCTAAGGAGAAAGATCGTAACAGCCCTAAATTAATTTCAATGGGTATGATTGATGATTCCAAAGGAAAAGTATCCGCTACCAAGACGACTAATCAAGCCACAGAACAAACAAAGAGTAGTATTACCAATGGAGACAAATTAGTATTAAAGCTCAACCAAGATTTTAATGAGTTGGATAGAGAGGACTTTTACAAGACCTTATACACCTACTCAACAGATGAACTCAAGGAAATAAGGAAACGTATATCAACCCTTGAAATAGGTCTGAGCAGCAGCGAACAGGACTATATGAAATACTACACAACAATAGCCATCAGGAGAAAGGAAGCTAGCTAAAGCCTCAAAACACATCAATTTTAAGCATAAAAATGATTAACTTTAGAACGTTCATGGTATGGACTAAGAAAAGTGCATTTTAAGCAGAAAGCCTATCAATAAAGGAATCTGGCAAGTTTTTGAACGGTTTTAAGCGTATGACGTAAATCAATTTTTCTAATTTTAAACTTTTGAGGATTTAAAGGGTTTCAAGGCGGTTATCAACCAGGGTCTATTTATCTCAAGGGGGACAAGTAGGTTCTGGTTGTTTTCATTTTTTTTGGTAGAAAATTTTTAGACGGTCTGTCATTTTTTATCCTGGTCAGACTTTTTCAAAAATGGGAGGTCGGTTTCTGGTAGATCAAAATTTTGGCTGAAAAAATTTTAGACGGTGATCCGTTTGCTCATATTCAAAGAGCCTCCCCAGGGAGGAAGAATAGGGGACTACTACCAGGACTCCCATCCCCCAGGGGGGTACTTACCAACCAAAATCTAAATTGCCAGGTATTGTATCAAAAAATAATTGCCAACAACAATGCTGGCAAATAAATTTGTGTCATTTTAAAAATGTATCAATATAATCTTTGAAACGTTGTTTTGATACTCTATTGAATGTGTCAGTCTAACCTAAAAGATTAAAAGGATAAATGTAAATTTATCACATACTCATCTGAAATTTAACTATTGAGTAGGTTGGCAAACAAGCTGAAATATAAAATATGCAATTAAATATTAATTAACTCAGACTTCACACCTACTCCTGATATCATAAGAATATTAATCGAACGTGTCATGGCAACGTAAATAAGTCCTTTTTCTCTATTTAAATATTCTGTTTTTTCGGACTCCTCCATTTTATAAAAATTACCAACCATTAAAGGGCATGTTCTGTTGTTAACATCAGTAAGAAAGAGTGCTTTAAATTCAAGACCTTTCAATCCATGAAAAGTCGAAAGTACTACACCGTTTGAATCATTTGCTGAAGATGTAGTTATATCATTATATGGTATTTTCAGTCTGTGAAGTGCTGTTTTAATGTCCTTCAAGCCATCTTTTGTTCTAGAACCAATTGCAATTGCATTAAGATTTAAGCCAGTATCTTTTAATATAGACAGGTTCTCTATAATTGAATCTATTTCTTGACTTTTTGTGGAAAAAATCTCATAAGTTGGAAGCTCTCCATGAAAAACTGATAAATACCCTACTAGCTTTTCTTGTTCACCATCAAAATCATCGTAATTTATGCCTTTTATTGTGCTAATTGCAAGTTTTTTTATTTCTTCAGATGTTCTATAATTAATTCTTAATTGTTTACTTCGATTTCCTCTGATAGAAATGCCGACTGCAGAAAAGTTAATTTTCCTATCGTAGATTTTTTGATAGGGATCACCAACAAGAAATAAGTCATTTTCTTTAATTTCAACAAGAGAACGCAAAAAACGCAATTCTACATTAGAAAGATCCTGAATTTCGTCAGCAATAACGTGCTTAAAAGGTTTGATTTCCTTTCCATAAAAATAATTAGAAAGTTTATTGAAAAGCTCTGATCTATCAAAGAAATCATTTGCCTGCTTATATTGATTATATTTCTCAACCAATGACCAAATGTCCATTTTTTGCTTACGAGTCAATGGTTTACCTCGTCCTATTCTACTTGTATTTAGATAATTTTCAAGAGTCTTAACATCATTGTAAAGTATAACATTTTGATATTCTGTAGACAAAAAATGAACGTCAAACTCGCTTAGATTACTCTCCAATATTTCATCCCAAACTTCAGCACTACTTTTAGAGTTGTACATATCAAGAATTCTTGTGTACTTCGTTGTAATACTTGCTTCTAAAGCAAGTTCTTTAACTAGAGTGTCAATATTAGTGATAACTACTTTGGAGTTGTCAATTGATAATTTATTTGCTAAGCTTTTTAAGTTAGTAGTTAATGCATTTGTAAATGTTGTAAAAATAGTCTTTCTATAATCTACCTTATCTTCAATGGAAGACAAGTTCTTTAGTCTATGAAGGGCAACCACCGTTTTTCCTGTTCCAGCTCCACCTGTAACCTTTACCGAACCTTTAAATGTAGACTCAACTAATTGTCGTTGTGAAGGATGAAGAAATGTTTGCCATTTACCAAAATCACCATTTATAATTTCATCCATCAACAGATCATCAACCTCTACAAAGTAACGTTTATTGTTATTGCTGTTAAATTGATCGATTGCATTATTTGAAACAGATTTTCCTTCATTAATTTCAGCAATAAGTTGATTGATATTTAATCCTTCGGACAAATAGTACAAATTCTCAAATGCATCTGTTGGTAAATACTTTTCAGCCTTCTCTAGATCGTTTGATCCATTTAGACCCCTTACAAGTTCAATAAGAGATTCTGGAACTCCAATCTTCATTAATTCGTCATCAGTATAATCAGAATATAAACCACTAGAAGTTTCAACGCTATTTTGATTATAACTATCAGCGATATCAGGAGTGGAAAATATCTGAGCAGTCTGGGTGTTTTCATTCCACTCAAAAACTTTATTTTTTGCCCAATCCATTGCCTCATCATGATTGTCTACCCATAGTAAATGATAGGTTTCACTCGAAGCGACACCTATGATAGCCCTATATTTTTGGTCTATCCTGGCAGTTCTAAGGGAAGAATCTTTAAATGTAATGATTGGCTCTAAATGAATGGCTTCAGAACGTGAATTTTCTCTGAACTTCTTATTGAATTCCAATACTTTTTTCGCTGTTACTTTGGGAAGTTCAATCAACTTCTCCATACATTTATCGTGAATAAATAGCTTCATTATCGTATATTATTAATATTAAAGTTAGACGGTTCAATTTCTCTATATCCTGATTTTAAAAATATTTGACGATCTTCCTCTGATAGAGGACATATAAAAAAGTGGTATTCATTTGAACCTAACATTGCCTCTGCAAAACCATTCTCAATAGGAATAAAGAAACCGCCTTCTTTTTCAAATTCAATATTGTTATCAATAAATTGCCTTACAATTTCATGTAATTCAACATCGTGATATTTTAAACATTCGTATTTGTCAAATTCTGATCCTATCACTTCTTCTCCAAAAATTATTTTACATGATCCCTGTGTTAGATTGTATATCTGCCAAAACCGTTCCCAAATATCTTTGTTTATTGCCTCATCAACTTCATTTACATAAAGAGTTGATTTGATGCTTAAATCCAATAGTTTTATTGCGTTGGTGAATTTTATCAAGTTAACATCATTCATCTGAATGTCAGGAAAAACATAAAATTGACCGCTTGCCCGATTAGCTGCAATCTGAGTGTTATCGGGATGATTCACATCCTTTAATAAGTATTTTTCTATATCTGTATTATCTACCGATGGTTTTCCGAATTCTACTTGTAAAAGCGATAGATACAAGTTTATTTTCTCGGATATAAATTGCTCAGCTTTAGGATTCGACAACAACCATATCAATCTTTCCAATGAGTTAGTGGTCTGAATAATCTCACTACTAAATTTCTCCCAATATGGTGTATTTTTATATGTTTTCACTGTGCTGTTATAAGCAGAAGTCAGTGCTAAAGTGTCCTTCTTGGCATGTTCATCGGTTGAATCAAATTTTTCCAAATCATCCCAAGTTAATGTCCACGTTAATTTACTACCCGACTTAGCTATAGAATTACGTTTTTGTAAATCGTTATAGAAACGTTGATTTTCTTTCGAAGCATGATAGGTATAACCATCCAAGTATATTGCCAAATCTTTAAAAGAAGATAATGCTGAAATATCTTCAATCGACTGACCATTTATATTTATTCCTGTTAGAGTTATATAAAAGTCTGTTCTTGTTCGGTAAGCAACGCCTTCAGTGCTTCCTAATTCAACTTGTGGTCTAATAAAATAACTATACGAATCATCACCTTTCTTAATTCTAAACTTATAATTAACTACGCCATCTTGTAAAAAGTCTTCAAATAACCAGCCTTCAGATTCTTTCTTTAAAATATAATTCCTTAAACTTCTGATAAAGCGGTCTTCTAACTCACTTTCTTCAATTTGACCATTTCCTGACAGTTTATTAATACCAGTATTATACTTTTCCCATGCACTTGACTTGTCTACAATCTTTTCAAATAGTTTTTCAGCAACTGATCTACTTAATTCATTTTGAATTGATTGGTTTGAATAGGTGTATATGCACCTGTAACACCCATCTTTACCATTGTGCTGACATGAACATTCTTTTATAGCCTGATATGCTTTTGTTATCACCTCTGTGAATTCAATGGGATTGAATAATTTTTCCAAATATCCAGTTCCACCTGCGATATTATCATGAATAACCAAATATCTATCAAATCTTGAATTTTGTGCATTATACTCAAGATAATCAATGATACTAATATGTTGTGGATTTCCTTTATAGTATTTTTTTAGTCCAAGTTCTAAGCCAGCTTTAAACATTTTAACCTGTGCTTCGCCATCAAGGTCTTGAACAGGTAACAGCACTTTAATAGCTTCTGTTTTCATTTCCCTAAACAGATAAACCTCATCAAATACCTCATCCTTATGACCCTGATAAATACTGTTTTTATACTTACAGAAACCATAATGTGATTTGTAGTTCTTATCAAACTTTGCTTTATGTGGTTCCGAAGTACTTTTTCCACAATGCTTACAAGTTACAAAACCATGATAAGGTACATTCTCAAGATTGTTGATTGTTATTTTGTTTGCATCCACAGTTGAAGTTAAACCAAGATTTACGACCTGAACTTCAGCGTTTTTTACATACTCAATACCAAACGGAATGTCCTTCATCCCCCATGCTCCCTGAAAACTATTGTTATCGAACTTAATATGTTTTGATATTTTATATTGGCTTGAATCTCGATCATCGCTACTATCATCAAGAGTAGCCTTATCTCTTGTATTTACTGATTTGACACCGTTTAACTTGACAAAAATGTGCTTGTTTTTTACAGATGACCATGAACTATCACCACATTTGGGGCATGTTATTTCATTTGACTTAACCGCAATTTCGATATTATCACAGTTAGAACAAAATCTTTTTTCAATTAGCGTTCCTGCATCTTTCCAATCAAATGTATTAAGACCTGAAATTTCAAATTTATACCCTTGGGAATAGAAATGGTTATCGGGAGCAAATTCCTTAATGGCAGTATTTGATGACCTAACTATTTCAAATTGATGGTCGCCTGGTATACTATTACTTCCTTTTGCCTGGTTGTCCTTTACCCATGCATTGAGTGTCACTCCTGTTTCGGGGAAAGCATAGTTTGGCAACATACCAACGTTAGTCAAATGTTCAAGTAATGACCGTTTATCTAATAGCCTTTTTAATCCCCACAATGCTTTCCTCTCAGATTCAAGAGTTTTTCTTTCATCATCTGTTTCTGCAAGTTTGTTGGTTTTTATAAACACGTCTATCTCACGTCTTTTTTCAAAAATATATTGGTATTCAGATTTTAACTTATAAAATACTTTTCTAAACCTGTTATAAAATGATTCTTCAAGCAAATGCTCTCTCAACAACTCTAATACCTTAATATCTTCTAAATCGGGTTTGTAAAATTCCGAGAACCGATTCAATAATATACTTTCATTTGATTTGATATATGAAATTATTCTATTAGGAAAGAAATCAGATATATTTAAGTCTGTTGTAAGTAACCTCAAGGTCATTAATCGAGTAGGAATACTATGGTTTTTAGGGTCTACACTTGACCAATTATCTAGGCAAAATGCAAAGAAATGTCTGAATAGTATATCTTTAGCTTCTAAGTAGCATCCTGGGGTAGATATTTCACCATCCATCATATCAGCAGGCTCGTGATAATAAAATAAATCATGAGGCTTACTTTGAGCAAAGTTTGTTATTAATGCAGTTCCTGAACTACGTCCTGCACGTCCAATCCTTTGTAGAAAATTTGATGTAAGTGGTGGTATGGAATTATTGATAGCAGTATTGAGCGTACCAATATCAATACCCATCTCAAGTGTAGATGTGGCAACAATTGTATTTAAAGAATTAAATTTAGGACGTTCTTTAAAGTCAGTTTCCTTATTTTCTCTGTCTTTCCTTTCCAGAATACCTGTATGCTCAGCTGCATAGATACGTGGTGATCGATTACGATTATAAACCAACTGATAATAATTTGGTCTTGTCGGAGGTTTCGGGACATATTTCCCCACTTTACAGGTATAGTCTAAACAGTTTGTTTGAACTGTCAGGTTATCGCTTTCTGATACATTTAAAGTAGATGCACAACTATTACACTCATGGCTTCTAACCTTATTTTCAATGATAATTGCTTCAGGTAAAATAGCATAATTGTTATTATTGCTGTTTATTACTTTGTTCAAAATACCAACTTCGGTCAAAGTATCAAGCAATTTACTATAAAAGTCATTTACGATTGCGTTATAGTTTTGAGCATTTTGAAGTGATTTGGAATAGTAATCTTTGAACCATGTATGTGTAGTAGAATAAGTTGAATCCAACATTCCTTTTGAATGACTTTCATTTGTTAGAAGTTTGGGTAATCTTGACTTCATTCCAAAATTTCTATTCAAGAAATGTCTACTATCCTGCCACCAATTAAGGTCTCTCAGTTCTAACTTATTTGTCCTGAACTTGCTAAAATACTCATTATCTATTCCTCCACGAGTTCTTGTTCTATGAAGAATTCCATTAATAAATGGCAGCAGCTCAGTTTCGGTGATACTAATATTGTTTACGAAAAGCCAATCCTTCATTTTAGGATACACCTCTTTGAGTTTTTCTTCATCAAATTTTGTTGCTGAAGCACCAGTCTTCTCCAAGGTTCTACCAATTAGGGCATTGTAGCCAAATTCAGCTATGACTTCCCATTTTATTCTTAAATCAAACTCCTGTTTAAATTCATCGGTAAATTTATTCTTACTCCTAAAATCGTGATCTAAATCAACTTTGCCTTTATAGTCATCAGGCAAGAATCTATAATAGTAGGCTTCTTCATTATTTTCTACTGAAGGATCGGCATTTTGCTTCCAATATTTTATAAATTCTTCCTGAAGTTCTTTTAATGTTACAGGTTTGTTTAGTGCATTAATGACCTTTTGCAATGACGAACGAAAGGTAAAACGGTAATTTCGTGCTTCAACAAATCCAGCCTGATGCGCAGCATCCTGAACACTATTGGTGAAAGCTAATACTTTTCTATATTTCTCCTGTCTTGGATCAAGGTCCGATGACAATATCTGACTAACTGTGATGGAAGAGAGAGTTGCAACCCTTGTACCTATAATACCAATTGTATTTTCAGTATTACATTCTGGGCAAATATGTCGTGCTTTTGTTTCTTTGAGTTTTCTTACAGAATGAATTTTTAATTGGTTTTCACCAGCATTATTACTCAGACTCAAATCAACAATATTCAAATAGTCATTAATAGTATTGTTGGGTTCGTACTCTTCAATATGTTTATGGTCAGCAGTATTTGTGAAATACATATTCTTATGATTACTAAAGAAGTAATCATATACCTGAGTTGGATCATTAGAAAAAAAGTTTTTGTTGTCATCTTTTACCATCAACCAACCACTAGAGCCACATTCACGACAAAAATAGGATGGCATTGCTTTGGGTTCTTTCTTGTCTCCAACAGAATCTTTCCAAACAAACTTAGGGGCTTCTCCTAATTCACGAAGAACTCCACTAAGCTCCCTAATCCAAATTTGAATTTGAAGAAACAAAAATGCGGACTTCTTTTTATCGTTGGTTTTGGCTTCGCTGATAAGTGCCAAAATAGAATTGACAACTTCCTCTCTTGGGTTAAACTCATTCAAATTGTCCCACTCAGCTAGACGTCTGAAATCAGAGTTTATATCAGCTAATTCACGTAATAAAGCCTCTAAGTTCTTAATCCCGACATTCGTAATTGAAACCAAATCTTTTACCAATTTTAGCTTTTTTAATTCATCACCTAATTGGGATTCATTAACTGACTCAGGTATTTGCCAAAGTCGTTTCTGACGTTGAATATAAGTTGAATAGGTTTCATTCTCAGCTAATCTGCTGTCAATAAGACCTATTTGTCTTGGAATAAAACTATCAAGGGTTTCGTCTTCATCAAAAAAATCGTTTACATTTAATCTTTGCTCAGTAATAAGCGAGTCATCCTCAAATGTTTCACCATAAACCTTTTCTGCGTATTCAATCAATAGTTTTTTTGAATCATCCCCTGAACCCATTGTTGCAGAGGTACCAACAGCACATAATTGACCCTTTTCTATACCAAGTTTAAGTTTTAATCTCCTTATTAGATTGGCGACATCAGTTCCTTGCGCTCCATCGTAGGTGTGCAACTCATCTAATACAATAAATTGAAGTAATGAAATATCTTCAAGGTTGAAATTCCACAGGTTATGAAAAGTATTCCGCATTAATGCATAATCAAGCATTTTGAAATTGGTAAGAAGAATGTCTGGAGGACTATCGACAATACTTTGTCTGTTTTCAATGATATTTTCAAATCCCATATCTTTTGGGAATTTCTTTTTATCTTTTCCTTCACCAATAAATAAACCTGCGGTTACTTTACCTTTTATCCGTTCATCATTCCAAATCGTTTCAGCTAAACGCTTAGCCTGGTCGGTTGCCAAAGCATTCATTGGATAAAGTATAATTACTTTAATTCCTTGTCTGTGTAGGTTCTTGTAACAATAGTCAAGAATTGGATACATGAAACACTCCGTTTTACCCGAAGAGGTTCCTGTAGTAATTAATGTTGATTTAGGTGTGTGACCATCTTGGGTTGACAATCGATTAAATGCCTTGTATTGATGGTCATAAGGTGGAAAGTTGGGTTTTATTTCCAACGGAATCTCGTCTTTATCTTCAGCTTTTACAAAAGGCAATTTCAATGACACGTAAGGTCCTTTAAAAATTCCATTTCCATTGTCATTGATGAAATTGTAGAAAGCCTCATGAACTGATTTATCTTTAAAGCTAAAAGTAGCTTTAAGATATTCAAGTATCGAGTATTTTACTTCGTATGCCTGTTGGAGTGGTAACATATTTTAATCAGTTATCTTTTGAGTTAAGTTAATGAATTCTCTAGTAACATCAGTACAACCTTTAATAAAGTTGCTTACATCGCTTGAAATACCTTCTACTAAATTTAAATGTCTGTAGGAAATGATAAAACAACCTCTTTTAGCCCTACTAGTAACTACGTTGAATAAATTATCATTTAACTCCATGAATACATGTGTCAAGGGCATATAAAAGAAAGTATAATCACATGTTAGGCCTTGAACTTTGTGAACTGTACTGATAATGATTCTTTTATGATCAACCTTTACCTTACTGAAAGCCTGAGTAATCTCCTTTTCAAGATTAACGGTTGAAACTAGAATTGAAATATTTAATTTATCATCCATTTCAAGCAATGTTTTAGTTACAAATACAATGCTTTCAAAAATCAGATTTTCTGATATTGAATTATTACCTGCCTTTGATAGTTTTACAATTGAGACTCCACCATACTGATCAAAGACATTTAATGGAAATTCTTTGTTAATCGTTTTATTATCTAATTCAGAAATACTCTCTAACTGATTGTCGTAAAATATTCCTGTCAGTTCAGCACTACTTGTTGTCAAGCGTCTTGTTTTGATAAATCTATAACATGGAGAAACTTCATTAAAGACTAAAGTTTCCAAACCATTTATCAAGGCTTTAACTTTTGGGTGGATATTTAGTAATTTTTTATCTGTAGTTACAACTATTGGTGGTAATTGTTTATGGTCTCCTATTATTAAAACTTTATCTGCAATTTCAGAAAACATTGACAAGGTAGCTAAAAATGCTTGAGATGCTTCTTCGATAATCAATAGGTCAAACCGTTTCACCTCTTTACAAAGGTTATTATAGAAACCTGATAATTGATAATATGTTGTTAATAATAGCTCACCTTGTTTTGGTGTGAAACTCTCAACCATTTTCAATCGTGGTTGTAAAATAGATTCGTCTTTTGACAATGATGTTTTATACGTTAAACTCTTTTTAATTGATTCTCGTAATGGCGGTTGAGCTACTATCTCCATCAAAGCTTTATTAGTCAGTGCACACACTGCAATAGATTTATTATTAGATATAAAAAAATCACAAACCTGAGCTGCAAAAAAAGACTTACCAGTTCCTGGAGGTCCTTGTACTGTTGTAATTTTATTTTTTTCTATTGCTGCTAGTACTGTATCAAATACAGATGATGTATTGTCTAAATTTATTGGCTGCCATGATTTTGCATCTTTATCAATATCTAAATCTAAAATTTCATTATCTGGTTTAAGTTCCAAATATTCTTTCAGATTAACGAGATACTGAATTGGAGGATCAGTTTCAGCAACAACCAACAAAGGTTGTATACCTTTCTCAATAAATTCTCTAAGAATAAAGTCATGTAAAATTTGATCAGTAATATTTACAATTAAAAAAGACCATTGTCCATCGCTTTTCCAATAACTTACAATATTTGCTTCTCCACCTCTTCTACTCCAATAATCTACCTTTTCTGATTCTCTGAAGTCACGGTATGTGAAATCCCAATTAGAAGGATTTCCAATTGCACCATTCCCTAAAAAGCCAACGAAATAAGGCGTATTAGTTCTTGGTACCTCTGTCGATTTGAAACGAAGAATAAACATTCCACTTTTCTCTTCATAAGCCCACAAACGACCAATAAATAATTCTCTCTCACTTATGAGAATTCGCATCTGCTTCGAAAGATAATTTTCCCATTTCTCAAGCACGGAAGTTATCTCTAAGTTATAGAACTCAATATGTTTATCAATTGATATATTCATAATCTTCTAATATTCATCTATATCTGAGTAATCGCTTTTAACTGAACCATTATTCTTGCTAGTATTATTGGCACCTAATTTTTTATAATACAAAGCATCATAATTTTTATTATCCTTAACCCTGAATATAATCCAAAGCTTATCTAATTGATTGTATGTTCCATTTAAGATTGCATCAACATCTGAAACATTTGAAGCGGTTTCAATACGAAGTATCTGATAGTCAGTCTCTTTTACATTTGCATTTAAAACGTCTTGTTTATTATAAAAAAGTTTATAATCATCATGTCCTGTATCTATAAACAAAAGTATCGAGTCATCATCAAGCCTATTCCAAGCTTGTGCAGTCATATACAGTAACCCTTGTCTTGCCGATCGGCACATAATTGTATACATTTTATCTCCTTTGTAAACTGGTGATAATTGGGCATACTTATGTGAATCCACTAAATTACAGTCTGCACTATCTACATTAAAGCCGTCTTTATTTAATTGGACAAGTGCGGAAACTAACGCAACTAAATTTAAGTTCTTTCTAAATGATTCTGGTATTTCATCATCATTTAAGAACTTCTTTAATGCACTAATTTGTTCATCTGTATAGTTGATTTTACTTAGACTTTCTTCAAATTCTTTAATATGTGAATTTAGGTCAGCATAAAGTGTGCTTGACATGTGATCTTTTATTGAACCAGGAATTGCATCAACAATATTTTCGCATACAAGTAAATAATTTCCATTCTTTGCAACATAATCTTTCTCAATTTCTTTTATAGGATAAGAATTGTAGGTAATTTGATAGGGTATTCTTGCTCCCTTATAAACTTTGATTGGGAACTGATCCTTTTTGTACCAAGACAAATAAAATTTCTTGGTAAATTCGACTATTTTCAATGCTATCAAACCTTGGTTAAGTACTTCTTTAGCAACATAGCCTATTGTCTTAATATCAGTACGATATTTCTGAGGCAAAATATCAGTAATTACTTTATTATTGTTATTGATTAAGTAATTAAAAATTTCTGTTTCATAGCCTTTCCAACCAACGTTATAATAATGATATTCTTTACCAACAATATATTTTTCAAGTGTATATTTGAACTCAACAATATCACAAACAACTGGAATATAAATTTCAGTAACAGCCAAATTTAAAATATATGCCCTATTGTAAAGTGGTTTTAAAAAATCATCGTTTAATATAGATTTACATTTATGGATATTATCCGTAATCCATTCCAATGTGTTTTTAAACAGTAATTTACTTGTTAGATTACCCCTGGCTGCATCCATATCACTATTACCATCCAGAATAGCTTTTCTCAAAAGCACCACAGGTGAATCAGAATTATTTACACCAAGGAGTTTCAAATAAGACATCCTATTAATCTTATCCTCATTATCAATCCACTGTTTAACCCAATTTGGGGCTATTTCACTTTCAAGAGCAAATTCATCATCTAAAATGGTTTCATTCGGTTTAAAGTCCGAAAAGTTAAATTGACTTATAAATCCGACATAATTGTTTTCATTCAAGCAAACACTTAAAAATTCTTGCTTTAATTTCCCATACCCATCATTGTTAAAATCAATTCTGTTTATCAAAATCTTTTTGTTTTGAAACACATCTTGAATGCCAAGTTGAACTTGGCAAAATGATAGAAAAAATGTTTGATAAGAATTAAATCCATCTTTTATTTTTTCGTGAAGTTCATTGAAAATTTTATTTGGAGATATTTTCTGAGGTTCAAAAAGTTTACGAAGCTTTTGTTTATCTATACCTACAAATGAATCTACAACAGCAGCAAGTGAGTATGTTTTATCTTTGTATTCAGGAAGAATATCAGACAGTTTAGTTTTTAATTCTGTTTTGGTCTTATAAAAAAATATATCATCGGATATAGCTCTTTCCAACAATGGCACTGAATCTATTTGTAATTTTGATTTAAATTTATTGGTAATTTCTTCATCTTCTAAAATATTATCCAAAACCAAATTTATTACTTTGTAAATATCAGTAGTTGAATCATAAGATTGGGTTGTATCAATATCAAATTTACCCAAGTTTAATAAATACTTGACAATAACATCCTTACTTACTGAAGTGGTAATATGTTGCACCAAGTGAAGATTACCACCTCCATCATTAATAATATTTTCAATCAAATCCCCATCTTCTAGTAATCCAATTTTTTTTCTGGAACTACTATAAAGATTGTTGTCAAACAAACAAAATACATCTTTAAGACTTTCATGACCATTGATAAATTCTATTAATTGAGTAGATGAAGTATAGAATGACTTTTTACCCTCGGCAGGTACTATTTTATAACCATCAACCTCATTTGTAATGAACATGTCTGATAAAAAATTGTCTTCTTTGTTTTCAACAACCCAATCCAGAAAGTCATTAATTAACCCCAAATCAAATATTCCATTTTTTTCTATTGTGTCTGTAAAGTTTATCCTACTTGAACCTAATGATAAGCTCTTGATAATTTCAAAAGAATTGAAGTGAGGTATATTTAAAGTAGTAATATCATTTATTACTACTTTAGTATTATTGAATTTGCTATTGTTTAATTTCAAGATGCTGTCTGGGAAATACGCTTGATCTGCCTTAATAAAACTTTTCTTTGATTCGATATAAAGCCAAGGTATTTCTGAAAGTCCAACTAATGACTCATCTTTAGATTTTATTAGTTTCTGAATATATACATAAAATTCATCAATATTTCCCTCTGATATTTTGCTGGTCGCTATTTTGAATAACAATTCATCATTAAATATTTGTCCTAATAAATCACTTTCAAGTAATAAGTGCTTTTGAAAAGAAGTATCCAAATATTTTTCTTCATTTGAATCAATCCTCATGTGATTTAACCATTCTGGTAAATCAAGAACCTTATTTGAAATCAATTTACGTAAGGGTCTAATATTCTTTAATTCTGACTGGTCTCCGAAAAGCGGTAACGACATTGCGAACTTTTCTTTACCAACTCCATTTAAAGTTGATATAAATAATAATAAATCACTTTTATCTTTTGGAGAAAGATTTTGAAGATCATTATTATTGCTCAATCTATTATAAATCTCTAAATCATTAACTATATATGAGTTTATACGATCCCAGATACTTTCATATTTATCAAATTCTATTTCGGTTAATTTAAATCCCAATTTATTCATGATCTCTTGTACAGGCTTGAACTGTTCGGATCTGACAAATAAATTACTATTTGTATTTAATTCTGATATAGAGCAAACAACATCAGAAAATCTGAAAATTGGCAAACTAATGATAAAATTATTGTCTACTGTATTCTGTGTAATAAAATTTTCAAACCATTTAATTATTTCAATATAGCTCTCATTATCAAGGCTCAAAACTAATTCTGAGAAAATTTTACAATTTGATTTTTCTGCAAATGAAGCTATTAAATCATCAGCCTCAAACATCTCAATTTCAAGGTAATCTTTCCTGAGTTTTAAATCATCTGTCAAAAAGAAAGGAAGAGACTTATTGCTTTTACATATATTTCTGAAAAAAGCACCACCATTGTTTTTTAATGCTCTTGTTATTCCAGTAGTATCTATTATGAC
Source organism: uncultured Paludibacter sp. (assembly GCA_963664445.2). Classification (GTDB taxonomy): domain Bacteria; phylum Bacteroidota; class Bacteroidia; order Bacteroidales; family Paludibacteraceae; genus Paludibacter. The sequence goes on from CAXXUM010000008.1 coordinate 205,894, forward strand.
ATCCTCACATTTAATTGGCTTACGAAAATATGAAACTAAAAATGGAAGATTCTTTATTGCTTTTTTAATTCCATTGTTAAATGCTTTATTTATTGAACCTTGTTCTTCATTATCTTCGTCTAATAGTTCAGCTGGTAGTAGATTTAAATAGGTTCTTAAATATATAAATCTATTATCATTGTCGGTTTCTACAGCAAGGTCAGATAGCCATTTTATCAGATTATAACCAATATGATAAAACAAATAATGATTCCATTTATTTTCTACTTGAATGAACTCTCTATCAGTTTTGCAAACAAAGTCTCCATTAATTAAAAAATGAAATCCAAAACGACTATCAGAAGTAGGTAAGTAATTAAATAATATTGAGTTGTCACTTGGAATCGGAACAATATTATTATAACTTAGTTGAGCTGCAAATGAGATAGTTGTCTTAGATAAGTTAACTAATTTTTCGGGTATGTTATCTAATGGTCGACCATCGATATCTACATAAGCTACTTTATCTTTTTTTACTACCTTTTGAAAGTTTAGCCCAGCATTAATAAAATCATCATTGTTTAATGAGATTTCAATATCACGTTTAATGTAGTTTGATATTATTTGGTTGTTCTTTGAGACTGTGATAGAATCTTTTTTTCTTTTTACTTCTACATCAATGGTAGCTTCCTGAACTCCTTCAGGATATAATCGTTTGTAACTTAGTTTTTCAGAATGCCTTAAAAAAAGCAAAAATCTTGGTTCTTGAATTAATTGGATTATCATTCTATTATAATCCTTTTCACTATCATTTATTACCTCCTCGCCAACATTAAGAGCGATTGCAACTTGATAAGTTGAATCATTAAATGGACTCAATCTTATTTCTTGAGGTATTAGTTGATTCTCAACCCATATTGGTTTAATCTGCCAGGGAATATTATCAATTGACAGAAACTCATTCTCTTTACCTTTGTATTGCTTTTCAAATTTCCCTTTAGCATCTGAATTAAGACTTTGGTAATAACCATCATAAAGTTTCCAAAAGTCAGAGTATATTTTCTCAGTTTTGTCGAATTTAAATGAATAAGATCCTGATTTTATATATACACGACTGGAATCTGTAAAGACTGATTTAAATCCAATTCCTTTATAACCCGTTTGTGCAACATTTGATTTTTTTGTGCTTTTAGCAGCATCACAAATTGCTCTTACATCTTCTCGATCGAAAAACTTTCCATTATGTAAGAACAGCAAGTGATTTTGAGTTAAAAAAATATCGATATTTACAGCATTCCCATGTCTGGGCATATCATCTGCATTCTGGATTAATTCAAAAATAAACCTTTTGGTATGTGTATAAAGTTCTAATTCATTTAAACTAAGTTGACTTGCAATAGTTGAGGCATCGCTTGGTGTGTGACCTTTTTCAAAAAACCTGTTTTTAATAAAATCTTTTGGAGATATATGATCTTCTTCAATAATGAATAAATTCTTAATTATCAGCTGATACGGATTAATTAATCTATTTTTATCTTCATCTAACTCAAGTTCAACCAAATAGAATTTGCCATATTCAAGGTCTTCAACTTTTGGTAATTTAAATGAAATCTGAGTTTTATATTTAGGCTCATTTTCATTCTTGCTTCTTGGATAAAATATTTCTCTATCATTAGCTAAAAATCCCTTTAAATAACCAAATTCCTTCCCATTTTTACTTGGGATAAATTTTATTTCTGAATCTTCTGGACGTTGAAACTCAGCAAGAAACTTTAATTCAGTAACGTTCCAAACTTTTTTTAATTTTTTAACAGCCTCATCAGATGTAATCATATTCAAAATTTATTGGTTTAATACCTCCTTCAAATCCCTACCATGTCACCTCATAGTATTCTATTCGGCTTCAGATTGATCAATTTATTTTATTTATTCTCACATTCAATTCCACCATTCTCCCCAGCAATTCATCAAAGGGCTTCGATGGAAGGTAAAACATACTTTCCTGCATTTCTTTATAATCCTTTTCCCACTCAGCTATAATATCATCTGGTGGGATAATATTGATTTTCGGACGTACATGATTGTCGTAATCGACTCCTCTTTCTGGCGTTAGTTTTCTTCGGTGTTCTACAATAGTATCATACAGTGCTTTATCATCGAATGCTTTTTGAGCATATTCTGTACCCATCAATTTTTCTAAATCGTATAGATGCCTGCTTCTGCGTTCCACTTTAAGACCTTCTTTGACGATTTGAAACCGTTCGTGCAATAAAAATATCTTTTCCAAAAATGTTCTTTCGGGGTTTACTGTTGGAATGGTAATATTCTCATCAGCAAAATTTCTACCTTCGTACTGCTCACCAACCAACGATTTAAAGTCCCGATCCGTACATGGCTCTATTAATGAGCGACTGCCTAACTCTATTAATACACGTGGTTGTATGTAATCAATTGGTTCAGTAACTGATTTATAGTAAACCTCAATGGTAATTGGGTCAGTGTCATCATTTTTAATTTCTCCCAACTTTAAAGTTACATCATTAAAACCTGCTTCGGCAAACAGTTGCTGCATTTCAGGCAAGTATGTTTCTGTTACAAATTTTTGCGATTTCTTACGCAATTTACTTACCTGCGAATTGTTCATCTCCTGGTCGGTTTTGTAAAACCCCAAGAACGATCTGTCCAACGCCAAATCAATGTCTTCACTAAACCTATCAATCAAGCCCCATGCTTTACTTAGCGAGGTACCACCTTTAAAAACGGTATGTTGAGCAATGGACGATTTAAAAACAAGTTCCAGGGTACGAACTACCCACCAATCTTTTTCAACGGCAGCTGCATTAGGCAACCCTATTGCAGCAGCAGTTTCTTCAAAGATATTTTTCTTTGTATTGTCAGTTAGTTTCAGCCATTCCTGAGTAGTGCTCATATTATAGTTGTTTTAGGGCGGGTTGCATTATTTTTCGAATCCATTCGGGTGCTAAGCGATAATCATATTGCAAGTGCGTAGGTTTTTCCTTTTTTAGTAGTTGTTGAATTTTTTCTATTTCTTCAACGGTAACATTATCTTTTCCAATGGTGCGCAATGCCTGTATAGCCAATGTACTTATTTCGCCAATGGTTGCCACGTTTTTGGGACTTGCATGTTTGAACGAAATGGTTCTTTTGCCAATTTTCACTTTACGGGAAGCCCCATCGGTGAGGTAAACCACATTTAACGGAACTTGTGTACTCAATCCCAAGCGGTTAAGTGCATAAATACCTGTGGAAACTATTCTTGCTTTATCTCTTTTGGCAATAGCAGCTGCTATGGCATCGATGCCAGGAGTTACGGGACCAATTACGGGGTCTATTTCGGGACGTGCATAAATGCCTGTGGCTACCCGTATCAACTCTCCTTTTTTTACTAATCGTTGCAACGCTTTACGAACTCCTTCCGAATTCTCCTTTGATAAGAAACTATCACCAAAAAAGAGCGAACCCCTCTTGGCTTTCTTTACTTTATCAAGAATCTGATTTTCAATGGTAAAAGTCATAATAGTCATAGTATTTTGTCCCAAATATAGAAAATATTTAGGACATTATATGCGTAATTTAAATATTTTTACTGTTTTTTTCAAAACCGTGCAACCGTCATCCGAAATGTTAGATTTATCGTGGACTGCTTTGTCCCAACTGTAGCAACAATTTGTTACAAAAATCCGAATTAATAAACTGATTTTTCAGAACGAAACTCCCCAATACCCCTTCGTGATTTATAATTTTACAACAAGTATATATTCAACAAGATATATTCATTATTCCTATATATTTTGTCCCAAATATTGCAGATATTTGAGACAGATTCATCTCATTTTTTACAGCTTTTCCATTTTTGTTCCTGCACAATTTCTTTCAACATCTCTATACTCGTTAATTTGTTTCCCTTATGCAACATTCTGTGACAATTTGCGCATACTGTTTTCACATCTTCTACACTGCTTTTACGATTTCCTTCTGAAATTGGGTAGAGGTGGTGAACTTCAATAAAACCTTCACCTAAAGAGCCATATTTTTCACCAAAATCGAAATCACAAACACAACAAATTGTACCGTAGGTTTCTTTTGCCAATTCAACAAGTTGACGGTCTCTTGTCGATACTTCGTGGATTATTTCTCGTTTGAACCCTTCATCGTAAAGTTGTTGGTTCGATTTAGTCTTTTTTGTAGCTAGGCTACCACCTTTCAATGTGAATACGTCACGATGTACAAGCAGTTCAAATCGTTTATTCTCAGCCTGATCTCTTTCAAATTTTTCTTTAATCGGATATTTATCTACTTTATCAGCCCATTCGATAAAAGCATTAACGACATTTCTTCGAAAGGGGCTGTCTGTCAACTCTAAAATATTAATATAACCAAGCGAATAAAGTCTTCGTTTTGCTACACCCCCATTGTAATGATATTCGCCATCGGCACCAACGCTTTTCCCAAATGTCCAGTGTTTTAAATCGGGAGTACAAATGTAATTCTTAGAACCACCCAATTCCTTAGACCACAAATCACCTTGTTGAATTATAGAGTCACTATTCTTCCGAATGGATTTATATATTTTCTCTTCAATAGTCATATTACTAAAGTGTTATTGTAATTATATGGAATTAAGAAACTCATTACATTTAATTATTCTATCTTCTATGTCAATGCCATCTTCATTCTGCTGAATAGTCAAAATCGACTCACTGTTTAATTTTCCAGCTACAATAAGTTCATTTATATAGTCTTTCGAATTATCATCGTTAGCATAAAACTCAAAACCTGTATTTCGATTTTTGATTAGAAGAATAATATCACCTTTCGTATATTGTAAATCATTTCCATAAATGCCTAATGACAGGCACTTATTCATTTTACTTAGTTCAAGAAGAAACGGGCTCCAATGCCGACCACCATATTGCTTCAACATCATAATACATTCGTAGGGCTTATTTACAAAGTCATCCCAACGATAGAAACCTTCTGTTTGATAATTATCCCACATTATAAAACTTTGGTATTTAATGTAATAATAACGCCAATCTTTAGGTGCGTTTATGGTACTACAGCATTGTTCAAGATAAGCGTTTACTAAATCGCTGTTAGTTGTCGAAGGATTTGCAATCAATAAATCAAAATACTCTTTTAAAACATTTTTTGTTATTTCGAATCCTTTTCTATTCTCACTTTGAGTAAATAGCTCTCTCCATGTTGAATCATTTTTGTTGCCAAAACGATTAAGGTTGTTGTATGTCTGACTATAATCATTTATGGTTAATATCGCCCTGCTTATTTCAAAATAGTTTACGTTAGGTAAGAAAACTTTCTCAAACAGGCTTGCATATAATAAGATAGTACTGTCAAGTGCTAATATTGAAATATTACCTCTTAGCAATGTGTGGTCTTCCAGTTGATAAATTGATCCTTTTAGTTCAGGGTTGTTACTAATTAGTTGTTCTTTAAATATTTCCTCTTCAAGTTGTCTTTTGGATAGTTTAGAATTTTCTGAGAACTGACTTTTATCAATTATCAATTCAACATCTGAATAAAGGAACTTAGATAAATATTCATTTTTTAATTCAGATGCAGCAAATATATTTCGTAATTGCCTGTATTTTAAGTTGTCAATATTTTTATGATTTATATTTGAATAAATGAACGCATAAAGCAGCAATTGTTCTCCAACAGTAAAAGTGTTTTTTTTATCGTCAAAACCATAGGTATCAGCACATTTTCTAAATAAATTAATATCTATGTTATTGAAAAATATTTTTGTTTTCCCAATCTCAAAATTTTTCGAATCAATATAAAAAATATTATCGAAATAGGGTTGATTTTCTTTTTCAAGTTTTTCAAACAAATCCAACGATTTAAATAAGAAACTAACATTTTCATCCGAGTTGAAATAAACTTCTTTAATTTTGTCGAGCCAGAAACTACTTTGTATTTCAATGTTATTTTTGTTAATCAGCAGGTCGGTAATGTACCAAAAGAAACCAAGAAAGCCGTTGTCAACTTTTTTTGCTAAATCGATATCGTCCTTATTTTTGAATATATTCCAAAACAGGTCCGACCATGCTTTATCAATCTTTACATTAAATTCTTTAGCTTTTTCAACTGTAAGTACTTCGGAAAACTGCGATTTAAAATGTTCAAAGTCAGTCAATCCTTTACCACGGGCATTCATTTTAATATACAAATCGTCAGGTAGACCTAAATCTGCCATTGGCAATAAATGAAATATTATTCGTGGATTTGCTACTGTGAGTTTATTCCATAAATCAGATTCTTCCCAATTGATATTTAATGCTTTAAACTTTTCCTCAATTGCTTGTAAAACTACAAGCATCGATTCAATCGTAGGATCACTTTTCCATGCCGTGAAGAACCATGGTTGATCAATTATTTCTTTGTCAATTGATTCATAAGTGAATGTTGGCGTAAAATTTTCGAAATTGGTCAACTCTTCGCAGAAATGTCTCGAGCTTTCTCGTGTCGAATATGAAAACTTCTTTAGAATTGACTTTTTTTCAACACTAATTTGCTCTCTACTTCCAACATACCAATGTATAAGAAACAAGGTGGTAAGTCGCTGCTGCCCATCCAATGGCTTAAATCGTAGAACATCCTGATTTTCTAAAGTATCTTTCTCTATATAGCCATATACGAAGTCAAGTTCCAGAGTTGACAATTTATCGTCAACCAAAACATTTAATAAATCCGCAAGAAAACGTTCTCTTATATGGGGAATTTTTCCTGTGTTTCTTCCTTGTGCATAATCTCTCTGTATTGGCGGTATAATTACCTTGTATTCTTTTAAAAGTCCAGCTAAACTATTCGTTGTCATCTGTGTCATCTTCAATGCTATTAGTTGATAAATAATTTTCTAATGTTTTCTCAATAACTTTAATATAGCTTTCCCTGTCCTTTTCTGACCAAAAATAGTTTTGTGTATTCAATCCCTCATCGTTAAAATATTTCATAAATGCCCTGCGGGTACAAACAGGAATAAAGCTACCCCTTTTGTCCATTTCTACAATTTCTCTACGTTTCACTTCAAATACCGAGTTATTCAAAGCAGAATTGTCAGGCAGGCTTAAAAGAGCTAGGTTTCTTATACCCTCACTATCCCTATCCATCGATTCAGTATCGCTAGTAAAAATATTATTTATCTCATTAAAAAGATTTGAAAAACGCTCCCATGTTAATTGTTCGTTATGATACCTGTTAATCTTTTCAATTACCTGAACCAAAAATTCTTTTTGCTCAATATCGGTCGTTTGTTCTGGCATTTCCTCAAGCAAATTTTTGTGCAGCTCCAACCACTTCAGCCACGGTTCTCGCTTAGTTTGCTCGAAATTTTCAGATCTTCGTGCATGTATATGCTCAAGACTCCAGATATTGTCCTTGTGTTGTTTAAAAGGATAAAATTCGGATATAGCATCTGATGCTCTATTGGTTTCGACATTGAATAACAACAGCACATTAAACAATTGATTGTAATTTTTTTCGTATCGAAGCTCTGATAACTCTACTTTAACGGATTCTTTTATCAAGTCATCGATTTGTTGTTTAAAAGCTTCTTTAGTTTTAATCTTAGCATCCTTCACCAACTGTCCAAGGTTGACACCTTTAAATGTTCCAAAGTTTCGGGAAGTAATAAGGTACCCAATTTTGTGGTAATAGTTTTTGTCGTTATACCATTCATTGATAGTATAATAAAAATGTTCAATCTCCTGCCAAACAGCCAACAGACTACCTTCCTTTTGTCTTTTTGCAAACTCCAGAAATGTAAAGAACTCATCTATTTGATCATTTTTATCAGATATTAAATCTAATATTAGTTCGATCTTGGTGTCATATCTTTCCCTTTTTATATTGGTGATAAATGACCAGAATTTTTTATCAGGTTCATTTAATTTGTGCTCCATCTGATCCCACAGCTTGGCAATCTCAAATTGTTTAATTTTTCTTTCTTCAGCTGGTATATCCATAAAACTTTCATTCGAAAGAAAAAGCGCCTTGGTTAATTCAGCATTTGTCAATGGAATTTTCCCAATGTTTAATCGGGCAAACAACGCCTGACTTTTTTCGGCATGTGAAACTTTATACCAGATTATTTTTGAATCCTCTTCAAATTTTGTAAGAAACTTTGATTGTACAAATGGTTTCTGTTTCTCGTCTTTATACTCGAGTTGCCATTTTCGAATGGTTTGTAATGCTTTTGATATGTGATAGAAGTCGATATTTGACTTATCTATATCAACACTGTCATCAGCATTCACTTTTAAATTTTTCAAAAAAGCAACACAATCAGTTCGAGTTTCGTAATTCAATGTGAACTGAGGTAATTTGTCCTCACCTTTCCATTTTTGATTGATATATTGCAAAATGATATATATGGTTGTCAATCGTTGCTGACCATCAATCACTTCGTACCATTCGCCAGAAAGGTTATGCTCCTGGTAATTTTGCTTATCATCTTCATTCATCAGTTTTACCACGACAGGTTGCAAGCAATAAAATGTTTTTTCATCTGGATTGCCAGGAACTTCTCTCGGATTGAATGAGTCTATATCATCCAAAAGTTGTTTTACTTGTAAATCAATCCATCGATAACCACGTTGATAATGCGGAATGAAGAATTGCTTGTTCAACAATTCATTTATAGGAATAGGTATCAGATTATCTTCCATTGTTATTTATAAATCTTTATTTGCGTTAAATTAATTCGTATTTTGTCCCAAATATTGCAGATATTTGGGACAACCTAATCCCTAAATACCTCTTCAAAATGCTTCCATTTTAATTTAGCTCTTCACTACATTATAAAATAGAAAATAGAGCCTTATCATTTGACATTAAAACATGCAATTTCCCTTATATCCTTCAATGTCAAATTAGCTTGTACATTAATTTGGCGAGGGACATTTCCATTCAAGGATATAATTTGTTTACCTGAAGATTTAGACAGTTTAAATTCTTCTATTATCTTGGAAGTATCAACTCCAATTATTTCTACAATCCTTTCTTTTCCTGATCTATTTGGTATAAAAAAAAGGGTAAATGTTGGTACTTTGGCTTCTTTTTCCTTTCCCACAACTATCTCACTATATCTTATTAAATCAAACCAAAAATTCAGCCCCTTTTTTATCTCAATTCTCAAATTCTGTTTTGTCCATATGCAGTCATGATACCTTGATGTTTGTTTAGTAAAATCATTTATTAGATCACATAAATCTTTTTCATATCCACTTCGTTTTGAGACAAATGGTCCTTCAAGTGAATTCAATGAATTTCCTAACAAAACCTGCAATTCCAGCAAAACCTTTTTATCAATCTTATAATGTATCATTAAAGCTCAATTATTTAAACACCTCTTCAAACCACTTCCATGCCACCTTGTAATCTTCCACTCTATCACATTTATCGAAAGGTGCGTAATAGGTTATTTTTTTGCCCTGGTATAATTCGCTTTTGGTAATGGTGTGTTCGTAGGTTTCGCCAGCCTTGAGGTTACGAATCTGCTCCCAAATAGGTCTATCAACTCCAACACCTATCAGACCTTTGCTGCAAGTGAAAACAATATTTCCTTTAGTATCATACCATGTATCATCTTCGTTTTGCTGTAACACAGGGAACTGTACATTATAAATCAAACATAATTCTTCAAGCGTTAAACCCAACGCCATAGCAGTGATTACATCTATCTCTACCAATGCTTGTCTGCGTTCATATAAGTTACGAAGAGGTGAATTCCAACTCCATACAGGTGTTAGTATGTTGAACGGTTTTAGTCTATTGTCAGGTTTACTCCAGCCGTCATATTTGTATTCATCCAACCAGGATTCTTCCCAAAGTGGAGCATAATACTTATTTAAGCAATTTAATTGAAGTGTTCGACTGAAGAGGTGTGGTTTAAATTTATCCTCAATTCCCAAAGGGAATGAATTAATTCTTCCATCATATAGATTAGATGCACCAATGGTTTTCATAAAGAAATCCATAGTTATTGAAGATACTAAACCTGCTAATTCTAGTAATATCTCCGTGTCTTTGAGTATCACCGAAATAACACCATTAGTATGACTTGTTTTTGGACAAAAAATAGCACTTGTCAAGGTCCTTTCTCCAGCTTGACTAAGCATTTTTCTAAATCCAATTTTATAATAATCTATCCATCTATCATATAGTTCATTCCCTAGTTCATCTTTGCCGCCTGTTTTAAATCCTTTAATTAAATCAGGAAAGTATATTGAGTTTTTAAATGGGATATAATTGGTTCTAGCAATGTAGTCTTCATCAATATAATTATGATCTACAATATCATAATGTGCCTTCTCCGTACATATTTGTCGGGGTGTTTTATATACAGGATTCGCTACAAAAAAGTGTGGACCACTGTAAATCATTTCATATTTCTCAAGTGTTGGTTTCTGTGTCAAACGCTTAATAATCTCTTCGTTTACAGCATTAGTTTCATCTAAACAAACAGTTATTCTATTTTCATAGTTTAACACAGACGTTTTAAAACTACTCAGTTTGTCTAAAACACTGATTATAGAGTCTGTGTGAATAGAAACTAATTTAGCTGTTTCACCAGCTAATGAATTTTCAAATAGCAAGGCAAGAACTTTTAATTCAGTTTTAGTATAGTTAACTATGCGGTCTTTATGCGGTTTCACATTCCACATAAACCCATCTTCACCATCACCTTTAATTTTAATACCTCCACAAATTCCTTTTCCATCATGAATAAAACAACCATCTATTGTTGAAGGATGAAAAATATTATTGATTGAATAAAATGAAATGGCATCCTTTAATCCACTATAAATATGTATTCCGTACTTTTCACGATGCGCTACTTCTGCAAATAAATTGAAAGCATTCTGAAATTGGAAATGATATTTTATTCTCTGATATATTTCTTTTCTTAATGCTTGTCCATTAGGGTCATCATATACACCTTCTGGGTGCAATAATCCCATAAAACCATTTTTTCCAAGTAAAGAAAAACCATTTTCAAGTACGCATTTATAAAGGTTAGTTTGTTGTCCAACCAATAATGGATAATTCTGTCCAGCATTCAGAAATACTGAAGTACATTCAGTACCAATCATTTCGTCAAAATAGATTTCTTTTAATCTATCGTCTGCAAGAAACTGGCTTTGAAGTAACCTTACCTGTGGTGCAGTAACATTTTTAATTTCGACTTCTGGAAATTTCTCGGCTATAATTCCTTTTTCTTCAAATGTTACTTTAAGCCATGGTGGATTTCCTGCAATCAAGTCAAAACCACCATGTTCCCAGAATACTTCCAGAAATTCTAATTGTGGGTGAAAGAAAAAGTATTTCTTTGCCAACTCAGCTACAATGATAAGTCGTTGATTATTATCAAATAAGTCTTTTCGGTTGGTATATTCTACAACCGCATCGATAAAATCGGTTGCTACGTTAGCTTCTTGCTTTTCCTTGTCTGTAGTAGCAGAGTCAAACGCCATACTTAGCTGGGTATTGCTTTCAAACAGGCTCTGTTGTCCACGCTTTAGTAATACACCTTCCATGGCTTTGTTGGTGTCCAGTTCCAGAATATTAGCTATATCGCTCCAGTATTGTGTACGGGTAGGCAATTCATCTGCCTGGCGTACATCCCAAAACCATAGACTACACCAATAGTCCATCACCATTTTCAGCTTAAAGTAAGGTGAATTGTGTCGGTTACGTTGGTCGGCTAATCGTTCTTTTTCATCGTAGCTTCTCAGTCCCAGTTCTGCCTGTTCATTCTTTTTGGCAGCTCCAAATATGTTTTGTCGGGTACGGGTTTGTATGTTTATGGTACGCTGAAATTGGTAATACTCAGCTAACAATTCATCTATCTTATTGCAAATCTGTTTTAATTGCTCAATTTCTTCTTTTCTAAGCGGTGTAATCCAATCCTTCTTCCATGCAGTTACCCGCTTGGCATACGCATCGTACTCTTCCTTCAGCATTTTTATCCCTGCCGAAGGAACCATGTTTTTATCTGGTAACAAAAAATGATAGATTTCATCCTGTTTCCTTTTGTGATTAATTTTGTCATAATCCAGTTGGGGCTTAAACTCCAATTGGCGTGGAGCTTTATCCCACCAAGGTCTGGTAGGCTGTTTTTTTAATGGTTGACCATATTTATCGTACTCTTCATCAATTTCCGAAACTTTATATACTTTTAGCCAGGCACCTACCACTGCATTTCCCACACAGATTCGGTTACTGAAAAAAGGCGTTTCCATATCTTTGTGGATAACATTGAGCCACAACGATAATTTCCCCAGTTCAATGGCTGTTGGGTTTAAGTCAACACCATACACGTTGTTGGTGGCTACATAAGCCTTTACCTTTTGAATTTCTTCCTTGTATTTATCTGGTTCTACTTTCCACTCTATGCGTCCTACATCCCTTAATTCCTTTTGGCGATAAGCTATATATGCCTCTGCCAATTGGTTAATCATCTCGTTGTGGAATGCAGCAGCTCCCATGGCTGGCTCCAACAGCTTTAAATCAAGCAAGTCAACAGCCTTCATTTCACCTTTATCCAGTTTCTCTAAAATTGGTTTCAGGGTGTACTTAACAGTAGATTGTGTCAGCACTTCGGGCGTGTAATAGGAGGCTGATTTTTGTCTGTCTCTACCACTTAGCCGATAAACAAAGGTGCCTTTTGATAGGATAACATCCTCATCATTGCTATCTTTCAGTATTTCTCCATTATCAAAATCATCCCTGCGGCTTCGTGGCACCAAATAAGTTCCTTCGGCAGGTTTGTCCATTTTATGAACTTCGATATAATCTTGTTCAGCATAGAATCCACGGTAAGCCAACAGACTTTCGTAAACGCTACCTAACTGATTAATACCCAGATTAGCATACGAAATCCTACCTCTGGCTCTGTTGTTTTGTTGCTTCGAAAGCGATAACCTGCAAATTATATCCTGCCATATTCGGTTCCTAAACTTTACTTTATACAAGTGTTTCAGTTTCCGTTCGTCAAAAAATGGAGAATCGATATGTCGAACCCTGAAACTTTTATTGTTCCCGTTTTCGTTTTCACGATAGCCCGAACTTAGCACTTTGAACAATTTGCTCAATGATTCGTGGAAGAAATAACCGTCCAGACTGGTTTGGGAATATAAGGGAACCTGCTCTAAATCACGTAACATTTCCAGGGAATAACCCTTATTGTACATGGGGTCATTGCTTGGCAAAATATCTAAATCCTCACGACTTTCGGCATAAAATATAAACAGCAAGCGATAGATAATTCGTAAACAGTCATCCTTTATTTCCTGCTCAAACTGGTCATCAGTTTCATCATATTCCTCTTTCAATATTTGCTTTTGGTAATACAACGCTTCATTAGCCAGTGCTTCAACAGCATGAATAATCCCTTCTTTCAGGTCTTGCGTAACTTCGTAAGCACTTTTGTGACTGTCTTCGCTTAGTTGATCCAAAAGCACCATATTGCTGTCGGGCGATAATGCTTCTTTGCTTGTAAGGAAATAGAAAAGTGAATAATAATTGGCTCTCGGACTGGCTGTTGCTTCGGTGAACAATTCTTCCAAATCGAACTCCAAATAACTTCCTCTGAACCATTTCTCCTGTTCAAGCAAATAGATAACATTCCCAGCCAGCAAAAGAATGTAGCGTGGTCGGTAATGTGGTTCAAGTAAGAATAATTCGGATATTGCTTTGTTTATGACAACAGGCGAAATCTTCACACCTTCAGGAACTTTGAAAACATCATCCCATTGACTGCGATGGTATTTCTGAGGTGGATTGGATTGTAATTCATCCTCCACATTATAGCGTTGTTCAAACAGTCCATCAGGGTCAGTATCATCTTCTTTGATGAGTGCCTGCATCTCCATAATCATCAGGTGTGGTTGGTCTCCCCGATACAGAATATGTCTGACAGGTATGGCTTCGTTCTCAGATAAATGAAATAGGTTATCGTAATTGGTTCTGCTACCATCATAACCTAAAGCATTTAGCAAAGTAGTATGAAACAAATGTGTTTCATTGATTTTATCTTTTGTTCGGAGTCGTCCCTCAATATACAGCTGTTTGAACTTGAAGAAACGGTCTTTTACAGGTGTAATTCGCTTATTGAAATCTTTAATTTCATCAGCACCATACCCACATTTTGCAAGAACTTTAGTGGCAAAATCCTCATCAAAGTAATTTGACGAAAAATAATCTCCTCTATTTAGTATAAACTTAATCATAATTACTTATTTGTTGTAGAATACGGCTAAAACCTTTAAAAATGGATCACCCTGCAATGAGGTTAAATCCTGGAAATATTGGCTTGAATTACTAAGGATAGTCTCAATTTCACGTTGTTTCGAATCCCTGATTCTCGACCAGAAATTACCAACCGACCGCTCACTAAAGTCAATTTCAAGTTGTTGCATAGCTTCAGCATGCCATTTTTCTAATTTTGATTGGTAGATTGACATCTTTTGTTCCATTTTTAATTGAAGGTGTTGTTGCTCTTCAAACATATGCTCAACAGCCCATTCAACAGCATCTGTCAATATCTCTTGTAAATTGCCAAGCTCATTGTCAGGAATTTCTTCAGTGTATAATTGGCTCCTCAGTTGAAACTCATCAATGAAATCGGATAAATCAAATGTTTTTCTCAATATCGATCCGTCCCATTTTAAACCAACTACTAAGAAGTCGGCAATAACTGGTTGCCCCAAATTATTGGAAACCTGTCCGTGAAATACAAACCAGGCAGAATCCGAAGGTAGTTTTCTCGATTTAGCAACTAAAGCAGAGTCTTTATGAACACTTGCTTCCAGTTTGGTCATAAAGTATCTGACAACAGGATGTAATTCATACAACACCTGAAATTCAGCCCATTCACCTTTTTTCTTTCGGGCAGTTTCAATCGATTTCTGAACTAAATCCTTATCGAGTGATAGTTTAAACAATCCGCCAACAGAAGGCTTTGATTCACGTGGAAGATCAAATAAAACCTGATTCAGATCTTTCGTATTGGAAATTTCTACATATCCATCGCTTACGTTGACTTCATTAGTTCCTATCTGATTACTTGATTTTAATTGGTCGAACAGCTCACTGTAAAACTGTGCATCTTTCTGATAAATTGAAAGCGGTTTTTCGAATGGATCATCCGTAATTACAGCAGGTGTTTTATCATCAATATCCCCAAAGAGAGTTGAAAAATCGAATTCGTTATTACCTTTTTGAGTTTTATCAAGGAAGTTTTCGTCTTGTTTCAAGAACGCATTTTCAACTAATTTTTCTTCCTTGGTAGTATCATACAGTTTCATTACCGAACCTGCATCACCGAGCGTTCTATACACAACTTCCTCTTTTTGAGTAAGTCTTTCAACTATGTGTAAATCGGTTTTTAACCCGTCAATGTCCGATTCGGCAACCAAATAATAAATGTAAGGAATTTTTTTTTGTCCGTATCGGTCTATTCTACCGTTACGTTGTTCCAGGGTGATTAGCGACCATGGAATATCGTAATTAAACATGCGGTTACAGAAGAAGTGTAAGTTTACACCCTGCGAGCCAGCATCCGAACATATCATTAGTTTAACAGAACTGTCAGCTTTACCAAAATCGTCAATGATATCTTGTTGCTCTGTGTCAGTTAAACCACCATGAAAAAACTTAATCGTTTCATCGGTGAGATTAAAATCAGCTTTAATTTTATCGCCCAGATAATGCAAGGTATCGATGCGTTCAGCAAAAATCACATACCTGTCGTCATTCTTTTTACCCGACCAACCTAAGGAAATTAATGTGTCCCTAAGTTTGGAGTATTTTGTATCACTGTTATTTTCAATTACCAGGCTAACTTTGTTTCTTAGCGTTTCCAACACGTCTAAGTTTTCTTCGTATAAACCTGTCTGTACGTTTTTTGTAGAAACCTTCTCAATTCTTCTGTTCAAACTAACCAATGCAGCTTGAGGTGAAGACATAAAGGCTTTAAAAATTCCAATTGAAAAAAGAAAATCATCTTTAGGTTTTCCTTCATTAATGGAACTAATTGCTTTAATTTTAAGCTCTTGTTGGAATTTCAGAAAATCGACTTCGTAAGAACTCAATGGGGCAGAAACTCTAATAATTTCCCTATCCTGGAAATTAGCTCTGATATTTGCCTCCGTGATATCATTCTTGAATCTTCTGACATAGTAGGGCTCTGCATTGCTTTTATCATAATCACCACTTTTAGGAATAGCGGTTGGTTCAATCATTGAAATAAGATTGGCAAAATTCTCTTTTCTACCATTGTGAGGGGTGGCAGATGTAAGAATTAATGACTCACACTTTTTAGCCAGGAACTGAGCTAAATCACCTCTCTGACTTTTATCATTGGCAATGGTGTGACATTCATCAATCACGATAACATCCCAACGGGATTTTTCTAAATAATGTCTGAACTTAGCATTATTTTTTAAGGTGTCAATCGAGACAATTGTTTTATCGTAGTACTCAAATGGGTTTTTATTGGCAGGGAGTTCTGTTTTTATACGTGCAATCCCTTCTGAATCTAAACGGACAAGTGGTATTGCAAAACGATTCCATAACTCTTGCTGAAACTGAGATAAGATTGATTTAGGTGCAAGCAACATGATTCGTTTACCTTTGCCCCGTTTAATCATTTCGGAAAGAAAGATTCCTACCTCTATTGTTTTTCCTAAACCAACTCCATCGGCAATCAACAATCTTGGTCGTGGAAGTTGTAATGCTTTAATAGTTGGAGTTAACTGGTAGTCAGCAACATCTATAGCTGCTTTGTGACCAATGGTTATCTTTTCGGAGAAAATGGCAGCATTGCGGATTTGAGTTTCCAAAAACAACTTTGTTTTTCGGTATCCACTATCTGTATCAGGGACTAATTCAGTTGTGTTCGGATCAACAGGCTTAATGTCAGTATCAAGTGTTGAGTCAAAAGAAAATCTTTTCCCTTTGACCAACTCACTTATTCCTTCAGCATAAATAAGGAATGTTCCATCATGATTGATGTTGATATTGCTGATTATAAAATCTTCGCCTCTTGTCGATATTCTTTGACCTATTGTTAAGTTCAATTTTCTTCTAATTTAATGAGTTTTGTAATGAAAAACCTAATTTGCGTTTAAACAATCAGTCATTTCTATAATTCCTTATTGTTGTTAATTATGTCTGCAAGATTTTGAAATGACTGAATATCAGTGATCCTATATATTGCTCCCCGATAGTCAATAAATCCATTTATTTCTGAGTCATCTTTCTCAAAAAAATCACTGATTGGCATGTTCAAAATTTCGGAACATTGTTCCAGTCTTTGCCAAGTTGGTTTTGTGAATACATTGTAGACATTCTGCCTCTCAATGCCTAGCTTATCTGCAAATTCCACTACGGAAATACCCCTTTCCCGAAGAATTTCTTTAATTCTTAAACGATTTCCCATATCTATTGATATTAATGAGACCAAAGATAATCAAAAAATTCAATTTAAGTAAAATGTAATGAAATAAATGACAAAACATTTCTATATGTCACTTTATTTGCATATATTTGTCATGTAATTAATGACGTTTATATAAGTTTTTTAAATTGTAATCAATTAAATTTAGATAGGATATGAAAAAAGCCGTAATTCTCGCCCGTGTTTCTACACAAATTCAAGATTTTGACAGACAAGTGAATGAATTGACCGAATATGCTTCAACACATGGTATAGAGATTGTAAAAGTATTTGCAAACAAAATTTCAGGAGCTAAGAAAAATGAAGACCGTCCAGAGATATTAGAAATGATTGAATATGTAAAATCAAATAAGGTTGATAAGGTTTTAGTGCTAGAAATTAGTCGTCTGGGAAGAAATACACTTGAAGCATTGAAGGTGATTGAACTCCTAAATGATGAAAAAATCTGCCTCTTTGTAAAAAACTACAATATAGAAACGCTTGACGAAAAAGGGAACATTAATCCAATGGCTCAATTTCTCTGTACCATTCTTTTAGAAGTAGCCCGTATGGAAAGAACTACTATTAAGCAACGTATGGAAAGTGGATATTCAAATTTTCGTAATAATGGTGGCAAGGTTGGGCGCAAAGAAGGCTTCAAAAAATCAGCCGAGCAAATGAAAACTGAATACAATGAAGAGTTGAAACTCCTTAGAAAAGGGATTAGTTTACGAAATGTAGCTAAAATCACAGGAACAAGTGTGAATACTCTTAGAAAAGTTGCTGAGATTGCATCTTAAATGAACCATTAAAAAAAACGATTGTGGAAATGGTAAAATATATTATCAGCATTCTTAAAACCAATATGCCTGTGATATTCTCATGGGGGTTCAACAGCCCAGTTGCATTAGAAAATGGTCTTAGATTCAATGTAAACGGGTTTAAACACAAAGGTAAAGTAGCTGTATTATATAATGAGGGTCTTGACTTATTCAATGTGGAGATTCTTACATATGGAAATGATGTGATTGAAACAATCACTGACTTACACTTTGACCAGTTGATTGAGATTATTGATTATCGGGTGGAAATGGTAGTGAATTATAATGAATCAGTGAGTGCTGAATACTCAAAAACAAACTAACCAGATTACTAAGTTTAAAGCCCCATTTCCATGATTGGATTTGGGGCTTTATTTTTCAAAACAATACGTATATCGATAATTGATTAAAACTATAAGGTTTATATTTCGTGAATACTTTCTTGTCGAAGTTTCCCATCAATGCCAAAAGGTATATTGTTTTCATATTTGCTTTTGTTAACTAGCTCGTAATGTAAAATTTCTCCGTACACTGGAATAAGTCCTCCTGTTATTTGGTGATGAACTTTAATGCTTGCTGCAATCACTATTAACTTATCACGAGTTGAAAGATATTGAAAACCATTTTCTAAAATAAGAATCTTTTGATTCTCATAAAGCAATCTCATTTTTTCATCAGTGAGTGTATTGTGTTCACATACTGCAATAAGTTTTATGTCTTCTTCTAATTCATACCTACTGAATAGATCCAAGATATTTTTCACAATTTGTTCTTTTCTTTCAATGAAATCAGTCTCATTATTTTTCATATTACTGTAATTTAAATATAAATAGCTTGTAATATGATTTTCAGCATTAAATTCCAAAATTCTTTTGAGCAATATCACAATAATCTTTTAGGTTAGACTGACACATTCAATAGAGTATCAAAACAACGTTTCAAAGATTATATTGATACATTTTTAAAATGACACAAATTTATTTGCCAGCATTGTTGTTGGCAATTATTTTTTGATACAATACCTGGCAATTTAGATTTTGGTTGGTAAGTACCCCCCTGGGGGATGGGAGTCCTGGTAGTAGTCCCCTATTCTTCCTCCCTGGGGAGGCTCTTTGAATATGAGCAAACGGATCACCGTCTAAAATTTTTTCAGCCAAAATTTTGATCTACCAGAAACCGACCTCCCATTTTTGAAAAAGTCTGACCAGGATAAAAAATGACAGACCGTCTAAAAATTTTCTACCAAAAAAAATGAAAACAACCAGAACCTACTTGTCCCCCTTGAGATAAATAGACCCTGGTTGATAACCGCCTTGAAACCCTTTAAATCCTCAAAAGTTTAAAATTAGAAAAATTGATTTACGTCATACGCTTAAAACCGTTCAAAAACTTGCCAGATTCCTTTATTGATAGGCTTTCTGCTTAAAATGCACTTTTCTTAGTCCATACCATGAACGTTCTAAAGTTAATCATTTTTATGCTTAAAATTGATGTGTTTTGAGGCTTTAGCTAGCTTCCTTTCTCCTGATGGCTATTGTTGTGTAGTATTTCATATAGTCCTGTTCGCTGCTGCTCAGACCTATTTCAAGGGTTGATATACGTTTCCTTATTTCCTTGAGTTCATCTGTTGAGTAGGTGTATAAGGTCTTGTAAAAGTCCTCTCTATCCAACTCATTAAAATCTTGGTTGAGCTTTAATACTAATTTGTCTCCATTGGTAATACTACTCTTTGTTTGTTCTGTGGCTTGATTAGTCGTCTTGGTAGCGGATACTTTTCCTTTGGAATCATCAATCATACCCATTGAAATTAATTTAGGGCTGTTACGATCTTTCTCCTTAGGTGCTTCAGCTATAATATTATCAACTATAATATTATTATCTATTTTATCTATATTATTTGATTTATCTATATTATATAACTTAGGGGTACAATCTGGAGTACAAATTGTACTCAATATAGTAGCTTCAGGTGTAATTGAATTTGCCCCTTTCTTATCAAGATAAGAACATTTTGAACCTCGCTTCAACTTTAATACTTTTGGAAGGAACTTCTCTACATCCGTAATAGTCATCTTGTCAACCTCATTAATTCTCTCCAGGTTGATTTTTATTTTACTGGCTTTGTGTTGCTCCCCTTGAGGAATAATATAAATCAGTTTGTTAATGTACAATGCATCCAGGATCAATCTAACATCCTGATCATTTGACATTAACATGTGCTTTTTCAAATCTTCTATTGACTTGAAGAAATAACCATCAACTAACTTACCTTTGCTTTTCCAGTAACTTTCTTCCTGCATAAGTAAAATCAACATCTTTAGACAATCACTGTCTAGGAAAAACATTAAGTTTGTTGGAGTTGGTACGTACTTAAAAGGAATACTATTCCTTACCTCATTTTGTTTTGTGTTTTCATTTTCTATCATATTTCATTTTTTTTAATATTACAAATTAGTATCTCCAAGACATCCGATTGGAGCGTGACATTGAGCATCAGATAACCCCTGTTGAGGTCATCCAATGTTCAATAATTGAAAATAAATTGTTTAATTGTTTGCTTAAATGAATGAATCAAAGTAACTGTCAGGAATTGGACTTTTGGGAATGTATATCCTGTCATCAAAGCAAATGTACTAATGGTTTTAGCGAAAACCAACTTGAAAATGGAGGAGCAGCGTTAATAAACTTTAAAACGGAATTACAAATAAATTCATTTTTAATTTATTGTGTAATATCCTGCATTTCAACTAAATACAGAGTTGATATTTTGCAAGAATAATCCATTAAAAAAACTTAATAAAATAAGCATTGGTATGATTAAAGTCTGAGAATAATACTTACTTTTGTTTCTACGTTCTTTGGTATCTTCAATTGATATGCTTCCAAATATGCTACCTGCCTGACAAACGAGTTGGTAGTATTGGTTAGTAGTATTCTGATTATTAGACTTATAGGTCATATGTTCGGGAAAGATGCAGGTCTACCTCTCTCTCCGCTTTGAACAATTAAGAGACCTATTTGGGTCTCTTTTTTTATGCCCAAAAGTCAACCTTTTGTCCGTCCTTTAGGTTGATAAATCACACATAATCAGCAATTTTACATGTAATTAATAAGGCGAAATATAGTTGTCACTTTAATGTTGACAAAATATTTTGGCGATAAAATTATGGCAAAATTTGCTTCATAAATGTACTTGTATGATAACTCTCAAAATAATATTGCATCAATAATTTAAAAATAGGAGGTACATAAAAACTAGAACATAAGATTTACAATTCATTTTGTAAAAACTAATTTATCTTTATCAACATTCGACAAAATTGAATCTTCAATGTCAAGTAATGGATTATACCAGTCAAGTTTTTTCTTTGCCCAAGTCAACCATTCATTGTCTTTGATTTTATTTCCTTTTTCATATTCTGAGCATACAATATCATAGTATTCTTTAAGCATAACGTATTTTCTCCATCTTTCTGCCGCATTGTAAAAAATGAGAAATTCATTCAATTCATCATCCTTCTTTCGTTGAATCTCTTGAGCAATCTTTTCAATTCTCGCTTTCTCCTCTAGTCGTTCTCTTAACTCTTCTTGAGCAATTTCTAAACGTCTCGCCTTTTCGTTCTCTCTTTCCTCTTGCAATTCTCTTAGGTCTCTTATCTCCTTAATCTTAAATTCTATCTTAGCAAGAATTTTAGGCAATTGTTCTTCGAGAGATTTCTTTTCGTAATCTTTAAACTCAGAAGTTCCAAAGGCATCAAGCTTTATACTTAAAATTCCACTTGGAATTAAATCTCTATTCTTCCAGCCATGATTGTCAGTACTTTCAACTATCCTATATTTTTCTCTAAAAGAAAAACCTATTTCATGATTATCCATCGAACTTATATAAGTTCCTTTATTGTCGAGTTTGATTTTATAATTTAGTATATCTAAGTTTTTAATGAGACAATCATATATACACAAAGCTCTTGACAAATTTTTAGGTGCAACAACTAGGTCAAGAAATCCCTTTTGTGTAAAGGTGATTTCAGACGCTGGGTTATTCCAGCTTTTTTTGTCTATCTTTAGATGTGATTGTGCTTCGATAATCAATTTATTCGGATTACTTAATTTTTTAGCTACTGTTAGACTTAATCCTTTATTATTGCTGATTTGACTAAGAAAGTAATTCTTGTTTTTTGATGTTTTGATATTTCCATCTATTACATTAATTTCAATTAATTTATCATTGTCATTTCTATGCCTAGGTAATGAAATTCTAGTGACTATCTTTCCATATTTTGCTTTTGCCCAATAGCCCAAATTCGGTAACGGAATATCATTTTTAATACAGATTTTTCTCAATCCATTATCTGATAGATTGAATTCTTTAGCTAAAGTGGTCATGGGTTTCGACCAAACTAAATCATATAGTTCATGACGAGTAAATTTACGTATCATAGTATAATAACTTTGAGTTGAATAATAGAAAACATCAACTCAAAGTTATTAAATTTTTATTTATTAGACAGCAACTTGATTCCCTTGATTTCGTTTATAATGGTTTTGTCTAATAGTTTAGCATAATGTTGGGTTATTGTAACGTTTGAGTGTCCAAGAACAGCGCTGACAGTTGATAAGTTAACTCCATGGTTGAGTAGGAGGGTAGCTGCTGAATGTCGTGCTGTATGTGTTGTAAGATTCTTTGTAATACCACAAATTGCAGCTATTTCCTTTAAATATGAATTCATACGTTCATTACTTAAAATAGGAAGTTTGTAGTTATATTTTTCCAGAATTGATATGGCTACACTGTTTAGAGGGATAGTAGCCATTACATTGGTTTTTTGCCTTTTTCTTTTGATGTATAAGTTGTCTTGTTCATCTTTAAAAATCTGCTCTTTTTTAAGATTTTTGCAGTCTATGTATGCCAGACCAGTCATGCAATTAAAGATATATATATATATATATATATATATATTACTTGTTGAATTCGTTTAATGCTAATTTCTTTTTGCCAAATCTTATTTATTTCTGCTTCAGTTAGAAATGTTGGCGTAACTTTTTCTAGTGAGTATTTTATTGTTGAGAATGGACTCTTATCAATCAAATTATCATCCAGAGCTATTTTAAATATCATTTTAACCTTTTTCATATACCCAACAGCAGTATTGTTGTTCTGCTTAATATCATGCCTGAGATAGGCATAAAAACCGTTGATAAAGGATGCATTGATGTCTTCAATAGGCTTGTCAATGTTTTTCATGTATGCAGTGAGGTAGTTCAGGACATATTCATGTTTGTCATAAGTGTTCTTTGCGATTGTAACATCAATTAATTTCTTTAGTTCTAAATTGTGATGTTTATACAACTCTAAGAGTCCCCATTGCTTGTTTATTTGAACTCCATTAAAAATGTCCTTGATTTTTTGAGCAGTGACCGTGACTTTTTGAGCAAATAGGTCTGTCTGGATTTCCATTAGTCTTGACCTTACTACATGGATGTAATTATTAACATCTTCTACTGTTGATAATTGTGTACTATTGTTGAACTCAGCTGGGTTCAACTTCTTTTTGAGTTGAATGCTTACACGTTTTTTATTTACAATAATACTTAACAATAATGGGGCAGAGCCATCTTTACCAATTTTTGATGCTGCTACCATAAACCGAAATGAAATTGTTTGATACATAAAATTAATTGTTTAATTAATAACTAATTAATTCTCAGTATTTTCACTTGGTAGCATTAACAAATTAGTTGGTAGCATATATAGAAGCAAATTTTGCCATAATTTTATCGCCAAAATATTTTGTCAACATTAAAGTGACAACTATATTTCGCCTTATTAATTACATGTAAAATTGCTGATTATGTGTGATTTATCAACCTTACGGACGGACAAAAGGTTGATATTTAGGCATAAAAAAAGAGACCTAATAGGTCTCTTTTTTTGTTTTTGCGGAGAGAGAGGGATTCAAACCCCCGGTACCTTGCAGTACGGCGGTTTTCAAGACCGCTGCAATCGATCACTCTGCCATCTCTCCAGAGTGTGTCCTTTTTCTTAAGACGGTGCAAAGATACGGCTTTTTCTGTAACTACCAAACGATTTTTCAATCCAAAAATCATAATTTATAATTCAGAATTGAATATCGTTTGGTTTTCAGAGTTTTATTGTTTAAACTGTTTTCAAATATTCTACAACATTTTTTTCAATACGTGCTGTAATGTCGGCTATATCGGCTTTATCAAAGGCTTCTCCGCTGATGTTTTCGAATAATTCGATGTAGCGTTCGCTGATGCCGGCTACAATTTCAGGAGTCATTTCGGGTACTTGTTGGCCATCTTTACCCTGGAAACCATTTTCCATTAACCATTCACGTACAAATTCTTTAGACAGTTGTTTTTGTGCTTCACCTTTTTCAAAAAGTTCTTGATAACTATCGGCATAAAAATAGCGAGAAGAGTCTGGTGTATGAATTTCGTCTATCAAATAGATTTTTCCATCGCGACGTCCAAATTCATATTTTGTATCCACCAAAATTAAGCCACGAGCTGCAGCCATTTCAGTCCCACGCAAGAAAAGTGCCATGGTGTATTTTTCTAAAGCCTCATATTCTTCTACCGATACCAAGCCCTGGCTTAGAATTTCTTCGCGGGTAATGTCTTCGTCGTGACGACCCAATTCTGCTTTGGTAGTAGGGGTGATGATGGGTTGTGGAAAACGTTGGTTTTCACGCATGCCATCGGGTAGTTGCACGCCGCATATTTCGCGTACGCCACTTTTGTATGTTCTCCATGCACTTCCGCAAAGATAACCGCGTACAATCATTTCTACAGGGTATCCTTCGCAGCGTAGACCTACTGTTACCATTGGATCCGGGCTAGCCAGCTTCCAGTTTGGAACAATGTCAGCTGTTGCATCCAAAAACTTAGCCGCAATTTGGTTCAACATTTGCCCTTTGTAAGGAATTCCTTTTGGTAAAACCACGTCGAATGCCGAAATACGGTCAGTGGCAACCATTACCAGCAAGTCGTTTTTTACTGTATATACATCACGAACTTTGCCGTGATACACATTTGTTTGTCCATCAAAATGGAAATCGGTGTTAGTTAAAGCGTTCATATTGTTGAGTTTGTTTTTACTATTTGTGTTGAAATTTATTGTTTCTTTAAAATCAAAACCTCTTGTTTCTCATTCTCTTTTTCCCCTTCCGGAGGTAGGGGTTCTTTTGCTCTTTTCTCATATGCTTCCACTATTCGTTGAACGAGTTTGTGGCGTACAATGTCTTTTACATCAAATTCTACTTTGGCTATTCCTTTTACATTCTTCAGCACTTCCAAAGCGTCAATTAATCCTGATTTTTGGGCATATGGTAAGTCAATTTGCGTCATGTCGCCCGTTACAATCATTTTTGCGTTCAGCCCCATGCGAGTCAGGAACATTTTAATTTGCATGGTAGTTGTATTTTGTGCTTCGTCGAGAATAACGATGGCATCGCTCAGCGTTCGTCCACGCATAAAGGCCAGTGGAGCAATCTGAATAGTGCCATTTTCCAAGTATTCTTTCAGTTTCAACGGGGTAATCATGTCCTGCAATGCATCATAAAGCGGTTGCAGATATGGGTCAATCTTTTCTTTCATATCACCGGGAAGGAAACCGAGCTTTTCGCCTGCTTCCACAGCCGGACGACTGAGGATAATCTTTTTTATTTCACGGTTTTTCAAAGAGCGCACCGCCAACGCAATGGCTGTATATGTTTTACCCGAACCGGCCGGTCCAATGGCAAAAAGTAAATCGTTGGTGTCAAAATCTTTGACGAGTTTTTGTTGGTTGGCAGTACGTGCCATGATGGATTTGCCATTTACACCATGAAGAATCAAGTTTTCAAATTTGATTTCGTCGGGGGCATTCCCTTTTACCAACTCAATAATGTTTTCTTCGCTTAATACATTGTTATCAAGGCAAAAACGTTCAATTTTTTGCAAGTTTTCAATTAACCGAATGCTCTCTTCTTCGCTTCCCGATATTTTTACAGCATGCCCACGAGCAATTAAACGCAGATTGGGGTGTAGATTCTTCAACAATTGAATATTGGAATTGTTTACGCCGTAAAAAACTGTGGTGTCAGTATGTTCGGAAAGTTCAAAGATGTGTTCTGTCATAAAATAAAAGTAGTAAGAGGTAAGAAGTAAGAAGTAAGAGGTAAGAAAGTAAGAAGTAAGTAATTTGTTATTTTTTCATGTTGGCTTTACTAGCAGTGAAAATTTTCACAAGCTCAGTTATTTCATTTTTGAGGTATGAAAATGTAGATTTTTCTAAGAGTTCTGCTTCTTCAATCAATTCAAACCAAAATTGTGTTTCATCAATTTCTTCAACGACTATACACATTTTTGAAAATCGTTCGGCATGAGATCTTCCTCTAGTAACAGCCCGGAAATTAGCCGCTACGGAAGTTCCCGACCGTAGTAA
The DNA here is from genome assembly GCA_963664445.2 of uncultured Paludibacter sp. Taxonomy (GTDB): domain Bacteria; phylum Bacteroidota; class Bacteroidia; order Bacteroidales; family Paludibacteraceae; genus Paludibacter. The sequence continues at coordinate 232,631 of CAXXUM010000008.1, forward strand.
CTGTTTTCCTATAACTCGTAATTCTTCAGTTTGTTTACAATGTTTTGCATAGAATACTATAATTGCAACTGCAAATTTCTTAGTTCTTTGTCTGTATTTCTCATTATAATCCAAACTTTCCATCATAAATAGTGATTCAAAGATAGATACAAATTACTTACTTCTTACCTCTTATTTTCTTACGTCTAAATTCTAGTCTGCAAACAAAGGGAATTTTTCCATTGTTTTATTCACTCTTTCTTTTACCGATTTGATAACTTCTTCGTTTTCAACGTTTGAAAGCACAGTTTCAATCATTTCAGCAATTTGCACCATCAAATCTTCTTTTGCACCACGGGTAGTGATAGCAGGAGTTCCAAGACGGATACCTGAAGTTTGGAAAGCAGAACGGCTATCGAAAGGAACCATGTTTTTATTCACGGTAATATCAGCTTCAACCAATACTTTTTCTGCAACTTTTCCAGTCAATTCAGGGAATTTAGAACGTAGGTCAACCAACATAGAGTGATTGTCTGTTCCGCCTGAGATAATCGTAAAGCCACGTGCGATTAATGCGTTTGCTAAAGCAGCAGCATTTTTCTTCACTTGTGCTTGATATACTTTGTATTCAGGTTGAAGACACTCGCCAAACGAAACGGCTTTAGCAGCAATTACGTGTTCCAACGGACCACCTTGAATTCCCGGGAAAACGGCTGAATCGAGTAGGGCAGACATCATTTTTATTTCGCCTTTTGGAGTTGTTTTACCCCAAGGATTTGGAAAGTCTTTTCCTAATAAAATGATACCACCACGAGGTCCGCGAAGTGTTTTGTGAGTTGTCGAAGTTACGATGTGAGCCCATTTCAAAGGATTTTCAAGCAGTCCGGCAGCAATTAAACCTGCAGGGTGAGCCATATCAATCATCAACAAAGCACCAACTTTGTCAGCGATTTCGCGCATGCGTTTGTAGTCCCATTCACGTGAATAAGCCGAGCCACCACCAACAATAACTTTTGGTTGTTCGCGGATAGCAACTTCTTCCATTTGGTCGTAGTCAACAAGTCCGGTTTTTTCGTCCACGTTGTATTCGCATGGTTTGTAAAGAATACCCGAGCTGTTTACCAACGAACCGTGTGATAAGTGACCACCGTGTGATAGGTTCAATCCTAAGAATTTATCACCAGCGTTCATACATGCCAAAAATACGGCAGCATTGGCTTGTGCTCCAGAGTGAGGTTGTACGTTTGCCCATTCGGCACCGAAAATTTCTTTCAAGCGGTCGATAGCAATTTGTTCGCTTTCGTCCACCACTTCGCAACCGCCATAATAGCGTTTGCCAGGGTATCCTTCGGCATATTTATTTGTTAGTACGGAACCCATAGCTTCCATAACTTGTTCGCTTACAAAGTTTTCTGAAGCAATCAATTCAATTCCTTTCAACTGACGCTGTTTTTCGCGTGCAATGATGTCAAAAATTACCTGGTCTCTTTTCATCTTTTTTTGTCTATGGTCTATGGTCTAAAGTAGGATGTCTTTAGGCGATAGACGAAATTATTATTTAGTTTATTTATTTATTTATTTAATTATGCCACTTACCGCTGATTTAGCAATTCCTGAAAACGTTCAACGAATTTTCCGACGTGAAAACCGTCCATAACTGCATGATTTGCATGAATATCTACAGGTAACCACATTTTCTCACCTTCACGGGTTAGTTTGCCAAATGTTATTTTTGGGATGCTTCGTCCAGTATCTAGTCGTCGGGCATGATTTACGGCTGTGAAATCAGCCCATGGAAGCGTTGAATAATGAATGATGTTTTCGCCTGAGGGTTGAAATTTCAATCCTCGTTCTGCTTTTACGCGGGCTACTTCCAGCTCGGCTAAGCGCATGTATTGCTCAATATCCTCGTAATAATCCATGTAACCGCAACCGTATGTTTCATCTTCACGAAAAATGGTTGGACCGGCTCCTACGCTGTCGTAGCAATACACTTTGTCGTCTTCAATCCGATAACGAAATTCTTCAATTTCGTTGGCTACTTTCAGCGACAAATATAAGTAATAGTTTGAAAACGAATAGCCTAATTCCTTTGCTTTTTTATAAGCAGCCGAACATTCAACTTTTACGGTGATGCCAAAAAGCGGTTCGTCGAAGTTTTTAAATACTTCGAAATGCTCGCGGCGTTTCCATGTTGATAGGTCTATTTCGTGTCTCATTTTTTCTTTTTCTGCACCGTCCAACCGAATTTACCAATCTCTTCGCCCAGTTTGTAATAATGACCGTGTGAATAGGCAATTAGTTTTGCAGCTCCAAGGTTGAACGTATCTGTTTTTGGATCAATATATTTAGTGTCAGCTTGTACGTTTACGACTTCTGCAATGAACATGTCGTGTGAGCCAAGCGGTATAATTTCTTTTACTCTGCACTCAATGCAAAGTGGTGATTCTTTGACGATAGGTGCATTTACTAATTCTCCTTTTACCGGAGTAAGTTTCATATCTTCAAATTTATTGAAGTCTTTTCCGCTTTTCACCCCACACCAATCGGTTGCATAAGCCATATCCTCATTGGTGAGATTGATGACGAATTCGCCGGTTTCTTTTATGATATTGTACGAGTGTCGCTCAGGGCGCACTGAGATATAGCACATGGGAGGGTTGGTGCAAATTGTTCCTACCCAACTAATTGTCAGAAGATTATAGTTGTCAGGATTATTGCCGCACGATATCAGTACCGCTGGTAAGGGATATATTAATGTTCCCGGTTTCCATGAAACATGGCTTTGTTTATTGTCCTCTTCCATTATTTTATCTTTACTTTGTCGCGTTGTACTTCCCGTTCGCAATAATGACATTTAAGCATTATCTCTCCATCGTGAAGTTGAACGTGAAAGCGAGTTGTAACAGGTTGATTATTAGTGATGCAATTAGGATTTGCGCACTGCACTATTTCTTTAATTTCAGCAGGAAGCGTCAATGGTCGTTTTTCAACAACCAGATAATCACGGATAATATTGATTTTGGCATTTGGAGCAATCAACGCTATTTTGTTTGTTTCATCTTCTTCAAATGCTCTGTCCGAAATCTTTATAATTCCTTTTTTGCCTACTTTGGCACTATCCAGATTGTTTCCAATCGTTATTTGATGTTCGCAAGTGTCTAAATGCAAGATAGATACTACCTGATATAATTTATCTGCCGGAATATGATCAATCACTGTTCCGTTGCGGAGTGCTGCAACCTTTAATTCTTTTTCCATAAAATACGTATTACTTATCTTTTACTTCTGATTCAACACTTTACTCACTATCGCCTGTCTCACATACAATCCATTCTGTGCTTGTCGGAAGTAATAAGCTTTTTCATTGCTGTCCACATCGGGGTCAATTTCACTTACCCGCGGTAGTGGATGAAGAATGCGTAAGTTTGGTTTTGAATTAGCAAGCATTTCATTTTTAAGAGTATATACATTTTTCACGCGCTCGTATTCCATCAAATCCTGAAAACGTTCCTTCTGAACACGGGTCATATATAAAATATCCGAATCATTGAAATTGTCAGTCAACTCATTCACTTCAGAATATGGAATGTTATTTTTGTCGCAAAAAACCTTGTATTCGTCCGGCATTTTCAACTCGTCAGGTGCAATAAATTTGAAAGTAGGATGAAAATGCGACATGGCCATAATCAGCGAATGCACTGTACGACCATACTTTAAATCGCCAACAAGGCAAATGGTCAGGTTCTCGAGTGTCCCTTGCGTTTTCAGAATAGAATAAAGGTCTAACAAAGTTTGTGATGGGTGCTGATTAGAACCGTCGCCTGCGTTGATAATAGGCACCGGAGCTACTTCCGAAGCAAAACGAGCTGCACCTTCGAGGGGATGACGCATTACAATGGCATCGGCATAACAACTTACCATGAGTATGGTGTCGTTTAGGGTTTCACCTTTTGATGAACTGCTGGTAGCTGCGTCCGAAAACCCGATAATTGAACCGCCGAGGCGAACAACTGCCGTTTCGAAGCTTAATCGCGTACGGGTAGAAGGTTCGAAAAACAGGGTGGCAATCACTTTTCCATCCAAGGTTTTTCGGTTCGGATTGGCTTCAAAGTCGGCTGCCGAATCGAGAATGGCCAGAATTTCTTCTTTGCTATAATCGGAAATTGATACTAAACTGTTGTTTTTCATAATTTGACCCCAAACCCCAAGAGGGGCATTAGTTAGTTTGTACTTATATTTTGAATGCCGAAATAAACTGATTTACTTTCCCTTGTTCCAATTTAGAAGTCAGGGCTGGTCTTGTTATAAAAAAAACCAACACAAACCTTTCACAGATTTATATTGGTTTTCGCATTTCTTAGGGGCAACTTATCAGTACAACTTATTGTCTGTGAGCTGCTTTGTTCGAAAAAATATTTAAAGTTTCTCGTTTCCATTTCTGTGTACAAAGATAGAGATTTTTTCGCAATAATGAAACAGGAGAATTCGGTTTGTTTTTGGATAAATGGTGTTTTACGAATTTATTTTTTGAACTAAATGCGAAGTAATCTGTTTTTATGCCGATGTACAGCGCTTTGATTTGTTGTTTTTTGATTTACTCTTTGATTTGCAAACCATATATCTTAGCGAGCTTAGAGGACAATATATTGGCATCTTGTTTTCGGATGGATAGTTGCATCTCGCATTGATTTTCGAAACTTTGACTCGATATTTGAGCATTGGTGTCTTTGATGATGCGCATAACTTCGTTCATGAGTACATAGTCGAAAATGATGGAGATGCTTTCGTCGACCGTTTTTTCAATGACTTCGGCCTGATCAAGTGCGTCGGTAGTGGCTTCTTTGTAGGCAACCACCAGTCCGCCGGTTCCAAGCAGAATGCCTCCGAAATAACGAACGACGATGACGAGAATATTGGTCAACTCGCGGGAATTTATTTGTCCCAATATGGGTCGTCCGGCAGTACCCGATGGTTCGCCATCATCATTGGCACGAAATTCTTTTCGGTCGGCACCAAGCATATAGGCGTAACAAACGTGGCGAGAGTCGTAATACTCTTTTCGATAGTTTTTAACTATGTCTTTCACCTCGTCAGCACTGTTCACCGGGATGGCAAACGACAGAAATTTACTGCCTTTTTCTTTGTAAATTCCTTCGGTGGGAGCAATGATGGTTTTATAAGTGTCGGACATGATTTTTTATTGCGCTAATTGTGCCAATCTGTTGGTTGGTTTATTGAATTAATGCAAAAGTACGATTTTGAATTTGAAAAACAGAAGAAAATAAATATGCATTTTTGTCTGACATATCATTTCATAAGCCTAAAAAGATGTATATTTGTATGCAATTTTGAATTTGGGATTACTAAATATACAAATACTAAATTTTTTGCCTCTTTAGCTCAGTTGGTAGAGCAATTCATTCGTAATGAATAGGTCGCGGGTTCGAGTCCCATGAGAGGCTCTTTTTTTCAATTAATAATTCACAATTGTTTCTTATGTTCATGTTTCAAACAGGTTTATTGGCTACTTTTATCCCTGAGGTTCTCATGGTGATAGGGTACTTGCTATGCCTTTTTGTTTCGAACCCTACCACTGAAAGTAATACGGCATCTATAAATATCACTGTTGCTCAGTCAACAAGCATTGAACGGGTTCAGGTTTCTACCTATTCGGTAAGTTCAAGAGATTTTATGTTTGTGGAGCAACCTGTAGTGGTTGATGTAACTCCACCCGTTTATTGTTCAATTGAAGCGACTCCCTCGTTTTTAGAACCGTACTTCCAACTGTCAGGCAGTCTGTCGTATGTTCAGTTTTCTCGTCCTCCTCCCTTTTTTATTGTCTAAAAATAAAATTCCCCGATTATTTTAATCTGCTGTAAACAAAAGTTCTATCAGCGAATTTTTACGTTATTTCCAATAGCGTAAGTCAAACCTATTCAATATTTAGATACAAAAAAAAATGAGAAAACAATTTTTTATACTTGTATCTGCAGTGTTTTGCTCCACATTAATGGCTCAACAGCAAGCAGATTCGACAAAAATGGTTCAATTGGAAGAAGTAATTGTGAGTTCACTGAAAGAAACCTCACCTCAGCAAACACCGCTCTCCTCAACCACACTTAGTGCTGGAAAAATTGCAGCAACACAAATCACTTCTATAAGAGATTTGAGCGGCCAGGTACCTAACTTCTTTATTCCCAACTACGGTTCTTCTATGTCCACTACTTCGTACATTCGTGGAATCGGATCTCGAAATAGCGGGCAATCTATGGCATTGTACGTGGATAATGTGCCTTATTTCGATAAATCAACTTTCGATTTTGACTTCTATGATATCAGGCAAATTGAAGTGCTGCGTGGGGCCCAGGGAACGCTTTATGGGCGCAATGCCGAAGGTGGAATTGTGAATATTTACACGCTTTCACCTCTGAATTATCAGGGAACAAAACTCTCGGTGAATGTGGGGAACTATGGTTTGGTGGGTGAAAAACTGGCGCAATATGGCAAGTTGGGCGATAATTTTGGATATGCAATAAGTGGCTATTATAACCATGATGATGGTTTTTTTACAAATAAATTTACGAACCAATCGGCTGATGCAAGCACTTCGGCCGGTGGTAGAGTGAAACTTGACTGGAATATTAGTCCAAGTTTCAAAGCGCAATATTCCACAAATTTCGATTATGTTAGTCAGGATGCATTTCCTTATGGTGCTTATAGCCGAACAACGGGAGTTACAGCGCAACCGGACTTCAATGACCCAGGTTCTTATAAGCGTAATATGCTTACCAATAGTTTGTTTTTGCAATATAAAACATCAAACTGGACATTGAGTTCTATTTCTTCTCACCAGTATTTCAAGGACGAGATGAAAATGGATAATGACTTCACTACCATGTCATTTTTTACTATTGAGCAGGCTCAAAAGCAAAATGCGTTTAACGAAGAGATTATTCTAAAGTCAAATTCAACCAATAATTATCAATGGAGTTTTGGTGCTACCGGCTTTGTACAACAGTTGGATAACAATGCACCAGTGGAATTGAAAAGCGATGCGATCAAATACATCCTCCAACCGTCGTTCACTAAAATGGGAATGACCATTACCGATCAAACCCTGAAAACGCCGGGACAGTACAATACTAAAACAAGTGGAGGAGCTCTTTTTCATCAATCCACTTACAATAACTTTTTGGTGGATGGACTTTCTATAACAGGTGGTTTGCGTGTTGATTACGAAAAAATTGACCTCGATTACAATACGAACAGTGCCATGCACATAAAAATGGGACCAACAACTTATTTATTTGCTGATACACTGAAGAACAACTTATCTATTCATTTTTCGGAATTATTGCCTAAAGTAGCCTTGAAATATGAATGGAGTAACCGCCAGTTTGTGTATGCCAATGTTTCGCGTGGGTATAAGGCGGGAGGTTACAACGTTCAAATGTTTGCCGATTTGGTTGACAAAGGACTTCAGAATCCTGCTGCAACCAAGAAGCAAGCTGTGATGGACGCTATTTCGTACAAACCGGAATACAGCTGGAATTATGAAATTGGTGGACAATGTCTGACGTTTGATAATCATTTAAAAACGTCTATTTCTATATTTTATAGCGATTTAAGTAATCTGCAACTTACGCAGTTTGTTCCATCAGGGTTCGGTCGCAAGATTTCAAATGCTGGTGCAGCTGTTAGTAAAGGAGTGGAAGTGTCGTTGGATGCCCATATTGGTGCCGGGTTCAGTGCTGCCTTGAACTATGGATATGCCAATGCAAGCTTTACCACCTACACCGACTCGGTGAAAATTACCAATCCGGTAACGCATAAAGTGACGTATGCTCAGGTGAATTATAAAGGAAATCATGTGCCTTATGCACCGCAAAATACGCTTAGTGCAAGTTTAGGTTTTGAGCATAATTTCAAAAATACCTTTATTGATCATTTGATGGCCACCGTGCAATATGTTGGTGTTGGGAAAATTTACTGGACGGAAGCGAATGATATTGCGCAGGATTTTTACTCACAGGTAAATGCTAAAGTGGCTGTGAATAAAGGTGGACTTGGATTGGAATTTTGGGTGAAGAATCTATTCGATACCAAATACAATGCATTCTATTTTAATGCATCGGGTAGCGAGTTCTTCCAACAGGGAAAACCTATGCAATTGGGTGCAACTTTGAAATTTGAATTCTAGTATTGAACGGATAATCTTAAAAAGCAGGCTGAACTTCTACAAAGATGTTCAGCCTGTTTGTTTATTGTCCAATTGTTTCTTTCCCTTCAAAAACACCGATACCAAAGAGTGCAAAATCGTATTTGATGGGATCCACGGCATCGAAAGAGCGCAGTACAGCCGTAATTTCTTCCACAGCTTTCCAGTCGTTTTGTTTTCTGTTGAGTAGACCGTAAGCTCTGGCTACATCACCGGTGTGTACGTCAAGTGGTAGCATCAGTGCCGAAGTAGGAATGTCTTTCCACAAGCCAAAATCAACCTCGTTTTCATCCTCCCGGATCATCCAGCGCAGGAACATGTTAAGTCGCTTTGCTGATGAATTGGCCGATACATCCGAAAGATGTTTGCGAACATGTGTATCATGCGGCAGTGATAAGAAGATATTCCGAAAATGTTGTAAGGCTCCAAATGCAGTGAAAGTCGTTCGATAACCGTCGGTAAAAACGGTCTCCAATCCGCCATGATGGGTATAGATATTTTTCAACGATTCCAGAAAGAGCAGGCAGTCGTTACCATTGAAAGTACGGTGAACAAAGCGTTTCAACCGTTCTGTGTCTGCATTCCCGTTCGAAGAAAACGAATTTTCCATTAAAAAATCATAGGGTGCATTGTCCATAATATCCATCAGGCGGTTGGCATTGTTGATAATGCTTTTGCGCTGACCCCACGAGATGGTGGCGGTAAGAAAACCGGCAATTTCGATATCCTCCTTTCGCGAAAAGCGTCGTGGGATTTGGATAGGGTCGGAGTCGATAAAATCGAGACGATTGTACAGAAGCACTCTGTCGTCCAGGAGTCGTTTGATGTCGTTGTTATTTGTTGGTTGGGTCATTCGTTGAAATATGAGTAAGTGAAGCCTCTTCCATGCTTTGCATGATGAGGCTTGTTAATTGATGATAATCCGGCGTATATCCTTTTTCTTTGAGCGATGTTACAAAATCGGTATGCTTTCGCCCCTGACGATAATCAGGTTCTTTTGTTGGGTGTTTCAGATATTTTTCGAAGGTAGATGCCGGTTCAGCCAGATTGAGAACGGCGTGATACAGCAAGCTATCTTTATTGCGGTAAATGGACGAGCCCAAGATTTTTTTACCGTCAATGGCAATATCGGAAATTCCTCTCATTGAAAGATCTTGTACACCGGCTTTTTCGAGTGCCGAGATAATCAACCGGTTAGTTCTCAAAAAGACATCTTTTGGTTGTAGCTCTTTAGGATTGGAAAAAACAACAGAAATGATCAGATTATCGGGCGTAAGCATCACGGTTTGTCCACCCGACGGCCTTTTCAGCACAGTGATGCCATCCAGTAGCACTCTTTCTAAAAACAATGCTTCAGCCGCACGGTTGGATGCTCCCAAAACGATATAGGTTTTGTCGGGAATCCAAATCAGAAATGGCTTGGTTTTATCCTCAAGCAATTGAATGTCGGGAAGATTATAATCGGTCATTTAAAGCAGTTTATTAGTTATTTGTTCAGATAGGTCTCCGCAGTGTTTAGTAGGCGTTTAGCAGGTGTCCCGCAGTACACAGATGGGTCGCCGCAGCACGCAGCTAGGTCGCCGCAACACACAGATGAATCAATGCAGCACTCAGATAGGTCGTCGCAGCACGCAGATGAGTCGCCGCAGTATCCGACCCATTCTCTGAGACTGCCATTTGCTATTTATGAATTGCCTTATCGAAAGCATCAAAGCCAGCTTCCATAAATATCTCCGAAACGGTTGGATGAGCATGTATAGTGTTCGCCACATCGTAAACAGTGCCATCAAGCGTCATAAATGCACTTGCTTCGGAAATCATGTCGGTAGCATTTGCCGCAACTATCTGAACGCCGAGAACGGTTCCATATTTTTTATCGGAAAGCATGCGTATATACCCCTCGGTATTCCCTTCTATCATGGCTTTTGCATTTGCTGATAAGGGAAACTCCGTAACTTTAAACGAAATTTCCTTGTTATTTAGTTCTTGCTCGGTCATTCCAATTTGAGAAACTTCAGGAACAGTATACATGTTGATAGGATAATTTGAAGTGTTGAAGCGTTTTTTTATGCCCTTGATGGTGTTGATAACGTGAATCCCCTGTGCCGAAGCTATATGTGCCACAAAACTTTTACCACTCACATCGCCGATAGCATACACACCATCGACATTTGTCTCAAATTTATCGTTTGTCTTTATAAATCCACGTTCGGTAAGCTGCAACGGAGTTTCGCTTTCGGGGATAATGGCTTTACGCGAATTACAGTTGACCAGCAAATCGCATTTAATTTTTGAATTGCCGATGTAAAGTTCGCCGCTCTCATATTTCTCGGGATAAGCATCCACTATCAACTCAATTTCTTCTGTTTTGAGTTTCTGTGTTACGTACTTGATTAAATGTTCGTCCAGACCCACCATAAAATAATCACTATTGGCAATGAGCGTCACCTTTTTGTCGATGAGTTTGAAGAACTGCGCTATTTCTACCGACGAAATATGATTGCCGGTAACCACGATATTCTTTGGGATTTCAGTGAGCGAAAAAAGATTTTCCACTTCAACAATGGGTGCATTTTCCAGCTTCTTATCCATCGCTTTTGGTTTAGAGCCGGTGGCAATGATGATGTGCTTCGCGCTTATTTTCTTTCCGTCAACAGTCACCGAATGATCCGATCCGATCACAGCATTGCCGGAAATCATGTCCACTCCGTTTTTGTTGAGTAGATAACTTACGCCCGACGCAAGCTTGCCCGATATTTTCTTCGATCGTGCTTTTACTTTTTCCCAATTAAATGAAATGTTATGTTCGAAGATGCCATCGATGCCAAACTCGTCGGCATGTTTTATTTTGTCGAATAACTTTGCGCTTTCGAGTAATGCTTTTGTGGGGATGCACCCCCACTGGAGGCACATGCCGCCAATGTATTTTTTTTCTACAATGGCGGTTTTCAATCCAACTTGTCCTGCTCTGATGGCAGCCACATAACCGGCAGGGCCGGCACCGATAATTATCACATCGTATTCCATGGTTCTTGTTTTGATTTGTGAATTAGATATCCATTTTATTCCATCAGCAAAAGCATTGGATCAGAAAGATACTCCATAATGCTGTTTACAAACCGGGATGCTTCGCCTCCGTCCACTATCCGATGATCAACCGAAAGCGATAACGGCAATACATTTCCGGCTACTACCTGATCATTTTTTATGACCGGTTTTTTTACTATCCGGCCAATGCCCAATATTCCGGCTTGCGGATAATTAATTACCGGAGTGGCAAAAATACCGCCAATAGAACCATAGTTGGTAAGCGTAAATGTTCCATCCTTCATGTCGTCCAACGTGAGTTTTCTATCCCGCGCTTTGTCTGACAACAGCATGATTTCATGAGCAATTTGCATGATCGATAGTTGATCGGCATTTCTGATAACCGGAACTACCAGCCCTTCGGGAGTATCAATGGCAATAGCAATATTATAGTAGTTTTTGAAAATCATTCTGTCGTTTTCCATATCCATCTGCGAGTTCAGCTGTCGGTGCTTTTTAAGCGCATGAACAGTGGCTTTTACAATGAAAGAAAGATAGGTAAGTTTGATATCCTTCTCGGCATACTTATGCTTGAATTTATCACGAATTCGCATCAAATCACTAATTTCTACTTCTTCGAAAAGCGTCATATGTGCTGTGCTCTGTTTGGAATTCAGCATATTTTTGGCAATGGCTTTTCTGATTTGCGAAAGCGCTTCGTAGGTATATGCTTCGGCGGGTTGAATGGGTGTAAACGTTTCGGTTTTTTGCTTTACTTCGACCGCACGTTTCGCTGGTTGATGGTTTTGAATGTCTTCCTTCGTTACCCTTCCCGATGGTCCTGTACCTTTAACGGCATTTATATCAATGTTCAGATCCTTTGCCATGGCACGGGCAAGTGGTGTAGCCAATACTTTTGAAATCGACTTTTCTTCCGTTTTTGGTTTCGAAGAACCCTCGTCGCTTGCTGCCAGATAAGCATTTTTACCCGCTAGCTCCATAGTGCCCACAACTCCTGCACCTTCTTCTTCATCACCCTCTTTGGGTTCTGCTTTTTCCGGTTCTTTAGTTTCGACCACTGCTGCAGCCCCTAATACGCCTTCAATTTCAATTTCTACCAACGGACTTCCAACTTTAATCGTTTCGCCTACGCTTCCGAATATCTCAACGATAGTGCCCGTTTTGGGAGATGGAATATCGGTTACGATTTTGTCGGTTTCCATGTTCACAAGTGCCTGTCCGGCTTTTACTGCCTGTCCTTTTACAACATGCCACTCGAGGATGGTACCTTCTTCAAGGCCTTCACCTATATCCGGAAAATTAAAAATATATCTCATGGTGTTGTAATTTAAAATTTGACAGTACGTTCAATTTCATAGAAAATCCTTTCGGGGCTTATCATATACATCGATTCGCCTTTGGCCAATGGCACTATGGTATCGAAGCCCATTACGCGCTTTGGGGGAGCTTCCAGATAAAGAAATGCTTCTTCGTTGGCAATGGCCATCAGTTCGCCACCCACACTGAACGACTCAGGTGCTTCTGCTACAATCACTACTCTTCCTGTCTTTTTAATGGATGTGGCTATCGTTTCTTTATCAATGGGATAAATGGTTCGCAGATCAATCAACTCAACCGAAATACCTGCCTCTTTCGCCATTACCATCGCTTTTTGGCATTCGCGAATCATAGCACCAAATGCCACCACGGTTACGTCGGTACCTTCGGTCAGTACTTTCGCTTTGCCCAACGGAATGGAAAATTTATCGTCAGAAACTTCTTGTTTTATGGCTCTGTAAATTCGTTTTGGCTCCATGAAGATAACGGGATCATCACTCTCGATGGCAGCTATCATCAAACCTTTGGCATCATGTGGGGTAGAGGGTACCACTACTTTTAATCCTGGAATATGCGAGTACAATGCTTCCGGACTTTCGGAGTGATGCTCCAATGCATTTATACCGCCTCCATACGGAAAACGAATCACCATGGGGGCTTTGTACATGCTTCGCGAGCGGTTATGCATACGCGATACATTGGAGATGACCTGATTAAATGCCGGATATGAAAAACCATCAAACTGTAGCTCAACAACCGGTCGTAAACCCGATAAAGCCATTCCAAGTCCTGTTCCCACAATGGCCGATTCGGCAATAGGTGTATCAAAAACTCTTTCAACACCGTGTTTTTTTTGCAGCCCTTCCGTCACTCTGAATACGCCACCTTCCACTCCGGCATCTTCACCGAAAACCACTACCGATTTATCTTCTTCAAGCTTAATGTCTAATGCATTATTTATGGCTTGTACTATTGTCATTACACTCATTTTCTGTTTTCCTTCCATGTTAGAAATTGTTCATAATCCGATTTCTGCCTTTTCAAATCTTCGGGCATATCCACATACATATGTTGAAAAACATCTTCCAATTTATAAGCTGCTTCATTTTCGGCTTCTTCAAATTGTTTATCAACCTCCAGTTTGTATTTTTCAATCAGTTCTTCTTCGTTCTCTTTCCAGATACCCTTTTCATCCATGTATTTTTTCAGTCGTATGATGGGATCTGTTTTATCCCATTCCAGTTCTTCTTCTTTGGTGCGATATTTAGTAGGATCGTCGGAGGTGGTATGCGCCCCTTTTCTATAGGTTAATGCTTCTATTAATACCGCACCATTACCGGCTTTGGCGTATTCCGCAGCTTCTTTGTAGATGGCATACATAGCAAAAAAATCATTGCCGTCTACTTTTATTCCGGGTAACCCGAAAGCATAGGACTTTATGGCCAAATTGACCGAATTGGTTTGATTGCGTACAGGTACTGAAATAGCATATTGATTATTCTGGATAGTATAGATGACAGGGACTTTCCATATCCCTGCAAAATTGAGTGCTTCGCTGAAATCGCCTTCCGAAGTACCTCCATCACCTATGGAGGTGAAGACAAGCTCATCTTTTTTCTGATATTTTACGGAGTAACCAATACCTGTGGCATGCAAAAACTGTGAGCCGATAGAAATGCTTATGGGAAGGACATGATTTGCTTTTTTATAATTGCTACCTTCTTCATTTCCCATGTAATAAAGGAATATCTCTTTCATAGTTACTCCTTTCAGAAGCATTATTCCCACTTCGCGAAAAGCGGGGGCTAACCAGTCCTGATCTCTCATAATCATTCCCGATGCCGCATGAATAGCTTCGTGTCCCAAGCAGGGCGGAAAAGTGTACATTCTCCCCTGGCGCTGATAAGAAACCGCCATTTGGTCGGCAGTTCGAAAATAGAGCATGTGCTTGTAAGCTTGGATGATCGTTTCATCATCCAGGTCAGGCATCAATTCCTTGTTTATAACCTTACCATCATTATCGATGATTCTGAGTATTTTATCTTCGGCAGGATCGAAGTCTTTAAATAGATTTGTTTGTTTCTTTGTGTCGGTTTTGTCAACCGATTTTTTAGTTGTAGTCAACATATTTCGAATTTTTATGACATTAGAATTTGTATGCTTACTAACAACCCATATTTGATAAGGTTCGCGAAAGGACTTTTTGTAAATGAATTTTAGCTAGTTATAACCAAACTTTATGAAAGTGGGCTGAATAACTACACCAGTTTTCTAATCGTTCATATTGCACAATTGTATATCTTTAACCAAGAAGAAATAGAATTAAAAAACCGGGGGTCGAAATCATTTGATCTCGACCCCCGGTTAGTCTATTTGTATGTCACTTTATCAGTTAGCACTTTCATTTATTCTTCATCATAAACACATATTTATTATCCGTATCTGTTCCGTTTGGAATGTGTTTAAGGGGTCTGTAGATGATTATTTTGTTGTTGAGGTCTATTCCTTTAAATAAATCCCCAATTTTTTCGTGCATGGCTTTACATTCAGCGGCCAATGCGGGCACATTTTTCAAATCGATAGAAGTGGTATAGAGAACCAATGGCAAACAACCTTCGGGCATTACCTGAGAATAGATTCTGTAAATCACGGGTTTTGTTTCTACATAGTCTACCGTATGTGGAAAATTATATTTGCTGTAGGTTTCTTTTGTTACCTTTTGTTCGAAGGATTGAATTTCTTTCTCTTTTTGATATTGCCACATGTGATTTACGGGACTCAATATCTGAGTGGCCAATACAATGTGACACATTGCATCCATGAGGTGACCCTTTTTGTATTCCGATTGGGCCTGCAAATACCAATCGACGGCATCCTTGTGCATGATTCTCAATGCACCTGCCTGCAAGTTCGTGAGTTTCCATTCGTTATTTTGCTTTCCATAAAAAAAAGTGAAACTCTTTTGATATAAGCTATCCTGGAAATAGGCTACCACCACATACATTTCCTTGTTGCGAGAGTCATACCGGATTTGATAGTCATGTATATTCCCCTTGTTCGACCTTACGGTAGCAATACCTTTTTTGGCTGCATTTTTCTGATAATACTCGTTCAGTATTCTGAAATCAGATTTTTTTATTGTTCCCTTTACCAATTGCATTAACCGTTGTATCTCTTCTTTTCTATTCCGCAACCTTTCATTACAAATGGGCAAAATGGTTTGTATTTTATTTTCAACAAGCCCATTTACAATCTTTTTGTTGAGTGCATGTATCTCATTTTTAATTCGTGGGTCAATTTGATTATCCTTTTTCGTTTCGCTCATCGAACATGCTGATAAGAACACAGCAAGAAGTGATATAGATAAAAAATAAAGCTTCATTCTTTTGGGTTGTTTCAAAAAAAAGTGTTTTAGATTCTTGTTTTATTGTGATTGCAAAGTTATGAAAAAAGACGCTCGTAGGTTCGAGGTATTAAGATTTCTTATCAATATAAAGTCAACCTTCAACACAATTTCAGAGTTATAGTAAGCAATAAACAACTATTTTTATCATTTTCGTCCCCCTTTTTCGTCGATTCAACGGATTTAATAGATGAGCGTGTATGGAATGAACTACTTTTGTACTGTTATTTATTTCTATATATAAATTGAACCAGGTAGAGAATATTTCTCACAACATAAACTATAAACAATAAATTATGAATTTACGAAAAGTGATTTTATCTTTTGTTTTTCTGTCATTTCTCAGTTCTGTTTTTGCCGTTATGCCGGTGGACAGGATTAGTTTGAGCGGTAACATAAAAGATGATGTGAATGGAGAGGCACTCATTGGTGTCACGGTTTTTATTAAAGAGCTGAAAAGGGGAACGGTAACCAATAGTTACGGTTTTTATTCCATCAGCGTGCCAAAAGGAGATTATACGGTTGAAGTAACGTATGTTGGTTATGAACCAATATCGAAGAAAATAGCATTAAATCAACCCATTAAACAAGATTTTGAAATTAAAACGGCCGCGAATGAAATTGATGAACTGGTGGTGACATCCAAACGCAGGGATGAAAATATTACCCTCAATCGCATGAGTGCGCAGCAGGTATCTATTGCTACTATTCGAAAAATGCCTGCGCTGATGGGCGAAGTAGATTTACTGAAAGCGGTTCAGTTGCTCCCCGGAGTGGTTTCGGCCGGTGAGGGAACATCCAGCTTTAGTGTGCGGGGTGGGGGAATTGACCAAAACCTGATTGTGCTGGACGAGGCTACCATTTATAATGCTTCGCACATGATGGGTTTCTTTTCGGTTTTCAATAACGATGCTATCAAAAATATGACGCTTTACAAAGGCGATATTCCTGCTACTTACGACGGACGTTTGTCGTCGTTGTTAGATATTCAGATGAAGGATGGTAATTCGAAGAAGTTCTCGGGGAGTGGTGGCATTGGATTAATATCAAGTAGATTGACGCTCGAAGGACCTATCGGGTCGGACAAAACTTCGTTCGTTGTATCGGCTCGTCGAACCTATGCCGATTTATTTCTCAAACTATCGTCCGATAAGGAAATCAACAAAAACCAACTGTATTTTTACGATTTCAATGCCAAAATAAACCATCGTATCGACGAGAATAACCGTATCTTTCTGTCGGGTTATTTCGGACAAGATAAGTTTAAAAATGCCGATGCCGGTTTTAATTTTGGAAATGCTACGCTCACCGGTCGTTGGAATCACCTATTTTCACAAAGTTTGTTTAGTAACTTCTCTACTACTTACAGCCGATACAACTACGGTTTGGGATCGAGCATGGGCAACGAGAGTAATTTCGACTGGAAATACAATATGCAGGATGTGAGTCTGAAGGCCGACTTTACTTATTTTATGACACCTGAGAACACCTTGAAGTTTGGTTACAATGCTATTTTGCACAACCTGAAACCGGGTACCATAACTTCTACAGGAGGTGCTACCAGTTATGATACGTATATATTGCCGTCTATTAATGCATTTGAACATGCACTTTATATCTCCGACGAGTATCAGGCCACGAAACGTCTGTAGGTAAAAGCAGGATTGCGCCTGACGGCCTTTTCGAGTATAGGTACGGGTACGGTGTACAACTACGATAATAATTACAATTCAATTGATTCCACCGTTTATAAATCGGGTGAAGTGATTAAAACCTTTTACCGCCTTTCACCAAGGGTGGGAGTGAGCTATTTGCTGGACGAAAAATCGTCGGTAAAGGCCAATTATGCACGTACCAATCAGTTTTTGCAGATGGCTTCCAACTCTACAGCCGGAACGCCGCTCGACTTATGGTTCACGGCTGGTAAGAACATTCAGCCGCAAACCTGCGATCAATATGCCGTGGGTTATTTCCGCAATTTTATGAACAATCGCCTGGAAGCATCGGTGGAAGTGTTTTATAAAGACATGAAAAACACCATCGATTTTCGCGATCATGCACAATTATTGCTTAACCGCAAGTTGGACGGCGAACTTCGGTTTGGCGACTCACAGGCTTATGGAGCAGAGTTTCAGATACAGAAGAACATCGGTAAGCTCACCGGCTGGGTTAGTTATACTTATTCTCGTACTGAACGAACCATTCAGGGTGTAAACAATAACGAAACTTATCTGGCGCCTTACGACCGTCCGCATACAGTTTATATCGTTGCTAATTATGATCTGAACGAGCACATCTCTTTTGGGGCTAACTTTATATATGCCAGTGGGCAACCTGTAACTTACCCGATAGCCCGTATGGAGATTGGCAACGTCATTCTGCCCGTTTATTCTAAACGCAACGAGTATCGCATGCCCGATTATCACCGCATGGATGTATCGCTTACCTGGAAACCAAAGCACAATCCTAAAAAAGCATGGACCGGAGAATGGAATTTCTCGGTGTACAACGTGTACGGACATAAAAATGCATGGGCTATCAATTTTGTAGACGATGCCGATACGGCTTACAAAACCAAAGCTCAGATGACTTATCTGTTTACTTTTGTTCCTTCGATTACCTATAACTTTAAATTTTAAGCTGTATGAAACTAAAATATAATATACTCGCTCTGCTATCAGCAAGCTTGTTCACTGCCTGTACTACCGACCTAACACTCGACCTGAAAGGCACAACGCCCGAACTGGTAGTGGAAGGTACAATGACTACCGACGCAATGGCGCACAGTGTGTCGTTGAAAAAAACGTCTAACTATTTCTCTAATGCCGCTGCCGATATGGTTTCGGGGGCTGTGGTAACGCTCAGCGATGGTCAGAATTCTATTACGCTTACCGAGGATGCAGTGAAGAAAGGTATCTACCTTACACCAGCTAATTATGCCGGAGTGGTGGGGCGTACCTACACCCTCACTATCGACAATGTAGATGTGAATGCCGATGGCGTGAAAGAGCGTTACACAGCATCATGCCCCATTAGTTCAATGATTCAGCTCGATAGTATCGACGTGGTAAAGTCACGCATTTTTCAAACCGATATGTGGGCTGTGAAAGCCTGGGTGCAGGATCCGCCGGAGGAAGTAAACTACTATCTTATCCGGAATTATAAGAATGACAAGTGCGTGGCGGATAGTATTCAGGAATGGCAGATTACCAACGACGAATTCTTTAATGGAAAATATATGATCAACGAAACGTTCAGCTATTTCTCATCCGAAAAGCCTGACGAAAAGTTAGTAGCGGGCGACCGTGTAACCCTCGAATTGTGCAGCGTAACCAAAGATTATATGGAATATATTCAACAAGCGCAAGAAGAGTTCTGGGGACGCAATCCGCTGTTTGGCGGGCAGCCGGCTAATATTCGGACCAACATCAAACAGGTCTTACCGGCTAATAGTAAAACCAGTCCGCACGGCTACTTTGCCGCCTATTCGGTATCGTGGAAGAAAGCGGTGTATCAGGGAAAGTAGTGGAAAACGAAGATAAAACTCCTTATCTGAACGGCATTGAATGCTGATTCGTTACCTCATATAAAATCGGCTGAACATTCAATGTGCTCAGCCGATTTGTTTTAGTAAGTTGATTTGGATGCCGTTTACTGATTTTTAGCTCTCAATGGAGGCTTATTATCAGTATTTTTTTCTTTTAGTTCTTTTTTGTTGGGGTCAATCATTTCCATCAATTTTAGTCCCAATAAACCATCGATAGCGTTTCCACCATTACCATTTCCTCCAATTAAAATATCTGGAATCAGTTTTACATTTCCTTTTGATAGTTCTTCGGTAATTTTATAACGGGTAAAGTTTTCACCGCCCAATGCTTTTACTGCCAGTTCATAAGCTTCGGCTGTAGATTTACCAACAGCAAGTATTCTACCTGCTTCGGCAGCACCGGTAAGCGAAATTTGTTCGGCCTGTGCAGAAGCTTTTACTTTGATGGCTTCAGATTCAGCCTCAGCACGCATTTTGGTGGCAGTAGCTTCGGCACTTACCGCTAATTTTACGCTGGCGGCATCTCCTTCCGATTTTTTCACCGTGGCATTCGCAATTCGTTCGGCAATTTCCACGCCTTGTTGCGCTTTCACAATTTCCTTTTGCATGTCGGCAATAGCAGTTTCCTTTTCCATTCCCTGACGGGTTTCCTGGGCTTTTTTCTCCGTTTCGTAGGTAACCTTTTGTTCTTCGGCAATTTTACGGTCGGTCAATGTTTTCATCAACGAATCCGGTGGGACGATGTCGCCAATCAGGGTATCAACAGCATTCACATTGTATTCGTCAAGTACCTTTTTGATGTGTTCCTTGGCAGATTCCTGACGTTCTTTACGGGTGCTAAGGAAGGCAATAACGTCGCTGTCCTGAGCCGAGTTGCGGAAATAGTTACCAATAGTCGGTTCCAATACTTGCGAAACCAGATTCACCATGTTTCCGAAACGGGCAATAACCTTGGGTGCTTCGGTGGTGGGTACGTGAATAATTTGCGCTACATCCAGATTGAATGGGAAACCATCTTTGGAACGAACGGTGATTGTTGACAGATTTTTGTCCAAATTATGAGCCTCGCTGCGGGCTGATGCCCAGTTGAGTACCAGGTTGGTTGTTGGTACCAATTCCACTTTCATTATATACGTGTTTATTGGATACTTTCCGGGACCAAGCGGTTCTATCCATACTCCTTTTTCGCCTTTATTGACGATATTTCCATGTTTGAAATCCGAGCCGGTCAAATCACGACCCTCGGTGCCGATAAACGAAATAACCACACCTACAAATCCGATGGAAATCTCAGTCATCGGTATCTCTTCTACCTGAACGGCCCAGGGATTTAGATTGTACGAACCGGCCAAAATAACCTGAGGTTGCAAGCCGCGATTACCGCCATTTTGCAGAAACAGATCAAAATCCTGAAAGTTATTATGTCCTTCAACCAACTTACCTGCAATTTGTCCCGCCTCTATCGGCTGGCCGTCAAGGGTGGTTATAATCCCGACTTTGCTCTCCTGAATACGAATCATGTCGGTGATGGAAACCTGAAAAAGCATGGTATTTATACGGTAGGAACCCGCGGTGATGTAAGCTCTTTGACGACCACGTTGTCCACCATTGTTCAAAAACTTTTCTGCATCCTGAAAATTATCGCAGTCAACGCTTTGTCCGAGAATATTGCCTGTGGGTATCGGAGCGCCGTCTTTCGACATTACCAATCCGATTTTTCCTTCCGGAATAATCATAAACAACTCCATGGTTACGTCATACTGCCAAAACCACATCCCGAAATAAAGTCCCGGAGCTAGTGCTTTAGCCTGAAAACCGGCCTCACCTTTGGTCGCAATAATACGTCCGTCGGGCAGAGATTTATCCGCTCCAAATAACACAAACTTTTTGGTAACCAACCCAATGCGATCTTCGGGTACGATAATCATACCAAATAAGAACCGAAGAATGTACTTGTAAAGTACCAAACATGCCACTATCAGTATTACCCACCAATAGCTTAATAAGATTTCAATCATACTAAAATTTTTAAGTTGAATAAATAATAAAGGATAAAGTTGTTGTCTTAGATATTCAACTATCATATTTCTAGCATGATATCAATGAATCTTTCCAGCAATTTAACCGCCCTAAAAGTATAAATATATTTTTAAATTAAGTGAATTTTCAGTGTGAATTTATCAATAATTTTAAAGATTTATTTAACTCGGTTATTTCGAGTTAGTTGTGTTAGCTTATTCATAAAAAAAATCGGATAAACTTCTTTTTCCAGAGGTTTATCCGATTTCATATCACAGTATGTAGTTCTATTTTGCAGGAGCTTCAGTAGCAAATAAGTCGTGAGGTTTTACACTGAAACGGCTATTCAGAAAATAGCTCATCAGACATATATACGCCACAAATCCCAATACAATAAACAGTTGCGCTCCGGATGTTTTTTGAATCTCTTGTCTCGATTTCATATCACACACTTCGCCCGGACAGTATTGCGCTTTTTCTTTGTAGATAAGCGAATAGACTTTACAGCCCAAACATATCCCGAATACCGATTCGAAGAATAAAAATATCAGGCAGATCAGGCAGATAATACCGGTTATGGGACTGTAGGTATTGACGATGACCATTAATACAAACATGGTAGTAGCCAGTACTAAACCGATGATCCACGAGAACTTTTTTTGTTTTGCCCCAACATATTCCGGCGTTTGATTGCTAACAATGAGGCGACCCAGAATTAATGTGGGCGAAAATCGAGGACTCACAAACACGCGGATAATAAAATCGGTCAAAAACAAGGTGATACTGTATTTTATCAGCAGAAAGTTTCCTTTCGATAAGATAAGAAAAAATGATGTAAGCAGTAGTAAAAACAACATGCCGGCGGCGGCTCTTACCTCCCGCTCGTTTAAAACGGGGATGTTGTATCCTTCAACATCTTCCCCAAACTTGATTATTTTACTCATTCTATTTTACTGGTTTTAAATGATTATTAATGATACATTGACGTTTACATTCGATGACAAATATAATCATTTTATTGAAGTTCATCCTTTCGCTCTTTTCAATTTTTTTACTGTAAGTGTACAATTAGTATGAACCCAAAATAAAAAAATGTTTTTATATTTGCGTTATGCTCTAACCCACGATACTATGTCAGCAAAATTTCAAAACAAATATCGTATCCCTACTGCACGTTGGCAGTCGTGGGATTATAGCAGTGAAGGTCTGTATTTTATTACTATCAATGCTGTGCATCACGAATGTTTGTTCGGTAATATCGTCAATAAGGAAATGCATCTGTCAGCGTACGGACAAATAGTGGCGGAGGAATGGAATAAATCATTTGAAATCAGAACGGGATTGTTTTGTGATGCGTTCGTGATTATGCCCAACCACATTCATGCCATTTTACGGGATGATGACAATGGGAGTGCGTCAATCGGGTGCCCGGATGATTATGGCGTGGCATTTCGTGAACCGAAATCATATCATCATTTGTTGTGGTTTTAAATCGGTAGTTACTGCTCGCATAAATACATTGCGACAAACCAGAGTACATACGGTTTGGCAGTATTGATTTCATGATCATGTCATTGGGGATTATGAAGCACGCCGGCGAATTGGCGCGTATATTGATTCGAACATTGCAAATTGGAAAGACGACAAGTGCTATAAAACCATAATCTCAACTCGTACTCCGCATCGGCTTTAAACAAAAACAGCCAATTGTTTCTCTACAATTGGCTGTAAATACATCTACAATTTCCACTAATTATACTTTTTATCTCTATTCAATTCTTCAAGTAGGCTGTTGATTTCTTTTTTTAGTTCTACCATTTTTAGCTCACGGTTTATGGCGATGTCATAATGCCATTGCAATTCTTCCATCTTTTTCTTAATCGTCAGTTCATTTTCCTTTCGATCGCTTATATCTAAAATAAATCCTTCGTAATAAAGCTTGTTCCCATTCTCGTCGCGCAATAACTTGGTATTTAATGATACCCAAATTATTTTTCCGTCTATTCTTCTAAACTGACTTTCGAATCCGAGAACAGCTTCCTGCTTATCAAGCAATTTGACGTATATTCCTCTTTCGCTGTTATCAAGCCAAACTAGATCGTCTATAATTCTTGAAGAATCATAAACGGCTTCGAGGGAATCATATCCCATTATTTTGGCCAGCGCCTTGTTTGCTTTAAAGCACTTTCCTTCCAGTGAAATCTGGAACATGCCCTCAAGTGCATTATCGTAAATCTTATGATACTGGTCTACGCTTTCTTTCAACAACGCTTCAGCTATTTTACGTTTATCTTCTTCTTTAACGATAAGCCATGCCTTTGTTCCGAAAGTAATAAAAACCATTCCGAAGATGAAAAATACAAGAATGATAAGTACAAGCCTGTTTCGGAATGAAACAAGACTTTGAAGCGCTTCGTCGCGGTTAGATACCACCACTATGGACCAAAACGTATTCTTTAAATGAACAGGAACATAAACTGCGAGTTTGGTGGCGAGTTTTATTTCTTGCCCATTGGCTCTGTTAAAGTCATAGGTCGCATATCCCTGATGGCCTTTTAGCATTTCTTTTAGCATTGGTGTAAAGGAAGGAAACCCTTTCAGGTTTTCTGCTACCGATTTTCCAATGAATCCCGAATTTGGACTGTAAAGTTCAATGCCGTCACGACTAACCACCCAAGCATGTCCTGTTTTCCCAATTCTAATGTCAGCGAGGTAGCGCTTTGCCACTGTTTCAAAATTAATTAGAATACCAATAGAGCCTTCAAAACGCTTAGCCTTAAATACTGGTACATGCAGAGCAATGGCTTTACCACCCTCGGCAGGCGTAAATACATCGCTGATTGTTATTTTAGGATGTTTAAGCAATTCTTGAACATGCTTTTGCTTGGATATGTCAACTCCGATTATATTGCTGTATGATGGAGAATAGGTTATTATTCCCTTTTCGTTTATACGGGTAATGGAAATAATTTCATTGCGATGCGCCTCATACAATAGCTTCATTAGGCGTGTGCCGTCAGTGTTGTTAGCTACGATATCATCCGTTTTGGATAGAGCATCTAAGATGCCAATCCAATTAGTGAAATAACCCTCAATTCCACGAGCAGCTACTTTGGCGTGAACCATCTGTGTCTCGTTTGTATGTCTGATGGCAGTAGCTCTGGCCTCATTGTAGAATACATAAAAAAGGAAAGTACACACTCCGGTAAAGGCAATTAAAAGTGCTATAAAAGTTTTTTTATTCATAAATTATGGTTAAGGTATAGGTTGTTGATTCCTTAATAATAATCAAATTGTGTCTGTTGTTTGTTGGACTACAAGACTTAAATTGTTTAGATAACGTATTAATTACAAATATAATATATTTTAATTGTCGATTTTTATACTCGTAGCATTATTAATACAAAAAAAGTAAAAATAATAATAGTGCTGGAGTATTTATTACGTTAGGTGTCATCAGTCATAGAAATTGCTACAAACGCTTTATTTTGATGATTCTCCAAACTTTCCATATTTCCTGTTGTTTGATAACTATAAAAAACAAATACTTGAACGAATGAAAATGAAAATAGAAATATGGAGCGATGTGATGTGTCCGTTTTGCTACCTGGGCAAGCGGAAGTTTGAAAATGCACTGGTTCAGTTTGCAGACAAAGAACACATAGAGGTGGAGTGGAAAAGTTTTCAGCTAAATCCTGCTTTGATCACCAACCCGGGTATCAGTATTCAGCAATACCTATCGGAACACAAAGGTATGTCCATGGAACAAGTGAAACAAAGTCAGAACTACATCGCTCATGCCGGGCAAGCGGTTGGACTCGACTATCATTTCGATAAGGTGGTAGTGGCGAATACATTCAAGGCGCAACAGTTGCTTAAGTTTGCTCACACTCAAAATAAACAAAACGAAATGGAGGAACGCTTGTTTGAGGCTTATTTTACCCAGGGACAGAATGTAGACGATTTGATTACGCTTGTGCAACTGGCCGTTGAAGTTGGATTAGATGCAACTGGGCTGCACGATGCTCTGGAAACCAATCAATACCTTGCGCAAGTGCAAGCTGATATAGCGGAAGCCAATGTGTTGGGGATTCATGGTGTGCCCTATTTTGTATTCAACCGAAAATTGGCTGTGAATGGTGCGCAGGAAAGTCCGGTTTTTCTGGAAACCTTGCGCAAAGCCTTTACCGAATGGGTTAAAGATTATCCTGAAATTAAACCCCGTCCGGTTGCGTTTAGCTATAAACCTGAATGTAACTAAAACAGCCGACTGCTTTGCTGCAATAGGCTGTTTGTTATATTAGAATGTTGGTTGTTCTATTTCACCACATAAAAAGTAGTTGGCAGTTCGCCGTTGTTTCCAAGCGCAGCAATCAGTTTAGTTTCTGCTTCGCTAAAGCTTCCGGTAATGGCTGCTTTGCCGTTTTCGATAGCCGCTCGTACCAATGGGGCGCACAATACAGTATCGTCCATAACAATTGCAATGGAGTGGTTCATGTTTTGTCGGGTAATGGTAGTCCACAATTCTATTACCGTTTTTTTGAAACTTAGTTCAACGAAATTGATTTTCCCATCCTTGCCCGATTTCATACTTTCGATATCCTTGCCCGATAACAAAGGACTGCTGTCTTTCTCCATACGAAGAGCGTAGAGACTCATGTCACCTTCTTTAGATGGTTGACCCCACACAAACCTGCATTGTTGGCTTTTTTTCAACGATTGCAAATAGTCATTTACCTTAGTTGTTTCGGATGCTGTGCAACTTCCAATGCTCGGATCGGTGGCACTTTTTACATCGTTTCTCAACATGGATAATAAATGTTGTGTGTCTATCGGTAATTCAGATAGCTTAGCACGATTATAAAGGGTGTAAATCCCCGTTTTCCCCTTTTGAGTCAGTAACTTTTCAGCCACTTCTACATCCCATTTTTCGGAAAGCGTAACCTTTATAACTTTCTTTTCGGGTATAACAATCAGTTCAAATTTCTCAGAACTATAGTCCTTTAGTCGGTTCGAAATGATGGTTGCCGATTGCGAAAGTGCAGCAGACGAAATATTCTTATCGTTCGACCGAATAGATATACTGGTGCTGGCTTTTACGTTATTTACAGAACTCAAGAGCATAATCGCTATCAGCAAGATAACGGTAACTGAATATATTTTTGTTTTCATTTTTGTAAGTTTTTTAAATTAGATATGCTCCCACTTTATTTCTAAAGCAGGAAAATTATACATACGGGAAGTGAAATCTAACTTAAAACGGGAGAATCGTTGGCATCTATGTGAAATAGATGATAGTAAAACCTGCAGGAAGATTGAGGTTTGATAAGTGCTGTTGTTTTTTCGAGGAAATTGAATAGCTGTGAAATAGCGTTGTTGTCGGCAGCTATTTTTAGCTTGTAATTGTATAGTCCAAATTCTTTCAAATCAAAAGAGGTGGGTAGTTCTTTTTGAAATACGGGTAACTGGCAAGAAGCCGTAATAACAGCTTTTGCAGAAACCAAATGCAAATCGGCACTAAGTCCGTACTGCGCATCGTTGTAAGTTGGTTTTTCTGATCTTCCGTTGCCCGAAAACAGAACAACGAAGAACAGCATCATAAATATGATTCTGGCCAGGTGTGTACTATTTTCTTTTCTATCTACCATAATGTAAAATGAACTATTTTAAGCTAACAGATTAGGCTGCAAATATAATACTAATTTTTAGTAAAATTGATTTGGTCAGTTATTTATTTAAAAATTCAATCAAAATGATGTTAATTCAAATAAAAAACAGCCGATACACATTGTCACCGGCTGTTTTCTTTTATCTGATAAAGTTAGTCATTACTTTTTGTATTTTGGCAGGAGCGGGGAGAGTGTCCTTGGTCATCTCACGCATTTTAAGTTGCCATGCCATATTGTTGCCGAGCACTTCCATAATTTGTACGCCTTCGCCGTCTTGCATTGCTTCACCGGGACTGGTGCCGTGGATGATATTCCAGTAGCTCGATGTAGCAAGCATCATTTCGGAATAGGAGAGGTAATGATTCAGGGCATCCAATGTTGACGAGCCACCTGAACGACGAACTGCCACCACGGCTGCACCTACTTTATGGCGGAAGAAACCACCGTTGCTGAGTGAAACATAAAACAAACGGTCGAGGAAGCTTTTCATAGTGCCGGCAACCCCCGAATAATATACAGGCGAAGATAGAATAATACCATCAGCATTTTTGATGGTCTGTATCCATTCGTTGAGTGGATCGGTGGTAATGCTGCATTTCTCGTCCTGAGTTCTTCGGCACGAACCACATGCCATACAGCCTCTCACAGCTTTATTGCCAACATGGATAATTTCAAACTCAATTCCATTTTCTTCTAGTTTTGAACCTACAATTTTCAATGCATGGTAAGTGTTGCCTGTTTTGTGAGGGCTTCCGTTGATTGCTACTACTTTCATTTTTTTTCTATCCTTTGTGATAATTTATTTATTATTATCACAAAGATACGAATATATTTTGCTTCCGGTCTTGTTATAAACATATGGGTCGGAGTCGTATTTCTTATTCATGGTAGACTAATTTTAATCACATACACACGCCCTCTTCATACCGTTGTAATGTGTTTGTTGTTAGTTTGCGGTCAGAAATAAGAAACGACTATATGTTCAAAACCATCAGTTATATTTTACTATTTATGATACTATCTACTTCTCAGGCTATGAGTCAAATGCAACAATCAACAAACCTCCAGGGTGCAGGAGTAGAATCGCTTAAGATTTTGAGTTGGAACATTTACATGTTACCTTATATTAGTTTGTTTAATCGCAATTCAGATCGTGCTCGTGTAATTGCAGATAAGTTGCAAGACTCCGATTGTCAGATTATTGTTTTTCAGGAAGCCTTCAGTAGTAAATGCCGGAATATTTTAGCCAAACGACTTGCAAAAGCGTATCCATTTCAATATGGACCTGCCAATAAATGTATGTTACCATTTAGAACAAGTAGTGGGTTGTGGGTGGTGAGCAAAATACCCCTTGCTCAGCTGGATAAGATTAAGTTTAGCATTAGTAAAGGATTTGATATGATAGCACGTAAAGGAGCTGTGCTGTTTGAAGGTGACTTTCATGGTGCAAAGTTTCAATTGCTTACTACTCACCTACAAGCCGATAATTCTCATCTTGTGAGGGAAAGTCAATGTGCCGAAATTAAAGAGTATTTGCTAAATCAGTATTATAATTCCAGCATTCCACAAATAATTTGTGGCGACTTTAACATTGATATGGATGATCACGCTAATTATAAGCAAATGCTACATATCCTCGAAGCAAATAATGGCGAAATAACCGGTGATACCAAGTACACTTATGACGAAATAGACAATACATTGGTACAAAACGCTCAAGGAAAAAAAAGAGTCATTGACTATATTTTGGTTCGAAATGACCAATTCATCCACCAGATAGAGCGAACTGTAAAGACCTTCTATGAAAAGATTGATCAACGTCCGTCAAATCTTTCCGACCATTATGCAATGGAGGCTGTCATTAATTTTAATCCGTCTTTAGCGTTGAATACAGTCTTGGCTTCTGCTTCTAAATAAGCTTTATATAAAATATTCAAAACAAAAGAAACCGCCGACTGCATTTTTTGCAACCGGCGGTTTTTTAATTATAAATTTATAAATTCTCAATTATGCATTGAGCTTAATATTCATCCCAGCTCTTAATCTTAATGTCTTCGAAACTCATGGTGCAGAAAGCATTGATAAAGGCTGACGCCAAACGGGCGTTAGTGAACAGCGGAATGTTGAAGTCAATAGCACCACGACGAATGATATAGTCATTTGCAAGTTCACGTTTAGTCGTGTTCTTTGGGATATTGATAACTAAATCGAATTGTTTGTTCGAAATCATGTCTTTCACATTCAATTCACCATCTTCGTCTGGCCAGTTTACTGCAGTTGCTGTTACCCCGTTGTCGGCAAGGAAACGTTGAGTACCACGTGTTGCGAACAGTTCATAGCCTTTCTTTTGAAGTGCAAGGCAAGCTTCAGAAAGTTCCAGTTTTGATTTTGTTTCGCCTGACGAAATAAGAATCCGTTTCTTTGGAATGCGATAACCTACCGAAAGTAATGATTTCAGAATTGCTTCCGAGAAATCATCCCCAATACAACCTACTTCACCGGTCGAAGCCATATCTACTCCCAACACAGGGTCAGCTTGTTGTAGACGTGCGAATGAGAACTGAGAGGCTTTGATACCTACATAATCCAGATCGAAGGCAGATTTTTCAGGTTTTTCAACTTCCAAACCAAGCATCACTTTCGTTGCCAGTTCGATAAAGTTTATTTTCAATACCTTAGAAACGAATGGGAAACTACGTGAAGAACGTAAGTTACACTCAATTACTTTGATATAATTGTCGCGCGCCAGGAACTGAATATTGAATGGTCCGGAGATATTCAATGATTTTGCAATTTCACTCGCAATTTTCTTGATTCGGCGAATGGTTTCCACATAGATTTTTTGCGGAGGGAATTGAGTGGTGGCATCACCCGAGTGAACTCCGGCAAATTCCACGTGTTCCGAAATAGCATAAACAAGTATTTCACCATTTTTAGCTACCGCATCTATTTCAATTTCCTTGCAACGCTCGATAAATTCAGAAATTACAACAGGGTGTTTCTTCGAAACATCAGTTGCCAGTTTCAGGAAGTTTTCAAGTTGAGTAGAATCGTAGCATACGTTCATAGCCGCACCCGAAAGTACGTACGATGGACGCACCAATACGGGGAATCCGATACCTTGTACGAAATCGTTCACATCATCGAAAGTTGTCAATTCTTTCCAACGTGGTTGGTCAATCTTCAAGGTGTCGAGCATTGACGAGAACTTGTGACGGTCTTCGGCCATGTCGATATCTTTAGCTTGCGTTCCCAAAATGGTTACGTTAGCTCCTGCCAGTTTCAATGCCAGGTTGTTTGGAATTTGTCCTCCGGTAGAAACAATCGTTCCCATAGGATTTTCCATATCGATAATGTCCATCACACGTTCGAAGCTTAATTCATCGAAGTAAAGACGGTCGCACATATCATAGTCGGTCGAAACCGTTTCAGGATTGTAGTTGATCATTACCGAGCGGAAACCTTCTTTGCGAATAGTCATCAACGCGTTTACACCACACCAGTCGAACTCAACCGACGAACCGATACGATAAGCACCCGAGCCAAGCACCACTACAGAGCGGTGGTCGCCAAGGTACTTTACATCACTGGCTGTTCCGCCGTAAGTAAGATACAAATAGTTGGTTTGTGCAGGATATTCGGCGGCAAGCGTATCAATTTGTTTTACCACCGGAACGATACCACGTTCTTTACGGTGAAGACGGGTTAGTTTTATGTTTTCGTCAATATCGTTGCTATCGCATTTGGTTACCAAACGAGTGATTTGGAAATCTGAGAATCCCATTTCTTTCGCACGACGAAGTACAGTATCCGGTAATTCATTCAACGAATTGAATGTTTCCAATTCATGTTCTTTATCAACAATGGCTTGCAGTTTGTGCAGGAACCAACGGTCAATGCGGGTCAATTCGTGCAGTCTGTCAACAGTATATCCGCTGTGAAGCGCTTGTGCCAGATAGAATACACGTTTATCGGTTGGTTGATTTAATGCTGTATCCACGTCGTCGGCATAAAAGTCTTTGTTCGCCACAAATCCGTGCATACCAAGTCCAATCATACGCAAGCCTTTTTGGAAAGCCTCTTCAAAGTTACGACCGATAGACATGATTTCGCCTACCGACTTCATGCTTGATCCTAACTGACGTGAAACGCCCTGGAACTTACCTAAATCCCAACGAGGAATTTTACAAACAATGTAGTCGAGTGCCGGTTCGAAAAATGCTGAAGTATCTTTTGTTACCGAGTTTTTCAATTCAGGCAATCCGTATCCAAGTCCAAGTTTGGCAGCTACGAAAGCTAACGGGTAACCGGTTGCTTTAGAAGCCAATGCCGAAGAACGACTCAACCGGGCGTTTACCTCAATCACACGGTAATCTTCCGAGAATGGATCGAAGGCATATTGAACGTTACATTCACCTACAATACCAATGTGGCGGATAATACGGATAGCCAGTTCACGAAGTTTGTGATATTCGCGGTTGGTTAGGGTTTGTGATGGAGCCACAACGATACTTTCACCGGTATGAATTCCAAGTGGATCGAAGTTTTCCATATTACAAACCGTAATACAGTTGTCGTACTTGTCACGCACTACTTCGTATTCAATTTCTTTCCAGCCCTTTAATGATTTTTCAACCAACACCTGAGAAGAATAAGCAAACGCTTTGGTTACCAATTCCACCATCTCTTCGTCGTTGTCGCAGAAACCGCTACCCATGCCACCCAGTGCATAAGCCGCACGGACAATAACCGGATAGCCGAGTTCATTAGCCGCACGAATGGCGTTTTCAAGATCGTTTACCGCTTCACTCTTGATATAGTTTACATCGATTTCCGATAATTTTTGATTGAAAATCTCGCGGTCTTCGGTGTCGATAATCGATTGTACAGGTGTTCCAAGAACACGTACATTATGTTTTTCGAAAATTTTATCTCTGAATAATGCTACACCGCAGTTCAATGCCGTTTGTCCACCGAAGGATAGGAACACACCGTCCGGTTTTTCTTTTTCGATAACACGTTCTACAAAGTCAGGCGTAACGGGTAAGAAATAAACCTTGTCGGCAATACCTTCCGAAGTTTGTACAGTGGCAATGTTAGGATTGATAAGTACCGTTTCAATACCTTCTTCTTTCAATGCTTTCAATGCTTGTGAGCCTGAGTAGTCAAACTCACCTGCTTCACCGATTTTCAACGCACCCGAACCAAGTACCAATACTTTCTTGATTTCCCCTTTGTTGATTTGTTTATCTTCGTGGGTTCTTTTTAGTTTTGCTACACATTCTTGCTCTATCAGTTCAGGAATGGTTTTGTCAGTTCCTTCCAGTGTTCTGATAAATACGTCGAATAAGAATTCGGTATCTGTTGGACCTGAAGCAGCTTCAGGGTGAAACTGTGCCGAGAACCAGGGTTTCGTTTTATGACGAATACCTTCGTTGGTTCCATCGTTCATGTTCACGAACAATGATTCCCATTCAGAGCTTAATGTTTTATTGTCAACGGCAAAACCGTGATTTTGAGAAGTGATAAAGGCACGTTGCGTTCCAACCAATTGTACCGGTTGGTTGTGGCTACGGTGACCATATTTCAATTTGTAGGTTTTGGCTCCACCGGCTACCGAAAGCAATTGGTTACCCATACAAATACCGAAAATCGGTTTTCCGGTTTTCATCGCTGTTTGAATATGGCGAACAGTGTCTTGCGCGTACTCAGGATCACCGGGACCATTAGAGATAAACAATCCGTCGAATTCAATGTGGTTGAAGTCATAATCCCATGGCACACGAATCACCGTAGTGTCGCGGTTCAACAGACAACGTATAATATTATGTTTTACACCGCAGTCAACAAGCAAAACGCGGTATTTTCCGTTTCCGTAAGTTATTACCTCTTTGCAGCTCACTTTTGCTACCTGGTTTTCATCATCAGGATTGATAAAATCAATATCATCGCCATCTGGAAAAACAAACTTACCTTTCATGGTTCCTTTCTCACGAACCAACTTTGTCAACTCACGTGTATCAACTCCAAAAATTCCGGGTACTTTGTTTTCTATCAACCACTCGCTCAGACTTTTCCCTGCATTCCAGTGGCTGTATTCAAAAGAAAAATCGGAAACAATCAGGCCTGTAGCTTGAATTTTTTCCGATTCATAATAAGTAGAAAGTCCATCTTGGATGATATCATTTGGAACGCCGTAATTACCAACTAACGGAAACGTTATCGTCAAAAGCTGACCTGCATACGATGGATCGGTCAAACTCTCGGGATACCCGACCATGGCGGTATTAAAAACAACTTCTCCGGCTACCGGTTTTTCGTAACCAAAGGATTTACCTTTGAAAACGGTTCCGTCTTCCAAAACTAAATGAAGGGGCTTGTACTTGTGCATAAATATATTGTAGAGTGTAAAATTTTATTGTTTCCCGACTCGATTGTCCAAATTTGTGCAAAAGTACTGCTTTTTCTTCTTATCTGCAACTTCAAAAATGATAAAAATGTATTTATTTCCTCAAAGTTATCAACAATGCTATTTGTTTGTCCATGAAATGGTTGAAAAGAATAAAAAGGGAATAAATATTCGCAAATATCCCGAATGAATGAATTTGAATTGGGACTTGTTGATGTATGCTGATATTCATTATTTCCTTTTAACGGGGAGCGAAATGACATAATGCTTATTTTACCGTTGCTTTTATTTTATTATTGTTGTGCATCATAATGATGGCAAGTTGGCAGGGTCTTTTGTGTGAAATTAAATTAAAAATAGATATAAATGAAAATTTTATTCTGTTTTAGTTGGTTAGTATAAATGGAATCAGTATTTTTATAAATAAATTAAAGGGTTAATAATCTGATGATTGTTGAGCTGTTTAATTCTGAAATTGCCAAAAGTGAGGCTGTTTTTCAATTACCGAAATTTTTCTTTAATTCATTAGCAAAAAATTCTTCTAACTCAATAGAAAGTTGTAATTTTGCACCCGCTTAGAAATTACGAAAATCAATATATATTATGGCAGAAAAAAAATTGAATTTATTAGCTGAATTTCCATCGGTTAGCACACAGCAGTGGATGGACAAAGTTACAGCTGATCTCAAGGGAGCTGACTTCAACAAAAAGCTCGTTTGGAAAACCAACGAAGGCTTCAATGTGTTGCCTTTCTATCGTGCAGAGGATATTGCAAACCTCAAAACTAAAGATTCGGCTCCGGGTGCATTTCCTTACATTCGTGGAACTAAACCGGGTAATGAGTGGTTTGTACGTCAAGACATTGATGTAGTAAACGCAAAAGATGCTAACGCAAAAGCATTAGACGTTCTTTGTAAAGGTGCAACTTCACTTGGATTCAAATTAAACAAAGCTGATTTAAGTGCTGATTTTATTGCAACTTTGCTTGCTCACATTGTTCCTGAATCTGTTGAGCTAAACTTTGGAATTTGTGTAAGTGCAGCAGCTGAACTGGCTACAATTCTTACTGCTTATTTCAAATCGCAAAACGCTGATGTAACTAAATTGCAAGGTTCTATCAACTTTGACCCAATGAAACGCATGTTGCAAGCGGGCAAAGAATTGACAAAAGAAGAAATTACTGCAAAAGCAAAAGCTACTATTGAAGCTGCTGCAGGTTTACCTTTCTACCGCGTAATTGGTGTAAATGCAAATGTATTGAGTAATGCAGGTGCTTTTATTGCACAAGAGCTGGGTTATTCATTGGCTTGGGGTAACGAATATCTTTCGATGATGGTGGAAGCCGGAGTGGATACTTCATTAGCTGCTAAAAAAATTAAATTTACGTATGGAGTTGGTGGTAATTACTTTATGGAAATTGCCAAATTCCGCGCTGCCCGTATGTTGTGGGCAATGATAGTAGATGCTTACCAACCTGCTTGTAAAAAAGACGATTGCTCAAGCACTGAAAACGGTATTTGCAAATGTGCAGCCAAAATGCGCGTTCATGCCGAAACAAGTACTTTCAACAAAACAATTCTTGACGCTAACGTAAACATGCTTCGTACCCAAACCGAAGCTATGAGTGCAACTATCGGAGGCGTTAACTCACTTACCGTTTTAGGTTACGATTCTGTCTTCAAACCTACCGACGAATTCTCGGAACGTATTGCCCGTAACCAACAATTATTATTAAAAGAAGAATGTCATTTCGATAAAGTTTCTGATCCTGCTGCAGGTTCATACTATGTTGAAACATTGACAAATGAAATAGCTGCTCAAGCATGGAAGTTGTTCTTAGAAGTTGAGGAGCAAGGTGGTTTCTTTGCTGCTATTACTTCGGGTTCTGTTCAACAAGCGATTAAAGCTACTGCTGCAACTCGTTTGAAAGCAGTTTCAAGCCGTCGCGAAATTTTATTAGGAACCAATCAATTCCCTAACTTCAACGAAATTGGTGCTGAGAAAGTACAAAATGTTGAAGTTGCAGATTGCGGTTGTTCACACTCAGGAACCGAAAAATTAGTACCGGTTCGTGGTGCTGCTCAATTCGAAGCGTTGCGCTTTGCTACCGAGGCGGCTGCTAAACGTCCAAAAGCGTTTATGTTGACCATTGGTAACCTGGCAATGCGTTTGGCTCGTGCTCAATTCTCATGTAATTTCTTTGCATGTGCAGGTTACGAAGTTGTTGATAACTTAGGATTTGCTACAGTTGAAGAAGGTGTAAAAGCTGCTTTGGAAGCAAATGCAGATATTATTGTTATTTGTTCGAGCGACGACGAATATGCTGAACTGGCTCCTGCTGCTTATGCATTGGCTAAAGGAAAAGCAGAATTTGTAGTTGCCGGAGCTCCTGCTTGTACCGACGATTTGAAAGCTGTTGGAATTGAACATTTTGTAAATGTAAAAACCAATGTCTTGGATATGTTGAATTCATTCAATAGCAAATTAGGTATCAAGTAATTCTATTCTTCAATTAATTGTAAATAAACTGTGTACTTGTTTACTCGTCAACTTGTTTACTTTGTAGCTCGTAACTTGTAACTCGTAACTCGTAACTAAAACAATATGAAACCAAATTTTAAAAATATAGACATTCAGAATTTTTCTGTTACGTCAAAAGCTCCTCAGACCGAAAGCACATGGCTTACTCCTGAGTTGATTCCCGTAAAACCATTTTACACCAAAGATGATTTGGAAGGAATGGAACATTTGAATTATGCTGCCGGACTTCCACCTTATTTGCGTGGACCTTACAGCGTAATGTACGCCATGCAACCCTGGACAATTCGTCAATATGCCGGATTCTCTACTGCCGAAGAATCAAATGCATTCTATCGTCGTAACTTAGCTGCCGGACAAAAAGGTCTTTCGGTTGCATTCGACTTAGCTACACACCGTGGCTACGATGCCGACCACGAACGTGTGGTAGGTGACGTTGGTAAAGCGGGTGTTTCTATCTGTTCTATCGAAGATATGAAAGTGTTGTTCGATGGTATTCCATTGAATAAAATGTCGGTTTCTATGACCATGAACGGTGCTGTACTTCCTATCCTTGCATTTTATATCAATGCAGGTTTAGAGCAAGGTGCAAAACTGGAAGAAATGGCTGGAACGATCCAAAATGATATTTTGAAAGAATTTATGGTTCGTAATACTTATATTTACCCACCAAAATTCTCGATGAAGATTATTGCTGATATTTTTGAGTTTACTTCTCAAAAAATGCCTAAGTTCAACTCTATCTCTATCTCTGGTTACCACATGCAAGAAGCTGGTGCAACTGCCGATATCGAGTTGGCTTACACATTGGCTGATGGACTTGAATACTTACGCGCCGGAGTAAATGCAGGTATGGATATCGACTCGTTCGCTCCACGTTTGTCATTCTTCTGGGCTATCGGTATGAATCACTTTATGGAAATTGCCAAAATGCGTGCTGCACGTATGTTGTGGGCAAAAATCGTAAAACAATTCAACCCTAAAAACCCAAAATCATTGGCATTGCGTACACACTCGCAAACTTCAGGTTGGTCATTGACCGAGCAAGATCCATTCAACAACGTTGGTCGTACTTGTATCGAAGCTATGGCTGCTGCATTGGGTCACACTCAATCGCTTCACACCAATGCATTGGACGAAGCTATCGCTTTGCCAACTGAATTCTCTGCTCGTATTGCCCGTAACACTCAAATCTATATCCAACAGGAAACTGATATTACCAAGGAAGTTGATCCATGGGCAGGTTCTTACTACGTAGAAACATTGACCAACGAGATTGCTGAAAAAGCATGGGCGTTGATCGAAGAAGTAGAAAAACTGGGTGGTATGGCTGCGGCTATCGAAACAGGTGTGCCTAAAATGCGTATCGAAGAAGCGTCAGCTCGCACACAAGCACGTATCGACTCAGGAAGTCAGGTAATTGTTGGTGTAAATCAATACCGTTTGGAAAAAGAAGCTCCAATTGATATTTTGGAAGTGGACAATACTGCAGTACGTATTCAACAAATCGAACGTTTGAAACAATTACGTGCTAACCGTAACGAAGCTGATGTTCAAAAAGCATTGACTGCCATTACCGAATGTGCTAAAACCGGCAACGGTAACTTACTGGAACTAGCCGTTGAAGCAGCTCGTGTTCGTGCTTCATTAGGTGAAATATCTGATGCCTGCGAAGCTGTTGCAGGTCGATATAAAGCAACCATTAGAACTATTTCAGGCGTGTATTCATCAGAAACTAAAAACGATGCAACTTTCCAAAGAGCTTGCGAGCTTACTGAGAAATTTGCCAAGAAAGAAGGTCGTCAACCTCGTATCATGATCGCTAAAATGGGTCAGGATGGTCACGACCGTGGTGCAAAAGTTGTTGCTACCGGTTATGCCGACTGTGGTTTCGACGTGGACATGGGACCTTTGTTCCAAACTCCTGCCGAAGCAGCAAAACAAGCTGTTGAAAACGATGTACATATCATGGGTATTTCTTCGTTGGCAGCTGGTCACAAAACATTGGTACCACAAGTTATTGCCGAATTGAAAGCATTGGGTCGCGAAGATATCGTAGTAATTGCCGGTGGAGTTATCCCTGCGCAAGATTACGACTTCCTTTACAAAGCCGGTGTTGCAGCCATCTTTGGACCTGGTAGTCCGGTTGCTAAAGCAGCTTGTACTATCATGGAAATTTTGTTGGAAGAATAGACCTCACCCTAAATCCCTCTCTTTAAGGAGAGGGACTTAAAGAACAAACGGACTTGCCATTATGGTGAGTCCGTTTTTTAGTTTAGGAGAACGGAGTTCCAACTCCGTATTGAAGAATAAGTTGTAATTCATTATTATGTACCCCTTTGAATGTTTTTTTTATTACCTCTAATTTTGTAAAAAGCTCCACTATTCCCATTCTTTGCTCCCCGATTTATATAATATACTCCCCGATTTATAATATGTACGCCCTTCATTATAATACGTACGTCAATAAGTGTAATATAAGCGCCAATTATTTCAATATATACGTCATTATTTATAATTTATACAGTATTTATTACATTATATACGGTATTATTTATGTTTTCTACGACAGTATTGATATTTATAACGATTTTAGTTCTGAATTTGATGACAATGCATTATATTTGCACGATATAATTATTAGTTTCAGAATAAAAACATGTATAACTCCGATCATTACTATGTTACACTTCAACTTTACACGAGTTTTTAAGGCCAAAGGTATTCATACGCCCTCAAAGTTCCTCGTACAGCATGGTTTCTCCGATAAGTTTGCCACCCGCGTTGTTCGCAACGATTTCCGCAAGCTAAATATCGACGATGTGGAAAAGCTTTGCGAGATCTTCCTTTGTACACCCAACGACCTCCTGCAGTGGACTCCCGATAGTAAAACCTCCGACCCAACCACTCATCCGCTTGCACCACTTATGCGAGACGAAAAGGTGATGGACTTAACCCGTACACTCAACTCTGTTCCCTTTGAAAGGCTGTTGGAAATAGAAAAACTAATTCAGGAAGAGGTTAATAAGGACTGAAATCTCCAATTTTCATATTGAAATTTTAATAAGCATTATGTCGCATCAAAACGCATCCGTAAAATCTATCATTTTTGCCTTGTCTGCCAATTTAGGTATTGCTATTACCAAAACAGTGGCGGCAGTTATAACCGGTTCGGGCGCTATGCTCGCCGAATCTATTCACTCCTTTGCCGATTGCGGTAATCAGGGATTGTTGTTTCTGGGACTTCGGGCAGCTAAGAAGAAACCCGACTACGAACATCCGCTGGGTTACGGTAAAGCTATTTATTTCTGGTCGTTTATAGTGGCACTTATGCTGTTTAGTATGGGAGGTTTGTTTTCTATCTATGAAGGAATACATAAACTGGGCTCTACCGAAGAAGTGAAAAATCCGCTTATTGCCATTGTTGTACTGTCGGTGAGCATGCTGCTCGAAGGAGCTTCACTTTGGGGCTGTATCACTCAGGTAAACAAAATCAAAAAGAAACAAAGCCTTTGGGAATGGATAAAAAACACACGTCAAAGCGAGTTGGTAGTTGTTTTTGGTGAAGATGTAGCAGCCTTGTTTGGTCTGCTCTTTGCACTTGTTTCGGTAATCATGGCCTACGTAACGGGTAATCCGGTTTACGACTCTATTGGTAGTATAGGGATTGGCGTGTTGCTTGTTTTTGTTTCTATTTTCGTTGCGGCTAAGGTAAAAGGCCTATTGATTGGTCAGAGTGCTGATGAGGCAGTTCGTTTGGAAGTAAAAACATTTTTTGAAACCAGACCCGAAATAGAAAGTATATTTAATCTGATTACATTGCAGCTGGGTGCGCAAATAATGGTGGCTGTAAAAGCAAAAATGGCAAAGACTGAATCCATTGAGCAGGTGATAAAAAATATAAATGTCTGCGAAAAGGAACTCAAAAAAGCCTTCCCGGAAGTGCAATGGGTGTTTTTTGAACCAGATATTGAGGATTAAAATAACTAGCATGAAGAAAATTAAACTGTTATTTTTGCTGTTGATCTTCTGTAGCATGAATGGATTTTCTCAATCAGTTCAGACAGTTGATTCAATCGAAACCAGTTATCATAATTGTCTTGATAAAGGTACAAATATGTTTGACTGTTCTAAAGAGTTTTATACTAAAATGGACAATCTGTTGAATGTTGTTTATGGAAATCTTATTCATACTTGTAGTGAAATTCAACGAAGAAATTTAAAGATAGAGCAAAAAGAATGGTTGATAAAACGAAATTCTTATTTTCAAAAAACATTGACAAAACTAGAGGAGGAATCTAAAGAAGTCGGCTTTGTTCCGCAGGATAATGATATGTTCAGAATTGATAATAATGCCTCTTTTGTAAAAGTTCGGGTCATCCAGTTGTTGAAAGCAATTAATAAGGATTATTCGAAAAACTTAAGACGTAAATAAATAACAACTATTCTCTGTTTTTAAATTATTAAACTCTCAAAGGTTCTTCCGGATTTTTTGAGAGTTTTGTTGTTTTATGGCTACCTTTGTAACCTGTTTTTTAAGGATAAAAAATTATGAAGACAAAGATTGTAATTGTAGGGCTTGGTGGAGTAGGAGGATATTATGGCGGAATGTTGGCGAAACAATATG
Source organism: uncultured Paludibacter sp. (assembly GCA_963664445.2). Taxonomy (GTDB): domain Bacteria; phylum Bacteroidota; class Bacteroidia; order Bacteroidales; family Paludibacteraceae; genus Paludibacter. The sequence goes on from CAXXUM010000008.1 coordinate 273,408, forward strand.
CTGATCATCCGGATATCGAAATATATTTTGTGGCGCGCGGTGCCCATCTCCGAAAGGTACAGGAAAATGGATTGACCCTGATAACGGAAAAAGGAACTTTTCAGGTGTATCCAACACTTGCAACCGACGATGTGACCGAAATTGGCACAGCTGATTATATTATCATGACTCCTAAAAGTTATGATTTGGATGCGACAGTGGCACAAATTAAGCCTATAGTCGGTTCAAATACGGTCATTCTGCCACTGCTGAATGGCATTGATAATTCCGATCGTATTCGTACGCTGTTGCCGGGAACAGAGGTGTGGCAAGGCTGTTGCTATATTGTGGCACGATTGAATGAACCGGGCGTAGTGGAAAGTTCGGGCGGTGTGCACCGTTTTAATTTTGGTTACGAATTTAAACAAACCACTGAGCGTTTGATTAGTTTTGAAACATTATTGAAAGAGGCAGGAATTGATGCCACTTTTCATGAAAAGATAATGCATGTTATCTGGACGAAGTTTTTCTTTATCTCGTCGACAGCATCGCTCACTTCGTATTTCGATGTAAGTTTTGGCGCTTTATTGACTGATGAAGTGCGCAAAGCCACATTAGTAAGCGTATTGGAAGAATTACTGTTGGTGGCCAATGCCGAAGGTGCCGAAATAGAGCATACCGTTATAGATAAAGTGATTCATCAGTTGGAGAAACTGCCCTTCGAAACGACTGCTTCGATGCACAGCGATTTTAAGGCAGGAAAGAATACCGAAGTGCAAGGTTTGACTGGTGCAGTTATTCAGTTGGCTAAAAAGCATACTATTGCTACACCAACATATGAGAAAGTGTACGCAGAGTTGTATGGGCGAATGACTAAATGATTCAAAATAATAATGGCGGTGTAGCTCTACAGTTACACCGCCATTTTTCTTTAGAGATCAGATGATTTTATAAATCTCCATGATATTTTCCAATATCTTTTCGAAGTCAATTTCCAAATCGATAAGTGTACCGCTGTGTACATCGAAAACCCAACCGTGTACAGTAAGTTGTCTTTCTTTAATGGCTTTCTGAACATCGGAAGTTTTAATTACATTCACACACTGTTCTTGCACATTAAGTTCTACCAATCGTTTGTATTTTTCCTCTTCGTCGGTGATGCTGTTAAGTTCTTCTTTGTGAAGCCTGTACACGTCGCGAATATTTCGCAACCAGGGATTTAAAATACCAAGATCAGCCGACTGCATGGCAGCCTTTACCCCGTTGCAGTAATAATGTCCGCAGACAACAATGTGTTGCACTTTAAGCTGTGTAACAGCATAATTAATCACCGACATGGCACTCATATCGGTATTTGGCACCATGTTGCCAATGTTTCGGTGAACAAAAACTTCGCCGGGTTGTGCCCCCATCAATTCTTCGGTACTAACACGACTGTCGGAACAACCAATGTATAGGATATGAGGATTTTGGCCTAAAGATAGTTTCTTGAAATAATCTTTATCCGTCTTTATCTTTTCTTGAACCCACCGTTGATTGTTGTCAAAAATATATTTTATCTCCATTTTAAATTATGATTCAATAATTCTAATTTCGGATGTTACTTCAATTGCCTTGCGATACAACGCCTCAACACCGCAATAGCTTTCCTCAGACATTTTTACTGCCTTTTCGAGCTTGTCCAGAGGAAGGTCCTTGCCTGTAAATTCATAGATAACATGCATTTTGAAGTATTGTTTTGGATTTTCGTCGGTAACATCGCCTTGCACTTCTATGTCGCATTTTTCAATATCTACGCGCATTTTTTTGAGGATAGAAACTACATCCATGCCGGTGCAACCACTCAGCGCTACCAGCATTAATTTTTTCGGTCCTGCACCTAAATTATGTCCACCACCTTCTACAGGTGCATCCATCATTACTTTATGACCGTTCACGTCCGCTTCGAAAGCTAAATCGCCTTTCCATTCGGTTCTGATTATATGTTTGTCTGACATTTTTTTATGTTTTGTGGTTGAACTTAAATATATCTTGATAACGTATTTTCCTCCAACTTTGTTTTTTGCCTTTATTTATTCTACAAAAATACGTACTTTTGAAGCCATTTCGGACATCAATTCTCTACTCAATCATTATAAAATGAAAAAAATATTCATCACACTCTTTATTTCTACATTTATATCAGTCACTTTTGCTCAAACAGGTAATTATCGTTTGTTGATAGGTACTTACACTGCTCCCGGCAAAAGTCAGGGAATTTATTCTTATAAGGTCGATGTAGCGAACGGAGTTTTTACTCAACAATCGGTTACAACGGGTATCTCGAACCCCAGCTTTCTGGCACTTACTCCCGACAAAAAGTTTGTTTACTCGGTGAGCAAAAGCGCTGAAGGTAGCTCAGCCTGTGCTTTTTCTTTTGATGAGAAAACGGCTAAGCTGACTCTTATCAATTCATCGTTGACTAAAAGTGATGGACCATGCTTTGTTTCCGTAACAAATAACCACGTTTTTACCGCCAACTATGGTGGCGGAAGTATTTCTGTATTTGGACGAAAGGCTGATGGTTCATTGACGAATGTTCAACAAGTAATTCAACATGTTGGGAAAAGCATAAATACCGAACGACAAGGCGAACCGCATGTGCACCAGGTTTTGCTGACGCCGGATAAAAAGTTTTTGCTGGCGAATGATTTAGGAACAGATAAAGTTACCGTTTACAAATACAATAGCAACGCTTCATCCAATTTTTTAGTGCCGTTTGATAGTATTACACTAAAACTAGGAAGCGGGCCGAGACATACAGCTTTTAGTAAAGATGGAAAGCTGCTTTATGTGATACAGGAAATTGACGGAACACTCTCGGTGTTGAAAATAAACAAAGGCAGATTGAAATTATTGCAGGAAGCAACCGTGGCTGTAAAAGATGGAATTGTAAATCGAGGAGCTGATATTCATTTTTCGCCTGATGGCAAGTTTCTGTATGCCACCAATCGTGGAACGGCGAATGATATAACTTGCTTTGCTGTTGGGAAGGCTGGCAAATTGACTTTTAAACAACAAGTTTCTACAGGCGGAGATGGACCCCGTAACTTCGCCATAACTCCGGATGGACAATACGTTTTGGTTGCGCATCAGTTTACCGATAATATAGTTGTTTTTAAACGCGATACAACCACCGGAATGCTATCCGATACAGGAAAGCGATTGAACATTGGATCACCGGTGTGTTTGTTGTTTTATTGAAAAAGGAACTTTTGTCGGATGTCTAAATCTTTAAAATAGCCATTCAGCAAAAGGAATTAATAAGGCAGTCATTATTCCCATTATCCCAATCGCTAAACCACTGATAGCGCCTTCGAGTGCTCCCATTTCCATGGCGCGAGCAGTACCGAGTGCGTGCGAAGATGAACCCATAGCGAGCCCTTTCGCAATTTTACTGTTGATTCCCAGTCGGCGTAGAATGATAGGACCCACCAAGCCCCCGAATAATCCGCAGATAACTACAAATGCTGCTGTAAGTGCCGGTGCACCTCCATCTTTTTCGGCCAAACTAATGGCAATAGGTGTCGTTACCGATTTTGGAGCTAGTGAGGCCATTAGTAAACGGTCGGCACCAAATGCTTTCGCGATTAGCACCACACTTACTATTCCTACCACGCTACCTACAAAAACAGAAGTAAGTATGGAGATAACATTCCCTTTTACATTTTCAATTTGTTCGTAGAGCACATATCCCAATGCAACTACGCTTGGTCCAAGCATAAAGTTGAGTATGTTTGTTTTTTCGTAGAAAGTATGATAGTCAATGCCGGTAATCTTTAGAAAAGGAATAATAATCAGCATGGTAATCAAGAGTGGCTGAAGCAATGTGATTTGTGTGCGTTTGTATAAAAAAACACCCAGCAAGAAACTCCCCATTACCAACGTCAGTAAAAATACTTCGCCCGAAAATAAAGGTTTTAGTTGTTCCAGTAATTCATTCATGAGCTGTATCTCCTTTCTTTCCTCGTTTTTCCATCCGTTCCTGTACAAGGGCTACGGTGACAATAGTGAGTATTGTGCTAATGGCAATACCAACTATTATTGCCAGAAAATTATGTGATACGATTTCGATATATGCCATCAGACCTACTGCTGCCGGTACAAAGAATACGGCCATGTTTTTGGTAATGACAGTAGCTGTGCTGCGAACATTTTCGGGGTTGATGACTTTGAAGAACAAGGCAAGAAAAAGTAATATCATGCCTATCACACTTCCGGGGATAAAGCCGTGAATGAGCAAACTTACCAGTTGACCGAGGAAGTAAAAGAGTAGAATGAAAAAGAAACCTTTGATCATAATCGAAAACTGTAGTTACAAAAAAAATATTGTGCCAGGTTTACTTTTTAAACAAATGGACGGAGGTATAGTTCAATGAACTAAAAAGCTGAGGAAATAAATCAGATTTATCTTCCTCAGCTTTTTAGTTTATCTGTTTAAAAAATATACATTACTGATGCTAAAACACGATTGTTGCTAACGCTGTAAGTGTTTTTAGCACTTCCGTCGCGTTGCATTGCTCCATATGAGGCAGTTGTATAATCGTATTCTAAACCGAATTTGAAATTAGATAAGTTATAGCTTACTTGTGGAGCTATGCGGTACAAACGGTCAAGAACCTGTTGTGAGGCGTCATAAAAACTATAGCCATAAGCCGTCATTTTTTTACCTTTTCTCAAATCGAAATTATCACTTGATCCAAGATTATTGGCAGCACCAAGCAGTAGTCCTACTTGTAGTTTAGTTCCATAAACCATGTTTACCCAGGAGTTCATGCTCTTTAGGTTTGTATACGAAAGTACGGTTGCGGAATCGCTGGCATACTTACTTACTCCATAACCTCCCAACATAAGTTGGTCGCTCAGGTTTCCTCCATAAGTTGTTTTTCCTTTTAGTTGTAATTTGCCATTCACATATTGTGCATAAGCACTTGCACTCAACGAACTAATTGTCGCATCATTAAGCGGTTCTGGTTTTAAAGTTTTGAAGTCGGCACCAACACCTAATGTCCAGTGTTTTGTTTTGTTTTCCAGTCCAACAAAAAGGTCGGGGGCGATAGCATTTTTCATATATGTATTCGAAGTTCCGGCAGGTCCTTGCGAAGCATATTGCATTTCGTATAACGCAGCAGCAGTTAATGACAGCGTTTTGCTGAGTGATTCTTTAACGCGAACTTGCGGGCTACGGTTAAATGGTTGGAACGGGCCTCCTGCATTGGCCGAGAAAGTGGTTGGAACAACACTTCCAAATAATGGATGCCAGGTTTGGCCTACCAATAATTCGGTTTTTTCCCAGTTTAGTTTCATAAATGCCTGACGTATACGGAAAACGTAATACGATGTTCCAAATCCGGCAAAGTCGGCTTCAATTTTTCCACTTGATTTAGCTCCAAGAATTGGTGCGCCGGTTAAATCAACTCCAATGCGTGAGTTCACACTAAGCATCTCTGCTTGAGCAACGGCATTTTTGTCGATACCGGCAGTATTCAGCTCAATTGGTTTTGGAAATAACTGAATAATTCCATCTACCATCTCTACATTTTGACGGGAATTGTAAAAGAAATCGTTTGATACAAAACCATATACTTTTAGTTTTGTAGGTTCTTGTGCAATTGCAATTGTTGAAAATGCAATGAAAAATAAAGGAAGTAGTTTTTTTAAATTCATGTGAAGTTAGTAAGTCGTTTTTAGTATGATGTCTGTAGTTTTTATGCAGATATGTGAGAAGCCACTTTTACGTTTAACTGTAAAATAGATGTTCAATCAGTATTTTTAAACCAATGCCAATGAGGATGATTCCTCCTATTGCTTCTACTTTTACATGGAATCGTTTCCCAAAGTGAACACCAATATACATTCCGACGAAAGTGAGAAGAAAACTGGCAAGTCCAATAATCGCAATAGCCCTCCAAATAACACCGGGATAAGGAACAAATACGATGCCGGTTGCCAGTGCGTCGATGCTGGTTGCTAGTGCAAGGGATAGGAGTGAAGCCCATTTGAAGGGATTGTTAACTTTGCTACAATCAGGATCTTGTGGTTGAAGTCCCTCATAAACCATTTTCCCACCAATGAGGGTGAGTAACCCGAAAGCCAACCAATGATCGAAACTCATCATTTGTTTGGCAAAGCTGGCGCCCAGCGTGTAACCAATTAATGGCATAATAGCCTGGAAAAGTCCAAACAATACAGCCATACGGAACGTAAGCCAAAAGAAATACTTCTTGGCACAAATTCCTTTGCTTACCGAAACAGCAAAGCAATCCATGGCTAAACCAATGCCAATAATGATAATTGAGAGAATATCCATTTGTTAGAGAGGTAAGAGGTAAGAAAGCAAGAGCTAACTATTAATAAAGTAACAGAAAAGAGGTAAGAAATAAATAGGCAAACAATTTATTTGCCTATTACTTCTTACCTCTTACTTCTATTTTCTAAAGCATTTTTTTTACTTGCTCATAAACGTTCTTGCCGTTGAAACCAAGTTTCTCGTCAAGTACTGTGTAAGGCGCAGAGAATCCAAATGATTCTAATCCCCAGATTTTACCGTTAGCACCCACTAAACCTAGTAAGTTTACCGGAAGACCTGCTGTAAGACCAAAGATTTTAGCATCACGTGGTAACACGCTTTCTTGATATTCTGCAGATTGGTTGCGGAAAAGTCCTTCAGAAGGAACCGATACCAAACGAATTTTTACACCATCGGCACGAAGTAATTTAGCACCTTCGAACAATGTAGAAACTTCAGAACCCGAAGCTACTAAGATAACGTCGGGATTTCCGTCGCATTCTACCACATAACCACCTTTTTGAGCTTGTTCAGCTTCAGCTTTGCGGCTTGCAACTGCAGGAAGGTCAGCAATATTTTGACGGGAAAGAATTAAGCCTGTTGGAGTAGTTGTATTTTCCATAGCCATTTTCCAAGCTACAGTACATTCTTCAACATCAGCAGGACGAAGAACCAACATAGAGTTATGACCCTTGTGGTTTTTCAATTTCTCCATCAAACGGATTTGTGCTTCTTGTTCTACCGGCTCGTGAGTTGGTCCATCTTCACCTACGCGGAAAGCGTCGTGTGTCCAGATAAACTTCACAGGTTGTTCCATCAAAGCAGCCATACGTACAGCTGGTTTCATGTAGTCAGAGAAAACGAAGAAAGTAGCACAGGCAGGGATAACACCACCGTGCAAACTCATACCGATACACAAACAAGCCATGGTCAACTCAGCCACACCTGCTTGAAGGAATGCACCAGAGAAATCATCTTTTGTAAATGCTTTGGTATTTTTCAAGAAGCCGTCAGTTTTATCAGAGTTTGATAAGTCGGCACTTGCTACCACCATGTTTTCAACTTGTTTAGCCAATTCGCCTAATACAGTTGCCGAAGCAGCACGTGTTGCCTGACCCGGTTTTTGAACTACGGCATCCCAGTTCATTTTTGTTTTGCCTGTGAAGAAGAACGCCAATTTTTCAGCCAATTCGGGGTTTTCTTTTGTCCATGCAGCTTTAGCAGCTTGTTTGATTGCTACAATAGCAGCCAATTCTTCAGCACGTTTAGCATACAATGTTTTTGTTTCTTCGAAAAGAACAAATGGGTTTTCGGGGTTTCCACCTAAGTTTTTGATACTTTCGGCATATGAAGCACCACATTCGCCCAACGGCATACCGTGAGTAGCACATTGACGTTCAAAGCTTGAACCATCAGCTTTCATAGCACCTTTACCCATAATTGTTTTACCAATAATAAGTGTTGGGCGAGCAGTTTCAGCTTTGGCTTCGGTTAATGCTTTGCGAATTTGTTCTGCATCGTTACCGTTGATTTCGATTACTTTCCAACCCCATGCCAGGTATTTTTGAGCTACGTTTTCGCTTGTAACAGCATTTGTTTCAGTAGAAAGTTGAATGTCATTAGAATCGTAGAACATAATCAGGTTGTTCAATCCTAAGTGACCGGCAATACGACCTGCACCTTGTGATATTTCTTCCTGTACTCCACCATCAGAAATGAAAGTGTAAATTGTTTGGCTCATTACTTCACCAAAGCGTGCTTTCAAAAATTTTGCAGCAATGGCAGCACCTACGGCGTAAGTATGGCCTTGTCCGAGAGGACCTGATGTGTTTTCCACACCGCGCATGATGTCTACTTCAGGGTGTCCCGGAGTTGGACTATCCCATTGACGGAATTGCGCCAATTCTTCCATTGTATATTTTCCGGTGCAAGCTAACACAGAATATAACATTGGCGACATGTGACCCGGATCAAGGAACATACGGTCGCGACCTTCCCAAGCAGGATTTTTCGGATCGTACTCTAAAAATTCAGAATAAAGTACATTGATAAAATCAGCTCCACCCATGGCACCACCCGGGTGACCCGATTTTGCTTTCTCTACCGCTGAAGCTGCCAGAATACGGATATTGTCGGCGGCGCGGTTTAAAATTTGTGTTGAATTCATACTTTTTAAATTGGTTGTTTTTGTTGTTTATATTTGTTGTTTGTTGTTTTGTTAACAGAGGTTAGAACTTATAGCCAACCGTGTAGCTGAATCCCCAGTTGCTGCTGGCATTCTTGCCATATCCGGGAATATACCACGGACTTATGTCTCCCACTTTGTCGGTGGTAAGTAAATGCTTATTGCGTAACGACCATCCCATGTAAATGTTATCTACCACCTTTACACGAATACCAATGACCAATTCGAACCAAATTCTAGTGGGGGTTAGTTTGCTTTCGGGAAGTGTTTGGCCGGCTCCCCAATAATCATTGGCAATAACCATATTGTTTATGGTGTAGGTTGAGTTTGTCATACCTAGTCTCAATCCCATTAAAAAAAGGTTAGGGCTTAGCTTACCATCCTTTTTCTTTTTTACCAAATTGAAATCCATTCCCACTCGACCAAAAAAGCCGTTGGTTTTAAACCTGATATCTTCAAGCGAAGTTTTATTCACACTGGCGTAACCAAGTTCCACGACAGGTAAATATTTGTTCTTAAGATTTATTTGTGCTCCGGCTTCCACCGAATATACATCTTTCGACAGAAGCGTTGAACTTGCAATTGATGCAGCATCAACCTGCAGCGTCATCCCATCCCACCATTTTACGGTGGGTGTTTTGACTTCCGGCTTTTTGTCTTGTTTCTCCTGTGCTTGAATAGATGAAGCAACAAAGCAACAAAGCAAACTAATTAATAAATATTTGTACATGCTCTGTATTTGTTGCGTTAACTTTGTGGTTGATTATTTTTACCGAATCGACTACATTAGTGGTTGTAAGTACTGTGTCGATAGCATGTACTTTCATACAGCCACATTCCAATGACAGATAATAATCGGTATTCGTATGCAGTACTTCAATTGTATCTTTTCCTGTTTTGAAGGCAAGTACGAATTTAGAACTGTTTTCAAACTTATTTAAAGGCAAATAGACTTTTTGAATAGTTTTTGATTTGTATAGAATCGAATCAATCAAAGTCCCATTGGCAGCTAATCCTCTAACGGATAGTGTGTCTAAGTTTATTGCTCTGGTGGTGTATACTTTTTTGACTGTATCGGTTAAGGCTCGTGTATAAAAACCAACTCCCAATTTTGCAATGCGGTCTTCGGTGCAATCTTCACTACTTGTGCACGAAATGCCAAGTATCAGGAGAGCTATGAGGAGTAAGTATGTATTTTGTTTCATTTTGTTTTTGTCTTATTTCAGCCGGAGTTATTGTAAGAGTATTCTTACTTCCTTTTTTAATTTATCCATGGCTAATTCGGAAGGTGTATTTTCACTGGAATTATATACCTGAATAATAAGTTCGGCCAAAACGGAGGCCGAATCAGTTGGATTGCAATCGGCAGCCGTGCTGTTTACCAAACGTAACAGGCTTTCCTGTGCACTGCGTATGTGAGTCCACACCTCATCGCTTACATAAATTTGTTGTGATAGGTTATGCGAAAATTCCTGACGTATGCTTGCCAGCAATTGGCTGTGAAGTTCCAGATTTGTCATACCCGGTTTGGCTACACTTACAATTAATGTGCTGGGTATTGTGCGTTCCAATACCAATATCAAACGCTCATAAGCCCTCAGGCGAATAGGAGTAAGGGTTGCAGAAGCATCTTTGCGCAATTCATAATTGCGACGTTTTTCTTCGTTGCGCAGCAGTTTATCTATGAGCAAATAAGCCGTTAGTAAAACGACCAAAGCCGGTAATATGTATTTGAGAATCTCCATTATTTCCATTGCTCTTATTCTGATAACTATCTACTGATGAATGCTTACTGAATTAAATTTCCTTCTCAATTTTATAATTGTTGCGCTCTGTAGAGTTACGTGCAACTATTTCGCCTACAAAACCGGCCAGGAATAACTGCGTTCCCAGCATCATAGCCAACATGGCCAGATAGAAGTAAGGACTATCGGTTACCAACGGAGCTTTTACGTGCTCGATGATGGCTACCAGTTTATTGGCTCCAACGGCAATTACCGCCAAAAAACCGAGCAAAAACATTATACTTCCATACAATCCAAAGAAATGCATTGGTTTTTTGCCGAATTTAGAAAGAAACCAAAGTGAAATCAAATCTAGGTAACCATTTACAAAACGGCTTAAACCGAATTTTGTTTCACCGAACTCGCGTTTACGATGCTCCACCACTTTTTCACCAATGCTGGTAAATCCGGCATTTTTAGCTAAATAGGGGATGTAACGGTGCATCTCGCCGTACACTTCTATATTTTTTACCACTTCATTGCGATAGGCTTTCAGTCCGCAGTTCATGTCGTGCAGTTTCAAACCGGTCACTTTGCGGGCAGTGGCGTTGTATAGTTTTGAAGGAATATTTTTGGTGAGTTTTGAATCGTAGCGTTTTTTCTTCCAGCCCGAAACCAGGTCGTAATTTTGGTTCTTGACCATTTCGAATAATTCCGGAATTTCGTCGGGACTGTCCTGCAAATCGGCATCCATGGTAATCACCACGTCGCCCTGCGCAGCACGGAATCCGCAATACAAGGCAGGCGATTTTCCATAGTTATGACGGAACTTTATGCCGCGCACGTTTTCTGATTGTTTTTTAAGCGATTCTACCACTTCCCACGATTTGTCGGTGCTGCCGTCGTTTACAAACACAACTTCATAGCTGAATTTGTTTTCATTCATCACGCGTTCAATCCATTCGAAGAGTTTTGGCAACGATTCTTCTTCGTTGTAAAGCGGTACTATTATCGAAATATCCATGTTTAATTTAGTTACAAGTTACAAGTTACAACCAGCAGACTCTTTTTTTTGCTGCTAACCGATCACTGTTCACTGAATAATTACTGTTGACTGAAAATGTCTTTATCTTTTTTTACAAATGCAGCCATTACTACTCCTACAATTGCACCCATGATAAGGTTTGTAATCACATATATCATTGAGAATGTAGCCGGTTTAAGCATGCTTTGTACCTGCGCTACACTTGCATCGTTCATTGGGAGTTTCATCAACTGCATCGTTTTCATCGTTTCCTGGAACATATTTTCCAAAAATGCGGTATTGATAAACTGGAAGTAAACAAATTTTATAACCGTAGAAATCAGAGCGGCATAAAAGAAAGTGAGCAGGATATAAAGCAACGATTTTCCGTACGAAATTGAACCCTCGCACTCGTTGTCGCGAAAACGGATAGACAACTTGTACATAATAACTACAATGAAAACAGCAATTGCGTAGGTAAGCAGTGCTAAAGCAGTGATTTTTGTAACAGAAAGAACAAAGTTTAGCGAGAATAACGCTCCTAAGATAAGGCCACCGTGCATGGCCGACTTGACAATATTTTGTTTCATGAATCCAATTTTTGATAGATGCACAAAAGTACAAAAAAACTGCTAATACTAAAAGGAAAAATACAACTAAACGCACGGGATGATATTTAGAGAATAGTTTATGTTACAAACTATACTTTTTTTATGATTATATTCCGGTTTTTGAAAGAAAAAATGCGTTCAATTAAAGCTCTCCAAATCTGAAACTCTAAAATAAATCGTATCTTTGTGCCTCCAAAAAAAGACTTTCTGTTTTATGTAGGTGATTAAAGCCTATGAAACCGGAAGATCTTTTAATTATGAATTGTGCATTATTAATTATGAATTGTTATGAATATATCGTATAATTGGCTAAAACAGTACATTAACATTGATGTAACCCCCGATGCATTGTCGAAAGCGCTAACTTCTATCGGTTTAGAAGTAGGTGGAGTAGAAGAAGTTCAAACCGTAAAAGGTGGACTGGAAGGATTGGTAATTGGCGAAGTGCTTACCTGCGGAGCGCATGAAAACTCCGACCATTTACACGTTACTACTGTGAGCATTGGTACCGGCGAACCTTTACAAATTGTATGCGGAGCGCCCAATGTGGCTGCCGGACAAAAAGTGGTGGTGGCAACCGTGGGAACAAAACTTTACTCGGGCGACGAAAGTTTTAGCATTAAACGATCAAAAATACGTGGTGTAGAATCACTTGGGATGCTTTGTGCACAAGATGAAATCGGTATCGGTACGAGTCACGATGGTATTATCGTTTTGCCCGCCGATGTGCAGATTGGAACCTTAGCCAAAGATTACTACGGCATCAAAAGCGATTATTTGCTGGAAGTAGACATTACACCTAACCGTGTGGATGCTGCTTCGCATTTTGGTGTGGCGCGCGATTTGGCTGCATTTTTTGCTTTGAAAGATAAATCGGTACAACTCACCCGCCCTTCGGTGGATGCTTTTGCCGTTCAAAATACCAACCTTACCATTCCGGTAGTGGTGGAGAATACGGATGCTTGTCCGCGTTATTCGGGCGTGACTATTTCGGGTGTTACAGTTACCGAATCGCCTGAATGGTTGAAAAATTACCTGCAAATTATCGGGCTTCGTCCTATCAACAATATTGTGGATGCTACCAACTTCGTGTTGCACGAATTGGGACAACCGCTTCACGCTTTCGATGCCGACAAAATTAAAGGGGGCGAAGTGCGTGTAAAAAATATGCCCGAAGGAACTGTTTTTACTACTCTTGATGGTGTTGAACGCAAGCTGAATGCTGCCGACCTGATGATTTGCAATGCTGAAAATGCAATGTGTATTGGTGGTGTGTTCGGTGGTTTGGACTCAGGTGTAACGGAAACGACCAAAAACGTGTTTTTGGAAAGCGCTTATTTTAATCCGGTAACGATTCGTAAAACGGCTCGTCGTCATGGGTTGAATACTGATGCTTCGTTCCGTTACGAACGTGGTTGCGATCCTACCAACACCATTTACGTGTTGAAACGTTGTGCTTTGTTGATTCAGGAAGTGGCTGGCGGACAAATTTCCAGCGAAATAGTAGATGTTTATCCGGAAGAAGTAAAACCATTCGTGGTAGAGCTTTCGCTTCGCAAAGTAAATACCTTGATTGGAAAAGAAATCGGCAAAGAAAATATCGAAACCATTCTTGCGGCACTCGAAATGAAAATTGTGAGCCAAAACGAAGAAGGATATGTGCTGCACGTGCCTGTTTATCGTGTGGATGTGCAACGCGACGTGGATGTGATTGAAGATATCCTGCGTATTTACGGTTATAATAATGTAGAAATCGGCGATACGCTGAAATCGAACCTAAGCTTCGGTACCAAACCGGATAGCTATAAACTCCAACACCTTATCTCGGAGCAACTAACTGCTCAGGGCTTCAATGAGGTGTTGAACAACTCGCTTACCAAAGGTGGTTATTATACCGACCTGACTTCATATCCTGCTGCTAACTCGGTGAAAATGCTTAATCCGCTAAGTTCCGATTTGAACGTAATGCGTCAGACCATGCTTTTTGGCGGATTGGAAAATATTGCCCGCAATATCAATCGTAAGAATGCCGATTTGAAGTTCTACGAATTTGGTAATTGCTATTATTACAATGCCGAAAACAAAAAAGAAGGCGAAGCATTGTCGGCCTATTCCGAAGATTTTCATCTTGGATTATGGCTCACCGGCAACAAGCGCGCTCAATCGTGGGTAGCTGCCGAAGAAAAATCGACTGTATACGAGTTGAAAGCATTTGTCGAAAATGTGTTTGCACGTTTGGGCTTTACCATGCGTAAACTGGTGGTGGGCGAATATGCCAACGACCTGTTGAGCGAAGCATTGACCGTTTATACCCGTTCCGGAAAACAATTGGCAGTGTATGGCATTGTATCACCAAAGATTCGCAAGATGATGGACATTGATGCCGAAGTATATTTTGCCGATTTGAACTGGAATGCTATCCTTGCTGAACTTGGCGACCAAAAAGTGCGTTATACCGAACTGGCGAAATTCCCTGAAGTGAAACGCGACTTGGCGTTGTTGCTTGATAAGAATGTGACCTTTGCCGAAATAGAAAAAATAGCTTTCGAAACCGAACGTAAACTGCTGAAAAGCGTAAATCTGTTCGACGTTTACGAAGGCAAGAACCTGGAAGAAGGTAAAAAATCGTACGCTGTAAGCTTTGTGTTGCAAGACGAAACCAAAACCCTTACCGACGGACAAATAGAACCGATAATGAAGAAATTGCAAGGCAATTTTGAAACAAAACTAAGAGCGAAACTGAGATAGAGGCAAGAAGTAAGGAGTAAGAGGTAAGAGGCAAGAAGTAAGAGGCAAGGAACTTGTCTGTTAATTATAAAAAGAACTAACATGAAGTCATACAAATTACTTGCCTCTTACTCCTTACCTCTAATAAACAGACTTACTTCTAAAAATACACACTTATGTCGGAAGAGTTAGATTATAATGAAAAGTATAGGCAGAGAACGAAGAAGTTCGCTGTGGCAATAATCCATTTCTACGCAAAGCATTGTAAACAAACTGAAGAACTAAGAGTTATAGGAAAACAATTATTGCGGTCGGGAACTTCCGTGGCGGCAAATTTCAGAGCTGTTACGCGTGGAAGATCTCATGCTGAACGATTCTCTAAGATGTGTATAGTGGTTGAAGAGATTGACGAAACCCAATTTTGGTTTGAACTGATTGAAGAGGCAAATCTTATTGATGCTTCAATCTATATAAGTCTAAAGAACGAGATTAATGAGCTTGTGAGAATTTTCACTGCAAGCAAAGCAAATATGAAGAAGTAAAAAAAGAATTAAGAGGCAAGGAGTAAGAGGTAAGAAACTTATCTGTTATTTCGAAAAAAATAAACATGAAGTCGTACAAATTACTTACTTCTTACCTCTTACTCCTTACTTCTGACAAAAAATAATAAGATGAATAACGAAGAACTCTCAATTACTGGAAAAATTCTCCACACCCCTTACGCAAAGCCTGATGCCTATGGTGCATTGAGCATGCCGGTTTATCAATGTGCTGCTTTCGAATTCGAAACGGCAGAGATGATGGAAGCTGCGTTTATGGGAAAGGTGGCCGAACATACTTACTCACGCATTACCAACCCCACGGTGCAGTATTTCGAGAGCCGTGTGCAAAATATGACGGGTGCATTTAGCGTAACGGCTCTTAACTCGGGCATGGCGGCTATTTCCAATGTTATTCTTACGCTGGCGCAAACCGGTAGCAATATTGTTACTTCACGCCATTTGTTTGGTAATACCTATTCGTTCTTCGCATCGACTATGGCTGCATTCGGCGTGGAAACACGTTTTTGCGACCTCACGAATCCTGACGAAGTAGAAGCACATATTGATGATAATACCTGTGCTGTCTTTTTGGAAATTATCACCAATCCGCAAATGGAAGTGGTGGACCTAAAGGCTATCTCGGCAATAACTAAAAAAGCTGGAGTTCCTTTAGTGGCTGATACTACTATTATCCCTTTCTCGGCTTTTAAGGCCAAAAACTGGGGTGTAAACATCGAGATTGTATCGAGCACTAAATATATTTCGGGTGGAGCTACCAGTTTGGGTGGTTTGATTCTGGATTATGGCAACTTTAACTGGATTTCGGCACCTAAGTTGCACGCCATGGCCAAGGAGTTCGGACCGGCAGCATTTACCGCTAAGCTTCGTAAGGAAATTCACCGTAACCTCGGTGCTTATATGACTCCGCAAGCAGCCTATATGCAAACTCTTGGGTTGGAGACATTGACCTTGCGCTACGAGCGTGCCACCGGCACGTGTTTGCAATTGGTACAACGTCTGCAAACACTCGCTAAGGTGGAGTCGGTGAATTATACCGCCCTTCCCGATAACAAATACTATACGCTGAGTAAAAATCAGTTTGGCAAACAGCCCGGTGCTATGTTTACCTTCAATTTAGAGTCGCGTGAAGCCTGCTTTACGTTCCTCAACAAGTTGAAACTGGTAAAACGTGCCACCAACCTGTTCGATAATGTGAGCCTGGCCATTCACCCTGCCAGCACCATCTTTGGGACATTTAGCCCCGAGGTGCGCAAAGAAATGAACGTGTCCGACAAAACTATTCGTATCTCGGTAGGACTGGAAGATGTAGAGGATTTGTTCCGTGATTTCGAACAAGCAATAATGTAAGATAATTGACAGTTTACAATTGATAGTTGACAGTTAAGCATAATCCCCTCAAATCGAGAAAATCGGTTTGAGGGGATTTTGTTTTTGAGGATAAATATATTTGTAAACCCCTCCGCTACGCTCGTCCCCTTAGTAAGGGGACACCTGAGCAGTCCGAGGTTATTTACCTTTAATCAGACTTGGTGTTTATCCAAATCAAGTATTTTTTTACAAACATGAAAGTGTAAATTTTTTCTTCAAACACGCAAACTCTCGAACTCCGATGTTCTTCCCTTTTTAAGGGAAGTGCCCGAAGGGGGAAGGGTTTCTTAATTATCATTCACGAACCCCTCCGCTACGCTCGTCCCCTTAGAAAGGGGACACCCGAGCAATCCTAGATTATTTACCTTTAATCAAACTTATCTCTAAGCCAAATAAATATTCAAATTGTATCTACGATTTAAAAATAGGCAATCTTCCTCCAATGCTCAAATTCTCGAATTCCGATGATCTTCCCTTTTTAAGGGAAGTACCCCGCAGGGGGGAAGGGTTTTCTTGAAAAATCACTTCAAATACTTCCTTATCTCATCCAATGTCCGCCCGGGATATTGAAAAACCTCAAAGTTCTCAAATCTCAATACCCGCACACCCATAGCGTTCAGGTATTCAGTTCGCTTGGCATCAGAGGCTTCACCTTCTTCTGTAAAATGCCCTTCGCCATCTAGCTCAATAGCCAATTTATATTTCGAACAATAGAAATCGACTACATAATGCCCAATGCTAAACTGGCGGAGAAATCGCTCACCGTCCAACTGCTTGTTCTTTATCATTAACCACAACGCCACTTCGGCTGCTGTCATATTCTTTCGCAACTTTCTGCGAAACGGTTTCATTTCGGGTAGGCTGTTAATCATATATTTAGTTCTATTTGAGTTGTTTTGTTTGTTTACAAACCCCTCCGCTACGCTCGTGTGTCCCCTTAGAAAGGGGACACACGAGCAGTTCTAGGCTATTTACTTTTAATCAAACTTGGTGGCTATTCTAGTCAAGCATTCTTTTGTAAGCATGAAATTGCAAAACTTTTCTTCCACCACTCAAATCCTCGGACTCCGATGATCTTCCCTTTTTAAGGGAAGTACCCCGCAGGGGGGAAGGGTTTCTTATTCTTATCTATTACACAAGAAACCCCTCCGCTCCGCTCGTCCCCTTAGAAAGGGGACATTCGAGCAGTCCAAGATTATCTACATTTAATTGAACTTATTTCTAAGCCAAAATAATATTCTGATTGTATCTACGATTTAAAGAATATGCAATCTTCCTCTACCACTAAAATTCTCGAATTCCGAAGATCTTCCCTTTCAAGGGAAGTACCCCGCAGGGGGGAAGGGTTATTACTGGAACTTACAATCAGATTTTATTATTTCAATACTTGATGGATTAACGACCGTCATACCCTCTTTAACCCGTTGGCGAATCTCATAATCTAGATACAAACTCCATCTTTGATAATGTTCTACTTTAGGACCTAAATATATTTTCTTTATGTGAGGTAAAATATCATTATACGACTCAATATAAAAATGTTTACATGGTAAATTAGGTTCATCTATCTCTCTGAATTTAATGTTATCGCTATTACGAGGGACGTAAGTTATTACCCTAACTTCATGTTCATAGTTATAATCTGCGGATTTAAACAAATAGCTTATAGTCGAGAGACGTTTAAATATTGAATTTTCAATCTCTTTGTAAAAGTCATCCCGCTTTTGAAATTTATTTCTTAGCTCAATTAATTTCAATAAGTTATCTTTTAATTGAACTATTGCTGGTTCAATTTTATCTTTATTGTCATTGGTTATCTCCTTACTCGATTTTAATTTCTTTACGTAAACAACATTTAAAAGCTCTTCTTCATTATCGCTCATTGGAATTGATTCTTCATCATCTACCGAGGAATTAAGTTTGAAAAAATCACTACTAATTACAACATTACAACCCGAAGCTTCTTTTCCGTTTTCATCTTTACCATAAGTTCGCCACATTACTAATTCATCTTCGTGTGAAACTTCCCCATTATTATCTTCTGCTGGTAAAAAAGAACCTAGGTAAACACTTGTTTCAGTCCGTTTTTCTCCATTAAGATAGGCCTTGGTGATTTCGTCGTTATCTAAATAATCAAAAAAAACTTTTCCTTCCATAGGGTCATTCATGTAAATAGCATTACTATAATGCATTTTTACATTTGTTTTTTTTACATATATATCAGCAACGGATAGCTTAGTATAATGTGCCACCATCTTTACTTTCGATTTTGCAGCGTCCCTTATTGATATAATTATTTGATCAATTTCTTTCTCTAATCTGAGTTTCTCATCTTTTTGGACTTTTCCGGCACTACTTTCATCAAAGAATTTTAGAACATCAATTGCTTCTTGAGCTAATTTTATTTTATCCTCAACAGACCTTAATCTCCCATCTAAATTATGTTTTAGTGCAATTTCATAGTTTTTGATTGATTCTTGAAAATTACCAATCGCGTAACAGACATCTCCTTTAAAAATATAGATATATGGAAAATTAGCATTTAATTCAATCGCTTTGTTAATGTCAATCAGTGCTTTTTCATATTCACCTATCTTATTCCAAGCCTTTGCTCTATTTAGATAAATCGACTCATCATTGGACCCCAATTCAATAGCCATATTATAATCTTCGATTGCTTTGCTGTAATCACCTTTATACCACCATGCGTTCCCTCTATTATTATAACCACTTCTATAATCACGATTTAATTCAATAGCTTTATTAAAATCCAAGATTGCTTTATCGTATTCCTTTCTGTTAAGAAACAATGTAGCTCTTCCTCCATATGCATATGAATTATTAGGATTGAGCTCAATGGATTTGTCATAATCTTTTAGTGCCTTGGAGAGTTTATCTGTTTGATTGAAAGCACCACCACGGATCAAATAACCAAAAGAATTACTAGGATCAGTTTTTATTGATTTCTCTGCTAAGTGGAATGCATTTTGTAACTTCTTTAATCTTAGGTTTGCCCAAGCAGCCCAAGCATATAAATCCGAATTGTTCTGAGTAGATAATAATTCATTAGATAATAATTCGATTATCTCATGGTATTTCTCGTTCTCAAATAAGTCTTCTACCTGTTTTAATAGCTCTTGTGTTTCTTCCATAATTTGAGTATTATTGATAATTTTCTTGACGATTTTTTCTCCCCGCAAATATACCCCTTTATTTTCACACTTAACACACCTAACTTCACTAATTGTAACCAAGTTATCCACAATTTACTTTCAGGCACTTAAGGTTTTGACGAAATCTACTCTTCGGGAGTCGACAACCACTACTGAGGAGCCGAGCTCTGCTCTGCTGGCGAGGACAACTACTCCGTTTGAGCAGACGACTGCTCCGACAGAGTGGATGACTGCTCCATTGGAGTGGATGACTGCTCCCGAAGAGTGGAGCTCTGCTCCGATGGAGTGGACGACGGCTATTAATGAGCTGATCTTCCCCAAAAGAGATAGAGCCGGAGATATATGTCTCACTGCTCTATTTTCGCAGGATTCAGAATCTGCTCTGAAATTTGGATTTTATTTTCCTTCTGCAGACTTGCTGCCTCTACCCGGGAAATACTGTTTCAAATCGTCGTAAATGGCCTTTGCACCCGGTAAGTTAACCGAAGCTGCTTGCTGTACGTTGCCATAATAATACAACGATGCCGAATAAGCTTCACTGCGTGCAGCCAGTTTCGTATCATCGAAATAGTTGAATAACTGATTTATCAACGCAACTATCTCCGGATGACCATCAGCATCCTTCATATCTATATCAAAATCAGCAAGATTTAAATAAGAAGGAACAAACTCGGGGTTTGTTTTTGTATATGCAAATGTCTTATTTACGCAAGTGAATTTTTTATCGCCCACTTTGAGTGCAGATGCGCGTTCGTCTTCTGTCATAACCACCGAATAGGGTTTGATAAGTCCAATTGCTTCTTCTATTTTAATTCTCACTTGGTCGAGTACCTCTTGAGGAATACTCTGATTATGTATATTATTCATTTTTGAGATTCTATTTTTTTTTGTAAAACTTGGAACAGATAACGGACTTTCACTTCGTCCGCTATTTTTCAGACTCAGATTAAATTGTCCCCGCGGCCTGCTGTCTGAAAAGGAGCGGTTGCAGGGCGGGGTGCTGTCTCAAAGAGGAGGGGATGCGCATAACTTCTCCCCGAAAAAGGAGAAGCGGGTGGAAATATGTGGATAACCGAAGCGTGAATTACCGGTATAAGCGACAAACAAACTCTTTCCATACGTGGTTAAGGCGTACTAAGTGACTGATAGGCAAACTGTAACAAACGGTTCACAAATATAAATTATATTTTAAATATTGACACTTAAATTTTATGTTTTACAGCAGTTTTTTGTTAATCGTATTTGGGGTGTGTAATCTGTAAACGACCCTGTCAGCAGTCGTAGACTCTGACAGTGGTCGTAGAATAGGAGCATCTAAAACGCGCATTTCTCCACTTATTTTCCCCCAATCCCCGGTGCTGATTTTTCCTTTTGTTGAAAAAAATGTACCTTTGCGTTTCTTTTTCATCAAACTGCAGAATGACTTACCAAACGCATATACTTTCTAACGGACTTCAACTAATTCATAAACCTGATACTTCGGCCGTGGCCTATTGTGGCCTGGTGATTAATGCCGGATCGCGCGACGAGGCGGATGCGGAGCAGGGCATGGCGCACTTTATCGAGCACATGCTTTTTAAAGGAACCGAAAAACGTCGTTCGAGTCATATTATCAATCGGTTGGAGAATGTGGGAGGGGAGCTGAACGCTTTTACTTCGAAGGAAGAAACGGTTGTTTATGCCACGGTGCTGAACGAGTATTTCGAACGTGCCATGGAGCTGATAGCGGACATTACGCTGCATTCTACTTTTCCGCAAAAGGAAATTGACAAGGAAGTGGTGATTATTGTGGACGAGATTCAGTCGTACAACGATAGTCCTTCGGAACTTATCTACGACGATTTTGAAGAAATGCTTTTCGAGCACCATGCCATTGGTCATAATATTTTGGGCAAGGCGGAATTGTTGGTCAACTATACCACCGAAGATGCCAAACGATTCGTTGCGAAACATTATTCTCCTCAGGAGATGGTGTTTTTTACGCTGGGCGATATAAACTTCAAGCAGTTGATTCGTTGGGCTGAGAAATACCTCACTACCGAGTCGAGTCCCGAACGCGTTCCCGAACGTGTGGCGCCTACCGTTTACACTCCTTCGCGTCGCGAAATAATTAAAAACACACATCAGGTACATTTCATTGTGGGCAATAGGGCGTATGATCTCTATCACCCCAAGCGCATGGGATTGTATTTGCTGAACAATATACTGGGTGGTCCGGGCATGAACAGCCTGTTGAACCTGTCGTTGCGCGAAAAGCACGGACTGGTTTACAATGTGGATTCGAACTACCAACCCTTTGTGGATACGGGCATGTGGAGCGTGTATTTTGGTTGCGATGTGGAAAATGCTGCCAAGTGCGAACAGCTCGTGTACGCCGAACTGCAAAAACTCCGCGAACAACCTTTGCCCGAAAGTGCATTGAAGAAATATAAGCTTCAACTGTTGGGGCAAATGGCCATTGCCAGCGAACAAAAAGAAAGTCTGGCACTGAGTTACGGCAAGAGTTTTATGCGTTACGGTAAAATTGATGACCTGGAAACGGTGCGTAAAAAGATAAATGCCATTACTGCCGAAGAACTACAAACAATTGCGCAGGAGATCTTTCAGGAGGAGCAGTTGTCGGTGCTGAGATACGTTTAATCAGTCATCAGTTAGCAGTCAACAGTTAGCAGTGACCAGTAACAAAATGTATAATCTTTAAAACGTGGCTTATGTTGGAAAAGAGCTTAGTTTACGATAAAGCCTATCACTTTGCAATAAGAATTGTAAAAGCGTATAAATTCTTACAATCAGAAAAGAAGGAGTTTGTTCTATCCAAACAATTATTAAGATGTGGCACCTCTATAGGTGCTAACATTGCTGAAGCAAACGGAGCAATTTCGGATAATGATTTTTCGGCTAAAATGAGCATTGCTTATAAAGAGTCCTTGGAATCGAAATATTGGTTGTCGCTATTAAAAGATACCGACTACATTGAAGAAAAAGTATATCTAAGCCTTTTCTCAGATCTGGATGAAATAGGAAAAATGCTTTTTTCCATTATAAATACCACGAGAATACAAAAACAAGTAAAAAAATAGTTTGACTGCAAACAGTTAGTTGTATCCAGTTTCACCAACTGTTTACTGATAACTATTTACTGATAACTGATAACTGATAACTGATGTTTGACGATTATATTTTGTCCCATTCGGATGCCGAGCCAGGTTATTTGGCCAAGGTGAACAGGGATACGCATTTGAAGATGATAAATCCGCGAATGCTTTCGGGTGCATTTCAGGGGCGTGCACTGGCTATGTTTTGCCATATGATTCAGCCGAAACGCATACTGGAACTGGGTACATTTACGGGTTACTCGGCCTTGTGTATGGCCGAAGCGTTGGGAGAGGAAGGTGTTTTGCACACCATCGAATGTGATGATGAAGCCGAAGATTTTATTCGGGCTAATTTTGCCGGTTCGGAACACGGACATAAAATCCGGTTGCACATTGGCGATGCTCTGTCGGAAATAGAAAAACTCGACGAAACTTTTGATGTTGTTTTCATAGATGCCGATAAACGCGAGTACCTGGCGTATTACGAAGCTGTGTTGCCGAAGATTCGTCAAGGTGGTTTTATTCTGGCCGATAATACGTTGTGGGACGGGAAGGTGCTGAAACCAATAGAACCGAACGATAAACAAACCATTGAAATTTGTCGGTTCAACGACTTTGTGGCTGCAGATCCACGGGTTGAAAAGGTAATATTGCCATTGAGAGATGGACTGACGGTGATAAGAAAGAAGTAAGTTGACAGTTGACAATTGATAGTTGACAGTTAAGAATAAATGTTTGTATTGCCCGAAGGTGTCTTTTCTGGTTGATTTTTAAAAATGATGTATTGAACAATAATATTGTAATCGCTAGAAGGAACTGCTAACTGTTTAGCGCTAACTGATTACTGTTCACTGATTACTGATAACTGAAAAATATGTATATTTACGAATTAGAATTAAAAGTGCGCGACTACGAGTGCGATATTCAGGGTGTTGTGAATAATTCTGTGTATCAGAATTACCTGGAGCATACGCGCCATGAGTTTTTGGAAGCGAACCACATCAGCTTTGCCGAACTACACGAACAAGGTATTGATGCCATGGTGTCGAGTATTGAAATAGCTTATAAAACGCCATTGAAACCCGGCGATAGTTTTATTTCCAAGCTTTATGTCACCCAGGAAGGGGTGCGCTATATCTTTCATCAGGTCATTTATCGGAAGTCCGATAATAAGCTGGCCATTAAGGCAAAAGTGAATGCAGTGGTGGTTATCAATGGAAAATTGGCCGCTTCGCTTCCCGAATTCGACGAATTAGTGGCGCGCAGTCAGCCCAAAGAGGTCTAAACTATTTGCCTATTCACTTGTTTATCCAATTAATAATTAAACTTCAAATATTTTATGAACGAATTTTTAGAAATAGAAGAAAATATAGTTCGAATGCTTAAAACGGTGTTCGACCCCGAAATTCCTGTAAATATCTATGATTTAGGATTGATTTATAAAATTGATCTGGCTGAGGATGGAAAACTTATTATTGAAATGACCTTAACGGCTCCAAACTGTCCTGCTGTAGATTTTATTGTGGAAGATGTACGCATGAAAGTCGGTAGTGTAGAAGGGGTGAAAGAAGTTGATGTTCAGATTGTGTTTGAACCTGCCTGGGACAAAGAAATGATGAGCGAAGAAGCGCAACTTGAATTAGGATTTCTTTAAAGAACAGGAGTAAGGAGTAAGAGCTAAGGAGTAAGAACATTGATTTTGTTTTTCTTTTTTGCCTTTATTGAAAAACCTGTCCTCTTGTAACTACAAACTTGTAACTCGTAACTAATAGATGATTTATTTTATATCTGATGCCCATTTGGGTTCGCGTTTGGTAAAGAACCCAAGAGCGCACGAAAAAAAAATAACGGATTGGCTCGATAGCGTAAAGAAAGACGCTACGGCTATTTACCTTCTTGGCGATATGTTCGATTTTTGGTACGAGTATCGCACTGTAGTTCCAAAAGGCTACGTTCGTTTTCTGGGTAAACTGGCCGAATTGGTGGATGCCGGTATAGAAATCCATTTCTTCACGGGCAACCACGATATCTGGACTTTTGGTTATCTTGAACAGGAAGTAGGACTTATCGTGCATCGTGGTCCTGTTGAGCTTGAAATAGGTAATAAGCGCTTTTTCTTAGCGCATGGCGACGGCTTAAATGCAAATGACAAAGGATTCCAACTGTTGCGGAAAATATTCCACAGTCGTACGGCACAACGGTTATTCAGGCTGGTGCCTGCTCAGCTGGGTCAGAATTTTGGATATGCCTGGTCGAAAAGAAACAGATTGAGAATTTTACACCTTGAAAATAAATTTCTGGGTGAAGAAAAAGAAGATTTGGTGGTCTTTTCAAAGAAATATGCGTTGGATCACAATGTCGACTTTATGATTTACGGTCACCGGCATATACTGTTGGATTTAGAAATAAAAGATAAAAAGCGGGTGATTATCCTGGGTGACTTTGTAAGTATATTTTCTTACGGAGTATTCGATGGTGAAAATTTCCATTTGGAAAATGTGCCCGAGGATCAACAAGTATGGTAAACTACTATAACAATAAAAAAGCCTTATAACTAATCATTCGATTGTTGTAAGGCTTTTCTGTTTTCTTATGTCTTTGTAGGATATTTCTATGAATTTTGGATGGCCACTGTGCAGCAGGCCACCACACCGGCCGTTTCGGTTCTCAAACGACTATTTCCCAGCGAAACAGGTGCAAAGCCCGCAGACAATGCCTTTTGCACTTCCTCTTTGCTGAAATCACCTTCCGGTCCAATCAGAATAAGCACGTCTGTTGAATTGCTGCATTCTGTTTGCAAAAGTCTTTTGTCTTCTTCGTAACAGTGTGCGATGAATTTCTTTGATGCCTGATGTTTTTTCATCAATTCATCAAAAGTACAAAGTGGGTTTAATGTGGGGAAATACGCTTTTACCGATTGTTTGGCAGCCGAAACGATGATTTTCTCCAGGCGTTCGGCTTTAATGATTTTTCGCTCGGAGTAGCGACAAACGATAGGAGTGATTTCGTCAATACCTATCTCAGTCGCTTTTTCGATAAACCATTCGAGGCGTTCGATGTTTTTGGTAGGAGCGATGGCGATATGCAATTTATAATCGCGCTTGCCGTGTTCCAGTACAGTATCTGTAATCTCAAATCCACAATGCTTTGGATGAGGATTTGTAATTTTTGCTTTGTAGAAACCACCTACGCCATCCACTACTTCAATGGCATCGCCCACTTGCAGTCGCAATACTTTGACTGCATGTTGCGATTCTTCTTCAGGAAGAATATGTGCCGAAGCAAGATCTGGAACGTAGAATAAAGCCATTTTATTAGTTGATAGTTAATAGTTGACAGTTGACAGTTATTTAATTTTCAACTGTCAATTATCAACTAATTAGTAGATTTCCCCTTTTGCTGCCAACAGAGTGTTTTTCAATAACGAAACAATTGTCATTGGACCCACACCACCCGGAACAGGAGTAATAAATGAACATTTAGGAGCAACTTCGTCGAAGTTTACGTCGCCGCTTAAACGGAAACCGCTTTTTGTTTTATCGGAAGGAACACGTGTGGTACCTACGTCAATCACTGCAGCACCATTTTTCACCATGTCGCCGGTCAGGAACTCAGGCATTCCTAATGCAGCGATGATAATATCGGCTTGCAGGCAAATTTCTTTTAGGTTTTTAGTGCGGCTGTGGCAAACGGTAACCGTTGCGTCGCCCGGATAACCTTTTTGCATCATCAATGAAGCAACCGGTTTTCCAACAATATTACTACGACCGATTACCACACAGTTTTTACCGGCAGTAGGGATTTCGTAGCGTTTGATTAATTCGATAATACCCGAAGGAGTGGCACAAACATAGCAGGGCAAACCGATAGACAAGCGACCCACATTTACAGGGTGAAAGCCGTCAACATCTTTACGATAGTCAATTGCTTCGATTACTTTTTGTTCCGAGATATGTTTTGGTAATGGCAATTGAACAATGAATCCATCCAATTCAGCATCTTTGTTTAGCTCATCAATTTTAGCCAGCAGTTCAGCTTCGGTAACATCGTCTTCGAACGTGATTTTAGTCGATTTGAAACCAACCTGTTCACATGATTTTACTTTGTGCGCCACATAGGTCTCGCTTCCGCCATCGTGTCCAACAATGATGACCGCCAAATGAGGTGCTCTTTTTCCCGAAGCAACGATTTCTTTTACTTCTGCAGCAATTTCTGCTTTTACTTGTTCCGAAATGGCTTTGCCATCAATAATTGTATACATAGTTGATTAATGAGTTAACCGGCTGAATTGATGTTGTGCTGATTAACCTATTAGCACATCATCAAATTAGCACATTAATTTATCTTTTTTTTCCAATTTTCAATTTGCCCTGGCTCATGGTAGCCATTTTCATCATTTTGCTGGTTTGATCAAATTGTTTCAGCAAACGGTTTACATCTACAATGGTTGTACCGCTACCACTTGCAATTCGTTGTTTGCGGCTTCCATTCAGCAAGCTTGGGTTTTCACGTTCGGTAGGAGTCATAGAGTGAATGATGGCTTCAATGCTTTTGAAAGCATCATCGCCAATTTCCACATCTTTCAATGCTTTTCCCATCCCCGGAATCATTGCTGCCAGGTCTTTGATATTTCCCATTTTCTTGATTTGTTGAATCTGAGAAATAAAGTCATTGAAATCGAATTGATTTTTAGCAATACGTTTTTGCAGACGACGTGCATCTTCTTCGTCGTATTGTTCCTGGGCGCGCTCCACAAGCGAAACGATATCACCCATTCCCAAAATACGGTCGGCCATACGCTCAGGGTAAAATACATCCAATGCGTCCATTTTCTCACCTGTACCAACAAATTTGATAGGCTTGTTTACCACGGTACGAATAGACAGAGCAGCACCACCACGGGTATCACCATCTAGTTTGGTAAGAATCACACCATCAAAGTCAAGACGTTCGTTGAATTCTTTTGCAGTATTCACAGCATCTTGCCCGGTCATTGCATCCACTACGAAAAGGATTTCCTGTGGTTGAATGGCTTTTTTGATGGCTGCAATCTCGTTCATCATGGCTTCGTCAACCGCCAAACGTCCTGCTGTATCTATAATTACAACGTCGTTTGAGTGTAGCTTAGCATATTTTATTGCTGCTTCGGCAATGGCTACTGGATTTTTACTTTCCAAATCCGAGAACACAGATACCTGAAGTTGTTCTCCCAATACTCTCAATTGTTCAATAGCTGCCGGGCGATAAACATCGCACGCTACCAACAGAGGATTTTTTGATCGTTTTGTTTTTAAATAGTTGGCCAGTTTACCCGAGAAAGTTGTTTTACCCGAACCTTGTAAACCTGACATCAGGATAACGGTTGGCGAACCTTTGAGATTGATATCCACATTGGCACCACCCATTAGTTCCTTCAACTCATCGTGCACAATCTTTACCATCAACTGATTTGGTTTCAAAGAGGTAAGCACATTTTGACCAAGCGCTTTTTCTTTTACGGTATCAGTAAATGTTTTGGCTATTTTGAAGTTTACGTCGGCATCTAACAACGCCTTGCGTACATCTTTGAGCGTTTCAGCTACATTAATTTCGGTAATTTGTCCTTCCCCTTTCAGGATCTTAAACGACCGTTCCAGTCTTTCACTTAACGATTCAAACATATTGTTCTAATTGATTTTGTAGTTTTTTTACGAGTGTGCAAAGGTAAAAAAAATGCGTCAATCGGCAAAGTGAATTTCAGGTAAGAACTCTGCAAATAAATATGAATTTTTGAATGAATATATCTTTTTGAAAGTCAATGACATACATTTGTCAAAACTTAAAAGATGAGTGTCGTGGAAAAAATAGTTTGAATTTATTCCTTAAAAAACGATTTATTGCTTAACTTTGCAGCCGTTTTGGTGTTATACATATATAACAATTAACAATGACTTAGTAGCTCAGCTGGTAGAGCAACAGACTCTTAATCTGTGGGTCGAGGGTTCGAACCCCTCCTGGGTCACTGATAAACAATTTTACTATAAATTATTAACTCAAAATTAACAAAAATGAAAAAGAATGGATTAGTAGCTGTCATTTTAAGTGCAGTTATTTTATTTGCAAGCTGTAGCTCAATGAGCAAAGCTGTAAAAGGTGGTTTACTTGGTGGTGGCGTAGGTGCAGCTCTTGGTGCTGGTGTTGGAGCTTTAATTGGTAAAGACGCTAAAAGTGCTGCAATTGGTGCGGGTATTGGTACTGCTGTAGGTGCTACAACAGGTGTGATTATTGGCAAAAAGATGGATAAAGCTGCTGCTCAAGCTGCTGCTATCGAAGGTGCTAGAGTTGACAGTATCAGGGATGCTAATAACTTGAAAGCGTTAAAAGTTACTTTCGATTCAGGTATTTTGTTTGCAACAGGAAAAAGTACTTTGAACCAATCTTCTAAAGCTGCATTGACCAAATTCTCTAAGATTCTAGTTGCTAATCCTACTATGGATATCACTATTTTGGGTCATACCGACAATGTAGGTTCTTTGGATACCAACCAAAAGCTTTCTCAAGGTCGTGCACAAGCTGTTGCTGATTTCTTAAAATCACAAAGCGTTGGTGAAGCTCAAATCAAAGACATTATTGGTAAAAACTTTTCTCAACCAGTTGCAGATAATGCAACTGCTGCAGGTAAAGCTGCTAATCGTCGCGTAGAAGTATACATGTATGCTAGTGCTGCTATGATTAACGATGCTGCTGCTCAGGCAAAATAAGAAATTAAATATTTTAGAAAAGGCACATGTAAATTTGATTTACATGTGCCTTTTTTTTGCGATATCCTTTCATATGGTTTTAGCCAATATCAGGTTTTCTATATTTGAAAGTATTTACATTTATTATCTAATTGGATAAAAAATGTAAATTTTGTTTGGAATAAATTGTTCACTCTTTTTATTTTATAATTTTGCGAATCAAAAATCGATATTACAAAATAAATTTGTCATGATTCAGGAAAATTTTATACGCCTTTTCGAAGATGGTTTCCGTAAAAACTGGGACCTTCCGGGATTTAGTAACTATGGTGAAAACCTTACGTTGAGCTATGCTGATATTGCTAAGAAGGTGGCGGAATTACATATTTTATTTGATCAATGTGGTTTAAAACAAAATGATAAAGTTGCACTAATAGGCCGGAATAACGCCAATTGGGCGGTTACTTATTTGTCTGTAGTGACTTATGGTGCTGTTATAGTTCCAATTTTGCAGGACTTTAATCCTAATGATGTACACCATATTACCAATCATTCCGAGTCTAAGCTTTTGTTTGTGGGAGATGCTATTTGGGAAAATCTGGAGGAGGAAAAGTTGACGACAATTAAAGCAGCTTTTTCGTTGACTAATTTTGGTTGTATCACGCTTTTGAATAAAAGTATAACTAGAGCTAATGATACAGAGGGGGAAGTAGTCGATGTCGATGAAGCGAAACTGGATGTATCTCAACTCGATTGCCGGCATATACGGCATTTATTTGATGAAAAATATCCCTATGGCTTCCATCGCGATTGTGTCAGATATGTCGATAAGCCCAATTCCGAAGTTGTTTCCATAAACTACACTTCCGGCACTACGGGTTTTAGCAAGGGTGTTATGACTACCGGAAATGCATTGGCTGGTAATATTACTTTTGGCTTCCGTACGAGGCTGGTAGCGCCTCAGTACAGTATTGTGTCTTTTCTGCCCCTGGCGCATGCCTATGGCTGTGCATTCGACTTTCTAACGTCTGTTTGCGCAGGTTGTCATATTCATTTTATTGGCAAAACGCCATCTGCTAAAATACTGCTCAAGGCTTTTGCCGAAATTAAGCCTAACGTTATTTTCTGTGTGCCGCTTATTATTGAGAAAATTTATAAGAAACAGATTCAGCCTATGCTTGCGAAGCCTTCTATGCGTTGGGTACTGAGCATACCTTTTCTCGATCAGCCTATCCTGGCGCAGATACGCAAAAAGCTTATTGATGCTTTTGGTGGTGAATTTTCTGAAGTTGTAGTAGGTGGTGCTCCATTAAATGCAGAAGTGGAGGATTTTTTCAATAAAATTAAATTCCCATTTACGGTCGGATATGGTATGACGGAATGTGCTCCACTTATCAGTTATTCGAACACGAAAGATTTTATTCCAAAATCGTCTGGAAAAATTCTGGATATAATGGAAGCGAAGGTCATGTATCCTGATCCGAATACCGGGGTGGGAGAACTTTATGTTCGTGGAGAGAATGTGATGGTTGGATATTTCAAAAATCCAGAAGCTACAGCACAGATACTTGATAAAGATGGCTGGTTGCATACCGGTGATTTGGGAACTATTGATGAAGATAATAATATCTTTATTCGTGGTAGAAATAAAACCATGATTTTGAGCGCGAGCGGGCAAAATGTTTATCCAGAAGAAATAGAAGCCAAACTAAATAACATGCCGTACGTAATGGAAAGCCTGGTGGTCGAAAATAACGGCAAGCTGATAGCGTTGGTATGTCCCGATTATGAGGCTGTCGATGCAGAAGGTGTTGATCAGGATCAATTGGAAATGTTGATGGAGGAGAATCGAAAACTGCTTAATTCTGCCGTGGCTTCGTACGAAGGTATTGCAAAAATCAAATTGTATCCTCACGAATTTGAGAAAACACCGAAGAAAAGTATCAAACGATATCTGTATTCAGCCAGCATGGAAAGCGTGAAATGAGCAAAATAGAGACAACTAGTGTTAAAGTTGCCCTTTTTTGAAAAAAAGCCCATGAATGTTTATGTTGATGCGAAAAAAGGTGTATCTTTGCATCGATTTTGAATAGCAAAATTAACATGTTAAATTTTTAATTTTAAAGTAATGAAAAAAGTATTTTTGTTTTGCGTTGTAGCTTTGGCTTTCGCATCTTGTAAACCTAAGGCAGCTGAACAAGCTCCTGCTGTTGATTCTACTGCTGTTGTTGTTGATACAGTTGCTGCAGTTGATACTGCTGCCGTTGTTGCTGATTCTACAGTAGCTCCTAAGTAATTAAACGTTTAATTACGTTACAAAAGTCTGTTAGAGTTTTCTAATGGACTTTTTTTTGTTTTAAACTCCCAAAGCTTAATTTGTTTTTACATTTGACCCTAAAAATGAGCAAAAGAGCTAAATTAGTTGGTCAAACCGAAAAATAATTAAAAAAAAAACCGATATTTATTAATGCGATATAAAAAAACGTTGTATCTTTGCATCGATTTTGAATTGCAAAACAAACATGTTAAATTTTAAAAGGAAAAAAGAAATGAAAAAAGTAATTTTGTTTTTTGTGGTAGCTTTGGCTTTCGCATCTTGTGCACCTAAGGCAGCTGAACAAGCTCCTGCTGTTGATTCTACTGCTGTTGTTGTTGATACAGTTGCTGCTGTTGATACTGCTGCAGTTGTTGCTGACTCTACAGTTGCACCTAAGTAATTAAAAGCTAACGCAAAAAGAAATTCTTGCTAGCGCTAAAAGTCCGTTATTTCGATAACGGACTTTTTTTATTTAAATAAATGTTCAATTCAAGCATTTTTTGTACCTTTGTACACCAAAATTATAAATTTAAAATCAATATGTTACGAATAGCAGTACAAGCCAAAGGAAGGTTATTTGAAGAGACAATGTCTTTGCTTACCGAATCTGGTATTAAGTTAGAATCGGGTAAAAGACTTTTACTATTGCCAGCTCGAAATTTTCCTTTAGAGGTGTTGTTTTTACGCGATGATGATATACCACAAACTGTGGCCGATGGTGTTGCAGATATAGGAATAGTAGGCGAAAATGAATATGCCGAAAAGAAAAAGAATGCTGTAATCACCAAGCGATTGGGTTTCAGCAAATGCAGACTTTCATTGGCTATTCCAAAAGAAGTGGAATATCCGGGGATTTCATGGTTTAATGGAAAGGTGATTGCAACCTCATACCCTGAAATATTGAAAGATTTTTTGGCTGAACACAATGTGAGCTCTGATATTCATGTAATTACAGGCTCGGTAGAGGTTGCTCCAAATATTGGACTGTCTGATGCCATTTTTGACATTGTAAGTTCAGGTGGTACCCTGGTTACCAATCATTTGAAAGAGGTGGAAGTATTGATGAAGTCTGAGGCTTTGTTGATTTCGCATCCGGGATTAAGCGC
Organism: uncultured Paludibacter sp.; assembly: GCA_963664445.2. Classification (GTDB taxonomy): domain Bacteria; phylum Bacteroidota; class Bacteroidia; order Bacteroidales; family Paludibacteraceae; genus Paludibacter. The sequence goes on from CAXXUM010000008.1 coordinate 306,327, forward strand.
TGAAAAGCAAGCTATTTTGGATGAATTGTTATTCCGCATTGAATCTGTTCAAATGGCAGAAGATAAAAAATATGTGTTGATGAACGTTCCTACCGAAAATATCGATAAAATCATTGAAGTATTGCCGGGAATGAAAAGTCCAACCATTATGCCGCTGGCAAAAGAAGGATGGAATTCGTTGCATGCTGTTATTGATGAAAAGCAATTTTGGGATATTATCGGAAAGATTAAAGCATTGGGAGCCGAAGGAATTTTGGTTGTTCCGATTGAAAAAATGATTTTGTAAATTCCGGTGTTACTGTTGTAAACTGTACATTATTTATGAACCTCTGTATCGATCAAGGTAACTCGAGTACCAAAGTGGGTGTGTTTGATGATAATGTGTTGATTGATTACTTTGCGATAGAAGAATTAAGCGAAGTTGAAATCGAAAAATTGTTCGAAAGATTCGAGATTGATGCTTGTATTATTTCTAGTGTAACTATGAAGTATGATGAGCTTTTAGATATTTTGAATAAAAAAAACATATTTTTAGTGCAGTTGGATCATAACACAGCGGTTCCAATTGTGAATAAATATGAAACGCCTCATACTTTAGGTAAAGATAGGTTGGCGGCAATAGTAGGAGCTGTGTTTTTGGAGCCGGGTAATGATCTTTTGATTGTGGATGCCGGCACAGCGATAACTTACGATTTGGTAGATGCAAATGGAGTGTACTGGGGTGGGAATATCGCTCCTGGTCTGAGTATGAGATTGCGGTCACTCCACGAGTTTACGCAAAAATTGCCTCTGGTTGAGCCTGTAGTGGACAGCCCATTGATAGGAAATAGTACAAATTCAGCATTGATTTCGGGAGCCTTGCACGGCATTGTTTTCGAAATAGATGGATATATAAACGCATTAAAAATTAAATATCCGAAACTTTCAGTTTTTTTAACAGGAGGTAGCATTTTTTACTTTGATACGAAGCTAAAAAATCCCATCTTTGCAGAAAGAAATTTAGTGTTAATCGGCCTAAACCGCATACTTCAATACAATGTACAAAAATAAAGTTTTAGTTCTCGTACTTTCGTCATTAATATCTCTTCAATTTGTCGTTGCACAAAACAATATTAACTCTCCATATACCCGATACGGTTATGGTGATATTAGTGAAACAAACTCAGGAGAACAGAGAGCGCTTGGTGGAGTTGCTATAGGTTCAAGATCTCACTCGTATATCAATACCGTTAACCCGGCTTCGTATAGTGCTGTTGATAGCATGACTTTTATGTTTGACATCGGTACTTCTGCCTTATCTTCGCGTTTTTCAGATGCAACTAAGTCGGTGCATACCTTCAATGCCAATCTTGAATATCTGACCATGCAGTTCCCATTGTCAAAAGGAATGGGATTTAGCGCAGGTTTATTGCCTTATTCATTTGCAGGATATAATATGTACAATGTTGACCAGATTAAAGGACCTGAAGGCGATACGATTTCAACTTCAAAAGGTTTTACCGGCACCGGCGGTTTCAGTCAGGTATATATGGGGCTTTCAAAAAAGATTGGCAAGCATATATCTCTTGGTGCTAATGTTTATTACATGTATGGTAGTGTGAATAACACCCGTAGTCTTCGTATCGGTAGTCTCACAGATTCAACTGTGCAAACAAACTCGATTAAGGCCAGTAATTTCCGTTTACGATACGGTATTCAGTACTTTAATACATTTGATAAAAAGCATGATGTGACTGTGGGTCTTATTTATGAGCACAGTGCAAAATTGAATGGTGATTTTTCGCAAATTACTGCAGGTGTGTTAAGTGATACGACGATAAATAACTATCAGTTTGAACTTCCAACCGTATTTGGTATTGGGTTGAACTATACCTACGACAGTAGAATCTCGATTGGTCTTGACTATAGTCTACAAAAATGGGCAAGCACAAAATATTTTTGGAATCCAACAACTTCTACCAATGCTGAAAACCTGAACGATCGTTCGAAATTATCGCTTGGTATTGAATATACTCCAAAGCCACTTGGACGCAAATTCAGCGATAGAATACATTATCGTGTAGGTTCAAATATCAGCAATGCCTATTACAATGTTCCGGGTGTTACATTGCCTAAAAATTACGGATTGTCATTCGGTATAGGACTGCCATTGTATAATAAATTTACACAAACAGTTTCAACGTTGAATGCTTCGATAGAGTACGGTAAAGTTGGCTCGTCAACTAACTTACGTGAAGATTACTTCAAGTTCACAATGAATCTTGTGTTCAACGAGCACTGGTTCTTTAAACGCAAATTGTAAGCACAATGACGTTCTAGGTCGCCTTTGGTTTAGAACTCATTTTTGTTGAAAAAGAGCATCTTCATGATTAAATTTTTTGAAATTTTGAAAGAGAAATTACATTTCAATAAAATAAGAAATAGCATAGCCACTACTTTCATGGTAGTTGTTGTGCTATTTTTTATGTTTTCGTGTAGCAAAGAGAAAGTGGAGCAAATAGGAGCGATAAAGAATCGGTCGGCTATGCCACAACTTCATGCTACCGAGATAACCACTATCATTTCCGATTCGGGGGTTACGCGCTATCGGATTTCGGCTTCCCGCTGGGATGTATTTGATAAGGCCGTGAAACCATACTGGAATTTTCCCAATGGCATTCATTTCGAGAAGTTTGATATGAACCTAAAGGTAGATGCTAATATTCACAGTAAATATGCCAGATTCGATGTAAATGAACAGCGTTGGGAATTGCGCGGTAAAGTGAGGGCAACGAACCTGCAAGGTGAGTTGTTTGAAACAGAACAACTATTTTGGAGTGAACGTGAAAACCGAATTTATTCGGATAGTTTGATTAAGATTACGCAGGTAAGTCATATCATAACCGGAATCGGTTTTGAGTCGGATGCCTCGATGACCCGATATACGATCCGTAAACCGCAGGGAATTTTCCCTGTTGACAGAGCCGCAGGTACTACGCCTCCAGCAACTACAACTGGCACTGCTGCTCCGGTTACAGTTCCGATGGGCATTACACCTCCGCCGAGACAGCCTATACCGGCTCCTGTTCCGGTTGCTAAAATAAAAAAATGACATTTATATAGCTGAAATATAAACAAAAGAAAGAGCAAATTCAATTTCTGAATTTGCTCTTTCTTTGTTTTGATATGAACCGTATTATATATTTGCTATTCGCTTGATTTCTTCAATCATGGCTTGTGCAAATGCTTCGGCTTGTTCGGGTGTGCCGGCTTCTGAATAAATACGGATAATAGGTTCGGTATTCGATTTACGCAAGTGTACCCAGCCTGTAGGGAAGTCGATTTTTACACCGTCGATGTCATTCACCTCATATTGTTGGTACGAAGCTTTTACCACTTTCAAAACGGCATCCACATCGATGTCAGGTGTTAGCTGAATCTTGTTTTTTGAAATATAATATTCAGGATATGTTTTACGAAGGGCTGATACCGATAGTTTCGATTTCGCCATAAGGGTTAGGAATAATCCGATACCCACGAGTGAGTCACGTCCGTAGTGGCTGGCAGGGTAGATGACGCCACCGTTCCCTTCACCACCGATGACCGCATTTGTTGCTTTCATAGCTGTCACCACGTTTACTTCGCCAACTGCAGCTGCTGTATAGGTGCAACCGTATTTGTTCGTTACATCGCGTAAGGCGCGTGTAGAGCTAAGATTTGATACAGTATTGCCGGGTGTGTGTTGAAGAACGTAGTCAGCTATTGAAACGAGGGTGTATTCTTCGCCAAACATGGTTCCGTCTTCACAAATAATGGCCAAGCGATCCACATCAGGGTCAACAACAAAGCCTACATCAGCACGTCCTTGTTTCAACAGATTTGAAATTTCAGTAAGATGCTCGGGAAGTGGTTCCGGATTGTGTGGAAAGTGGCCGTTCGGCTCGCAGAACAGTTTCTCTACTTTTTTTACACATAAAGCCTCTAATAATGCCGGAATAGCTATGCCTCCAACTGAATTCACGCAGTCGATAGCAACGCTGAAATCAGCGTCTTTGATGGCCTGAACGTCTACTAAGTCGAGGGCTAAAACACTATCAATATGTTTTTGAGTGTAGGTGAAATCTTCGGTTAATTTACCCAATTCATCAACATCTGAAAAAGTGAAGCTTTCTTCTGCCGCAATTTTGAGTACATTTTCACCTTCCAGCGCATTTAGAAATTCGCCTCTTTCGTTGAGAAGTTTCAGCGCATTCCATTGCTTGGGGTTATGGCTGGCGGTGAGGATAATGCCACCTGCAGCTTTTTCCATGGTTACAGCCAATTCGGTGGTTGGGGTGGTTGCTAATCCGATATTTACCACGTCGAATCCCATGCCTAGTAATGTGCCGATAACAAGTTGATTGACCATTTCGCCCGAGATGCGGGCGTCGCGTCCCACCACAATTTTGTTAGAACTGCTCTGCTTGGTAGTTTTGATTTGAGTAGCATAGGCAGCTGTAAAACGAACAATATCCAGAGGATTCAATCCATCACCTACCGGACCGCCGATGGTTCCGCGGATACCCGAAATTGATTTAATTAAAGTCATGCTGTAAATGAGTTTAAAGTTTTAGTGTTTTGAGAAGTGTCTTTTAGTTATAATAAAAAGAAACTTAAGAACAACTGAATGTTCTTAAGTTAATTGTGTGTTTTCGAAATAAGCAATTCGAAATTCTATTTACGAATGCGGATTTTTAGTTCATAGGCAATTGGAGTAGCCGGACTCCAGTTTGTAGTAAATCCAATTTTTGAATGCACAATGATTTTTGCATAAGATTCACTTCGCTTCATATACGAAACAGCTTCCTGAAAAGCAGTACATGATGTAGTGGTATTAGTGTTGTCGCCATATACAAATGTGTCAGGGTAAGGGAAATCAACAGTAGACCATTTTCTAATGGTGTCAGCCGGTTCGCCCAGCGTATATTGTATATAACGTGGAATGACCGTGTTTCCGGCTTCAAGTGTATCGCCTGTAATCTTTTCTCCAACCGAATCCAAATGAAAATATAATCCGCTTTCAGTCAGTACATAGTCGTTAGGCCCCCAAGTAGTCGGCATTTTAGACAAAACATTGATATGTTCTCTCTTAATATAGTTTTTAATCAGACTTTGCTCCGTTTTCAACTCGTCGGCATAAGTAGTGTTATTGCTACACGAGGTAATGACTATTGATGTCAGCAATGTGAGAACAAGTAGATAATAATTCTTTGTCATATGATAGTTTATTTTTGAATACAAATATCCGATAAAAAAATGGAAATTAAAAGTTAATAAAGAAGATTAGTAATTAATAATAAATAAATAGAAATCGCAGGAGTATAAATAAATCAAAATAATTTAATCTGATAAATGATAGAAGTGTATGGTTTGATGCGAGAGCCTTTGCCATTTCTTCCATAGGCTAAATACCATGGAATGATAAATGTAGCACTTTCGCCCTTGTGAAGGAGCTTTAAACCTTCTTCTAGTCCTACCACCAGTTGTTTTTTACCGATTACTATTTGCATTGTTTCTGTTTGAATAACTTTCATGTCCAACGACAGTGAATTACATGAAAATTTGCAGATCTCTTTATCTTTAATCAGCTCTCCGTTTGTTGGTACATCCACTTTGTACCAAAATCCAATCTCACTTTTTTTGAATTTAGCATCTGTTTTTGTGGCAAAGGTCATTAAAATGCTATCTTCTTTTGCTGCCAGTTTCTGGTTTACTTCCATTAAATTAGAGATATTCTTGTCAACCACATTGCCTTTGTTGGCCGGCAGTTGAGGTGCCGTTTTGGTGCACGACGAGAATAAGCAACTAACACTAAGGGTTAACAGAAAAAACTTACAGATTTTTAGCATGACGTTTTTTAGCGTATGTTGGCTATGCTGATAATGTCCGAGAACACACCTGCCGAAGTTACACTTGCACCTGCTCCATATCCTTTGATCATCATTGGGAACTCATTATAACGCTCTGTGGTGATAAGGATAATATTATTGCTGCCCTGCAAATCGTAGAATGGATGCAGGCTGTCAACTTCCTGTAATCCTACTTTACAGCTACCGTTTTCCATGGTAGCCACAAAGCGCCAACGTTTGCCCTGAGCGGTAAGTGCCAGTCGTTTTTCTTCAAATTCAGCATCCAATTCGGGTACTGTTTTCCAGAAATCGTCGAGGCTGCCGGCAAAGTATTTATCAGGGATAAACAGATTTTTTATCACATCGTCTTGTTCTACTTTATAGCCTGCTTCGCGAGCCAGAATTACCAGTTTGCGAATCACGTCCTTTCCACTCAGGTCGATGCGGGGATCCGGTTCGGCGTATCCGGCTTCTTTAGCCATTAGGATAGCCTTGCTCATTGGAATTTCGCTGCTGATGGTGTTGAAAATAAAATTAAGTGTGCCTGAAAGTACCGCTTCCATTTTTTGAATGTGGTCACCACTGTATATCAGGTTATTCATGGTGTTGATAATTGGCAGTCCGGCACCAACATTGGTTTCGAAAAGGAATTTTACACCACGGCGACGAGCCGTTTCTTTCAGGTTGATATATTCCTTGTACGACGAAGAAGCAGCTATTTTGTTTACGGCTACTACCGAAATGTTATTTTCGAGGAATGTTTGATATAAGTTAGAGATATGCAGGTTAGCCGTACAATCTACAAACACCGAATTGAAAATATTCATATTCAGAATTTCGTTGCAGATCAGTTCGGGCGAAGCATCGGCACCTTTTGTTTTCAAATCCTCAGCATAGGTTTCCAGATTGATACCTTCGCGTGAAAATAGCATTTTTTTGCTGGAAGTAATGCCTACTACATTCAGTTTCAGACTATTTTGCTCCATCAACTTGGCTTGCTGCTTTTTGATTTGGTTCAACAAGCTACCGCCCACTGTACCCACACCTACCACAAAGATATTCAGCACCTGATATTCCGAAAGGAAGAACGAATCGTGAATAACGTTCAATGCTTTGCGCAAGGATTTGCGATCGGTAACAAACGAAATGTTGGTTTCGGAAGCGCCCTGAGCACAAGCGATTACGTTGATACCGTTGCGACCCAGCGTGCCGAACAGTTTTCCGGCAATACCCGGTGTGCGTTTCATGTTGTCGCCAACAATGGCCACGGTTGCCAGATCATCCTCCGAGAATATATCGTTGATTTCACCCTGCGCTATTTCGTAGGCAAACTCTTTGCGCAACGCTTCCACGGCTACAGCACTGTCGGCATTACGAACACCGATAGAAGTGGTATTTTCCGACGAAGCCTGCGAAACAAGGAACACGCTTATACCGTTTTTGGCCAACACGCGGAAAATGCGGTAGTTGACCCCGATAACACCCACCATACCCAGTCCCTGAACGGTGATCAGTGAAGTGTCGTTGATAGAAGAAATACCTTTAATGGCTTTTCCGGCTTCGCCTGTTTTTTCACGGGAGATATGTGTTCCTTCAGCCTCTGGGTTGAAGGTGTTTTTTATTTTTACGGGAATATTTTTATGAAAAACAGGGAAAATGGTTGGTGGATAAATCACTTTCGCTCCAAAGTTACAAAGCTCCATCGCTTCGATAAAGCTTAGTTTTTCAATTACATAAGCGTTGTTGATAATACGCGGGTCGGCAGTCATAAAGCCATCCACGTCGGTCCATATTTCCAGGATGGACGCGTGCAGAGCAGCTGCAATAATGGCAGCCGTATAATCGGAACCTCCACGTCCCAGGTTGGTAGTGAAGTTGGTATTGGTATCAGTAGAAATAAACCCGCCACAAACGCTTATCTGAGGAAGTGCAGCAAATGTTTCGGTAATGAATCGATTTGTTTTTTCGAAGTCAACAATATGTTTATCAAATTGATTTTCGGTTTTAATAAACGTACGTGAATCGAAATGTACGGCGTCGGTAATCGCGTTCGCCACTATGATAGACGAAATTGCTTCGCCATAGCTCACTATGGTATCGATAATTTTGGTAGAGATGTCTTTGATAAGATAGACACCACGGAATATATTGGATAAATCGGTAAATTGTGTTTGAACAAGGTTGATAACTTCCGTTTTTTTATTGTCGGCAATCACACCATCAATTACTTCCAGGTGGCGCGTTACCATCGTATCGAATTGTGCCACATAGGTTTTGTTGCCTTCGCAAGCAAGATTAGCCACTTTGTAAAGTTCGTCGGTAATGCCCGATAATGCAGATACAACCACAATTACCGGCTCAACCTCAGCCTCCACTATTTTCTTCACACTCAGAATGCCATTGACGGAACCTACGGATGTTCCACCGAATTTTAATACCTTCATCGTTTGTTTGATGTTAAATTTTATTGTTTGCGTTTTAGCTTGCAAAAATAGCGTTTTTTCGGCACATAATAAGTTCTTTTCTTTATATTTCGGCGAAAGTGTTGCAACTTTAGGAAAAAAAAACTACTTTTGCACCGCTTTAGAAATGAAGCACTGTGTTTGGTCTGGTAGCTCAGCTGGATAGAGCAACGCCCTTCTAAGGCGTGGGTCATGAGTTCGAATCTCATCCGGATCACGAAAAAACCGATAACATTTTACATGTTATCGGTTTTTTTTATTTACAAATATCCTGATTCATACATTATAAGGATACATATTTATTATGTATCTTTTATGTATCTTTGCACCCATTACAATTTTAAACGACAATGCATAACGAAATACAACTTATACTCACTCCCGAGCAAGCCGAAAAGCCGGATTTACTAGCTAAACAAGTAGCGGATAAATTAGAAATCTCACCTTCGAGAATCACCCGATTGAGAACACTTAAGAAATCAATCGACTCGCGCGCGTTTCTTCCGAAGGTAAATGTGACGGTGGAAGTGTACTGGGACGAGGAGGCTCCTGTTGTTCCAAAGCCTGTTTTTGATTACAAACCGGTGGGCGATAAAACGCCTGTACTTATAATTGGAGCGGGTCCTGCAGGACTTTTTGCAGCACTGAAACTGATTGAAAACGGATTGAAACCGATAATTCTGGAACGTGGTAAAAATACGCACGAACGGAAGGTGGATATTGCTCAATTAAACCGTAATAAAGGTTTTGATACGGAATCGAACTATTGCTTCGGCGAAGGTGGTGCCGGCACTTTTTCGGACGGAAAACTATATACCCGTTCTAAAAAGAAGGGAAATTCGCAGCGTGTGTTGGAAATATTCCAATTTCATGGTGCTGACGAAAATATTTTATTCGAAGCACATCCGCATATTGGCTCCGATAAATTGCCAAAGGTGATTGAGAACATTAGTAAAACAATCACTTCGTGCGGTGGCGAAATACATTTTGAACAAAAACTAACTGAAATAGTACTGGACGGAAAACAAGTAGTGGGTTGCAAAACAGCCGATGGAAGTGTTTTCGAAGCCAAAGCGTTGATTCTTGCCACAGGCCATTCGGCGCACGATGTGTACGAAATGCTCCACAATCAGGGCATTGCACTCGAAGCCAAAGGTTTTGCTATGGGCGTTCGTGTAGAGCACCCGCAGGCATTGATTGACAGCATTCAATATCATTGCGATGATCGTGGTCCGTATTTGCCTTCTGCCTCTTATAATCTGGTGGATCAGGTGAATGAGCGCGGCGTTTATTCGTTTTGCATGTGCCCGGGCGGTCATATCGTTCCGGCAGGAAGTGGTAAGGACGAAATTGTTGTCAACGGTATGTCGGCTTCGCAGCGCAACTCGCCTTTTGCCAATTCAGGCATTGTGGTGGAGATTCGTCCTGAAGATATTCCGGCAGATTTTAAAGAATATGGTGTTTTGGCAGGGTTGAAATTTCAACAATATGTGGAGCATTTGGCGTATACCAACAATGGCGGACTGGGACAGGTAGCTCCCGCACAGCGTCTGGGCGACTTTGTAAAAGGGAAGCTCTCGGCCGATTTACCTGAATGTTCGTATTTGCCTGGATTAATTTCTTCCCCTTTGCATTTTTGGTTACCCGATATTATTTCGTCGCGTTTGCGCGAGGGATTCAAGAAGTTCGACCGTAAAATGCGTGGTTATTTGACCAACGAAGCAGTGGTGGTAGGAGTGGAGTCTCGTTCTTCGGCTGCCGTGCGCGTTCCCCGAAATGCTGAAACTGGTCAACACCCCGAAATAGCAGGCCTTTTTCCGGCTGGTGAAGGTTCGGGTTATTCGGGTGGTATCACTTCGTCGGCGGTAGATGGCGAAATAGCTGCTGAAAAAGTGGTGGCGAGTCTTATTCAGAGGTAAGAGGTAAGAGGAAGAAAGTAAGCAGTAAGAAAGTAAGCAGTAAGAAAAATAATAGTAAGTCTGCCGACTGAGGTTTGACTGATGATAAAAATATATGAACAACCGTAAAACAAAATTTATCCCGGCTCCCAAGCCAACCCATTTTAAAGTGGCTGAACCGGTAGAGTTGATGACTTTTTTACTTTCCAAGATGGGTGGTATGAGTCGTAGCTCAGTAAAATCGCTATTGGCGCACCGACAAGTGGCCGTAAACGAAGTGATCATTACTCAATTTAATCATATGCTTAAAGCAAATGATAAAATTGTGGTAAATAGCTCTCGTGGGAATATCGAGCTTACGCATCCAAAATTGCGTATCATTTTCGAAGATGCCTATTTAATTATTGTAGAGAAAAAAGAAGGTCTGCTCACCGTAAGTACCGGCGACAACGACGAAACAACTGCTTTCTCTATTCTACGTAATCACGTAAAGAAAAGTTCGCCCAATAATCGTGTGTACACAGTTCACCGTCTCGATCGTGAAACTTCGGGTATCTTGATGTTTGCCAAAAGTCGTGAGATTCAGTTGGCACTTCAGGAACATTGGCACAATGTAGTTACCCGCCGAGTTTATGTGGCTTTAGTGGAAGGAACCGTAGAAAAAGAACAAGACACCATTGTTACCTGGTTGTCGGAAAACGAAAAATCGTTGAAGATTCACTCAAGTGCAGCGGACGATGGCGGACAACAAGCCGTTACGCATTATCGCCGTGTGAAATCGAACGACAAATATTCATTGCTGGAAATTGAACTGGAAACCGGTCGTAAAAACCAGATTCGTGTTCACATGGAAGGTATTGGTCACCCCATTGTTGGTGACAAAAAATACGGAGCCAGTGTAAGTCCTATCGGACGCCTCGGATTACATGCCCGCGTGTTGGCATTTTATCACCCCATAACACTTGAAATTGTAAGTTTCGAAACTCCGGTGCCACGCGATTTCTTACATTTATTTCATTAATTAGCTAACCATACTATGTGTGGTAATATATAATTCCAGTTAAAAGAAAGCGGATAATTCGAACAGAGTTATCCGCTTTTTTATTCAATTTGAATGTTTATCTTTACGGGCTCGAAATCTATTCTTAAATAGATGCGTAGTTTATATAGACAAAGTTGTAATCTCGAACACATTTATATCAATGATAAAGAAAATAAGCACACTCTTTTTTGAATTTGTTCTAACTTGCTTCGCTTTGCAAGCCAAACCTATAAAAGTGATGTTGTTGACAGGACATGATGACAAGTACCATAATTGGCAGATAAAAGCAACATATATTCCGGCAATACTTCGTCAGTACGGCAATTTTGATATTGATTTAATTCAGATGCATGATTCAAGTTCCGAGGATTCTAATTTTGCCCCGGAGTTTACAAAATATCAGGTAATTGTTTTAGCGATCAACGATGTAAAGTGGTCTGAAAAAACAAAACTAGCATTTGAAAACTATGTTCGTAATGGTGGAGGTGTAGTGGTTATTCACGAAGCGAACAATGCATTCCCTGAGTGGAAAGAGTTTAATGCGATGATTGGTCTTGGCGGCTGGGCCGGGCGCAACGAGAAATCCGGACCTTATTATTATTGGAAAGATGCAAAATATGTTCTGGATTATTCCGCCGGAGAAGGAGGTAGTCATGGTGAGCGGGTGCCCTTCGTAGTCAATGTTAGGGATTCGTATCATCCTATCACGCGAGGCTTACCAACCAAATGGCTACACAAAAGCGACGAACTCTATGGCAATCTTCGCGGTCCGGCTAAAAATATTCAGGTATTAGCCACGGCATTCTCGACTAAAGAAACAGGTGGAACCGGAAAGGAAGAACCGGTTTTATTTACGATAGCATATGGTAAAGGGCGAATTTTTCAAACGGTAATGGGACATGCTACAGCTGAATTAACCGAATCACTCGAAGATGTAGGCTTTCAGGTAACGCTTTGCAGAGGAACGGAATGGGCTGCAACCGGCAAAGTAAAGCAAAAACTTCCGGCAGAGTTTCCCGATGCAACCTCGCCTTTACTTAGAAAACCGGAGAACCTATAGAGTGCTACTAGATAGCCCATTGTGTGCCCGATAGATATTTTAACCGGATGTGATAGATATTGACTAGCGCACAGTTTGACACGAGTGACCTTGTCCGGTGAACCGAAAAACAAGTGAAGTTGGCGTTCGAAACTGTCCTGTTTGAGCGACGAAGGAGCGAGTTAGGACGGTTTCAGCCAACTGAGCGTAAGTTTTTCGAGTGAAGCGGGCGCAGTCTTGACTTTTTTGCTTACTTTTTGTGTCAAGACAAAAAGTAAGTCAGGGTTTGGGGCGGAAGCCCCTGCAAAATAAAACATCTTTTTCCAAGGGCACTTCGAGTTATATAGTTGTTTTTAATGTGATGGTATTCTATTTTTATTAAACGGATAATTCGAATAGAGTTATCCGTTTCTTTATTCAATTCAATTTGAATGTTTATCTTTGCAGCCTAATAAGAAAACCAATGGAGCCGATACTCAACGAAGCCAAGAAATTATATAATGAACCGATGCATACCTGCGAGCATATCCTGAATCAAACCCTGGTTCGTATGTTTGGATGCGGTAGGTCGGTAAATGCGCATATCGAGCGTAAGAAATCAAAGTGCGATTATCTCCTCAACGAAGCACCCACCGAAGCGCAAATTGCTGAAATCACTCAAAAGGTAAATGAAGTTATTGATGCTCATTTGCCGGTATATGAAGAATTGATGAGTAGAGAAGAAGCTGCCAAGATAGCCGATTTGTCTAAACTTCCGGCTGATGCTTCCGAAACCCTTCGGGTGATCCGCGTGGGCGACTATGATGCTTGCGCTTGTATCGGTCAGCATGTGGACAATACTTCGGAGCTGGGACGTTTTGAAATTATCAGTCATGATTTTGAAAATGGTCGTTGGAGAGTTCGTTTTAAATTAGTCTAAAATAAGAGTACTGCATATGTTATTTCGTCGCATTCTGAGAATCCTCAGAAACCTTTTCCTCATTTTTATTGTTTTCAGCATTGTGTGGGTCGTTTTGGCCCGCTTTATTCCTATTTATGTCACTCCATTGATGGGTATTCGCTCGGTAGAGGCAATGGTCAGGGGCGAAATGCCTAAGAATAGCAAGACCTGGGTGCCTATCGAAGAAATCTCACCCAATATGGTACAAGCGGTGGTTGCCTCCGAAGATAATTTGTTTTTGACGCATCACGGGTTTTCGTTTAATGACATTGGCAAAGCCATTGAGCACAATCAAAGTGGCAAAAAGATACGGGGTGGAAGCACTATCTCGCAGCAAACGGCCAAGAATGTTTTTCTTTGGCAACAGCGATCGTACCTGCGCAAGGGGCTCGAAGCCTATTTCACAGTGCTGATAGAATTGATCTGGTCAAAAGAGCGCATTATGGAAGTGTATCTTAATGTAATAGAGATGGGCGATGGAATTTATGGTATTCAGGCGGCTGCTCAGGAACACTTTGGAGTAAATGCTTCGGAGCTAACCAAATCGCAGGCGGCAACCATTGCAGCTTGTTTGCCAAACCCCATACGGTTCAATGCCGGAAGGCCATCGCGTTATATTTTGAACCGAAGGTCACAAATTGTAAACTTGATGAGAAAATTGCCGCAGGTAGATTTTGATAAAAAGCCTGCTCCGGTAAAGAAATCGCGCAAACACCACAGACGATGAACAACAAAATAGAAACGATAGATTGGGGACTGATAGAATATAATGAGGCATGGAAGAAGCAGGAAGCGCTTTTTAATGCCACTATCGACCGCAAGATGAAGGATGAGGCAACAAGTAACACCCTTATTTTTTGCGAACACCCACATGTCTACACTTTGGGTAAAAGTGGCGATGAACATAATATGTTGCTCAACTACATTCAACTGCAGGCCAAAGATGCCACTTTTGTGAAGTCGAACAGGGGAGGAGATATTACGTACCATGGTCCCGGACAAGTGGTAGGCTATCCTATTTTCGATTTGGCTAATTTCAACCTGGGATTAAAACAATACATTCATAAAATAGAAGAAGCCATTATTAATACGCTGGCTTTATATGCTATCCCCACCACGCGCCTGGAGGGAGCAACGGGTGTTTGGCTGGATGTGGGCCTGCCCACTTGTCGGAAAATATGTGCCATTGGTGTACGAAGTTCCCGCTTTGTGACGATGCATGGCTTTGCGCTGAATGTAAATACGCAGCTGGAATACTTCAGTCATATCAATCCCTGCGGTTTTATCGACAAAGGCGTAACATCCATGCAAAAAGAACTGGGAGCCGAAGTGGATATGGAAAAGTTGAAAGCCACATTGAGAAAATCTATTGAGGAGCAGTTTGCGGAATAGATTGAATATAACGCAAGTAAGAAATTGAGGGTGTATTAAAATGATTTTTTTTTGAAAGCAAATTACGCAAATTTCCACAAATCATATTTTACTGTCTGCTTGTATGTTTTGAACAACAATAATTTGTATTTTGGTTAAATTTGCGTTTGTTTGCGTAATTTGCGTTCTTTCTTCTTTTGAGATAGCCCGCGGTTATTCAAATTGAATCCCGTTCGACTGAGCTCACGCCGAAGCCTTCAGGATTCTAAAACCCAATTTTGATTGATTGCAAGCAGTTTACGTACTTAACGCACTATCAGCACCTCTTTAGCCCAGGTAATATTCGGTTCCAGTCGCATGATTTTGGCATACATTTGTTTTGCCGCGCTTGGGTTATCCGTTTTTGTATACGCAAAAGCAATCATGGTGAGGGTATTTAGGTATACCCAGTTATCTGAGGTTTCATTTTTTTGTTCCATAATGCCGGCAGCTTTCAAGTAATAGGTCAGTGCCGTTTTCTTATCTCCTCCAAACATTGCCGGCGCATAATAGTACATATTGCCTTTATCAATCAATGCCTGCACATTTTGCGGATCCATTTCCACGGCTTTGTTTATGTATTTCTTGCTGTCGAAGATCAGCAATAGTGCTTTGAACTTTTTTATACCCACTCGGAATCCGGTAAACGAACCCTTGTACGAAGTAGCCGTTGCATTTTTGGGCGAGGCCTTCAGTACCTGATCAATAAGTGCTTCCCCTTTATTCGTCAGTTGTTCGGCATGCAGGTATTGCTTTTTTCCTATCAGGTAGCCAATTACACCATAATAATAGCTCACCAGTTCGAGCTTTTGGTCTGTGGTAGTTACGGAGTGTGTTGCCTCCATCGATTGAACGACGCTTTCCCATTTGGTCATATCGCGCACTATAAATGCGTCGTAAATACTTTTAGAATAAGAGGGTTTGGCAAATAAGCCCGAAGTGAAAGTTAGTAGAAAGAGGGATAGAATTAATTTCTTAGGAAGTGTATTCAACAGATTCATATCATTATTAATTGAAGTTCAGACAGCAAAAGTACGAATCTATTTCCATAAAGCTAATCTTGTCGCATGAATTTAATACGGTTTTGCTAGGCAGAGTTGACTTAACTTTGTTCCAAACTGGCAAAACGAACCCACGCTAGCAAGGATAGGCGAGGGCTTTCGCGCTTTCCGTATTGCGGTCAAATAATATGAGCAGGAATGGTATATTTGGAGAGAAATAGTGTGAGTTTTTAAGCAGAACAATCGTTATGAGTTAAATTTTCGAGCGAGAAGTTGCTGCGAAATCACGAGTAGTTAAATTCGCAAGCGAGAAGCTCCTGCAAAACTGCGAGTAGTTAAATTTGCAAGCGAGAGCCTGCTGCAGAATTACGAGTAGTTAAATTTACGAGCGAGAGGTTCCTGCAAAATTGCAGCAATGAAAATTTGTAAGCGAGAGCCAGCTGCAGAATTGCAGCTGGTTTACGTCCAAAGTAAGCAGTTTGCGCCAACGTTAAGGAATGCCTGATTAAAGGATTGCATAGATTCTCAAATTATCGCTACGCTTGTTGCGTGTAGCGCGTAGGTTCTGCGTAGTGTCCCGACTACATCAAGCAAGGCTGTGCACATGCGGAGCTTTGCTTTTTTCATTCTCTAAAAAATAATGAGGAGAAAAGGATATTCAGTTAATTATTATTTGTATGTTTGTGGAGGAAAAACAACCGATGCATACATCTAAATGTAAAATGTTTCAAGTTGACTAGATATAACTAACTAAAATAAGGAATACGCTTGCAACCCGCTTATGATCATAGCCACGGTCGTTAGTTGAACCATAAATTCATCATACAAAATTGATTAACTATGAATTATGATATAATATTAATAATCCTTTTATCGATTCTTTTATCTATCTCAACTTTTCTTTCTACTAAAGGATTAATTGACAACCGATATAAATGGTTTAATAAAATTCAAAGTAGAGGATGGTGGTTGATTTCTATAAACGTTTTAATCCTTATAATCCTAATAGTACAGTACTTTTGGAATGAGCATAAATCAAATCTAAAAGATATAAAATTCAATGAAAGGCAAGAATTAAGAGATGGAATTCTAAAAGAAAGATATGATTCTTCATTATTAGAAGTTAAATCTAAGTTTGATAAAAGTAACATTGAAGTAATCACTACTGTTTCTGATGTTTTAGGAAAGTATGGTTACAAATTAGATTCAACAAACAGGTTGGTTAAAGTTCTTAACAATTCATCAAAAATGAGTAATGACCCAATATTATATTGCAATTCAATAAAATTTCATTCAAAAAGGGGAGAAAATTCTTATTATGAATTTTCAATTGCAAGTAGTGATGCGGGAAGTACTGGGTTTAATATTAGATTTTATATCATTGGACAAGATAAAACAAATAAATACTGGTTTATTGGTTCTGAATCTTTTATGGGAAAAGAAAATAAAATGTTTAAAGATTCTGAAGAACCATTACTTGTAGGAATAAGAAATGATAGTCTTTATTCAGTACTATATTTTAGATTAATTGGCACATATATGAATATTGATAAAACGAAGAATTATTCAATAGATGAGGTTACTTCATATCGGATTGATGATAAATCATTTAGTCTAGAGCCTAAATATATGCGTGATTATATTATAAATTTCATTAAAAAATATGACAGATGAATTAGCCCTTGCCCCAGTTCAGCGTAGGTTGTTAGCATTAAGTTTGGCGAAATCCCTTGTACTCGCGGATATATATAACTATTATTTGCTTGCACAAGAGTGCGGGTTCGTTGTTGGGATTTGCAATCCCAACTTTTTGTATTCTTGGGAACCAACGGTCAGCGTAGCTAATTTTAATCAGTTAAACAAAAATAATTGTTCGAGTTTCTACTAAATCCTTTTATCTGCTATAATCGTGGTTCAGACAAAGAGCGGGAGAACGGATTTCCAAATCCGTTTAAAATAAGCAGATAAAACGTTGAATAATTGCTATCGGCGCTTTCATAACCTATTACGTGTAACAGAATGTAAGAAACGGATTTGGAAATCCGTTCTCCCCAAACAAATTGGCTCTTTTCTTCGTTGTTGATAGTACATATATAAAATAATGTAGCATTCGAAACAATAGAATATGGAACAAGATAAAAAAGTGATAGAACCGGATAACACTGCCGTGCGAACAGCTTTATGGAGAGCTTTACATGTGCAGGTCGATCCACAGCCACATATTATAGAAGATGAAATAGGGCTTCAGCTTATAGCTCCCAACGAAGGTTGGCAGCAACGCCCGGATATGGATGCGAATTTTACAAGACGCGTGAGGGTATCCATTGCTACGCGTGCCCGTTTTGTTGACGATTTAGTGATAGAGCAGAGCAAAAAAGGAATCACTCAGTATGTTATTCTCGGAGCAGGCCTGGACACTTTTGCTCAACGTCGGCCGGATATAGCTGCTCATCTGCAAGTCTTTGAAATTGATCGGCCCGATACTCAAACCTGGAAGCAACAACGATTGATAGAACTAGGGTACGGTATTCCTGAAGGACTGCATTTTGTTCCGGTGAATTTTGAAACGGATTCTTCCTGGTGGGAAAAACTTGTACGTTCAGGCTTTGACAGGAGCAAACCGGCTGTTGTAGCTTGTGCCGGAGTAAGTATGTATCTCACGCGGGATGCCAATCTGGCTCTGCTTCGTCAGGTAAAGAGTCTTGCAGCAGGTTCAATTCTTGCTTTGACATTTCTATTGCCGTTGGAACTTGTAGAGGAAGCAGATCAACAGTTATTGCAGATATCTATGAAAGGTGCTCAGAGTTCCGGAAATCCTTTTATAAGTTTCTTTAGTCCCGAAACCATACTTGAACTGGCCAAAGAAGCCGGTTTTGAAAATGCCGAAGTCGTATCAAAAGCCGATATGGTAAAACGTTATTTCGCCGACCGAACAGATCAACTAAGTCCGGCAAGCGGAGAGGAGTTTTTACTGGCTACTACATAAACCAACCCGTAGTGAATTTTATATATGTTTTCAATAGAAATACAAGAGGTATTAACCTCTACACAGTTTGGTAGCGGCTGACCTCGTCCGGTGAGCCGAAAAACAAGTGAAGTTGGCGCTTGAAACTGTCCTGTTTGAGCGACGAAGGAGCGAGTTTGGACGGTTTCAGCCAACTGAACGTAAGTTTTTCGAGTGAGGCGGGCGTAGTCTTGACTTTTTTGCCCTGTCCCTCCGGATATATCTATTTTGCTTGTTCACACAAGAGTGCGGACTGGTTGTTGGGATTTGTAATCCGGTAGACAAATCATCAGTCCAAGTTTTTGCTACATCCTTTCATCTGCTATAATCATGTTCAGACAAAGAGCGGGAGAACGGATTTCCAAATCCGTTTTAAAGTAAGCTGATAAAGGTTGAATAACTGCCACTGTTGCTATCATTATATATACGTGTAACAGAACAAAAGAAACGGATTTGGAAATCCGTTCTCCCTGTGAATTCCGCACTTTCTCTCCCGAATTAGCAAGCAAGCCAATGCTACGTTTCTTTTATGTACCTTTGCACCCTCAATGGTAAAGGAATGCATAATGCACAATTTACAACTACTATCAAAAAACACACACCCCCGTCGAATATAGGCAACACATTCTTTTTCGACCAGTATCCCCCTTTCAGCTAGTATAGCTTCACCAACCGATGGTTATCCCCAAAGAGACATCATTTGTTTTGAAAGACTTTTAATGAGTGCATTGTAAAATGTACTTTCAAATAATGCGACTTTATTTATTCCCTTTCGTAGTGTGCAAAATGAATTGCACGCTATGAATTCTAAACTATATACATGTTATCAGTAGATGCTCTTACCGTCGAATTTGGCGGACACACACTTTTCTCGGACATTTCATTTGTGATAAATGATACCGACCGCATTGCCCTAATGGGAAAAAACGGTGCCGGCAAATCAACTTTGTTGAAAATTATGGCCGGTGTACGCGGACCTTCTCGCGGAACTGTTTTCTATCCTCCGAATACGGTGGTGGCTTATCTGCCCCAACATTTATTGGTAGAAGACAATCGCACCGTTTTCGAAGAAGCATCTCAGGCTTTCTCGGCAATTACCGAAATGGGGCAGGAGATAGAAGCGATGAACGAAGAGCTGACCATACGTACCGATTATGATACGGACAGTTACATGGAGTTGATTGAGCGGGTGTCAGCCCTGAGTGAACAGTTTTACAGCATCGAAGAAACAAACTATGATGCCGATATTGAAAAGATATTATTGGGTCTGGGCTTTACACGCGATGACTTTGGTCGTCAAACATCAGAATTCAGCGGAGGATGGCGTATGCGTATTGAGTTGGCCAAGATTCTGCTTCGCAACCCGGATGTGATTCTGCTTGATGAGCCGACCAATCACCTGGACATTGAATCTATACAATGGTTGGAGGATTTTCTTATCAGCTCGGCCAAAGCGGTAGTAGTGATTTCGCACGACCGTGTTTTTGTTGACAATATTACCACCCGTACCATTGAACTAACGATGGGACGCATCTACGATTACAAAGCCAAATATTCTCATTATTTGGAATTGCGCAAAGAGCGTCGCGAGCAACAACAAAGACAATACGAAGGACAACAGCGAATGATTGCTGATACCACGGAGTTTATCGATCGGTTTAAAAATACCTATTCCAAAACAAATCAGGTACAGTCGCGGGTAAAAATGCTTGCAAAACTGGACTTGATTGCTGTGGATGAAGAAGACTCCTCGGCACTACGACTAAGGTTTCCGCCTTCGCCACGTTCGGGCAATTATCCGGTAACAGCCGAAAACATAGGAAAGAGTTATGGAGACAAGCGTATTTTTGGCAATGCCAATTTTATGATTGAACGCGGTGAGAAGATAGCTTTTGTGGGGAAAAACGGCGAGGGTAAATCTACGCTGCTAAAGTGTATCATGAACGAGATTGAACACGAAGGTAAACTGGCACTCGGGCATAATGTGAAGATTGGCTATTTTGCGCAAAACCAAGCGTCTTTGCTAAACGAGGATTTGTCGGTGTTTCAAACCATCGACGATGTAGCTGTCGGTGATATCCGTTCCAGAATAAAAGACCTGCTTGGTGCATTTATGTTTGGGGGCGATAGTTCCTTGAAAAAGGTAAAAGTTCTTTCGGGAGGTGAACGTCAACGACTGGCTATGATAAAATTGTTATTGGAGCCGGTTAATCTATTAATCTTGGATGAGCCTACCAACCACCTCGACCTGAAAACTAAAGATATTCTGAAACAAGCGCTGATTGATTTTGATGGCACACTTATCGTTGTGTCGCACGATCGTGACTTTTTGGATAAATTGGTTACGAAAGTATATGAATTCGGGAACCAGAAAGTAATCGAACATTTCGAAGACATCTATGGATTCCTTGCAAAGAAGAAACTCCAAAACCTTCGAGAAATAGAAAGAAAAACAATTTAAACCTTCGTTTATAGGGACATTTGAATTTAGAATATTCAGCGCTACGCGTAATATCCTTATTCTGAAATTAGACTATTATCAGCAAGTATTGAAACTTGTTGATAATAGTTTTTTCTGTTTTGTAAACATAATGGAGGCGGTTAACGTTCTAATTTTGTTTTTAATGACAATAAATCTATGAAAATCCTTCTTACCGGTGTTACTGGCTATATTGCTCAACGATTATTACCCGTGTTGTTGGACAATGGGCATGAGGTTGTTTGTTGTGTAAGAGATAAAAGTCGTTTTGTAATCAACTATCCAACCAATACTATAACTGTTATAGAAGTCGATTTTCTGAAACAAGACAGCCTACAACAGATTCCTTCGGATATTGATATAGCTTATTACCTTATTCATTCCATGTCTACCCAAACGGGGGATTTCGAAAACATGGAACAAATCTGCGCCACCAACTTCAAGCAACGCATGCAGCAAACAAAAGTACAGCAAGTCATTTATCTGAGTGGTATTGTCAATGACACTAACTTGTCGAAACACCTCTTGTCGCGCAAAAATGTGGAAGCAATTCTTTCAGGCAGTAGCTATGCACTGACCACCCTTCGGGCGGGCATTATCGTTGGGTCGGGGAGCGCATCCTTTGAGATTATTCGCGATTTGGTGGAAAAACTACCCGTTATGGTTACGCCCAGGTGGTTGCAGACACGGTGTCAGCCCATTGCCATTCGTAATGTGGTAGAATTTATGACCGGAGTCATTGCCCAAAAGGAAACCTATAACAATAGCTATGATATCGGTGGGCCGGACATTCTTACCTATAAAGAAATGTTATTGAACTTTGCAGCCATACGAGGACTCAACAGACATATATATGTAGTGCCCGTAATGACGCCTAAAATTTCATCCTATTGGCTGTATTTCGTAACGGCTACATCCTATGCATTGGCAAAGAATTTGGTGAACAGCATGAAAATAGAAGTTATCTGCCGCCCAAACAACTTGGTTTCGTTGCTTAATATTCATTTAATAGATTACAACACGTCTATTCAACTGGCTTTTGATAAAATTGAGCAACATCAGGTTCTCTCCAGTTGGAAAGATGCACAAACAAGCAATATTCTCAAACAAGGAATTACACATTATATAGAGGTACCCGTAAATGGCTGCTTTAAAGATGTACGTAAACGAAAAATAGAGAACCCGGATGCTGCGGTTGCAAAGATTTGGTCTATTGGTGGAAAAACAGGATGGTATTATGGTAATTGGTTGTGGGAACTTCGCGGGTTTATGGATCAACTGGTAGGTGGAGTGGGTATGAGGCGTGGGCGCAGAAGCGATGTAGATATTTCTACCGGCGATGCATTGGACTTTTGGCGCGTGTTGGTTGCCAATAAGGCGGAAAAGAGATTATTGTTATATGCCGAAATGAAATTACCCGGCGAAGCATGGCTGGAATTCAAGATTGATGATAATAATAATCTTACCCAAACAGCTACATTCAGACCTTTGGGTGTAATGGGAAGGCTGTATTGGTATGCAGTGTTGCCCTTTCATGGCGCCATTTTTAAAGGAATGATTGACAATATTGCAAAATAATAATTCCGGGTTCGATTCATTTTGAACCTGAATACATATTATACTACTATTCATTCTCGACTTTTATAGATATTCAACGCACTTTTATCTGTTTATTTGTTTTTTTTTTTCGTTCTTATTAGAATGTGGATAGTTGCTATTTTCTATTTGATAAGTATTCCGTTTAGATCTTTTTTGCATTAAAAATGCTTACTCCGTTATTTATATTCAACTAATTTTCATTTCCAATCGTCCACAATTGCACTTTTCGTGTTCCCTTTTTGGTTTCTTTCTCCCGTTTGTGATAAAATATTCCTATCAAATCCGGTTTTTTTGAACATATTTTCCGTCCGGGAGTACTGAAAACTCTTAAAAATCCCTTTGAGAATGGGCATTATGGTGTTTAGACTACGTAGTGTGAGAAAAAGAAGAAAAATAATTTTGCCTGAAAAGGTTTCCTTTCCAGGGCTTTAGCCGGATTTTATGTTTTATAGCAGAAAAAAGAGCAGAATAAGTTTGGTTCGTATGGTAAAAGCGACTACTTTTGCACCCGCTTTAAGAGAGAAGCACAGTACAACATACAAAACGAGCTTCAAAAAAACAATCAAACTTTTTTTCAAAAACATTTGGTTGGTAAAATAAAAAGCCCTACTTTTGCACCCGCTTTGAGAGAGAAGCTAACCACAAATCAAAACTGATAAATGCCGATTCAAACCTGAATATGTTCAGCCCTTGAAGGAAGCAAATAAGAAAAAAGAGAAGCTTGAAAATAAAGCATTATTTTTTTTGAAAAGTTTTGGCAGTTTGGAAATTTGAATTACCTTTGCAGTCCGTCCCAGTCTGAAAACACAGGACACGACGCAAATCAAGTTACAAAACAGGGAGCTGTTTTATAATAACACAATAAGTCTTGACGATAACGTTTACTGCGATAGTAGACAAGTTAAGCATCGATCTTTGAGAATACATGAACAACAAATAATGTAGTATAAGGAAGGGAAATTTTTTTTATACCACGTCAATTTTCTGATAAATCAAAAAAGAGATAGCATCCGAGCAAATTAAAAAAAGATACAACGAAGAGTTTGATCCTGGCTCAGGATGAACGCTAGCGACAGGCCTAACACATGCAAGTCGAGGGGCAGCACGGGAGTAGCAATACAACTGGTGGCGACCGGCGCACGGGTGAGTAACACGTATGCAACCTACCTGTAAGAGGGGAATAACCCGGAGAAATTCGGACTAACACCGCATAATACCGATTAACTGCATGGTTGATCGGTTAAATATTTATAGCTTACAGATGGGCATGCGTAACATTAGATAGTTGGTGAGGTAACGGCTCACCAAGTCAACGATGTTTAGGGGTTCTGAGAGGAAGGTCCCCCACACTGGTACTGAGACACGGACCAGACTCCTACGGGAGGCAGCAGTGAGGAATATTGGTCAATGGGCGAGAGCCTGAACCAGCCAAGTCGCGTGAAGGAAGAATGTCCTATGGATTGTAAACTTCTTTTGTAAGGGAATAAAAAAGCTTACGTGTAGGCTATTGTATGTACTTTACGAATAAGGATCGGCTAACTCCGTGCCAGCAGCCGCGGTAATACGGAGGATCCGAGCGTTATCCGGATTTATTGGGTTTAAAGGGTGCGTAGGCGGACCAATTAGTCAGTGGTGAAAGTTTGCAGCTCAACTGTAAAATTGCCATTGAAACTGTTGGTCTTGAGTGTAAATGAGGTAGGCGGAATGTGTTGTGTAGCGGTGAAATGCTTAGATATAACACAGAACACCAATTGCGAAGGCAGCTTACTGGGATACAACTGACGCTGAGGCACGAAAGCGTGGGGATCAAACAGGATTAGATACCCTGGTAGTCCACGCAGTAAACGATGAATACTAGCTGTATGCGATATACTGTATGTGGCAAAGCGAAAGCGTTAAGTATTCCACCTGGGGAGTACGTTCGCAAGAATGAAACTCAAAGGAATTGACGGGGGCCCGCACAAGCGGAGGAACATGTGGTTTAATTCGATGATACGCGAGGAACCTTACCCGGGCTTGAAATGCATCTGACCGACGAGGAAACTTGTCTTCTAGCAATAGCAGATGTGTAGGTGCTGCATGGTTGTCGTCAGCTCGTGCCGTGAGGTGTCGGCTTAAGTGCCATAACGAGCGCAACCCCTATCATTAGTTACTAACAGGTTAAGCTGAGGACTCTAGTGAGACTGCCACCGTAAGGTGTGAGGAAGGTGGGGATGACGTCAAATCAGCACGGCCCTTACGTCCGGGGCGACACACGTGTTACAATGGGGGGTACAGAGGGTTGCTACTTGGTGACAAGATGCTAATCTCTTAAAGCCTCTCTCAGTTCGGATCGAAGTCTGCAACTCGACTTCGTGAAGCTGGATTCGCTAGTAATCGCGCATCAGCCATGGCGCGGTGAATACGTTCCCGGGCCTTGTACACACCGCCCGTCAAGCCATGGAAGCCGAGGGGACCTGAAGTACGTAACCGCAAGGAGCGTCCTAGGGTAAAATTGGTAACTAGGGCTAAGTCGTAACAAGGTAGCCGTACCGGAAGGTGCGGCTGGAACACCTCCTTTCTGGAGCGATGTTATCCTTGTATGATTCAGCAATGAATTGTACGATTTATTTAGAAAAGTGGTATGTAAAGGAATTAAAGTTCCGAGTACTACATTATGTTGTTTATGATATAAAATACAGTAACCAGTTAACAGTTAACAGTAAACCGTTAGCAGTGAACAGTTACGAAGCAGTAAAGTGCGAAACTGATAACTGATGACTGACGACTGATAACTGAAATTCAGTCCTATAGCTCAGTTGGTTAGAGCGCTACACTGATAATGTAGAGGTCGGCAGTTCAACTCTGCCTGGGACTACAAAAAGAAGTTGACAATGGAAAGTTGACAATTGACAGTTAAAGAGTCAATAACTACCCGAGTCAAAAAACAAGAACATAATTGTCAATTATCAACTGTCAATTATGAACTAAATACCGGGGGATTAGCTCAGTTGGCTTAGAGCACCTGCCTTGCACGCAGGGGGTCATCGGTTCGAGCCCGATATTCTCCACCAAAAATCGACCAGCGGGTTGTTTTTTTTTGAAGAATAAATAAAGTACATAAGATTTGATAGCCTTGAAACGCTGTAAATCAACACATTTAAATGCTGTGTCGTGAGACATAAACTAATTATTCAAGATATGAATTCTGAATATTAAGGTAAGCATTAAGTAGAGATCTTTGACATATTGGAAAGAGAGAAAAGTAAAGTAGTAAAAGCAATGCTATACGATAGAGTAAGCATTGTGGATTTGCGTAATTGATTTATCAATAACGTAAACGAGCAAAAAAGAATAAAGAAAGCAAAATAAGAGCGAACGGTGGATGCCTAGGCTCTGGGAGGCGATGAAGGACGTGATAAGCTGCGACAAGCTTCGGGTAGGTGCAAATAACCTTTGATCCGAAGATTTCCGAATGGGGCAACCCAGCATAGTGAAGCTATGTTATTCCACGAATGTGGAAAGCAAACGAGGGGAACTGAAACATCTAAGTACCCTTAGGAGAAGAAAACAAAAGTGATTCCGCAAGTAGTGGCGAGCGAACGCGGAGAAGCCCAAACCAATTATGTAGTAATGCATAGTTGGGGTTATAGGACTGCGGTATTTGAATTATAAACGAATTGGAATGATTTGGAAAGATCAATCATAGAGGGTGATAATCCCGTACAAGTATAGTTATAATTTGATAGCAGTATCCTGAGTAGAGCGGGACACGAGAAATCCTGTTTGAATTCGCCGGGACCATCCGGTAAGGCTAAATACTCCCCAGAGACCGATAGTGAACCAGTACTGTGAAGGAAAGGTGAAAAGTACTTCGAATAGAAGAGTGAAATAGATCCTGAAACCGTTCGCTTACAAGCGGTTGGAGCGGAGCAATTCCGTGACAGCGTGCCTTTTGCATAATGATCCTACGAGTTACTTTCACTGGCAAGGTTAAGTACTTCAGGTACGCAGCCGAAGCGAAAGCGAGTCTTAACAGGGCGCCATAGTCAGTGGGAGTAGACGCGAAACCAAGTGATCTACCCTTGAGCAGGTTGAAGTTTCGGTAACACGAAATGGAGGACCGAACCGGTAAACGTTGAAAAGTTTTCGGATGACTTGAGGGTAGGGGTGAAAGGCTAATCAAACTTGGAGATAGCTCGTACTCCCCGAAATGCATTTAGGTGCAGCCTTGTGATAGTTTATAAGAGGTAGAGCGACTGATTGGATGCGAGGGCTTCACCGCCTATCAAGTCCTGATAAACTCCGAATGCTTATAAATGTTTCACAGGAGTGAGGGCATGGGTGCTAAGGTCCATGTCCGAGAGGAAAAGAATCCAGACCATCAGCTAAGGTCCCCAAATATATACTAAGTTGAATTAACGAAGTCGAACTGCAGCGACAGCTAGGATGTTGGCTTGGAAGCAGCCATTCATTTAAAGAGTGCGTAACAGCTCACTAGTCGAGCGGTTTGGCGTGGATAATAATCGGGCATAAGTATATTACCGAAGCTATGGAATTACACATTGTGTAATTGGTAGGGGAGCATTCCATTCAGCGTAGAAGGCGTAAGGACAACTTACTCTGGAGCGGATGGAAAAGCAAATGTAGGAATAAGTAACGATAAGGGGAGCGAGAAACTCCCCCGCCGGAAGACTAAGGTTTCCTGATCAACGCTAATCGGATCAGGGTTAGTCGGGGCCTAAGGTATAGCCGATAGGCGAAGCCGATGGAAGAACTGGTTAATATTCCAGTACTACTATATAGAGTGAAGTGGGGACGGAGAAGTGAAAGTCCTGCCACCTGACGGAATAGGTGGTTAAAGGGTGTAGATATTGAGAGGCGTAGGCAAATCCGCGCTTTGAGTCGAACCTGATAGTACCGAGCGCACTTGTGCAATCGGATATGGATGTAATCAGACTCCCAAGAAAATCCGCTAAACGTTAATCTATATAGTACTCGTACCACAAACGGACACACGTGGTCAAGTATAGCGTACTAAGGCGCTCGAGTGATTCACAGCTAAGGAACTAGGCAAAATAGCCCCGTAACTTCGGGAGAAGGGGCGCTTCCTCATGTTGAATGAGAAGCCGCAGTGAAATGGCCCAGGCGACTGTTTAACAAAAACATAGGGCTATGCAAAATCGAAAGATGAAGTATATGGCCTGACACCTGCCCGGTGCTGGAAGGTTAAGAGGAGATGTTATCGCAAGAGACGCATTGAATTGAAGCCCCAGTAAACGGCGGCCGTAACTATAACGGTCCTAAGGTAGCGAAATTCCTTGTCGGGTAAGTTCCGACCTGCACGAATGGTGTAACGATCTGGGCACTGTCTCAGCTGTGAGCTCGGTGAAATTGTAGTATCGGTGAAGATGCCGATTACCCGCAACGGGACGGAAAGACCCCGTGAACCTTTACTGCAACTTAACACTGAATTTGGGTAATTGATGTGTAGGATAGGCCGGAGACTATGAAGCGGGCACGCTAGTGTTTGTGGAGTCATCCTTGAAATACGGCCCTTCAATTATTTGAGTTCTAATTCCCTTACGGGAAGACAATGTTTGGTGGGTAGTTTGACTGGGGTGGTCGCCTCCAAAAGTGTAACGGAGGCTTCCAAAGGTGCGCTCAGCATGATTGGTAACCATGCGCAGAGTATAATGGTATAAGCGCGCTTGACTGAGAGACCGACAAGTCGATCAGGTAGGAAACTAGGGCATAGTGATCCGGTGGTTCCGTATGGAAGGGCCATCGCTCAAAGGATAAAAGGTACTCCGGGGATAACAGGCTGATCATTCCCAAGAGCTCATATCGACGGAATGGTTTGGCACCTCGATGTCGGCTCGTCACATCCTGGGGCTGGAGAAGGTCCCAAGGGTTGGGCTGTTCGCCCATTAAAGTGGCACGCGAGCTGGGTTCAGAACGTCGTGAGACAGTTCGGTCCCTATCTGTTGTGGGCGCAGGAAATTTGCGAAGGTCTGACACTAGTACGAGAGGACCGTGTTGGACGAACCTCTGGTCTATGGGTTGTTCCGCCAGGAGCACTGCCCAGTAGCTACGTTCGGTTAGGATAAGTGCTGAAAGCATCTAAGCACGAAGCCATCTTCAAGATTAGATTTCCATTGAGGGTCGTAGAAGACTACTACGTTGATAGGTCATAGGTGTATAACAGAAATGTAGAGCCGAGTGATACTAATTGCCCGATAGCTTTTTTTGTACCTTATGGTATTGTAATGCTGAAACGAAATGTTTTTCTCTCTTTTTCCGATTGTCTTATTAAACCTATAAGAGAGTTTAAAATTGTCAACTGTCAATTATGAACTGTCAACTGAACTTAGGTGGTTATAGCGACAGGGTTCCACCTCTTCCCATTCCGAACAGAGAAGTTAAGCCTGTCCACGTCGATGGTACTGCTGCAAAGTGGGAGAGTAGATTAGCCGCCGTTTTTTGAAAGCCCCGATTACTGAAAAGTAGTTGGGGCTTTTTTTGTGCCTGAATGTGAGGAATGGAAAATGAAAAATTAGGAAATGAAGAATACAGCCATATTTATTTTATATAAACGAAAACCCTCTAAGGCATTGTGCTGTAGAGGGTTTGTTTGTTATGTACTTCTGTCTATCCACGTTCTTGTTACTTCCAAGAACAGATGGTCTGAAGGCAGATACTGCTATAATGTTGAATATTATAGTTGTATATTTAGTTTGTCATAATAGAATATGGTTGAAAATGAGTTCATATTCAATGTTTTTAATTATAAAATTTGTTTCTATAACTAGATTGTGTTTTTTATATTTTATGAATATATATTTATTTTCATAAAATTATTGATAAACGATAAAAATATATTGTTATTTAGAATAATGTTATTATCTTTGTTGCAATTAATAAAGTTATTATGAAGGTAAATACGGCAAAGACAAAATTGACATTGTTGTCCATTTTAGCAATATTGGCATATTGTTTATTACTTTTAAGTTCAATCATTGATGGTTGGGATGATTTCAAACTTGGCTTCAAAGAAGGCTTTAAGGATACTCCAAAGAAAGAATTTTATTTTGTGGATATGAAAGCAAAACAGGGATTTGCAAGTTTTCCAGATTCAATAACAAATATTAAAACTGGTGATAAAGTAAATATTAGGTATGACAAGGCACAACTAAAAGCTACTATTGTTCCTATTCAAGGAAAATCTCTTTTTATTTACGAATTAATAGAATCACTATTGGCTTTAGTAATCTTTTTTATAGGCATATACATTCCAGTTCTTTTTTTTAAACTAATGTCAACTTTGTATTTTGAAGTGGTCTTTGATAAGAAGAATATAAGATATATACAAAAGATAGGTATACTATTATTATTGTTTTATGTAGTATATTTTATTTTCAATTATATATCTTATCTGGTAAATATCTCATTGTTTACTTTTTCTAATTATACAATTCAAAGAGAACCAACTGATATAGTATGGATATTACTAGGAATAGTGGTATTATTATTTGCCGAGATTGTATCAAAAGGTTCAAAAATTCAAGAAGAGCAAGATTTAACTATTTAATCTGTAATACATGAAAAACAATAATAAGAAAACAACGGTAACTATTTTATCCATAATGGCAGGTATAATATATCTGATCACGATTTTTCCTTATTTTGAAGCTGGCTATGAAGGTGGAATAAGAAATGTTAAGGAGCAAAATAAAATGGAATCTGATGGTGTCGTAAATTCTGCAAAAGGATCAAGGGTGTTACAACGTATTCAATTAACCCCAAGAAATATAGATATTTTATACTCAGACTCTATTGTTAATATTAAAACCGGTAAAATGATTCCAGTAAGTTATACAAAAATGTATGTTAATGACAAATCAGATAAACCAAATTTATTTTTAAATATTTTACTGAATATTATTGTATTCTTGGGGAGTTTACCTTTTTTTATTATCCCCATCCTATTTTATAAGCTTATTATTTCATTTTACAAAGATCAAATATTTACTCTGAAAAACATTAAACGAATACAAGTTTTAAGTGCCCTGTATCTAGTGCTTTATGCTGTAAGATTAGTATATACCCTGACTAATTATTTTATAGATAAATCTA
The DNA here is from genome assembly GCA_963664445.2 of uncultured Paludibacter sp. GTDB lineage: Bacteria > Bacteroidota > Bacteroidia > Bacteroidales > Paludibacteraceae > Paludibacter. The sequence continues at coordinate 337,183 of CAXXUM010000008.1, forward strand.
CGATTGAATTGGCAAATTATAATATTGTCATACCAGATTTAGGGCATAATTTTTTGCTCATATCCATCTTATTATTTATAGCAGTGATAGTAATGAAACGAGTGATGATTATGAAAGAAGAACAAGATCTAACCATTTAATTACAAACCATGAAAACAAATTCATTAGTACAATTTTGCAATATTTTTACTGTCTTTACAGCCTTCTACGGTGTCACAGAATTCTTAGGTATTTTCAATTTATGCTATAAATTGGGTAAAGATGATACGGATAAATTATTATGGCAGGTTTTGGTACATGGTATTGAAGCCTGGGGTATTATTATTTGTTGTATTTTATTTTTTACGTTGACTTCACGTGCAAAAAAAGGAAGAATTTTTATAGTAGAGAATGAAAAATTGATGATGATATTGGGAGGTATTATTATTTGGATTGGTCTTATTTCTTATGGGCTAATCAAGATTTTTTCAATTATAACTCTTACAGTTTCATCTGCGTTTATGTTGTGTCTTATCGGGATGGTTTTTGTGTTTTTTTCCTTTATTTTTAAAATGGGACGACAGTTTAAAGAAGAACAGGAACTAATAATTTGAAAATTTAAACGATGCCAATAATAGTAAATTTAGATGTGATGATGGCTCGTCGGAAGATTTCACTCAATGAACTTTCGGAGCGAGTAGGTATTACGCCTGCTAATCTTTCCATTTTAAAAACTGGGAAAGCGAAAGCTATCCGTTTTTCGACACTTGAAACTATCTGTCAGGAGCTTGATTGTCAGCCGGGAGATATTTTAGAATGGGTTGAAGGTGAGATTGATAATCCATGATTAAAAGTATATAGATATATTTTCTAATTAATAACCAATAATAACAAAAAATGAAAAGTGTTTATTTATTCTTCGCAACAATTATTGTTGCCAGCAGTAGTTTGCAAGCGCAACAGCAGCAAATGCCCCCCATTCCGATCGACAAAGATGTGAGAATCGGAAAATTGGACAATGGATTAACTTATTATATCCGTAAAAATAATTTACCAGAACATCAGGCTAACTTTTATATAGTTCAGAAAGTAGGTTCTGTTTTGGAAGAAGATACTCAACGTGGTTTAGCACACTTTCTGGAACACATGGCTTTTAATGGTACAAAAAATTTTCCGAATGACAAGACAGGAAAAGGAATTGTTCCCTATCTGGAAACAATTGGTGTGAAATTCGGAGAGAACCTGAATGCCGGAACCAGTTTTGATTATACTATTTATAATATAAATGCAGTGCCAACTACTAGAAAAGCTGCTTTAGACTCTTGCCTTTTGATTTTACACGATTGGTCAAGTTTTTTACTGCTTCGTGATCAAGACATTGAAAAAGAGCGGAAAGTTATTCACGAAGAATGGCGAACGCGCCAAGATATGTCTATGCGTATGTTAGGTATTCTGTTACCTGAAATTTATAAAGGAAGTAAATATGCCGATCGTATACCTATTGGTAAGATGGAAGTGGTAGATAATTTTCAACCAATTGCATTAAGAGATTATTATCATAAATGGTATCGTCCTGATTTACAAGGAATCATAATCGTTGGAGATGTGGATGTGGATAAAACTGAGCAACAAATAAAAGATTTGTTTGCCGATATCAAAAAACCAGTTAACCCAGCCGAACGCGTTTATTCGCAGGTTCCTAACAGCGATGAACCTATTGTATCTATTGCAGTTGATAAAGAAAATCCGAACACGAATGTTTTGGTGTTTTTTAAACGTGACATTGTACCTGCTGATAAAAAGAAGAATATGGATTATCTGGTTTACGATTTTATGAACAGTATGATTGAACAAATGCTGTCTAACCGTTTGAAGGAACTGATTCAAAAAGAAAATCCTCCTTTTGCTTTTGCTCAGGTTAGTAGTGGTTCTTTCTTAGTGTCAAAAACCAAGGATGCTTTGCAACTAGTTGTTGTAGGTAATCCGAATGCATCCAACACTGCTATAGAAACTATCATTCGTGAAGCAAATCGCGTAAAAGAATTTGGTTTTACTGAAGGAGAATATGAGCGTACAAAAGCTGATTATATTAGCAAACTGGAACAATTGTATAAGGAACGCGATAAGCAACGCAATGGCTATTTCATAGATCAATACAAAAATAATTTTCTTGATAATGAACCTATTCCAAGTATTGCAGATAAATACAATACAATACAACAAGTGGTAAATTACATTCCGTTGGCAGCGATTAATCAATTGGCCAAAGGAATGATAACCGATAAAAATCGTGTTGTGGCTATAATGGGAAGCGAAAAAGAAAAATACTCTCCTGAAGCTGATATTAAAGTATTGATAAAAAAAGTTGATAGCGAAAAACTGACCGCCTTTGTGGATAATGCCATTAAAGAGCCATTGATGTCAACTCTACCTGTCAAAGGGAAAATAGTAAAAGAAGAACAAAATCACGGAGCTTATGTTTGGAAACTTTCAAATGGTGCAAAAGTGGTGATAAAACCAACTACCTTCAAGGATGACGAAATTTTGATATCCGGTTTTGCATCTGGTGGAACGTCAGTTATCGACAATAAATATATTTCTGAAATAATGGTGCTTGGAAAAATGATGGAATCAATGTTAGGTGAATCTGCCCTATCTGCAGGAGGTTTGGGTAAGTTCAGTAAAACAGATTTAAAGAAAGTATTGTCAGGTAAAAATGTGAGCATGGATTTTAGTGTTGATACTTATAATGAAGAAATATCAGGAAAATCTAATATCAAAGATCTGGAAACAGCCATGCAATTACTCTATCTGAATTTCACCGATGTTCGTAAAGACCAAGCTGCTTATACTTCACTTGCAACTAGAACAAAAGGGATTTTGACTAATTTAGGTAGCAATCCGATGGTAGCATTTTCCGATTCCATTATGAGTTCAATGTATCAGAATAATCCGCGTGGTCGCTTTGTTAGTGTTAAAAATTTGGAGTCAGCTGATTATGATACTATGCTCAAATTATATAAACAACGTTTTGCAAATGCGGGCAACTTTGTATTTACAATTGTTGGCAATGTGAAGTCTGATGAATTGAAAGCTTTGGTAGAACAATACATAGCATCTCTACCTTCTGTATCAGGGAAAAGCACATTTAATGCTAAAGTTATGCCGGCAAGAAAAGGAACTTTCAATAATAATTTTGTTCGTCAGCTGGAAACGCCAAAAGCCACTACATGTTTGATTTATTCTGGAAAATTGAATTATACTCTTCAGAATAAAATACAATTAGATGCTTTGAAACAAATTCTAGACATTGTGCTTACCGATAAAATCCGTGAAAAACTTGGAGGAACTTATGGTGTAAGAGTAGCTGCAGAACTGGGAAAAACACCGGAAGATAATTTTGATGTTCAGCTAATGTTTGATACAGACCCAAATCGCAGAATTGAATTGGTAAATGGTATTAATTCGGTAATCAGCGATATCCAAAAAAATGGTCCAAGTGCTGAAAATGTTCAGAAAGTAAAAGAATTTACCACAAAACAGCACGCCGATGATTTGAAGAAAAACGAATACACCTTAGATATATTGAACAATCAATACAGATATACGGCTGATTTTGATATGAATTATCAACAATACGTTGATCAACTATCAGTTGAATCATTAAAGATATTTGCTAAGAAATTGTTTGGACAGAATAATAGAATTGAAGTGTCTATGAGTAGCAAATAAAAGTTTAATCTGTTTTTTATTATGATAGCATGGTCTATAAATTGTAGATCATGCTTTTTTTTGTACGAAAAAATCAGAATTCTGAAATATTTGAATTGGGGCGTAGAGAAAACCTTGAACTAATATCTACCTTTCCATAGCGATCTTAGCCATTCACCCAGTTTGCTTTCGGCAGGACTGTTTTGAACTTTCCAAATACTCGTTTTAGTTAGTTCATCGGGCAAAAATTGTTGTGCCACGAAATGATTTGGAAAATCATGCGAGTATTTATAGTTCGTGCCATAATTCAATTCTTTCATCAGTTTTGTAGGAGCATTACGTAAGTGCAATGGAATCGGCAGATTACCGGTGCGTTCTACTAGTGCCAGAGCTTCATCAATTGCCAGATAGGCCGAATTGCTTTTAGGCGAAGCTGCTAAATAAACAGTGGCTTCAGCTAATATAATCCGACCCTCGGGCCAACCGATTTTCTGTAATGCATCAAAACATGCATTGGCAAGTAGCAGAGCATTAGGATTGGCTAAGCCAATATCTTCAGCCGCAGAAATAACCAAACGACGGGCAATAAATTTAGGATCTTCACCTCCGGCTATCATGCGTGCTAACCAATAGATAGCTGCATCGGGATCACTGCCACGAATTGATTTGATAAATGCAGAGATAATATCGTAGTGCATTTCACCATCTTTATCGTAAGCAGATGGGTTTTGTTGAAGTCGTTCTGTTACAATTTGGTTCGTGAATATTACTTTTTCAGTTGTTTCTGAATTTGCCACTAACTCTAAAATATTCAGAAGTTTACGTGCATCCCCACCCGAGTAACGAATCAAGGATTCGGTTTCTTCAAAAATAATCTGACGGTTTTTTAATTCAATATCCGTTTTGATTGCGTATTCCGCTAATTCCAGTAAATCCTCTTTATCTAATGATTTTAATACATATACCTGACAACGCGAAAGGAGGGGAGTGATGACTTCAAATGACGGGTTTTCGGTTGTGGCACCTATCAATGTAACAGTACCATTTTCCACTGCGCCGAGTAATGAGTCTTGTTGTGACTTGCTGAAACGGTGAATTTCATCAATAAACAGGATCGGATTTGCCTGCGAAAAAAAACGATTTGCTTTTGCTTTTTCAATTACTTCTCGCACATCTTTTACGCCAGATGTTACTGCGCTAAGTGTATAAAAGGGTCTATCAAGCTTATTGGCAATAATCTTAGCAAGGGTAGTTTTGCCTACGCCCGGAGGTCCCCACAAAATGAACGAGGAGATGTGTCCGGATTCAATCATTTTGCGCAAGATGGCATTCTCGCCTACTAAATGTTTTTGACCAATATAATTGTCAAGAGTTTGTGGGCGGAGTCGTTCGGCTAAAGGTGGCATGTGAGAATGGTTTGGAAATGAAAATATTCAGCAGTTGTGCAAATTGCTTTCGATAAATTATGATAGGACAAATGTAATAATAATGTAGCGATGCTACAAAATAAGCCCTGCTAATCTGACTAATTCATTCACTGTTTTCCAATTTCGGCTGGTGGCAGTTACTTTTAGTTTGTTCTCAAAAAATGTATTTGTGAGTTTTGTATTGCCATATCCGGTTGGACAATATACATAGATAGCTTTATCTAGCAATTCAAAATGATCCGCACCATAGTCTGTTGATTTCAGCTTTTCAACGCTTGTTGTATCAGGAATTGCTGACAAAAAAGTGATATGGAACGAAGCTGTATTATTTGTTGAGTCTAAATTAAATGGATTGTTTTCAACTATTCGCTTCATCTCATCAAGCTCTAAAACTAACACAGGCACCTCTAAACCTGTAACCTCCAATATCTGCTTCGCAATACTTTTCGCTAAGTTTAAGGTATCAGTATCCTGAGTCCGAAAAATAACGTTTCCACTCTGAATATAGGTTTGAACGTGTGTATAGCCCAACTCAACATAAAGTTGTTTCAAAATGTCCATTTTAATCTTTTTATGGCCACCAACGTTGATGCCTCGTAACATGGAAATATATGTTGTCATTTTTTTTTCTTGTCGATGAATTGAAAGTGTTCTTGTCTTATAAATAGGTTGTTTAATTTGCTTATTATAATAGTTATATGTCCATTTCTAATGAGAAAATAATGTTTAAATACCTTAGAATTATTTGAACAGATTAATTTCTTAATGTATAAAAAATTGAGATTAAATTACGATACAAATGTATACATTCTTTTTATGAGTGAGCTGTATTTTAAAAATGAATTATATATTGTCAGTATTTAAAAATAACAAATCTACCTTCAACTTTTTTGTTTATTCAAACGTTTGTATGAAACATAAGAATAATTTATAATTATACAGATATGGTTCCGAAGGTAATTCTTATGTTCTGAAACAGTAGTGATTGCAATTAAATATTTGATAATTATAAATAGGATTGAAATTTTCGAGAATAAACTTGCTTTAAGTCTAAAAATGTGCTGTTTATTCAGGAATTTTTACGACCTTTGCACCCCAAATACAAATAAAAAAAGTTTGAATGAAAACAAATAATGAAAAATGGCAAGGAAGTTCGAGACCAAAATCGAATGCTGGTGCCAGCCGTGATGGTAAACCATTTGAGTCACGCGATGTGAAATCGATTTTAAAAGGTTCAAGAGGTGCAGCAAAATTTGGTTCTGATAGACCAGCTCGTGATGACAATCGTGCATCAGGAAGTGCGGACTACAAAAAAAGAGATGATAGCCGTCCGGCTTATGGTGAAAAGAAACCATGGGAGAACCGTGATAGCAAACCTGCTTTTGGGGATAAAAAACCATGGGAAAACAGAGATAGTAAACCATCTTTTGGCGACAGAAAGCCTTACGGTGGTGGCGAAAATAAAACTCCTTACGGTGATCGCAAACCTTGGGAAAACAGAGATAGCAGCAAGCCTAGCTTTGACAGAAAACCAGCAAGCTCCGAACGATATGTAGGAGGTGAAGGAAAACCAACTTATGCCGAACGCAAAGCTGCAGAGATGAAAGAAGGTCGTTCTTCTTTTGGCGAAAAGAAATCATTCCAAAGTAGCGAAGGTCGCTCGTCATACGGCGAACGTAAACCTTATGAAAACCGTGGTGAACGTCCTGCTTATGGCGACAGAAAACCATTTGGAGAAAAGAAACCTTGGGAGAGCCGTGAAGGCAAACCTGCCTTTGGAGATAGAAAACCCGCATACGGCGACCGTAAGCCCGCTTTTGGCGATCGTAAACCTTATGGTGATCGTCCTGCATTTGGTGGTGCTAAGAAACCATGGGAAACTCGTGATAATCGTCCATTAAATACGGATGCAAATGGTGAGAAAGTTTACGGTAGATTCAATGAATCGGGTGATGATGAAACACGTACCGGTAAGTTGAGTTTCTCAAAATTACCAGAAGGCAAAAGATCTGAATATTCTGAAACGCGTTTTGATAACAAAAAAGATGGTGTAACCTTCCGCAAACGCAGTAGCGATGATACTTATGATCCGAATTCAAAATACAGCAATAAAAAACAATTAGAATATCGCAAGACTATTGTTGATTTGACGAAGCCGGTTCGTTTAAATAAATTTTTGGCCAATGCAGGTATCTGTTCGCGTCGTGAGGCGGATGAATATATCCAGGCCGGAGTAATTTCGGTGAATGGGCAAATTGTTACTGAAATGGGAGTAAAAGTATTACTTACTGACAAAGTAACTTTCCACGAACAAACCGTTCAATCGGAGAAAAAAGTTTATTTGTTGTTGAACAAGCCAAAAGATTGTGTTACAACTTCCGAAGATACACACGATCGTTTGACAGTGCTTGATTTAGTAAAGAATGCTTGTAGCGAGCGTATTTACCCTGTTGGTCGTTTGGATAGAAATACTACCGGTGTTTTACTTTTGACAAATGATGGTGATTTGGCTTCTAAACTGACACACCCAAAATACGATAAGAAAAAAATCTATCATGTTGCTTTGGATAAAGCGCTTGAGAGAGCAGATTTCGAAACAATTTTGAATGGTGTTAACTTAGACGAAGATGATGTAATCAAGGCTGATGCATTGGAATTTGTAAAACCAGGTGACTTGAAACAAGTTGGCATTGAAATTCACTCAGGACAAAATCGCGTTGTACGTCGAATTTTTGAGAAATTGGGTTACAAGGTAATTCGTTTGGATCGTGTATATTTTGCCGGTTTAACCAAGAAAAGTTTACCTCGTGGGAAATACCGTTTCTTAAGCGAACGCGAAGTGCAAATGCTTAAAATGGGTGCACACGAATAGAATAGTAGATTGGTTGTTTCTTTTACAATTATATTGAAATAATAATAGAGAACTCCTTTGCATTTGTTTGCAAAGGAGTTTTTTTGTTTCAATTGTTTGTGGTTTATGGGATATATTTTGTAATTTGCGCCCATCGTATTAATTTAAAAGTCGACGATGAAGAAAATAGTAATTGCAGGTGGTACAGGATTTATTGGGAGTTATCTTGATATGCGTTTTCGCGAGCGAGGATATAAAGTTGTACTCGTATCGCGTGATAAGGCGCATGTGTCGTGGGAATTAACAGCATTGACCGAAGCACTTAATAAGGCCGATATATTGATTAATCTAGCAGGTAAGTCAATCAATTGCAGACATACTCAAACGAATAAGAAAGCTATTCTTGAATCAAGAATCACGACAACAGAACTACTTGGTGAGGCCATCCTAAATTGTACTCAAGCCCCGAAATTATGGATTAACGCCAGTGCAACGGGTGTTTACAAACCGTCGATAAGTCATCCTATGTCGGAAGACGAAACGGAACTTGGGAATGACTTTTTAGCAGAAGTAGTTACTAGTTGGGAGAAGGCATTCTTCAGATGTGAGTTATTCTCTACGCGTCAAGTGGCTTTGCGTACATCGGTAGTCCTGGGCAAAAATGGAGGTGCACTTGGACCTTTAGTACGTTTGACTCGTCTGGGTTTGGGTGGAAAACAAGCATCGGGTACGCAAATGTTTAGTTGGATTCATTTGGAAGATTATTTCCGCGTGGTTCTTTTCTTGCAGGAGCAAGATGCGTTGCAGGGTGTATTTAACTGTACCGCTCCACATCCGATTTCCAATGATGTGTTTATGCACGCACTTCGAAACGTGTTGCATGTTCCTTTTGGAATTCCTGCACCCGAATTTGTCATTCGGCTGGGTGCACGGCTGATAGGAACAGAGCCGGAATTGATTTTGAATAGTGCCTATGTAATTCCGAAAAAACTCAGCGATGCCGGTTTTAAATATTCTTTTCCGGATATCAATAAAGCCTTACATGATTTATTGAGAAGAAGGTAATCGTAGGTGATTTTTAGTCCTCTCCAATGTATTCGTTTGTATTTGTAACGGTTGAATAGAAATAATTCAGTGCAACCAGGAAGCTGTTTTGAACATTTTTAGCGGTCACTATAGTTCCGTTTATTTCAAGATCTTTTGTGGCACACGCATCCGCAATGAGCGTACAATTAAATCCGATGTCTTTTGCAGCTCTGGTGGTAGCGTCAATACACATATGGGTCATCATACCGCAGATGACTAGATTAGTTATATCCAACGATTTTAAATGATTCAGTAAATCAGTTTCACGAAAGCTGTTGGGGTAATGTTTGATAATTACTTTCTCATTTTCCAACGGTTTTACTCCAGCATGAATTTCAGCACCTATGGTGTTTGACACAAAGAAAGTCGCGTCAGGTCTTGTTGCGATATGCTGAATATAGACAACCGGTTGATGTTCGGTTCTGAATTTCTTGAGCAACAATTTTATGTTTTCGCTTGCATTGTCTGACCCAACCAGTGTCATTGACCCGCCCTCGAAATAATCATTTTGCACGTCTATAATCAATAAAGCTGTATTCATATCATTTATTTGGATGTCTGTTTATATTTCAAAATCTGTTCGCAAATATTACCACTGAATTTCTTCAAGTCCCTTTTCCTTCATGTACTTGTTTGCCAACGAAAAGTGATTGTTACCAATAAACCCGCGATAGGCCGATAGAGGAGAAGGATGTACCGATTTCAATACCAGATGTTTGTTGGTATCAATAAAATCACCTTTTTTCTGAGCGTACGATCCCCACAACATGAATACCAATCCTTCTTTTTCGGAAGCCAGTTTATGAATGGCAGCGTCGGTAAAGGTCTCCCAACCGCGTCCTTGATGTGAGCCTGCTGCATGTGCCTGAACCGTTAGGGTGGCATTAAGCAATAAAACACCCTGTTGTGCCCAACGGATAAGGTTGCCACTAGTTGGTTTAGCAATGCCTAAATCACGCTCTATCTCTTTGAAGATATTGAGCAGTGAAGGTGGAAAAGCCACACCATCGGCCACCGAAAAACACAATCCATGTGCTTGTCCGTCGCCGTGATACGGATCCTGACCAATAATTACCACTTTTACCTTATCGAACGGACATTGATCGAATGCGTTGAAAATAAGTGCTGAAGGTGGAAATGTTAGCTTGGTTTTATATTCATTACGTACAAAATCAGTCAATCTGACAAAATAATCTTTGTCGAATTCCGATTGCAACGCGTTTTTCCACGAGGGTTCTATCCTTACATTCATTTTTTCAGTAGTCTTTGACTTGTTTTTTTATTTGTAATCCGTTGGTAAAATAGGATTTACTGATTACTGATAACTGATAACTGTCGACTGTTTACCGCCGATAGTAATTGGTTCATCGCCTGTTCCAATACGCTACGCGGACAAGCAGCGTTCAAGCGCAAATGACATTCGCCACCAGGTCCAAAAACGGTTCCTTTGTTTAGTCCAAGGCCTGCCTTGTCGACAAAGAAGCGGAATAGATCATCGGTGTTCATCCCCAACTCAGTACCATCCAACCATATTAGGTAAGTAGCTTCGGGTATCATAGGCTTTATCTGAGGAATGTTGGTTTTCAAAAAATCAACCACAAAGTCTATATTTCCCTCCACATATTCGAGCATTTGTTTTCTCCATTCTGCGCCTTCTTCGTAGGCAGATTGTGTGGCCACATAAGCGAATATATTTCCGCCGGCTTGCTCTATTTTTTCCAAATAATCAGCATATTGCTTGCGCAATGATGGATTAGGAACGATATACGACGAACTTACCAACCCCGGCATATTGAAGGTTTTGGTAGGTGCCATAAAGGTTAGGCTAATGTCGGCAGCAGTAGCTGATACGGTTGCAAACGGAGTATGTGGCTGTCCGTGTAAAACCAGGTCGGAGTGAATCTCATCGGAGATGACGATGATTTTATGTTTAGCACAAATTTCGGCCAAACGTTCCAGTGTTTTGGCATCCCATGCACGTCCACCCGGATTGTGAGGATTGCAAAGAATAAACATACGGGTATTGGCAGTAATTTTTTGTTCCAGGTCTTCGAAGTCCATTTCGAATTTTCCGTTTACTTCTTTCAGTTGATTGTACACCAGGTTGCGATTCGCTTTTTGTACAACCTGAATAAATGGATAATATACCGGTGGTTGAATGATGATTTCGTCGCTTGTTTGCGTGTAGGCATCAACAGCAAAGGCAATTCCCGAAACAATTCCCGGAAGAAAACCTACCCACTCGGGCTTTACAGTCCAGTTGTGCAATTGTTGTATCCAACCGGTCAATGCAGGAATAAATCCTTTCGGCAGTTTAGAATAGCCAAAAACAGGGTGCTCACAGCGTTGTTTCACGGCATCGATAATGAAATCGGGGGTACGAAAATCCATGTCGGCTACCCACAATGGCAGTACATTTTCTGTTCCGAAAAGAGCCTTGCAGCGTTCTATTTTTATCGCATCGGTTTGGTTACGATCGATTATTTCATCAAAATTATATTTCATACTTATATTTGGAAATATGCCATTCTGAAATTGATGGCGCTAATTATTTGGATAATACTTCTTCAATTGGTTTTCCGATGCAAGCATTTGGCATCGGGATATTTAAAATACGCGACAGCGTAGGAGCAATGTCGGTAGTACTGTACGAACTCACAATTTTCTTAGCGGGAATTTGCCATCCATAAAAGTACAAAGGCGTGTACGAAACGATGGCATTTGACTCACCAATCGGACGATTCTTGTCGTCCACTTCTATCCAACCGGGTAGAAGTGTCAGAATAATATCGCCGGTGCTTTTATGAGTCGTAGAGTTTTGAATACGTTCAATGACACTGTTTCCGTTTCGTCCCATGCTCAGCAACTGCGTTGAAGTGTAGGCAGATTGTATGCCTTCAAATTCAAGCATAAACTCAGCTATGTTTTGCTGCATATCGCTGAACTTAATTTTTTTCTCTTCAATTTTCTTTTTGTTTAGATAGATGTTTTTAGCATAATAGCCTTCTATCCACTTTTCTTGTCCGTATACGGCCATTAGGTAAGTGCTCAGCAGTGCTAATGAACGATTTGCATTGAAGTAACCCGCCGGTATTTTGTTTTCGCCCAGTTCGGCAGGTGAGTGTACGCCCGTTTGATTTCCGAACATAAAGACCACCGTTTTATCCAGTCCTACTGAGGTGTCAATCTTTTGCATTATTCGTTGAATATCTTTATCCAGTCGGAGGTACATGTCCTCTTTCTCAGCCGTTTGCAAGGCTGTTGTTTTTTCGTTGGGTGTACGCACCGTAAATTGAAGCATCAGCATATCGGGATATTTATCAGCCCCCAATCCCTGCTCGGCAATCAGTTTGCAGGCCACATCGGCTACCAATGAATTGGCTGCAGGCGTGTTTTTGAGAATGGTTGCATTTGATCTCATATTCTTTTTGCTTTTCGGATCGTACGTGAATCCCGATCTTTTATCCTCTTTTATCGGATGAAAATTATAAGTGCCGATCCCAAACAACGGATTCCAGACACGATCCACATAGGTTTGAAATTCACCATTGGTATTCATGCTTTCTGCCAAATGAGTGAGTCCATCCATATAATAACCGGTTCCCACCCATTTCATTTGTGTATCGTCTATCCATGCAACACTTCTGGCTGTATGTCCACCCATCATGATGGCATCCTCGGCATTTAAAGCTATCGAGTAGGTCTTCGAATTGTTCGGATTGGCCAGCATAAGCTCATCCGTGATGGTGCTCGAAAGCAGGTTGTGCGCCGAAACCGTTAGTTTGGTTCCTATACCTGTTTCATTTTCATCCTCAAGTATCGATTTTACTTCTTTATCTGCTCTGTTGTAGTAATTATCGCCCGCAATGCCATTGTAGTAGGGAATAGTCCCTGTCATCACTGTGGCAATATCCGATGCATTCCCTGCTGAAATAATGTCGTAGTGTACGTTTTCGCAATTCGCACCCTGACCGATTATCTTTCTCAACCCATTGCTGTCGAAATAATTGTACATTAAATCGAGATGCTTTTGTTGAAGACCATCGATCATGATTCCGACAACCAAACGTGGGCGCACCGTAGTGCCGGGCTGTGCATAAAGCAATGTGGATTGAAATGCAAGAACTATAACAAGGAAATATTTAGGGAGAGTAAAGCGCATTCTTATAATGGTTAATGATAAATGGTCAATGACAACCGCGTTACTTATAACTGTTCACTGATTACTGATTAAAGCATTCCTTTGGTCGAAGGCAATTCATATTGATAGATATCCCGTTTTACAGCCATTTTGATTGATTTGGCCAGTGCTTTAAAGATACCTTCAATTTTGTGATGTTCGTTATCACCTTCGGCTTTAATGTTTAGGTTCATTTTGGCAGCATCGCTGAATGATTTGAAAAAGTGGAGTACCATTTCGGTCGGTAAATCGCCCACATATTCGCGTTTAAATTCAGCATCGTATACTAACCATGCACGTCCGCCAAAGTCGAGAGCCACAGAGCACAAGCAGTCGTCCATGGGTAAATAGAACCCGTAACGTTCTACGCCACGTTTATTGCCCAATGCCTTGCCAAACGCTTCGCCTAACGCAATAGCAGTATCTTCGATGGTGTGATGCTCGTCTACTTCCAGGTCGCCTTTTACCTGAATGGTCAAATCGGAACCGGAGTGTTTACCTATTTGTTCCAACATGTGATCGAAAAATTTGAGTCCGGTGTTGATGTTGCATTTTCCGGAACCGTCTAAGTTCAGTTCGATAAGGATATCGGTTTCTTTGGTGGTACGTTTTACCGTGGCAGTGCGTTCACCCGCAAATAGGAACTCGGTGATGCGGTTCCAGTCGGTAGTTTGCAATGCGCAATAGGCTGTTAATCCTTTTTCCTTCAATATTTCCTCATCGGTGCTGATGAAAATAGCTTTACAGCCAATGTTTTTGGCTAATTCAACATCGGTATAGCGGTCGCCAATAACAAATGAGCCTTCTAGGTCGTAGGCTTCGGTGAAATATTCGGTAAGCATGCCAGTTCCCGGCTTACGGGTAGGTAAATTATCTTCGGGGAAAGATATATCAATGAATATTTTATCGAAATGAATGTCCTCGTTTGCAAGTGTTTTCAAAAAGCTGGCTTGTACCTTATCGAAGTTTTCCTGTGGATATACCGGTGTTCCCAAACCGTCCTGATTGGTAACCAACGCCCATTCGAAGTCGAGCTTTTTGCGGATAAAGTGTAGGTTACGCAATACGGCAGGCAGGTATTCAATCTGATCCACACGGTCTACCTGAAAAGTTACCGGTGGCTCGATGATGATGGTGCCGTCGCGATCAATAAAAAGAACTTTCTTTTTTATAGTTGGGTCTTGTTGATTTGTCATTTTTGTAACTATGTATTTATTTTTTGAGAAACTCCAAACGCATAGGGGTAAACACATCCATTAGAATGCCTGCTTCGAGGCACACCACGCCGTGTGGTTTGTCGGGTTCGGTGTAAAAACCGTCGCCTGTGTTGAGTATTTTCTTTTCACCATTGATGTTTACTTCGAATGAACCGCCTGCCACGTAAGTAGTTTGCGAATGAAAGTGCTCGTGAACATAGCCAATGGCTCCTTTTTCGAATTTTACTTTCACCATCATAATCTGACCATCGTAACCCATAATCTGACGTGATACACCTCCGCCTAGGTCTTCCCAAACGGTTTCATTCTCGACGATAAAATTTGCGCTTTTAGTATTCATATATTTCAATTTCCTTGTTCTAATCTTTGTTTTGCAAATTGAAGTACACCTTGCAAGTGTTTATTCATTAGTTCTCCAGCACCATCGGCATCTCCGGCTTTTATGCAGTTGAGCATACCTTCGTGTTCCTCAATGATTTGAGAGTTGGGAACACAGATTCTATCGCGTTGATAAATAGCGAGAATGTCGGGGATAACGATCATAAGCATCGCTTTGATAACGGGATTATGACTCGCCTCGGCCAACGCACGATGATAGGCAAAGTCGTAACTCACGCGCTCGGGAGTATCAAAATGCTCCACAAAATCGGCATGGGCTTTTTCAAGTATTGCAATGTCTTTTTCAGTCCGTCGTTCAGCACAGAGTCTTACTCCTTTTACTTCGAGCAAGATACGTGTTTCAACTAAGGAGTAGAAGTCGTAGCTCTGAAGATTCAGCACGTCCGAAATAAGTCCATCCAGCGTGTTGATGTCAAGGCCATTTACCACCGAACCACTTTGTGGTAAGGTTTTAATAATGCCATAAAACTCCAGTTTATGCAGTGCCTCTCGCACATGCGTTCTGCCAAAGCCAAATTCTATGGCCATTTTCCGTTCAGCGGGAAGTTTGTCGCCCGGTTTCAATACGCCCGAAATAATTAGTTCTTTAATCTTAGAGATTACTTTGTCGGTGGGTGTTTCCAAACTTTGATCTGTCAATCCTAAAACTGTTTCTGTCATATTTATGTGCTTCTCATCCGTTTATAAATTAAATAAATGGATTGTTTTGAAAAATGATTTACAAAGATACTTTGAATTAATTAAACATCAAACAATTCGATATTGAAAGGGGCTAAATTAATTGCAATCGTAATGTGATTAATAAATACAACGTGCATTTGTACAATGCGCGTGCACTATTTGCTTTTAGTAAGCACTATAGAAACATGAAAATGCCTGTTTAGTTTAGTGGAAGTTCAATATTGGCCCGAAGCCGAAGCAAGAGTGCATGAAGCCGAACTAATATCGCACCAAGCTGAACCAATATCACATGAAGCTGTAATGATATCGCACCAAGCTGAACCAATATCACATGAAGCTGTAACGATATCGCACCAGGCCGAACCTATATCACATGAAGCTGTAATGATATCGCACTAGGCCGAATCTATATCGCATTAAGCCGAAACTATATTTCACGCTGCTGAAACGATATCGCATGAAGCAGTAATGATATTTCACCGATACCATTTCATATCGCAGTTATCGTTTCGTAAGGGAAGGGCACAAAAACAAAGAGAGATGCCGGTAAAAACCAACATCTCCCTTTTCCAACAAATCAACCATTAAAACCAAAAATTATTCAATCACGAATGTGGAAATAGACCTTTTGGGCAGACTGGATGTTATGGATTTACCATTCAACCAGACCAGAAATGCTTCGGCCTTATCTGTTTGATTCATTACCACTACGGCAATTGTTCCGTCTACATTTTGAAATGCTGTGGTGATAAGAAAACTTTTACTCGAAGCTGCCGAAATTCGTTTTGCTCCGGGTTTTATAAATTTAGAGAAGTGACCGATATAATAAAACTCGTTGTTATAGATCAATTCGTCTGTTTTGGTATTGTAATGAACGGGTGCAAAGCAGAAGTTTTGCACGTGATTGGGGCCGCCTTGTTCGTCCAGAAGGACATTCCAATCGGTCCAGGCCACTGTTCCGTTGTTGAAGTCGTTAATCATCGACTCTCCATACTGCTCACCCATGCTCCAGTCATTGATTTTCTTTAAATCGAAATTTCCAATGCATCCTTCGGTGAATATCAGATTTTTGTCGGGATACGCTTCGTTTACACGTTGTACGTTTTCGAATTGCTGACGGCCACCGCTCCAGTTTTCGTACCAGTGAAAGCCGGTTCCCCAAATGTATTTAGCAGCCTCTTTGTCGCTGTAAGTATCGTTGGCACGTTGCACCATCAGGTCGCGATTGTGATCCCAAACAATGATTTTCTTGTTGCCCATTCCCGCTTTTTTCAGCGTTGGTCCAAGATAGTTTTTTACAAAGTCTTTTTCTTCAACGGCTGTATAAATACACGATTCCCATGTTTGTTTAGCCATAGGTTCGTTTTGTACCGACATGCCCCAAACAGGGATGCCGTTTTTTTGATATTCATGAATAAACTTAACGAAATAATTGGCCCAGGACTGATGATATTGCGGCAATAATTTACCACCGTGCAACATATCGTTGTTATCTTTCATCCAAGCCGGAGGACTCCACGGACTTGCAAATAGTGTCAGTTTTCCACCGGCTTCAGCAATGGCTTGCTTGATCAGCGGAATGCGGAATTTCATGTCATGCTCCACGCTGAAGGTTTTTAGAGCGGCATCTTTGTCGGCCACGTAGCTGTAACTGGCACTCGAAAAGTCGCAACTGTTGATGTTGGTTCTGGCCAGGGTATATCCAATTCCTTCGATGGGGTTGTAATACGATTTCAGAAACGCTTTTTGTTTTGCTTCAGGCATTTTGGCAAATGTTTCGGCCGATGCGTCGGTCAGTGCACCACCAATGCCCAAAAGGGTTTGAAACTTTTTATCGGGATTGATAAAAATGCTGGTTTCCACTTCAGCCGGGTGGTTTTTATCATCAAACTGAAGTTCACCCACGTATGCTAACCGTAGATTTCCGGTTTCGGAAGTAGTATATTGCTTTGCTGTAAGTGTTGAGCTAAGTTCTTTTGCATTGCTGTGTAAATTGCAACAGAGGAATGCAAGTGCCAGAAGGTATGTGTGTTTTTTCATTTTATTTTATTTGTTATTTTCGTAACCAGCTCTTTATACATTACCAGACATAAGTTGCCACTGCACCCGCACCCAAAACAGGGCTCACAATTTTATTTTTAAACTGGATATTGAAAGTTTGCGATGCATTGCTTTCGTTGAGCACTATCAACACTTTTTTGCCACTAGGAGTGACAAAGGCCACATTGGGTAAGTTGCTTACCACGCTCGATTCAATACGTACCGATCCGGCAGGAACAAACTTAGAAGCATGGCCAATGATGTAATAAGCTACGTTTCGTGTTACGCTGTTGCTGATAGTCAATGCTCCAAGGCAGGTTCCACAACCACCATCGGTATGAGGATAGTAGTTCGGGTCGGAAGCCAGATTCCATTCAATCACATTTTTACTCCAGTTACGCGGGGCACCAATAACAAGGTTTTTTACGTGCCATTTCAAATCTTCCACAAAATTGCCCGGTGCACCCACCCATTGTTCGGTGAAATACACATTCTTTTCGGGGTACGCATTGTGAACCGTGGTGAGTGCAATTATATTACCACCATAGAGGTGAAAAGCCGATCCATCACTGTATTTGCTTGCATCCGGATCGTTAAGAACCGTTAGCGGATAGCTGTACATATCGCAGTTATGGTCGTACAGAATAATTTTTGTGGTGATACTGTTTTTGGCAAACTCCGGTCCCAGATAGTTTTTGATAAATAATGCCTGATCAAGTGCCGTCATGTACATGCTCGGATTATTATCCGGATTCAACGGTTCATTTTGAATTGTAATGGCATCGATAGGGATTCCCTGCGCCTTCATGGCCTGAATGTACTTTACGAAATAGCGTGCATAAACTCCGAAAAACTCTTGTTTCAGACTACCGCCTTTTGCACTTTTGTTTGTTTTCATCCATGCAGGAGCCGACCAGGGTGAAGCCAGAATTTTGATGTTCGGATTGATGGCTAATGCCGATTTTAATACCGGAATCAAATCGGCCGAATCGGGTTTAAGGCTGAAATGTTGCAAATCGTTGTCGACACCCGATGGATCAATGTCGTCGTACGAAAATACGGAGGAACTTAAATCGGATGCTCCGAGGCTTACCCGTAGATAACTGATACCAATTGCCGTGCTATCGTTCGAGAAAAGCTCCTTCACTAAATTAGCCTTGTCGGTGGCGCCCAGTTTATTGATCAGAAAGGCACTTCCACCGGTCATAGCAAATCCAAACCCATCCATGGTTTGATATTTTGTGAGCGAATCCACGGTTATTGTTGGATTTATAGTTGATGTGGCTGTGAAATTTAAAGCTTTTGTTTGTTTCTTTAAATAGCTCATTGAACTGGATTCCGTCAACCAATAGGATACGTCCGAACTCACATTTTTGGGTTCTTCGGGTTTGTTTTGCACTATTTCATTCCCGGTTGCACAGCTTGACACCACTACCAAAGCCGAAACAACCGCGAATTTAATGAAGGAATGTCGGGAAGTGAATTGTTTACTAAACATAATCTGTATTTTAAGTAAGTGAGAATTATTATTGATATGTTTTTCAAGTTTGTATCTATGAATCATCTTTAGTAATTTTGACCTCTATCCCTAACCCTTTCTGACCTCTCCCGTCCGTCAGCTGACGGACACCCTCTCCAAAGGAGAGGGGAATATGTAGCGAGAGTTTGAGAAAGGGTACAGTGCATCTCAAACTTAGAGACTCTGCTATTAACTCTCACTCAGCAAAGTCCCTCTCCTCGGGAGAGGGTAATCGGCTATGCCGCTTGGCTTGCCAAGAATTAGGGAGAGGTCGAAATTAAGAACATATCAATAATACTAATTTATTTTAAGCCTGAATAATTATTGAAAAACCCGTACGTAATCCACTATCATTCGTTGCGGAAATACGGTTGTTGCATCCGGATTGCCTGGCCAATTACCACCTACAGCTAAATTCATGATAAAGAAGAATGGTTTGTCGAACGGATAGTTCCCATTCACCTGCGATTTATTGGCGGTGAAATACACCACATCGTCTATCAGAAAGGTCATCTTATCGGCCTCCCATTTAAGACTGAAGAGGTGAAATTTATCGTTGAAAGTGAGTGAAGGTAAAGAGTAGTTGCCACCGATATGTGTACTCCCTCCTCCGGCAGCACCCCAGTGAATGGTGCCGTATGTTTTTTGTGGCTCATGTCCCAGTAGTTCCATTATGTCAATTTCGCCACATGCAGGCCATGGAGTAGTGCCAATGTTATTGCCGAGCATCCACAATGCCGGCCAAACGCCTTGTCCTTTTGGTAACTTGGCTCTGAAATCAATTCGTCCGTAGGTGAATGTTTTCTTGTCTTTCGAAATCATTCTGGCCGATGTGTAGTTATTAGTGCCCATGGTTTCTTTGCGGGCTTCGATCACTAAATATCCGCCTGTAGAGTAGGCGTTTTTGTTGGAGTTGGTGTAGTATTCCAATTCGTTGTTTCCCCAGCCCGAACCGCCGGTATCGTAAGACCAGTTGTTAGAGTTGATATAGTTAGCCGTAAACTCATCGCTCCAGGCGAGTGTCATTCCCGGATAAGTTGTTGCACCTGCATAGCCTGTGCCATCAACGGGTAAATAAGTTCCGTTATTCTGAATGGTTCCGGTGGCTTTCCCTATTCCTGAGATAGAAGCGTTGGTAGGAGTACTCAGTTCTAATGTAAAGGTTTGATCTTCTTGTCGAAGGCTATCTTTTGAGACCGTAACATCAATGTAAGCATTTAAAGTATTGGCAGGAATAGTAAGCTTACCGTTTACTGCCGTGTAATCTTTACCTGCTACAGCTGTTGCATCAATGGTTTTGTAGTTGACCGTAATTGGTTTTGAACAGGTAGGAGTGACGTTTATGGTAAATCGATAGCTTGTAGTTGACGTGCTGCTTCTTTCGTGAATAACATCTGCTACAGCTAGTTTTGAAGTTATTTCATTTCCGGGAGAGTTTGAACCGTTACAAGAACTGATAAGGAGAACCAAACTGATAAGAGAAAGTACTTTTTTCATATATTTCTTTTGTTTGAAGTATTAAGAATAGTCGGACTCAAACTCTTTTGATGACCGACTATTCAGAGCATTAACCTTTAATACTTTTTCTTGATGTGCGGATAGATGAGAGTGCAGGTATGTCGAATAAAAATAACCTGCACTCTGACCATCCGCTTTTAAATATAATAATTACTTGATAAAGTGAAACTCATCCATAAAGAAGATACCTGTTCCAGCCTGACCTTCGGCTCCAAACTGGATAACAATCTTGTCATAATCTTTGCGACCACTAACGCTGCTGAAATCGAATGTAAGATCGATCCATTTATCAGTTGCCAAATCGCCCTTGATGATTTCGGTTTGAGTAGTGTAAGCATTTCCACCCAAGCTACCATCCTGCAGTTTTACAGCTACCTGAGGTTTAAGTTTCGTATTGCTTACCCAGCTTCCAGCCACAGCATTTGAAGTTGTATAGTCATTATACGAAGGAATAAATACCTTCAATGTAATTTTGTTTTGTGCTGATAAATCAAACTTGTAACCTGTAGCTTGGAAGAAAACATTCGAATAAAAGCCAGTGCTTTTTTGATATAAAAATGCTTTCGAAGAAGTGTTTACAGGTACCGGAGCAGGATTTGAATAGAATGCATTCGTCAGCGAACCCATGTCTTCTTTAGCGAAAACAACTTTAGGTGTAGCCAATTCGAAATCTTCATTTAACGCAATTTCTTTCAATGGAATAATAATGTTGGGTTTAATGTTTTTTTCTTTTGGAACTAAACGATACCACCATCCATTACCTGGTTCAACTGTACTTACACATTTTAGGTACAATGCATCGTCCGAGATACTCAAAATTTGATAAGTAGAAGTCCCGGCATAATGTCCTAAGAAAGCTCCGCCACTAAGCGTGATGGTTTTTGCAGTTTCGTTCAAAGCAAATGTATAGTTTGTTTTTGGCACATAAGCTACATCAAAATCACCATCCGGTGGAGTAACTGAAGTTGAATAACCCAATGCTGCCAGTGCTGTTTTTCCAGCTGCATTTGTATAAACCGAGCCGTTATTTACCCAGCCGAATTTTACCCCAACTTGCGTAAACGTGAACTCTTGAGTATACAAACTACATTTTGATTTTCCTTCGGCAGGACAACTCCACCAACTTGGTGAGTTAGCATCGAAAGGACCGACTCCGAAATGTCCATCATAATATTGATCAAATACCCATGTTTTACCACTTGTTTTAGCAGCACCACCGGTCAATGAATTGTACATTGGTGTGTTGAGTAATGACATGTCATCATTGGCTATAACCACCTTTTTAGTAATACTTGCCGATCCACCTGAGGTATACAATGTCATTGTAATTGTATATTCACCTTTGAAAGGGAAAGTTGCCTGAGCAGTTTCACCCTTTGTTTTGGTGCCATTTCCCAAATCCCAGGTAGCAATTCCTGTTACCGAAGAAGTGTTCGCAAAGTCGATAATATTGGCTTTCGATGCAGTAGGCGTGGCCGTGAAGTTTAACTGATCAGCAGTTGGCATAGCTCCTAAAGCATAATCCGTACTTTGTTGCGGATCGCAAGCTGTTATCATGAGCAATGAAAGCACTGCTAACGCTCCTGTTTTAAATATATTTTTCATATCTATTCTGTTTTAATGATGTGTGAATTAATTGTAGCCTGTGTTTTGTTTCAACTTAAACTCACCTTCTGTTTTTTCAATTTCAGATTGTGGAATAGGCAAGTACTTTTTGTAATCTGCCCAGGTTCTCACAGATGAAAATGCAGGTTTGTTTTCGGTCAATAAACTGGTATCTCCCCAGCGTACGATATCCCAGAAGCGCATACCTTCACCTAAGAATTCACGACGACGTTCAAGTTTGATATTAGCTGTAGTAGCAGGTATCGAAGTTAATCCGGCACGTTGTCTGATTTGATCCAAACAATCCTGAGCTGTTACACCATTTACAGGAGGTACACTGTTCATTACCATTAATTCGGCAGCATTCAATAATGTTTCGGCATAACGGAAAATACGTAGATTGTTATCAAAGTTCAAATCCACATCTCCCGGAGGAGGGTTATAGCCTTTACGTGCAGCATATTTAGACATAAATAATCCTGTGTTTTGGAAACGTGGAGTATAAGTACCATCGTCAAATTTATTGATGGTTCCAACTAAACGTTTATCACCTGCTTCGTATATTGAGTAAGCTTCGGTACGTACCGGACCAAATCCCCAACCACCAATGTAAAGTGCTTGTCCTGACAGACCATTCGGAGATATAAAGGCAGGAAGGTTAGTTCCGTATCCTCCCCAACCGGATGACCACGTTTTTCCTTCGGGTAATTGGTTGGTTTCAAAAATGGATTCGCCACCAAATTCACCTGTATTCAACCATATCGCTGAAAAATCATTCACTAAAGCATACTTGTTACTTTTGATAATCTCAGTCATATCTTTCAATACTTCTGCATATTTAGTTGCATCTTTTTGATACATAACCACGCGGGCTTTTAGCATTTGTGCTGCAGCTTTGGTTACACGTCCATCATTAGCAGCAGTGGTGCGCATTGGCAATTTGTCGCCTGTGATTGCAAAATCCAAATCGGCAATGATTTTTGCATAGATTTCGTTGGCTGTATATTGTTTAGCCATGTAAGGTGCAGCCAAGTCAGCTTCGAAATAAGGGATATTACCCCAGAATTTCCATAACCAATGGGTATAGTAAGCACGTAAGAAATGTGCTTCTGCTTTGTATTGATTAAGCTTAGCTTCAGGTACATTTACGGCATTGTCGCAAGCTAAAATTACGTTGTTACAACGGCTCAACCCTGAATAGTAAATGCTCCAAAGTCCTGATGGCAATTCTGTAGCAGTAGCATCCAGTTGCGACAGACGGTATAATTGTCCCTGGTCACCGGCATCACCACCGCCTTTGTAAATGTCGTCCGACCGTAAATCGGACATTAAAACGATACTGTTATAGTTGTTGTTTGCATAACTATCGAACAGCAAAATCTGATAACATGCACCAAGATTGGATAATATAGCACCTTCAGTAGCAGCTCCTCCGGCTTCTTGCGATTCGGTAGGTTTGCTGGTCAGAAATTCGTCGCCACATGACGCGAATCCTATAGCTGCCGCTAATAATAGAATAAATTTATATTTTTTCATATATTCTGTTTTTTTAAGTTAGAAAGAAATGTTAGCACCTACTGAAATAGTTCTGGCTTGTGGGTAAATTCCCTTATCAATACCAATGGTGGTATATCCTCCTGATGCAATTTCAGGATCAAATCCATCATACTTTGTAAAGGTCAATAGATTATCAGCGGTAACAAAGAAACGAAGTTTTTGAATAGCTACTTTTCGCATCAATTTATCAGGTAAAGTATAACCTATTTGCATTGTTTTTAATCTGATAAATGATCCATCTTTTATATATAAATCAGATGAACGCCAGTTGCGGTTTGGATTTACAGCTGTCATGCGGGGAATTCTGTTTGAAGTACCTTCACCAATCCATCTGCCAAGTATCCATGATGGTCTGTTCATAGCAGTGATATCACCTCTTTGTGAAAAGTCATAGATGTCATTTCCTGCAGTTCCCTGGAAGAATGCTGTTAAATCGAATCCTTTCCATTCAGCACCAAGCGTTTAAACCAAAAGTCCAGTCCGGCATTCCTTTACCAATTTTTGTTTTATCAGCATCAGTAATTTTATTATCAGGAATTGCGTTTCCATTTGCATCTAAAGCACCTGCAATATCCTGGAAAATCACATCACCAGGTTGGGCTTTTTCGCCATATTTGGTGTTGTAAGCGGTTGCTTCGGCTTGAGTCTGAAGTATACCGGCTGTTTTGAAACCGTAGAAGAATGGGAAACCTTGACCATTTTGTCCTTTTACATAACTTCCTACGCCAGATGCTCCTGCATCCTCATATATTCTTTCGCCGGAAGCGTTACCCAGTTTAATTAACTTATTTTTTAAATAAGAGGCGTTCGCTCCAATATTAAACGAGAAGTCTTTGATGTGCAGTTTGTAAGTGCTTTCGAACTCTAATCCCCAGTTATTCATATCACCAACATTGGCAATAGGACTTGATTTTCCAACATATCCGGGAATTGGTAATTCCATCAACATGCCAATAGTAGACTTTTTGAAGTAATCGAATCCAAAAGTTAATGAATTATTAAAGAATCTTGATTCAAATCCTAAATCGATTTGTTCAGATTGCTCCCATTTTACATCCGGATTGGCAATTCGTGATGGACTACTACCGTATTGCATTACTGAGTTGGTACCTGAACCAAAATAGTAGTTCTGATTTCCATCCATCAAACTGGTATAAGTAAAGTTACCAATGTTTTCATTACCATTTCTACCCCAGCTTCCTCTGAATTTTAATGTACTGAACCATTGAGGACGACTTTCCATGAATTTTTCATTTGTAGCATTCCAACCCAATGAAACAGCAGGGAATATAGCCCATTTGTTATTTGAACCGAATCTTGAAGAACCATCGCGACGAACGGTAGCTTGAATCATGTAACGTTCGTTATAGTTATAGTCAATTCTACCAAAGTATGATGCCAAGCTTTCATTATCATAACCACCTGTTCCACCGTATAAACGTGCTTCGGTACGAGCTGCAATAGCTGAATTGATGTTAGCTTTGTCAGGATTTGTTTCCAATAAGTCAAAATCATCTCCGCCCAATTGACGATAGGTGTGTGCTTTTGCCGATTGTCCTAACAAAACAGTGATGTTGTGTTTCTCAGCAAATGTATTGGTATATGTCAATGTGTTTTCAAGTTGCCAGGTAAATCCACGGTTCATTTCAGAGTGAACTGAACTTTGAGTAATGTTTTTACCTTGGTTAGCTAGAAAATAAGGAAATGTGTAGCCATTGTTACCCCAGAAGGCAAGGTCAACACCATAATTTGTCTTGAATTTAAGGTTTTTGATGACATCAAATTCTCCCCAAAAACTGCTCACAAATTTATCCTCGTTATTGACTGACTTTGAAGGTGCATTAAGCATACCAACCGGGTTGGCTATTTCCTGAAAACCTGCAGGAGGAATTGAATATACATTACCGTTGTTATCTTTAACAGCATTTGGATATTGACTCAAAACTGCTGCCGGATCTGCTGCGTATACCGGAACAGTTGGGTCGAATGCTAATGCACTACCCAAAATTGAACCGTATTCAGAGTTTGTTTCTACTCCCGATGATGTTGCTCTGGAATAACTAATGTTAGCTCCAACTTTCAATTTATTCAAGAATGAACGTGAGTTTGTTTCGAATACATTATAAGTATTGTTCGAACGAAGACTGTAACGTTTGTAGTTCGACTTACCATAATTACCGCCTACAATACCTTCCTGATCGTAATATCCGAATGATAATAAGTAAGTTGCCTTGTCTGTTCCACCCATAGCACTAATTTGATGGGTTTGCACAGGAGCATCGTAGTTAAACGTTTGATCTTGCCAGTCGGTACCCTTACCTGCAGCGGAAATCTGAGCATTTGTAAATCTTGGAGCATTACCGTCATTAATAGCCGCTTCGTTCATTACTGTCATGTATTGAGTAGCGTCTAATACTGATTTCTTTTTCCATGGATTTTGCAAACCATAAGTAAAATTGTAATTTACTGACATTTTACCTTTAGAGCCCGTTTTTGTCGTTACTAACACTACACCGTTGGCACCACGTGTACCATATACAGCAGCTGATGCAGCATCTTTCAAGATTTCCACAGATTGTATATCGGCAGGGTTCAGATAGTTGATACCACCGTCAACAGCCATACCATCCACAATATAAAGTGGTTCGCTGTTGTTTACCGTACCAATACCACGAATACGAACTTTAGAGTCCGATCCCGGTTGGCCGGAGCTTTGAATGATTTGAACCCCCGAGATTTTACCTTTCAGTACATCCTCAATACGTGAAGGAGGCGTTTTACTCAAATCCTCGGCCGATACACGACTGATGGCTGCAGTAACAACACTCTTTTTTTGAACACCGTATCCTACAACGATCAATTCGTCAAGGTTTTTAGTATCTTCTATTAAATTTATTTTTATATCTTTTTGTCCGCTTACATTCACTTTTTGAGTGTTGTAACCAATGTAAGATACCACTAACACTGAGTTAGCGGTTGGGGTTTCAATTTTAAATGCACCATTTGTGTCGGTGATTGTTCCAACGCTGCTACCTTCTACTTTAATACTTACTCCAATTAGCGCTTCGTTCGATTTTGCGTCAGTTACAACTCCTTTTATAGGATTTGCTGCTGAAGCCGAGACTGTACCGATTATTACAAAAATAACCGTACTGAGCAAACTAATAAATAGTTTGTTAAGATGCAAGTTGAAGAACCTACATCTCTTGTGTGAATTTTTGTTCATAGATTTAATTTAATAATTAGATGATTGTTTTTAATAAATTAATGATTTTTAGTGTTGACTTTTTCCTAATTCACGTAGAATTATTCATAATAGTTGAGTTTTAGCCGTTTTATTTATAGAGTTAATTTAAATTTTGATTTTAAATTAGCATCGGAGGAATTGCCAATAAATAGTTCGTAGTCTCCTGCTTCGTTAATGAGTTTTACTTCGTCGTTATAGAATTTTAAATCACTGGGTGTAATGTTGAAAGTAATCGATTGATTTTCTCCTTTTTTCAAAAATAGTTTTTTAAATCCTTTCAACTCTTTTACCGGACGAACGACGCAGCCAAATAAATCGCGAACGTAAAGTTGTACCACTTCTTCGCCAGCATAATCCCCAACGTTTTCTACATCCACAGTCACCGTCAGTTTTCCACCGTTCATGGCTAATTCGTTAGCAGATAGTTTTAAATTGCTGATGTTGAATTTGGTGTAGCTTAAGCCGTAACCAAATGGAAAGCGTGGACTGTTTTGTAAATCGATATAGGCCGAAACATAGTTTTTGTCATTTTCATCTTTGGCAGGTCGGCCGGTGCTGTAATGGTTATAGTAAATTGGAATCTGACCTTCTGTTCTTGGAAACGACATGGGTAATTTGCCCGCCGGGTTATAATCGCCAAACACTACGTCGGCTATTGAGTTTCCTGCTTCGGTTCCTAACCACCATGTGTATAAAATAGCCGGAATATTATCTGCAGCCCAATTGAAAATTAACGGACGACCGGTATTTAATAGTAATACAACGGGTTTCCCCGTTTTATAAATTTCTTTCATCAACTCTTCTTGTACGCCCGGAAGTTGCAAGCTGCTTCTGCTTTTTGCTTCGCCGCTCATATCGGCTGCTTCGCCCAACGACAGAATAACTACATCAGCCGATTTAGCAGCCGCAATCGCTTCTCCGAATCCGGATGTGTCAGTATCATTAATGTTACATCCTTTCGAATAAAGGATTTCAGAATTCTTATCCAATTGATTCTTGATGCCCTGATATTGAGAAATAATTCTTGCTGTATCATCGGGGAATGCTACCGACCAGAATCCGTGATTAGCGGTTGTGGCTTTAAATAACGGTCCGATGAGTGCCACTTTTTTTGTTTGTTTCGAAAGCGGTAGGAGGGGTTTGCCATCGCTAAGCTTCTCGTTTTTAAGCAGAACGATACTTTTCTTGCCTATTTCGCGTGCTACTTCTCTGTTTGCAACATTATCAGTTTGTTGTTTTTCTCTTTCTACATTACAGAAGCGGTAAGGGTCGTCAAACAAACCAAGTTCAATTTTCTTGATCAGAATTCTTCTTACAGCGTCATCGATAATTGATATATCCACTTTTTTGTCAAGCACCAGTTGTTTCAGATTATCTCTGTAACAGCGACTTTCCATATCCATATCCGAACCGGCTATAATGGCTCGCATAGCAGCTTCATAACCGTTTTTAGCGTAACCGTGTGCAATCATTTCGCCAATGCTGCCCCAGTCGCTCACCACAAAGCCTTTGAAATTCCATTGGTTTTTCAAAAGGTCGCGTTGTATATATTTATTGGCTGTAGCAGGTATACCATTAATGTCATTAAATGAGTTCATAAAAGTAGCTACATTGGCTTCGGCAGCAGCTTTGAAGGGTGGGAGGTAGGTCTCGTTCAGTTGTCTGAGGCTCATATCCACAGAGTTATAGTCGCGTCCGCCCACAGCAGCGCCATAGGCTGCAAAGTGTTTAGCACAGGCCATTACTGCATCTGTATTACCCAGTCCATTTCCCTGAAATCCTTTTACCCGGGCTTTTGCTATCAGGCAACCTAAATACGTATCTTCGCCTGCGCCTTCCATTACACGTCCCCAGCGAGGATCGCGGGCAACGTCCACCATAGGGGCAAATGTCCAGTGAATGCCATAAGCTGAGGCTTCTGTAGCGGCTATGCGTGCCGATTTTTCCATCAGGGCTAAATCCCATGTGGCTGTTTCGCCAAGTGGAACCGGAAAAGTAGTGCGAAAACCGTGGATAACATCCAATCCGAAAATCATAGGAATCTTTAAGCGCGATTGCAAGGCTAGCTCCTGTAGCTTTCTGGTTTCTTCTGCACCCACTACATTAAGCATCGAACCCACTTTTCCCTGACGTACCTGATTGGCTTTATCACCGTCGGCCGTAATTTTGCCAGTAGCATTTCTATCGCTGGTGTATTGATTAAGTTGTCCTATTTTTTCGTCGAGGGTCATCTGACGAATCAATAAGTCTGCTTGTTGAACCGGTGTGGTTTTTTTTTGCCCAAAAACGCTCAGGCAGATAAGGGAGAGGATAATGAGTGGTAGGAACTTCTTCATGTGATATTTTTTTGTTATAACTGATATTTGATGTGTTTAAGTTGAGAATCTCCGATAACAGATTTACTTCTATATTGAAACATACCGATGTTTCTCATCCAATTGATATAACTTGTCAGTACAGATTGAAAGGTTTTATCTAGCTATAGTGTCAAATGCACAATAAGTTTGATTGTGCAAATATATACAGTATTGTTTCATTTTCCAAATAAAGAGTGTGTTTATTTTACACTAAGTATTATATTTAACAGTATATTAATGTAAACGTATTGGTATATAAATAGTTGGAATCAGCATCAGATTTGGCTTATTTCATTTAATAGCTAAGTAATCCTGTTATTTGTATTGTATGGCTTGTAGTAGTGCTTTCGCTTATGTTTTATAAAACGAAGCGGATAAATAAAAAAATATTATTTTTTTTAGACGCGAAGTATACAGAAGTGTCATATTTACAATATCTTTGTTCTGTAATTAAAGTGTCATACTATTTTAATTTCACCGGACTTACAATTTCTACATTTCGAACAGCAACGAGTCACTCAATAAGCAATAAAATTTAATACGCCCGAATTAGTATGGAATCAGAAGTAAAATCAAACCCCAACAGAATTAGTCAAGAGGCATTTGCAAAAGAATTTTTACCCAGTATTTCTGTCGATTGTGCCATTTTTGGTTATGGCGAAAATGAGTTGAAAGTATTAGTTCGTCGAGAGTTTATCCCCTATAACGGTGAAACGCATATTGAATGGAAGCTACCGGGAAATCATGTAAAGCGAAATGAAGATATTGATGCAACTGCTGCCCGAATTTTAAAAGAGCAAACCGGACTTGAAGACATTTATGTAAAGCAGTTCTCTGTATTTAGCGATCCGAACCGTTTAAAGATAAACATGGTGGATTATGAATGGTTGAAACCACGAATTGCCGAAGACAGGGTTATAACTGTCGGTTTTTATTCTTTATTGAACATAAACGATGTTGATAATTCGAAATTGATTGAAGATGCCAACTGGGAAAATGCTTATGAGGTAAAAGAACTTATGTTCGATCATAATCAGATTTTCGATGAAGCATTTAAAAAGTTGCGGTACGACTTACTTCACGAACCCTTGGTGTTTGAGTTGTTACCCGAAAAGTTCACGCTCACAGAGATGCAAAAACTTTACGAAACAATTTTCAATACTACCTACGACAAGCGTAACTACCGTCGGAAAGTTAATAAAATGGCTTACTTGATTCCCTTGGATGAGTTCCAAACGGGAGTTTCACACAAACCGGCTCGTCTTTATAGTTTTAATCGCGATATTTACGAAGAAACCCGCACCGAACGTTTCGATTTCAGAATGTAGCCACCACCAATCTAAATTTATTTAGTCAGATTAAAATAAAAAAAGAATAGAACCCCAACCGCAGGTTCTATTCTTTTTTGTGTATACAACATTCTATTCTGACCACTACTTATTTTACTAATTTGATTCATAGTAGTACTGTGTTAATAGGGTAGTGTCGCATTTTTCAGCCTACAATCCCGCTAGAACGGGATGTTTTGAACCGGCACACAACCGCCAGAAAATGATTAATATAGTGTTCGTAAAATATCATATAGTGTCTGATTCTTCGGCTAATTCTTTGGCTGATTTACTACTCTTTTTTATTTGCCAGTGATACGCCCAGCAAGTAGTACCGAAATAAACTATTGACTGAATCCACAGGCTGAAATATTCGAACGAAACATGATGCAAATCAGCCCCGAGTGTATTGATTTTGATATAAGCCTGAACGCCTGATGTGGATGGGAATATCCATGCAAATGCTCTCCAAAAACCATTTATATTTGATTGAGGCCATGATACTCCGCTCAAAAACAGAAGTATAAGGGTCATAAACATAAAGACAACCATGCCTGTTTCTCTGTGTGGAAGAAATACCGATACTGTCATAGAGAAAAAAATCGTCGCTAAGAGAAATGGCACCATAAGCATCATTACATCAGCCGGAATTCCGATATGTGGCAAATTAAACAATCTCGGAGTGATAGATAGAATGAAAAACGACCAGGCTGCATACAATACAAAATAACAAATGCTTTTCCCTATAATTACCCTGATAGTACCACCTCTGTGAACCGATGAACTAACAAGTACATGAAAACGGTTTTCTCCTCTCGATGTTCCTGCTATCATTCCTATACCAAGAAATAATGTTTGAAAGATGATGAGAATAAGAATGGCAGGCATTAAGAAACTGGCAAAACCTGCTCCCTCATTGTAAAGTATCACTCCATTGTACGGAATCGGACTTGAAATAATAGTAGCAGCTTGTCCGGTTATACCATTGGCATTCAGTCTTTCTATTTGAACTTGATTACTCATTGCCAGTACACAATTGCTACAGGCTTGATTGATAATCCTGTAGTACATAAAACTACTAATGTCACAGTAAATCGAAACTGTCGTTTGCTCACCGCTAGCTAATTTCTTACTAAAGTCGGCAGGAATGTACACGACACCATGCACTTTTTTGGCATTGTAAGCTTCTTTTGCTTCGGCAAGAGTATTAAATTTGCTTTCAATTTCAACGTTTTGTGTGGCATCGATATGTCTTAATAACTCTCTCGACTCCTGACTGCGCGAACAATCCACTGCAGCAATCGGTACATCTATTAATGTCTCATTTTTATAAAGGCTACAATAAAGTATCGGGTAGGCGAGGGGTGCCAGTACCAACATGATAACCACACCCCGATCTTTAAATAGTGTGCGGAACTCTATTTTTAGCACGTTTAATGTATCTTTAAGTATAGAGATAAACTTTCTGTGCTTAGGCATTTTATTTGGAATACTCATTTTGATACTTATTTAGTTGGATAATTTTGACTGATGGCCGCATTTTTAAGTCGAAAAAAGACGAACAACGGTAAAATTATAAATGAAAGCATGGCAATATAGGAAATAAACGAATGATGAATCTCAACTCCATTCAGGGCCTGATCTACATATATATTGAAATAATGATGGATCGGAAATAAATCACTCAATATTCTTGTGGCCGCCGGCATTTGTTCGATAGGAAATGTAGATCCTGCAAATGTAATTCCCAGCGTCCCAAAGAGTCCTGCAAATGTAACTCCGTCTCGTAAAACGGGCGTAATGCCGATAAATAATATCCCGACAGCTTGTGATGATATAACCAAAAAGAAAGTGGCCAGAAACATCCAACCGATACTGGAATTCAACGGGTAGCGCATATACTTGTAAAGCAGTATATTGCCAATAACTCCCAGAATAGTGAAAATGATAGTGTAAGGCAATAATTTTCCTATTAAAGCCGGAAGCATAGAATCACCTGAACCAGCAAGCCATTCTCGTGTCGTACGTTCTTTATATTCCACACCAATAGGGAAAACGGTCATCATTAATACCATTATTTGCAGCATTCCGGGGAGAATTACATTTAGCAGGTAGGTTCCATAATTTGCCCATGGATTTCCGATAAGGTGCGTGTCCATGGCTATCGGTTGTATAATCCCTTTGAGTCGGGTTTCATCTAATCCCTTTGCCCTTAAAATTTTCCGTTGCATTCCAATGGATGTAGCTGCACTCATATACGTTATGTCCTTTGCTATGAGCGAACCTGCTATCAAATAACCATCGTTGATGTAAAAGGTAATGGCAGGTCTTCTGTTGGAGATCACATCATTTGCAAAATGGCGCTTGATTTCTACGAAAGCGTAGATATTACCTAGTTGCATTTCTTCACGTGCTTCTTTGTGGCTGTTGAGGCGCATCACAGTTTTCACCTGCTGTGTCGATTCCAGATTTCTCGCAAACTGACGCGACAAGGATGAGTTATCCAAATCTACCACTCCGATAGGCATTTTGTTAGGTTGCCCTTCGTTGAAAAAGGTAAGGAAGAAAACATAGCAAAACGTCATAATAACGAAAGTTGAAATGAAATAAATAGGTCGACCGACCATTCGTTTCAGTTCCCGCTTTAGCGTAGTTGCAAATGCTGTAGAAAAGTTGTTTGACATGTTGTTTTAGTTAACTCTCCTTTTGTTGAAGAAGATGTGTTCGTTTTTATTTTACAGTTTCTTCAAACAATGCAGTCATTCCAGGACGTAGATTTTCGACTTTGGCCGTAGGGCGTGCTCTTACTTCGAAAGTTTTCACATCAAATTGTCCGGTTGTTTTTGTTGCTTTCCAGGTTGCATACGAAGCCAGTGCTTTGATATAGTTAACCTTTACTTCCACAATCTGATTGTTCAGAGCAGGAACTTTTACCTTGAATGTTTTTCCCATTTTAAGTTCGCCCAGTAAATCTTCGCGAACGTTAAAGGTGAACCAGATATCGTTTAGGTCAACAATGCTCATTATGGGTGCACCAGCTCCAACCAGTTCGCCTCGTTTCGGATACACGTCAGTAACTTCTCCGTTGATCGGCGATGTAAGGGTTATTTCTTTGAAATACGATTTCACTTCGTTTACAGCTCCTTTTGCTCTGTCAACCAGTGCTAGTGCTGCTTCTTTATCTTCACTTTCGGCACCATTTTTCGCCATGTCATATTGCGATTTTGCAGCATTAGCAGTTGCCACTGCAGCTTTATATTGTGCTTCTGCTTCGTCACGTTTTTGAGCAGTTACCACTCCTTTGTCGAACAAGCGTTGAACACGATCGTACGATTTTTTTGAAATGTCAACACCTACCTGAGCTTTTTGCCACATTTCAAAAGCACCCATAATCTGTTCTTTTCGTGCTCCTTTTATTGCTTTTTTATTTTGAGCCTGCGCTGCGTTTTCGGCAGCATTGGCTTGTTCCAGTTTTGCCGACAATTCAGGGCTGTCAATTATCACCAGGGTGTCACCCGTATGCACTTGTGTACCTTCTTCCACATTGAATTTATTGATACGTCCGGTGATTTTTCCCGAGATACGTATCTCCGAAGCATCTGCTTCACCCTGAATGATGATTGGTTCCGGTCTGTTTATAATTAACCCAACGATGAATATTAAAATCACAACTATTATCAATGCAATTAATCCGGTTCTTAAATCTTTATTCTTCTTTTTCATTGTAGTGTATTTTTTTATGAGTTTACTTTTTTGTGTTGTTTAATGTAGGTGCTTTAAGTGTTCCGAGCGATTGTTCGAGGTATAAATTGCATAGTTTTACATCTATGCTTGCATCTATGTTTTCCGATTTTGCCGATAGCCATGCGGTTTGTGCTCCAAGTAAATCGGTCGAAGTGATTACCCCTGCTTCAAAACCTTCTGTGGCGTAGCGGAGATTCTCTTCGGCTTGTTCGATGTTGTGTTGTGTTGCACTTCTTTTTTTCTGACTTTCTGTAACTTTGTAAGAAGTTTGTTTTATCTGAAGTTGCATTTTTTCTTTAGTTTCTTCCAGTTTCAATGTGGCAATTTTGTGTTGCGATTTGGCAGCATTTAATGTGTGAAACCTGTCACCAAAATGAAACAATGGTATATTGGCTACAATCCCGAAGGTAAACATGCCACCTATTTTATTTTGGTATCCATCATATACGTTAGGGTTCGATAATAAATAATTTCCAGTTAGTCCGATGTTTGGCATAAAACGCGAAAGCATTATTTTTTCATTTGATATAGCCATGTTTTCTACTTGTTTTAATGCTGCTATTTCAGGACGATTCGAAATGGCTTCGTCTACCGGAATTATCTTGGCTATCGTTGTTTCATTCAATAAATCTGTATCACTTAATTTATAGACTTCTTCCAACGGAATTCCGCATAGTTCGTTCAATGCCAT
This sequence comes from uncultured Paludibacter sp., assembly GCA_963664445.2. GTDB lineage: Bacteria > Bacteroidota > Bacteroidia > Bacteroidales > Paludibacteraceae > Paludibacter. Next base: position 372,320 of record CAXXUM010000008.1, read on the forward strand.
TCGCGATAAGTTTAAACCATCTTCGGCTTTTGTCACAGCAATGTCGGCTTCGTTTAGTTTTACTTTTATTTTAAGTGCTTCTGATTTTGTGGCAACTCCTTCTTCAATCATGGTAGCTACATTCGAATCTACTTTTGCAATCAGATTACGATATTCGCGTGCCAAAGCCACCTTGTTTTCTACTGATACTACCCGCCAATAAGCTTCATCCACTTCCAATAGTAATTCGGTTACTTTCGTTTCTTTTTGTGCTACTGCAAGGTTTTCTCCATATTTTGCCAAATGATAAAGTTCCACTATTTTTCCGCCCATAAAGATTGGCTGAACGAATCCAATGGATCCCACAAAAATGTTTTTAATGTCGTATTCCAGTGCCTCTTTGGGTAAAAGTGCATAGCTTTTCCATTGAATTTTCTCCGGATTTATCTTTGGATTAAACGGTTGATTGTTGGCATCCAGCGGTACGGCTTGTCCGTTGACCATTGTCCAACCATTTGAAACCTGACTTTGTGAGAAACCAAAACTACCATCTGCCATTTTAGTTCCAACAGGTAATAAGGCATCTTCGGCTAGCATGGAGATGTTTTTTTGATTCCATGTATAGGCTGCATTTGCCGAAAAATTCGGTAAAAATTGTGTAAATGCAGCTTTCTTCATTTCTCTCGCGGCCAATATGCTTTCTTGCGCCATTTGTAAACTCTTATTATGAGTCAATGCCATTTGTCTGCATTCTTCTAATTGTAATACTTTCTGCGAAAAAACCTGAAAGCACACAATAAAGCTTAATGCGGTAAATAAGATTTTTTTCATACCTTTTTTATATTTATAAGTGTTATGTTGATTGAACAATAGTTGTGAATGCAACTATATTGATAAAAAAAATTAATCTAAATTAATCATGATTTTTTTTAATACATTTCTTACAGTATTTAATTCTTCGGACGATATGTCATTTAGCGTCCTTAAAGCAATGGAATTTACAATTTCTGTCGCTTTAATCTCCAAAGCATTGCCAATTTCAGTTAAGTGAATAAGATTTATTCTTCTATCGTAGTGATCCGAAACACGCGTTACCAGATTTGCTTTTTCTAATTTATCAATCAGTCTGGTCATACTTGGCTTATCTTTTGAAGTTAACTTGCACAATGCTTGCTGAGTTACTTTGTCTTTCTGCCATAGGCAGGCGAGTACCGACCATTGTTCGGTGGTAATCTCTATTCCTTCATTTGCAAATGCGCGGAGGAATGTCCTATTGATAGCTGCAGATACTTTGCCCGTCAATATATTAAAAACGTCATCGTTGCGTAATTCAGTCATAATGGTTCGCTTGTATATAGTTGTTTAAACAACGGTGCAAAATTAGAACTTTTATTTGTGATTTAATCCTATTTTGTGGAAAGTTTAACTAATAATTGTCTGGTATGAATTCAATATATTGAATGTGAGTTATATATCTATGTATTTGAATTATTTAATGTAGTTTTATTATTGTTTATATTGAAGCCAGCCTTTGTTCGAAAATTGGAATTAAGTTTTTTTATTGATAAAGTAGATGTTAAATGGCTTGAGTTTGTGAATGAATTGATTATATTTGTGGTCACTAAGAGCTAAAATGAAATAATATCACGTATTTTTTTGCTAAATCTAAATTAATTTAAACTTTGAAGCATTGATAACTAGGTGTTTGGTTTAATTTCAAAATAAAAATTGAAAAAACGATAGTAAATAATTTTTTTGTTGCTATTTTTGCACTCGTTTTTGTAAAATGATACGAAAAGTGAATAAATATAAGCTTAAACATTTATCGTTAAAATTAAGATAATCATCCAATAAATTAAAATTGTCTACGTTTTAAATAAATAGATACACATAGTGTTAGATGTGAACTTACAATCTGTAATTTAAAAGAAGTAAATATTGAATTATTAAATCAAAAAATCAAATAATCAAAAATTAAAAAAAACGTTATGGAAAACAAACAAAAACAACCGAAAAAAAGTAAACAATTTACTGGTATTAAATCATCAGGTTTAGTTATCTTAGCATGTCTTGCACTTGCTGTGTGTATTTACAAGTTTGTACTTGGTAATCCTGCAAACTTCGTTGCAGGCGATCCAAACAATCACCCACTTGAAGGTAACTTCTTAGGTTTGATCTACAAAGGTGGTGTTATCGTACCTATCATTCAAACTTTATTGCTTACAGTTCTTGTATTAAGCGTTGAGCGTTTCTTCGCAATCAAAGCTGCTCAAGGAAAAGGTAAATTAGTAAAATTCGTTGCTGAAGTAAAATCAGCTTTATCTAAAGGTGATCTTAAAGCAGCTACAACATTGTGCGAAAAACAACAAGGTTCTGTTGCTAACGTAGTTGGATCAACTTTGATTAAATATGCTGAAGTAGAAGAAGACAAAACTTTATCTAAAGAACAACAAATTCTTGCTATCCAAAAAGAAGTTGAAGAAGCTACTGCATTAGAATTACCTATGCTAAGCCAAAACCTTCCTATTATTGCAACTATTGTAACTTTAGGTACTTTGATGGGTCTGTTAGGAACTGTAATCGGTATGATCAAATCATTTGCTGCACTTTCTGGTGGTGGTGGTACTGACTCTGTTGCACTTTCTGCAGGTATCTCTGAAGCACTTATCAACACAGCGTTTGGTATCGCAACAGGTGCATTAGCCGTTATTTCTTACAACTTATTTACAAGCAAAATTGACACAATCACTTACTGTATTGATGAAGTAGGTTTCTCTATCGTTCAAACATTTGCTGCATCTCACAAGTAATCATTCCTGTAAAAAATAAAATGCTATGTCTAAAGTAAAAGTAGCAAGGAAGAGTACTCTTATCGACATGACAGCGATGAGTGATGTTACTGTACTACTGCTCACTTTCTTCATGTTAACGTCTACGTTCGTGAAAAAAGAGCCGGTACAGGTAGCAACACCAGCGTCTGTGTCTGAAATCAAAATACCCGAAACTAATATCATGCAGATATTGATTGATCCGACAGGAAAGGTATTTATGAGTTTGGATAAACAAGCCGATATGGTAGAAACCTTGAATAAAGTGAGTGGTGAATTAGGTATGTCTTTTACTCCGGAAGAAGTTAAAATTTTCAGAATTCAAAAAACCTTTGGAGTCCCAATGAAAAGCATGAAGGCTTATTTAGCTTTGAAGCCGGAAAAACAGGACGAAATTCTTAAGGAATATGGTATACCTACCGACAGCACAGATAATCAATTTAAAACTTGGGTTAAGTGTGCACGTGCAACGAATCCGGATTTAAGAATTGCGATTAAAGCGGACTCTAAAACGCCTTACAAAGTAATTAAAGATGTGATGAATTCTCTTCAAGATTTGAGAGAAAACAGATACAACTTGATTACGTCTTTGAAAAAAGAATCTGCTAATTAATATATAAAAAATAATATGGCTGAATTACAAACAAACGAAGGCGGCGGAAAGAAAAAAGGTGGCGGCAGTAAACAGAAAAAAATGAGTGTTCACGTGGATTTTACTCCCATGGTGGATATGAATATGTTGCTGATTACTTTCTTTATGCTGTGTACATCGTTGAGTAAACCTCAAACGATGGAGATAAATATGCCAAGTAATGATGATAAAATCAAAACTGAGGATAGAACTAAAGTAAAAGAGTCTCAAGCTATAACTTTGGTGCTTTCAGGTGGTGATTCAATATTCTACTACACAGGGAAACCTGATTATAATGATCATAATTCTTTGAAATTAAGTTCTTATAAAGCAAGTGGAATCAGATCATTATTAATGTCGCGTAATACTGAAGCTGTTTCAAAAATTAATGTTTTGAAACAAAAGAAACTTGAACTTAAAATTTCTCAAAAGGATTTTACAGATCAGGTTGCTGAACTAAAAAACGGTAAGAACACACCAGTTGTTATTGTTAAGGCGTCGGATAGGGCAA
>CAXXUM010000009.1:0-661655 GCA_963664445.2 uncultured Paludibacter sp.
GTCTATTAGTCGATTGTAAAAGTCGAGCCCTAACTGATTTACTTCACCTATACCATCCGGTAGTATTCTTGTCCATGAAATGGAAAAACGAAAATGAGAAAGGTTGAGCGATTTGGCAAGTGCGATGTCCCTCTTCGTAGCGGTAATAAAATTCACAGGCCACGTTTCCGTTCGATCCGTCTTTAATGCGGTCTTGCGGTTTGAAAACTTATCCCAAATGGATAAACCTCTTCCATCGGCTTCATGTGCTCCTTCTACCTGGTAGGCTGCTAACGAAACTCCCCATCTGAATCCTTCGCCGAAATCTTGTTTTGAATACATAAATTTAATTTAGTGCAAAATAAGGCACAAGTGATAAAATTTATGTTTCAATAGTGATACAATATTGTTTCAATTTTCGATTTCGTAGGGATAGTAGCTGTTTTATGTATGTGGAAACAGATATTTGACCGCTTTCACTTATATGTAAATAAAAAAGCAAGGACTTCATTTTTAAATGTTGACCTTGCTTTTTGTTGTTTGAAACCGTTTTTAAAACCAAACGCTCCAGGGAATGCGTGAAAAGGATAAAACATAGCCCGATGGAATAGAATAGTACTATCGCTTTGTATTCGAAGTGGCGGAGATTGCTTTTTTTGCTTTAGAGTAGCCAATGGTTATCAGTGCAACGGCCAGTATCATTACCAGCGGATGTTCTACCAGATACAAACGGGTGATGGAGATTTTCATAGCTTGCCCCGAAAAATTACTTATTCCCAGTGGTGACAAGAAATACAATATCAGTCCGGCTAAGAACTGCGTGTGAACAGCTATCAATCCCCAAAGGGCAACTGTTTTGTTGGTGTTTGAAAACAGTCTTCCTTTCAGCCAATAATAGGCATTGAAAGCGATGGCAAACAAAAGAAGTGCTAATACGAGATAGGCAAGATAGGAGTGAAACTCTTTAAAGGCGATATACATGGTGCGATGGGATAAACCATTTCTGGTGGTTGATAATCTATTTAAATACTATCACTTCAAACAGCAAAATCGGTAGAAGTGTTCAGCAAAAGCATGCTAAGCTTTTATTTATCATTTATAGTGGGGATAGGCCGGGTGGAATATACCTAGAATATGGTGATAGGGAGATGGGATGAACTGTTGTACTTTTGTGTCAGTAAATCAATAACAAATAAAGGTATAAAAAATGAATTGCGAGTGTTGTTGTTGCTGATGTATTAGTTGGTAGAATAAATGATAAAGAGAATTTTTAGCCATTTTCTTTTAGTAGTTTTAGTCAAGACTTGTCTGTTTGTTCAGGCAAGTCTTGTTTGTGTCTACAGCGGGCGAATGGATTTCCAAATCCGGTTAATCAACGTTACAATTGGCTATTCTTTCACGATTTGGTAATCACCGATATGTTCAGCATACCTTTTATAGGCCGATATGATGTTCGGCATATAACTTTCCAGTGTAGGGTAGGTGTCTCTATGACGATCATAGTTTTCTAATTCATCTACAAGGTCGTTTATCCAGAAGAAACCCCTTTTCAATTGTTGTTGAGTTTCTTTGTTTATATCGGTTTTTGCAAATTTGTGATCTTTCATGTACTTGATAACAGCAGCTCTAACCATTGCTTCACTGATCATTGTTTCCCACTCGCTATAAGCCTGTTTTTTCATTTTATCCTTTACTTCTTTAAATAACTCCTTTCCACTTTCCTGTAGCTCCGTACGGTTTTGTTCTGTCAAATAATTTACAAATGAATGATTGAACTCGTGCAAAAGAGTGGGGAAATAATCTTTCATATTAAATTTAGCAATTCCCAAACTGTCAATGCTCCAGGTGCCCATTTACAGCATAAACCTGCCTTTCGCCGTTTTGAAATACGAGGTCACCCCCCATAATTGCCTCCTCCATTTCCAAGACCATTGATAATTACAAATCTTTCTTTTGGCTCTTTTCCATAAAAATCTTTGTACCACTTTAAATCAAGATTATTATAGATCGGAATAAATCGTTTACTAACCTCTTGATACATCCCTAAATTTTCTTTGAAGAACTGCTCACATTGCGCATCCACATAAAATTGCTTCAGTAGTTTGATGAATTTTAATGCGTTTTTCTTTCCCCATCTTTCTTCGGGAATCATTTTCGAAAATTCAACCAGGGGTTTAAAGTCAGGAGCTTTGTCTATATGAAAAGCCATTTTCATAACGGCGTCGTAACCAACACCATTCAGCAGTCTGATTTTTTTTACGAATCGTATTAATTTATGGTTCTTTGTAGTTGGCAAAATGAGTCTCTATTTTGTCAGTGTAGGTTTTGTATCGGGTGGAGCTATATTCTTTGCTACCGGCAAGTCGGAAGACAATACTTAAAAGTTCAACCCTTTCGTCGACTTTTGGCTTGTCTAAAAAACGATTCTCTTGTGCAAATACAGTTGTGGAAAGAAAGAGTAATAAAAGGAGTGATGTTTTTTTTCATATAATCAGGCTGTTTTTCTCAATAGTTGTAATTGGGTACCTCCATATTGTCACTTAACGGCGTCTTTTCCCAACAACTCTTACGTTATTGGTTGGATCATAGACCTTCGCTTGTGGCGACTTTGGGCTTTCGGGTGTATTGTCAATGTTGTTGTCGAACAATTGGTTTATCCTTGGTTGGATGATCCAAATTCCGATAGGGAAAAACCACAACAAGAAAAACTCCCCTGCATAGTCGCTAAACGTTACTTGTTTTTGCCATTCAACAGCTTTCAATGCCTTTGAAATGAAATATAAACAGTAAAATATACAAAACATTGAAAACAAATGGAATGGTATTATTAATATAAAAATGACAGGGTTTAAATTTTGAAGGAAGGAAGTGTTCGAAAAGAGATAAGCAATACCAAGTGAGATAATCAATAAATAAACGACAGGGAAAAGGATGAAGATTTTAAAGATGTTCAGGTTCATGTTCACTGTTGTCGGAAGTTTTTGGTAGCAGGTTAGTCCCGAGTGAGTAAAACCAGCCAAAGAAAATGGCGGAATATAAAATCATAACGATAGGGAATGCCTTAAACATTATTGCCGGATCGTTGGTCGATACAACTGCCCCCGCCATTACAAACTGAAAAATCATTGGAAGTATCAATAGTAGTCCAAAAAGTTGCCAATGCTTAAGCGTTAGAAATCTGCTCATATTGTTTTTTGTTTTAGTATGTAGATAGTCTTTTGATTGTCGGTTATTTACTTCAACCGATATATCAGTCCAACGGTATACTCTTCACCAATTCCCACAAAGCTTTCGGTAAACTGGAGAAAGGTGGAATATCGCTTATAAGTATAGTGCGCATTTAATGAACAGGTGAAAAAAGCAGGATCTTCGACAATGAAACGAGTTATCCCGTAGGTTGCATCGAATCCGAAACTACTTTTTTTGAATTTGAATTCGTAGCCGGAACTCATGCTGATATTGTAGGCAAACTGACTTCTGGTGACACCGGAGATAAGGTCTTGTTCTGCAGCTATTCTTCTGAATCGGGTAAAGTCTCCGTTTTCGTAATACAATGATCCTTTGATTCCTATTAACCGTAAACCGGCATTGGCCAACGGAATATTTAAACAGAACTCGCTGGATAGCCCTCCTCCGTAATAGGATTTATTTCCCTTGAGATGTTCTAATGCAACAACTTTGTACGAACCCAAATAGCCAAAAGCTCCGTATGAGAAGCAGTAATATTTTCCGGTTTGCGTTTGCGACCAATTGAGTTGACCGAAATAATTTGCTTCATCTTTATTGCTATAAGCGCTATCGGTGGTATGCGTAAATTTACCACCGATATAGCTTGATGTGAAAATACTATCTGTATACACCGGCTTTACAAACACAATCGGATCTACTCCATTATTTCCTAAAGCATAGTAAGGCGTGCAGCTATGTACCGAAAGTAGCAGCAGGGTTAGCAGTCCTATTTCAAAAAGTTGTATGATAGATCTCATATTTTCTTCTAATAGAATTTATGTGCTAGGGCATATACAATGTTGTTTCACAACTTCCATCAATCCTTTAAGATAGATCTGTTCATTTGTTGTTTTCTCCAATGGTCTTTTCTGGATAATCCGTAAAGGAAAAATTTACTGGTACTATAGTGAAATTTGAAATTATCTTCATAATCGGGACCAATTTCCCTATATTTTGTGGTGGGAGATGCTTTGAGGCATTCTCTTATTGCTAATGAATAGGCTGTCGGGCCGGTCATTTGATGTACGTTGTGTGGATATTTATTTTCCTTTAAGTTGTTGATAACAACCTCCAGCGTTTTTTCCAAAAAGGGATGCCCTGCTTCAAAAACAAGTGCCCACTGTGCATAATGTTCCAAATGACTTTCGAGTGAAATGACTGCGCTATCGGTGGGTAAAATAAAATCATCGAGCTTATTTAATATCAGGCTATCGATATCCAGATATATCCCTCCTTTTTTATACAGAATTGCATACCGGAAGAAATCTGCTTTTGCAGCTCCTATCGATATTCTCTTGTATAAATTAAAGATTTCCTGTCCAAATTCATCGCGTATAAAATTGTCAATCCTCTCATCGTCATAAAATTGATAATCATATTCGGGATTTTTGCTTTTCATTCGTCGGATATGCCATTTTGTGATAAGAGGAAGTTTGGACGTTTTGAAGGTTTGGTAGATTGTTTTTGGAATAGCCATATGTGTGAATTTGATTGTTCTGTTTGTATGTATAAATCAGAATGGACTTGGAAATCCGTGCTCCCCGATGCCGCTTTTTTTCGATTAATAATTGACCTACAAACATACAAAACATTATTAACACAGCCAACCAAACGACGAAGTATTTTTTAATAAGATCGCTGTAGTGAGGATGCACAACCAAAATAGTTCTTTGGCTTTACGAAAAACGATTTTTCAAGTATTTATTTGGAAAGTGATGCCGCATGTGTGGATTCTGATTAACGAATCTTGTTTCTCTTTGCTTGAATAAGCCAAAAATTAGAACAATTACAAAAATGCAATAAATCAATTGATTATAATACTCAGTTATACAGTTAATTATATAAATCTATACCATAATTATGGTATAGATTTACCTCTATATGGGTATGGTATGTCGTTAGTGTATAGTTTAATTTTGCATCAGAAATAATACAACTAAAAAATCTAGTTGCCATGAAAGAAAAAAATTACAGAAGTCTGCTCAAATCGGTATCATGGCGTATAACCGGTACGATAGACACGTTTATCATATCATATATTATTACCGGTAAAATATCATTGGCATTTTCCATTAGTGGAGTCGAGATATTTACTAAAATATCGCTTTACTATTTTCATGAACGACTTTGGAATAAGATAAAAATCGGGAAGATTGTTGAAACACCGATAGATTATCAAATATAAACAAGAATAATTATTATGCAGATTGACAACTTTAAGGTTCTCAGTTTGTTTTACGGGGGATTAATTTGAAAATTTAAAGGATGAGTATAAAATTAAATGGATCACTATCGGGTGATCAACTGGAACTTTTTACTAGCTTTGTAGCTACGCTTAACCCATCTCAGGTAGCATGGATATCCGGTTATCTTGCAGGACTATCGGCTCAGGGGCAGTATGTTAGTGAAGTACAGGCGCAATCCATAGCAGCAGTTGCTACTGAAGCTGTGGTGAGTACCGGCAGTGGGCAGCCTACGCTGACTATTTTGTACGGTTCGCGTACAGGAAACGGTGAAGGACTGGCCAAAAAAGCATTGAAACTGGCAACTGAGCAGGGCATTAAGGCGACCTTGAAAAACATGGCCGACTATAAAACCCGCGATTTGCAGGCGGAGAAAAATCTGTTGGTTATCGTATCTACGCATGGTGAAGGTGTTCCGCCTTTTTCGGCTAAAGAGCTGCATGAATTTATTTACGGCAAGCGCGCTCCGAAACTTGATGGCGTTAATTACGCCGTGCTTGGTTTGGGCGATTCGTCTTATTTTCATTTTTGCAAAACGGGAAAAGACTTTGATGAGCAATTGGAAAAACTAGGTGCAAAACGCTTGGTGGCACGTGTAGCTTGCGATGTGGACTTTGAAGCTGCGGCTGATGAATGGTTGAAAACAACGATTCCTGCTTTTGGAGGAGGAGAAGTTGTAGCCAATATCGCTCCGCAATTCAGACTGTTAGCTACCAAGACACCCATAGATGAGACTAAATCTGAAGTGCATACAAAGAAGAATCCATTTATGGCACCCGTGTACGAGAAAATATCGTTACATGGCAAAGGCTCAAAACGGCAGACACTGCATATTGAACTAAGTACCGAAGATGCTCCTGGATTGGACTATCAACCGGGTGATGCAGCAGGTGTGTATCCACTAAATTCGGACGAATTGGTAAGTGAGGTGTTGGCGGTAACCGGTTTAAATGCCGGCGATTTTGTGATCTTTAACGAAGTGGAGAAGAAGTTGGAAACAGCACTTCACAAGAACGTGGAACTGTCGAAAATTACCATTGATGTAGTGAACCGTTATCTGGAGACCTACCCGAATGAAAAACTGAAGAAATTGTCGGAAAACCCCGATAAATTTAAAGAATACCTGGATGGCCGGGATATTGTAGATTTGTTGCAAGACTATCCGGCAGAGGTAACTGCCGAGAACCTGATAAAGATTCTACGTCCGTTGCAACCGCGTTATTATTCTATTTCGTCGAGCCCTAAAGCTTGTCCGGGAGAATTACACCTTACGGTGGGCGTAGTGCAGTATCATAATGCCGGTCGCAATAAGAAAGGAACTTGTTCAACATTCTTATCCGATTTGTCGGTTGACGATGAAAAGGTACCGGTTTTCATAGAATCAAACCCCGGATTCCGCTTGCCCGAAAATGATGAAACACCGATTATCATGGTGGGAGCAGGAACAGGCATTGCACCTTACCGTGCTTTTGTTCAACACCGGGATCTTGCCGATAATAAAGGCAAAAGTTGGTTGTTTTTTGGGAATCGTAATTTTGAAACAGAATTTTTGTACCAAACCGAATGGCAGGGTTTTCTGAAATCGGGAGCATTGACAAAAATGGATGTGGCTTTCTCGCGTGACGGAGATAAAAAGCTGTACGTTCAGGACAAGTTACAGGAAAATGCAGCCGAGGTATTTCAATGGCTCGAAGAAGGAGCACATGTTTATATCTGTGGCGATATGAAAAAAATGGCAGGCGATGTACAACATACTTTGACGAAAATAGTAGAAAAGCACGGTGTGCTGAGCAAAGAAAAAGCACTGGAATATGTAGACAATTTGCAGAAAGAGAAAAGATTGCAATTGGATGTGTATTAAGAAGACCCCTAGCCCCTGAAGGGGAACTTAATTACTAATTTTATAATAAAACAACTTTTTCATATGAATACAAACGAAAAACAACTAGGTGACGAAACTAATCTCAATTCCCCTTTAGGGGTTAGGGGTCCAGCCTCATCGGTTGAAATTCTAAAAGAAAACAGCAATTACTTGCGAGGTACGATAAAAGAGAGTTTGAACGATCCTTTAACCGGATCAATCCGAACCGACGATCAGATTCTGATTAAATTTCATGGTACGTACCAACAACAGGATCGTGATTTGGATGAAGAACGTAAACGTCAGAAACTGGAACCGCTCTACAGCTTCCTTATCCGCGTGCGTGTGCCCGGCGGAGTTACCACAGCGCAACAATGGTTGGCTATGGATGAACTATCAGACAAATATGCCGATAAAACACTGAAATTGACTACCCGTCAGGCATTTCAGTTTCATGGTGTGTTGAAGCGAAATCTGAAAACAACGATAAAAGAAATCAACCAGTCCTTGCTCGATACTATTGCTGCTTGTGGTGATGTAAACCGTAATGTGATGAGTTCGGCCAATCCGTTCGAGTCGCCGGTACATGGTGAAGTGGCGGAAGATGCTAAGCGCATTTCGGCTCACCTCACTCCACAAACCAATGCGTATCATGAAATATGGCTGGACGGAAAATTGATTGAAGGTGGCGAAAAGGAAGAAGAACCTCTTTACGGAAAGCATTACCTGCCGCGCAAATTCAAAATAGCGATGGCCATTCCCCCTCGCAACGATACCGATGTGTTGTCGAACGATTTAGGTTTTATTGCCATTGTTGAAAATGGAAAATTACTTGGATATAACCTCACAGTAGGTGGTGGTATGGCTTATACTTTCGGAAACAATGCCACTTATCCTCGCGTAGCCGATGTGGCTGGCTATTTCCCGAAAGAGAAAATAGTGGAGGCGGCCGAAGCTGTACTTGTTTTTCAGCGCGACCATGGTAACCGCTCCGAGCGCAAAAATGCACGGTTGAAATATACGATTGATCGCGTTGGCTTAGATTTCTTCCGTTCAGAATTGGAACGTACGTACGGTTTAAAATTAGAACCGTCGAAAGCGTATAAATTTGTAACGTTGGGTGATAAATATGGCTGGACAAAAAGTGAAGACGGACTTTGGCATTACGGTGTTTTTGTAGAAGGAGGAAAGTTAGTAGATAAAAACGGATATTTGGCAAAAACTGCTATCCGCGAAATTGCCAAAATTCATAGCGGTACTTTTATTCTTACCGGTAATCAGAATGTGGTTATTGCACAGGTGACTGAAAAACAAAAGCCGGCTGTCGAGAAGATACTCAAAGATTATAAAATTGTAGACGGAAACAGTCTTTCGCAACTTCGTCAGAATTCAATTGCTTGTGCGGCTTTACCGCTTTGTGCACTGGCTTTTGCCGAAGCAGAACGCTATTTGCCTTCACTAGTAGATAGAATTGATAAAATTTTAGCTGCAAATGATTTACTGCAAGTGCCTATCAGCATTCGTATGACGGGATGTCCTAACGGTTGCGGTCGACCATTTCTAGCCGAAATAGCTTTTGTAGGACGTGCACCGGGACGTTACAATTTGTACCTGGGGGCCAGTTTTACCGGTGACCGATTGAATAAACTGTATAAAGAAATGCTGTCGGAAGACGAAATTATTGCAGCGCTAACGCCTATTTTGGAGGACTTTGCTAAAAATAGAACCACCGATGAGCATTTTGGTGACTTTGTTATTCGCAAAGAGTATATTAAAGCTACTACAGCCGGTTTGAATTTTCATGAATAAAAATGACCCCTAACCCCTGAAGGGGGACTAAATTACAACTGGATATGAATAATAAGATACAAGACGAAAGCAACTCTATTCCCCTTCAGGATTTAGGAATTAACTCCCCTTTAGGGGGTGGGGGTCGACGCGAAGACTTACAATTTCTGCCTATTTCCATCAATGTAACCAATAAGAAAATACTTCTTATTGGTGGTGGAAAGGTGGCCACTCACAAAGGAACTATTATGGCTCGTTTTGTGACGAATGTAACCGTTATTTCGCCTGATTTTACCGATGAAATAAAAAAACTGCCCTATACTTTTATCGAAAAAGAATACGAAAAAAGCGATTTGGAAGGTTTCTTTCTGGTTTATGTTTGTACGGGTAATCATGAGTTGAATGCCCGGATAAAAGTAGATGCAGAAGAGCTGGGAATTCTAACCAGCGTATGTGATGCACCCATGCTGTGCGATTTTGTATCACCGGCAATTCATAAAGAAGAGCACGTTACAGTCTCAGTCGGAACGAACGGTAGAAACGCCATGCAATCAGTTGATATTCGTAATCAGATTACGAAGTTGTTTCAAGACGGAACAATTCATTTGTAGGAGAGGAACTCCGTTCTCCCATAAATGCGGTATAAATTTACCATAAGCGAGCGATTGTGTATGCCCTGAAATTTGAGGAATTTTGTATCGTCCAAAGAGGATAATCAAACTCTCAATTTCGAAGCATATGACAAACTATTTTATCATACCCGGCTATCAGGGTTCAGGTGCCGATCACTGGCAAACATGGATTGAAACTACTCAACCAAATTTCCATCGCATTCAACAACGCGACTGGGAGCATCCCGACATTACGGAATGGGCAGATAATATTGATAAGGCCATTGCCGGATACGACCCCGAATCGGTGGTATTAGTCGCGCATAGTCTGGGCTGCCTCACGGTGGCAGAATGGGTAAAACGCTATAACCGCCCTGTAAAAGCAGCATTGCTGGTGGCTCCACCGGATGTAGATGTGATTCGGGAAAAGGCAGACACTATTTTGATAAAAGAAACTCCAACTCAACGGATTCCTTTCCGCACCACGCTGGTGGCCAGTACCAATGATCCATGGATAAGTATCGAGAGGGCAGAATACTATGCCCGAAATTGGGGTAGTGAATTTATCAACATTGGCGAAGCTGGGCATATCAATAGCCTGTCGGGTTATGGCGAGTGGCAACAAGGTTTGGAAATTCTTAGCAGGCTAGACCAACCGAAGGCCGACGTTAGGGAGTAAAAGGATAGAAACATGTCTTTTACAACCGCGAAACCAATTCTACAATCGTACAAGCCCATTTTACAACCGCGAAATCAACTCTACAATAGTATAAGCCGATTTTACAACCGCGAAATCAACTCTACGATAGTATAAGCCAACTTTACAACCGCGAAAGCAACTCTACGATAGTATAAGCCAACTTTACGACCGCGAAATCAATTCTACAACAGTATAAGACATCTTCACAACCTCGAAACGAATTCGACGATCGTATAAGTCAACTTTATAACCGCGCAGCTAACTCAATGACTATACAAGCCAGCTTCACGAGTAGTTAATGTTTTATTTGCTAAATTACAATCCCATAAATAAATAAGATATTGCGCATCTTGTTTATTCCAAAAAGTTGGTAGATAATTGCTGATTCTATCAAATTATTATTCTACTTTTGCAACACAAAATTTGTTGGTTCCCGTTTCGATTCATTCGAAACATGGGATTAAAAGGGAATCCTGTTTAATTCAGGAGCTATTCCCGTAGCTGTAAGTCCACAAAAATGTTTTAGCAACACTCTAGCCACTGTCCGTTGGGATGGGAAGGCCGCTAAAGCAGGACAAGCCAGAAGACCTGCCTCCAAATATAATTCGTAGCTTTCGGGAAAGAAGCGAAGATGCAGGATTATATTCCACATACTCCTCTGTTTTCATCTTTTCATTTTTACGTATAGCTGCTCATCGGGAATAATGATTTTTTTTATCCTTAAGCATTCTTTGTGTCTTTTTTTCGACACAAGCTTGCCTATATAATTTTTGAAAATATGGAAACTAGAAAAGCTGTACTCATTGTGAGTCATGGTAGCCGGTCGAAAGATGCAGTTGCTGAATTTCATCAGGTGGTGGAAGCGGTGTGTGGTCGTTACAAAACCACGGAAGTGAAAGGTGCCTTTATGGAACTTTCTCAACCTGACATCCCTACTGTTGTGAAAGAGTTATCTGAAAGCGGTATTACCGAAATAGCCGTTATCCCTTATTTCCTGTTTATGGGAAATCATATCAAACAAGACATCCCCGAAATTTTAGAAGAACAAAGAGTCCTCTATCCTCATCTGAACTTTAAGTTTGGTCGCCCCATTGGCTTTGAACCACTCTTAAGCGATATTCTCGTTCAACGGATTGAAGAAGTGGAGGCGAGATGAATTATTCCACACAAAAAATAACTGTTTTAGGACTGCTGATCATGCTTCTCGTGCCGCAATCACTTTATGCTATGCACATTGCCGAAGGCTTTTTGCCTCCGCAATGGTGTCTGCTTTGGTACATTGTTGATATACCTTTTATCATTTGGGGCATCCGTTCCATAAAAAAACAAGTAGTACTGAATAGTAAGATCAAGATATTGCTTGGCGTGGCGGGAGGATTTACCTTTTTGTTGTCGGCACTGAAATTACCTTCCGTAACTGGTAGCTGTTCGCACATGACGGGTACCGGACTGGGAGCTATTCTTTTTGGACCGGCTACGATGTCCGTACTTGGACTGGTGGTACTGCTGTTTCAGGCTTTGCTGCTTGCACACGGAGGCATTACTACGCTTGGAGCCAATGTGTGTTCCATGGGAATTTGTGGACCATTTTTGTCGTGGGGCATATACAGGCTATTCAGGAAATTGAAAGTAAATCGCTCGGCAACCGTTTTTCTGGCTACGGCTTTGGGAAGTATGTTTACCTATTGTGTAACAGCATTTCAATTGGCTGTGGCATTTCCGGGAGCTAACGGATCTATCCTGGTTTCGTTTATCAAGTTCATTAGCGTTTTTGGAATAACACAACTGCCACTCTCGGTAGTGGAAGGATTCATCTCGGTGATGGTGTTTAATTTTATTCAGTCGCACAATGCGGAAGAGCTGACGGCTCTGCATGTATCAAAACAACCGGAGTAAATGAAGACAATTCGTAAATATGGATGGATGGTTATCGTGATTGTAGCTTTGGTGAGTTTACCTTTGGTGATGTTCCAACACGCTGAGTTTGCAGGCACGGATGACAAAGCCGTTTCGATGGTGCAGGGTATTGACAAAAGCTACAAGCCCTGGTTTGAAGGTGTGAAACTGTTCGACAGTCCGGAGATAATCTCTACATTTTTTGCCTTGCAGGCTGCTATTGGTGCGTCTGTTTTGGGTTATTATATTGGCTATTCCAGAGGAAAACAACAAAATAAAAAGGCTTGACGGTGCATTATTTCGATTGCTATCCTATACAAAGTCGTATACGTAAGGTACATCCCGGGTATAAACTGGGATGGTTTGTGCTGTATACTGTGTTGGGCTTAAGCAGTCATTCGGTACTGTTTCCGGGTATTGAACTGTTAGTGTTTTTGACTATTACGGTGTTCACGGTTCGCATATCGTTGTGGCGCTTGTTGCGTCTGATGGCTATCCCGGCCGGTTTTGTACTGTTAGGGAGTTTATCGGTGGTGTTGGAACTCAATCCGGAGCATCCGCTATTCAGTCTGAACACAGGTGCAATCACTTTCGGAGTCGGTGAAGCGGGTCTGCAACAGGGGCTGTTGATTTTATTCCGAAGCTTTTCGGGCATAGCGGTTTTATATGCATTGGTACTGAATACAAGCATTTCGGATATGATATATGTGTTGCGCAAACTCAACGTGCCGGAAGTAGTACTGGACCTGATGGTGCTTGTTTACCGCAATATTTTTATCCTGTCGGACACGGCGCAGCGCATTTATATAGCGCAAAAAAGCCGGATGGGGCATCGCAACCTGAAAACAAGTCTTCGGTCGACAGCACAGCTGGGCGGAAGTGCATTTATACTGGCCGGAGTACGCGCCGAACAATTGTTTCACAGCATGGAATCGCGCGGATATACCGGAAGAATATACAGCTTGCCTGCGGAATGGGAGACCGGCAAAAGATTTATACTGGTATCGGTAATACTGTTTGCTGCGCTGCTGGGAATCTTTTTTTTGATTGGGCTAAAACCGAATTCTTTTTGATAGGCCTAAAGGCCTATCCTATTAGTCTGAGTTCGGTATTAATAATAACTGAAAAAGCATATTCAACTTAATAATATATTTTGGTTATTACATACATCCGAAGATAATATGTCGGTGCGTTGCACCTTCGGTTTATGTGTTTGATTAAATTTCTACAAATAGTCCGGTGCGCTGCACCTTTTTTGAGGGACAGAGTCCCCAAATATATGTAGTATTAGGTTCAATTATCATCATTAGGTGCAGCGCACCGTAATATTGAATTATATAGTTTGAAAAATGAATCCGGGCTTATTCCGAACTCAATTATTAACTTGTAACTAAACCCTCGTAACTCGTAACTGAAATATGATTGAACTGAAAAACATCAGCTACCAGTATCCCGATAGCACAGCAGCTATTGACGATATTTGTTTTTCGGTGTCCGAAGGCGAGAAACTGGTGGTGGCAGGAGCCAACGGGGCTGGAAAATCCACCCTGTTTCTGTTGCTGAATGGTATATTGAAACCACGAAAGGGTGAATACTTTTTTGATGGGAAAAAAACAGGATACAGCAAGCGTGAACTTCTGGCATTGCGTCAGCAGGTGGGTATCGTATTTCAGGAACCCGACAGTCAGCTGTTCTCGGCCAGTGTGTACGAAGAAGTGGCTTTCGGTCCGCTGAATATGGAGTTGTCGCGCGACGAAGTGCGTCAGCGGGTTGACAGTGCTCTGGCAGCACTCGACATTGAGAGCTTGAAAGATCGCCCGCCTCATTTGCTGAGCTACGGACAGAAAAAGCGGGTGGCCATTGCTTCGGTGTTGGCAATGAATCCCCGCATTATCATTTTCGACGAACCCACTGCGGGGCTCGACCCTGCACATGCGGCAGAGATTATTGTATTGCTCGAAAAACTGCATAAAGCCGGTAAAACCATTATCATTTCCACCCACGATATGAACTTTGCCTATCAGTGGGCCGGTAGGATGGTCGTGCTGCACAAGGGCCGTGTGGTAGGAGAGGGAACGCCCAACGAAGTGTTTGCCAACGAGGAACTTTTGAAACAAAGTCAGCTGGAGCTTCCGTTTATATTGCAGGTGTTTAAAGCCCTGAACAGCGATGCAAAGAATCCGAAGACGATGGATGAACTGATAGAACATATAAAAACTCGCGTATGAGAGGAATAGTCATTGCAGGAACAAACAGCGGATGCGGAAAAACCACCGTCACCATCGGCTTGATGAGCTTATTGGCTGAACGGGGGCACAAGATTGCTCCATTCAAAACGGGCCCCGACTTTATCGATCCGGCTTTTCACCGGAAGGTAACGGGAACGCCGTCTTACAACCTCGACACATTCTTGATGAGGCCGGAGGTGATAAAACATCTCTATGCCAAACATACCGAAAAGAAAGATTTTGCGGTGGTGGAAGGGGTGATGGGTTTGTACGACGGCATGGGCGACGAAGCCACCGGAAGTGCAGCCGAATTAAGCAAGTTGCTCGCGCTGCCTGTGCTGTTGGTGGTGAGTTGCAAAAGTATGTACCAGAGTATTGCGGCTATTGTAAGCGGCTTTAAGCATTTTGACCCGCAGGTGAATGTGGCGGGAGTGATACTGAATCATGTGCCCAATGCCGATAGTTATGCTTTTCTGAAAAACTATATCGAGACACATACCGGAGTGCCTTGTGTGGGCTACCTACCTACCAACAGCGACGTCTCGCTCGAAAGCCGTCATCTGGGATTGGTACAAGCCGGTGAAGTAGCGGGATTGGATGAGAAGATTGAAAAGCTAACTGCTATTTTGAGAGAGACAATCGATGTGGAACTTTTGGAGAAACTTGCGGCACAAGATAGGCTACCGAGCACAAACTTAGAGGTAGCAGAACCGTGGAAACGGGATCTGAGTTCACTGCGAATAGCTGTGGCTCGCGATAAGGCTTTTCAGTTCTATTATCAGGATAATCTGGAACTGCTGGAAGAGAACGGAGCTGAGTTGATTTATTTTAGTCCGTTGAACGATGCATGTTTACCACCTGATATTGATGCTATCTACATTGGTGGCGGTTATCCCGAAGTATTTGCCAAAGAGTTATCCGAAAATAAAAGCATGCTGCAGGAAATGAAAACGGCTGCTGTGTGGGGATTACCCATTTTTGCCGAATGTGGTGGATTGATGTATCTGACAGAGGGAATTGAAGATGTGGAAGGTCATTTTAATCCGATGGTGGGAGTATTCAACTGCAAGGTACAGATGACCGCACGCTTACAACGCTTTGGATATTGCAACGTGAGCTACAATGAATCCGTGACCCGTGCGCACGAGTTTCACCGTTCACGCATTATTCCTGCTGCGGAAGAACCGAATTATGCAATGAGTTATCAGCTCACTAAACCCGAAAAAAATAAAATCTGGACGTGTGGCTTGAAATATAAAAATGTACTGGGCGGTTATGCGCACTTCCATTTCTGGTCCGAACCCTTGTTCTATCACCAAATAATTGACTTATGGATGCAAAAAACTATATAATACTGAATCCGGCGGATATTGAAACCCGGAGTTTCGAGATCATAACCGAAGAGCTGGGACATTTAAACCTGTCGCCGGAGTTGGCTCCCATTGTGAAGCGGGTGGTGCATACTACTGCCGATTTTGATTATGCACGCATTACCGAAATACAGTCCGGTGCGGTATCCTCGGCAGTGGCTGCCCTCGTTGCGGGTTGTAAAATTTACAGCGATACACGCATGATCATTGCCGGAGTAAGCAAACCGAAGTTGAAAAAACTGAATTGCGAGCTTTATACGTATGTGGACGATGCCGGAGTGGCTGCTCAGTCGAAAGAAAAAGGGCTCACCCGATCTATTCTGGGCATTGAAAAAGCAGTAGAAGATCCCGATACCAAGATTTTTGTTATTGGCAATGCACCTACAGCCCTGGTGCGGTTGGGTGAACTGATTCAGGAAGGCAAAGTACGTCCGGCACTGGTTATTGGTGTGCCGGTGGGTTTTGTGGGAGCCAGTGAGTCGAAAGAGTTTATCAAAAAAACCGGCGTGCCCTACGTGGTGACTAACGGTCGCAAGGGCGGAAGTACGGTGGCTGTAGCCATACTGAATGCATTGCTTTACACCCAACGATAAAGAAGATGTTATCTGCTACCCGTTACATAAATGGAAAAACTTACCGATACGGTTACACTACCGGCTCGTGTGCCGCTGCGGCTGCCCGGGCCGCGGCTACGATGTTGGTGTCGGGACAGGCGCTCACCGAAGTGCAGCTCTCTACGCCGGCGGGTGTAATGCTGACCTTGAGTATCTGCGATGTGGAGCGCAGTGAGGAGGCGGTGTCCTGTGCGGTGGTCAAAGATTCGGGCGACGATCCCGATGTGACCAACGGCATCAAAGTGTATGCACGGGCCTCGTTCAACACCAAAAACCGCTTGATTATCGAAGGAGGCACAGGCATAGGACGCGTTACCAAAAAAGGTTTGCAGGTACCGGTGGGCAGTTGGGCCATCAATCCCACACCCATGCGCATGATTACCGAAGCCGTGCAGTCGGTGATGGACGATAGGGGAATAAGCATTCAGCTATCCATCCCGGCGGGAGTGGAAATAGCAAAAAAAACATTCAACGAACGACTGGGCATAGTGGGCGGCATTTCCATCCTGGGTACTTCGGGCATTGTGGTGCCTATGTCCGACGAGGCATTTAAAGAATCGTTGGCACTGGAAGTATCCATGCTCAAAGAAAAAGGTTGTACCGGCATCGTACTTACGCCGGGCAACTATGGACAAACATTTATTGCTACGCACATTCCGCAGGCGCAAGACTGTACCGTGACTACCAGCAATTTTATCGGGTATATGCTGCACGAAGCGGTGCGAAACGGAATGACCAGGGTACTACTGGTGGGGCATATTGGCAAACTGGTAAAAGTAGCCGGTGGAATATTTCATACGCACAGTAGCGTAGCCGATGCCCGCAACGAAATAATGGCAGCACACTATATGCAGTACAGCGGCGATGCTTCGGCATTTTCGCAGATTATGAAAAGTAATACTTCGGAGGAAGCCATTGACTATATCAACGCTCCGGGATTTTTTGATTACCTGAGTACAGTCATTCAGCGCCGCTGCGAGGAACATATTCGCCACAAAGCTGCAATTGAAGTCATAGTCTTCTCGCAAGACAAAGGGCTGTTAGGAAAAACGGCTGGAGTGGAAGAATGGATGTAATTGAGTTATGAATTATAAGTTTAGAATTCTGAATTCTTAATTATCAACTATCAATTGTCAACTATCAACTAAATACATGTCATATCAACAACATAACGCTAAAAAGATCAATGTCTGCGGCATCGGTCCGGGCAATCGGGAGCTTATCGTGCCGGAAGTGTTTCGGTTGGTAGCCGAAAGCACGTTGGTAGTAGGTGGAAGTCGTCATTTGGAGATATTCAATGTGAGCGATAAAGAAACATGGGTGCTGCGCAATAATATCGAACAGATTATTGAAACATTAAAAACGTCAGAGCATACTGCTATGATCGTTTTAGTGTCGGGCGATACAGGTTTCCATAGTTTACTCACAACGCTGTTGCGCCATTTCGCAGCCGATGAGTTGAACGTGATTCCGGGCATTAGCAGCTACCAATACTTTTTTGCAAAGCTGGCCATGACTTATCACGATGCATGGATAGGTAGTTTGCATGGCATGACGGTGGATTATGTGACGAAAGTAAAATTGAACCGAAAGACTTTTCTACTGACGGATAGCCTGAATTCGTGGAAACAAATAGCCATGCATTTATCCGAAAATGGATTGGGCGAATGTGAGATGTATGTTGGTAACCGGTTATCGTATCCCGATGAGCAAATCGTTTCCGGCACTGCCAATGAATTGAAAGAACAGCAGCATGATTTTGGACTTTGCTCGGTAATCATAATAAATAAAGACTTTATATCAAATGAATAAACAGCCAAAACAACTTACTGCGGGCATCCCCGATAGCGAATTTATCCGTGGTGATGTGCCCATGACCAAAGAGGAAATCCGCATTATATCCTTATCGAAACTTCAGCTCACGGTGGGCGATTGCCTGCTCGATGTGGGAGCCGGTACCGGTTCGGTAAGTATTGAGATGGCGCGCTTGCTCCCCAAAAGTACGGTATATGCCGTGGAACAAAAAGCAAAGGCATTGGAACTTATACGGCTAAATGCGCTGAAGTTTGAAACGCCGAATATAAAGGCCATCGAGGGCAAAGCACCCGATGCATTAGCAAACCTATCGGGCGTGAATAAGATATTCATTGGCGGTTCGGGGGGTAATCTGAAAGAAATAATTGATTGGGTAGAGCGTAATTGTCACACAGGCTCACGGGTAGTGATTAATGCGGTAACGCTGAATACCCTGATTGAATGCCGACAAGTATTAAGCGAAGAGGAGTTCAGTACGCCCGAAATAATTCAGGTGAGCATTAACCGCATTGAAAAGCTGGGTAATGCCGAAATGTTCCGACCACAATCGCCTATATTTATTATTTCTACAACACGATTATAAAAAAATAGATATGAAAGGAAAATTTTATGGCATAGGAGTGGGACCGGGCGATCCGGAATTGTTGACACTGAAAGCTGTAAGGGTGCTGGCTAACATCGACGTGTTGGCCGTTCCCGAAAGTAAGCGGGAAGCTGGCAGCGTGGCGCACGACATTGCGCGCCCTTATCTCAAAGCCGGTGTGGAAGTGCTTACGCTGACCTTCCCTATGATCAGGGATGCGGAGGCCAAAGCCAAAATCCGTCGCGACAATGCCCTGCGCATTATCGAAAAGATTGATGCAGGACTGAACGTGGCATTTCTTACCCTGGGCGATCCTATGTTGTACAGCACCTATATTTATTTGCTCGACAATATGAAAGATCAGGGTATCGACATTGTGTCCATCCCGGGCATCTATTCATTTTCGGCTATCAGCAATTTGCTGAATGAGCCGCTGGTGAAGGGCGACGAGAGCATGGCGGTGATTTCGGAGTTTAACCCGGAAGCATGGGAAAAACTGCAATCGGTTCAAACCATTGTGTGCATGAAGGTGTCGGCCTATGGCGGGCAACTGTTCGACGCTTTGCAAAGACAGTCCGATCGGAAAATGGTGATGGTGACCAATGCCGGAAAAGAAACCCAGACGGTGTCGTACAACGTGGAGGATCTGAACGGGGATATACCTTATTTTACAACAGTAATAGTATCAAAAACAGAATAATGGAATCAAAAGTTTATTTTATCGGTGCCGGTCCCGGCGATCCGGAACTGATTACGCTCAAAGGGCATAAAGCCATTAGCGGGGCTGATGTGATTATTTATGCAGGCTCGTTGGTCAATCCACAGGTATTGGCTAATTGCAGTAGTGAAGCTGAGATTTACAACAGTGCCGAAATGGATTTGCCCGAAATTATTGAGGTAATGAAAAATGCCTGCGCGCAGGGACTGTCGGTAGCTCGTGTACATACCGGCGACCCTTCTATTTACGGGTCTATCCGTGAGCAGATAGAAGAACTGGACAAATTGCAAATCGGATACGAAGTGATACCGGGCGTAAGCTCGTTTACCGCTGCGGCATCGGTGTTGTGCAAAGAATTTACCGTGCCCGAAATCTCGCAAACCGTCATTTGTACCCGTTTCGAAGGGCGCACACCGGTGCCCGAACTGGAGCAAATAGAGCTGTTGGCTTCGCACAAAACGTCGATGGCCATTTTCCTGTCGGTACACATGATGGAAAAACTGGTGGAGAAGTTGACGAAACATTATAGCAGTTCAACGCCTATAGCCGTTATCGAAAAAGCCACCTGGGCCGATCAACGTGTGGTGCGCGGAACGCTCAACGACATTGCACTGAAAGTAAAGGAAGCCGGCATCCGAAAAAACGGCGATGATTCTGGTTGGCGATTTTCTGGGTGCGGAATATAATAATTCGAAGTTGTACGATGCCGGATTTACACACGAATACCGACAAGGGAAAACACCATGTGGGGAATAATTGCCATCACGCAAAATGGATTGGCTTTAGCAAAGAAACTAAAAGCACAATTCCCTGATTCGGTGATTTACACCTTGGGTAAATGGCAAGATGGGGAAAGTACTGCTATTGAGCCCGACTTAAGTACGTTTACGGCTCAACTTTTCGACCGACATAAAACCCTGGTGTATATCATGGCTACGGGTATTGTGGTGCGCAGCATTGTCCGGCATCTGGTGGATAAAACCGTCGATCCGGCCGTGGTAGTGCTCGATGAAAAAGGTCAATTTGCAATAAGTTTGCTCTCCGGACATTTAGGCGGTGCTAATGCTGTGGCAAGTGAGATAGCCGTAGCAATCGGTGCAACAGCGGTCATCACCACGGCTTCGGATGTGCAGGGAATGCCCTCGGTGGATATGATTGCCCAAAAGCATCAACTTATTATTGACTCCATGCACGATGCAAAAACACTCACCGCCATGACGGTAAACGGGCAGAAGGTGGGTTGGAGAAATGATGGTTTGTTGAACTTGCCCTGCTATTATCCTTGCGATGAAATAGATGCTGAAGGGCTGGTAGTGGTGAGTAATCGAACTAATTTAGCGGATAAAGTGCCCTTTGCACAACTTATACCACAAAACATTATAGTTGGTGTGGGATGTAGACGCGGCATTCCGGGTCAGCAAATCATTGATTTTGTCACCGAGCAATTGAAATTGAATTCAATCAACGAAATGAGTATCCGGCAATTGGCATCAATAGATATTAAGTCGGACGAACAAGGAATACTTGATGCTGCGGCTCATTTTGGAGTGAGGGCAGTATTTGTAGAGGCTGCGGAAATAGAAAAGATTGAACATGATTTTAGCTCCTCAGCCTTTGTAAAATCACAGGTAGGTGTATCGGGGGTTTGCGAACCGGCTGCATTTATTGGCGGAGGAAGAGCGGGAGAATTTATCAGTAGAAAAAAATCAAAAGAAGGAATAACGGTCGCCATTTTCGAATCGGCCTTGTAAAACATAGAAGTACTTAGATAAATATAATGTCCAATAAGTAAATTTAGAAATGGAAAAAGATTAGAACGCGGATAAACGCTGATCTAGCGGATTCTTATACGGATTTTAATCTCGACAAGTCGAGATGATTTTCAATGATTTCTGGTTTTATCAGTCATGCTTGCATGACTAAAATCCGTTTAATTATCATCCGTTTTTATCCGCTCAATCCGTAAAATCAGCGTTCCAATCTTTTTGATAAATAGGACATTGTATTCTAACCACTACATATGTGCTGAAAACAGATCAATAATAATTATCGTATACATATAAAACATGAAGGGAAAAATCTTTGTCGTAGGAACCGGTCCCGGTTTCGAAGAATATCTGAGTCTGAGAGCCATTGAAGTATTGAAACAATGCGATGTGGTGGTAGGCTACAAAACCTATATTACACTGATCGAAAAACTCATTGAAGGAAAAGAAATTGTTTCATCCGGCATGCGCCGTGAAGTAGAACGTTGTGCTATGGTGCTGGAAATTGCTGAGAGTGGTAAAAACGTGTGTCTTATCAGTAGCGGCGACTCTGGTGTTTATGGCATGGCCGGCGTGGTACTCGAAATGGTGGACAAAGCCCAAAACGGCATTGAAGTGGAAATAGTACCGGGTATTACCTCCGCCCTGTCATCGGCTTCGCTGGCAGGAGCTCCACTGATGAACGACTTTGCGGTAGTGAGTCTGAGCGATCTGATGACGCCCTGGGAGGTGATCGAAAAACGTACCGAAAAAGCCGCCGAAGGCGACTTTGTGATCTGTGTATACAATCCAAAGAGCAAAGAACGCGTGGAGCAAATTCGTATATTTGTGGATATCGTATTAAGGCATCGTGGCCCGCAAACACCAGTGGCCATTGTGCGGAATGCTATGCGTGATGAAGCGGCCGTAACGCATACCACCCTTGCCGAAATGCTGGAGCATACCATCGATATGACTACAACGCTTATCATTGGCAATTCGCAGACCTATTATAGCAATGGGAAAATGATTACACCACGGGGATATAAAATTTGAAAAATATGATTTGGGTAGTTGGAGGCACCAGTAATGCTACGGAAATTTGTGAGCGGCTCGTAGTGGCAGGTCTATCGGTAGTTGTTTCGGTAACTACGGATTTCGGGCGACAGCTCTCCGAATTTTCGGGCATTGAAGTGGTGCTGGGCAAAATGAGCCGCGAAGAAATGGAGCACTTAATTCTGACTCGCGGGGTAAGACTGATAGTAGATGCCAGCCATCCTTTTGCCACTGAAGTATCCGCTAATGCTATGCTTGCAGCAAAAAATACGGGTGTGCCTTATCTGCGTTTCGAGCGTACCAATATCCGCTTCGAAAATGCCACCTATGTGGATAGTTACGAAGCTGCGGTTGCATACCTGACGGAGAAACAGGGAAATATATTGCTGACCACGGGTTCCAAGTTTGTAGCTAAGTTTATCCCATTGGAAATGGAAAGGCTTTATGCACGGGTCTTGTCTACTTCAGATAGTGTGGCACTCTGTGAACAAGCCGGACTAAACCCCGTTAATGTAATAGCTATGTGTGGCGTTGGTTCAGTTGCATTGAATATGGCTTTACTCAAAGAATTCGATATTCGCTTTTTGATAACAAAAGAAAGCGGTGCCGAGGGAGGTTTGCAAGAGAAAATTGAGGCTGCCAATCTGGTAAATGCCGAAGTGATTATTATCCAACGTCCGGCTATCAATTATCCCGAAATGTATTCGGATTATGATTTATTAATGGACAGAATCAAAACAATTTAAAATGATGAAACAATGAAAAACGGATTATTACAAGTATATACCGGCGACGGAAAAGGCAAGACGACAGCCGCCTTTGGGATGGCATTCAGAGCTTATGGCAGAGGGTTCAAAGTAGGCGTGGTGCAGTTTATGAAAACCCGCGCTACCGGCGAAGTGATGTTAGCGCAGACACTTGAAAACTTTTTTGTGAAACGCATTGACACGTCTCCCAAATTTACCTGGGATATGAATGATGTGGAATTGGCGGAACTAAAAGCAACCATTCGTGAAGGCTTCTTTTTTATCTTTGAATTGGTAAAAGCTGCTGAATATGATATGCTTATTTTAGATGAATTCAATCACATTATCGTGCAGGGTTTTGTTACAAAAGAAGAAGTGCTGGAGCTGATTGATGCTAAACCGGACACGATGGAAATTGTGATGACTGGTCGTAATGCCCCAGACTGGTTGATGGAGCGAGCCGATTTGGTGACTGAAATGAAATGTATCAAGCACCCATTCGATAAAGGAATTCCATCTCGCGTGGGTATTGAAAAATAGATTTTTAGTTACGAGTTACAAGACTTTTCTGCTTTATTCTCGTAACTTGTAACTAACTACTCGTAACTAACCAATGAATTCATATCCCGTTTTTCTTCAGTTGAAGGACTTTCACTGCCTTGTGGTCGGTGGTGGTGCCGTTGCATTGCGCAAAGTAAAAGGACTACTTAGTGCAGGTGCTTTACCTCAAATTATTGCACCAGAAGTGAATGCCGAACTGCGTTTGATTATTGACGTTAATAAGTTGGTTTGGATAAAACGAAAGTTTGAACAGAATGATACACAGGGTTTTCAGTTAATAATAGCTGCAACGAATGATAAAGAGACAAACGCTGCTATCAGGCTCGAAGCCAGCGTAGCTCATTTATTGGTCAATGATGTGTCTGATCCTGAGGATAGTAATTTTCATGTTCCGGCACTGGTCAGTCGTCCGCCATTGATGTTCGCAATTGGCACGTCGGGCGAAGTTCCCTATTTGAGTCATAAGCTAAAGGAATTTTTCGAAGGCGCACTTCATCCGGAACTTGGCGATGATATAGAGAGACTGAAACAGTGTCGGACATCAATTATTGAACGAGCCCGGAATAATAAAAAATTAAAAGAGCAACTCATTATCAGAGAGTTGAATCCACTGACCGAGAATTTTCTTAGTAGACTGATGAATGAGAAAAGATAAATAAATGGAAGTCCTATATAGGAGAACGGATTTCCTACCATGTTTATGGTATAAAAATGCCATCATGCTGCGATTGTATACCTGCATTTTTTTGAATTACTTTGCGATAAATTAAGAGCCTGCACACTAACACGAAAAATTATAATTACTTATTATGAATACTGAATTAGAAAACAATATAATTTCCAAAGATCAAGTAACAAAATTATCCCTCGAAAAAAACGAATACGGTAAGGTAACCCTGGTTGGTTTTGGACCGGGCGATCCTGATTTATTGACCATTGCGGGTGATAAAGCATTGGCGAAAGCGGATGTGATATTTCATGACGACTTGATTGATCAGGATTTTCTGGATAAATATAAAGCGGAGAAAGTGTATGTGGGCAAGCGCAAGCATTGCCACAGTCATGAGCAGGAGGAAATTAATCAACTGATTTTGAACTCGGCACTCGAAGGCAACGAAGTGGTACGTCTGAAAGGGGGCGATTCCATGATATTTGCTCATGGAGGTGAGGAAGTAGAGTTTCTTAAAAAGGGTGGTGTGCAGGTGTCTATTATCCCCGGAATTTCTACAGGAATTGCTGTTGCATCGCTCACTCAAATACCATTAACGTTGCGGGGAATTGCTAAATCGGTGGCCTTTATTACCGGTCATACTTCCGATGTTCATTTGCCCAACACCGACACGTTGGTATGCTTTATGGCGGGCTCTACCATTCATAAGATAGCCGCCAAAGCCATTGCCGAAGGTCGTGAGCCGAAGACTCCGGTGGCATTGGTGCATAATGTATCTTTGCCCGATCAAACTGAATTTCTGAGTACGCTGGAAGAGCTTGCCGGCAGCGAAACCGTTTATCCTACGCCCATCATTATTGTGATTGGTGAAGTGATTTCGTCCCGCACCGGTCTTGCCGAAACGCTGGAGCTACTCTAACATCAAAGCGCGTTTTGCGCCAGTTCTTTCGCCTGTTTGATACGGTCGGCCATGCCAATACCTCCACGCAGGTTACCACCTATCTGTAATCCCGGGTACATTATCTCAAGCTTCTCTATACTGGCAAAACGTTCGGCACTATCTATTCCGTATTGTGGAATGGCATGGTTGTGGCGCATGATTTTTATCAGATCAGGAGTGAACTTTTCTACTCCCATCAACGCTTTTATTTCGCGCTCAACGATTTGTTGCACGCCTTCATCGTTGAGCAGTATTAAATCCTGACGGCGCACGCCACCCAAAAATATAGACAATAATGCCCCGTTTTCAGGAGCACGATTTTCGAAAAGGGATGACATATACAGCACTCCCAAGATGTCGCGCTTTTCTTTTGACGGGATTAATCCGCCAAATCCATCCAGTTTGATACCGTTCCATTGATTGAAACCCAGTGCTACTTCAATCACTTTGGTGTAAACCAATGAATCAATTTTTCTCAACAATTCTTTTTCGATAAACGGCATCGTTTCTTCCAAAGCAAAAGCTCCTGTTGTAGAAATTACGTTTTTAGCAAGAATCTCAACGGTTTCATTGCTGGCGTTTGTGTACGAAACCCGATAACCTCCTTCGGCTGGTTGCACTTGAATATTATTTGCTCCCAGTACGAATTTATCCGTTCCCGCCGATTCGTAAAGTGCAGTTGTGAGGTTGGTCAGTCCACCGTGTATTGAAAATGTCTTCCGGCTTACTTTTTTTTCGAGTTCGGTTTTCTTTTCTTTCATGGGTTTCATTACCGAACCACCAATGAGGCTGCCATACGTTTGTTCCAGGTTGTATATTTTGGGTACCGCAAAGCGTGTTATCAGGTAATTGGGGTCACCGGCATATACTCCTCCAATAAATGGATCGATGGCATAATCGAGGAAACTTTGTCCCAATCTGCGTTTCACGAATGCAGCAAGGCTTTCGTCGGGATTTTTGCCTTTGGCGCGGAAAGGTTCACCCAGTATGCGAAACTTATCCCAAAGTGAGAAAAGCGGTGTAGTAATAGCATCTTTGAGCCCCAGCGGCATACATTGCCATTGGGCGTTTTTCAAAATAAAGCGTTTGGTTACGTTTTTCCCTCCTAGTTCAGGGATGCATTTTCCTGCCTGTTCCAACTCTTCGAAAAGCTCTACCACGGTAGTATTTCCAACCACGCCCGTATTAGGTCCATTTTCAAACAAGAACCCTTTTTCACGCGTGCTGTGAATCACACCTCCAACGCGGGATTGTTTTTCCAGTACAATGAAGTTCTTTTGATCTTTTTGCAGGTAATATGCAGTGGTTAGCCCGGTTAATCCGGCTCCAATAACTATTACATCAGTGGTTTGGGTGTTTCTTTGTGTCATGCTTTCTCAAGTAAGTTTATAAATGTGGCTATCAATAGCGGATGTGATGCCGGAATTTCTACACGGCAGATATGTTTGAATCCAAGTTCTTCTTTTCCATAGGGGGCAATTTCAATGCCTTGATCATAAGCTGTTTCAAGGTTCTCGTTTACAAAACTTATCGGCACGAGCATTATTTCGTCGAAGCCCTCGGCTTTCATCGTTTTCAGACAATCTTTGGTGTCGGGGTCAACCCATTTTACCTTACCAATTTTGGATTGAAAGGCTACTCTGTAGGACAATTTCATTTTATCTGCAATCAGCTTAGACGAAGCCTTGATTTCGTCTACATACGTATCACCATCATCCACATTGTATTGCGGGATGGCGTGAGCACTAAAGACGAGTGTTGGATGCTTATACCCGTATTTATCAATGGCTTTCTGAATATTATCTACCCAATAATTGATAAATAATTCATTCTCGCCATAAGTGCCAAGTTCTGTAATTTTCAGTTCGGGATATTTCTTCTGAATTATTGCCAGATCTGTTTTTACACTTTCGGTAGTAGAATAGGCCGAGTGAGGATACATGGTAATAACCCGGATGTCCTTGATTCCTTTGTCACGAAGCGATTCCACACCTTGTTGTATGCCGGGTTTACTGTAGGAATAGGCGGAGGTTACCATATAATCTTTGCCAATCTCCGAAGCAAGTTGCTCGTTGATGAGCTTCATCGATTCTTTCAGCTTCGAACCTCCTATTTGCTGGTACTTTTTCCACGATCCCGAATGGCGAAAGGTACTTATCATTAAGGCCAGCAGCATTCTTGGTATTTTCGGAAATGGGAGAATAGCTTTGTCGCTGAACATATTAAACAGGAATTGCCTCATTTCTTTTTTTGAAAGAGGCGATCCCATGTTTATCAATAATATGCCCGTCATACCGTTTTCGAAAATTGAGAGTCGGTGCTTCCCAAAAATGGGTCAAAAAGCATGGCAATATTTCTAACTACGAACATCCCATCGGCGCTTACATGGATGTTATTATCAATGATTTCTACCAGTCCATCTTCAATAAATGGGTCTAGCTTGGAGGGATGATAGCCCGTAACAGCAATTATTTCTCCGGCACTGCATTTCAAATGTTGAGCTATCTCTTCAAAATTCAGGTAGCCGTTGCACATCACCTGATTAATCACCTCACGAATAATGATTTCTTCATTTGTAAGGCTGTAACCACGTTCTGTTGCCAATCCGGTTGCTTCAATGGCATCCATGTACTGGTGCAGATTTTTGATGTTTTGAGCATAAGTTCCCCAAAGTTGCGAGATAGAAGATGTACCAAAAGCATAAACCTGTCCGGTTGTCTCGCGGGTACAATATCCCTGAAAATTGCGGTGCAGATTTTTATTGTGCTTCGCAATGGCAAGATTGTCGGTTGGCTTCGCAAAATGATCCATACCAATGGCCTCATAGCCTTTGTTTGTCATTATTTCGTATCCGGCAAGTAGCATTTGCAACTTTTCTTCGGGCCCTGCCATGTGGTTTTCGTCCATTTTCTTTTGGTTAGGGTTCACCCAGGGCACGTGAGCGTACGAGAAGGTAACGATGCGGTCTGGCGATAGCGAGATGGCTTTTTCTACATTTTGTTTGAAGCTTTCGAGCGTTTGCAACGGCAGTCCGTAGACCAGATCCAAATTAATACCTTTGAAATTATTTTGGCGCAGGCGTTCCATTACTTGTTCAATAGGGAACTTCGGTGGACGGCGATTGATGGCTTTCAGTACTTCAGGATTGAAATCCTGTATACCCATGCTCACACGATTGAATCCAATAACAGCTAGTCGATCAATATCTTCCATTGTCAGGTAGGCGGGGCTGCACTCAATGGCTATCTCAGGGTTCTCTGTGAATTGGAAGAGCGATTTTATCTTTTCAGTAATTTCGGCGAGATAATCAAAATTAATGGAGTTGGGTGTACCACCACCCCAGTGGATCTGACTTACTTTGCGCGATTTATCGATATGCTGTGCTACAGTATCTATCTCTTTCAGAACACAATCGATATACCGTCTGATTTTAGCAGCACTTTCGAATGCAGTAGTGTTGCAACCACAAAAATGGCACAATTGCGGACAAAACGGAATATGAATATAGATAGAAATACTTTCAGGGTATTGCGCATTCGACTTTATAACTGCGGGAATAAAGTCGGCAGTCGTAAATTTGGTGCTAAAACTGGTGGCCGGCGGATAACTTGTATATCGTGGTCCAGTTTTATTATATTTGTTTAAAAATTCGGGAGTTATTTTCATGTTGTATTTATTTTAGCTTTTTCTAGATTCATCTTTCAACCCTCTTCTTTCCATCAGCAGGCAGAAATCTTTTCCATGAGTGTCGGAAATTGAATCTAAATTTTTTGAGAGTACCTAAACTATGCACTATACATAAGTTATTTCATCAATTATGCATTATGAATTGTGCATTATAAATTGTTTAGTCTCTGTTCCAATTGGTCTTTTTTACCCAATCTACAACAAACTTTACGTTTTCAAGTTTATTGTCGGGCGAAAGTCCATGACCGGTATTAAAAATCCAGTTATGGTTTTGTTGACCAAAAGTTTTATATTTTTCAAGTTCTGCTTCCAGAATTTCTTTGTTGTCGATAGCCAAAATGCGCGGATCCAGATTTCCCTGAACCCCTACTTTGTTGTCGCACAGTGCTCTGGCTTCCGGCAATGAATATTGCCAGTCGATGCCTACGAAATCGGCCACATCATAGTTGATATGCGCCAATCCTATACCCAATCCTTTCGGGAAAAATATCACAGGTGTATTTTTGCTTCTCACCGCATTGGTTATTCTATTTACAAAAGGCATGATGCGTTCGATATACATTTCGGAAGGAATCAGGCCTGCATGCGTTTCGAATAGTTGAAACACATCAATGCCATGTTCTGTTTGCGTAGTGGCGTATTCAATGGAAAGTTCGGTAATTATTTCCAGAATTTGTGCCGACAATTTTGGATCGTTGTAGAATAGTTTGATAGCATTCGAAAAATTATGGTTGGCGCTATTGCCTTCTACCATATAGCAGAAAGTGGTAAACGGTGCCCCGCAAAATCCAATTAAAGCAACATCTTCAGGCTTTTGTTTTTTGATAATGTCCAGCGCTTTGTACACATGTTCTAATTTAGAACTATCGGCTTTCAACGATGATAGTTGATTTCTGGCATCTTGCAATGGATTATCAAAAATAGGACCTTTATCCGTAAACTTCAGGTCCATTCCCAATGCTTCGGGAATGATAAGAATGTCGGAAAATAAGATAGCCGCATCTACGCCTAAATCATTTACAGGTAGTAAGGTAACTTCTGCTGCCAACTCAGGGTTCAGCATTAATTCTCGGAAACTATGTTGCTTGCGTAGTTCGAGATAGGAGGGGAGAACCCGACCTGCCTGGCGCATAAACCAAACCGGTGGTCTTTCGCGTTTAACGCCTTTGAGAGTATCTATGAATATTGAGTTTGACATGTTGCTTTTCTTTGGGTTATAATTTTGTCATCGCCTGATAACTGGCTTCTATTGTTTTTTCGATATCTTCGTCGCTGTGCGCGTTGGAGATAAAGGCAGCTTCGAACTGAGATGGAGCTAAATAAATGCCTGCTTCAAGAGCCAGACTAAAATATCTGGCATACTTGGGCTGATCGGATTTCATTACAGCTTCGAATGAATCAACTTTTTCCAGGTCGGTAAAAAACATGGTCAGCAATGATCCAACGCGATTGATAACTGCTTTGACCCCGGTTTTTTGTAAATTTTCTTTTAATCCTTTTTCAAACTTAGCTGCTTTGCGTTCCAGTTCTTCGTAGATAGACGGGTTGTTTTTCAATGTTTTGAGCATTTCCAGTCCTGCAGCCATAGCCAACGGATTTCCCGATAATGTTCCGGCCTGATAAATTGGTCCAACGGGTGCTAACTGTTGCATAACGGATTTATTTCCACCGTAAGCACCAACAGGTAAGCCACCACCAATAATTTTCCCCAGCGTTGTAATGTCGGGCATCACGCCGTAGTATTGTTGTGCACCACCGGGTGATAACCTGAAACCGGTAATGACTTCGTCAAAAATCAACAAAGCACCATTGTCTTCGGTAATTTTTCGTAGTCCTTCCAAAAATCCTTTTTGTGGAAGCACCGTACCCATGTTGGCAGCCACAGGTTCAACGATGATAGCTGCAATTTGGTTTCCATATTCAGCAAACATTTTTTCTACGGAAGGTAGATCGTTGTAATTAGCTGTCAGTGTATCTTTAGCAATGCTTTCGGGAACACCCGGACTATCCGGCAATCCAAGCGTCAGCGCGCCCGAACCGGCTTTGATTAAAAAGCTATCGCCATGACCATGATAGCAGCCTGCAAATTTTAGAATTTTACTTCTTCCGGTCACGCCACGTGCCAAGCGGATGGCACTCATGGTAGCTTCAGTGCCGGAACTCACCATTCTTACCATTTCGATGGAAGGTACCATGCTCACGATTAGTTCTGCCATTTCAGTTTCCGCCAAAGTTGGAGCTCCGTAGCTGGTTCCCAGCTCAGCCGTTCGCTGAATGGCTTCAACGATAGGTTGGTAGGCGTGTCCCAGGATTAATGGTCCCCATGAACTGATAAAATCTATATATTCGTTTCCGTCAATGTCGGTTATCTTTGAACCTTTGCCCTTGCTGATTAAAACGGGCTGTCCGCCTACGCTTTTGAAAGCTCTTACCGGAGAATTTACACCACCCGGAATTACTTCGCATGCGGTTTTAAAAGCTGTTTTGCTATTTTGTATGTCCATGATATAATAATTACCCCTAGCCCCTAAAGGGGAACTAAGCATGTTTCATATTTGAGAACTTAGTTTAGTGGGCGATTTTTGTTAATGTTTTTTTTGAATCAATAATTATAAAGACGAACTTGCATAGTCCCCCTTTAGGGGCTAGGGGTCTCTTTTTTATTTCCTATTCAATACTTCTGCGATTTCTTTAGCGAAATAAGTAATGATAATGTCGGCACCGGCACGTTTGATAGAAAGTACCACTTCCATCATGATACGTTCCTGATCAATCCAATCGTTAGCTCCGGCAGCTTTTATCATCGAAAACTCACCACTCACACTGTAAGCTGCTACGGGGATATTGAAGGTTTGCTTTGCTCTGTAGATGATATCAAGGTAACTCATAGCCGGTTTTACCATTACGATATCAGCACCTTCTTCGATGTCAAGCGCAATTTCGCGCATAGCTTCGTCGGAGTTGGCAGGATTCATTTGGTAGCTGCGGCGGTCGCCAAATTTTGGAGCCGATTCGGCAGCTTCACGAAACGGACCATAAAAGCCCGAAGCGTATTTTGCAGAATAAGCCATGATAGGTGTTTGGCTAAAGCCATTTTCGTCCAATATTTCACGGATTTTCTTTACACGTCCGTCCATCATATCGCTTGGGGCAATCACATCGGCACCGGCTTGTGCCAGCGATAATGATTGGCTGGCCAGCGTTACCAAAGTAAGGTCGTTGTCTACATCACCATCTACAATCGTTCCGCAATGTCCGTGCGTTGTATATTCGCAGTTACAAACATCGGCTACTATCAATAAGTCATTTCCAAATTGCCCTTTAATGGCGCGAATGGCTTTCTGAACAATACCATTGTGTTCGCAAGCCACATGACCGTCTTCGTCTTTGCTTTCAGGGATTCCGAAAAGTAGAACCGATTTAACGCCCGCTGCAAGTATTCTGGCACACTCTTCCAACAATAAGTCGATGGATAATTGCGAATTGCCCGGCATGGACGAAATAGGATTGTTCACGTTTGTGCCCGGACAAACAAATAACGGCATGATTAAATCATCAGCACTGATGGACGTTTCTGAAATCATGCTTCTAAGAATCGGATTCTTTCTTAGGCGACGGAGTCTTGTTACTGGGAATGACATATGCTATATATTTTTATTGTTGTTGAAAAATTGTTCAATTTCGTTTGTAAAACTTTCTGCATCCGACTTCGGAGAAACAACCAATGGACAGCAATTGTTTTTCGATAGTTCCATTTCTGTGGTCTTGCCGATGCATGCAGCCCTGACTTCAGATGTTATATTGTTTGCAAGCATTATTTTGTTGAAATTCCGAAACCCGGATGGGCTGGTAAAGAGTATCATCTGATAATTATCGTCTCTAATCCTGTCAATAATATCATGGGTTGTATATTCCAACTCTATCGTTTTGTACACGTTTATGCGATGAACTATGCAGATAGGAGCCAGTCCTTTTTCGAGCTTATCTTCTGCCAGTTCACCAAGAGCCAACAGTACTTTATCAGTAGGCTTAATTTCTTTCTGTATTTCGGACAATAAATCTTCCGATGTTTTGCCTGAAGATATCAGGTGGGTGCTTCCGTTGTGTTTCAGTACTTCTTCGCCTGTGCTTTTACCAATAACGGCTATCTTTTTACTAGCTATTACTTCTTCATCAATGTTCAACGCATTCAGCTGTTTGTAAAAATGAATTACGCCATTTTTGCTGGTAAATACTATCCACTCGTATTCGTTTATGGCTTGAAGTATCGATGTTTGTTCAACTGTCAGTTCAACGCCTGTAGTCCTTATCATCGGAAAATCAAGCACACAAGCTCCTTTGGCTGCCAGATGATTTTTGATGGTGTCATCTTCAGTCAGCGGTCGGGTAGAAATGATTGTTTTTCCAGTTAATGTGCTCATGGCGTTGTTGAACTTAGTTCGGTCGAAATCGGGTTGTGTCGAAATCGGAATTCCGATCTCCCGGCTTTACTTAAGTATTTCTATTCCTCGTTTATAGGCTTCTGCTATAATTTTTTCTGCTAAATTTTTACCTAATTTTTCAGCTTCTGCGACACTTGCCTTGTCCGAAAACCGAATGATTTGCTGCGTGTGATGGTTCCCCAGCATAACTGCCAAATGTACCGTTTCATTTTCGATAGTAGCATAAGCTCCCAATGGAAATTTACATCCTCCGCCCACGGTTTTCATAAATGCTCTTTCGGCAAGAATAGCTGTTTCGGTATCCTTATTGTTGATGGTGCGAAGCAATGTTATTGTTTCGTCATCATCCTTGCGGCATTCTATGGCTATCGCACCTTGTCCAATGGCAGGTATGCAGGCGTCGACAGGTAGAAATGCTTTTGCATTAATTTCTTTTCCCAGTCTTCGTAGGCCGGCAGCGGCAAGCACTATGGCATCGTATTGACCCTCTTCGAGTTTTTTTAAACGGGTATCAATATTGCCACGCAAATCGGCAAACGTCGCTCTGGGTTTTAGTCCGGCTATTTGCACTATGCGGCGCGGACTGCCTGTTCCAATGGTGCAATCGTCGTTCAACTCATCGATACTGAGTCCGTTTTTGATAAGCAACACATCGCGTGGATCTTCCCTTGTCGGAAAAGCAGCAAGTACCAATCCTTCGGGCTGAATACTGGGTACATCTTTCAGGCTATGTATGGCAAAATCGGCTCTGCCTTCCAGAATAGCATTCTCCAGTTCTTTGACAAAAACCCCGGTTCCGCCAAAAGCAGTCAGGGGTTTATCGGTTACAGCATCGCCGTGAGTAGATATTTTTACGATTTCAAATTCACAATCCGGATGTTGTGCCTTCAGCAATTCAACTGTTTGCTGCGTTTGAGTATAGGCCAGCAGGCTGGGGCGGGTGGCGACAAGGTATTTTCTATTCATCCTCATGAGTTTCTATGGTAAAGGAATCCTTCAATGTTTTGGTAATGGAAATCATTTCTTCTCTGGTACTTGCTTTTCTCAGATTGGACATGATGACTTTGATAATTCTGTCGGAATAGGCATCCAATACTTTACTCAAATCCTCCTTTTGCGCTTCGTCCAGTTTATTCGTAAATGCTTCGTGCAGATCGAGTGTGCTTTGTTTTACCACTACCAATCCTTTTTTTATTTCGGCCATGGCCGGCATAATGAACTGTTTGGAATACCATTCAAAATAATCTTCAGAAATATCCTTGATAATTTCTTCAGCCTTGGACACTTCAAGCGTTCTTTTATCAAGATTGGAATCTATCATCTTGTTAATGTCATCAATCGAATAAACGAAGCAGTTCTCAATATTGTTGATTTCCGGATCTATATTTCGGGGTATAGATAAATCGATAAAAATGCGGGTTTTACCTTGTAAAGCTTCTTCCATCATGTTTATCTCGTGTCGGCAAACAATAAAGTTGGGCGCACTGGTAGAAGCGATAATGATGTCGTTTTTAAGTATCCCATCAAATCGTTCAGCATACTCAATGGTTTTAGCATCCACACGCTGCGCCAGTTCGGTAGCTCCCGATCGGTTTGCCACCGTTATATTGCAGTTTTTGAACTTCTGTTGAAGATAATCGGCTGTGAGGTTGGATATTTTTCCGGCACCAATCAATAGAATATTGACATTCTCGCGGTCGCCAAAAATATGTTTCACCATATCCACTGCCAATGTGGCCACCGATACCGATCCGTCGCCTATTTTTGTTTCAGAGCGGACTTTTTTACCTATCTGAATAGCTGTTTGAAATACCTTATTCAGCAGACCGTTAGTGGATTCGCTATTCTTTGCTTCGAAATAGGCATCTCTCACTTGTCCCTGAATCTGATACTCGCCCAATACCATCGAATCTAAGCTGGATGCCACTTTGAAGAGGTGTACTACCGCATCCTGACAGTTCTTTTTATACACAATTGGCAAAAGTTTGTGTGTTGGGATGGAATGAAACGTACTGATAAAATCAAGAACTTCATTGCTCCCTTTTTCCACATCGCTTACCGAGGTGTAAATTTCCACCCGATTACAGGTAGATAGTATTACGCTGCCTTTTATTGATTTATATGTGTTCAGGAGATGCAACGCCTTAGGTTTTATTTCATTAGAAAAATGAAGTTTCTCCCGGATGCTGACATCTGCTGTTTTAAAATTAATGCCTACAACTAATAAATGCATATCAAAATAAATATTTTATGACCAACTAAATTGGAGTGTAAAGGTAAACTCATTCTAATTAATAATCAAACTAATTTCAAGATAATTATATAAAATATATATTTGAACAAGTTATATACTTTATATTTTAATCGTTGTTGATTTTCATATCGCGCATCAGTAATTGTGGATGAAACGAATATTTAGGACTATTCTTGTGCGAATGAAACAATCAAGTGTTTAAAATTGTTAGATGCACAATTGTTTTATTTATCCCATTGCAGTATTAGAAGTTTAAAAATCCCCACTATTTATGCCATCATTAGCAGCTATTTCGAAAATCGATTTTCCTTTTAAAGTAAGTCAGCAAGAGGTGAAACAACATGCCAAAGATTTATTCGCTCCCTCTTATCCGCAGGTGGAGAGAATGTTGGCTGCATTTGATAGCACCGAGATTATCACCAGGAATTTCTGTAAACCGCTTGATTATTATGTCAATTT
The DNA here is from genome assembly GCA_963664445.2 of uncultured Paludibacter sp. Classification (GTDB taxonomy): domain Bacteria; phylum Bacteroidota; class Bacteroidia; order Bacteroidales; family Paludibacteraceae; genus Paludibacter. The sequence continues at coordinate 36,195 of CAXXUM010000009.1, forward strand.
ACATGGTTTTCAGGAACAGAATGCTGAATATATCCGTATGTCGCTCGAATATTCTATCAAAGCCATTGAAGAGTGTATTTTATCGGCACAAATCAATAAAGAAGACATTACCGATCTTATTTTTATTTCCACCACCGGACTTTCCACTCCCAGTTTGGATGCGCTTATTATCAATAAAATGAGACTGAGCCAGCACGTAAATCGCATGTCAATTTTTGGTCTGGGATGTGGAGGTGGTGTTTCGGGCTATGCCAAAGCCCATACGCTGGCCAAAGCCAATCCGGATGCGGTGGTTTTGCTGCTAGCAGTGGAGTTATGCTCGCTTACTTTTTTGCGTAACGATTATAGCAAAAGTAATTTTATAGGTTCAAGCCTTTTTGCCGATGGGGTTGCAGCTTGCCTGGTTACCGGCGATCATCAGGTAAACAAGACTAAAAATAAAATCACATTCATGGCTAATGAGAGCAAGCTCTATTATGACTCGTTGGATGTAATGGGTTGGGAGTTTCTGGACGCAGGTTTCAAAGTGTTATTTTCGTCGGATATTCCCAGCATTATTCATGAAAACGTAAACAACGATATCACTTCATTTCTCGATAAACATCAATTGAAAATATCAGACATTAAGAATTTTATTTTTCATCCAGGAGGAAAGAAGATACTCACTGCTTATCAGGATGTGTTGGATGTGAAAGGTGATTTTCTGAAGAATACACGCGAAGTGATGAACGATAACGGTAACATGTCCAGCGCAACAGTGTTGTACGTCCTGGAAAGATTTTTTACACAAGGCTTCGAAAATGGCTATGGGCTCATGGTATCGATGGGTCCCGGTTTTTCGTGCGAGATGGTTTTACTTCAAATGAATAAATAATATGAGTATATGCTTTGTCACTAGGCTGATTTACAATTGCTCAATAACGACCGACCTCGTCTGGTGAACCGAAAAACAAGTGAAGTTGGCGGTTAAAAATCGTCCTGTTTGAGTCCCGACGTATTTCGTTGGGGCGAGTTTGGACGATTTCAGCCAATGAGCGCAAGTTTTTCGAGTGAGGCAGGCGGAGTCTTGACTTTTTTTGCTTACTTTTTTGCGTCAAGGCAAAAAAGTAAGTGGGGTTTTAGGGGCAAAGCCCCTGATTATTGAAATAGCACAATATAACGAATAATCATAAATAATATGGCCTTCATCTTTTTCATTTCATTTGTTATTCTTACCCGTGTTGTGGAATTACTTCACTCCCGTAGGAACGAAATTTGGTTGTTGCAGCAAGGTGCTGTAGAGTATGGGCGGAAGCATTATCCTTTTATAGTGGCACTTCACGCACTGTTCCTCATCTCATTGGTAGTGGAGCATTGCACTGTGCAAAACGGGTCGTTCAATACTGTGTTGTTGGTGATCTATTTTATGCTTTTGGCTTTCAAAGCTTGGGTAATTGGATCGCTGGGTAAATTCTGGAATACTAAAATCTATCATGTCACCGGTTTCCCGCTCGTCAAAAAAGGACCATACAAATACATAAAACATCCTAATTATGTAATTGTGATAGCAGAAATTGCAATTATTCCTCTTGTGTTCAACCTCTATTTTACTGCCATAGTTTTTACCATTATCAATTCCATTATGCTTTTTGTAAGGATCAAAGAAGAAAACAAAGCATTGAGAATTTGAGATAATTTCACTGAACTAATCGTAATCCTATCTTTATGGTGTTTTCCCCCATGATGATAGGATTTTTTGCATATATATATTGAAATATCATCAATTTAGCAGATTGAGTCTACCCTGTTTATGGTATAGATTTACTTCTATTGTGGTATTCTTTTGCGTTGATGTGCGACGTAATTTTGCAACGTATTCAATTCAACAATTACACGATTCAACAATTACACAATACTTATGAGCTACAAACTAACTCACCTCAAAGAATTAGAGTCCGAATCCATCTTCATTTTACGTGAAGTGGCGGCGCAGTTCGAAAAACCGGCCTTGCTTTTTTCGGGCGGAAAGGATTCTATCGTAATGGCTTATTTGGCTTACAAAGCCTTTTACCCGGCTGCCATTCCATTTCCATTTGTACATATCGACACAGGACATAATTTCGAAGAAACCATTACGTATCGCGATGAATTAGTGAAGCTGTTGGGTGCCAACTTAATAGTTGGATCGGTCGAAGAGTCAATTAAAACAGGTCGTGCGGTCGAGGAGAAAGGATATACGGCCAGTCGAAATAAACTGCAAACGGTTACACTGTTGGATACGCTCGAAGAACATAAATTTGATGCTGCATTGGGTGGTGCTCGTCGCGACGAGGAAAAAGCCCGTGCTAAAGAGCGTTTCTTTTCACACCGAGATGAGTTTGGACAATGGGATCCTAAAAACCAACGTCCCGAATTGTGGAATATCTTCAACGGAAAAAAGCAACTTGGTGAGCACTTTCGCGTTTTCCCTATCAGTAACTGGACGGAGATGGACGTGTGGCAATATATTTTACAAGAAAACATCCCTCTTCCATCATTATATTATACGCATGAACGTGAAGTGTTTGAACGCGACGGAGTAATTTATGCAGCTTTGGATGCCATTCCGCGCAAACCAACCGAAACAGTGGAGGTAAAACAAGTTCGTTGTCGTACTATCGGTGATATTACCTGTACCGGTTTGACACTTTCAACGGCCAACTCATTGGTAGATATTATCGACGAAATAGCCAGCTCGCGTGTTACCGAACGGGGTGGACGATCGGACGATAAACGCTCCGAAGCAGCTATGGAAGACAGAAAGAAGGCGGGATATTTCTAATCAATTCATAATTGATAATTTACAATTCACAATTGAACAAAAACAAGATTATGTCAACACAAACAAAAGATACAACAGGATATTTAGATATGGAGCTTTTGCGGTTTAGTACTGCAGGGAGCGTGGATGATGGCAAGAGCACACTTATCGGCCGATTGCTTTATGATAGCAAGTCTATTTTCGAAGATCAAATGCAAGCTGTAAAAGATGCGAGCAAGCGTCTTGGTCTGGGCGATGAAGTCAACCTTGCGTTGCTTACCGATGGCCTTCGTGCCGAGCGCGAACAAGGTATTACCATCGATGTGGCTTACCGCTATTTTGCGACCCCTAAACGTAAATTTATTATTGCCGACACTCCGGGGCACATTGAATATACCCGTAACATGGTTACTGGGGCTTCTACTGCCGATGTGGCCATTATTCTTATCGATGCCCGCAATGGAATTATCGAGCAAAGCAAACGTCACTCGTACATTGCTTCATTATTGCAGATACCCAATGTGGTGGTGGCCATCAATAAAATGGATTTGGTTGGTTTCTCAGAAGATGTTTTCAATACGATTAAAAAGGAATACGAAGAAATTTCCAGAATATTAAAGTTGAAGAATGTCATCTTTATCCCCATTTCAGCTTTGAATGGCGATAATGTGGTGGATGCTTCTACCAATACACCCTGGTACAAAGGAGAAACTCTGTTGCACTTGCTCGAAACATTGCCTGTACGTGTTGATGAAACTAAACTGCCGGCTCGTTTTCCCGTGCAATACGTTATTCGCCCCTACAGCGATGAGTTTCACGATTATCGCGGATACGCCGGTCGTATCTCGGGGGGCAGCTTTAAAGTGGGTGATGCAGTAACTGTTTTGCCATCGAAGACAGCCTCGAAAATCGTGGCTATCGACGAAGGTAATCAATCGCTCGAAGAGGCATTTACTCCACAATCAGTTTCTATTCGTTTGGCCGACAATGTCGACATTAGTCGTGGTGATATTATTGTAAAATCTGATGAACAGAAACCAACGGTTAGTGCCAATGTATCGGTTCTGGTTTGCTGGCTGAATCACCGACCGTTAAATGTAGGTGGAAAATATATCATTCGCCATGCCACCGACGAAACACGTGCCATCATCAAAGAAGTACATTATAAAGTAAACATCAATACGCTGGAAAATATTCTGGATGATAAAACGGTAAATGTAAACGATATTGCACACATTACTATCAAAGCAATGAAACCGCTTAAGTACGATTCGTATCAGGAAAACCGCATTACCGGTAGTTTGGTACTGATTGACGAGAATACCTTCGAAACTGTTGGTGCCGGAATGATTGTGCATGATTTGGAGGATGAATCGTTTGCCATATAAAAAACAGTTATTAGCCAATGGCGTTATTAAATAGTTATTAGCTTCGCGTTATTTGCTTGTTGTCGGATAAATTTAATTAAATGACATGGAACGAATAACGGCGAAGCCAAATAACGCGAAGCGAATAACATGAAATAAATAACAATGAATAACATAAAACAACTCAACCAACAATTTCAGGATAAGTCACCTGAAGAAGTGCTTCGTTTCTTTCTGGAAGAATATAAAGGCAAGATTGCTTTGTCGTCCAGTCTGGGAATCGAAGATCAGGTCTTAACCGATCTGGTTGCTAGGGTGGATAAGGATACACGTATTTTTACGTTGGATACAGGTCGACTCTTCCCCGAAACCTATAGTTTAATAGAACGTACCAATTCGAAGTATGACATAAAACTCGAGGTCTTTTTCCCCGATCATACCGAAGTAGAAAAAATGGTGAAGGCAGAGGGAGTTAATCTCTTTTATAATGGTATAGACCAACGAAAAAGATGCTGTCAGGTACGTAAACTGGAACCCTTGAAGCGTGCATTTGCGGGTCTTGATGTTTGGATTTGCGGATTGCGCCGCGACCAATCGGTTACTCGTCAAGCCGTGCAAATGGTAGAGTGGGACGAAGGTAACCAACTTATAAAACTCAACCCACTGATTAATTTCTCAGAACAAGAAGTGTGGGATTATATTAAACAACTTCAGGTGCCGTACAATAAACTCCACGACAAAGGTTTTCCTAGCATCGGTTGTCAACCCTGTACACGAGCCATAGAGCCGGGTGAAGATATTCGTGCCGGACGATGGTGGTGGGAAAATCCTGATCAAAAAGAGTGCGGATTGCATAAAAGATAAAATTAAATAGTTTAAATGACGGGTAGACTTAAAGTCGGCTCGTCATTTTTTCATCTTGACTATTAGTGAATTATAACAGTCGATATTTCAATGGAAAATGCATGTTTAGTGAATTTAATATATTTTTATGTATCAAATATGCCGGTTTCTCTGCCAAATTCAATAAAAAACAAAAATAATGTGCTGAAAATTTGGCTCGTACCTACTTGTTTTTGTTATTTTGCACTCGATTTTGAAAATTACATATTGTAAATTGTAAATTAATCTGTTCCTATGCCTAAAAACCTTGTTATTGTCGAGTCCCCTGCTAAAGCTAAAACGATAGAAAAATTCCTCGGAAGCGACTATCATGTTATGTCCAGTTTTGGGCACATTCGCGATTTGGCTGAAAAAGGAATAGGTATTGACTTCGAAAATAATTACCAACCACAATATGCTGTTTCTACTGATAAGAAAAAAACAGTAGCCGAATTAAAAAAAGCATGCAAGGAATCTGAAGTTGTATGGCTCGCGTCCGATGAAGACCGCGAGGGAGAAGCCATCGCCTGGCACCTATATGAAGAACTGAAATTAAAACCGGAAAATACCCGCCGCATTGTTTTTCACGAAATAACAAAAGAGGCCATTCTTCATGCAATTGAAAACCCACGGAATATTGATATAAATTTAGTTGATGCCCAACAAGCTCGTCGTGTTCTCGACCGCATTGTGGGTTTTGAACTTTCACCCATACTTTGGCGTAAAATTCGTCCATCCTTGTCTGCCGGACGTGTACAGTCAGTCGCAGTTCGACTTATTGTGGAGCGCGAACGTGAGATCAACCAATTTACTGCCGAAGCCACTTATCGCGTAAATGCTATTTTTGATTCGGTGGACGTAGCAGGTAAAGCCATTGAGTTGAAAGCTGAGTTGCAACAACGGTTTGCAACTAAAGCCGAGGCAATGGAGTTTTTGGAAAAATGCAAGGATGCACAATTTAGTGTGGATAGCATCGTTACCAAACCGGCTAAAAAATCACCGGCACCACCTTTTACCACTTCTACATTGCAACAGGAAGCAGCGCGTAAGCTTGGTTTTTCGGTATCGCAAACCATGCAAGTGGCTCAACGTCTGTATGAAGCCGGAAAAATAACCTACATGCGTACCGACTCGGTAAATCTTTCCGATTTGGCATTAGGAACTTCAAAAGCTGAAATTATCAGCATGGCAGGTCAAAAATACGTGCATATCCGCAAGTTCACTACTAAAAGTAAAGGTGCACAAGAAGCGCATGAGGCCATTCGTCCAAGTTATATGAATGCTCATACCGTAGAAGGTACTTCGCAGGAAAAACGCTTGTACGAGTTGATTTGGAAACGAACCATTGCTTCTCAAATGGCGGATGCCGAACTTGAAAAAACATCTATCTATATAAGTATCTCCGGTGTAAAGCACCAGTTTGTTGCCTCAGGTGAAGTAATCGTTTTCGACGGATTCCTGAAAGTGTATCTGGAATCTACCGATGACGAAACGGATGCTGAAAACGATTCATTATTGCCAAAAATGAATCAGGGAGAGAAATTGTTGCCAATAGAGATTGTGGCTCAGGAACGTTTCTCGCAAAAACCTCCACGTTATGCAGAGGCAAGTCTGGTTCGCAAACTGGAAGAGCTGGGCATTGGTCGTCCTTCGACGTATGCACCCACTATTTCTACCATTCAAAATCGTTTGTATGTAGAAAAAGGAGATCGCGAAGCTTCAAAACGTGATTATAATGTATTAAAATTAAAAGCAGGAAAGATTACTGATAAAATCAAAGCCGAGAATACCGGAGCTGAAAAATCAAAACTTTTTCCAACAGATATAGGTACAGTAGTTACCGACTTTTTGACAGAATATTTTCCCGATGTGTTGAACTATAATTTCACGGCTGATGTGGAAAAAGAGTTCGATAATATTGCTGATGGTGATATTAAATGGACGGAATCTATCGATAAATTTTATAAAAAATTCCACCCGATTGTAGAGGATACAATGAAAAACTCCGAACGTCAGGTGGGAGAGCGCATTTTGGGTGTAGATCCAAAAAGCGGACGTCAACTTTCGGTGAAAATCGGTAAATACGGTCCGTTGGCTCAAATCGGCACGGTGGAAGAGGAAGAGAAGCCTGTTTTTGCGTCTTTACGGCGCGATCAGTCCATCGAAAGCATTACATATGAACAAGCGCTCGACTTATTTAAACTTCCCCGTCAGGTGGGAGAATTTGAAGATAAGGTCATGACGGTGGCTATTGGTCGTTTCGGTCCGTATATTCGTCACGATGGCGCTTTTTATTCCTTGCCAAAAACGGATGATCCGATGGAAGTAAGTACCGAACGTGCGATTGAAATTATTGAGGAAAAGCGCGAAGTAGAAAAAAACCGTATCATTCAAACCCTGGGTGCTGAAAATGAAATTCAGGTGCTCAATGGTCGATTTGGTCCCTATTTTACACGCGATAAAGTAAATTATAAAATACCAAAAGGAACCGATCCGCTTTCACTAACGCTAGAAGCCTGTTTGGACCTGATTGCTGCTCAGCCGGAAGCTGCTAATAAAAAGAAACCTTTCGGTCGTAAAGGGGCAGCTGCAAAACCGGAAAAAGAGAAAGCACCGGCTAAAGCCAAGACTCCTGCCAAAGCTAAAGCTAAATCAACAACTAAGGCGAAAACGACTGCCAAGCCAAAAGCGAAAGCTGCGGCAAAGAAATAAAGTTCATTATTATACGTTTTAGAATGGGAGTCCTATCGGCTCCTATTCTTGTAACTAATAACTCAATAACGGAATTATGAAACGAGCATTTAATGAGGTTTAAACCAAAAAACATATTTAATGCAAGTTCCATGCGACAATCACTTATAAACAAAAACGAACGCATGAAAAAACTATTCTTTCTATCAACATGCTTGACGATAGCACTTTTTGCATCTGCTCAGGTACCTTTCTCAATAGCCGATGGCGAACCGGCTTTAGTGTATGCATTGCCCAAAACAGAGTTTTTAATTGAGGTGCAAACTGAAAAGGTAACTCAAAAGCCGGGTATGTTTTATCGCTACTCCGAGCGTTACTTAGCAACTAATAAAGTTGTTACCGAAGAGAAAACTACTTACAAAATAAAAGACATTGTTGTAAGAACCCGTCCGATTGCTGATCCTAACAGGACTTTTGCTGTAAAGCCGACTAAAAATTCAGCGTTGAATAATTTGACAGTAACTACAGATGGTTTACTTTTTGGGGTAAATGTAACTCCACCCTCAAAACTTCATGAGACTCAACTTTCGTCTATCCGGAGTGAAGATGCATCTGTGCAAACATTGCTTCCATTGGGCGAGGAATATATGATGGCCGGTTCTGAAGCCAAATTGGCCGAGGGTGCAGCAAAGCAAATTTACCGTATCCGCGAAAGCAGATTAGGTTTGCTGACTGCCGATGTAGAAAAACTTCCGGCAGATGGAGTTTCGTTTAAGGCTATGTTGGAGGGATTGAATAAGATGGAACAAAACCTGACGGAACTTTTTGTTGGTAAAGTTACTACAGAAGTTCAAACTCAAACTCTGAGTTTTATTCCTGATGTATCAGTAAACAAACAAGTGCTGTTTCGCTTGTCGGCACTTAGAGGACTTGTAGCGAGTGACGATTTAAGCGGCGCTCCGGTTTTTGTAAGCATTAACCCTACCAATGCAGCAGCTGCTTCGGTTGGTGTCAAAGATAAAGGTGATAAGACCGGTATTTACACTGTCTTGCCTGTCTCTTGCCAATTGTTGATTGATGATGGCGCCAGAAATATCTTCAGTGCTGAATACGCGGTTCCTCAATTTGGACGAATTATTCCTTTGCCCGAAGCGTTGATTTCTCAACCAAAATTGAAAGTACATATTGACTCCCTAACCGGTAGATTACTGGGAGCAGAACAATAATTCGTTCTGTAAATAATAGAAAGGCTCTTGAGATAAAGTTCTCAAGGGCTTTTTGTGTAAGATTGCTCTCCTTTTATGCGAAATAAAAAAGCCCGTCAACTTACGTTGACAGGCTTTTTAGATGTTAATTAACGCCAATTAGTATATATACTAAATTACTTTGACATTTACTGCATTCAATCCTTTTTTGCCTTCTTGCAAATCAAATTCTACGGTATCACCTTCACGAATTTGATCAATTAATCCAGAAATGTGTACGAAATGTTCTTTGTTTGAACCTTCTTCGCTGATGAATCCAAATCCTTTAGACTCATTGAAGAATTTTACTGTTCCTTTACTCATTGTTGATGTTTTAATAAATTATTGAGCGACAAAGATAGTGTTTAATAATTATAAATCACTATGTTTTGAAAACTATGTAATTATTTTTTCTTATATTTAGCAATAAACGAATATATTTAGTAATAAATTGTCAAATTTAGCACATAAATATTTAATTTTCATTGGGGTTGAGTGGTGTCTTTAAGGTCAGTTGATAAAAATCCGCATCGAGCCATTTTCCAAATTTATAGCCTACTTCTTTTAGTGTGCCGCAGAATGTGAATCCGGCTTTTTTGTGTAAATAAATGCTTGTCTCATTCAATGAATCGATAACGCCCATCAGCACATGGTAATTTTGTTGTGTGGCTTTCGATATGAGTTCGTTCAGAAGAATTTTGCCTAATCCTGCTCCTCGCTTGTCACTCCGAACATAAACCGAATGTTCTATTGTATACTTATATGCAGGGCGCACTCTGAACTGACCGTAAGTAGCAAATCCCAGCAATGTATTTTGCGCGTCGAATGCACCAATAATAGGGTAGTTACCTTTGATTTTGTCGGCGTACCACGCATCCATTGTTTCCATGGTGCGCGTTTTGTAATCGTACAATGCTGTGGAGTTCAGTATTGCTTCATTGTAAATGTCCAATATCTCGGGCAACTGTTCTTCGGTGCAAGACCTTAATTGATATTCCATGACGTGTATTATTTGAAATGAAAAACGAGATGATGCTTGTAATAGTCTCATCTCGTTTTTGTTATTATTTTAGTTGGGCGAATCAGTTTCTCGGAGCTTACTGGAAGCCCAGCAACTTAATTCAATTGTTCTATTAAAAATTCCATTTTACTGCTAGTTTTGGGCGCACAATAAAACCTTTTGTTTCTGCAAAATTACTCGCAAACTCTACTTCACTACCAGCCGACAAATTTTCTGTGAAGTTATACCAAAGCTGCGGTTGAGTTAGAAAAACAGTACTTGTGGTTTTTGCAGCATTATCTTCGAACCAAAAATCGGCAAAACCTGTAAAACTAAGTTTCCGTTTAAAGAAATGAAGTCCCCATACTGCTGTGAATTGGGCTGATTCTTGTTTGCCTACAATATGTTTATACATAGCTTGTAAATTCAATGTTTTGCTAAAGTCTGCGTTGTGGAATCCATAATCTATCCCCAAAAGCCAGGCATTGTTGATTGGAAAAGCAGCTTGTCCAGTCAAAGCCGATGTGTTAGGAAAAGAACCCAATCCTCCATTGTACTCCACGTGGGCACTCAAAGGTCCTTTCCAAAAATTCAAATTTCGGGCTACCTCCATATATGCTCCCGACGGATGTCTATCAGGTCCCAAATCATAATAGAAATCTACAAAATAGAATGAGCTACCCCACTTGTCTGGTTTAAACATTTCCAGAGTCGTTGTAGAATAATTATGATCTTTTCCTAGGTCATAGAGAAACTGAAGATTTTGAGCCAGCAAAGTCATTGGCAATAGGAAGCTAAATAGGATTAATTTTTTCTTCATTGTGTCGTTGTTATTAGAATTAATAATAATTTGTGCAAAGATAATATATTCGTATATTTGTTGCAAGCCCTTATTTTTTGTGAAAATTTGCAAGGAGTCAATTAAAATCGATTCTCGTCTAAATCGTCTAATTGTGAATAGTCGTTAAAGAATGCCTATTTTTGAGATAATTTGGGCATTTTTAATTCGTTTTTGTTTTTGAAATTTGAATGAAATTGATAATTTTGTTATATCCTTATAATCAGATATATATAGGACTTATTTCATACATTAAATATGATATTATGATATTGTATTCTATACAATAAGCTCGAAAAATAGGTTGTACAACATATTTTTTTACTTGTACAAATTCGAATTTACTGCTTACTTTGCCATCGTTAACTAAACAACACAATCTTTTTTATACCTTAAAAAACTAATACCTATTTAGACGTGAGACCTTGTGAAAAGTCTCACGTTTTTTTTGTGCATATTTTTTGATTTATTGTGAAGTTGAGGTTTGTATCGTAATTTTTTATTGTTACATTTGCGTGTTTTTTTTCTTATCGGGCTACTTTTAGTTATGATTTGAAATTTGTAGGAAATCACATTGAAAAAATATTCGAAATATATTAACCCTAATTGATAAGAAATGAGTTTTAAAATTGTTGTTCTTGCTAAACAAGTACCTGATACGCGAAATGTGGGTAAAGATGCAATGAAAGCTGACGGAACGGTTAACCGTGCTGCGCTTCCTGCTATTTACAACCCCGAAGATTTGAATGCGTTAGAACAAGCACTTCGCTTGAAAAGTAAAATTGAAGGTGCTACTGTGCACATTCTGACAATGGGACCAGCCCGTGCAGCCGAGATTATTCGCGAAAGTATGTATCGTGGTGCTGATGGTGGTTATTTGTTAAGTGGACGTGAGTTTGCCGGTTCCGATACATTGGCTACTTCGTATGCATTGGCTTGCGCTATTCGCAAAATTGGTAAAGTGGATTTGATTTTGTGTGGTCGTCAGGCTATTGATGGTGATACTGCTCAGGTTGGACCACAAGTTGCTGAGAAGCTAGGTTTACCACAAATCACATATGCCGAAGAGATTCTTGATCTTTCTGATAATAAAATCACTGTAAAACGTCGTTTGGAGCGTGGTGTTGAAGTTGTCAGAGGTTCCCTCCCAATGCTTGTTACAGTTGATGGATCTGCTCCTAATTGCCGGACGCGTCATGCTAAATTGACCCTGAAGTATAAACACGCAGCTACTCCTTCCGAAAGACAAGAGTCTGGTTCTGATTATACCAACCTATACGATGCGCATCCATATTTAAATATTACCGAATGGGGTGTAAGCGATATTGAACATGATATCCAATGGCTGGGTCTTACCGGTTCGCCAACCAAAGTGAAACAAATCGAAAACGTTGTATTTACGGCCAAAGAAAGCAAACGCCTTACTGCAACCGATGTTGAAATTGAAGATTTGATGAAAGAATTAATTGCTAACCACACGATAGGATAATTACCATGAACAATATATTTGTATATCTAGAAATTGAAGATGGCATTGTTGGCGATGTTAGCTTAGAATTGCTCACAAAAGGGCGCAGCTTAGCCAAACAGTTGAATTGTAAATTAGAGGCTGTTGTTGCCGGTTATAAACTGGATGGCATCGGTGCTCAGGTTTTTCCATATGGAGTTGATGTGCTTCATTTGGCTGATGATAAACGTCTTTTCCCTTACACATCCCTTCCTCATACTTCTTTATTGGTCAATCTTTTTAAAGAAGAAAAACCACAAATTGCCTTGATGGGGGCTACCTCTATTGGTCGCGATTTGGGTCCACGCGTTTCTTCGGCCTTGTTTAGCGGTTTAACAGCCGACTGTACCTCGCTCGAAATCGGAACCTACGAAGACAAAAAAGCAGGTAAAGTTTATGAAAATTTGCTTTATCAAATTCGCCCGGCTTTTGGTGGTAATATTGTGGCTACCATCGTAAATCCCGATTGCCGTCCACAAATGGCTACAGTACGCGAAGGCGTAATGAAAAAAGAAATTAAAGATGCCAAGTTTGTAGGTAAAACCCATAAATTGGAAGTGGTGAAATATGTTGCCGATACTGATTTTGTGGTTGAAGTGATTGAGCGTCATATGGAAAAATCGAAACTGAATATCAAAGGCGCTCCGATCATCGTATCGGGTGGTTATGGTGTAGGAAGTGCCGATAATTTCAAATTATTGCATGAACTGGCTGCAACGCTTGGTGGTGAAGTTGGTGCTTCGCGCGCTGCTGTGGATGCCGGTTTCTCTGAACACGAACGCCAAATTGGTCAAACAGGAACAACCGTTCGACCTAAATTATATATTGCCTGTGGTATTTCCGGTCAGATTCAACACATTGCCGGAATGCAGGAAAGTGCAATTATTATTGCTATCAACAATGATCCCAAAGCACCAATCAACCAGATTGCTGATTATGTAATTACAGGAACAGTGGAAGAAGTATTGCCAAAAATGATCAAATTTTACAAAAAGAACTCGAAGTAACATGAACTTTTTTAATGACAACCCCGCAATAAAATTTCAGCTTTCGCATCCGTTGATGCAAAAAATAGTTGCCCTCAAGGAGCGCAATTTTGCTGATAAAGATAAATATGATTACGCATCACGCGATTTTGAAGATGCTGTAGAAAATTACGAAAAAGTACTTGAAATTATTGGTGAAGTTTGTGGCGATATCATTGCTCCAAATGCCGAAAGTGTTGACCATGATGGACCTCAGGTGGAAAATAGCCGCGTAATCTATGCTCGTGGTACTCAGGAAAATCACGATGCGTTGAAACAAGCTGGTGTATACGGTCTTACATTGCCTCGTCAATATGGTGGTCTTAATTTCCCAATGGTGGCTTACGTTATGTCAGGCGAGATGGTTTCACGCGCTGATGCAGGGTTTGCAAATATCTGGGGACTTCAGGATTGTGCTGAAACCATATCGGAATTTGCTTCTGAAGAAATTAAAGCAGAATATTTGCCACGTGTGTGTGAAGGTGCTACCTGTTCGATGGACTTAACAGAGCCAGATGCCGGCTCTGACTTACAGGCTGTAATGTTGAAAGCAACTTATAACGAGAAAGATGGCATGTGGTATTTGAACGGAGTAAAACGTTTTATTACCAATGGTGATGCTCAGGTGAAGTTAGTGTTGGCTCGTTCAGAAGATGGAACTTCTGACGGACGTGGTCTGTCTTATTTTGTTGCTGACAATAAACATGATCATACGGTGTTGGTTCGTCGTATCGAAAATAAATTAGGTATCAAAGGTTCCCCAACCTGCGAGTTGGTTTTTAACAATACACCGGCCAAATTGGTTGGAACCCGTCGTATGGGTCTTATCAAATACGTAATGTCGTTGATGAACGGTGCTCGTTTGGGCATTGGTGCTCAGTCGGTAGGCCTTTCATCAGCAGCTTACAACGAAGCGTTGGCCTATGCTAAAGATCGTCGTCAATTCGGCAAAGCAATTATCGAATTCCCAGCCGTTTACGAAATGGTGTCGGTCATTAAAGCAAAATTGGATGCTTCTCGTGCATTGCTGTACGAAACTACTCGTTTTGTAGATATTTACAAAGCATACGAAGCTATTGAAGCTGACCGTAAATTGGAAGCCGACGAAAAAGCTGATTACAAAGAGTATTCTAAATTAGCTGATGCTCTAACTCCAATGCTTAAGATGTTTACCAGTGAATATGCCAATCAAAATGCATATGACTGTGTTCAGGTTCATGGCGGCTCGGGCTTTATGAAAGATTATGCTTGCGAGCGTTTGTATCGTGATGCACGTATCATGACTATTTACGAAGGAACTTCTCAATTGCAGGTAGTAGCTGCCATACGTCACGTAACCACGGGTAATTATCTAAAGATGATTCGTGATTATGAAGCTCAACCCATTAATCCGGAGTTCACTTCGTTCCGTAAACGCTTGCAGATTATGACTAATTTGTATGCCAATGCAGTAACACGTGTTACAGAAACCAAGAATCAGGAATACTTAGATTTTCAGGCACGTCGTTTGGTCGAAATGGCTGGTCATATTGTGATGAGTTATTTGTTGATTATCGATGCAACGCGCGATACAGAGGATCAATTCCGCAAATCAGCCGAAGTGTACCTAAATTATGGTGAGGTCGAAGTTCGTCGTCACGCAGCATTTATCAAAACATTTGACGTAGAAAACGTTGATGTTTATAAAGTGGTGTAAATCATTATTGTAATAATAAATAGAAACGCTCCCAATTATTCACTGGGAGCGTTTTCTATACAATTCTATTTTAAAAGTTTCTATACTTGCAACTTATTTCCTGCATGAGAAAAATTATTCAATCGATTGAACAGGTGGCTATTTTAAAGTATTCTTTAAAATGGTCTTTGTTGGTTTTGCCGGTAGCTTTGTTTGCCGGCTCGGTGGTTGCATTGTTTTTATTTTTGCTGGATTTGGCTACAAAATTTAGAGGACAGCACGAGTGGTTGCTGTATTTTTTACCGTTTGCGGGCGTTGTCATTGTATGGGCTTATCATTCGAAAGGGAAAAATACTTCTGCAGGCAATAATCTGGTCATGGATGAAATTCATAAGCCGGGTGGGGGTATACCGGTGCGTATGGCTCCGTTCATACTTATTACAACGGTTATTACACATCTTTTTGGCGGGTCGGCAGGTAGAGAGGGTACGGCTGTTCAGATTGGAGGCAGTTTGGCCAGTTTTGTGGCTAAGAAACTAAAATTGAGTGCTGGGGATACCCGTACCCTTTTAATGACCGGAATTGCAGCCGGTTTTGGTGCTGTGTTTGGAACTCCGGTGGCCGGAGCTATTTTCGCATTGGAAGTTCTGGCAATAGGGCGGATAAAGTACGATGCTCTCTTACCTTGTTTTTTTGCTGCTGTTATGGCCGATATCGTTTGCAGAGCGTACGGCATTCAGCATACGCATTATCACATCAATTTTCATGAGCAGTTGAATTCGCTAATTCCTTATCTCAATTTTGATTATCTGCTTTTGATAAAGGTAGTCCTTGCCGGTTTTTGTTTTGGAATTATCAGCTATTTGTTTTCTCAACTATCTCATCAAATAAAAAAGCAGTCGCAGTTATATATCAAAAATAAATATCTTATCCCGTTTGTGGGTGGGTGTATTGTTATTGCACTTGCTTTTTTAGTGGGCACGAATGATTATCTGGGTTTGGGTGTTACCACCTCTTCCGGCTCCGGAACGAGCATAGTGAACGCTTTTAAAGCGGGTGAGATTGATTCTTTTGGTTGGGGCTGGAAGCTGATTTTTACTACAGTGACGCTTAGCATGGGGTTCAAGGGTGGGGAAGTTACCCCTTTGTTTTTTATTGGTGCTGCGCTTGGAAATACGCTTGCTGTATGCCTTGGTGCGCCTATTGATTTGATGGCCGGCTTAGGCTTTATCGCTGTTTTTGCGGGAGCAACGAATACTCCGTTGGCCTGCACTATTATGGGTGTTGAATTATTTGGTGGCGACAATATTCTTTATTATGCCGTAGCATGTTTTGTAGCCTACTACTTTAGTGGTCATTCCGGCATTTATCACTCTCAACGGATAGCTATCCCGAAAGCTGATATTATTCATAAATTAGAGGGTGATAAATAATCTTTGATTTTAAGTATTATTTCCCTGTCTGGGCAAATAGATCAGTCAAATCAATTTGAATTACGCTTTTCTCCAGAATCTCAAATAGCTGATCACCAATTACAAAAGCATTGCTTGATGCTCTAAAATTTGCAATCACCTTATTATCGTTGTCGATAACAATCGTTTCGTCGCCATTGGCTAAAAACTTAAAGTTGTTATTTGCAAAGTAGCAGATGTAAAAATCGTCGAAGCTAAGTTGTTTTACTACATCCAAGTGCGAATCCAGCCCAAGTGCAATGTTTTTATCCGTTGTAATGTAATTCAGTGTCGTATCATTTAGAATCAAACTGTGAAAGGTTGAGTCTGTTTTGATGTAAATCTGACTGCCGACGAATCCTGTGAATTTGCCATTTTTTTCAGTGTCGTAAAATCGAAAATCAATTCTTTTGCCAGTTTTCAAAGAGTAGTTTGACGCGTTTTTCTCCGACAACAGAATTATTGTGTCTTTGCGGATGGAAAAATCAACAAACTCGAAATTCTGGTTTTTTAATGTGGTATTGAATAGATATTTTCCATTATTCTTGTTGTAAGCGGCTAAAAATGGTTTTCCGTAGTTTATTTTCCGGTCTTCCATGAAGGCAGTACCTTTGTTTAATAGATAAAGTGCACTGTCTTTCATGAAAATAATTGAATTACTTCGAGACCTTCTGTCCGATGCATTTTCCCATTTTGTACTTCCATCCATGTTTAAACAGGAAATTTTGTCTTTCGAGGCAAAATAGATGTTGTCGCCATCAATTAAAGTATTCGATACTAAATCGCAAACTTCGTCGTGCTCGGCTGTAGCCACAAAGGTGCCGGTAAGCAATCCCAAGCCGAAACCCACAACATTGGTCGCTATGGTAGAAGAGTAGTTATTTCTACCCGTTACTGCTTCGTAATCCCAGCCCTTACCGTTTTTAATGTTGATGGTATGCAATCCATCGGATATGAGTAAAATGACGGAGTCGTTGAGATAAGTGACATCGTTCCACCCAAAATCATGGCTTATCTTTCTTTTCCAGCAAACTTCCCCTGTGTTTAGATTTATCGCTTCCACCGTATTTTTATCACCGGAGTTAAGTTTATACCCAATGCCAATTTTCAACTTCGGATCTACGTGATAAAGCGTGTTTTTAGTTTCAAACTGAACTTTGCCATTTTCAAAATTCAATATATTGCTTTGAGTGGCTGTATTCTCAATAATCAAATTACCAAATTGCTTGAAATTAGACTGTTGGTAGTTGATGGGTTTGTCCCATTTTACAACATCATCATTCAAGTCAAACTGGAGTATATTGCCTGTGTAGTTTAGACTTTTACTATTCTTGCTCTGATTAATCAGTTGAATGGTGAGGGTATTGGAGGCGCTGTCGATACAGGATTGATTTATTTTATTTGCAAATACAAACTCATTTTCAGTTATAATAGAGTCGGTTAAATAGTTTTTCCCACTAATATTCTCATATTTGTCTATCAATGAATTAGACTGTGAAAATGCGAATCCTGTTGAACATATGGTGACTGATAATGCGATTAATCTTTTCATAATTGTAAAATTTAAAAGTTGCAATGTGGGGCTAAAATCGTTTTTTTACAAGTACTTTCAATCCATCCTGAATTGTTTTTACCACAATTTTAGTGCCCTCTTCGTACGGTTCTCCATCATAGTGAAAAGGCCCGGCTTCTTCACGTGTCAACGTGATATTGTCAGATCGGAGTGTTGTCATAAATAAATCTTTGTCAATTGTTTTGGCAAAGAGTTGAAGCGCTAAGGTAGGAATGGCAATAATGGGGAAATTACTCATTATTGAGATGTCAATTTTACCATCCTGTACACTAGCCTGCGGGGCTATGTAAGCATTATTTCCCCACTGCGATGCATTCGCAAAAGTTAGCACAAAGGCTTTGGCATTCAAATCAATTCCATCTCCTATCAGATGGTAGTTTTGTGATTTATAATTAAAGTATCCGGTAATAATTTTTTCTACGTAGCTCATTACACCTCTTTTTTTGCCTTTCGCAAATTCAGTGCTTACATAAGCATCAAATCCCGTTCCACAAGTGCAAAAAAACGGTTTGTCGTTTACAATCCCATAGTCCATGAAGATGGGTTCAGATTGGTTTAATTGCTGAATGGCTTTTTTGGTATTCATTGGTATGCCTAAATGCCTTGCCAATCCATTGCCCGACCCGATGGGAATAATTCCCAATGATGTGTCGGAATGAACCAATGAGCGGGCTATTTCATTAACTGTACCATCTCCGCCCACGGCAATCACCCAATCGTATTTCTTCTCAACATATTCTTTTGCTAACAAAGTGCCATGTCCACGGAATTGTGTGAATACAATTTCTGAGTCAAAAACGGCAGCGTTCAACTCTTGTTGTATGAGTGTAGGCAATTCCCCTTTTTTTTCTGTTCCAGAGTGTGGATTAATGATAAAAGCGATCTTTGTTTTCATGTTTTATTGTTGCGATTCAATTCTAATATTTCATAAGCGAAAGTACTAAATTTTCTCCAATTAAAAAAAATGAGCATTAAATGTCTAAAGAAACTTTCAATTCGATGCAAAGTTGTATATTTGCATGTAACATAAAACCTGCTAATAACTACTTTTAAAAGTTTAAACATGTCTAAAAAGAAACGTCCAGCTCCCAGTACCCGCATTCGGAAAACCGAATTAGTGCGCAATATAATAAATGTTTTTAATGAAAATGTCGAAAAGACTTTTAATTATAAACAAGTTTCGTCTTTGCTCAATATTAAATCAGAATCTCAACGTGTTTTCGTGAACCAAATTCTGTATGAGTTGCTTGAGGAAGACTTTTTGGTAGAAATTTCGCGTGGAATGTTCAAGCAGAATTCGCGTGGCGGATACATTACCGGAACTATAGAGCGCCAAGGCGTAAAAACCTATCTTATCCCGGACGATGGAGGTGAGATGGTCTTTATTCCGGAGCGGAAAACGAATCACGCTTTGTTGAATGATGAGGTGAAAGTATTTCTGTATGCAAGCCGTAGAGGTCAACAGCCCGAAGGCGAAGTGGTGGAAATTACCAAACGGGCTAAGGATTCTTTTGTAGGTATATTGGATGTGTCTGAGAATTACGCATTCCTTACCTTGGATAATCGTGTGATGACGAACGATATTTTTATTCCGAAGGCTAAGTTGAAAGGTGGAAAAACCGGTCAGAAAGCGGTAGTGAAATTACTTTCGTGGGAACCGAATGCTAAAAATCCTGTTGGTGAGGTAATTGACATTCTTGGCGATAAAGGCGATAACACAGCCGAGATGCATGCTATTCTTGCTGAATTTGGTTTGCCGTACAAATACCCTGCTGAGGTTGAAGCAGCAGCTGATACGATTGGTGCCGGCATTACTCCCGAAGAAGTAGCTAAACGTGTTGATATGCGTAACGTAACCACTTTTACCGTCGACCCTCGCGATGCTAAGGATTTTGATGATGCGCTATCGCTTCGTAAGCTGGATAACGGACTTTGGGAAGTGGGTGTGCATATTGCCGATGTGACGCATTATGTTCGTCCTAATAGTATTATAGAATCTGAAGCGCAGGAACGTGCTACATCTGTCTACCTGGTCGACAGAACGATTCCTATGTTGCCGGAGCATTTATCCAACGGTATTTGTTCATTACGCCCCAATGAAGATAAACTTACCTACTCTGTTATCTTTCAGATAAACGATAAGGCCGAGGTACAAAGCTATAAAATTGCCAAAACAGTTATTTGTAGCGATCGCAGATTTGCGTATGAAGAAGCTCAAAAGGTTATTGAAACCGGCGAGGGAGATTATAAGGAGGAAATACTAACGCTTGACAGGTTGGCTAAAATCTTACGTCAGGGTCGTTTCGATAGTGGTGCTATTGCTTTTGATAGGGTAGAGGTTCGTTTTGAAATTGATGAAAAAGGCAAACCTGTTTCTGTATTCTTCAAAGAACAAAAGGACGCGAACAAAATGATTGAGGAATTTATGTTGTTGGCCAATAAAACCGTGGCAACGCATATTGGTAAACCGGGAAAAGGAAAAGTTGCCAAGACTTTTGTCTATCGTATTCACGATGTGCCAAATCCCGATAAACTGGCTACCTTCTCGGCATTTATCAAACGTTTTGGTTATAATCTCAAAACTACAGGTAAAGCTGCTGCTGTTTCAGGCTCAATAAATAATTTGTTGGATCAGGTGCAGGGAAAGAAAGAGCAGAACCTGATTGAAACCCTCGCCATTCGTTCAATGGCAAAAGCAATTTATTCTACCTCTAATATGGGGCACTATGGATTGGCTTTTGATTATTACACCCATTTCACTTCACCTATTCGTCGTTATCCCGATATGATGGTGCATCGCTTGCTCGAAAGATATGCAAATGACGGTAAGAGTGTGAGTGCAGACGAATGGGAAGATTATTGCAAGCACAGTTCTGATATGGAGCAACTGGCCGCTAATGCAGAGCGCGCTTCTATTAAGTATAAACAGGTTGAATTTATGTCGGAACGTATCGGGCAGGTTTTCGACGGGGTTATCTCCGGTGTTACCGAATGGGGCATTTATGTGGAATTGGTTGAAAATAAATGCGAAGGTATGATACCGATTCGCGATCTGGATGACGACTATTATAGCTTTGACGATAAAAACTACTGTCTGGTGGGGCGACGCTATAATAAGCGCTACCAGTTGGGCGACGAGCTTACTGTAAAGGTTGCACGAGCTAATTTAGATAAAAAACAATTAGATTTCGTTTTGGCGTAATTATTTTGTTGATTCCTTATCCAATACTAACTCTCAAGTTTTCTTACGAATAGCTTATTGATTAGGCTTCTTGGTTTGTGCTATCAAAGATAGTTGCGAAATTTTCTTCCAAAAATTTCCAATTTAGCTTTGCCGGAATAAATAAAAGCACTATCTTTGCACTCGCAAAAGCAAAGAAATGGCTGCGTAGCTCAACTGAATAGAGTACCACACTACGGATGTGGGGGTTACAGGTTTGAATCCTGTCGCGGTCACAAAAGTAAGATAAAAGGCCATCTCGTTTTGAGATGGCCTTTTATCTTACTTTAACCAGTGTTCGAAATCGGATAAGTTGAAGTTATTATTATAGATAGGGTAAAACTTGCCACCTATGAATTATTATGTTTATGTCTTAGTGAGCGATGTTGATGGTCGATTGTACAAAGGCATGACATTCAACATAGAGAAACGACTGAAAGAACATAATGCCGGCCGGAATTTTTCAACAAAACCCTACATGCCCTGGAAACTGATTTACTCTAAAACATTTAATAATAGGCTATCGGCTCGTGAATATGAGAAGTACTTAAAATCAGGCATTGGAAGAGAGTTTCTGAAATCTCTAAACAAGAATCCGGAATAGAGTATCACAACACAAATATGTAAACAGGCAAGGCAAATATAGCTTTCCGCGACTGGATGAGTTACAGGTTTGAATCCCTGCCTGCGGCAGGCAGGCTGTCGCGGTCACAATTTTTTTAAATCCACTACAAATTATTTGTAGTGGATTTTTTTTTTTCGTATTTCTGATCAGATTTTTTAAGATTGAATTGGTGGTTAACATTTATTTTCTGTCTTTTTGTTTTGTTTGCAGCTAAAAACGTAATCAAATTGTAAGTGAATTCAGTTTGTTAGTGATTTTTTTGATATAAATCCCCTCTTTTTTGGCTTATTATAGCTTATTTACATGTTAAATGTTGGGATTTGTAAATAATACTTTCAATTTGTAGCTATTTGTTTAGATATTGAATAAATATGTATCTGAATGTTGATTTTTGTTTCTTAAGTCACACATTATTAGTTTTTTACGTTGGTATTCTATTCTTGCTTTATTTTGTAAAATAACGAGTTTGTACTTAAAAAAGGGTGTTGAACCTACATATTGATAGAAAAAATATGCAGAATTTTTCTATTCGTTAGCAAAAAGACTTGTTTTTTAAATTATTATAGTCTATTTTTGCAAAGTGATTGAATGAGGTAATTCGTTTAAATACAATTTAAAGAAGATTAATAAACAAAATGTTAAATTTATGAGAAAACTAACGTTCTTATTGACCTGCTTATTTCTAGTGGGTGTAGGTTTGGTTAATGCTCAAACAAAATCCATTTCGGGGAAAGTTCTTTCCGCGGAGGATGGGCAGCCAATTATCGGAGCTACTATAAAGGTAAAAGGTACCACGGCAGGTACAATTACCAATGTAGATGGTGAATTTAAAATTAGTTTGCAGGGTGATGCAAAAAATTTAGTCGTTTCATACGTTGGTATGACTACTGCTGAAGTCCAGGCTGTAAACGGTATGACGGTTAAACTTCAATCGGATGCTAAAATGATTGATGAGGTTGTGATTACGGCAATGGGTATACCAAGAGAAAGGAAAGCATTAGGATATTCTGCAACGTCAGTTAATGCAGAGGAAATATCAAAGAATAGAACTTCTGATATAATGACAGGTCTTGCGGGTAAAATTGCGGGCGTACAAATTGCGAGTACATCTTCAGACCCAGGGACTTCTAACTCAGTTGTAATCCGTGGATTTACATCGTTATCAGGTTCGAATCAACCGCTTTATATTATAGATGGAGTTCCAATGAATAACTCTGCTGTTATTTCCACTGATGGTTTGAATAATGGTTATGATTTTGGTAATGGTGCGAATGCAGTAAATCCTGACGACGTAGCCAATATGACAATTTTAAAAGGTGCGGCTGCTACTGCCTTGTATGGTAACCGTGCTTCAAGTGGTGTTATTTTAATTACTACTAAGACAGGTCAGGCACATAAAAAGGGTTTAGGAGTTGAGTACAATGGTGGACTTCAATTTTCTTCTGTTCTTCGCTTGCCCGAGATGCAAAATGAATTTGGTATGGGCTGGAGTGGTAACAAGACTCAACTTGAAAATGGAAGTTGGGGCCCTAAGTTTGACGGTTCCTTGCAGCTTTTTGGTAATATCTACGACAATTCTCAAAAATTAAAATCTTATGTACCGTTAAAAGACAACGTAAAAGATTTTTTTGATACAGGGCTGAGATACTCAAACAATGTTTCATTTAATGGAGCAACGGATAAAAGTGAATTTTATGTTTCATTTTCGCAGTTAAGTGATAATGGAATCCTGCCAACTAATGCTGATACTTACGATAAATACACATTTTCTACTCGTGGGAGTCAAAAAATCGGTGCATTTAAATTGTCGACATCTGTAAATTACGAAACTCAAACCAATCGTTTTGCTACAACTGGACAGGGTTTTTCTATGATTAACTCTCTTTATCAGACACCTCGTGATATTAGTATTGTAGGATTAAAAGATTTAACTGATCCTTTTAATTCTCCGGGCTATTATTATACTCCTTATGGTGTTACAAATCCATATTATATATTGAAAAATAATCAAAACGAATATAACTCCGAAAAGATTTATGGGAAATTTCAAATTGATTATGATTTCTTGAAATATTTTAAGGCTACTTATCGTATTGGTTTAGATGCTACAAATAGTCAACAAAATTATGGTTCTCCTAACTTAAAGGCTCTTTATGCTGGTACTCCTAATGTTAGTGGTAATCTTGAAAAAGAAGAAGGTTCAGTAGACATTACAACAGTTCGTCGTCGTGAAATTAATCAAGATTTTCTCTTGACATATAATCAAACATTCACTGATTTTACTATAAATGGTTTAGCGGGTGTGAATTTGAATGAACGAAAATATTCAAGTTTAACCTCTGGCATTACGGGGTTAGATATTCCAACATGGTATAACTTAAGTAACTCTGCAAATACTCCAACAACTTCAACTTACAACTCACTTCGTCGTCTTAATGGTGTTTTTGGACAGGTTGACTTGTCGTGGAAGAGTTTGCTTTTTTTAACTGCAACTGCTCGTAAAGACTGGTCATCAACTTTACCAAAAGGTCATAGAGGCTTTTTCTACCCAGGAGTTACTTTAAGCTATGTATTTACCGATAATTTACCAGAAAGCGTTAGGAATTGGTTCTCATTCGGAAAGATTCGGACTTCTTACGGACAAACAGGTAATGATGCAGACGTGTATATGATTGATCCTGTTTTTGCTCAAGGTGCCGCAGATGCAAGTGGTTGGGGAAAGG
Organism: uncultured Paludibacter sp.; assembly: GCA_963664445.2. Taxonomy (GTDB): domain Bacteria; phylum Bacteroidota; class Bacteroidia; order Bacteroidales; family Paludibacteraceae; genus Paludibacter. Next base: position 60,795 of record CAXXUM010000009.1, read on the forward strand.
TTAGCTTCCCATTGAATGGAATAAATGCATTCTCGCAAGGTAATGTGTTAGGAAACTCTGCTCTAAGCCCGGAAATTACAACTGAAAATGAAATTGGTGCTAATTTGGCATTCTTTAAAGGGCGTATCTCAATAGATGCAGCATACTATAATCGTAACTCAAATAAGCAGATTTTTAGTTTAAATATGGATCCTTCTACAGGTTACACTGCTCAGAATCTAAATCTAGGAAAGATCCAAAATAAAGGAATCGAGTTGTTGTTAAATTTGAAACCGATACAAACAAAAGATTTTAGTTGGGATATTTCTTGGAACTTTACAAAAAATAATAGTAAAGTAATAAGTCTACCTGAACAACTTGGAGGAATTGCGAATATATATGGTTTTACAGGTGGAACAAGTATGTATGCAATCGTGGGGCAACCAGTAGGTACTTTTAAAGCTCAGGTTGCAGAGCGTGATCCAAGTGGAAATATTGTAGTAAACTCTAGTACAGGTTTGCCTGTTGCAGCTGCAGATTTTAAAATAAGCGGCAACATGAATTACGATTATGAAATGGGTGTTTCAACAACCTTTAAATACAAAGGTGTAAGTCTGGGAGCTGACTTGGATATTCGTCAAGGTGGAGTAATGTTTTCTCGGACTAAAAACATTAACTACTTTACCGGCAACGCCATTCAAACAACATATAATGACAGAAATCCGTTCATAGTTCCAAGCTCGGTTAATAAAATTACTGATGCTTCGGGTAATGTTAGCTACGTCGAAAATAAAACAGCAATAGCAGTAAGTGATATTTTGACGTATTGGGATAATGGAGGTACAGAAATGGCTAGTGCTTATTTGATAGATAAATCTTATATCAAACTTCGTTCTGTGATTATTGGTTGGGAATTACCTAATTCCTGGATTTCAAAAACACCGTTCTTGAGTGTTAAAATATCAGCTTATGGAAATAACTTGCTAATGTGGACACCTGCAAGTAATACATTTATAGATCCTGAAACATCTTCTTTTGGTAATGATTTAAAAGGGAAATTTGGGGAGTATACTGCAAATCCAAGTACAAGAAGATTTGGATTTAATTTATCGGTTAAATTTTAAATACCAAAATGGTTATGAAAAAAATAATATTATTCGTCTCTTTGGCTGTTTGTCTGTCGGGTTGCAGCCTTGATGTAAATACTGATCCAAATTACCCGTCAACTGTTGGATCCTCGTTGGTTTTGCCATCTGTAGAAAATTCAATTGCTACTGTAGTTGGCGATGGAATGTATAATTACGCTGGTTTTTTTGCTCAGTACTACGATCAGATGCCTGAAGCAAACCAGTATAATGCTATTTCTGAATATTCGTTTACTGAACAATCTCAACTCATTGATCGCTCTTATCGTACTCTTTATGCTGGTGCTTTAGAAGATGTTGATGTGATATTAAAGGATAAAGATGCTACTGCAGCAGATAAATACGCTGCCACTATTTTACGTGCTTTTACCTTTCAGATTTTAGTTGACAATTTGGATAAAGTTCCTTATTCGGAGGCTTTACAAGGAAGTGCTAATTCAACACCAAAATGGGATGAAGGACAAAGTGTTTATACAGGTGTGTTAGCTGAATTAGATGCTGCTGAATCCGTATTAGGAAGTACTTCAATAAAAGCTTCTGACCTACTATTGAAGAAAAATTTAACTCAATGGAAAGGTTTTGCGAATGCTCTTCGTTTAAGAATGTACTTGCGTTTAGTTGATGCAGGCATTGATGTTGCTGGTTATACTGCAAAAATTAAAACGTTAGTTGATGGTGGTGTCTTCTTCACTGGTGATATAAAATATGATGTATTTTCAGACCAAGCAGATAAACGTAATCCTTGGTATGCTGCTAATAAAGTGAATCTGGCTATGAATCATGTTGCAGCTTATCCTATTGTCACTTATTTGCTTGCAACCAATGACCCTCGTATCTCTTATAGTTTTGTTAAAGCAACAAAAACAAGTGTATATGCTGGTGAGTTGCCTGGCTCAAAAGTAGCATTAAGTAGTAAGAAAAATGCTGATTATAGCTTTTTGAATTATTACCCTACAAAACCTGTATATTTCTTTACACAAAGTGAACTTCAGTTCTTCTTAGCAGAAGCATACCTTCGATTTTATAATAATGATACGAAAGCACAGGCTGCATATGAGGCTGGTATTGCTGCTGACTTTACAGCACGTTCGATGAGTGATTCACCTTCTGTAATGTATGGTAATGGCGGTAAAGTGGCATGGGCAACTGCTGCTGATAATACTGCTAAATTATCATTAATATATATGCAAAAATGGGTAGCTCTATGCTATATGGATCATATGGAAGCTTGGTCAGAAATTCGCCGTACAGATGTTCCCAAATTATCATCCAAGACAGCAAATCAAATTAATAGTGATGCTACAGTTTATACTCCTGGAGAATTGATTTCACCTATGCGTAACGGATTTGGAGATGGAAATATGGTGAAACGGATGTTCTTTCCTCTAACTGCCCGCCAATTGAATGTAAATACACCTGCAATGGTACCTGTAACAACTTCTGTTTGGTGGGATAAAAAGTAAAAAAAGTATATCAATATTTAAGAAATAAAAATATGAAAAAAACTATATATAGTCTATTAGTTTGTCTGACATTTGTCCTTGTTTCTTGCGATGACAAAACGTCTTTTGACGACTCTAGAATTACGTATTATGCGTCTTTCAATGTAAAGGGAGATCAGACAATGCAAGTTACTGTGAATACTCCTTTTGTTGATCCAGGAGTTGTTGCAACTATGAATGGAGTGGATGTTTCGAATAAAATAGTTGTGACTGGAAGTGTAAAACCTAATACTGTAGGTCTTTATAAATTAAATTATGCGGTAACAAATGCAGATGGTTTTACAACTAGTGCTTCTCGAACAGTTATTGTGTGTGACCCTTCAGTTACAACCGATATATCAGGAAATTATACAACTGTAGCTGGAACTTATCGACTTCGAGCCGGTGCTACGGTAAATTTTCCCGGTTTTAAAGTTGCAGTTACAAAAGTTGCACCTGGATTTTTCTACGTATCAGATTTTTTTGGAGGATACTATGATCAAAAAGCAGCATATGGAGTTAAATATGCAGAGTCGGGCTACGTGCAACTACACGCAGACAATACGATGTCAGTGCTTTCAAGTGCTGTGCTACCTTGGGGAGATACAATTACATCCTTAGATAATGCTGTTTATAATCCAGCTACCAAATCAATCTCTTGGGCAGCGCAATATGCAGGTTCGATGACTTTTTATGTTGTACTTAAATAAAACGAATGAATATGAAAAAATATATTATATTAATATTTACAGCTATTGCATTTACTTTTGCTAGTTGTAGTAATGATACAGAACCAGGTGGAACTGAAGTTAAGTCTGTGGCAGGAGAATGGTGGGTTACATGTACATTCGAATCTACTCCCGGAGTATGGGAGGATGCTGGTGTCGGTCATGTAAAATTCTCGACCTATAATACTGCTGCTAATAAAAGTACTGAAATGTGGTTGAATGATCTTGGAAATATTTGGCCATTCAAATCAGTAGTTGATGTGGATTATACAGCTAAAACTTTTTCAACGAAAGCTGCTGTTTCTACAAATAATGCCGCAAAACCTACTGTAACCGTGCTTATTAAAGATGGTAAAGTGCTAAAAGGTGCAGCTAAGACTCCAAGTGGACTTGCAGCTGATAGCATTGTATTTTATTCGACATTCAGCGATGACGCAACTACAGTTTATAAAATTTCAGGATTTAGACGCACTGGATTTCCTGAAGATGATTTCTAATAAGTTTCTTATTGATAAAGAAGAACTATCCATATTGGGTAGTTCTTTTTTTTTATATTCTCATTTCGATAGTTTAAATGCTTACGCATTTCTTGTATTAACAGTTGTGGTCTAAATTCAATAGTCTCATATTGATGTTGGTTTAACTCTTTTTTGTGTTTTGGAGCTCTTTTTTATTTTATTTAAACACTTTGTTATGTGGTGTTTAGGTATTCATGTGGAAAGTGATTGTTATTTTTATGTTTTGCAACAGTTTTCTTGTTTTACTTAATTATTTCCAATATATTTGCAATCAATAATTCTTAAATGCTGCAATTGGGTGTCGTACTAGTACGAACGAACTATGCAAAACTGCAGCGCTCAGTCGTACTACAACGAATGAGCTACGCAGATTGCAGCACTCAGTCGTACTAGTACGAACGAATGAAACGAAATTGCAATGCTGAGTCGTATTAGTACGAACAAGCCAAGCGGAATTGCAGCACTCGTTCGCACCAATACGACGATTTCAACTTTTTAATGTGGATATTCAATAATAAAAACTGAGAGTTTTAAAACGTTATATTATTAACCATCTAATTAGATCTTATTATGTTGGAAATTGAGGAATCTCCTTTGAGTCGTTATCAAAACGATGAACATTACAACTTTCACACTGAAGTGAATGGTTTGATTACTTATTACACGGCAGCAAGTTTGTTGATTGCCGCTGAGTATGCTACCTATTTCACGTTACTCGGTGAAGAAGGTGAGGCTTTGAACTTTGTAAGGAAAAATAGTTATTCCACCTTGGTTGCGCAAGCGGATGTCGTTCGCGATAACACAATTGATGGTATGGATGCTGCTATTAAAAGTGGCGTGAAACATTTTAATCCAGAAGTCAGAGAAGCTTCTAAGCGATTGAAGATTTTGCGTGAAAGTTCCGGTGATATTACCAGAAAGGCATACAGTAAAGAGAGTGGAGATATTGTTAAGCTATTGTCAGACTTGAAAGGGCCGTACGCTGCTGATGTTGCCGCTGCAAAAATTAGCGATTGGGTGGTAGAATTAGAAGCTAATCAAAATAATTTTGTTGCCACGCAGAACCATCGTTACGATGAAGAAGGCGAGAAAACGCGCGTACGCATGAAGAAAGTACGTGTGGAGGTCGACGAGGCGTACCGAATCATGGTGAAAAAGATAAACGCCCTGATAATAGTAAATGGTGAAGCTCCCTATGTAGAATTTGTAAACAAGCTCAACCAACGAATAGATGTATATACAACTAATTTAGCCATATATAAAGGAAAGATAACTTCCAGCTCTGTTGAAGAAGTGAAATAAAAAAACTCCTCGTGCTCTGTATAGTACGAGGAGTTTTTTTTATATGAATTGTTCAAATAATTTTAAAAATCTCTTCTAGCGTTTCTATTCGATAGGTTGCCGGCTTTTCGGTAGAGCTTGATGAGGGTTGGTAGAACACCTGATCTATTCCTGCATTTCGCGCTCCCACGATATCAGCTTCGTAGCTGTCGCCAATCATTAGGCATTCGGAGGCGGTGGCATTGTTGAGTTGCATGGCGTACTCGTAGATGCGTTTGTCGGGTTTCAGTGCCTTAGCGCCCTCAGAAAGGACGATGTGGGTGAAGTAGTGCTCCAGATTGGAGCTTCGTAGTTTTTTGTACTGGACTTCAATAAATCCATTGGAAATAATGGTGAGGGGGTATTTGGGGTAAAGGTAATCCAGTAATTCTTTGGCGTGGGCGACAAGTAGCGTTTTTGTGGGTAGCATTTCCAAAAATTCGCGCCCAATCTGTTCTGCTATTTTTATATTGCCGGCTCCAACCTGAACCAGCGGATGACTAAAACGTTCGAAGTTAAGAAACTCTTTTGTTATTTCGCCTTTTCCGTAAAGCTCCCACAGTTCGAGGTTTCGCTTGGCGTAGATATTGAAATAATGCTCAAAACTATCGAAATGATTATATAGCTGATGATTGTTGTAGATTTCTTCTAATGCAGCTTGCGCATTGGCATGAAAATCCCAAAGAGTATCGTCGAGATCGATAAAAATGTATTTGTACATGATATAATTAGTAAACGATTTAACTTGTAAACGAGTATACGAAAATTGAAATTATGCTTTCATCGAGAAACAACATGTATTTAAACGACAATGCGCTTTCCGGACTGGGAAAACGCACTGTTTGATCAACTAATTATGCATTGTGAATTATACATTATGCATTATTCTTTTTTTCATTCCACCTCAATTACCAGGTACTTGCTGATGCTCCAGAATTGGTTGGGTTCAACAATCAATAATATAAAATTCCCATTTTCCTTTTCTAAGGTGTATGAAGATTTTGGATGTGTGGTAAGGATTTTAGCACGTGTCGAGTAAAGTGGAATGGATTTCGTATTTCGCGCGTCAATTCGTACAAAATAATTTTTGTTGAAATCGCTTTGAAGTACTCTTTGTGGACTGAAAAGACCGTCGGAAGTAATGATCCTTTGCTCTTTCAGTTCTTTTTTTGTTCCAAAAACATACCAGGCTGTGTGGATGGTTTCATCCTGCTCCTTGATTTTTGTTTCTTTTACTTTGACGTCGGTCGACAAATCTTCTACGTTTTTCCCCAAATCATTCACTGTAGTTCCCAGTTGGGTAATCAGTGAATCTTTCTGAGATAATTGTATTTGCAATTCGGCTACTTTCGAAGATTCTTCTTCCAATGATTTAGATAAACGGGAAATGGTTTGTTCAAGCTCCGCCGATCTGAATCCACTTCTTTTTAGTTTTGCTTTCAAGCGCGCTAATTCATCTTTGTTGGTTTGAAGCATCTCATTCAGATACGACATGTCCTCGTTAATTTTTTTGCGCATGTCATCGTTCAGTTCCTGACCAACCGGCTGAATAGATATAGAATTTTGAGTGCTTTTTATCTTTTCAATATTCTGTTGAATCTGGTTCATGGCCGAGAAATAGCCGTCTACTTCATCTTGTAGTTTCAACTTTGCGTTTTGTAGTGAATCGTTTTGAGCTTTTAAGGCTTGGTAATCGTCGGCTGAACGTTTTCCGCATGATGCCATTAAAACGAGCAAGATGGCAAGCGAAAAAATAGTAGGTTTCATTGAGAAAAGTATTGAAAAGTTTGTTGGCAAATGGAAATTGATACAGTTGCAATTAATAATTGTCGATTCGTAATTATTAGTTGTTTACGGGTGCAAAGGTAATGTTTATTCTTCAAAACCTGCAACAATAATTACAATTTCTCCTTTCGGAATGTGCTCTGTATAATATTGTATTAATTCTTGTAATGTCCCGCGTTTTGTTTCCTCGTAAATCTTTGATATTTCGCGCGAAACGGATGCTTTACGTTCAACTCCAAATGCTTCGGATAGTTGGGTCAGTGTTTTCACCAGACGAAAAGGTGACTCGTAAAAAATCATGGTGCGGCTTTCAGTAGCGAGCATGTTGATCTTTGTTTGACGTCCTTTTTTCTGTGGTAAAAACCCCTCAAAACAGAACCTGTCGTTGGGTAAACCCGAGGCAACTAAAGCCGGCACAAAAGCTGTTGCACCCGGCAAACATTCTACCTCGATGCCGTTTTCAACACATTGGCGAACAACCAAAAATCCTGGATCGGAAATGGCCGGTGTGCCTGCGTCGGAGATGAGTGCTACGGTTTGTCCGCTCTTGATGCGTTGAACCACATTTTCCACCGTTTTGTGTTCGTTGAATTTGTGATGCGAATGCATTGGAGTTTTTATCTCGAAATGCTTTAGTAAAAAACCGCTTGTTCGCGTGTCTTCAGCCAAGATCAAATCAACCGATTTCAAAACTCTGATGGCGCGAAAGGTCATATCCTCCAAATTTCCTACCGGTGTAGGTACAACGTATAATCTCATGCTTTATTATTTGTTTTTATTTGCTGAAGTTACAACGTAAAGAGTTGTCGCTACAGCATCATTGTTTCTGCTATAAAAATCGTCTTTTTACAATTTGATAAAAATCCTCTGCAGTATCATTGTCAGTTGCCCAGCCGTATTTGGAACGAAGAAATGATAATGCCTCATTCTCGGTTGCAAGTTGATTGAGGTAGGTTAGGGTTTTATTCATGTCTTCACCATTCCCGCGAAATAGTTCGCGCTGAAAACGAAAGCGGTCGCCAATGTTTATTCCTTGTTTGATGTCAGATATTTTCTTGTTGCCCAACACCGAGCTGATCGTATTTTCTGTTCTTGATAAAAGTTCATTTCTGGTTACGGAAGTGACTAAGTTTTTATCACCGATTATAGATTTTCTGGTTTCTTCAACTATCGTTCTGGTTTCGTTGCTTGAGAATTTTTCTTCAACAATTTCCTCATCGTTCGCTGGGAATTCGGCAGTTGCTTTAATTTCTTCCACTTCTGATACTTCGTTCGGAAACTCTTCTGTTTCCTCTTCGTCTTCTATCTCTTCCTCAAGTTCTTCTTCTTCTTCTTCTTCTTCTTCTTCGATAGTTTCCTCTTCTTCTAATGTTTCGGTAGGTGAGGCATCTTCTTTAATGATATCGGTTTCGGTCGTTTCTACGCTCGGGGCATCTTCAATAATTTCTCCCTGAGCTTCAGCGTTGACTGTTTCCTCTGCCGGTTTTTCGGTGATTGCTTCTATATCATTATGAACAATGGGTTGTATCTCGTCTTCGGTTGAGCTGTCTGACGACTCGGGCATGACAGTTGATAATATCTCAATATAGGATGCAATGTCATCGGTTTTGCGTTGAGCCAATTGGATGATTGCTTTTGGATAATGTTCCATTTCCATAAAGCCCTCGGTAATCATTTCCAACTCTTGAATTGATTTTTGAAGTAGTGTTACTAATAATTTTCTGTTCATATCTTTTTTGTAAAAACGATTTTAATCCTCATAATTTCTTTAACTTTGCTCCTCGGAATACGAATGAGCTATTCGTAATAAACTGCGATTAATTTCAAATCTTATATTAATTGGTAATAAAAGATTTCGAATGTCACATTCTTTCACGAAAATTGTACCTTTGTAATGATGAATTGTGCTCAGCGAGGTATTTGCTATCTTATTTCGGTGTAAAGTTACAATATTCCAAAGAGAAAAGAAAAAAGAACTGCTAATTTTCAATAAAATACAATGATTTATTCAGAACGAAACCACCCGAACCAACAAAAGCGTGGAAGTATAGAAGTTATATGTGGCTCCATGTTTTCGGGAAAAACCGAAGAATTGATTCGAAGACTTAAACGTGCAAAGTTCGCGAAACAAGAAGTTGAAATTTTTAAACCGAAGATTGATACCCGATATTCCGAGGATGAAGTCGTTTCGCATGATCGTACTGCCATTCGATCTACTCCTGTTGAGTCATCGGGTAGCATTTTGCTTATGTCGGGCGATGTTGATGTGGTGGGCATTGACGAGGCACAATTTTTCGACGAGGGTTTGGTTGATGTGTGCACTCAATTGGCAAATCAGGGGGTACGCGTAATTATCGCGGGCTTGGATATGGATTTTAAAGGAGTTCCTTTTGGTCCGATGCCTGCGCTTTGTGCTATAGCCGAGGATGTGTTTAAGGTGCATGCTATTTGTGTTCGTTGTGGTGCATTGGCTTATGTGTCTCATCGTTTGGTGGATAGTGATAAAAGGGTGCTTTTAGGCGAAATGAGCGAATATGAGCCTATTTGCAGAGATTGTTTTAATGGTGTGCCTCATTGATAAGTTTGCAATAATCTAATAAATCGAAAATAAAACTGATATCTCATGAATACAAATCCAAAACCCTTTACTCTTGACCGGGTCGTTCGTATGCTTATTGGCTTGTTTGTAGTGCTGTTAGTGTTTTTGTTAGTCAACAAACTGAGTGGAGTCCTGTTGCCGTTTCTGATAGCCTGGTTGTTGGCTTATTTGTTGCAGCCATTTGTCGGTTTTTTTCAATATAAATTAAAGTTTAAGAACCGGGCATTGTCCATTTTTGCAACGCTTTTACTTTTCTTCGGTTCAATAACCGGCTTGATTCTTATCTTAGCACCTATCGTAAGTCTCGAACTTCAGAAATTATCTCAATTAATAGTGGTGTACTCCCAAAGACTTGATGTCGATACGTTTATACCTGTGGCGTGGCAATCTGAAATCAGGCACTATCTGGAACATTTGAAATTTCAGTCGGTATTGAAAGATCAAAACATCATGGATGGAATTAAAAAACTGGCTCCTCAGTTGTGGGATTTTATAAACGGTTCGCTCGATTTTATTCTTGGGTTATCTGTGGTGGTAGTTGTTTTCTTGTATCTTATTTTTATTTTGCTCGATTACGAGAAAATTTCATCGGGTTTATTTCATATTATTCCTCCAAAATACAGAAAGTTGATTACTGAAGTTATTGTTGATTTGGAATCGGGGATGAATCGGTATTTTCGGGGTCAGGCACTGATTGCGCTGATAGTTGGAGTGCTCTTCATTATCGGTTTTAGTATTATACAACTGCCGTTGGCCATTGTCCTTGGTCTGCTTATCGGTTTACTTACGTTAGTGCCCTATCTAAAAGTATTGGCGCTTATTCCTTGTGCTGTAATGGGTTTACTTCAGTCGGTGGAGACGGGACAAAGTTATGGCTCAGTGTTGTTGGGCCTTGCCATCGTTTTTGCCTTGGTTCAGGTGTTTGAAGATATGGTGCTGACCCCTAAAATTATGGGTAGGGTTACCGGACTTAACCCTGCAGTTATATTGCTTTCACTTTCTGTTTGGGGCTCGTTGATGGGGATGGTAGGGATGATTATTGCTCTTCCAATGACTACGCTGATCATTTCATATTATAAAAGGTTTGTATTGAAAGAATTTCATGAAGAGGAGCTGGTTGGTCCAGAAAATACTGTGGAGATTGTATCTGACAAAGCAGTTGACATGTAAACGTTGGAATATGTATTTCTGTTTTATTTAAATGCTAAAATCATAATTCATTTGAAATGTATGATTAACAAAATTCACATAATTTTGAGCTAAAATTAAAATTATCTCGAGAAATTATCAAATATAACCTAAATTATTGACTTAAATCGACTCATAACAATGTTTTCGATTAACAAACAAGGTTAAAGAATGTTACTTTATGCACGAAGGTTTAATTATTTTGTAAATTTGTAGCCGAATATGAAGAAGACGACAATTTGGATACTTATCATTACGATGCTTGTGACTTTTGTAGGGCTTATTGCTTTGCAAGCGCGTTATGTAAGAATCAATGCCGAGATGGTGGAAAATCAGTTCAATGATAATGTTCAGCGGGCATTATTTCAGACTGTAAGTTTAGTAGAGGAGAATGAGGCACTCGATTATTTAAGTCAGACTCTCGAAGGAAGCGACATCCAGGGAACGAATAATAAATATATAAACGGTGATGCTCAAAACCTGAAATTGAAAAAGGACATCGATAGTATGGCCGAGAATTCGAAATTGACGTCGGAACAACTTAATCGTCCGACTATTCGTTTGTCAACCCGTCATGGACAGGCAACCATCGAGGAAACGTCGAGATATTTACAAGATAAGTTTCAAAAGAATTTTTCACGATCAAAAACGATTCTCGATCAGGCAGTATTCAGATGGATGCGAGAGAGTGATAATAAAGAAATTAATGAACGTGTTAATTTCAATGACTTGAATGATATTCTGGAAAAGGTATTAGTCAACAACGGAGTGGAGCTTCCGTTCTTTTACTCGATAGTGGACAATCAAGGCAAGATAATATATAATTGTCACAAGGATATCCACCAGACGGAGTTGAATATCAATAATAATATTTATACTCAAAAGTTATTTCCATTAGAAGAGTCTAATGCACCGGCTTATTTACAGGTTGTATTCCCAACCAAACAAAATTTTATTTTAAATTCAATGAATTTGCTATTGCCATCAGTAGCTTTGGTTTTGCTTATTCTTATCATATTTATTGTTGCTATCATTATTATTTTCAGACAAAAACAACTGAATACAATGAAGAATGATTTTGTGAACAATATGACTCATGAATTTAAAACGCCGATATCAACCATTTCATTAGCGTCGCAAATGTTGCAGGATCCCGGGGTAGGTAAAACACCCGAAACCCTGAAACACATCTCGAAAGTGATTCGCGACGAGACAAAGAGATTGAGCTTTCAGGTTGAAAAAGTGTTGCAAATGGCTGTTTTCGAAAGAGAAAAGTCAACATTGAAAATGAACGAAATTCAAATCAATTCGCTTATCAGAGATATTATTGGTAATTTTTCGCTTAAAGTAACGAGCAAAGGAGGTAAGATAACTTCTAATCTTAAGGCTACAAATGATTTAGCTTTTATTGATGAGGTACACTTTACCAATGTTATCTTTAATTTAATGGATAATGCTCTTAAATACAGCGATAAACCCTTGCTTTTGACCTTGGAAACATGGAATGAAAAGGATAATTTATTGATAAGCATTGAGGATAATGGAATTGGAATTCACAAGGAAGACCTGAAACGAATTTTTGAAAAATTTTATCGGGTGTCAACAGGCAATCTTCACAACGTAAAAGGTTTTGGTTTAGGACTGGCTTACGTTAAGAAGATAGTTACTGAGCACAAAGGCTCCATAAAAGCGGAGAGCGAATTAAATATAGGAACGAAATTTATAATATCAATACCAACTTTAAAAAATTACTAATTATGATCGACGAAAAAGTAAAAATCTTATTATGCGAAGATGACGAAAATCTTGGCATGCTTCTCAGAGAATATTTGATTACTAAAGGTTATGATGCAGATTTACAACCTGATGGTGAGGCTGGTTACAAGGCTTTTTCAAAAAATAAATATGACTTGTGCGTATTTGATGTGATGATGCCTAAAAAGGACGGTTTTGCACTTGCTGCAGATGTACGTTCGTTAAATACTGAAGTGCCAATTATCTTTCTTACCGCCAAATCGATGAAAGAAGATATTTTGCAGGGATTCAAACTGGGTGCAGATGACTATTTATCTAAGCCATTCAGCATGGAAGAGTTGCTGTACCGTATCGAATCAATTATGCGTCGTGTGAAAGGTAAAAAAGCTAAAGATGTAGTTACCTATGCTCTTGGTAATTTTATTTTTGACGCACAAAAACAAATGCTTATCCTTGATGGTGATGCTAAAAAACTGACCACTAAAGAGTCAGAATTATTGAATTTGTTGGCCGCTAATGCTAACAATATTTTAGAACGAAACTTTGCCCTGAAAACCATTTGGGTTGACGATAATTATTTCAATGCCCGTAGTATGGATGTGTATATCACTAAATTACGAAAACTATTGAAAGCTGACGAAAATGTAGCTATCATCAATATCCATGGAAAAGGATATAAACTAATTACACCTCAAGCCAAAGAAGAATAGATCTTAATCGATTAATTTTTGGTTGAGAATTGATAAAAAAAACCGCACTCTATGTGCGGTTTTTTTATGTCCGGTAGTGAATTATATATTAATGAGTTGTGAAATTTCTTCAGCCTTGTCAACAATATACCTGGGAGAGAGTTCCATTAATTCCGCGCGTGGGCGGAATCCCCAAGTCACGCCGCAAGCATCTACGCCTGCATTTTGGGCTGTCTGCATATCTACACCCGAGTCGCCGATATAAAGCACTTCTTCCGGCTTATCCACCTTTGCCAGTGCTAAAATATCCTGTACTATAGTTGGATCTGGTTTCACAGCTACTCCTTCGCGTTGACCAAAAACGGCTATAAAATGTATTTCAGGAAAGAAATGTTTTACAAGTTTTTCTGTGGCTTTATGATATTTGTTTGAAGCTACAGCAATCATTATTCCGGATGATTGTAATTTTATAAGAAGCTCAGGAACACCTGTATAAGGTACAGTTAGCTCGGAATTATGGATTTCGTAATGTTCTAGAAAATATTTTCTCAGTCTAAGAATATTTTCCTGGTTCTTCTCACCTTCCGGTAAAATCCGTTCAAAAAGTTTGTTGATACCATTACCGATAAAAAAACGATAGGCAGAAATTTCGTGTTTAGGAAATCCACATTTTGTAAGAGCATAATTTGAACTTTCAGCCATATCGGCTATGGTGTCGAGCAATGTGCCGTCGAGATCGAAAATAAGAAGAGATTTCATTTGTTAGTTGTTTAGTCTGAAAAAAATATGAATTATTCAATTCTAAATTGAATAATTCATATTTCCTAGAATCTTTTGTCTATTTCTTCGTGGGTAAAGATAGTGAGGATTTTCTTCCCGTCGGGAGTGAAATTATGGTTGGCACATGCAAATAGACGGTCGATTAGATCGCTCATTTCTTCATTCGAAAGGCGTTGACCGTTTTTTAAAGCAGATGATTCGGCCAATGAGAATGCAATAGATTCATGCATGGTAGTGCTAAGATCTTCGGCAGTTGTTTTGGTTTTGTCAAGCATGACCAACAATAAGTCGATGACACTTCCCGTTCCTACATTCTCCGGAACCCCTCTCACATTAAATGAATGGTTGGCCTGTGGCTCAAAATCAAAACCGAGGTATTGAAGGTCTGGTAGCATTTGTTCAAAGATCAGTACATCATCGTCGCTTAATTCTAGTATTTCAGGGAAGAGTATTTGCTGCGATAATGCTTTGCGATTTTCTATCTGGCTGATATATTGTTCGAAAAGTATTCTAACATGTGCTCTGTGTTGATCAATCATCAACATGCCCGATTTCAAACTGGTGATGATATACCGGTTTTTAAATTGGAAATTGTCAGCACGTTGTTCACTGATCTCCATTATTTGCTGCTTTTCCTCCGGTACGGAACTTATAATTTCCGGCATTATAGATTCGGGCTGCCAGTTGGGCATCGATTCAATTGTTTCAGTTTTTTTCTCAAAGTTGCCGTACAGGTTTTCCCAATCCAATGCGGGGCGTTTATATGCACTTGTTCCAAACGGATTGTAATTTGGATTAAAGTTTGTTTGCGGAGGACGTACGTTCTCTATCGACATGCTGGTGGGCATCTCCAGGGCACCTTCCTGATCAAAATCGATGGATGGAATAATATTAAACTTACCCAACGATTCTTTGATGGAAGCCGAAAGAATGGACCAGATGGCTTGTTCGTTTTCGAATTTTATTTCAGTTTTGGTAGGATGGATGTTTACATCGATGGTTTGAGGATCTACTTCTAAGTAAATAAAATAATTCGGGCTTTCATTGGCCTGAATCATTTGATTGTATGCCAACAAAACTGCTTTGTGGAAGTAGGGGTGACGCATATATCGGCCATTCACAAAAAAATACTGAATAGCCGATTTCTGTGCAAACTCAGGTTTTCCGACATACCCATTGATACTCACCAGATTGGTAGATGTTTCAATTGTCAGCAGTTGCTGTTGCCAGCGTTTTTTTGCATTTTTGCCAAAAATATTTTCAATGCGCACTTTGTTATTTGAAGCAGGAAGTTGAAACATTTCATCGTCACCATCAAATAGAGCAAATGCCACATTAGAGTTTACCAGTGCGATGCGATAAAACTCTGTTAGGATATGACTTTTCTCGACGTTGTCGCTTTTTAGAAAGCGTCGACGCGCAGGCACGTTAAAAAATAAATTTTTTACCTGAAAGGCGGTGCCGGTATCACATTGTACCATTTCCTGTTTAAAGACCCGTGTTCCGGCTATTTCAACGAATACACCCAATTCATCTTCTGCTCTGCGTGTACGTAACTCTACCTGAGCCACAGCAGCAATCGACGCCAGTGCTTCGCCACGGAATCCCATTGTTTTGAGCGAAAATAGATCGCCAGCATCGGTAATTTTCGACGTAGCGTGACGTTCGAAAGCCATTCTGGCATCCGTTTCACTCATACCTTTACCATTGTCAACCACCTGAATTAATGTTCGGCCGGCATCTTTTATCAATATCTGAATAAAGGTGGCACCTGCATCAATCGAATTTTCAACTAATTCTTTTAGAACCGATGCCGGACGCTGAATCACTTCACCGGCAGCAATTTGATTTGCCACCGAATCGGGTAAAAGATGAATAATATCGCTCATGTTACGAATTAAAAGTTGACAGTTGACAGTCGGAGATAGAACTACATCTAGCAACAACTGTCAACTGTCAACTGTAAATTATCAACTATTTAATTAAATTTGCCGTCGTATTTTACGTTTGTGTCGTTCACAAACTGACGAATGCGTTGTTCTTCTTCAAGTTTACAGATGAGTAAAACATTATCCGATTCAGCTACAATATAGCCTTTTAAGTCTTGAATGACAGCTAGTTTCCCTGAAGGTAAAGCAACGATATTATCTTCGCAGTCGTAAAATACGGTTTCGCATTTTAGCGTCACGTTTTTATTCTCGTCTTTTGGCGACATTTCGTATAGTGATCCCCAGGTGCCCAGATCGGTCCAACCAAAGTCTGAACAAAGAACATAAACATCCGATGCTTTTTCCATAATACCATAATCTATTGAAATATTAGGGCATGAAGGATACATCTCATCAATGAATTCCTGTTCTTTAGGCGTGTTGAAAAATTCAGTACCCACTTTAAATTTAGTAGACACTTCAGGCAATAATTCATCAAACGCTTTGTCTATAGTTTGCAAATTCCACAAGAAAATTCCGGAATTCCAGAAAAACTCACCGGTTTCGAAAAAAACCTGAGCCAACTCGGCATTTGGTTTTTCGGTAAATGTTTTTACTTTTCTAAGATTTGTTTCTCCTTCGCTGATTTGAATGTAACCATATCCGGTTTCAGGGCGACTTGGTTTAATCCCTAATGTCAATAAGCAATTATTCTTCTCAACAAAATCAAGACCGACTTTAATTGTTTCAAGAAAATCATTTTCCTTTAAAATAAGGTGATCTGATGGTGCTACAATTATATTGGCTTTATCGGTCATAGATTTTATTCTATTTACCGCATAGGCAATACACGGAGCTGTGTTTCGTCTGTTTGGTTCCAGTAAAACCTGATCGGCTTTTATTTCCGGTAATTGCTCCAGAATCAAATCTTTGTATATGACATTTGATACAATTATAATATTTTCGGCAGGTACCAGATGGTGAAGTCTATCAAAAGTCATTTGCAAAAGAGAACGTCCGGTTCCAAAAAAATCAAGAAATTGTTTTGGGCGGTCGTTTCTACTAAACGGCCAAAAGCGGCTACCAACGCCACCTGCCATAATAATGCAATAATTATTTTCCATTGTCAATATAAGTTTGAGTTTATTACTTCGGGTTCTAAAAATTGTACTAAGATACTATGTTTTTTTGAGCAAAACAAGAACTAGGTATACAAAAGCAACGAGCTTGTCTTCAAAAAGAAAACAAGCTCGTTGTGATTAACTTTGTGTCAGGCGATTAATTAATCTTCCGATTCATTAGCACCAACTTCTATAACACTTTTGCGGGCATCAACTTTTTTCTCATATTCATCGCGTGAAAAAACTACGATTTTATCGAATTCACGTTGACCTGTTCCTGCAGGAATCAAGTGTCCACAAATAACATTTTCTTTCAATCCTTCAAGTCTGTCAACTTTACCATTAATAGCAGCATCGTTCAATACTTTTGTAGTTTCCTGGAACGAAGCAGCCGACATAAAGCTGTTGGTTTGAAGAGCAGCACGGGTAATACCTTGTAAAATCTGATTTGAAGTAGCAGCAATTGCATCACGCGTTTCTACCAATTTCATATCACGACGTTTCAACATACTGTTCTCATCACGCAACTTACGTGGTGTAATGATTTGACCCGGTTTCAAGGTTGTTGAATCACCTGCATCCAGAATTACTTTTTTACCCCAAATACGATCATTTTCTTCCATGAAATCGTTTTTGCCGATAATTTGTTTTTCTAAGAAACGAGTGTCACCTTGTTCCAAAATCTCAACTTTACGCATCATTTGACGTACAATTACCTCAAAGTGCTTATCATTGATTTTTACACCTTGCAGACGGTATACATCCTGAACTTCGTTTACAATATAATCCTGAACCGCTGTAGGTCCTTTGATTAATAAGATATCCGAAGGAGTAGTTGCACCTTCCGAAAGTGGAATACCTGCACGTACAAAGTCATTTTCCTGAACAAGAATTTGTCTTGATAATGGAATCATGTATTTCTTAACCTCACCGGTTTTCGAAGTTACAGTCAACTCACGGTTACCACGTTTGATTTTTCCGAAGGTTACCTCACCATCAATTTCGGCTACTACAGCTGGGTTAGAAGGGTTACGAGCTTCGAATAACTCAGTTACACGTGGAAGACCACCGGTAATATCACCTGCTTTACCAACGGCACGAGGTATTTTTACCAACATCTGACCCATTTTGATTTTATCGCCATTATCCAATACCAAGTGGGCACCCACCGGTAAGCTATAAGTACGTAATATTGAACCATCTTTAGACACAATGTGTGCACTTGGAACCTTGTTACGATCTTTAGTTTCGATAATAATCTTTTCACGCAGACCTGTTGCCTCATCGGTTTCAGCCTTGAAGGTAACGTTTTCAATTACATCTTCAAACTCAATTTTACCTTCAGTTTCAGAAATAATTACCGCATTAAATGGATCCCATTCGCAGACCATTTGGCCTTTTGTTGCCACTTCACCATCTTTTACGTAAAGTTTAGAACCGTAAGGAATATTTTGAGTGGTAAGTGCAATGTCAGTGTTAGGGTCAATTACGCGCATTTCAGCCAGACGGCTTACTACTACCTGATAAATGGCCTTGTCATCACCAATTGCGTCTACCGTACGAAGTTCATCAAATTCAAGACGACCATCATATTTCAATACAATTTTTGATTCTGCTGCAACGTTCGAAGCGATACCCCCAACGTGGAACGTACGAAGTGTAAGCTGTGTACCCGGCTCACCAATTGATTGAGCTGCAATAACACCTACTGCTTCACCGATATGAACCATTTTGTTAGTTGCAAGGTTACGACCGTAACATTTTGCACAAACACCTTTTTTCGATTCGCAAGTCAATACCGAGCGAATTTCAACACGTTCAATAGGTGAATCCTGAATCTTTTTGGCTAATGCTTCAGTTATTTGTTCTCCCGATGATACGATTAGTTCTCCGGTAAGTGGGTTTTGAATATCATGAACAGATACACGACCAAGGATACGTTCGTAAAGTGACGAAATCACTTCTTCGTTGTTTTTCATTTCAGTGGCAATAAGTCCACGTAATGTTCCACAGTCATCTTCGTTGATAATTACATCTTGCGATACATCCACCAAACGACGAGTTAAATATCCTGCATCCGCTGTTTTCAAAGCCGTATCCGCCAAACCTTTACGAGCACCGTGGGTAGAAATAAAGTATTCCAATACCGAAAGTCCTTCTTTAAAGTTCGAAAGAATAGGGTTTTCAATAATTTGTCCACCTTCTGCTCCCGATTTTTGAGGTTTTGCCATCAAACCACGCATACCTGAAAGCTGGCGAATTTGTTCCTTAGATCCACGAGCACCAGAGTCCAACATCATATATACAGAGTTGAATCCTTGGTTGTCTGTCGAAAGTTGTTTCATCAAGATGTTTGACAATTTCGAGTTAACGTGCGTCCAGGTATCAATAATCTGGTTGTAACGTTCGTTGAAAGTAATGAATCCCATGTTGTAGTTATTCAAAATTTCTTCCACTTCAGCATTACCTTCTTTTACCAGAATTTCTTTTTCCGGTGGGATAATAACATCAGCAAGGTTAAACGACAAACTTCCTTTGAATGCCATGTAATAACCTAAATCTTTGATATCATCCAAGAATTGAGTAGTACGAGCCACTCCACAAATTTCAATTACGTTACCAATAATGTCACGTAATGATTTTTTAGAGAGAAGTTCGTTAATGTAACCAACTTGTGTTGGTACACATTTATTAAATAAGACACGACCAACTGTAGTTTCGATGATGGTATCAACCAATTCACCGTCTGCATTTAAATCTTTAGTCTTTACTTTTATAGGAGCATGTAAAGCTACTTTTTTCTCATTCAGTGCAATTTCTGCTTCTTCGGGAGAATAGAATATTAATCCTTCACCTAAAGCTCCCGGACGTGGTTTTGTAATATAATACAAACCAAGAACCATGTCTTGCGATGGTACCGTAATAGGAGCACCATTAGCAGGGTTCAAAATATTGTGTGAACCTAACATCAACATTTGTGCTTCCAAAATAGCCTCATTACCAAGTGGTAAGTGAACAGCCATTTGGTCACCGTCAAAGTCGGCATTGAAAGCCGTACATGCTAGCGGGTGAAGTTGAATAGCTTTTCCTTCAATCATTTTTGGTTGGAAAGCCTGAATACCCAAACGGTGAAGTGTTGGAGCACGGTTTAGTAATACGGGATGTCCTTTCATCACGTACTCTAAAATGTCCCAAATCACCGGGTCTTTACGATCAACGATTTTTTTCGCAGATTTTACCGTTTTTACAATTCCGCGCTCAATAAGTTTACGGATAACAAACGGTTTGAATAATTCTGCAGCCATATCTTTTGGGATACCGCATTCGTGCATCTTTAATTCAGGTCCAACAACAATTACCGAACGTGCCGAGTAATCCACACGTTTACCAAGTAAGTTTTGACGGAAACGACCTTGTTTACCTTTCAATGAGTCGGAAAGTGACTTCAATGGACGGTTGGCATCAGTTTTTACAGCGCTTGATTTACGTGAGTTATCGAACAATGAATCGACAGCTTCTTGAAGCATACGTTTCTCGTTACGAAGGATCACTTCAGGAGCTTTGATTTCGATTAATCGCTTCAAACGGTTGTTACGGATAATCACACGACGATATAAGTCGTTCAAATCCGAAGTTGCAAAACGACCACCATCAAGTGGCACCAATGGACGTAATTCCGGTGGAATAACCGGAACGATTTTTACAATCATCCATTCTGGTTTGTTACGCAATTTTGAAGCACGGAACGATTCTACAATTTGCAGACGTTTCAAGGCTTCAGTTTTACGTTGTTGCGATGTATCTGTATTCGCTTTATGACGTAAATCGTATGATAGAACATCTAAATCCAAACGGCTCAACATATCATGGATAGCATCTGCCCCCATTTTAGCGATGAACTTATTAGGATCAGTGTCTTCCAACAATTGATTTTCACGTGGTAAAGCTTCTAAAATATCCAAATATTCATCTTCGGTTAACAACTCGCCTTGTGCGATGTTTTCTCCGTTTTCAAGAATTCCTCCCTGAATGATAACATATTTTTCGTAGTAGATAATTGAATCTAATTTTTTTGTAGGCATTCCCAACAAGTAACCAATTTTGTTTGGCAACGAACGGAAATACCAAATATGAGCCACGGGAACTACCAATTGAATGTGTCCCATTCGCTCACGACGAACTTTTTTCTCAGTCACTTCTACTCCACAACGGTCGCAGACAATGCCTTTATAACGGATACGTTTGTATTTTCCGCAATGACATTCAAAATCCTTGGTAGGACCAAAAATGCGCTCGCAGAACAAACCATCACGTTCAGGTTTGTAGGTTCGATAATTAATGGTTTCTGGTTTGAGAACCTCGCCACTCGATAATTTTAATATCTCTTCGGGTGATGCAAGACCAATCGAAATTTTATTAAAACTATTCTTTACCTTATTATCATTTTTAAAAGCCATATCTCTGTTTTATAAAGAGTTATAAGATTTACTATTTTTGGAATTCAATTTGAACAGATTTCATACGAGTTAGTTTATATCCGGTTTTGAGGCGGATATAAACTAACCATATTAATTTTCTATTCCAAACTGATGCTCAAACCTAATCCGCGAAGTTCGTGCAACAATACGTTGAGCGATTCAGGAATTCCTGGTGTTGGCATTGGATCACCTTTTACAATCGCTTCGTAAGTACGAGCGCGACCCATAACGTCATCCGATTTTACAGTCAAAATTTCTTGTAAGATATGAGCAGCACCGAATGCTTCGAGTGCCCAAACCTCCATTTCTCCGAAACGTTGACCACCAAATTGTGCTTTACCACCAAGAGGTTGTTGAGTAATAAGTGAGTATGGTCCGATAGAACGTGCATGCATTTTGTCTTCAACCATGTGACCCAGTTTCAGCATGTAGATAACACCTACCGTTGCTGTTTGGTCAAAACGTTCACCTGTTCCACCATCGTACAAATATGTTTTACCATATGCAGGTACGCCGGCTTTATCTGTCCAAGTAGTTAAATCATCCAGACTTGCACCATCAAAAATAGGAGTTGCAAAACGCAGACCTAATTCTTTTCCAGCCCAACCCAGTACGGTTTCAAATATTTGTCCAAGGTTCATACGCGAAGGTACACCAAGTGGATTCAATACAATGTCTACCGGAGTTCCATCTTCAAGGAATGGCATATCTTCTTGACGAACAATACGAGATACAATACCTTTGTTACCGTGACGACCTGCCATTTTATCACCAACACGAATTTTACGTTTTTTAGCGATATAAACTTTAGCAATTTGCACGATACCATTTGGAAGTTCATCCCCGATAGTAATGTTGAATTTTTGACGTTTTATTTGAGCATCCAATTCCTTGTATTTTCTCAAATAATTCATGATCAATTTCTTAACCAATTCATTTCTATGTGAATCAGTAGTCCATTTACTCAATTGTACTGCAGAATAGTCAATCTCGCGAAGACGTTCTGCTGTAAATTTGCTATTGCGTGAAATTATATCAGTTCCTAAGAAATCTTTTACTCCGGCTGATGTTCTATCGCCAATCATTGCCATTAATTTGTCAACTAAAGTGTTGCGCAAAATAGCTGCCTGGTTTTCAAACTCTTCATCCAATTTAGGAAGAACGGCTTTGTCGGCAAGTTTGGATTTACGATTCTTTTGAGCTTTAGAGAACAAGCGTTTTCCAATAACCACACCTGATAATGATGGGGTTGCTTTTAACGAAGCATCTTTTACATCACCTGCTTTGTCACCAAAGATAGCACGAAGTAATTTTTCTTCCGGTGAAGGATCCGATTCTCCTTTTGGAGTGATTTTACCAATGATAATATCGCCCGGCTCAATACGAGCACCGATACGAATAATACCGTTTTCATCCAAATCTTTTGTTGCTTCTTCACTTACGTTAGGTATATCCGAAGTAAATTCTTCGATACCACGTTTAGTTTCGCGAACATCCAAAAGTTGCTCAACTACGTGAATAGACGTAAAGACATCTTCGCGTACAACACGTTCGTTGATTACGATAGCATCCTCAAAGTTATATCCTTTCCAAGGCATGAAAGCCACTTTCAGGTTTTTACCAATTGCTAATTCACCGTTTTGGGTTGCATAACCTTCAGTAAGAATCTGACCGTTTACTACTTTGTCACCTTTGCTTACGATAGGACGTAAGTCGATGGTAGTATTTTGGTTGGTTTTTTGGAATTTTGGTAATTTATATTCTTTAACCGCACTGTCGAAGCTTACAAATTCTTCTTCTTCGGTACGATCGTAAAGTATTTTAATACAGTTTGCATCTACGTATTCAATTACACCAACGCCTTCGGCCATTACCTGTGTACGTGAATCCTGAATCAACTGTCCTTCGATGCCGGTTCCAACAATCGGAGCTTCGCAACGTAATAAAGGTACAGCCTGGCGCATCATGTTCGATCCCATCAATGCACGGTTCGCATCATCATGTTCCAAGAAGGGAATCAAGGCAGCTGCGATAGATGCAATTTGTGATGGAGAAACGTCCATTAAGTTTACTTCATCAGGTGAGATTACTGGGAAATCAGCACCTTTACGCGATTTTACTTTATTACGAATGAAGTTTCCTTTTTCGTCCAATGGCGCATTTCCTTGTGCAACAATTAAGTTTTCTTCTTCTTCTGCAGTGTAATATTCAATACCGGCATCTGTAATATCAACTACCGAATTGGTAACTTTACGATAAGGAGTTTCAATAAATCCTAATTCGTTGATTTTGGCATAAATACACAAAGAAGAGATCAAACCAATGTTTGGACCTTCAGGAGTTTCAATAGGACACAAACGGCCATAGTGAGTATAGTGAACGTCACGAACCTCAAAACCTGCACGTTCACGCGAAAGACCACCAGGTCCTAAGGCTGACATACGACGTTTGTGAGTAATCTCGGCCAATGGATTTTGTTGATCCATAAATTGCGAAAGTGCATTGGTACCAAAGAATGAATTGATAACCGACGAAACACTTTTTGCATTGATCAAATCGATAGGAGTAAAGACCTCGTTATCACGAACGTTCATACGTTCACGAATGGTACGAGCCATACGTGAAAGTCCAACACCGAATTGATTATATAATTGTTCGCCTACTGTACGTACGCGACGGTTACTCAAGTGGTCAATATCATCCACATCTGCTTTTGAGTTAATCAACTCAATAAGATATTTGATGATTTCAATAATATCTTCTTTTGTCAGCACTTTTGTATCCATGCTGGTAGTGAGGTTCAATTTCCGGTTAATACGGAAACGACCAACATTACCCAAATCGTAACGTTTTTCAGAGAAGAACAAGTTATTGATAACTTCGCGTGCAGTAGAATCATCAGCAGGTACGGCATTTCGTAACTGACGATAGATATACAACACAGCTTCTTTCTCAGAGTTACTAGGGTCTTTTTGAAGAGTATTATAAATGATGGCATAATCGTTTTGATTAGCATCAGTTTTATGAAGTAAAATAGTTGGAGTACCTGCTTCGATGATTTCATCGATATGGCTGGCTTCCAAAATTGTTTCACGGTCAATAATAACTTCGTTACGTTCAATGGTAACCACCTCGCCGGTGTCCTCATCCACAAAATCTTCCACCCATGTTTTCAAAACACGTGCAGCTAATTTTTGACCAAGAGCTTTTTTTAGGCTGGTTTTGCTTACTTTTATTTCTTCGGCAAGATTGAAAATTTCCAGGATGTCTTTATCACTTTCGAAACCAATGGCACGAAGTAAGGTAGTAACTGGAAGTTTTTTCTTACGGTCGATGTATGCGTACATCACATTGTTGATGTCGGTAGCAAATTCTATCCATGATCCACGGAAAGGGATAATACGAGCCGAATATAATTTTGTACCGTTAGCATGGGTGCTTTGACCGAAGAAAACACCGGGTGAGCGGTGAAGTTGCGATACAATAACACGTTCTGCACCATTGATAACAAAAGTACCTTTCAACGTCATATATGGGATAGGTCCCAAATAAACATCTTGAATTACCGTATCAAAATCTTCGTGATCCGGATCGGTACAATACAGTTTTAATTTGGCTTTAAGCGGCACGCTGTAGGTTAAGCCGCGTTCAATACACTCATCAATCGAATAACGTGGAGGGTCTACGTAGTAATCTAAGAATTCGAGGATGAAATTATTTCGGGTGTCCGTGATTGGAAAGTTTTCAGAAAAAACTTTGTACAAACCTTCCGATTTTCTTTTTTCAGGAGCGGTGTCCATTTGAAAAAAGTCATGAAAGGATTTTAATTGAACTTCCAAAAAGTCAGGATAGTCTAACTGATTCTTAATAGAAGCAAAATTTATTCTTTGAGCTTTGGTTAATGACGACATTTTCAAAGAGGTTATTTGGGTGCAATGAACTCAATTATTTTATAGACAGAAAAAGGTTTAGAATCCCTCTTAGAGAGGGAATCTAAACCAAAGACCTGATATTCAGGTTTAATTATTTAAGTTCAACTTCAGCGCCGCCTTCTTCAAGAGCTTTTTTCAAGGCTTCAGCTTCGTCTTTAGATGCACCTTCTTTGATTACAGCAGGAGCAGCATCAACCATATCTTTTGCTTCTTTCAAGCCAAGACCAGTTAATTCTTTTACTAATTTAACGATAGCCAATTTTGTTGCACCAGCTGATTTCAATACTACGTCGAATGATGTTTTTTCTTCTACTACTTCAGCAGCAGCTGCAGGACCTGCAGCAACAGCAACAGCTGCAGCAGCTGGTTCGATACCATATTCATCTTTCAAAATTTGAGCTAACTCATTTACTTCTTTAACTGTTAAGTTAACCAATTGTTCTGCAAAAGCTTTCAAATCTGCCATTTTACTTATTTTTTATGATTTTGTTTTTTTATTTACTATGAAATTATCTTTCCGACAATGTTTTTAACACGCCGTGGATAGTTGATCCTCCTGATTGGAGTGCTGATATAACGTTCTTAGCTGGTGATTGCAATAATCCAATAACCTCTCCGATAAGTTCGTTTTTAGTTTTCACGGTGATAAGTGTTTCCAGTTGGTTCTCACCAATATAGAAACTCTCTTCTACATACGCTGCTTTAAGAATAGCTTTCTTAGCTTTGGTAGCCTTAGCAAAGTCACGAATGATTTTTGCAGGAGCATTACCTACATTCGAAAGCATCAATGAAGTTTCGCCTGTTAGTGAACCGTAAAGCTCGCTATAGTCAACAGATGAATTTTCCAACGCTTTTTGAAGCAATGTATTTTTTACAACTACAAGTTTAATATCTTGTTTGTAGCAAATTCTTCTTAAATCAGTAGTTTTAGCGGCGTCTAATCCACCTATATCTGTTAAGTAGAAGTGAGCATACTCGCCAAGAGTTGTCTCAAGTTGTTTTATAATAGCGCTTTTATCTTCCTTTTTCATAAACTTTTAATTTTATTCTTCAATTGATTTGGGTTCAATCTTAATACCCATACTCATTGTGCTTGAAAGATAAATGCTCTTTACATAAGTACCTTTTGCGGAAGTGGGTTTCAGTTTCATCAAAGTAGAAACAAATTCTTTGGCATTTTCTACAATTTGTTCAGGAGTAAAAGAAACTTTACCTACTGAAGTATGTACTATACCATATTTATCAACTTTAAAGTCGATTTTTCCTTGTTTTACTTCTTTAACAGCTTTACCTACTTCGTTGGTAACAGTACCACTTTTTGGATTTGGCATTAAACCACGTGGGCCTAAAACACGTCCTAAAGCACCTAATTTACCCATGATAGCAGGCATAGTGATGATTACATCAACATCAGTCCATCCACCTTTGATTTTTTCGATATATTCATCTAGACCTACGAAATCTGCACCAGCTTCTCTAGCTGCTGCTTCTTGGTCAGGAGTACATAATGCAAGAACCTTTACTTCTTTTCCAGTTCCATTTGGCAACGACACAACGCCGCGTACCATTTGATTGGCTTTACGTGGGTCAACACCTAAGCGTACATCTATATCAACAGAAGCATCGAATTTAGAGTTGGTAATTTCTTTTACCAATCCTGCCGCTTCCTTTAGAGAATAGGTTTTTCCTGCTTCAATTTTTTCTAAAGCTAACCTTTGATTTTTTGTCAGTTTACTCATTTTAATTGAAGTTTATTAATTATTTTTATTAGGAAAAGTACCTTTTACGGTAATACCCATACTTCTAGCTGTACCAGCAACCATTTTCATAGCTGCATCTAATTCAAAACAATTCAAATCAACCATTTTGTCCGAAGCAATAGCTTCTACTTGTTCCCAAGTAATTTCAGCTACTTTCTTACGGTTAGGCTCCGCCGATCCACTTTTCAATTTTGTTATTTCTAACAATTGAATAGCAACTGGAGGAGTCTTTACAACGAAGTCGAAAGATTTGTCAGTATAATAGGTGATGACTGCCGGTAGAACTTTTCCCGGTTTGTCTTGGGTTCTGGCATTAAATTGTTTGCAAAACTCCATAATATTGATCCCTTTAGAACCTAACGCAGGGCCTACTGGGGGAGACGGGTTTGCAGCCCCTCCTTTAATCTGTAATTTAATAAGTCCAGCAATCTCTTTAGCCATAATAATTTAATTTTTGTTGTTAAACTGGTGTCGTCGATTTGTAACAGCAATCAACTACTCCTTTTCTACTTGTGTGAAAGACAATTCGAGCGGCGATTTCCGTCCGAAAATCATAACCATAACTTTGAGTTTTTTCTTCTCTGTGTTTACTTCCTCAATGATACCACTAAAACCACTAAAAGGACCAAAGATCACTTTTACTGTTTCACCCACGTAGAAAGGCGTTAACATTTCTTCTTCAGTTTCCTGTAGTTCATCCACTTTGCCCAAAATACGATTCACTTCCGAAGGACGAATCGATGTAGGTACATTGTTTTTTTCACCTAGGAATCCAATAACGTTTGGTGTGTTGCGTAAGCGGTGAGGAATTTCACCAATCAGATAAGCTTCTATCAATACATATCCTGGCATGCAACTACGTTCTTTTGTAATTTTTTTGCCATTACGAATCTGATAAACCTTCTCAGTAGGAATCAATACCTGAGCAACATACTGACCAAGGTCCGAATTCTTGATTTCTGCATCAATATACTCTTTTACCTTGCTCTCTTTTCCACTAATAGCACGCATTACGTACCATTTAAAATTTGTTGTCTCAGACACTTTGTTGACCTCCATTGATTAAATTAAGACAGTAATCCGTAAACGAATTTCATGATAGCTTCGAAACCGGTATCCATAAGCCACACTATCAATGCAATAATGATGGAAGCAATTAATACCACCACTGCACTGTTAGTCAGTTCTTGACGCGTCGGCCAAGAAACCTTTTGAACAAGTTCCGAATAAGACTCTTTGATATAGCTAATTATCTTCATATGTAAATAGAATTTGCACGGGCAGAGAGACTCGAACTCCCGACACCTGGTTTTGGAGACCAGTGCTCTACCAACTGAGCTACGCCCGTATATTAAGTCGTTCCCCGTTTCCGGGAAACGACTTTTGTTTTGAAAAAACTTCTTAAATTACTTTTTCAATCTTACTACTCACCTCGTGGGAGGTTGGGAAAGATTAGTATTAGTCAAGAAGTTCTGTGATTTGTCCTGAACCTACTGTACGACCACCTTCACGGATTGCAAAACGTAAACCTACGCTACAAGCTACTGGGTAAATCAATGTTACTGTTAATTCTAAGTTGTCACCTGGCATTACCATCTCAGTTCCTTCTGGAAGAGTGATTTCACCTGTAACGTCCAATGTACGGATATAGAATTGTGGACGGTAACGGTTGTGGAATGGAGTATGACGACCACCTTCTTCTTTTTTCAAGATATAAGCGGCTGCTTTGAATGAAGTATGAGGTGTTACTTTTCCCGGGTGGGTAATAACCATACCACGTTTGATACTTTCTTTGTCGATACCACGAAGCAATAAACCTACGTTATCACCAGCTTGACCATCATCAAGAATCTTACGGAACATTTCAACACCAGTTACTACTGATTTCAATGCTGTTTGTCCTAGTCCAATGATTTGAACTTCTTCACCAGTTTTGATTTTACCAGTTTCGATACGTCCGGTTGCTACAGTACCACGACCAGTGATCGAGAATACATCTTCAACAGGCATCAAGAATGGTTTATCAACATCACGCATTGGCAATTCAATCCATGTGTCAACAGCATCCATCAATTCCATGATTTTATCTTCCCATTCTGGAACACCATTCAATCCACCAAGTGCAGAGCCTTGGATAACTGGAGTGTTGTCACCATCGAAATCATAGAATGAAAGCAATTCACGCATTTCCATTTCTACTAATTCCAACATTTCAGGATCGTCAACCATATCACATTTGTTCATAAAGATAACCAAACGAGGTACGTTTACTTGGCGAGCCAAAAGGATGTGTTCGCGTGTTTGTGGCATAGGACCATCTGTTGCAGCAACTACAATGATAGCACCGTCCATTTGAGCAGCACCCGTTACCATGTTCTTCACGTAATCCGCGTGACCTGGACAGTCAACGTGTGCGTAGTGACGATTAGCAGTTTGGTATTCAACGTGTGCAGTATTGATAGTAATACCACGTTCTTTTTCTTCTGGTGCATTATCGATAGAATCGAAAGAACGCATTTCAGAAAGACCTCTTTTTGCAAGTACCATAGTAATTGCAGCGGTCAAGGTTGTTTTACCGTGGTCAACGTGTCCAATAGTACCAACGTTAACGTGGGGTTTTGACCTGTCAAATTTTTCTTTTGCCATAACTCAAAGATTATTTAATTATTAATTTATATGTTTTATAAAAGCTACAAAGTTGAGCTGTTGATGAGAATTGAACTCGCGACCTCTTCCTTACCAAGGAAGTGCTCTACCACTGAGCTACAACAGCAATGGAGCGAAAGACGGGACTCAAACCCGCGACCCTCAGCTTGGAAGGCTAATGCTCTATCAACTGAGCTACTTTCGCAAAATAATTCACTATTTATTAATTACAATATACAATTTGTATACGGTAAATTGATGAATAGTAAATGTTGTGGGCAGTGAAGGATTCGAACCTCCGAAGTCGAAAGACAGCTGAGTTACAGTCAGCCCCAGTTGGCCACTTTGGTAACTGCCCATTTTTCCATTTATTTCAAAAAAATAAAGATCGCTGAGCCTCTTGTCGGATTCGAACCAACGACCCCGAGATTACAAATCACGTGCTCTGGCCAACTGAGCTAAAGAGGCAAAGTGCTATTCCATAAAGGTTTTAGCGATTAAAAAGCCGTTTAAATACTGCTATTCAAACGGCTTGCAAATGTACGATATTTTTTTGGACTACAAAACATTTGTAGAAAAAAATTATTTATTCGTTGCTTTTTCTTTGTATTTGCGTATCTGTTTCTCTAAGGCTTCGATAGTTAGGTCAACCGCTTCTTCGAAAGAATCGCAGGTTTTTGAGGCGAAGAAATCGACATTTGGGATTGAAATCTTAATTTCGGCTTCTTTGTTTGATGCTGTTTCGGGTTTTACGACCTTTAAATACACTTCTATGTTCAAAATTTCGTCAAAAAACTTTTCTAGTTTTAATGTTTTCTTATTAATGTAAGATTCTAATCCAGCTGTTGCATCAAAGTTAATTGATTGAATTCTTAGTTTCATAATTTCCTCCTTTTTTATTTTGCTCTCGGATGAGCATGTTTATATATATTGTTTAATTCCTCAAAACTCGTGTGTGTATATACCTGTGTAGCCGCAAGACTGCTATGCCCCAGTAAATCTTTTACTGCGTTTATGTCTGCTCCTCCATTAAGTATACTTGTGGCGAATGTGTGCCGAAGCACGTGTGGGCTTCTTTTGTGTAAACTGCTTACTCCTGACATTGTAGTGTGAACCATGTTGTAGATCAACTTAGGGTAAAGCCTTTGTCCATTTTCTCTTAAAAATAAATTTGCGGCGAGAATTTCGATTTTACTGTTTCGTAATTCTATGTACTCTGATATCTCCCTGCATAGCGCGTTGCTGATAGGGATAATGCGTTGTTTGTTTCTTTTTCCAGTCACTCGCAAATTTTCGTTTGTTAAATCTACATCTTTGTCTTCTATCGAAATGAGTTCTGCAAGTCGTATTCCGGTCTGGTAAAAAATGGATATAATAAGTTGGTCTCTGATAGACTTGAAATCGTCGGGGATGAATTTGTTGTCTAATGCAGTGTTCATTTCGTTTTCTTTAAAAAACGCTGGAATAGGCTTTTTTGTTTTTGGAAGAATTATTTTTAATGTTGGGTCTTGTTTTGTAAGTCCGCGAACAAGTAAAAATTTCCAAAAAGACTTGAGTGTTGATATTTTGCGTGAGAGACTACGTGCTGAAATCTTAGCTGACATTAATGATAATGTCCACTGCTGAATTTGCTGCGAGCGAATGTCTATAGGATTGATTTCCTGTGGTTTGATGGCAAGAAAGTCGCAGAATTGATATAAGTCGGTACGATATGACAAAACAGTATGAAAAGAATAATTCTTTTCATACTGTAAATATTGCAGAAATTCGTTCACCATAATCGTATGTTCAATTCTGCAACGAAGATAGGCTAAAAAAGTTGGGAATACAAGTTTTCCCTCGTGTTTTTACTATTCTTCGCGAAGATTTTTCTTCTCAATGTAAACCGCGTGCATCATTTCGTCGCGTTTTACGATAGAAGGTTTGTCAAAGCATTGACGACGACGCAATTCTTTTACAACGCCTGTTTTTTCAAATTTACGTTTGAATTTTTTTAATGCTCTTTCGATGTTTTCGCCTTCTTTTACTGGAACTACGATCATAATTACTAATTATTTAATGTATATGTTTCTGTTTTTTCTTTCGGACTGCAAAAATAGACAATCATTTTCGATTGGCAAACTATTTTCGGATGTTTTTTGTGTTGTAGCAGAGAATATTGTTGAAAATTATAAAAATCATTGGATAACAGAATTTTATATTCGTCATTCATCAACCAAATTGATGTTGCTAAAACGATAAGGATGTATCTCTTAGATTCGTTACTTACTATTTGTTACTGCGTCAATAATATTTCCTCAAGTATTTTCATTCCTTCAGATGCACCTTTCTGAATAATAGTAATGTTTTCCGGTGTGTTTGAAATTTTTTGTGGATCAATCAAATAAATGGGAATATTGGGTTTTGCGAAATTTACCAACCCTGCGGCAGGATATACTTGTAACGATGTCCCTATAATTATAAGAATGTCTGCTTGTTTAACAATTATCTGCGCTTGTTCAATCGTTGGAACTTCTTCTCCAAACCACACAATGTGCGGTCGCAACTGAAAGCCTTTGGGGCAATTGTCGTTTAAATGTATTTCCAAGTCGTTTGGATCAATATCGAATACCTCGCTACCAGCACCGGTAGATCGTGCTTTCATCAGTTCTCCGTGCAAATGTAGAATATTGCTGCTACCTGCTCGTTCGTGCAGATTATCAACATTCTGCGTGATAATTTGTACATCGAATTTGGTTTCTAAATTTGCCAATGAGATATGGGCAAAATTGGGTTGACAGTTTACTAATTGCTTACGCCGTTGGTTGTAGAAATCTAAAACCAGCGTAGGATTGCGACGAAATCCATCTGGTGTTGCTACATCATCAATGTTATGTTCTTCCCAAAGTCCACCTGCATCACGAAAGGTTTTTATTCCACTTTCAGCACTTATTCCAGCGCCGGAAAGTACTACAATTTTTTTCATCTTTTTAGTTTTAATTCGGATTACAAAGATAAGCATACTTTACTGTAAGTGTACCGTAACGATCATTTATGCCAAATATTAGCAGCATGATTTTATTCCTTATATTTGTACATCAATTTTAATGCCGAAATATGGATACTGCTTTTTTACAAATGGATGGATATCAATTGTATGTAAAAAGACTTAGCTCTTCTACGGTTAAGGACAATTTGCCGACAATGATTTTTTTGCACGACTCGTGGGGATGTGTTCGATTGTGGGGTGACTTTCCTAAAAAGGTTTTGGAAATAGCGGGGTTAAATGTCTTGTTGTATGACAGACGGGGATACGGAAAGTCATCTGATTTTGCGGTCACTGAACGAACGGAACAGTATCTGCATGATGAAGCTCATGAGCTTATTCGGGTCATGGATGCGTACCATATCGAAAATGCAGTGATTTATGGGCATAGCGATGGTGCAACCATTGCTTTAATTGCTGCTGCTTTATATCCTTTGCGGGTTAAAGGATTGTTGCTCGAAGGTTCGCACAGCTTTATAGAGAACTCGGGTAAAGCAGCCGTATTGTCTACCCGCGAACGTGCGAAAGAGAATAATTTGCTTACCAGTCTGGAAAAATATCATGGCAGTAAAACCTCAAAACTTTTTCGCTTGTGGCACGAAACATGGCTGAGCGATTTTTTTTCAAAATGGACGATAGTACCTATTTTGAATAGAATAAGTTGCCCGGTGTTGGCGTTTCAGGGTGAGAGTGATGAGTTTGGCACTATTGAGCAATTAAATGTTTTGAAAAAAGAAATTCCAACCGATGTTACTATCGTAGAAATCAGGAATGCAGCACATACGCCTCGTAAAGAGGCAGAAACTGAAACGATGGCTTTGTTGACGAATTGGCTTAAAACGATTCCATGGTCGAAATAAATATCCGGTGGCGAAGCTTGAGTGAACCGGTGATGTTTAAACTCCTTGCTATCGTCAATTAGTGAAAAATCAGTATCTTTGCGGCTTATTTAGATTCAGATGAAAAAAATACTCTCTATTTTACTTATAGTTATTCAGGTTTCGGCCTGTAATCAAGCCACTAAAAGTGCTCAAAAGACTGAGAAAACTGTCGTTGTTCCACCGTTTTCAGCAGACTCTGCTTATCAGTTTGTTCAAAATCAAGTTGATTTTGGACCGCGCGTGCCCAATACGGATGCTCAGTTAGCTTGTGCTAATTATCTTTCAGCAAAGTTGAAGGGCTATGGTGCTCAGGTTATTGAGCAAAAGGCCGATGTGAAAGCATTTGATGGTAAAATATTACGATCGATTAATATTATTGGTTCATATAATCCAAAGGCGGAGACCCGCGTGTTGCTTTTTTCGCATTGGGACTCACGTCCGTGGGCCGATAATGATCCGAACCCGAAAAACCATGATAAGCCGGTGATGGGTGCTAATGATGGAGCAAGCGGGGTAGGGGTTTTGCTGGAAATGGCTCGACAAATGGGTAAATCTTTGCCCGGTGTAGGTGTTGATATTGTCTTTTTTGATGCAGAAGATTATGGTGCTACTGCCAATTATAGTACTCAGAATACCGAAGATTCGTGGTGCTTGGGAACGCAGTATTGGGCGAAGAACCCACATGTTCCGGGATATACGGCTAAATATGGTATTTTACTTGATATGGTTGGCGGAACCCGTGCTACTTTTTTTCGTGAGCAGGGATCGGAGCAATATGCTGCCAATGTGGTTGATAAAGTATGGTCGCAAGCTGCGAGCTTAGGTTTTGGGCAGTATTTTGTGAATCAGGCAGGAGGTATGATCACTGATGATCACGTGTATGTAAATCAGATTCGTGGAATTCCGAGTATCGATATTATTCAATATGATCCCAAATCAGGCGGTTTTGCCGGTTATTGGCATACGGTAGATGATGTCATGAAAAATGTAGATAAAAATACGCTGGGAGCTGTTGGTACTACATTGATGCATGTGGTGTATAACGAAAAATAAATTCGCCCGGATGTGCGAAATTTGTGTCTACCTATTGTAGACGGATTCAAAAAGAATAGCAATGAAATTTAAAAAGATAGCTGTAAAAATTGGGAGTAATGTGTTGACTCGTGCAGATGGTACGTTGGACATTACACGCATGTCGGGACTGGTAGATCAGATTGCTCAATTGCATAAAAAAGGGGTTGAAATTGTTTTGATTTCTTCGGGTGCAGTTGCCTCCGGGCGAAGCGTATTGGGTATTGACCGAAAAATGGATGTGGTAGATCAACGTCAGCTTTTTTCTGCTGTGGGGCAAGCAAAATTGATAAATCATTATTGGGATTTGTTTCGCGAACATGGCATAACAGTTGGACAGGTGCTTACCACAAAAGAAAATTTTAGCAGTCGCCGTCATTATCTTAATCAACGTAACTGTATGAAGGTTATGCTTGAAAATAATGTTCTCCCCATTGTAAATGAGAATGATACAGTGTCTGTTTCTGAGCTGATGTTTACAGATAATGATGAACTTTCAGGATTAATTGCATCGATGATGGATATGCAGGCACTCATCATTCTGAGCAATATCGACGGTATTTTCAATGGCTCACCGGCTGATCCGGAATCGAAAGTGATACGACAAATAGAGAAAGGGCAAGATATTTCGGACTTTATTCAAAGTTCAAAATCAACTTTTGGACGGGGTGGTATGCTTACCAAAACGACTATTGCACGTCGGATTGCTGATCAGGGCATTGATGTGTTTATTGCAAACGGAAAGAAGGACGGTATTCTGCTGCATTTACTGGATAAGAAAAGTGAGGTGGTTTGCACACGTTTTGTGGCCTCTACCGATGATGTGTCGAGTGTGAAGAAATGGATTGCGCATAGTCAGGGCTTTGCCAAAGGTGAGATTCACGTGAACGAAAACGCTGCAAAAGCGTTGACTGGCGATAAAGCCGTGAGTCTCCTGCCAATTGGTGCAACGAAAATTGTTGGTGATTTTGAGAAAGACGACATTGTGAAAATAATAGATGAAAATGGCGTTGAACTTGGTGTAGGAAAAGTACAGTACGATAGCTCAAAAGCTTTTGAAATGCTTGGAAAGAAAAACCAAAAGCCATTGGTGCATTGTGATTATTTATATTTGGAATAGCCGCTGTCCATTTTTATAGATAAGATATAAGGTTTAGAAAAATAAGAATTTGAAAATAATATGATACAAAATATATCCTGGAAACAATTCGCAGTTCACGCTTCCCGTTCGTTGAACCTGGTGAGCGACAAAATTATAAATCAGGTGTTGCTTGAATTGGCTGACGAAGCCGTGGCGAAAACCGAAATGATTTTGGCTGAAAATGCTAAAGATTTGGAGGCTATGGAAATGAGTAATCCGATGTACGATAGACTTTTGCTTACAAAAGAACGTATTGAAGGGATTGCTGCAGATATCCGTAATGTGGCTTCCTTGCCATCGCCACTGGGTAAGGTAATGTTAGATACAGTTCGACCCAATGGCATAAAAATAACCAAAGTGAGTGTTCCTTTTGGAGTCGTAGGCATTATTTACGAAGCTCGTCCAAATGTTAGTTTCGATGTGTTTGCTCTTTGCTTGAAATCGGGCAATGCCTGTGTACTGAAAGGTGGAACGGATGCATATAACTCAAATTTAGCTATTGTTGAGGTGATAAGACTGGTTTTGAATCGTTTCGGACTGGAAAGAAATATTGTAACGCTACTTCCTGCAGGCCGTGAAGCAGCAGCCGAACTTATGAATGCGGTGGGAACGGTTGATGTAATTATTCCTCGTGGAGGGAAGGGATTGATTGATTTTGTGCGAGAAAATTCACGTGTTCCGGTAATCGAAACAGGTGCCGGGATTTGTCATACCTATTTTGATGAATACGGAGATGTGGAAAAAGGAGCAGCTATTATATTTAACTCCAAAACCCGTCGTGTGAGCGTATGTAACACCCTGGATTGCCTGGTGATAAATGAGAAGCGACTAGCTGACTTACCTGCGCTTTGCGAAAAATTAGCAACGAAAAATGTGATTATTTATGCTGATGTTAAGGCGTTTACTTTTTTAAATGGGAAATATCCTGCCGAGTTGCTGCAAAAAGCTACGGATGAAAGCTATGGCATTGAATTTTTAGATTATAAAATGTCTATTAAAACTGCTGAGTCTATTTACGTTGCCGTAGATCATATTTCTAAATACAGCTCGAAGCATAGTGAATGTATTGTGAGCGAGAATCAAAAACAGATTGACTTTTTTGATAAAATGGTGGATGCCGCTTGTGTCTATACCAACGTTTCGACGGCTTTTACAGATGGAGCACAATTTGGATTAGGTGCCGAGATTGGTATTAGCACCCAAAAATTGCATGCGCGCGGTCCAATGGGATTGGAAGAATTATGTTCGTATAAATGGATAGTGAAAGGCGACGGGCAAACAAGGCAATAATCTGTGAAGTTTTGACAAATATTTGCACATGGATTTGGGTGAAAAATGTATGTTTTTGTTGATAGTTCAAGGTTTGGCAAAGGATATCTATTTCTAGGTAATTGTACAAAAGTGTAATATAATTCACTAAATTTCAATTATATTTAGATATTTTGTTGTGTAATCAAAAATAAATGATTTTCTTTGCAATTGAAAAGAAAGTGTAATTTTTCGTTCGTTTATTTCAACTCTCCTATTTTTGGTAGAAAGAATTTGTTTTAACCTCGTTTTCTATACTTGTCTTGAGTCACATTTTTATCAATTATTTTATTTTATTTTATGAACATTTACGTAGGTAACCTAAGTTACAAAGTTCGCGAAAATGACCTTCAAGGGGTTATTGAAGAGTATGGTCAAGTTGAATCATGCAAAATTATCAAAGATCGCGAAACCGGAAAATCAAAAGGATTTGCGTTTGTAGAAATGGCTGACGATGCTGCTGCTGCAAAAGTGATCGAAGAATTAAACGGCGCTGAATTCGATGGTCGTTCAATGGTCGTTAAAGAAGCTAGACCAAGAGCTTAAGATTAATTTCTTTTAGAACACATAAAGAACTTCTGTTATCGGTAGATAGCAGGAGTTTTTTTGCATAAATACTTTTACTATTATGGTCAGTTTAAAAGGAATGTATAAACAAAACGGAGTTTTTTCGAATCTGCTTTTGTTGCTGGGCACTGCGATTTTTTTTGCCTTAATGGCTATAGTGATTTGGAAAATTATTTTTGGTGCTAACCCGACCGGAATTAATTCGATGAGGTGGCTTCAATTTGCCGAGGCTATTGGCATGTTTGTTGTTCCGCCATTCGTGTTGGCTTATTTCTGGAGCGATAGACCATTTAAATATCTATGCCTGGACAAAAAACCGGATGCAGTAAATGTACTTTTTGTTATTCTTTTCATGGTATTGGCTATTCCGTTTGTCAATCTGCTAGGTGAGTGGAATCAGCAATTAAAATTACCTCATGCTCTTGGTGCTATCGAGGCTCAAATGAAAGCTTCTGAAGCTGAAATTGCTCTTTTGACTAAGAAATTGCTCGATGTACACAGTTTAAAAGGGTTATTTGGCAATGTGTTTTTGATTGCTTTTATCCCGGCTTTGGGCGAGGAGTTATTTTTTAGAGGAGCACTACAACAAATTTTTCAGAATAAAAAGAATGCAATAATGGCCATATGGCTTACTGCATTTATCTTTAGTGCTATTCATTTTCAGTTTTATGGCTTTGTTCCCCGATTTTTATTAGGGGCATTCTTTGGATATTTGCTTGTGTGGAGCGGTAATTTATGGTTGCCTGTTTTGGCTCATTTTGCAAATAATGCTATTGCTATTGTTTTTTATTATTTGAAAAATAACGGTTTTCAAGTAGTTGATATTGATACGATAGGAACTGGCAATACCTTATGGATAGGCTGCATGAGTGGATTGTTGGCGTTGTTGATGATTGTTTTATTTCGAGCAAAGTTACGAGTAACTAATTTTTAGGTTTTGCAACTTATCTATTTGTAGTTGATGCTTTACTTATTAGCTTAATACAATATAATTTTTTTTACAAAGTTGACTTTGAATGCTTGGAATTATGTATTTTTGTAAGTACGTGTACAATAGATAGAGATTTTTTTAGTTTTTATTTAGATAGCAATTTATTGTTTGTCTTGTCTTTAGAAAAATGAGAATTTAGCATTGATTGGGGTTGAGTCCGGTTAAAATATATTACTTATTCATTTATTTCAATTCGAAACCTTTTGAAAAACTATATCAAATTTGGATTAGGGTCTTTGTTGTTTACAGTTCTGATAGTAGGATGTTCAACAAAAAAAAATACCTGGACATCTAGAACTTCACAGGCAATGAATACCCGTTTTAACGTGTATTTTAATGGCATGATAAGTTATCAGGATGGACTT
The DNA here is from genome assembly GCA_963664445.2 of uncultured Paludibacter sp. Lineage (GTDB taxonomy): Bacteria > Bacteroidota > Bacteroidia > Bacteroidales > Paludibacteraceae > Paludibacter. Next base: position 99,976 of record CAXXUM010000009.1, read on the forward strand.
AAAAATATTGAACATGCCAATGTTGAAGATTATTCTTCAATTATCACCATGTATCCAATAAGCAAGCATTCCAACGCCACATCGGCAATTTCAAATATGGATCTAACGATCGAAAAATGTAGAAAGGCCATTAAACTGCACTCCATAAAAGTAAAACCGGATAAGAATTATAAAAAGTCCAGCGATCCGAAATACAAACTTTATTACAGTCAGCAGGAATTTAATCCGGCTTTGAAAGATGCATGGCTACTTTTAGCTCAGGCCGAGTTTCATAAGGCCGATTTTATAGGTTCTGCAGCAACTTTTGCATATGTTTCGCGTCTTTATTCTTCTGATAATGATATGGTTTCGAAATGTCAGTTGTGGATAGCCCGTGCCTATGGTGAGGCTAATTGGATGTACGAAGCAGAGGAGGTTCTTTCAAAATTGGATCAGAATAAATTGAATAGTCAGAACATTGGCTTGTATGCCTCTGTGAATGCTGATTTATTATTAAAGAAACACCAATACAAGGAAGCTATTCCGTTTTTGAAACTGGCTTTGTCGAAAGAAAGCGATGGGTATTTGAAGCAACGATTTGGTTATTTGCTGGCGCAGCTGTATCAAAAAACTGGAGATAATAAAGCTGCATATGATGCATTTACAACCGTTATTAAATCGAATCCTCCATTTGAGATGGACTTTAATTCGCGTATAGGCAGGGCTCAGATAGCGCAGGGAGATATAACAGCAGTGCAAAAGGATCTTCGGAAAATGACGAAGAACGCAAATAATGCCGATTATCTGGACCAAATCTATTACGCGTTAGGAAATACCTATCTGAATCATTCCGATACAGTAAATGCGATTAAGAATTTTGAATTATCTGCCGAGAAGAGTACTCGTAATGGAGTTGATAAAGCCATTACGTTGATAAAACTAGGTGATATGCAATATAATAGAACTAATTATGTGGCAGCACAACCCTGTTATGAAGGTGCTGGGAAGATTATCACAAAAGAGCATGATGATTATGTTCGCGTCACCAAACGCGCCGAAATGCTTGGTGAATTGGTCGGGCAGATAAATATTGTGACCTTGCAGGATAGTCTTCAGAGACTTTCTTCATTGACTGCAACTCAGCGTATAGAAGTGGTTGATAAATTAATTGCCAGACTGATCGCTGATGAGAAAGCGGTCGCAGAAAAAGAACAGAAAAAGGCGAAAGGTGATGAGTTTGCCCGACTGACTCCGATAGGTGGCAATATGCCGGGTAGTGCTGTAGGCGATTGGTATTTTTATAATATTGGTTTAATGCGTTCCGGCGAATCAGATTTCCAGAAGAAATGGGGAAAAAGAAAGTTGGAAGATAACTGGCGGAGAACCAATAAAACAGCTTCTCTTTTTGCAGATGAAACTACTTCGGCGTCAGGTGGAGCAAATGCTGTTGATACCTTAAAAACGAAAACGAGTGCAACAAACTCAGATGTGAAAAATCCTGAGTTTTACCTGAGTCAAATTCCCGTAACCAAAGCACAGATCGATAAATCAAATATAGAAACAGCTACTGCTTTGTATAATATAGGCCTGATTTACAAAGAAAAGATTGAGGATTTTCCGTTGGCAATTAAGGCATTTCAGGAGTTTGCCCGACGATTCCCGGCTGATACACGAGTGCCTGATGCTTATTATAATAACTATACGATGCAGTCGAAACTGGCGAATCAATCCGAAGCTCAGTTGTATAGAAATAAATTGATCACAGAGTTCCCAACATCGGAATATGCATTGATGTTATCGCAACCCGACTACGCAAAACGGATGGCAGCTATGTATAGTGAGCAGGACTCTATTTATAGCCGAACGTACAAAGCCTATAACGATAATAAGTTTGACATTGTGTTTCAGAATGTGGACTATATAAAAAAGAATTACCCTTTGTCAACATTGATGCCTAAGTTTTTGTTCTTAAATGCACTAAGCATAGGCAAGAGTAATACGCCGGATAAATTTGAAGCGGCGTTGTCTGAACTGGTTAGTAGTCATCCCCAAAGTGATGTGAGCTCAATGAGTAAGGATATATTGGCACTTATGAAACAAGGACAGCAAGCTCAAACCGGTACAACCGGTGGTTCACTGATTGCCAAGCGCGAACAGCTTACTAAAGTAGAAATAGAAAATCTTGACCAACAGAAATTTACGGTAGATAAGAAATCGAAGCATAGATTAATGTTGGTTAGTTCAGCGAATACTGCCAATTCTAATAAGTTGCTGTATAACATTGCATCGTTCAATTTTTCGCGATTTATGATTAAAGATTTTGATCTGGTTGTAACTAAATTAGATTCGGTTCAAAGTGCTTTGTCGGTCACTAATCTTGAATCGTACGATGAAGCTGAATGGTATTCAAAGACTTTGAATAATGACCCACTATTGACGCAGCTGCTGAGTGAATTGAGTATTCGAAAGATTATTATTTCAGAAGCTAATTTTGCTTTGCTGAGAACCGGTTTTAGTCTGAGCGATTATTTGGCTTTTAGCAATAATTCGGTTGAAATGAAGCAACCTCAAATGGAATCTGCCATTGCGACCACAAAATCGCAGGAGCAAATTGCTAAACTAGTCGCTCAAAAACCGGTTGCCATAGCTATAACTGACAAACCGCTTACCGACAAAACTACTTCAAAACCGGAACAGGTTCAAAAGGAGGCAACTAAACCAGTATTGGATAACAAACAAACTGTGGCAACAAGTGTGACGAAGTCAGCAGTTGCCGAGCAAAAAGTGGAAGAACCACCTGTGCCATTGTTCAAAAATCTGTATGGATACCGTGCTAACGAAGCACACTTTATTGCCATTTATATTGTTTCGGGAACTATTGATTTTGAAAAAGTAAAAACAGCTTTTAATAATTATAATGCTAAAAATTACAGCATTATGAATTTAAAGGTTTCGTTGGAGACTGTAGGTAAAAAGCAAGTAATCATTATTGGAAGTCTGAACGATGCTAATATCGCAAAATCATATTTACTCAGGATTGTAAAAGAATCAGGTTTGTTTGAAGGCTTGAAAAATGCAAACTACAGAAACTTAATTGGTTCAAAAAAGAATCTGAATACTCTTATGCAACAAAATACCCTTGATGTGTATTTTGAATTTATGAAAGAGTATTATTTAAAATGAATAGTTGAATACGAAACACGAAGGTCTTTTTTTGTGTTTTAAATTATATAAAGAATCCATTATTTACCCTAGACTTTAGACACTTGTCTATTGACTTTAGACATATCAATTATGAAAAAAGACCGCATACTTTGGGCTGATGATGAAATGGATTTATTGAGTCCGTATATTCTTTTTTTGGAAGAAAAAGGGTATGATGTTGTTACGGCAACAAATGGTAAGGATGCGGTGGAGCTATGCCAGAAAGAAACATTTGATATCATATTCCTGGATGAGAATATGCCCGGACTGAGCGGTTTGGAGACTTTGGCGCTTATAAAAGATATAGATCCTAACGTGCCCATGGTAATGATTACCAAGAGCGAGGAAGAAAATATAATGAATATGGCCATTGGTAGTAAAATAGCCGACTATCTTACAAAACCGGTAAATCCAAGTCAGATTTTGTTGACTCTGAAGAAAAATATACACAAGAAAGAACTTGTGGCTGATCATACTGCCTCTACCTATCAATCGCAATTTGGGCGTATAGGTATGCAAATAAATGATACGTTGACCTATGAGGACTGGGTTGAGGTGTACAAGAAGTTGGTTTACTGGGAGTTAGAGCTGACTGAAGCCGATAATGGCATGGATGAAATGCTCCGAATGCAAAAGGCAGAAGCTAATAATTCATTTGCTAAATTTGTAAAAAAGAATTATATTGATTGGTTTGAGCTACCTGAGAAACGTCCACTGATGAGTCCAGATCTTTTTAAAACGAAGGTGTTTCCTTTGTTGGATAAAGGGGAGAAGGTCTTTTTTATTTTGGTGGATAATTTTCGGTACGACCAGTGGAAAGTTATCCGTGAGCTGCTCAATGACATTTATCAGTTTAATGAAGAGGAGTTGTATTGCAGCATGCTTCCTACAGCAACTCAATATGCCCGAAATGCTATTTTTTCAGGACTATTGCCACTTCAAATTCAGCAAATGTTTCCAAATCTTTGGATAGAAGAAGAGGATGAAGAAGGCAAAAATTTGTATGAAAAAGACTTACTTCAGACTCAATTCACCCGTTTTCGAAAGAATTATACTTTCTCTTATCATAAGGTAAGCGATTCAGCTTCTTGCGAACGATTAATTGGTCAATTACCACGCATTGATAATAATCAGTTGAATGTCTGTGTGTTGAACTTTATAGATATGCTTTCGCACGCTCGTACCGAGTCAAAAATGATGCGCGAACTGGCCAATGATGAAGAAGCCTATCGCTCACTTACACTTTCGTGGTTCAAGCATTCACCAACGTATGAACTTTTCAAAGAAATAGCACAACGAGGTTACAAGGTGATAGTTACTACCGATCATGGAACCATTCAGGTTACTAATCCGATAAAAGTGATTGGCGACAAGAATACGAACGTGAACCTACGATATAAAGTAGGGAAAAATCTAACATACAATAAAAAAGAAGTTTTCGAAATAACGCAACCTGGCAAAATTGGATTACCAAGTCCCAATGTGAGTTCTGCTTATATTTTTGCAACCAACGATGACTTTTTTGCGTATCCAAACAATTATAATCATTATGCAAGTTACTACAAAAATACTTTTCAACATGGTGGCATTTCGCTGGAAGAAATGCTGATACCCTTTGTAGTGATGCAACCCAAATAATTTAATCAGCATCAAATTATAAATATAAATTTCAAAAGCCTTTTTGCTAAATTACAGTTGAGAAAAGTAATTTAGTCCCTTTAGTGGATAGGGCAGCTTTAATGTGTTATGAAGAATTATACAAATGTAAAAGACCTTGGCAATTTGCAAGATGCAATACAAGAGGCACTGGAGATTAAGAAAAATCGTTACGCCTACAAACACATTGGTGAGAATAAAACCTTGTTGATGGTGTTTTTCAATTCGAGTTTGAGAACTCGTTTGAGTACCCAAAAGGCAGGAATGAACTTGGGAATGAACACAATGGTGCTCGATATTAATTCGGGCGCATGGAAACTGGAAACTGAACGAGGAGTGATTATGGATGGCGATAAACCGGAACATATTCTGGAGGCTATCCCCGTTATGGCAAGTTATTGTGACGTGATTGGTGTACGTGCATTTGCAGGTCTTGAGGATAAAGCGTATGATTATCAAGAAACTATTATCAATCAATTTATTCAATATTCAGGCAAACCAGTTTTCAGTATGGAAGCTGCTACAGGACATCCTTTGCAGGGCTTTGCCGATTTGATTACCATTGAGGAATATAAGAAAACGGCTCGTCCGAAAGTGGTACTTTCATGGGCACCGCATCCCAAAGCACTGCCACAAGCTGTTCCAAATTCTTTTGCCGATTTTATGAATGAGGCAGATGTTGATTTTGTAATCACTCACCCAAAAGGGTATGAGTTAGCTGATGAATTTGTGCGTGGAGCGCGTGTTGAATACGACCAGATGAAAGCATTCGAGGGTGCCGATTTTATTTATGCCAAAAACTGGTCTGCTTATCAGGATCCTAACTATGGTCAGATTCTGAGCAAAGACAGGGATTGGACGGTTAGTAGTCGTCAGATGGCGGTGACGAATAATGCTCACTTCATGCATTGTTTACCTGTTCGTCGAAATATGATTGTGACTGACGAAGTGATTGAGAGCCCGCAATCAATTGTAATTCCAGAGGCGGCTAACCGTGAAATTTCTGCTCAGGTAGTCATCAAAAGATTATTAGAAAATATAGGACAATAAAGTATAAAACTGTAAATCCAGCAAATTATCGCAAATGAATAACATTAAAACTGTTTTTATTTGCGTTTTTTGCGTAATTTGCGTACAAAAAAATAGAAATGAATTTAGAACAAGTAGCTGCGTCAATTCGCAACGTTCCTGATTTCCCGAAACCGGGAATTTTATTCAAAGACATCACGACAGCGATGAAAGACGCTGAAGTACTAAAATTTATTGCTGATGAGCTTTATGATTATTACAAAGATAAAGGAATCACTAAGGTTGTTGGTGTTGAAAGCCGTGGTTTTGTGTTGGGGAGTATTCTCGCGTACCGACTTGGAGCCGGTTTTGTATTACTGCGTAAACCAGGCAAATTGCCATCGGATACTTTCAAAATAGACTATGATTTGGAGTATGGAACCGATTCGCTTGAGATTCACAAAGATTCAATTGAAGAAGATGATGTAGTCTTATTGCATGATGATCTTTTGGCCACAGGAGGTAGTGCAAACGCCGCATTGGAGTTGTTGACTAACTTTACTCATAATGGTGTTTACGTTAGTTTTCTGATAGAACTAACCTTTTTAAACGGTATTGAGCGATTGAAGGGTGCAAAAGATATACACTCACTAATTAAATTTTAAAATGTCATAAGCACTAAACCATATAGTTCACTAAGTTACAATTGAAGTTTTTTTATTGTACTAACATACTTAGTGATTCTTTGTGCTCTTAGTGCCTCAGTGCTAAAATATGGAAAAACTTACACTCGTAAAAGTTGGAGGGAAAATAGTTGAAGAACCTCAAAGTCTGAAACAGTTGTTGTCCGATTTCTCAAAGATAGAAGGTTCCAAAGTGTTGGTGCATGGTGGTGGTCGTTCGGCTACGGCTATTGCTGCTCAACTAGGTATCGAAAGTAAAATGGTAAATGGTCGTCGCATTACTGATGAAGAAACACTTAAAGTGGTGACCATGGTTTATGGCGGATTGGTAAATAAACAAATTGTAGCTGGACTTCAGGCCATTGGTGTTAACGCGTTGGGACTTACCGGTGCCGATTTGAATTATATGCGTTCCGAGAAACGTCCGGTAAAGGATGTGGATTATGGTTTTGTGGGTGATGTAAAAGAAGTGAATGCCGACATCTTGTCCGATCTGATTAGCAAGGGTGTGGTTCCGGTTTTGGCTCCGTTGACACACGATAAAGCCGGTAGTTTGCTGAATACCAATGCGGATACCATAGCCGGTGAAGCTGCTAAAGCCTTGTCGAAGTATTTTGAAGTAACGTTGATGTATTGTTTCGAAAAGAAAGGAGTGTTGACAGATGAGAATGATGACGATAGTGTTATCTCAAAGTTGACTCCCGAACTTTTTGAGAAATATGTTGCCGAAGGAGTGATCAATGGAGGCATGATTCCAAAATTGGAGAACTCATTTGAGGCCATTAATGCCGGTGTAAAACAAGTGGTAATTACCCGTGCTGATTTGATACATACTATTGGTGGAACTACTATAACCATTTCGTAAACTCATTTATACAATGAAAAAAATTATTTACATATTTTTTTTACTTTTGATAGTTGTAGGCTCTGTAGTTGCACAAGAAGAAATAAAGTTATACAAGCACGAACCGAAGGAAAGCAACGAAATAACGGTTGCTGAAAGTAATCAACGCGCAGATTTTGTTATTAATATAAGCAATCCGCGAATGTATTTTTATCCTGCAAAAAAGGAGATGAATACCGGAACGGCAGTGTTGATTTGTCCGGGTGGAGGTTATGCCGGTGTTTCGATTATCAATGAGGGTTTGAATATTGCTAAATGGTTCAATGATTTAGGGGTTAATGCTTTTGTGTTGTATTACCGAATGCCAAACGGGCATACCACAGTTCCATTAACCGATGCTCAAGCTGCATTGAAGATCATTCATAAAGGGGCAAAGAAATGGGGTATTGATAAAAATAAGATCGGAATTATGGGTTTCTCGGCCGGGGGTCATTTAGCCTCAACTGTTGGTACCCATTTCAGAACAAAAGTGGAGCGTCCGGCGTTTATGATATTAGGATATCCGGTTGTAACTATGGTTAAAGAACTTACTCATATGGGATCGAGATATAATCTATTGGGCAAAAATCCAACCGACAAACTTGTTACGTTGTATTCAAATGAATTGCAGGTGACTAAAAAAACTCCTCCCACTTTTATTGTTCACGCTACTGATGACAAGACTGTGCCCATTGCCAATAGTGAGCAACTGCTCAAAGCGTTGAAAGAGAATAATGTACCGGCCGAACTCCATACTTTTGATGAAGGTGGTCACGGCTTTGGTATGCGCAAAAGAGGAATACCTGTTGATAATTGGTCAGATTTATTAAAGACATGGTTACAGAATAATAAACTAATCAAATAAAATGAAGTTTCAAGAACAAACTAATGATGCTGTTTCTCTGTTGGAGCAACTGATTGCTATTTCTTCGTTTAGTAAAGAAGAAAATGTAGTTGCCGACTTTCTGGAACGATACATTGAGATAAAGGGGTATGTAGCTTCGCGCAAGGATAATAATGTATGGATTTTGAGTCCTGGATTTGATACGTCGCGGCCTACAATTCTGCTCAACTCTCACATCGATACGGTTCGTCCTGTTACCGGCTGGAATCGTAATCCGCTAATTCCAAGCATTGAAAATGGAAGATTATATGGGTTGGGAAGCAATGATGCCGGAGCAAGTGTGGTGTGTTTACTACAGGCTTTTTTCTATCTTACTCAGCAGCAACAAGCTTATAATCTGATTTTTGCAGCTTCGGCAGAAGAGGAAATTTCCGGGAAAAACGGTCTTGAGAGTTTGTTGAGTGAGTTGCCTAAAATTGATTTCGCCATAGTTGGAGAGCCTACACAAATGAATCTGGCAGTTGCAGAAAAGGGTTTGATGGTACTCGATTGTACTGTTCATGGACAAGCCGGTCATGCAGCACGTAACGAAGGTGTTAATGCGATTTACAGGGCGTTGGCTGATATCGAATGGTTCAAAACTTTTGAGTTTGTAAAGAAGACAGATTTATTGGGCCCGGTGAAAATGTCGGTTACACAGATAAATGCCGGTACTCAGCACAATGTTATACCGGATAAATGCACTTTTGTTGTGGACGTGCGAAGTAATGAGATGTATTCCAATCAGGATATTTTGGATGAAATACGCAAGCATGTGGGTTGCGATGTGAATGCCCGATCCACACGGCTAAGTTCCACTGCCACACCCCTGCATCACCCAATAGTGAAACGTGGGAGGGAATTGAATCGTACGCTTTTTGGTTCACCAACACTTTCCGATCAATCACTAATGCCTTTCCCTAGCTTGAAGATGGGCCCGGGCGATTCTGCGCGATCACATACGGCTGATGAATATATATTATTGTCGGAAATAGAGGAATCAATTGAAATTTATACTCAATTGTTGGATGGATTGAAGTTTTAATCGATAATAAATCCGCAGGTAGCACAGATGGGTTCGACAATTTTACGTTGTTCGAACCCTTTTTTTATGTTTTGAGCCCGCTCCGATTGCAGTATTTCGGAGAGCTCATCGGTGAATATATTTCCTAATTTCATATTTGCATCTGCATCCAGGCAGCACGGAACAATTTGACCATCTGCTAAAATGGCAATATGGTCGCGCAACGCGTAACAGTTTTTCTGCGTTTGCGATTTTATTCCATTTTCGTCAGGCCACTCAAAACGTGGCGCTTTTTGCAGAAAGATATGTTCAGCTAGTTTTCCATTACCCTTTGTTTTTTCTGTTATTTCTTGTGTAGACAAGTCAAACTTCTTACTTATTTCATCTAAACAAAGCGTATTAAAAGCTGCGCTGTCAGTGTTGGATGAATTCCAAAGTCTTAATGAAATGTAAGTTTTGGTAGATGCTATGATTGCAAAATCAAATACCGACTTTAAATAGTCTGTCCATTTTTCTGAAGGAATATTCTCTTCCGCATCGTGCAGAGAGATATTCACTTGACGGATAGAATGAGTTAGAAGCATTTCTTTCTTTCTCTCCAATAATCCACCGTTGGTAGTAATATTGATATTTAGATTGGCTGTTTCTGCAATGGTGAGAATTTCATCAAGCTGCGGATGCAAAAGTGGCTCACCCAATACATGCAGATAAATATAGTTTGTGTAAGGACGAATTTTTTCTACAACGATTCGAAATTCGTCGGGCGACATGAATTTAGTTGTCCGCGTTGTTTTAAAACAAAAGCTGCAATCGAAATTGCAGCTATTCGTTATTTCTATATATATCTTTTTGAATTTCAAGTTATTATTGTTTTATCTAAAATCGATAATGTTATGAATGGAAAGAATACCAACCACCTGATCCGTCTCATCCATAACAGTCAGCGACGTTATTTTGTTGATGTCCATCATCTCAAGTGCATCGGTCAATAGTTCGTTTGCTCCAATCCGTTTAAAACCACGTGTCATAAAATCCGCTGCAGTGAGTTGTTTGATATCGTCGAACCGTTGTATAGCACGGCGGATATCACCGTCGGTAATTATTCCAACTGCCTGGTTATCTGTGTTGTATACAAGCGTCATCCCCAGTCGTTTGTTACTCACTTCATACATAATGTCTTTGAAAACCGTTGTTTCCGTTACTCTTGGGATTTCGGTATTCATCTCGTCTTTTACGCGAGATATTAAACGGCGACCAAGCGCTCCTCCCGGATGATATACTGCGTAATTTTCGGCCTTAAAGTCTCTGCGTTCCATCAAACAGATAGTCAATGCGTCACCCATAACTAATGTGGCTGTAGTAGAAGTTGTTGGCGCCAGTCCAAGTGGGCAGGCTTCTTTTTCTACGCCTACATTGAGTACTAACGAAACTTCATTCGCCAAAACAGATTTAAGATTGCCGGTCATGGCAATCATGGTGCAGCCTATTTTTTTTAATGGAGGAATAATATTTACTATTTCGGAGGAACTGCCGCTGTTCGAAATAAGAAGCACGATATCGTTTTTACTGACCATTCCCAGATCGCCATGCATAGCTTCCGAGGCATTTACAAAAATCGATTGCGTGCCGGTTGAAGCCAGTGACGAAGAAATTTTATGGCCTATGATGCCCGTTTTTCCTACGCCCATAATCACTAATTTTCCTTTACAGTTATAAATTAATTCTACTGCTTCATTTATCTCATTGCCTATTTTAGCTGACAGTTTTTGGAGTTCACAAATTTCCTGGCTGAAAATTTCTTTACTACGTTGTATATAATCCATGTTTATCTTTACCAATGGGTTTATTTTATAATCATTTCAATAAATTCCCTAACACAGCCTTCTCCTCCTTTTTTATTCATTTGAATAATGCCGGGGATGTTTTTAATGGCCGTCAGCGCATTGGCAGGGCAAGCAGCTAAACCAACATTCGAAAGCAGTTCAAAGCAATTTACGTCATCTCCAATGTAGGCAACTTCTGATAGTGAGATGCCTTCTTTTTCGCATATTTCTTTTACTGAAGCCAGTTTGCCTCCTTCGCGTTTTCCTTGATAAAGGTAATCTAGTTTTAATTTATTGAAGCGACGTTCCACCATTTTAGTGTTTTCGGAAGTGATGATGCCTGTTTTAATACCTTTTTCGCGGATAAGTTGTAAGCCCATTCCATCATGCGTATTGAATTTTTTTAACTCATCGCCGGCTTCAGAATAGTACATTCCTGCATCTGTCAAAACGCCATCCACGTCTGTGAGAAAAAGTTTTATTTTGGTTGGTAGTTTGGGGCTAGTAGTTGGTAGTTTACTGGTTGTTGTCTTGGCTGTAGACTGTTGTGAAATGCCTTTGGTGATATTGTCAATGGCAATAGCTTGTTCCAGAATTTCTTTTATTTTCGAAAGATAAATTTGATTTGGTCCATCGGAGAAAGCGTGGTCGGGGTCGGGGTGAACTTCAGCAAAGATAGCATCAACCCCAACGGCAAGGGCTGCACGCATAAGATAAGGTACCATTTCGCGGTTTCCACCGGTTGAGGTTCCTTGGCCACCAGGTTTTTGTACTGCATGCGTAGCGTCGAAAACGACAGGGAAACCATAGCTCCGCATTTCTATCAGGCCTGTCATGTCCACCACTAAATTGTTGTAGCCGAAACTTGAACCGCGTTCGCAAAGCAGAATATTGTCATTCCCCGAATCACGCAATTTGTCAATCACATTTTTCATATCCCATGGAGCCATGAACTGTCCTTTTTTTACGTTGACAATTTTCCCAGTTTGAGCTGCTGCTACTAATAGGTCAGTCTGACGGGATAGGAAAGCCGGAATTTGAAGCATATCAGCCACTTCGGCCACTGGGGCACATTGCCATGTCTCATGCACATCGGTAACGATAGGCAGACCCAGTTCTGTTTTTACGCGTTGAAGAATTTCAAGACCGCGTTTCATTCCCAGTCCGCGGGGCGATTTTACTGAAGAGCGGTTGGCTTTGTCGAAAGATGATTTAAAAATGAGATGAATTTCTAATTCCTGACAAATTTCTTTCAATTTGGCAGCAACTTCCATGGTCATTTCTTCCGATTCGATAGCACATGGTCCGGCAATTAATACAAAGCGACTACAACCGCCTATTTCAAAGCGATTCAGAACATTTACTTTATGTGTTTCGAGCATTTTTTTTAGATTCAAGTGCAAAAAAACGAATGCCTCTCAAAGTTTGGAGGCATTTCGGTCTTTTTTTGCTGATTAGCAAATTAATTTGTGTAAACTCTCACCCAGTCCACTTCCAGACTGCCTGCACTTCCATGCTGTTGTTCTGAAATAAATGAATTGAATGCCATGTACATAGCTTCTTTTGGAATATTGCTGGCGGTACGATACACTTCAAGGTCGTTTATCATCCAGACTAATTCTTTTTTACTCCAAACCAGGGTGTAAATAAAGAATTCAGAAGGATTGATACCTGTAATCTTCACGCCATCATACAAGTCTTTATTGGCATTGCCCAATGTAATGTGCTTGCCGTTATAATGGAAAATTTTTATGTTTGGCAATTTCTGATCAGCTCCTAACCAAAACGCGTGCTGTACATTTCCTTTGCAGCGCAATTTTGCACGGAAGACTCCACTGGATTGTCGGAATTTTTCAGCTGTTTGAAGTATGTCTGATGTATATTCAAATTCTTTTTCAATAAAGCCTTTGGTGATGTGCCATGCAGGTGCCAACACTTTTTCGTGCTTGGTGGCTACTTTCAGTATGCCTTCTTCCACAGATACATTTTGTCCTGAATGATTGGCCTGCTTTTCATTTGCAAATGAATGATTTCCAACAATTTTGTTACTCTTGTAATGAAATCCAAAGTTCCAATGTGAGTTATCCAGTGTGTTCCATTCAAATTCGTCGTTGAATGTCAGCGTAAGTTTTCGATATTTTTCGAAACGTTCGGGTTTTTCATTTTCAAAGAAAACAATATCCGGATTTTTAGCCAATTCGTAGAAGCGTTGTTCGTGAACATATTCCGGAGTTGTTTGCCAACGTTTAGCATTGCTCCAGAATTCATTTGCTTTTTGAAATTCTGGCGTGGCAGTTTTTGCTTTTAGTGCTTCATATTCAGTGATTATGTACGAATTATGAAAGCGAACGTAGGTTTTATATGCTTTTGAATGTTCAAAATGTTTAAGCTTGGTGAGTATTTCTGAAGCTGCCACTAATTTTTTGTCGCCAAGATTCTCGAATTCCGGAGTAGCTTTGAACGCAAGATAATGCTTCAACTCATCAGATTTAAGCGTTTTATAGTAGATCTGAATGGCAATTGAGTTTTCCCGTTTTTGACATTTCTTATATGTTTGATACTCTTCAGTGTCTTTGTATTTCCTGTTTTGAAGAATCTTTTTATTTTCTTGAAATTCAGCAGATTTCACGATGTGGAATAGTTTTTTGTATTCTGCCAATTCTACCGACTTTTCAACCTCCGCATACCTATGCATGGCTGTAATAAGTTCAGATTCATTTCTTTCCAGCTTGGCTGTAGGAGTTATCTTTCCAAAGAGTTTTTTCCAAAAAAGATTCATAATGCACTGGTGTTAAAGGAGTTCTCGAATAATATTTAATAGGATGATGCAGAAGTAGTTAGAAAGATCTAATCAGCTCCATGCAGTGTGAAATGCTGTTGACAATAATAGGTTTGTATTTTTCTTCAGTTGGAATAAAGTGCTCGTCGCGCATTTGGTTTATTTGACTTAGAAAAAGTTCATAGAACCCATTTTCGTTTACGATTATCAGTGGCTTTTTGTGTTCTCCAACTACTCCAGAAGCAATGATGTCAAGCATTTCGTCCAGCGTGCCATAGCTGCCCGGAAGCACTACAAACACATCAGAAATTGATTTCATGTTTCTTTTGCGCTCGCTCATTGTATCGACCACTATGAGTTCAGTGGGTAAAGCGCTTTGGCGTTTCATTTTTATTACTGCTTGTGGAATAATGCCAATGATGTTCCCATTTTTACTTTTTGCACCTTCAGCCACTGAGTCCATGAGCCCGCCGGTAGCACCGCCGTAAACCAATACGTTTCCATCTTCAGCAATCTGCCCCCCAAGTTGGAAAGCAGATTGCCTGTAATGGTCAGCGATATGGTTGCTCGAAGAGCAAAAGACGGCAATGTTCATGTTTAATTATCAACAGTCGACAGTCACAGCCTCGGGGACTTTTCGACTGCAAACAAATTATTATGCATCAATTTTAGCATAGGTAGCATTGTCCTCAATAAATTGACGGCGAGGAGCTACATCATCACCCATCAACATAGAGAAAACGTGATCAGCTTCAGCTGCATTTTCAATGTTTACCTGACGTAAAGTGCGGTGTTCAGGATTCATGGTTGTATCCCACAATTGAATTTCATTCATCTCTCCCAAACCTTTATATCGTTGAGTATGGATGTTTCCATCTGAACCCCCAAATTTTTCAATAAATGTTTGACGTTGTAATTCGGTCCAACAGTATTCTTCGTTTTTCCCTTTTTTACATAAATAGAGTGGAGGAGTGGCAATGTATAAATAACCTTGTTCAATCAACTCTTTCATGTGACGGAAGAAGAAAGTCATAATTAAGGTAGCAATGTGACTACCATCCACGTCGGCATCGGTCATGATAATAACCTTGTGATAACGTAGTTTTTTTATGTTTAATGCTTTGCTATCATCTTCAGTACCAATGGTTACACCTAAAGCAGTGTATATATTGCGTATTTCTTCGCTTTCAAGCACTTTGTGAGGCATTGCCTTTTCCACGTTTAGAATCTTACCACGGAGCGGCAAAATAGCCTGGAATTGGCGGCTACGGCCTTGTTTAGCTGTTCCACCTGCCGAATCCCCTTCGACAAGGAATAATTCGCATTTTTCAGGATCTTTATCAGCGCAGTCGGCCAGTTTTCCGGGTAATCCACCACCCGAAAGTGGCGATTTGCGTTGTACCATCTCGCGTGCTTTACGTGCAGCGTGACGTGCAGTTGCAGCTAAAATTACTTTTTCTACAATGATACGTGCGGCTTTTGGGTTTTCTTCCAGGTAGTTCCCCAACGCTTCACCTACTGCCATGTCAACCGATCCCATTACCTCGTTGTTTCCAAGTTTGGTTTTGGTTTGTCCTTCAAATTGAGGTTCGGCAACTTTGATAGAGATAACGGCTGTAAGTCCTTCGCGGAAGTCATCACCGCTAATTTCCATTTTTAGCTTGTCCAGCATTTTACTGTCTTCAGCATATTTTTTCAACGTACGGGTCAACCCACGACGGAAACCGGCAAGGTGTGTTCCTCCTTCGATAGTGTTGATATTGTTTACGTACGAGTGAATGTTTTCGTTGTACGAAGTGTTGTAAGTCATTGCGATTTCAACAGGTGTACCATTTTTCTCGGTCGAAATGTGAATTACGTTTTCGATAAGTGGTTCGCGCGCTTCATCGATATACTCAACAAATTCCTTTAGACCTTCGTCTGAGTGGAATATCTCCGAACGGAAAGTTCCGTCTTCGTTCAAATGACGTTTGTCTGTCAAAGTAAGAGTGATTCCTGCATTCAGGAACGACAGCTCACGTAAACGACCTGCCAAAATATCGTATTTGTATACCGATTCAATAAAAATCGTGTTGTCGGGCAGGAACGTTGTAGAAGTACCATTGGTAGTAGAAGTGCCGATTTCCTTAACTGGGGAAAGAGGAATTCCACATTGGTATTCTTGCATGTATAATTTACCATTACGCGAAACTTCAACATGTAAATCGGTAGAAAGTGCGTTCACACACGAAACACCTACACCGTGCAAGCCGCCCGAAACTTTATAGCTGTCTTTGTCAAACTTACCACCGGCGTGTAGCACGGTCATAACTACCTCTAGCGCTGATTTACCTTCTTTTTCGTGCATATCCACAGGAATACCACGACCGTTATCAATAACTGTGATAGAATTATTTTCGTTGATAAAGACCTGAATGGTGTCACAATGTCCGGCCATGGCTTCATCGATGGAGTTGTCAACCACCTCATATACCAAGTGGTGCAATCCTTTTATACCAATATCGCCAATGTACATCGCAGGGCGTTTGCGCACTGCTTCCAAGCCTTCCAGTACCTGAATACTACTTGCACCATAATCGGCACTTGCAGTAGCTCTCGCTTTTTCTTCTTCGCTCATTTTTATTTTAAGTTATTTAAATACAGGTGTTTAGTGATCGTTTATTGTTTCGTTTTGATATAAAGCATTCTATCCAAAAAAACAGACAAATATACGATAAATAATTGACTTAAGAGCTATAAAACAGGAGAAAATTATGGTTTGTTGGCTGTATGTTTTAAAATTGTTTTAATGCGTTATAGCTACAAATTTAAATGTGTTGAAGAGATAAAATAAAAAGAACAGCCCTCCGTCAAATGAGACGAAAGGCTGTTCGAGGCAGAGATTTTGATGTGTGATTTCTTCTTCTCTTAGATTAAATCTGGAATCTATTCCAATACTTCGTTGTCGTGCATTTCTTTCATAAATGTCACGAAATCGTTTTTCTTGTCAGAATCCATCCATTCCATGCTTTTGCGGGGATGTGCGTTTAATGCGCCCGAAATGAGGTAAGGAATGTGGTATCCCCAGTCGATTTCTTTTTGCATTGGATGAATATAATCCTGAATAACCTGTAGCAATGGCAATAGGCGATATTTTGGGTTTTTGAGGAAGGCAATCAGAATTTCAATCGGGCAGTTTCCGGCACCGCGTCCAAGTCCCATTAAGGTTGCATCCAGCATGGTGCAACCTTCCATAAGAGCTGTAATCGTATTTGACATGGCTAGTTGCATATTGTTGTGCGCATGGATGCCAATTTCTTTACCGGGTAGAGCGGCAGTGTACTTGCGTACCAAATGCTGAACTGATTCTACGTACATGCTTCCAAAGCTATCAACGGCATAAAATACTTTTACTCGCGATTGAGCAATGTCTTTCAATGCTTCGTCGAGTTCCAGTTCGCCAACCGTTGAAACGGCCATTAAATTGATGCAGGTTTCGTAGCCTTTGTCCATGCAATGGTGTGCCAATGCAATGGCTTTGTCGACCTGATGAACGTAGCACGCTACTCGAATCATGTCCAAAGCGCTATCCGCTGCCATGGGTATATCATCCAGTTCGATGCGACCAATATCAGCCATGGCCGAAAGCTTTAGGCTGGTTTCGTTTTTGCCAACGATGCGTTCAAGGTCTTTTTGATGGCAGAATTTCCACGGCCCCATTTCGGCGCGACTAAAAGCTTTTTCGCTGCTCAGGTAACCTATTTCCATATAGTCGATGCCGGCTTCGACGCAAGCATTGTACACGCCTTTCACGAATTCGTCGCTAAATTGCCATTTATTCATTAATCCACCGTCGCGCACGGTGCAGTCCATTACTTTGATGTCTTGTTTGTACATGTTTATGACCCCCAACCCCCTGAAGGGGGCTTTTTGATTAGTTGTTATTTGATTAATTATTTGTTTGTTGTTGTTTCGACTCTTTAAGCCCCTTCAGGGGTTTGGGGTCTTTTTTCAAGAATTTCTATCTCTTTTCCGATATTGTGATCGACTAAGAAGCGATATATTTGCTCAAAAGTGTCCTTGTCCAAACCGTGTGTTTTGGCCCATTCGCCTCGTTGTTTAATCACATGGTCTTTGCGATCCTGCGCAACTACGCTCTCTATATCGGTCTTGTATTTTACAATTTCGCTAACGTATTGAAATCGTAATCCGAAAAGAGAAATGATTTCTTTGTCGATGCTGTCAATTTGTGCGCGGATTTCCTCTTTGCTTTTGCATTCGGAAGGAGATTTTGCTAATTCCAAGGGATGATGTTTTGTGTTTCTGTAAATGAATGGCACAAAAATAGGGATTTTGTTTCAAAGTTTAATGCATTTGGCGAAATAAGTTTCAATATGACATAATTTTGCAGTAATTATTCAAAAATGGTAACTGTGTTGAAATACTGCTATAGGTAGTGATGTAAAAAAAAACTGGCGATAGGACTCAAGGTCTTATCGCCAGCAATTATGAATGACGTAGTTTTAGTTTTACATTATAAAAGTTCCACGCTTCGTTTTACGAATTTAGCCAATGCCTCGCCTTTAAGCATGTTGTTGGCTAGCAGTGCCAAGTCGATAAGTTGACGAACTTGTTTGTTGTCGGCTGCAAACGATTTTAGAATTGCTTTTTTGTTATCGGTCAGTTGATCGATTTGTTTTTGCAAATCTTCCAATTCAGCTTTTTCAGCAGTTGGAATTTCTTCGTCTTTTTTGTCTTTGTGACTATCTTTTAGTTGAGTGCGTTTGCTCTCTGCTTCGTTAATTTCTGCGGCAATAGGAGCGATGCTTACGTTGCAAGCGTCTTCTTCGTCTTTCAACAGTTTTTCTACCAATGGATGAGCAGTGTTGACCACTAAATTATAACTGTCAGGCATTTCTCCGTAGAAATTCATCATGCCACCACCACCTTGCAGTGCCGACATTTCTTTCATACGGCGCATAAACTCGTTTTGTGTAACGAAAACAGGATTGGTGCTTGGTGCCAATTGTTCGAAAGTAACAATGAAGTTGGTTTTTTCGATAGCCGGAATTTGTGATTCGAAAACCGTAACCAATGCATTGCGTTGATCGTTGCTAAGTGCTACTTGTGCCACATCGTCTTTTTGAATGATTTTGGCAATCACGTCGCTATCCACACGTACGAAGCGTGTTTTCTCGAATTTTTGTTCCAACTGACTTACTACGTGTACGTCCAATTGTCCGTCCATCAACAATACATCGTAGCCTTTTTCTTTGGCGTGTTCAATGTAACTGAATTGTTCGTCGGTGTTGTTGGTGTAAAGGTAGATAACGTCGCCGTTCTTGTCTTTTTGGTTTTCATCCACCAGGGTTTTGTATTCTTCGAAAGTGAAGTATTTGCTGTCGACATTTTTAAGCAACGCAAATTTTTCGCCTCGTTCGTAGAATTTCTCGTCGCTCAACATTCCGTATTGGATAAACAGTTTGAGGTTATCCCACTTCTCTTCAAAAGCAGTACGATCGGCTTTGAAGATTTCGTTCAGGCGGTCGGCTACTTTTTTGGTAATGTGACTTGAAATTTTCTTTACGTTGCCATCACTTTGCAGGTAACTGCGCGAAACGTTCAACGGGATATCCGGTGAGTCGATTACTCCGTGTAACAATGTGAGGTATTCGGGTACAATGTTTTCTACGTGATCGGTAACATATACCTGGTTGCAATACAATTGAATTTTATTGCGTTGCATGTCGATATTATTCTTGATTTTTGGGAAATAAAGAATACCGGTGAGGTTAAACGGATAGTCGACATTAAGGTGAATGTGGAACAATGGATCTTCGCCCATTGGGTTTAGTTCGTGGTAGAAGTTGTTGTAGTCTTCATCTGTCAAATCGGCAGGTTTGCGTGTCCAGGCCGGGTTGGTGTTGTTGATGATGTTGTCTTCTTCGGTCTCCACATTTTTGCCATCTTTCCATTCTTTTTTTTTGCCAAAAGCAATTTCGATAGGAAGGAATTTGCAATATTTGGTCAATAAACCCTGGATTTTTGATTCTTCGAGGAAGTCTTGATTTTCATCGTCGATATGCAATACGATGTCTGTTCCACGTTCGGCTTTGATGGTGTCTTCGAGTTCGTAAACTGGACTTCCATCGCATGCCCAGTGTTGAGCGGTGGTGCCTTCTTTGTGTGATTGTGTAAAGATTTCTACTTGTTTGGATACCATAAATGATGAGTAGAAACCAAGTCCGAAATGCCCGATAATGGCTTGAGCGTCATTTTTGTATTTTTCCAAAAACTCCTCGGCACCCGAGAATGCAATTTGGTTGATGTACTTTTCAATTTCTTCGGCCGTCATACCAATACCACGATCGGAAATGGTAAGCGTACCTTTGTCTTTGTTGACTGATACACGTACGGTTAAGTCGCCCAGTTCGCCTTTGTATTCGCCAACAGCAGCTAATGTTTTCAACTTCTGAGTGGCATCCACTGCATTCGATACTAATTCACGTAAGAAGATTTCGTGATCGCTGTACAAAAATTTCTTGATAACGGGGAAAATGTTATCACTGGTAACCCCAATGTTTCCTTTTGCCATTTTTCGTTTAAAATTTATTGGTTATCCCGATGTATATCGGGTGTATATTAGTTTTACAGATTGTTCTTTAGTCAAAAAAAATGCCAATGAGTTTTGCGTGACAGAATGACAGTGGATGTACAACTTTGATAATATCTTTACTCGTATTTTTTCAGTTCTTTAGTTTTAAAGGAACTTTTAAAAGAGGTGGAGTATCACAGCTAATGAGTGGGTTTATGAGAAGTTGATTTTTTTTTGTAAATTCTTCCAAATAATAACAATTTATATTAATTAAATTGTTATTATTGCAAATTGTTTTTAATGTGTTATTATTCTGATTTAAACTCATTGCCATGAAAAAATTACCATTTATTACTCATGTGTTTCAATTTGTATTGTTTCTCAGTGTTTTTCTTATTCCTTCTAATAGTTCAGTGTTTGCCAGAACTCCAATTGGTGATGAATTCAATGGTAAAGAGTCGGGTGCAAAGACCCTCTCGCCCTATTTTGTAGTGATCAGTAGTCATCCCGAAACGGATATGCTACCGTTGAAAGAAACTTCAGCCGATGTGAATATTGTGGGCGTGGTAGCCGATGTTACTATAAAGCAGAAATATATTAATACTGGAAAGAATACTTTAGAGGCTATTTATACTTTTCCATTATCTACAAAAGCAGCGGTTTACTCTATGAAAATGACCATTGGAAACAGAATCATTGTAGCCAAGATAAGCGAAAAGGATAAAGCTCGTAAAGATTATGAAGTAGCCAAGACTCAAGGTAAAAGAGTCTCATTGCTAGAGCAGAGCAGGCCGAATGTTTTTACGATGAATGTGGCTAATATCTCAGTAAAAGATACTATTGTCGTAGAATTGAAATATACTGAGTTGCTCGTCCCTGAGAATGGTGTTTACTCTTTTGTATATCCTACTGTAGTTGGTCCTCGCTACTCAAATAGATCTGATAATGAGGCGATAGGCAATAACAGTTTTGTAAATAATCCTTACACAAAAGAAGGAGAATTGCCTGCTTATAAGTTTGTGTTTAATGCGAAAATTAATTCGAGTGTTCCAATTCAAGATGTGAGTTGTGATACACATAAAATGGATATAACATCGCTTAAGCCAACTATCTCTGTTTTACATTTAAATCCTATTGAAACATTCGGGGGTAATCGAGATGTGATTATTGATTATTCATTGCAGGGGAATAAAATTGAATCGGGCGTGATGCTTTATGAAAACGGGGATGAAAACTTTTTTACAATGATGGTTCAGCCACCCGTAAGAGTGGAGGAATCCGAAATTCCACCGAGGGAATATATTTTTATAGTCGATGTGTCGGGTTCAATGAGAGGTTTTCCGCTTAGCATATCAAAAATGCTATTGAAAAATTTGATATTAAGTCTGAAACCAACCGATAAGTTTAATATTGTTCTTTTTGCCGGATATGCAGGGTTGTTGAACGATGTGTCGGTAGATGCCAATCAAATGAATGTAGACAGGGCTATTAAGTTAATTGAAAATCAGCAAGGTGGTGGTGGAACTGAATTGCTTACAGCATTAAAAAAGGCAAATGAAATTCCTCGTCAAGATCTTGGAACCTCTCGTTCGTTTGTGCTTATCACAGATGGATTTGTAGATGTTGAGAAGGAGGCATTTGAGTTAGTTCGTAATAATAACAATAATGGTAATTTCTTCTGTTTTGGAATTGGCTCATCGGTAAATCGTTATTTGTTAGAAGGATTGGCATTTATGGGTAATGGTGAACCGATGATTGTGACGAACGCCGAAACGGCTTCAATGCAGGCTGAGAAATTTAAAACTTATATAAGTACTCCTGTGCTAACTCAGATAAAGGTCGATTATGGCGCATTTCAAGCTTATGATATAGAACCTCTCAGTGTGTCGGATGTGTTGGCTCAACGCCCCATTTTGATTTTTGGTAAATATAAAGGTAGTCGGAATGCAGTTGTAACAGTTTCAGGAAAAACGGGCCGTCAGCCATATTCACAGTCGTTCGATTTGTCTGCGGTGAAGCCTAAGGCTGACTATTCAGCAATCAGGTATCTTTGGGCTCGTGAGCGAATAAAAATGTTAGATTATTATTCGCTAAACAATAACGCTTACCGGCATTCAATCGATGACTTTATAAAAAATGAAATCACCCAACTCGGTTTAAAATATAGTTTGATGACGCAATTTACATCTTTTATTTCCATTGATGAAAAATTCATAGTGGATAAAGATGGTAAACGAGTAGTCGTAAAGCAAGCCCTTCCTCTACCGCAAGGAGTTTCAAATTCCGCAATTGGTAATGCTAGCCAAGATGGGTATACAACTAAAAATGTTTCAATTTCAGTTGCTGATGTAAAAGGGGTGTCAAATGGCACGGTGGATATTGCAGATGTAAAATGTGTAGTTACAGAGGTGTCAGAAGAAAAAATATGGGATGTTATTGAGCAGATGCCATCATTCCCCGGAGGAGATAGTGCATTGATGGCTTATCTATCGAATAATATTAAGTATCCGGAAGTAGATCAGTTAAGTGGGATTCAAGGAAAGGTGATTCTGGGATTCGTTGTTGCAGCCGATGGTAGTGTCAAGGATGTTGTAGTTCTTAGAAGTGTAAGTCCTGCAATTGATAAGGAGGCCATTCGGGTAGTAAAAAATATGCCAAAGTGGATTCCGGGAAAACAGAATGGGGTTAATGTGGCTGTAAAATATACTTTACCGATAGTTTTTAGTTTGACAAAATAAATCGAGGCAATCTATTCACAGGTCAAAATGAATGAAAGTTCTTTTTGACCTGTTTCTTTTATCTCTCAGACTTTTTTTTATTTCTTTGAGCTTGCTTCAATCCTCAAAAAATCACTATTTTACTCCTCAACTGTACGAAATTTGCGAATAATATCGTATCTTTGCGCGCGAAATTTGATGTTTAAAAAAAGAAAAATGTAATTTTATGAATGTAGTTACAAAAACTATCACATTGGGTGATGGACGTACCATTTCTATCGAAACAGGTAAATTGGCTAAACAAGCCGATGGTTCTGTAATGGTTCGCATGGGTGATACCATGTTATTGGCTACCGTTTGTTCGGCACAAGATGCTGTTCCGGGAACCGATTTTATGCCACTTTCAGTGGATTATAAAGAAAAATACGCTTCCTTTGGTCGTTATCCGGGAGGTTTCCTGAAACGTGAAGGTCGTGCTTCTGATTATGAAATTTTAGTGTCTCGTCTTGTCGACCGTGCTTTACGCCCTTTGTTTCCTGATGATTTTCATGCTGAAACTTTTGTAAATGTAATGCTGGTTTCGTCTGATGGCGAAGATATGCCTGATGCATTGGCCGGTTTAGCTGCTTCGGCTGCTTTAGCTGTGTCGGATGTTCCTTTCAATGGTCCTATCTCTGAATGTCGTGTTGCCCGTATTGACGGACAATTCGTTATCAATCCTACTTTTGCTCAATTAGCTACTGCCGATCTAGAAATTATGGTGGCTGCAACTATCGACAACATTATGATGGTTGAAGGCGAAATGAAAGAAGTAAGTGAAGAAGTTTTGTTGGAAGCAATGAAAGTGGCTCACGAAGCTATCAAAGTTCATTGCCAGGTGCAAATTGAGTTGATGGAAGCAGTTGGTAAAACTGTAAAACGAACTTATTGCCACGAAGAAAACGACGAAGATCTGAAAAAAGATATTTGGGCTAAAACGTATGATAAAGTGTATACTGTGGCTGCTTCTTGCAACACCGACAAGCACTCACGCGTGGCGAACTTCAAAGCTATCAAAGAAGAATATGTTGCTGCATTGGAACCTGAAGAGGCAACAGCTAAAAAAGGTCTTATCGGTAAATACTATCACGAAGTAGAAAAAGAAGCTATGCGTCGTTCTATTTTGGATGAAGGTAAACGCTTGGATGGTCGTAAAACAACTGAAATTCGTCCTATCTGGTCAGAAGTTGATTATCTTCCGGGAGCTCATGGTTCGGCTGTGTTTACTCGCGGTGAAACTCAATCGTTGACTACTGTTACCTTAGGTACAAAAATGGATGAGAAATTGGTTGATGATGCTCTTTTTAAAGGCAAAGAACGTTTCTTGTTGCACTATAACTTCCCACCATTCTCTACAGGTGAGGCAAAAGCTTCCCGCGGTGTAGGTCGTCGCGAAGTAGGTCACGGTAACCTTGCATTACGTGCATTGAAAAATATGATCCCTGCTAACTATCCTTACGTTGTACGTGTGGTTTCTGATATTTTGGAATCGAACGGTTCTTCTTCAATGGCTACGGTTTGTGCCGGAACATTGGCGTTGATGGATGCAGGTGTACAAATTGCTAAACCGGTTTCGGGTATCGCAATGGGATTGATCTCTGAAAATAAAGGTAAAAACTTTGCAGTTCTTTCGGATATCTTGGGTGATGAAGATCACTTAGGCGATATGGACTTCAAGGTAACCGGTACTAAAGATGGTATCACTGCTACTCAAATGGATATCAAAGTTGACGGACTTTCGTACGAAATTCTTGAAACAGCTTTGAATCAGGCTAAAGCAGGTCGTATGCATATCTTAGGCAAAATCCAGGAAACATTGGCTGCGCCACGCGAAGACATGAAACCAAACGCACCTCGTATTGTGGTGATGTTTATTCCTAAAGAATCGATTGGTGCTATCATCGGACCTGGTGGAAAAATCATTCAAAACATGCAAGCTGAAACCGGTGCTACTATTACAGTAGAAGAAATCGGAGATCAAGGTCGTGTGGAAATTGCTGCTAACAACAAAGCTGCTATCGACGCTGCATTGTACAAAATCAAAGGTATCGTCGCAATTCCTGAAATTGGTGAAACTTATCCTGCAAAAGTAAAATCGGTAATGCCTTACGGTGCATTTGTTGAATTTATGCCGGGCAAAGAAGGTTTGTTGCATATCTCTGAAATCGATTGGAAACGCATTGAAACAATGGAACAAGCGGGTATCAAAGAAGGCGATATGATTGATGTGAAATTACTGGAAGTTGATCAAAAAACAGGTAAATTCAAATTGTCACGCAAAGCATTGATGCCACGTCCTCCTCGTGAAGATAAACCTCAGGCTTAATTGAGTTGACAGTTGAAAATTGACAATTAAATATAAAAGCTGCAATCCTTTACGGGGTTGCAGCTTTTTTTTGCTGAATGACATTGTGTTGTTTAGCATTTAATCAATAAATTTGGTCATATTTCCTGCAGAATGGCAGCCGATACACTTTTTCTCTTTACTTTTGCAGGTAATTCTAAACCGTATTATCATGATGAAAAAACAAACCTTCATTATATCTTTGTTGCTGTTCTCAACCTTTGCAATTGCCAAGGAACCATTGGATGGATTGTTGAATAACAGTCTTTTGCAAAATGCGAATATTAGTTTGTTGGTAAAAAACACAACAACTAATGCCACTGTTTGCGAATATCATTCTAAAAATAGTATTGTTCCGGCTTCCACTATGAAATTGGTAACAACTGCCACCGCTTTGGAATTGCTGGGAGCTGACTTTCAGTTTCAAACCAAATTGGAACTGGATGGCTCATTGAGTGCCGACGGCGTGTTGAATGGTAATTTATATATTCGTGGTGGTGGCGATCCTACATTGGGCTCTGAAAAATTGGGCGATACCACTTTTCTTGTCAAATGGGTAGAAGCGATAAAAAATCGTGGAATTAGAAAGATAAACGGCCGCATAATAGCTGATGCTGGCTTGTTCGACGACGAGGGTGTGAATCCAAAGTGGACATGGGAAGATATGGGCAATTATTATGCAGCAGGCATTTATGGTATTTCATACCTCGATAACACTTATCGTTTGGTACTGCGTTCAGGAAGTGTGGGCACTACGCCCACTGTCCTTCGCGTTGTTCCGGAAATAGCGAATCTGAAGATTGATAATCGATTGGTTAGTAGTACTATTTCTATTGATAGTGCTTATTTTTACGGTGCTCCTCATTCTGATTATCGTACCGTTACGGGCGAAATTCCTGCAAACCGGGCTGAGTTTGTTACAAAAGGAGATATTCCGAACCCGGCACTGTTATTAGCGCAGCATTTTACCAACCGTCTTGTTCAAAATGGAGTTGCAGTACGTGATCTTCCAACCGATATTGTTGG
Organism: uncultured Paludibacter sp.; assembly: GCA_963664445.2. Lineage (GTDB taxonomy): Bacteria > Bacteroidota > Bacteroidia > Bacteroidales > Paludibacteraceae > Paludibacter. The sequence continues at coordinate 126,598 of CAXXUM010000009.1, forward strand.
GAGTGCTTCCGAACGAACAACAATTTATACACAGGTTTCTCCGTCATTAGGCGAAATTATTACCGAAACAAATGTGCACAGCAATAATTTCTTTGCCGAAAATGTTTTTAAATACCTGGCGTTGCAAAATAAAGCTGTTGCCACAAATACCGAAGCAGTTCAGGTTATAAAATCATTTTGGAAGTCGAAAGGATTATCAGTCGACCAGCTGTTTATGTACGATGGCTCAGGTTTGTCGCCCTCTGATGCTGTTTCTGCTCAGTTTTTTGTAGAGCTGTTAAGCTATATGCAAACTAAAAGCGTGAATAAAGATATTTTCTTCCGTTCACTACCTGTTGCCGGCGAGAATGGGACTCTGAAATCCTTCCTCCTGAAAACTCCGTTGCAAGGTAAAGTGCATGCCAAAAGCGGCACCATTTCACGTGTGAAGAGTTATGCGGGATATATTGATACCAACCGTCAACAACTCGTTTTTGCTTTGTTGATAAATAATCCGAATGGTAGTTCGAAAGCGGTAACAAAGAAGATGGAAGAGTTTTTGTTGCAATTATCTGCGGGCGTTAAATAGGAATGCATTTTACAATCTGTGTCGATGGAAAATAGTTTTTTTATACAAGAAACAGCTTCTACTAATGAATTGCTGTGGAAGATGTTGCGGGAGAATGCTTTGCCCGATGGTTTTGTGGTGCGTACCGACTTTCAAACGTCAGGTAAAGGACAGATTGGGAATTCGTGGGAATCGGAACCGGGTAAAAACTTGCTTTTCAGCATAGCCCTTTTTCCTCAGAAAATCAGACCTGATCAACAGTTTCTGATTTCGCAGTTGGTGAGTGTCGGCATCAAAAAAGCCCTTGATGAGTACGTTGAAGATATTACGGTGAAGTGGCCCAATGATATTTACTGGAAGGATAAGAAGCTGGCCGGAATACTTATTGAGAACTCATTGCAGGGTCGACAAATCAAGTTTTCCGTGGTAGGCATAGGACTAAACGTGAATCAGACAGAATTTGTAAGTAATGCTCCCAATCCCGTTTCTCTGTGTCAGATTACTGGTAAACAAATGGATCGAAATCGTTTGATGGAAATGATTTGCCAAAATATAATGGACGTATATAGCCACCTGGATGTCGAAAAGCTACAGGTAGAATATGCCAATATGCTTTTCATGAAAGATGGCTTTCATGCTTTCAAAGCGGATGGAGAATTATTTCAGGCACGGATTTTTGCCGTTCATCCTGACGGAAGGCTGGAACTTGAAACCTCCGAAGGGGAATACAGAAGTTTCTATTTCAAGGAAGTTAGTTTTGTTATTGATTAATTAAGGTTGACTAATGAATTAGTAATTTTAGATCGGTCAATTATTATTACCTCATCGCCACATCATAACATCACCACATTAATTACTCCACCTCCTCGTAGTCAACGTATTCACCTTCCTTCTCGGTAAAGATTTTTTGTTTGGGGGCAGGTTGCTCAAAGTCTTGTCGCTGTTGGTCTTGCGTTGGAGTTTTGCGTCTTCCAAAGCCGAAAATAGAACCGAAAATCGAGCGTATAAATCCCAGTACGGAAAGAATGATAACTAATCCGAAGACTAAAACGAAAATGATTATGAAGAACAGGAAACTCAACATAGTTTAATGAAATAACTCTATTTTCTGTCAACCGACAGAAAATAGAGAGTAATTTTAAATGTTAATTGTATGATCGCTCCTTCTTTATGGGAACGAAGCGTTGTTTTAGAATACTGCTTTGGCAACTCGTTTTACACTTTGAGTAGCCATCATGCTATAAAAATGGATACTTGGTACGCCATGATTTTTTAAATCATTAGCTTGCTGCGTACACCATTCAATTCCTACTTCCACTGCATCCGCATCTGTTTTGCAATTGCGTAACTCAGTGGCAAATGGTTCAGGAATGTCTGTATGGAAAATCTTCGGCAAAACGGTTAATTGATTTTTAAGCGTTATTGGTTTGATTCCCGGAATGATAGGGACGGTTATACCAATAGCCCGACATTTCTCCACAAATTCGTAATATTTTTGGTTGTCGAAAAACATCTGCGTTACCAAATATTCAGCACCGCCGTCTACCTTTTGTTTTGCATAGAACAGGTCCGAATCCAGATTGGGTGCTTCCTCATGTTTTTCAGGGTAGCAAGCCATTCCGTATGAAAATGGAGCGATAGGCGATTTCATTTTCGATCCATCTAAAAACAAACCCTGATTCAAATTGTTTACCTGCTCCTGAAGTTCAGTGGCATTGCGATGTCCGGTAGGAGAGAAGTCACGTTCGTGTTTAGCCTTGTCGCCACGCAACAATAGTAAATCGGTTATTCCCAAAAACTGAAGGTCAATCAGAGCATATTCGGTTTCTTCGCGTGTAAATCCGCTGCAAATAATGTGCGGAACAACTGCAATCTTATATTTATTTTGAATGGCTGCAGCAATGGCTACCGTTCCTGGGCGATGGCGTTCAGCCACCTGTACAAATTGTCCCGGTGCATTTTCTTTGAATACCAACTCGCTACGGTGTGTAGTAATATTAATATATTTAGGGTCGAATTCGCGCAAGGTATCAATAGTTCTGTAAACTGTTTCAATACCATTCCCTTTTAATGGAGGTAATAATTCGAATGAGAAAGCCGTTGATTTGGCACTTTTTATTTTTTCTACAACACTCATGTATAGTTGATAATTGGCGGTTGACAGTTGACTATTTCAAAGCGTCAAATGTAAACAGAATTTTTAATTTTTAGTTGGGTGCAAAAGTACAATTTTTTTTTCAAACTTGCGAGCACATCATTGTTACTGTGAGTACAGTCGATGAATTTTAAGAGGTATTTTTAATAGAACTACAGGGCTGAATCTATTTTTTTTATGTACAAGCGAATCTGTTTGGATTAGAATTTACTCCATTTCCCTGATACGGGTTAGGGCCGAGATTTTTTTATTCAATAAATCTACGTTTTCCCAAAGGAGTAATCGGGTGGTGCGGTCCTCGCATAGATTACCGGTTTTGTTCATTGCCAAAGCGGGATAAAAGGTACAAGCTGCAATAATTTCAAAGATTGAAAATGAGCTAAGCGCAGGAGCAAGTTGAGTTAATAACTTATTGGTATGTACTAGTGAGTCTGTTCCAAAATCCAATAGCAGTGGTTTTGATTCCCGAATTATTGCTTTTGTGGGCAGTTTCTCCGAGACGTCGATATATTGATAGTCATCAATCAGCTTCTTGCTGAGTTGGTTTGCCCCGGATTGTTTGACTGATACGATTTCTGCAGACAGAATCCCGTCGAAAAACAAGGTGTTGGCAGACTCTACGATACCATCATCTAGACTAAAGATGCGCGTAATTACATTCTCACCATTTTGCTCCACGGCCATTCGACGAAGAATAATCTCCGGTGAGCAGAAGCAAAGTTGACTCCCAACTCGTTTCATTATTTAAGTGTTGGCTGCGGTTTTTGCATGACTTTTTTGATTTGTTGCGGAGGAACCGGCTTTACTTTTTTGGGAATAATCTTACTTTTTGGTTCCAGTTTCTGTACCAGTTTTCGAAGGCTGTCCTGATGAGTGGGATTGAACTTCCGAATCAATGATATGCTATCCAATGTGGCGTGTAGTTTGCCTTTATAGATCTTACTGCCAAGTAATTCGCCGGATATGGATTTTATTTTAAGTTTCCTTGTTGCTGGTAGTTTTATGGTGTATCGGCGCAACAGGCTGTCATGATGAGCCACTGCAAACGCACTGTCCACTTTCCCGTTTTGATAATTTAAACGTAGGGCGATATGTTGTTTTGTACACGAGTCCTCAGGTGCAATTCGTAACAGAAAGCGGAGAACAAATACGTCGCCGTAAAGTAAGCTGGGATCAACCACTTCAAAGTCTAATCTGGTGCGGGTAGAGTCTTTGGTTAGTGCATATTTGGTTCGTTTTTTCCAGATTTCACTTTTCACTTTTGCAAGTTCTACAGAATCTATAAAATGGTACTTACCTGATTTTACATCCTTTTCCAGTGAAGTGAGATTTATAAGAACCTTGTTGTAAATGTTGTTGAATTCTTGCGGATTCTTCGTGTACCATACCAATGACGAATCAAAGTTGGCTTTTGAGATCCTGTATTTTGCGAAAACGAAATTGTAGTATTTCATCTTTGTACTGTCGTTCGAAAACATTATTCCACGCTCGACAAGTGCACCGTCTAATTTGTGCATATCAGTAAGAATGTTAGCCATGTCTTCCTGATTTAACACACCTTTTGGGCGATTACTACAAGCTGCTAAAACCAAAAGAAGGCTGACAATAACAGCAAATTGACTGAAAAATTTAATTCGTAGGTTCCACATCTTGCTCTTTTTTAGTTTCAAGACTTTCGTTCAACTCTTTGCGAAAGAAAATAAGAATCAAAGCCACTGCCACGCTTATTGCCGAATCGGCCACGTTGAATATAGGACTAAAGAAAATCGTTTGACCGCTGTCGCTTTTGATGATAGGGAAATAAAGCATATCCACTACTTTGCCGTGAAAGAGGGTCTCATAACCACCGCCGGATGGTAAAAACGAAGCTATCGGACCCATGTATTCGCTGGCACTGAAAAATATGCCGTAAAACACAGAGTCGATGATATTGCCGGCTGCCCCCGCTAAAACCAATGAGATAGTGAGGATGTATGCCGTGCGCACTTGTTTTTTTATCAGATTACGGATGTAAAAGACTAATGCAACTACAGCTACAATTCTGAAAAGCGTAAGAAACAGTTTTCCAATGATTTCCATGCCAAAAGCCATTCCATTGTTTTCGATAAAGAGGATTTTAAACCACCCGAAAACGTCTACACTTTCGCCCAGAGTGAAATTTAGTTTGACATATATTTTCGACGCCTGATCGATGAACAATACGAGAAAAATAAGAAGTATGGATTTTTTTGTGATAGACATGGAATTAATTAATAGTTGATAATTCACAATTCATAATGAATGTGTTTGGCAGTCTTTTTACGCCTGAGTTTTAATAAAACAACAAATTCGGCAACGGACAGAGTTTGCCATGTTGCCGAATTTCGTTTATGGAATTTGATTATTTTTGATCGTTTTTTGCTTCAATGCTCAATGTTGCATGAGGAACGGCACGTAGACGCTCTTTCGGTATTAGTTTACCTGTTTCGCGACAAATGCCATAGGTTTTATTTTCAATACGAATCATTGCAGATTGCAAGTGTTGAATAAACTTCATTTGACGTTGAGCAAGTCTTCCGGCTTCTTCTTTCGACAAAGTGGCTGCACCTTCTTCAAGTACTTTGAAAGTAGGCGAAGTGTCCATGACATCATTCCCGTCTAAATTCGAAATAGCATTGCGCAATTCTTCATATTCCTTTTGAGCCTTATCAAGCTTTTCTTTAATAAGCGCGCGAAACTCATCTAGCTCAGCATCAGTATATCTTGTTTTTTCGGTCATGATGTAATTTATTAAACGATTAATTGAAAATTCAATGTGTAAACCGGAACTTTTCCCCTATTTCCATTCCGAGTGCGAAAATATGAAATTTGTTTCAGTTGTACAATTATTTTGGCAATTATATTTAAGTTATTTGAAAAGTAATTATGGGTAAACAAGACACTTACATGTCAGGCTTTAGCTCCCGAAATGAACTATACTTTCTTAATATCAATCTTCACTACATAATCTTCAAACTCAAGTTCTGTGGCATTAGTTAGGCTATCAACTAAAACGACAGAATTTGCTAATGTTTGAGAGGCAATATAATTGGCATATTCTTTCACCGCTTCTGCTATTTCTTCGCGACTTTCAATTTCCACGACGATTTTATCGACAATTTCGTAGCCTTTCGATTTACGGATATTCTGAATACGATTTACCAGTTCACGGGCAATTCCTTCGCGCAATAATTCGTCGGTAACGGTAATGTCCAGCGCAACAGTAAGTTTACCTTCGTTGGCTACTAACCAACCCGGCATATCTTCAGTAATGATTTCGACATCTTCAAGTTCCAATTTTACGTCGCCTGTTGGTAAAGCAAGCAGGTATCGACCTTCACGCTCAATTTCTACAATCTCGGCTTTGCCGAAACCAGTCATTGCCTGGGCAATTTCCTTCATTTGCTTGCCGTATTTTTTGCCTAATGTCTTGAAATTTGGTTTGATTTTCTTTACCAGATTGTCCATATCTGCATCGGCCGGAATAATTTCCAATTCCTTGATATTCACTTCTGCTTTTACTAAATCGGCAATATAAAGCAATTGTTTGTATGATGTTTCATCTTGCGCCGGAACAACTGCTTTCGATAGCGGTTGACGCACTTTCTTGTCGGCTTTACGACGAAGTGCTAATATCAACGACGAAGTTTGCTGTGCTAACTGCATGCATGCTTCCAGATTACTGTCAATCAGCGCTTCGTTGAATGTTGGGAACTTAGCTAAGTGAACCGACTCGCTCTTGTCTTTTCCGGTTACAGCGTTTAAATCGAGGAATAAACGGTCGGCAAAGAAGGGCGCGATAGGAGCCATTAAGTGTGCAACCGTTTCCAGACAGGTGTAAAGTGTTTGGTATGCCGAGATTTTATCTTCGTCGTATTCACCACCCCAGTAACGTTTGCGGTTTAACCGTACGTACCAGTTGCTCAGGTTTTCACCCACAAAGTCGGAAATAGCACGACCTGCACGGGTTGGCTCATAGGTTTCGTAATATTCGGTAACTTCTTTTACCAAGGTGTTCAGCAATGAAATGATCCAACGATCAATTTCAGGGCGTTTTTCCATTGGAACTTCCGCTTCGGAATAGTTGAATTTATCAACATTGGCGTAAAGCGAGAAGAACGAGTAAGTATTATAAAGTGTTCCGAAGAATTTGCGGCGTACTTCATCGATGCCTTCCACATCAAATTTCAGATTGTCCCATGGTGAAGCATTGGTCATCATGTACCAACGCAAAGGGTCGGAGCCAAATTTCTCAATAGTAGAAAACGGATCAACACCATTGCCCAGACGTTTCGACATTTTATTGCCGTTTTTGTCCAATACTAACCCATTAGAAATTACACTTTTGAAAGCCACCGAACCACGAACCATGGTGCTGATAGCGTGAAGTGTAAAGAACCAACCTCTTGTCTGGTCAACACCTTCCGAAATAAAGTCGGCAGGGAAGTTAGTGTGATTGTCAATCAACTCTTTGTTTTCGAACGGATAATGCAACTGCGCATACGGCATAGCGCCCGAATCGAACCAAACGTCGATCAGATCAAGCTCACGTTTCATAGGTTTGCCACTTGCCGAAACAAGGACGATTCCATCCACGTATGGACGATGTAAATCTATATTTTTTACCGCGTAATTATCTGCAGTATATTCACCAACCTTGAAGTTTTTGTATGGATTTTCGGTCATAAATCCGGCAGCGATGGACTTTTCGATTTCCGAAATCAATTCTTCTACCGAGCCAATGCAGATTTCTTCAGTGCCATCTTCGCTGCGCCAGATAGGAAGCGGTGTTCCCCAATAACGGCTGCGACTTAAGTTCCAGTCTTGCAGGTTTTCCAACCATTTACCAAAACGACCTGTTCCGGTGGAGGCGGGTTTCCAGTTGATGGTTTCATTCAACGACATCATTTCCTCACGACAAGCGGTTGTTTTTACAAACCAACTGTCTAATGGATAATACAGTACAGGTTTGTCGGTTCGCCAGCAATGTGGATAGCTGTGTGTATGTTTCTCTATTTTGAAAGCCAAACCTTGTTGTTTTAGCATCACACAAAGATCCACATCCAGGGTTGCGTCATCTTCAGTCAGGCTGTTGTCGTAAGCATTTTTCACGTACCTTCCGGCATATTCGGAGTATAACTCAGTGTTTACATTTGAGGCGACGAACTCAACACTCAAATCTTCAATTTTAAAGAATTTACCCGTTCTGTCGACCATTGGTTGGCGGTTGCCGTCTTTGTCGATCAACAACATTGGCGGAACTCCGTTTTGCTTAGCCACACGATCATCGTCCGCACCAAAGGTAGGAGCGATGTGCACAATTCCGGTACCGTCTTCGGTGGTTACAAAATCGCCGGTGATAACACGGAAAGCTCCTTCTCCGGGGTTAATCCAGGGGATCAGTTGCTCGTATTCAGTGCCGGCCAGTTCAGAACCTTTTTTGCGATCCAGAATCTCATATTCATTTTTGCCCATTACTGCAGCAAGCAGATTTTCGGCTAAAATCAAGTTACAAGCTTCTTTGGTATATGGATTTGTTGTTTTTACAGTTACATAATCGATAGCCGGACCAACGCACAATGCTGTGTTTGAAGGCAAAGTCCAGGGCGTGGTGGTCCATGCTAAAAAGAAGGTGTTCTCCTCGTTTTTCAATTTGAACTGCGCCACACAAGTAGTATCTTTTACATCGCGATAACAGCCGGGTTGATTCAACTCGTGAGTGGAAAGCCCTGTTCCGGCAGCAGGTGAGTAAGGCTGGATAGTATAGCCTTTGTATAGTAAGTTCTTGTTGTACAGTTGTTTCAATAACCACCAAAGTGTTTCGATATACCGATTGTCATACGTGATGTACGGATCGTTCATATCTACCCAATAGCCCATTTTTGTAGTCAAATCTTCCCATTCTTTGGTGTATTTGAGTACGTCGTGGCGGCAAGCTGCGTTGTAATCGTCCACACTGATGGTTTTGCCAATGTCTTCTTTGGTAATTCCCAATGCTTTTTCCACACCAAGTTCCACGGGAAGTCCGTGCGTATCCCAACCGGCTTTACGCTTTACCTGAAAGCCCTGCATGGTTTTATACCGACAAAAAACATCCTTAATCGTACGTCCCATTACGTGATGAATACCGGGAAGTCCGTTAGCAGAAGGAGGTCCTTCATAAAAAACGAACGATGGTTTTCCTTCGCGGGTTTTGATACTTTTATGGAAAATGTCTTTTTCGCTCCATTGCGTAAGCATTTCCTTGTTGATGTCCGATAAATTCAGATTGGAATATTCAGCAAACTTTTTCATCTTAACTGTCTTGATGTTCTGTTTTTTTATTGAGGTGCAAAATTACAAAAAATAACCGAAAGAGGAAAGCATCTCCATCAATGTATTATTTTCATTTCTAAGCGCCTAATTTCTTCATTTAAATATCAAATTATGCTGGTCTTGTATACATCTGAACCTGTAGAATCGATTTAGTTTTAATACTTTTGTAGCTTAATTCATGCAACAAGTTATTATGAAATCATTCTTTTTATTTTTAATTGGGATTTTATTGTTTTTACCGTTAAATGGTCAGTCTGCAGTAAAGCAAAGAAGTACTACCTCTGCTCGTTATGTTTCCCTAAGTGGGCAGGTTTTATCAAAAGGCAACTCTGTTGATGTCAATGGAGATATTACCAAATTAAATGCTCCTGTCATGCACCTGGTTCGGACAAAAGTAAATTCACCCAAAGGAACCGTTTTGTTGCTCACAGGTGGCGATTACAAAACTCTGAAAATAAAGAACGAAGGTAAAAATGCAACATTATTTTTAAATTCTGCGGGTTTCGATGTAGCTGTTCTTGAGTATCATGTCGGCGAAGGACTGCAAATCCGTAATCAGGCATTGGTAGATGCTTTGCAGGCTTTCCGTTTCCTGAAAGCGAATGCCAAATCTTTAGGTTTACGTGCCGAACGATTGGATATAATGGGAGTCTCGTCCGGTGCGCATCTTGCTGCCCGTACTGCTCAAAAGTTGGGCGATAATGAGCAACCTGCTCATCTGATGCTTATTTCCCCTTCCGGTCTCGACGAGATGGCTAAGGGTTCTGTCTTCCCAGCGGTGTTGCCTCCTGTCCAACCATCTGCGCGACTTTTCGTTTCGTTTTTTGCGAATGAAAATAAAGAATGGATACATACCGGACAGGAATATGCGAAGACGTGGAAGGGATACGATGGGAATTCAACGTTTAGTTTATTAAGTGATAGTTTATATACTTCAACCAGAACAACAAATTTGTTTGATGCAAAACTAAAACTCGCCAGCGTGTTGAAATCTTTCCTGAACTCAACGGCTGAACCGGTAATTCAGACTCCAAATCCAGCCACTGTTCCGGTTGAAGGGTATGCCAAAAAGCGTCACTTAGAAAAATTAGCACTTGTAGCCAACCAAAAATATGACCTGATAATGATTGGTAATTCCATCACTCATAATTTTGAGAAGCCGGAATATCAACCCGTTTGGAATCAGTTTTTTGCTCCGCGCAAAGCTCTGAACCTCGGCACAAGTGCGTATCGAACAGAAAATTTAATTTGGAATATCCAACACGGAGAACTGGAAGGTCAATCACCCAAAGTGGTGGTGTTAGAAATTGGAACGAACAATGTGGATGAGAAAAATTATCCTACCCGTCACACTGCCGGTCAGTTAGCCGGAGGTATCGAGGCTATTGTGAAATTGTTGCGTGAAAAATTGCCCGATACAAAAATCATAGTGCTTCGTTGTTTTCCGGGATGTTACGGTGGTCCAAATCCCACGTCACATCGGTTGATTTTGGAACGCGCTTCTGATATCGTATCGAAACTGGCTGATGGCAAACATATTTTCTATTGCGATGTAAACCACGTATTTTTGAATATGGATGGTTCCATTAACCACAGTATGATGGGTGATTGGTTACATCCAACACCTGCCGGAGCTAAAGCATGGGCTCAGGCCATGGAACCATTACTTTCTGAGTTGATGGGCGACAAATCGCTGGATGCGGATATCCCTTCCAATTCGGCCATTGTTCCGGTTTCGAAATTGGAGAACGATAGTTATGATTGGTGGGTTCGTCATGCCGATGTGTTGCACATCAAAGATTCAATCAATCCTCAAATTGTTCTGATAGGCAATTCCATTACCCATTTTTGGGGTGGAGAGCCGTTGTTGAAGTATGCGGATGGAACAGCTCGTAAGCCAAATGGCCCGAAAGCCTGGGCTTCGGTATTCGGAAACTATCGTGTGTTGAATCTTGGTTTTGGCTGGGACAGGACGCAAAACGTGCTTTGGCGACTGGATCACGGTGAACTCGACGGCTTGCATCCTAAAACGGTAATTATTGGAATCGGTACGAATAATACGAGCCAGACAGTTAATGCCCGAATAAATACAGCACCCGAGATTGTGGAAGGTATTGCTGCCATTTGTAAACGTGTTCGGTCTAAAGTTCCCGGTGCTAAAATAGTACTTATGGCTGTTCTACCGCGCGAACAAAGTCCTACCCATCCCCGCCGGATACTGATTAACGAGATTAATAAGCTGCTTGAAGTATACGCGAATGAAAATAATATCACTTTTGTAAATATTGGTCCGAAGCTGCTGGCACCCGATGGCACCTTACCGCAGGATATGGCTGGAGATTTTTGCCACCCAACGGAAAAAGGGTATCAGGTATGGGCGGATGAAATTCGCCCGTTAGTGACTGAACCTTGATGTCGGAACTAAAAATGATATAAAGCAGCGCCCTACAAATTCAGATTTTGTAGGGCGCTGCTTTTTTTTGTTTCAAACTTCTTAGCAATTTGAACTTCTCTGTGTCCTTTCTTTGCCGGGTCTCGCGACTTCCAAGTCGCGGAAAACGGGTTCATGTTTTTTCGTTTGAAGATTCGGATAGAAAAAGAGTGACTATGATATTTTAACAGTGAGTTTTGATGCAAGATTAGCAATTCTCTTATTCAAATCCCCTGTTTTGGTTATGTATAAGTCGATATTATCCAATTCTGTTCCAATGTTTTCTATTTCTTGTTTCAACTTGTAATAGATATTACTAGTTTTCTCTTCAGTGTCTTTCAATTGATTTTCAATAATACTTACTTTCGCTTCTAACGCGAATAATGATTTTAGCTTTTCGACCTCTAAGCTGAAATTATTATCAGATAAATTATCAATAGGTTGAAATGGTTTATAGTCGTTGTTTTTATATATTTCCCATGCATTTCTAACTTTATCTATTCCCTCGAAATCAGAGAGTTTGCTCTCATTTACAAATGAATCAAACTCTTCAATATTGAAAATATTTACCCAATTGTTTCCAATACCAATTTCATCTATACTATTTTTCTTGACTATATCCTTGAGATAACTTTCAGCATATAATTCTACAGAAATCTTCATCTGTTCTGAAATCTTTGTCTTCAGCTTTTCATTATTTATTTTTTTTGCTGATGATATGGCATAATCAAATAAGTCCAAAGCGTCTTCATTGATATTGCGTTTTGATTCGATGTAGTTTTTTAATTGCTCAAGTTGGATCTGAACTAAATCAACTACATTTATATGAGAATAATTTTCGTTGCTAAGAAATTCATCTCTTCTGCCAACAAAAGCTCTAATACATTTAGATAACGCGACTGGTTTTTTAGTTTTCGATAAGATCGATTGAATATCTGCTGTAAACGCGGGTATTTCCAATAAAGAATATAAAATTTCAAAGTTGTTCTTTTCCGGAATTCTATTCGAAAAGTAACACCAGAATTCTAAAACAGACTTATAATGATTAAAATTAATAGAGTGGATACTTTTTTGAAAATTCTGTATCGGATTATACTGTTCTATAACAGCACGAACTATTTCGTTAGATAACTCAGCATCTTCAATAATTTCGTATATCGACATAGTAAACTTATATAGCTGACTATAATTATCACTCCAATCTGTCGCTTTTGTTTCAGTAGGAAAGCTATCTATTAGTGCATCTGTAAGTCTTTCCTGTAGTTGTCTTTTATTTTTAGCCTTAAACAATTGTTCAATGCCATCCAATGGATTATTGCCCCTGTCAATTACTCTCGCATTAAACTCAGCTTTAGACATATTTTTATTATCTATTCTATAAGCAAAGTAGGTGAGATAATTGCTGATATTTGATATAGGCTGACTGTTTTTTGTCTCTTTTGCGCTAAATAAATTTTTCAATAGAAATTCAGCGAGTTAAAAGTCTCCACCTCCAATGAATTCTGATAATTTTGATGAGACTTTATTTGAAGTTGTATTTAGGTCAGTATTTTGAGGCTTACTAATTTGGTACGTTTTTGTATCATTATTAATATATAATAATGACAATGGATTATCCCTTAATTCATAGTATAGATTTGTGTATCTATATCGTATGAGCTCTAAACTAATAAACTCGACAATGTCTATATCATCAATTTGGTTTGACTTTTGCAATGCTAACAGGTTTAGTTTAAATGAATTAGAAAAACGAATAATGTCTCGTGTCGAGTGAAGTATTTTGGGGATTAAAAGTCCAATACTGTTGGTGTCTGTATCTCTAGATGAGTGGAGAATAGGCTCTACTTGTCCATTAAAACTGTCAGCTGGAAATAATGTTGTTTGTTTTTGATAAGTGGGGCTATCAATATACTTGTGCGTAATTACTTCTACGTGGTTATCTACAAGACTCAATCCAAGTTTAAGTAAAACTTCTAAAAGTGCCCGTCTAAGTTCATCACAAAGGATTTGTCCTTCATAGGTTGGCAGGTTAATTTCCAAATTAAATATCTTTCTCAGATACTCCTCTGCTTTTTCGTCATCTCCGATGCCTATTGTTTTAGTAATGTACTCTTTGTCGTATGTCACAATGAACTGAGTATAGGGAAAGTTTGCAGTATTTCGGACAAGTCGGAGCACCTCCATAATTTCATCCTTATTTAAACGATCCGTATCATCAATAATTACTAAAACTTTTAGCCTAAGATTGCTTAAACTTGCCCTAATTTCATCATATTGCTTCAGTCCACTTTTCTCATCACGTAAATGCTTGATTGGCATTCTGAAGAAAGGTGTAGTAATTTCAATATTTTTAAGCGAGTTGGAATATTTTTCAATGCTTGAACTCAAACCGGGTGCATATTTTGATATCATCCTCCGATACTCTTTGAAAAAATCATCTATAATATCGTTCGGCGTTTTACAGAACCAAGGTTTAAATTCAAGTATAATATCAATACCTGAATTAATTTTCGGATCCAACAGTTCTTTTAATTCATTCGTAAAGCTAGTTTTACCACTCCCCCATTTACCCGAAATACCAACAGCGAAAGCAATTTCACTATCAAAGGTCTGTTTTAGTTCATTTGCCGCTGACTTGATGTATTCTGCTCGGTTATATAAGTCAATATTTCCAGATTCTCTTTTTTCACCCTGTTTTCCTGTCAATGGCTTATCAAATTTTAGTCCGAGGTCTTGTTTTTCAGCACAGTTGCTTATTACTTGTTTTCTAAAACACCAAATAAAATGAAGAATTTCCCCAATGATTGGTATAAACAAACAATACGCAAATTTTCCTTCGAATGTCCAATTATAAGAATTCAAGCAAACACCAAATATGGTTGCAATGGTAAGTGATATTAAAAATCTTGTTTTGGATGATTTTCGTTCTTTACGAAGAACAGCAATATAAAATAAAACTAAAGCAATAAGAACAATACAGTAGCTCCAGAGCCACAAAGGCTTTTCAGGATTGAATTTACTAGCAATTGTATTGACAAATAATAAGTCAATGACATCAATCCAAAATTCGGAGAAAATAAACCAAGAAAGAATAAAACCTATAAGGAGGATTACTGATAAGAAATGCTTTTTATAAGCTGAGAATATCTCAATAGATTTGATATGATCTTTCAGTAATTTAATAATGCAAGCAATGTATTTTTTTGTGTTTAATTTTTTCTCTATTTTGTGCATAACTGGGCCTTTTTTTTATAAAAGATGGATGTGTACTGTTACAATTTTAGTTGGTAGGTATAAGCTGATATGCAGGTCTTAGGTTTATTTATTTTGGAAATATACATAAGATTTCATTTCCCCCGCAAACATACAAAAAAATATCACATCCTTAATATAAACTCCGAATAGACTTATTGAAAACTTTAAATATTACACTTTGAACCGATAGTACAGTCCTCTCAAATTCCCACCAACTATTTCTACTTATCAAAAAAACAGACTTCCTCCTCTGAATTGAATTCTTATTTTATGTTAACTGTATGTTTTTGTCTTGTATCGTATTGATGGTTTGTAAATCCTTTTTAACTGTAAATTCGGATTGATTTTCTTAAATAAAATGGGTGCAAATCGACGTTGTAGAGAGTTAATTAATCTTAATGGCAAGTGGAGTGTTATTTTTCAATTCAGGAAATGTTTTTACATTTGCCTCGGAGACTTAACTGAATATAGGGGGCTTCAAAATAATAAATAACCAATTCTCTAAACTAAAAATCAAGAATTTATGAGTAAAACATCTGAAACAGGACATGCCAAGAATGTGGCAAACTTCGAAGAACTAATCACTTATGCGCAGTCTTATAATGGCGAGTACAATCCTTCCCGCGCGTCTATTAAAGTAGAAGCCTTGCAAAGTCTGCTGGCCAATGCTAAACAGCGTATGGCAGATTTCAACATTGCCCTTTCGCCGTACAAAATTGCAGCTGCGGAACGCGAAACAGCTTTTGAGCCACTTAGCAAATTCACGACCCGCCTTGTGAACTCTTTAAAAGCAACCGATACTTCAGCTCAAATGGATAATACCGTTCAATCCATTGCCCGAAAAATAAAGGGCGAAAGAGCCACACCTAAAAAAGAAGTGGTAGCTGTACAGCAGGGCGAAACTACTGATGTGGGCGAAAAGGAAATCTCTGCTGCACAAACCAGTTACGACAATCGGTTGGAAAATTTCAGTAAGCTCTTTGTGCAGTTGCAAAACATCCCGCAGTTTCAACCCAACGAAGCCGAGTTACAACCCGAGGCTATAAAAGCATTTTATGATAATATGGTAGAGAAAAACAATGCAGCCCGGCGTACAGCCGTGGCACTTAGCAATGCCCGCGTTGCCCGCAACAAAGTACTTTACGAACCCATTACCGGTATGCTCGACATTGCTTTCGACACCAAAGTATACATCAAGTCGCTCTACGGTGCCAGCAGTCCACAGTACAAACAAGTGGGTGGCATCCAATTTAAATCCAATAAATAGCTGCCAGAAGGGCGAAGGCTTTTTGATATAAAAATATGAACCCCTCCACTACGTTCGTCCCCTTTTAAAGGGGACACCTGAGCAGTTCGAGATTGTTAACATATAATTAAGTTTGGTGTTTTCCCAAATTAGGTGTTTTTTTACAAACATGAAATTGCAAAACTTTTCATCCAATATGTACACCTCGAATTCCACTGTTCTTCCCTTTCTAAGGGAAGTACCCCGTAGGGGGGAAGGGTTTGATTTTCTATGAATTTCAAATGATATAGTTTTTTATTGAACTCACGTTAAATTGCAATTTTACTATCGCCTATATCAGAAAGAAAGCCGCGGAATACAGAATCACGTCCGCGGCTTTCGATTTTCTTTCCGCAAAGTTCAGAATCGTCTCCGCAATTTCCGAAAAGCATTCCGCAAAGTTCAGAATCGTGACCGTAACTTCCGAAATCACCTCCGCATTTATCAGAATCGTTACCGCAATCTTCGAACCCGTTTCCGCAAAGTTCGATGTCCCTTCCGCAATTTTCTGAGCTTCAATTCATTCATTTAGATAGTGTGAAGGTAGTTGTAAGATGACAAAAGGAACTAAATAAAGATTTTAGTTCTTTGTTTAGTTCCTTTTGTTTTTAATGCGCTGGTTATCAGTGCATTCAGCGGAGAGGAAGGGATTCGAACCCCCGGTACCCTTTTGGAGTACATACGCTTTCCAAGCGTACCTCTTCAGCCACTCGAGCACCTCTCCGTTTTTATTTGGAATGCAAATGTATAAAAATAATATGGTAAAATAAAATGAAGTTGAATAATTAAATGCCAAATAATGCCAACGCATTCTGAGTTGTTTGACTGTCAATTTGTTCTGCTGAACAATTGTATACTTCTGCCAGTTTCTTGCAAACCAAGTTTACGTAAGCACTTTCGTTGCGTTTGCCACGGTGTGGGGCAGGAGTAAGGTAGGGCGAATCGGTTTCCAGTAAAATATGTTCCAATGCTATTTGCTCAACTACAGATGCTAAACCAGAGTTTTTGAAAGTTACAATCCCGTTTATCCCTAGTTTGAATCCTCCAAAAGCAATAATCTCCTGTGCTTCTTCAATTGTACCTGTAAAGCTATGGAAAACACCTGTCAGGCCTTTGTTTTTGTAAGGTGTTAGAGCATTCATGGTTTCGCTGTAGGAATTGCGGACATGAATGATGACAGGCAGTTTATATTCCAATGCCCAGTCCAACTGTAGTTGGAAAGCTTTTACTTGCTCGTTCAGAAAAGTTTTATCCCAGTATAGATCGATGCCTATTTCGCCAATTGCAATCCAGTTGCGGCGTTTCAGTTCCGACTTCACTAATGCGAGTTCAGCCTCATAGTCTTCTTTTACACTTGTTGGGTGCAAACCAATGGCCGCATGACAATAGCCGGGATATTCTGCTTCCAAAGCCAACATAGGAGTTAAGGTACTGCTATCGCAATTGGGAAGGATGATGTGCTGAACACCTGCTTCTTTAGCTCGCTGAACTGTTTCGGAACGATCGGTGTCGAAATCTTCGGAGTATATATGTGAATGAGTATCGATCAATGGAGAATGTTTAAGCGGCTAATTGTGTAATTGCTAAATCGAATGGTTATTTTTATGTTAAAAAGTTCTTGTGTCGAAAATTGAACACTTTTGAAGTTTAGCAGTTTAACAAATTATATCTCGGAAGTAGAACGAATTTTTATACTCCTGTTGAGAGCATTTAATTTATTGGCTATTTTGTCAATTGATAATTTTAGGCTGTCGAATTGCTGAATAGAAATATAAGATAAATCAACTGATATTTGGAGTTGGCAATACACTTCCATTAATGAACCATATGAAATTTCGATAAAGCGAATTTTTTCTTTGTCGGAAGTTCTAGATAATCCCTCAGCTATATTTGAAACAATAGAAATTGAAGCTCGCTGTATTTGTGAGCATAAATTGTATCGTTCTTCGTTTGGATAGAGCTTTGTTACAGTATAAATTTCTTTTACAAATAACCTTGCATCTTGCCAAACTTCTAATTTCTCAAAGCCATATTTGTAGCTCATGGAGATAGTGTTTAATTGTGAACTGTAGAGTCGTTGAATTGGTTATTAAGTTGAACTGTATAATTGCGCAATTACTTTTCAACAATTAGACAATTGTACAGTTCAACACAAAGAAATTATTCCCACTCAATAGTTGCAGGTGGTTTTGAGCTGATGTCGTACACTACGCGGTTAACCCCTTTTACTTTGTTGATAATTTCGTTCGACATTTTTGCCAGGAACTCGTAAGGAAGTTGTGCCCAGTCGGCAGTCATTGCATCGGTAGAAGTTACGGCACGAAGTGCAACTGCATTTTCGTAGGTGCGCTCGTCGCCCATTACACCCACCGATTGAACCGGAAGTAAAATAACACCAGCTTGCCAAACCATATCGTATAAGTTCCATTCGCGCAATCCGCTGATGAAAATATCATCGGCTTCCTGCAAAATGCGTACTTTTTCGGCGGTAACGTCACCCAGAATACGTACTGCCAATCCCGGTCCCGGGAAGGGTTGACGTTTGATGAGGTGATGCATCATGCCAAGTTGAGTTCCTACACGGCGCACTTCATCTTTGAATAGTAGACGTAATGGTTCACACAATTTTAGGTGCATCTTTTCAGGAAGACCACCTACATTGTGGTGCGATTTAATAACTGTGCCGGTAATAGAAAGTGATTCGATAATATCAGGATAGATAGTGCCTTGCGCCAACCATTTTACGTCTTTTATTTTATGAGCTTCTTCGTCAAATACGTCAATGAATCCGCTACCAATAATTTTACGTTTTTGTTCAGGATCCGAAACACCTGCCAATGCATTGTAGAAACGTTCTTTTACGTTTACACCAATAACGTTCAAACCAAGGTGTTCGTAGTCTTTCATCACGTTTTCGAATTCGTTTTTGCGAAGCAGTCCGTGATCGACAAATATACAAGTCAGGTTTTTACCAATGGCTTTGTTAAGCAACACAGCAGCAACAGACGAATCGACACCACCGGAAAGACCAAGTACTACTTTGTCATTTCCCAGTTGTTTTTTTAGTTCAGCAACTGTGCTTTCAACAAATGATGCTGGTGACCATTGTTTTGAACATTCGCAGATATTTAAGAAGTTCTCCAGTAATGTAGTTCCATCAAGGGTGTGAAATACTTCAGGGTGAAATTGGACACCCCAGGTTTTTTCACCTTCAATTTGGTATGCTGCTAGTTCTACATCATCTGTACTAGCCACTTTTTTGAAATTAGCAGGAATCTTAGTGATAGAATCACCGTGCGACATCCAAATTTGCGAACCGGCCTCGATGCCCTTAAAGAGTGCATCCGAACTATCAATATAGGTTAGGTTGGCACGTCCATATTCTCTGGTTCCTGCCGATTCAACATTTCCTCCTGAAGTAAATGCCATAAATTGGGCACCATAACAGATACCTAGTACAGGGAATTTACCACGAATATTGGTCAAATCAGTTTTAAATGCCGTTGGGTCGTAAACTGAGAAAGGACTGCCGGAGAGAATAACTCCTTTTACATTATCGGTTAGGTCGGGAAATTTATTGTAGGGTAAAATTTCGCAATACTCATTTAATTCGCGCAGGCGGCGAGCAATCAATTGGGTGGTTTGAGAACCGAAATCGAGGATGATTATTTTTTCCAACATATACTTATATTTACAATTTACTGATTTGCAATTTACAATTCCATTTCTTGCCACAAAGTAGTTGCTTGGAAAAGTTGCGCAAAAGTACGAAAAATGTGATGGTTATGCAAGAGTGATATTGAATTTTGTGTTAATGGCCGTTCACGCAGGTGATGACATAATTATGAGAATTATATAACCATTAATTTTATGTTTAACAACAGTTTGTCGTAATTTTAATTAAATAATAGTTAATGCTATTTGTTGATTATTAAATAGTTAACTATTTGAGAGCAAAAAAGGGAGAAAGAAAGTGTTTTTATTTGTAAATAATATACATTAACTTTGTATTTGAACCGAAAAATCTGAATTGATATATTTGATAACTAGCACTAAAATCAGATACAATGAAAATAGAAAATGAAAAATTGAAATTGAACGGAATAGATGAAAGTTTGAAATTGTTTATGTCTGTTCCAGTTTATAAGATTGGGTCGTACGCATTTGATATAGACACCCGACTGCTTATTCGGAAAGCTGAGTCAATAAAACTAGCTCAAAAGGAAACCTATTTGCTCGTGTGCCTGGCTGCAAATGTGAATACCATTGTTCTCCGATCTGAACTATTAAGAATGATATGGGGTGAAGCTACCATTCAGAACTCAAGAAGTCTGGATGTGTATATCTGCAAATTACGTAAATTATTGAGCAATGATCTCAAAGTGAAAATTCTTTGTTATAATCGAACCGGATATCGATTGAATATAAGATAATTATATATCTAAATCCGGTTTTTTTTACATATCGAATGTTGTTCATAGTATGAAACAAACAAATCTTTTTCTTCTCTTTTTAGTAGGTGCTCTTACCGCCTGTAGCCCCAAAATAAGTACTTCACTCACCAAACAATATCCTCCACTTCTCGAAAGTGCAGCTGTGTCTGTTATTGAGATAGGTGATTCAATTCCCCCTAAGAGTGAAATACTAGGCCGGTTGAAAGTAGGTGATTCCGGGTTTACGATGAAGTGCGATTATAATACCATACTTGAAGCAGCTAAATTGGAAGCACGTAAAGTGGGTGGTAATGCCATCGAAATTGTGACACATCAATATCCGGGTTTAATATCAACCTGTCATCAAATAACTGCCAATATTCTCAAAGTCCATAATCTATCTGATTTAACGAATAGCTATGCTACACTTAATGCTCCGGACACCTATGTTTCAAAAAATGAGGCTTATTCACATTGGCGGTTTGCATTAAATGGCGGACTTACCTATAATTTGGGTAAAGCTGATAAATCATTAGATCAGCAGCTCCAAGCTTACTATAAGAAGTTGCGATTTGGTACGCAACTTGGTGCTGAGGTTATTTATTTCCTGAATGAAACATCAGGTATTGGTTTTTGCTACTACTCTTTGGATACAGGTAATAGTCTTGATGGTGTGACTTTATCTTATGGTAGCCAGATTGTTGCGCAAGGGGTGATGAGCGATGACATCAATCTGAGTTTTATCGGGCCAATGTATTCGGGGCGTATGATTACAGGTAGGAATAGAAATAATGCGTTAGTTGGCAACGTTGGTATTGGATATATGGGATATACGGATAACGTGCAATTGGCGACATACCATTCCAAAATAAAGGGAGGTACAGTCGGTTTTCTGACTTCAATCGGATACGATCATGCCATTTCTAAAAGTACTTCACTGGGTGTTCAACTCTCTTTGGTGTCAGGTAGTCTATGGCAATACAATCAGTTTGACGGAACTACAACAACGCATGTTAAACTAAATAAAGATAATTTTATGAGTCTTGGGCATATTGACCTTTCAGTTGGATTAAGATTTAATACAGAGAAAAGGAGATAGCTTATTTCAACAACAACGAACTGTCTCCGTAACTCAAAAACCGGAAATCATTGGCCAATGCATAGTCATAAATGTCTGTCCATTTGCCATCTACGAACGCCGAAACGAGTAGGAGCAAGGTGCTTTTAGGTTGATGGAAATTAGTAATGATGCCGTTTACCAACTTGAATTTGTATCCGGGCTTTATCATTATTTGCGTTTCAGCATGAAGGGTTGTAAGTTGGTTAGCGTCTAAATAGTCCAGAATATTCTGCAAAGCAACGGACGGTAGTACTTCGTTACTATCTACATAAGGTTCCCATTGCGATACCTTAATATTCTTACTCAAATCGCTGTTGCCGAACGCTCCCCTCTCATCGAGGTGAGGCATCGGGGGTGAGGTGAGTTTTTTTTCCGATATAATACAAACTTTCTAACGTTCGTACCGAGGTGGTTCCTACCGCAACGATATTCCCAAGTTTATTCCGCAAATGTTCAACAGTACTGCGGTGGACCGAAATGACCTCGGTATGCATGCGATGGTCGTTTACCGTTTCTGTTTTTACCGGTTGAAACGTTCCGGCACCAACATGTAGAGTTAATTCTTCGGTTTCTATGTTTTTGGTTTTGAGACTTTCAAACACTTCGGGGGTGAAATGCAAACCGGCTGTTGGGGCTGCCACCGAACCTTTTATTTTGGAATAAACCGTTTGATAATTAATGATATCGCTCTCTTCTGTTTTTCTGTTTAAATACGGTGGGATAGGCAATTCGCCCGCTTTTTCCAAAATGTCAGCAAAATGAATATCTGCGTTATCCCAGGTAAAATGAATGCTGTGAGTATTTCCCTCCGAAGCTAAAAACCGTGCGCTGAAAGTACAGGTTTTATCGTCTAGTTGTATTTGTTTGCTCAGTATTCCTTCTTTCCATTTTTTCAAATTGCCCACCATACATCTCCATGTGCATTCGGTAGTGGCACCAAGCGATTGCGCATAGTCGGCGGGTGTTAGCGGTTCCAGACAAAATACTTCGATGCGTGCCCCTGTTTCTTTATGAAAAACGAGTCGTGCCTGAATTACTCGTGTGTTGTTATACACCAGTAAAACATTTTCGGGCAAAAAATCGCTAATATTTGAGAAGGTACTCTCTGTAATAGCTTCATTTTTATAAACTAACAGTTTGGAAGCGTCACGTCTGGGTAATGGGAACTTAGCAATGCGTTCGTCGGGTAGTGGATAGTCGAAGCTATCAATATAAAGGAGTTCGTTTTGTTGTGCTGTATTCACTTTAGCTGGAAAAAATGTTGTATTTTTGTGCAAAAGTAGTATAAAGTTACGAGTTACAAGTAATAAGTTGCTAGAAAACAAATGGCGGAATAAGTATAAAGTAGCTGATTGAGAAATTTTTCTCAGAATGGTTTCAAAATAAGTAGTATGATAAAAAAAGGTGATAATGTGCGTTTCCTAAACGCAGTGGGCGGAGGATTAGTATCGCGGGTGGATGAAGCGAAGAAAATGGTGTATGTGGAAGATGCAGATGGATTTGAAATCCCCGTTTTTGAACGTGAGTGTGTGGTGATTGCTGCGATCAACGAAAAAACTAATTTTCCGGTAAAAGATTTTAGCTCAAAAACTGCTGCTACAGTTCAAAAGCCGATTGAAATTTATGTTGAGGAGCCAAAGCCTCAGCAAGCAATCGTTGAAACTGCCGAAGGAGAAACACTGGTAGCGTTACTTGCATTTTTTCCAATGGATATTAAACAAATGCAAACGACTTCCTACGAGTGCTATTTGGTAAACGACAGCAACTATTATTTGAATTACAATATTGTTAACGGTGAGAACGATGCATGGAAAAGCGTTGCAAACGGACTTATTGAACCAAATACCCAAGAACTGCTTGCTGAAATAAGCAAAGAGGAACTGAGTGAGTGGGAGCGATTGCGGGTTCAGTTGTTACCTTTCAAAAAAGATAAAAGTTATACTCCACAGTCACTTGTGGATGTAAATATAAAAATCAATGCGGTAAAATTCTACAAGTTACATAGTTTTACTACAAATGATTATTTCGATGAACCGGCAATGCTGATTGATATTGTTTCGGAAAATGAAAAAGAAGCCGAGACAAAAAAAATGGCAGATATTTCGCCGGAGGAAATTAAGCAGGCTATGTTTCAGAAAGAGCAAACTGGCAGACCACGAATTGTGAATCACCCACAGACTTCGGAGATTATCGAAGTGGATTTGCATATCGATGAATTGTTGGATACCACAGCCGGGTTGTCGAACGCCGCCATGCTTCAATGTCAGTTAGATAAATTCCACGAAGTGCTTGACAACAATAAGAATCGCAAAGGTCAAAAAATTGTTTTTATCCACGGAAAAGGTGAAGGGGTGCTTCGTAAAGAAATAGAAAAACTCCTCAAAACTCGTTACAAGGCGTACTATTTTCAGGATGCTTCATTTCGCGAATATGGATTTGGAGCTACGATGGTGACAATAAAATAAAAAAGAATCCCTAATTTGTCAATTGATAAATTAGGGATTATTTTTTTTGCATTCTATTCTGTTAAAAATAATATTCTTTTTTCCACTGCTTTTTCGCACACCGGGCAGAATCCTTTTGCCGTATTTGTACGCATTCTACAATCGAAGAACGGCCGATACATGCCTTTCTTTAGATAACCTCCTCCTTCGAAGATACCTATTTTGGCCTTGTTCTCATCGGTCAAAGGAGTAGGAATAACGATACTTTCCGGTAAGTCAGTTTTCCATTTTGTATCGAATTTTACTAATGAACTGATATTGGGTTCCCAAGGCTCAACTTTAGTGTTATACATTCCATCCAATGCATCTTTGTCGTAGAAATACTCATCGGCCAGTCCTGCAAATGAATGTCCGAATTCATGCACAGTAACTTCGGTTTGGGCTCGTTTACTGTCGGCCGAAGCAAGTGTGTAAAAGTTATAGATTCCCCCGCCACCATAGGTTTTTGTATTTGCCAGAATATAAATGGCGTCGTAAGGTACCAAAGCAGCATAGTCGTGTACGGTGAATACGTTGGGGGTGGTTAGATATCTGTCGGAATAGAAAGTGTAATAATGCGATCCGAGTGCCGAATTTCTCCAGTTGTCGTTTTGTGGTTTCGATACTCCGGTGTCAATTGATGCTGCTGCAATGGCATAGACATTAATTCTCGATTTATATTTAGCGAATGGTTCGTGAGTAAACAGGTTTTCGGCCAGTTTTTTAGCATCGCGGAAAAATTTCTCACGTTGCTTAACCGTGTATCCTTCAGCAATAACGGCAATGTCAATCGCTTTCTCGGGCGAAGCAGTTTTGCAAACGATTTTTACAGGAACTTTTGTGGGCAGTGTTCTGCGAATGAGTTTGTCGTCGGGCGAAATGCCGAATTGAATCAGCTTTTCCCATTTATCGAAATCCAGTCGCCTTTCTATAATTACTTTCACCGCCTTTAGTGGGTAAGGAAACTGTACGGATTGTTCAAAACTTTTGTTGACCAACGAAGCCTCGGGAGTAGATTGCCATTCGAAATACAATGTGCTGAAACCATCGGCGTAAATAAGATCGTTGCTGACGCTATCCAACACCTGAAAGCGATATTCTCCTAAATTCATATCGTCGGTCAAATGTAAACGGCGGCCACCCCAAAATGGTTCTTGAATAATTTTGCTGAGTGTGGCGGTTGTCGACTTTGCATTTCCACTCAACTGAAAGTCAATTCTGCAGGCTTTATCGCCAAAATAGTTGGAATATTGTTGTGAAAAAACGGATGAACAGAAAATTAAAAAGAGGATGAGGGCGTACGTTGGTTTTGACATATGTTTGTTGCGATTGAATGTTTATGCAAATTAAAGAAAATTTACAAACAAAACCTAAACTGATAATACTTTTTATTATTTATTGTCGCTATTCATTCCTCTTTCTGATTTTTCTAGTGAAAATATGATTTAGTTTGCCGGCGATTTTGCTGCCAGCATTCTTTTTTCTGCAAGCTCGTTGTGTGTGCCGTTGTGTGCAATACCATTTTCGTCAATGCTGATATAACGCGTTTCAGTCTTTTTATAGCCGGGGTTTTGCACCATTAGAATATAGTCTCCTTTTAGAATATTCTCAATTACTATTTCGCTATTCTCATTGCTTCCATTCTCAGCTACAATCTCCATTGTTTTAGCGTCCAAAAGTGTTGCTGTTGCATGGTTTTCTGTTTTATTTTCATGCTTTACAAGTTTAACTTTTATTTCAAATGCCTTTTGAGCAAATAATTGGGTTCCCATAAATACTATGCTCATGAGTAAAAGTACTTTTCTAAATTGAATTGTTTTCATAATTTGATGTTTTGAGTGTTGGTTGTATTATAATCAGATTTATACGAGATAATCATTTAGCGCTGCGGCTTTGTTCTTCGCTGGAAGCTGTTGAACGGTTTCCACGGGTCTTAAACTCCGATTTTCCAAAGCGGTAATTGAACGAAACTTTCAAACGACGTGAATCGAATCTGTTTTTTACGTCAATATCTACATTGTCGTATTTTGCATAAGCACTCGCTTGACCTGTATTGAAAATATCGCTGACCGAAATTTTTATGCTTCCCTTATCGTTCAAAATTCTGCGTTGTATCCCGAAATCAATCGTATAGCGTTGTCGTACAATGATATTGCTAACCAGTATTCCCGAATTGTAGTATCCGCTTAGTTCCATTTCAAGTTTGTAAGGTAATGAGAAATTATTACTCATATTGCCATTAAAACTCCAGCGACTTATTTTGGATCCGGCATTCGATTCCATTTGAATTTCTTTATACATTCCGGTAACTGTTCCATTTAATCTCCACCATTTGGAGGGTTGGAGTTGGAAAGTTTCGGATACGTTCAAATCCACCGAGTTATTTAGATTCTCATTGGTTTGATACACGGATTTCGTAGCATCGTTTTGCTTAATAATTTGTGTGAAAAGTCCGCTTGTATAGTTATAGCCTACGCTGGTTATAAACATGCTTTTGAAACTATGACTTAATCCCAACGAGTGTGTAAACTGTGGTTTTAGGTTTGGATTTCCCACGTTGTAAGTGTAAGGGTCTATCATCCATTTGAATGGATTGAGCATGTCGTAGTCGGGGCGTCCTATCCGGTAGCTGTATTTGAAGTTGATACTATTGTCCTTATTCAGCGTTTGTTGAACAAAAAATGAAGGGAATATTTTCAAATAGCTGGTATCGTTTACCTGATTGGTAGTCACCGAAGTTCCTTTTGAAACAGTGTTTTCAAGGCGTAATCCCAATTGCAAGGTTGTTTTATCAAACTGTGCCTTTCCGTTCAGGTAGGCTGCCTGAATATTTTCTTCGTACTTGAAATGGTCATTTTGAACCAGATATCCGCTCATGTCTATTTTGCTGTCGGTATTTACAAAACTCGTTTTTGCTCCTGCCTCAAAATTAAACTTTTTACCTATTGGGAGTACATAGTCTACTTTAGCTGTGTAGATATTGATATTATTGCCTTGCAATGTGTTTACCAGGATGTCATGATTTAATGTGTTGCCTGTGCTGTTGTAAAATATTCCATTTTGAGTGTTTGGGCTGCGATAGTTGAACCTTGCATAGTCGAAATCGGCACTGATGGATTGGCCGGTGGTGTCAATGTCCCATTTATAATTGGCGTTATAAGTTTGGTTGTTCCAGCGACCGTTGGAAGTAGAAGTTGAAACCAGCGACGAATCAATATGCATATATTTATCTGCAAATGAAGTTGTTCCGGCATCTGCGTTATTGTTATATCCGTTGCTTCCGCGGAACATAACACTCACTACATGATTCTTTTTGATGAAATAGTCAGCACCGACTTTGTAGTTATGCGATTGACCATCATAATTACCATCTGTATTTATCAATTGATGAGCACCTTGTAGTGCTGCACTTGTAAAATTACGGGTTGCTGTCATGCCGTTCGTTCCGGCCCAATTGTATAGAGAATAATTGCCATACACATTTAGTTTTCCATAGTTCATGTTCAGATCCAGTCCTCCGTTCCAGCCAAATTTGCTGGCTGTTTCTATTCCGGCAAAAGTGCTTCCGTTAAAGCCAGGCGCTTTGTTATGTTTGGTTTTGATGTTGATGATCCCCGAGTTTCCTTCTGCATCGTAGCGGGCTGATGGATTTTCTATGATTTCGATGCGGTCAACATTTTTACCCTGCATACCTTTGAGCATCGATGCCAGCTGAGTGGCCGAAACGTAGGTGGGTTTCTCGTCGATCAATATCTTTACGTTTTGTTTTCCTTTCATGCTGATATTGTCGCTGTTATCAATCACCACGCCTGGTAGTTTTTTGAGAATTTCGTACACGTTTTCGGAGGCAGTAGTAATCGAAGCTTCGGGGTTGACAATCATTTTGTCTACTGTTTGCTCGATGAACTTCTTTTTTGCCACTACTTCCACATTGCCCAGTTGATGGCTGGCTTCGGACAGTACAACATTTTTTTCGACAACCTTACTGCTTTTCGGATCAATAGTCAGTTTCTCCGATTCGCTTTTGGAGTAGCCAACCATGGTTACTGCAAGAATGTATTCACCAGGTTTAACTTTTTCAATTATAAATTCACCCTTGTCGTTACAAATCTGTCCTTTGAATAATTCTTTTGTGGATGAATTCAACAAGGTAGCAGTTGCAAACTCGATGGGTTTGTTTTTAATGTCGGTAACCCTACCTTTGACGATAGCGGATGGCTCTGCAAAAAGTGCAGTGGACATAAGTATAAAACAAATTGATAGCCATGTGCGACTAAAATGGAAATGATTAGAAAGTATCATAATGTATAATTTGTGGGTTAATAGAAATTTTAATGAATGATTGATTCTTACCGTTTGAGTCGGTTACTAGTATTGACTCAAATTTCGAAAAATCATAACATCAGTTTTCATTGTTTTTTTAGTTAGACGCAATAACTGCATCGTTTGGATTTAGTGTAGTTGTGTTTTATTATTTTTAATTCTCTGTTCCTGTTGTTTAGTGTAATAGTGTAATAGTACACCGCAAAAGTATTGGATGTTTTTCAATCCACAAATAATTTATAGTTAAATCTTTGTATTGAAGGTAAAATAATTTGAGTATAGGTAATGTTAATATCATAAATATAAGACAAACAGTGATTTATGTTTTATGTAGATGTTGTTTTTCAATAGCATTTTTATGTGTGAGGAATGAATTTTCTTGTTAGTGTTTGACAAATTATTCGGGATTTTGGAAATCGGGGAGGGTGAACTTTATCTGTTCGGAGGAATCCATAGTTGTAATATGATTATTTTGAGATAAAAATGATATATCTTTGCAGCCCTTTATACCAACTTTTTCTACACGCAACTGTTTTATAAGTAAGCACTCAAATTTTCGATAAATTACTATGTACATAATAAGTAAAGAATTTCATTTCTCTGCCAGTCATATTCTTAATGGACTAAAAGATGATCACCCATGTAAAAGACTACATGGTCATAACTATGTGGTGAGTTTTAGTTTTAAGTCTGAAACATTGAATGAGGTAGGATTTGTAATCGATTATCGTGAGTTGGATCCCATTAAGAAATATCTTGATAACATTTTTGATCACAGACATTTGAATGATATAATGCCGGAACTAAATCCGACAGCTGAAAATATTGCCAAATTTCTTTTCGACATTTTTAAGAAACAATTCCCACTATTGTTCAGAGTTGAAGTGAAGGAAACACCCAAAACAAGAGCCATCTATGAAGCTTAAATTGAAGGTGGTGGAGATTTTTAATTCCATCCAGGGCGAAGGTGCCAATGTTGGCAAATCGGCCACTTTTGTTCGTCTATCTAACTGCAATAAAAACTGCGCTTACTGCGATACCGACTGGGACTTTGGAATGGAAATGACTGTGGATGAGATTCTGGCTGAAGTAGGAAAGTATCCCGATTCAATGATTGTGTGGACAGGGGGTGAGCCTACACTGCAATTGACGAGTGAAATATTAGCTGAATTTAAATCTTATTTTCAAGCAATTGAAACCAATGGTACAAATCCGGTTCCATCAGGGATTGACTACATCTCCTGTAGTCCGAAAGTAGGCTGGGCGGTATTGAAACAAAACTTTGGGTCGGTAGATGAATTTCGCTTTCCTGTTGTAGCGGGTGATGAAATTCCGTCAATAGATGAACTGCCGCATGCAGCAAACTATTTTCTTAGTCCAATATTTGACGGCGAAGTGAAGAAAAGAGTGGAAATCAATCGTGCAAACCTGGATTATTGTTTGTCGGTTATTCAGCGCGATCCCCGCTGGAGATTATCTGTGCAGCTTCACAAGTTGATTAATGTGCAATAGATTCATGCTAATAAATCATTCTATATCAATCATATACTTATCCAACAATCCGATCACTCCCATTCTCGAAAAACGTGCTTTTTTTATTTTGTTGTTCTCAGGGTCGATGGAATAGTTGAATGACGTTCGGAAATCTGCTTTTTCCAGGTTTGATCTGAAAAAGATAGCTCGCTGCATGTCGCAATTGTCGAACATGGATGCGCTAAGGTCGGTTTCCGAGAAGTCTGTCTCTTGCAGATTACAGTTTCTGAAGCAGGTCTTTTTTAATTTCAGTTTATTGAAAACAGCAAGTTTTAATACACAATTTTCAAAATCGACCGATAGCAAAAACGGATTGCACTCTTCAAACAGAACGCCTAATAATTTGCAGTTAATGAACTTGGTATCGTTGAGAGTCGTATTCTTCAGACTCGCTAAACTAAAGTCACAGCTATCAAAAGTACACTCCCTAAACACGACGTTCAGCAAATCTACATTATGAAAATTGCAATTTACAAATTTGCAGTCCTCGTACTCACCCTTGGGTAGGTTGTTTGCGGTATAGTCGATGCGTTCAAAAAGTTGATTCTCGGTCACTTTAATCGGAGTTTAAATGAGGGACAAAAATAGTCAAATCTATCAAGAAACGATCCCTGTAAACATAAAAAAAAACAGAGAATTGTATTGAACAATTCTCTGTTTTGAATTTCTTCAAACAGCGTTATTCGTATAGCCAAACAGCCTTATTTACAAACTCCTCTCTGTTTAATTGATACAGTATAAATGCAGCAACGTTTGCCCGCGAAATGCGCACACTGCCTTTCAGGTTTGTTTTTCCGTTTCCAAACTTCAGATTAGCTGTTATTCCTTTGTTTGTCAGACCTCCAGGACGTACTATTGTCCAGTGTAATTTGCTATCCGTAATGCGTTTTTCATTCGTATTATGGTCGGCAAGTGGCACGCGGAGTAGCAGGTCAGCCAGTAGAAACCGCAGTGGTTGCGGCAGATAATTACGGCTCTCACCGGCTCCGATACTCGACATGTAGATAAAACGCAGCACATTGGCTTGTTCCATTACATGTACAATGCAGTTGATGCCGTCAACGATGTCGGGGGACGAATGTCTTAATGAATTGCCGCCAAGGACGGAAATACAAGCATCCGCTCCTGTAATGGCCTCTTTTAGTTTCGGTAAGTCAACAACGTTCCCCACCACAATTTTTAGGTGTGGATGTTCTACAGCAATGGAACTGAGCCGTCTGACGTAAGCTGTAACATGATGACCCAGTTTTAAGGCCTGACTAACCAAATGCGAACCGGTTTTTCCGGTTGCACCGAAAATAACGACTTTCATATTCTGGTATTTTAAAGGATAAAATTATTATCTCTTTTTGGCAACAAGTATAAATTGTTCAAAATCAGTAATTACACCTTCCACACGTTCCCGACTCAATACATGATAAGTATGAGCCGTTTGCACTTCAAATCCGGCTTCTCTAAACTGTTCAGTGAGTATATCCGTGTCAAAACCCTGGTGCGGAATAGGTTCAAAACGGTGAAAGGATCCATCTTCTGAACGCAAATCGCCAATAACAATGGTAGCATCTGCATTGGTAATACTGGATATGTGACACAATGTTTTTTCAATGTCGGGCACATGATGCAACGCCATGCATGCAAATGCCAGATCTATGTCTTGTTGTTGATAATCATAAACTTCTCCATGAAGTGTTTCGCAGTTGGAATCTTCGTCTAATTTTTGTTTCAAAACGTCCAACATAGCCGCTGAAGTATCTTCGAATACGATATGTCCTACTTTGTCGGCTATTTGTAATCCGACTAACCCTGTGCCTGCACCAATTTCCAATGCTTTCCAATGGGGTTGAGGCTCAATGTGTCGGAGCATTTCTGCCACAAATATTTCCGTCATTTTTGTTTTCTCGGGGCTATCCCATTCGGCTGCACGATGCGCAAAGTTGTCTTTCATGGATGTTATTCTTGTTTATTAAATAAACGTAATTGAGGGGGAAATGTTCTGAAAAATGTCTATTATTCGCATCGCATGATTTCCAAATTGAGCAGAGGTTTTCAACATTCGCGACTTGGAAGTCGCGAGACCCAAACGTTCTTCTGTTTCTTCTATTCTCGTAACTTGTAACTCGTAACTATTCCCAACTTGTATATTCATTCAAAAAAATGTACTTTTGCCTTGTAAACCAATACCGGAAGATAAGGGCAGGAGCGGTACAAGCATAAGATCGCAACTCAAATATTCCGGCTTTAGATAAAAGAATAAATGAATACATTAATTAAAAAAAGTATTATGGCAATAGCCGTGGTGGCAGCCACTTGCGCTGCAAATGCAGAAACTCCGGTTATCGGAAAGCATCAACCTACTATCTCCAATGGACTTATGACGCCCGAAGTGTTATGGTCGTTTGGACGTGTGGCAGGCGTGCAGGTTTCGCCCAATGGATTGAAAGTGTTGTATAGTGTTTCGTACTACAGTGTAGCCGAGAATAAAGGTAATTCGGAGCTTTTTGTGATGAATGTTGATGGTTCGGACAAGAAACAGATAACCAAAACGGCTACTCGCGAGGCAGCGGCTAAGTGGATGAAAGATGGCGAGCACATTGCTTTCCTCTCATCAGAAACAGGCAGCATGCAGCTTTGGACTATGAAAGCTGATGGCACCGAACGCAAACAGATAAGCGATAGAAAAGAAGGAATAAACGACTTTGCCTTCTCACCGGATGAAACAAAGATTCTTTTTGTTGCTGATGTAAAATACGGTCAGCGCACGGTCGACAAATATCCTGATCTTCCCAAAGCAAGTGGGTTAATCGTCAATGATTTGATGTACAAGCATTGGGATGAATGGATACAAACCGTTCCGCATCCATTTATTGCCGATTTCAAAAACAATAAAGTAGAGAATGAAGTAGATGTGCTAAACGGTGAACCATTCGAAAGTCCAATGAAACCTTTTGGTGGCATTGAGCAACTTGCCTGGAGTCCTGATGGCAAAACAGTGGCGTATACCTGTCGCAAAAAGACAGGAAAAGAATATGCCCTTTCTACCAACTCGGATATTTACTTTTATAATGTAGAAACAAAAAAGACCGAAAATAAAACGCAGGGGATGATGGGTTACGATCAAAACCCAACCTTCTCGCCCGATGGTAAATGGTTAGCGTGGGAAAGCATGGAGCGCGACGGTTACGAAGCAGATAAAAACCGCTTGTTTATCATGAACATTGCCACCGGCATAAAAACGGATGTATCTGCTCAATTCGATCAAAACTCTACCGGTTTAACCTGGAGTGCCGATAGCAAATCCATTTATT
Organism: uncultured Paludibacter sp.; assembly: GCA_963664445.2. Classification (GTDB taxonomy): domain Bacteria; phylum Bacteroidota; class Bacteroidia; order Bacteroidales; family Paludibacteraceae; genus Paludibacter. The sequence continues at coordinate 159,801 of CAXXUM010000009.1, forward strand.
TTGTAAGTTGCTGGCATGCTGTTACCGAAATTTATCGTGCCGATATTGCTAAATATAAGATCACTCAAATAACCAAAGGTGTGCATGATTATTCGTCGGTAGCATTGGCAAAAGACAGACTTATCGGGGTAAAACATTCGATGAGCAAACCTGATGAAGTGTATGCTATCAACCCAAAAACAGGAGTTGAAACAGAACTTTCGTTCGAGAATAAAGAAATCCTATCTCAACTGGAAATGGGCAAGGTAGAAGAACGTTGGATTACGACTACCGATAATAAACAAATGCTTACCTGGGTAGTTTATCCACCGCATTTCGATAAAACGAAGAAATATCCTACTCTCCTTTTCTGCGAAGGAGGGCCACAATCTACGGTTAGTCAGTTTTGGTCATACCGTTGGAATTTACAACTAATGGCTGCTAACGGTTATATCGTTGTGGCGCCTAACCGTCGCGGATTGCCCAGCTTTGGGATGGAATGGTTGGAGCAAATCAGTGGCGATTACGGTGGTCAGAATATGAATGATTATTTCTCTGCTATCGATGCATTGGCCAAAGAGCCATACGTAAACAAAGACAAACTGGGTTGCGTGGGTGCAAGCTACGGTGGATTCTCTGTTTATTGGTTGGCCGGTCATCACGACAAACGTTTCAAAGCTTTTCTTGCTCATGATGGTATGTTTAATCTACCACAACAATATCTTGAAACTGAAGAAATGTGGTTTGTAAACTGGGATTTGGGCGGTGCTTATTGGGAAAAAAACAATGCCATCGCGCAACGTTCGTATGCTAACTCACCCCACTTATTTGTAGATAAATGGGATGCACCTATCCTTGTGATTCATGGCGAAAAAGATTATCGTATTCTGGCTTCGCAAGGTATGGCAGCTTTCAATGCAGCAGTGTTGCGTGGCGTACCAGCTCAGATGCTCATCTTTCCTGACGAGAACCACTGGGTATTGCAACCGCAAAACGGTATCCTTTGGCAACGTACATTCTACGAATGGTTGGATAAATGGCTGAAATAGTTGGTAGAAAGTAGTAGGAAGTAGTTAGCGCTTTCCTGTATAGAAAACAAGAGGATGTTCCGAAAGGACATCCTCTTGCTATTTATACAGTAGTCTATTTGTTTAAGCCTAGATAATGAGAGTAGCAAATGGCTACAAAGAGTAGCAATAGTTTAACAGCGCCTTCATATCCGCCAACGACTCAAAATCAACTTTATGACTGCTGAAATACGCCTCAATAACTTGTTTGTGTTTCGAGAAAGCCTTGATAATCTGACTTTGCGAACTTGCTTTGATAAACTGGTTATCTCGCTTTATCCAGAAAAAGTAATGTGTTTTTGCCTTAAGCTTTTCATTCTTGGATATTTGAGTCAGAGACATTGTTTGTCCTCCATCAGTTGAAGATAGTGATGAAATAGATTTGGTATTGGACACTTGCGAGTAGCCACCATAGCCTGCCTCTTTTCCGGTAGTAACCAGGATTGCATTAAACTGGATATATAAAGCCTCTTTATCCAGCGCTACTTTTTCGAAAAACTCTTCGCCGGCGTAATTTACAAACGTGCGGTCGGCAATAACTACAGAGTCGATAGATTGAAGAAGTCCTAAAGCCAGTACTTCACTGTTACGTTTGAAAAGCATTTGCTTCAGAATTGTTTGGTAATTCAGTTGAGATTCTACCACCTTGGCATTTTTGAAATATACTTTCCCTTTTTGGTAATCAGGGAAGATAAATGCACCGGTTATTTCGGCCGATTGGGCAGTAAATGAGAATAGAAATGATAAAATGATGAGCGTGATGGTTGTTTTTTTCATATAAATTAGTTTTAATAGTAGATTTTATGTATCTGATAGTTATATGTAACATGAGCATAAGGACTCTTAGCTCTGGCTCTGTTTTAATGCGCTAGAATTGAAAGTTTTATATTCGGTAGCTGTTGCAAAGATAATCTTTTTCTATAACACATGTAATTATTCTTGTTTTTTTTGCTAAGAACAATGACTTTTTATGTGTATCGTTTCTGTTTTTGATGTTTTGTTTTAGTTCGTTCTTTAGCCATCAAGTTCTGATAAATTATGAAAAAATAGAATCAACTTGGCAGAAAGACTATTACCTTTGCAAATTATGTCAAAAAAGAAGATGAATGGAGAGTAATAAAGAGAAAAAAAAAGTATTAAACACGATTGAAGTAGAGAATTGCATTTCAGTTTTAGAACATTTACTAGAGAACGGTGATCAACTCATTCATTTGCCCGAAGAGCAGCGCATTAAGCTAATGAAGATGGCAGGGCAGATTACTCGTCCGGATAGAGCCGAACTTAAGAAGAGAAACAAAGGAGTAAAACTTGTAAAAAAGCAAGAACTGACAGAGATTAATAAAAAAGCACGTGCCGCATCGAGTATCCGAAGTGCCCGACTGGCCAGCGTATTTCAGGCACCTACTCAGGTTGCTTTGCCCGAAGCTTCTGCTACTGAAGGAAAACATGCTTTTACCTCCGAACAAAACTGTTACGTCTGCAAAAAACGATACACAGAGATTCATCATTTCTACGATTCGATGTGTAAAGAATGTGGCGATTTGAATTACCTTAAACGTTTTCAACGCTGCGATATGACAGGGCAGATTGCACTTATCACGGGCTCCCGACTGAAGATTGGTTATCATGCTACCTTGATGATGTTGCGCTCCGGTGCAACGGTTATTGCCACTACCCGTTTCCCGGCCGATTCGGCCATTCGTTTTGCCAAAGAAAAAGATTATTCCGACTGGAGTCACCGACTGCATATCTACGGACTCGATCTTCGTCATATTCCCAGCGTGGAGCTTTTTGCCACTTATGTGGAAAATACCTACGAGCGACTTGACATACTCATAAACAATGCAGCACAAACCGTAAGAAGACCGGCGACTTTTTATGCCCACTTGATGGCGAACGAGTCCCTGGCATTTCACGAGCACTCGAAAGAAGTACAACAGCTGCTGCAACATCACCAACAATGTATCGCTGAAATCGAATCGTTTAGCGGAATGGGAGCTGATACCGATAAACCGATGACAGTACGTTGGAATGTACGCACTCCGGGCATTGGTATTAAATCATCCGCACAACTATCGCAGATACCGTATAGTTTTGATAACTCCAACGAAGCTGTAGAACTTTTCCCCGAAGGAAAACTGGATGTGGATCTTCAACAGGTGGATTTGCGGAAAACCAACAGTTGGCGCTTGAAACTGGGACAGATAGAACCGGTAGAGATGATGGAAGTACAACTGGTTAACTCCATAGCGCCCTTTGTCCTTTGTAACCGATTAATAGCTTTGATGCGTAAAGATTATACCGGCAATAAACATGTGGTCAATGTTTCGGCCATGGAAGGCAAGTTTCATACTTTCAATAAGATTGACCGACACCCGCATACCAATATGGCAAAAGCAGCACTGAATATGCTTACGCATACTTCGGCAAGCGATTTGGCCAAGGATGGTATTTTTATGAATGCAGTAGATACCGGATGGGTGACCGACGAGGATCCTGCAGAATTATCGAAACACAAACAAGAAGTGCACGATTTCCAACCACCACTCGATATTGTAGACGGAGCAGCCCGCGTTTGCGATCCATTTATTGATGGTATCAATACCGGCAAGCACTGGAGCGGACAGTTCTTGAAAGACTATTTTCCGATAAGTTGGTAACACCACCGTCTGACCGCTCTAAGCGGTCAGATGGATAACATTATTTCTCTAAAGTAAAGGCTTGGCGTTGCGTCAGGCCTTTGTTTTATCTATTATCTTGAGTTTTGGTATAAGAAAATAGTTGTTGTATTTCCAAATAAATTGATTGCCAAGGTTATTCATTGCCGTCCTTTTTAAAGGACGGTCAAGATAAAAAGAAATAGTCGGCTTTAGCCAAACATTTCAACTATGTGTTTTGGCTAAAGCCGACTCAGAAATTTGCATTGATATCCGTCACTTAAAAGTGACGGCAATGAAAGTTGGAAGTAAATAACGATAAGAGCTATCTGCTCTAAGCACCCCTATTATAGACATAAATTCCACTTTGAATTTATTCGGAGTGGGATTTTTTTTGTAAATTTTTTCTCAGTCATTGGTAAAATATACTTGTTTAATTAACTTATTTGAATTATCTTTGCAATATGAAACGGTTGATTACATATAGTTTACTATTACTATTGCTATCTTTAACGGGCTGTTCGTTTACTCCCAGAGATTTGCAACGTGCTGAGCAGCTTATGGAGTCTGCTCCTGATTCGTCATTGCAAATTCTTCAGCATATTTCGCATAAGAACTACATGTCTAGTTCTAACAAAGCACTCTACGGCTTACTGATGTTTCAGGCATTGGATAAAAACTATCTTACGCTTACCCCCGACACACTCATCAATTATTCTATCGATTATTACGAGCGCGAAGGACAAAAGTCACGGCTTGCAGCAGCTTACTTGTATAAAGGGAGGATGTATAAATATGCCTTACGCTTCGAGGATGCTACTTTGTGTTTAATGAAAGCGGTAGATAATGCCAATAAAACCAAAGACTTTGCTCTGCTGGGGAGAATATATACCGACTTGGGTGATATCTGTTTCAAACAACAAGATTATATCAAAGCGCGAGCCGAATATAAGAAAGAGTACGAGTCTTACAGTAAAACTACTCTGAAAAAGCAAGCCTTAGAAGCTTTGTTGGCTGTTGGGCGAACTTATTTTTCTGTACACAAATACGATAGTGCAATGCTATATTACAAACGGGCATTAGCGCAAGCCACTGATTCCATATCTAAAGCAAATTGTCTGCAGAATATTGCCCGAAACTACTTTGCTGTAAAACAATACGACTCCGCATTGCATTGTTTGCGCCCCATTATAGATTATCCTTATGTTGATAATAATCGTGCTATTCGCTATTATGTGCTTGCTGATGTATGTTTTGAATTAAGACAATTGGATTCTGCCCGTTTTTACGCAAATGAAACATTTAAATTTAAACCAGATATGAATATCCGGTTTGGATGTTATCGTATTTTGGGCAATATTGCATTTCTTCGAAAGGAAATGAAGGAAATGGCTCACTATATGAATTTGTATACTGCTTGTAGCGATTCTATTAAGAAAGTAGAGTCTCAAACAAAAGTGGCGGTATTAGAAAAAATGCATCAGGATAATAAAGATATTCAGTCGGGGAAGAGAAACTCCATTGTTTTTGCTACTTTATTGTTTATTGTCTTGTTGCTGAGCTTTGTTGTTCTGTATTATCTATACATGCAACATAAAAAAAATAAGCAACTACACGAGGAGCAAATCCAGCAGGCAAATTCTGTATTAGTTGTAAAACAAAAAGATCTTGTTCGGGGTGTGCAGGACAAAATAGAAATTACAAAACAAAAACAAACCGCTGTCCGCAAGAAAGCTACACTAAAGGAGCGTGATGCATTGGTGGCAGAAATCTATCAATCAAAACTGCACCTGAACGACTGGGATGAATTTACTCGCCTAATGAACTACACCTTTAATAATATTGTCAGTTCACTGGAAAGTTCATGTCCCGATATCAAGCGGGCTGAAATTATTTGGTGCTGCTTACACCTTTTAGATGTACCACAAGCCGAAAGAATGATTGTGCTTAATGTTTCGTCAGGCAGTTTATACAAACTAAAGCAACGTCTGGCTTTAAAGCTTCAACTGAACGGAGCCAAAATGGTAGACGAATATCTAAAACAATTCAATGAGAAACTTATTTAATCAGAGTTCAAAATAAGTTCCATTATTTTACCTAATCAAAAGAAACCACCACAAAAGATAAGTTTTTAAGAAATAAAAACTTATCTTTTGTTTCCTTGAAAACGCAGACGATATATAGCTCAAAATTTTCATTGCCTGCTTTTGTGTACCTTTTGTGACTTTTGTGGTAAATTGTTTTTGAAGTCCACAAAAGATACGATCTATATTATTTTAGTCAACAAGGTGGATATTTATTTTCTAATTTAAGTAAATTTTTAAATGGCATTCTTTACTTTCATCTATCGCACTTACGTTATTTAGTAAATTGAATAAATTTTACTCCTCACTCCCTCATTTTGCCTCATTTTCTCCGTCCTTATTTTTGCTTGTCCAAAAATAACTGTTAATTAAAACTTAAGTTGCTATTCAGTAGTAGTTTAAGTTTTTTCTTTTGTCCAAAAATAATTGTCTGAAAATTTTATTGTCCGTTAATTACCTGCTAATTTAGCAGCGTAATTATTAAAATAAAATTTCAATTCAATTATGAAACCAACTCGTCAATTTATTATTTGCTTAATAGCATTCCTGTCTTTTTCACTATCATCTTTCACCTGCTATGCAAATCAACCCATAGATCTTCCTTTTCAAAAAAACAGATACTTCAACTTCAGATGGTCAAAGAAGAGCTCCATTTCGTGTCCCTCTTACTGCGAGTTATACTGCCGATGTCCTCAGTTTTAATTTTTTATATCCTACAGGTTCTGCCACTATTACTATAACTGATGATTTTGGAGCAGTTGTTTATCTTATAACTATTGATACATTTACTCAACCCGACCTATATGTCCCGATTGATATATGGGATGGTGGAAGCTATCATATTTCTATACAATACGGATGCAATACAATTACAGCGGAATTTCAATTGTAATGCGGAAGTATAAAAACATTCCTTAGTTATGTAGTGATGATAAGCGGTGCGGACAAATTTATTCATCATCCGAGGATGTTAGACCTCAGACTTTAAGCATGTTCAATTCAATCACACACATTAAACATAGTTTTAAATTGTCCGTGCCGCTTTATTTTACTTTTAAGAAGTAGCTATTTTAGTTTTAAAAGGAGTTTTATTACTAAACTAATAGAAAAAATATATAAACTAATAGGAAAAATAGTTTTTCTGATTAGAAAAGATACTAATCCAATTGGAAAAAGAATTAAACCTGTAGGGAAAAGTATTTTTCCAGTTGGAAAAGTTCCTAAACCAATTGGAAAAATATTTAAACTAGTTGGAAAAGTAATTATTCTAAAATACTTAGATCAGATGCGCCAATGATGGGATACTCAACAATAAAAGAGAACTCATTAGCGAACGTAGAGTTAAGAGTGCTTGATGACGTAAACTCAACTTTAAATTCTGAGTCAAATCAATTTAAATCTCCAAGTTCTTCAAGTGTTACTTTGTCTGTAAATGGAATTAATTTGGCAGAAATGAATAATTTGATTGGAGACGGACGGCAGCGTGCTAAGGCAAACTCAAGGTCTGCTGTATGGTCAGAATGTGTCATTCACAATTTCACGCAAAATTAAATCAATATCTGGTATTCAGAGAGTAAGTTCGAATGATACAACACTTACTATGTATGTTCCAAACTTAGTTGAGATTACGTCACCTAAAATTGAGAATTCAGCTGATCTGTTTCCATACTGTTATTATAAAGATTTTGAGTTAAAGTGGAATGCCGACAATAAAAATGAAAATGGTTTGGTAGTAATTGTAGAATGGACAGGCATGAATATTAAGGGTGAAAAAACTGCAAAATACATACGTAATATTGACATTATTCCGACTGACAATGGAAGTACTGTATTAAATGATAAATTATTCGACAATATTCCCGAAAATGCGATAACATATATCACTTTGTTGCGTGGGAATATCAACATTGTTGAAGATTATTTAGCTAATCTAGGTCAGGGTGAGTCATACCGTATTGTAGCTGAATCGCATGCAGTTTTACCGTTAATATTAATTAGAAACTTGTAAATAATCAAACTCGGAAGACTATGAGCAATAGACTCTTTTATATTATATTCTGTTGTTGTTTGACGGTAACCACAAAAGGACAATCGAGCGATTATAGTAAGATCAGTGAATTTAATGTGGGAGTAGGATATATGGAATATATGAATACTGTGGCTGTTCCTTCAGGTCTTCCGGGTACAAGTACCCACTTTGAGTATACTAGAGGTTGGATAAATTCGATTAAGCCCAACAGACGATTTGATTTCTTTATACGAACTGACTATGCTTACTTAAAGCGAAAAAACATCACATCTGATGTAAATATACCATATCATCATGTTGAACTTAAACTTGGTACGAAATGGAGTTGGAGCATTCCTGTGTCTATCCCAAATTTTGGGTTAGATGCTGGTGCAGGCATTTCTTTTAATGCTTTAGCTGGTTATAATAAAAACTTAAACTACTCGAGCGAACCACATGAAATTATGCATCCTTATGGAAATTGGCATATATCTCCGGATGTTTATTTAGGCTTAAGTTATAAGTTAAGAAAAATATCGTTGCAAGGTGGACTGTCAATTCCTGTTTTTGTTGTTGGATTTTTTCAGAAATACGACTATTTCAAGTACTTTCTTAATACGAGTGAATTTATAAAGTATGTAATTACACCTAATAGTATTGCGTTTCCTACTAAGTTTTTGGATGTAAATAGTTTTATTTCGGCAACTTATCTGTTTGATGAGACTAAAACAACACAATATAATATGAAAGTTAGTCTGAATCAAGAATACTTACATGCTTCCATTCATAATAATATTCAAATGAAAAGCAATTATGGAGTTTCATTAGTGTTAATTATTCTTAGAAAATGAAAAAAGCTACATTTTTAATCATACTATTGGTTTCACTATTTTCGTGTAATGATGATATTGTAATAGAAGATACTCCACTAAATGTGTTTAATACTTTTTGGAAAACCTTAAACGAGAGATATGTTTATTTTGAAGAAAAGAATGTTGACTGGGATTCTGTGTATAGTGTATATTACCCTCGTGTAAAACTGGTCAAAAATAATGCAGAATTATCTGTGATTTTTCAAGAGGTTATCAATCTGATGAAAGATAAGCATTTAGGTCTAGTTAAAAATTCAGCCGACTATATAGGTTATTACCCATTGGATACTATTGGATTATTTTATCCTCTCTATTCTGGAAAATATGGTTTTGAACTTTTGCCAAGATTTAATGGGAATGATGACTTATCAATTATTTATCAACATGAAACAAAAAAATATATATATATTCAATATAACGCTTTTAGAAAAGAAACAGATTTGCAATTTCTTGAATCAAATCTTACGAGTTTAAATTATTCCAATGGTATAATTCTCGATATAAGAAACAATGGAGGTGGATTTTCAAATTATGCTTTGGGCTTAGCTTCTTTATTTTTTTCGGGTGAGCGTATTGCATTTTATGAAATACCCAAAAGCAATGTGGGTAAAAATGATTTTGAAAACCCCATTGCGGTTAAGTATTACGGTAGAAATACAATATCAAGAACAACTCCAGTAATTTTACTTACGAGTGCCCACACATTCAGTGCTGGCAATTTGTTCACATATCTAATGGCAGACCTTCCAAATTGTATAACTGTTGGGGAGAAAACAGGTGGTGGTGGAAGTCCAATAAAATCTGTATATCTACCGAATGGTTGGATTCTCTTTTACCCAAATACAAGATGTACCAGTTCTAAAGATGAAAATATGGAGTATGGATACGAACCTGATTTTAAAATCAAATATACTTCATTTAGAGATACTTTACAATTTATTAAAGCTCTAGAAATACTTGATAGTCTTAATGGATTTTCTAAGGTCAACTACTGAAGAATTTACTTTGGAGATTTAAGGGATAGAGCACAACAAAAAGTGAATATACTTGGAAATATAAACGTGTAAAAAAAATGTATCCCTTGTTGAGTGTAGCGTGCGTTTGGCGTAGTCTGGAGACTATGGGAATGAGAGAGTTAAAAACATTTGTTCTAATTTTAATTTTCAAAATCCGTATGTGATGTTAATTTACAAACAAAGAAAGAATACGAATAATTCTCTGTAGCTAACACGAATAATTATTTGTTTTAAAACCTGAAATATGAATATTCTTCAAACCATAGAACGTGTTGAAAAACTCCATTCATTGATTTTGAACAGGAGAACCGGAAAACCAGATGAACTTGCAAAAAGATTAGGCGTGAGTAGAGCAAGTTTGTATGTACTAATTGACGAATTTAATGCATTGAATATGCCGGTAACTTACTCTCGCAAAAGTGAAACCTTTTATTACAAGCAAGATGTTCGGCTAACACTTGCATTTAAAGTAGAGATAATAGATAGTTCGAAGGAATTGTGTGAAATTAATGGAGGATCATCTACATATTCTGTTCCGTCTGATTTTTCAGACGGAAGGAACATACCTTTGCATTCGTATTTCGCGAATACAAAGAGTCAAGCCACAGGCTTTAAGATGTGGTAAAAAATGTATTTACAGTTTAATTTAAAAACAAAATGAAAAACTTAGATTTAAACAAGTATGGCGTTCAGGAAATGAATGCTGGAGAAATGAGTGACACAAATGGAGGAGGACTTTTGCTTTTTTTGATATTAGTAGTTGCATCACTCCTGCTAGATTAGATTTGATACATATCAATCTTGTGTAAATAAGAGTCTATTCTAAAAAAACTTTTGGAATAGACTCATTTTAGTCTTTCTTTGACGCAAATACTTTAGTGTTATTTAGGTAAATGATCCGCAAAGAATAAAAAATGTTGAGATTGCAATTAGCTCGCTGACCGTTGCTTCTCAATAGCCAGTCAGAATCATTCAGCAAAGAGCATTAATAAAAAAAAGGAACAAAGCATAGATTCAACAAGCACTTCATAGATTTGAACAATGATTTTCACTCAACACATTTCAATAAAAATACCACTTCTATTTCTATTCTTTAGTTTTGGAATAATATCTCAGATTACATCGCAGACACAACTGACGGGAAAGATTATCGAAAAAAAATCGAAATTCCCAATTCCGTTTGCATCTGTTTTTTATCAAAAACAATCGTCTCAAAAAGGAATAATATCTGATGTGTATGGAAAGTTTGAAATAGATGAATCAAATATAAACAGTATTACGGTTTCGTGCGTAGGGTACAAACAAAAAAAGATTTTGATAGCTTCGGAAGTTAACCGAGTAGATGTCACAGTTGAATTAGAAACCGCTATTCAAGAAATAAATGAGATTGTTGTAACACCGGCTAATAATCCGGCAATCCGGATTATAAAGCAGGCACTCGAAAATAAGAAAGAAAACAATTTTGACAACTATGAAAAATACAGTTATCAATGCTACTTTAAGACCATTGTGGATGCAAAGCTATTGGATGATGCAACACACCAGGATAGCCTTAAAATAAATAAGAATCAGCGTTTAAAAAACCGGGCTTCATTTATTTCTGAATGTGTAATCTCGTGTTTGAAATCAAATAAAAGAGTTGAGAATAAGATTATAGCACAAAAAACGTCAGGTTTTAAAGAGCCTTTGCTTGTTCAAAGTTTTGTATCTATGTTCCACAACTCAATTTCGTTTTATGACAATAATATTTCACTATTTGAATTACCAATTAGCAGCGACAAATCAATTACAGAATATGTAGGTCCTTTGTCAGATGATTGTTTGAGTTGTTATAATTTTGAGCTCGAAGATAGTTACATAAATACTTCAGATTCTATTTTTGTCATTAATTTTCGTCCCAAAAAAGGCAAGAACTTCAATGGTTTAAAAGGAACGTTATTTATTAGTTCAAATAGTTTTGCAATTAAAAATATAGTAGTTGAGCCATCTGAAAAAGGATTAATCGGCTTTAAGTTTCGACAGGAATATGAACTCATAAATAATAAATGGTTTCCAACAAAGTTGGACGAAGAAATAGGTTGGGTATCTAAGAAAATAAATCAAAAAACAAATGCTTATCCTGTTTATCTGATTAAAAGTAGAATCGATAGCATTAACTATAACCCGAATACATTCAAACGAAACATACATCTTGAGAAAGTATATCTCAATGAATCTTCATTACAGAAAAGTGACTTGATTTTAAATTCAATTCGTCCGGATTCTCTTTCACTCAGAGAGAAAAATACGTACTATGTTGTAGATAGCATTGGCAAAAAGCGCAATTTTAACTATTTGGCAAAGCTTTTTCCAAAGTTGATGGTTGGTCGGATTCCAGCAAAATGGGTTGATATAGATCTGAACAGTATTTACAATTATAATAATTACGAAGGCTCACGTTTAGGGATCGGATTATATACGAATGAAAAGGTATCAAAAATTGTATCAATGGGCGGTTTTGCCGGATATGGTTTTAGAGATAAAAAATTGAAATACGGTGGACAACTGGTTTTTGATTTAAACAAATACAATGAGGTGCAATTAAAACTATCTTATCAGAATAATTTAAAAGAGGTTGGTTCTGAAATAATTAATGATTATTCTAAAGTGTCATTGAGTGAATATCTTAGGAGCTATATGGGATCACGATTTGACAATGATGTTCAGAAAAAGATAGAATTTGGTTTCAGAACACTGCGGTTCCTGAAAGTCACAACATCATTAAGTCTGAATGAATTTAGCCCGACTTATACATATTCATATAAAGGTTCGAATCTAACTCATTATCATGCCGACGAAATTCAGATTTCAGCAAAATATGCGTATGGAGAAGAACTAGAAACGTTGGGTAACCAGCGAGTTGTGAATTATGAGGGCAACCCGATATTTAATCTTACCTACAAAAGAGGACTGAATCTATTCAACAAGAACAGTTACCAATATAATCGCATAGAAGCAGCAATCAATTTTACAGCTTATAACGGAAGAATTGGTCAATCTAATTTCAAACTAGCATCTGGGTTTATAGATAGCAGTTTACCCTATGGTTTACTTTTTACCGGTGAAGGTAGCAAAAGCTCAGATGTGCCTTTATTGATAAATAATAGCTTTCAAACGATGTTGCCTTATGAATTTCTTTCAGATAAGTATATTCATCTTTTCTATTCCCACAATTTTGGGTCATTACTAATGAATACAAAAAAATTCAAACCACAATTCATAATTGTTCAAAGCTCAGGTTGGGGTGCACTTGAAAATGCGTCTTATCAAGGAGTTGACTTTAAAACGAAAGATAAGGTTTACCTTGAATCTGGTTTGATAATAAACAATATAATAAAGCACAACTATTTAAATATGTTTTATTTAAACTTTGGAATTGGTGGATTTTATCGTTATGGCTATTATGGCTCTGACAACTTTGCGGACAACATTGCTTTAAAATTATCTATGTCGATTTCATTCAAATAACGCGAGTACGATGTAAGAAAATAGTTAGGAGGTTACCATGTGCAGATAATTATGTGCAGTAAAGCTACTTATGGATTATGAAACATTGCAAAAAGAAACATGGAGTCACCAGATAATCAATTGAAAAGACTAAAGAAAGAAAATCTTATATTGCGTACATATGCTTTGGTTTCATTTATAGTAATGTTGTCGATAGTACAGATGTCCGTTCTTATTCTTATAATCATTTTTCTTTACAGTTTTTTTGTAAAATAGAATTTCTTTTCGTATAAATCTTACAGAACTATAAGCTTAAATATAATGTCCCAACTTTTCCCTCCCGAAATAATTGAAAATACCGTAGAATGTTATCATGCACGTATCAGCACGCGCAGTAAAGCCATCTATGGATTAATCCTTGTGATGATTCTACTGGTTTTTGTTTCGCTTCCATTAGTACAAGTAGATATTAGTTCACAGAGTCGAGGTGTTATTCGTTCTCCTTATGAGAACACTACTATTCAATCGGCATTGTATGGCGAAGTGATTTCGTACCGAATGCTGGAGAACAAAACTGTTCAAAAAGGGGATACACTTATTATCCTAAACTCAGATAAGCTTAACGAACAAACAGCTCTAGCCAATAGAAAGGTGCAGGAGAATGATCTCTTTATTTCCGATATAGCTTGTTTGTTATCGGCGAAGTACGATCAGCTATTAACTCCCAAATACCGGGGAGAATATTATCGCTATCGGGCAAAACTCAACGAACAACAAATATCGGTAAACTACCTACGGAAAGAGTTGGCAACACAAAAATCATTAGCCGAGCAAAAAGTAATCTCCAACTTTGACTATCTACAGTCAAAGAACAATTACGAGAAAGCCAATGAGCAATTAAAAGCCCTGGAACAAGATTATCAAACCAATTGGGTAGCAGAGCAAACCACGTTAAACCAACAAAACAATGAGCTTGCATCGAGTATCAAGCAGGTTGAGAAAGAGAAGCAGCAGTATGTGATACTTGCTCCTATGTCAGGGGCTTTGGTTCAGGTAGCCGGATTTCAAAAGGGCAATTTTATTTCTCCCGGTCAGAACTTAGCCTATATTTCTACAAACAATGTATTGTTAGCCGAATGTTATATCGCACCTTCCGATATCGGCTATATTCGGCAAAATCAATCGGTAACCTTCCAGTTTGATGCATTTAATTATCGTGATTGGGGTATGATGCACGGTAAAGTTTCTCAAATGTTGAATGATGTGGTGGTTATCGATCAAAAACCAATGTTCAGGGTAAGGTGTGCATTGGATAAAAATTCCCTGCAATTAAAGAACGGTTATCAAGGCAATATTCAAAAGGGTCTTACATTTACGGCACGATTTAAATTGAATCGTCGCAGCCTTTGGCAATTGCTTTTCGATAAAGTAGATGATTGGTTAAATCCTAAAATAATAGCGCATTAAAACAGAACGCAAAATACGCAAAATACGCAAATTTTCGCAAATAAGAAATCCAAAACACCTCGATATTTGAATATTTTAATTAGCGAAATAAATAGAAAGTATTTATTTCGCTAATTAAGCAATCAATAATATTTACCGATTTGTTTTGTGAAAGCAAGATACCGGCAAACAAACCTACAACCTGGAACTAGTTACATGTAATTACTTCGATAAATTCTTGATTGGGGAAATTTGCGTCATTTGCGTTCGAAATTCTTCTTATGAACATAAAAGTAAAACAAAGAGACATTACAGATTGCGGTGCAGCATGTCTTGCTTCGGTAGCATCGCATTATAAGTTGGAAATGCCTGTAGCGCGTATTCGACAAATTGCAGGAACCGATACGAAAGGTACTAATGTGCTGGGAATGGTAAAGGCTGCTGAACAGTTAGGATTCTCAGCTAAAGGTGTAAAAGGAAATCAGGACTCATTGAGTAAAATACCTTTACCAACTATTGCTCATGTTATTGTGGAACGTGATAAAATGCAGTTGCATCATTATGTGGTAATTTATAAAGTTACTGATAAGCAACTGACTTATATGGATCCGGGGTATGGCGAGATGCACACTTTTACCATTGAAGAATTTATGAAACAATGGACGGGGGTGTTGATATTGCTGATTCCAAATGATGATTTTGTAGAAAAGAATGAAAAGGTATCTAACTTCAGGCGTTTTGTATTTCTACTAGCACCACACAAAAGTATACTTGTTCAGAGTTTAACCGGTGCCATCCTTTATACTGTATTAGGTTTATCTACCTCTATTTATATACAAAAGATAACAGACAATGTGCTACCCACAGGCAATACCAATCTGCTGAATTTGTTGAGCGTGGGTATGCTTATTATCATTGTATTTCAAATCCTGTTAGGTATAAATCAAACCCTGTTTATGCTTAAAACAGGACAAAAAATTGATAGTCGACTTATTTTAGGCTATTACAAGCACTTACTAAAACTACCACAACGGTTTTTCGATACCATGCGGGTGGGTGAGATTATATCTAGAATAAACGATGCGGTAAAGATTCGTGCCTTTATCAATGATGTGTCCATCTCGCTAACAGTAAATGTGTTTATTGTTTTGTTTTCGTTTGCATTAATGTTTATCTATAGTTGGAAACTGGCATTGATAATGCTGATCGTTATTCCACTCTATTCCATTGTGTATATTGTCACAAACAAACTGAACAAGAAACAGGAACGCAAACTGATGGAGCATTCAGCCGATTTGGAAAGCCAATTAGTTGAATCGTTGAACTCCGTACGTACTATTAAGCAATTTGGTATCGAGGATTTCAGCAATATGAAAACTGAAGTGAAGTTTATCGGATTGTTGAAAACAGTATTTAAGTCGGGTAAAAACTCGATGTTCTCTACTTACTCGTCAGAAGCAATCAGCAAAGTGTTTACCATAATACTTCTTTGGGTCGGTTCTTATTTTGTGATTAGTAATGAGATTACTCCGGGAGAATTATTGTCGTTTTATGCTATTGTGGGTTATTTCATGGGTCCTATATCCAGTTTGATAGGAGCTAATAAATCTATTCAGAATGCTTTGATTGCTGCTGACCGCTTGTTTGAAATTATGGATTTGGAACGAGAATCGACAGAGAACAAAGTGGAGCTAAAAAGAGAAAACATTGGTGACATAAAATTTGAGAATATAAGGTTCGCATACGGCACACGTAGAGAAGTATTCAATGATTTCTCATTTACCATTCCAAAAGGCAAGCTAACGGCGGTGATAGGTGAGAGTGGCTCTGGTAAAACCACTTTAGCTTCGTTACTTCAAAAGCTCTATCCACTCAACTCAGGTAAGATAACAATAAGTAATTTAGATATTAATCATTTTACTTACGAGAGCTTGAGAACCATGGTTAGTACTGTGCCTCAACAACTGAGTTTGTTTTCGGGGAATATTGTTGATAATATTGCTGTTGGTGATTTGCAGCCTGATATGGAACGTATCGTTTCTATTGTTCAACAGTTAGGATTAGTTCCATTTGTAGAAAAGCTCCCAAATGGATTTAATACGCAAATTGGAGAAAATGGAGCTTCGCTATCCGGGGGTGAAAAACAACGACTGGCCATAGCGCGTGCATTGTATAAAAATCCAGAGATATTAGTGTTTGATGAAGCAACTTCATCATTGGATTCAGACTCAGAGCAGCACGTAAAAGCAGTTATTCAAGACTTAAAGCAACAAGGAAAAACAATTTTAATTATTGCTCATCGTCTAAGCACGGTTGTCGATGCAGACAAAATAGCCATTTTAGAAAATGGCGTTCTAATCGAAGAAGGAACGCATGTTTCATTATTCAGAAATGGAACCCGCTACTATGAAATGTGGCAAAAACAATTGCCGGATTTTATTTGATAATTATTTTTAATGTAGTGTTGAAATGGAAAAATTATAAATGTTATTGCTAGTTGATTAGATATAATTATCTTTGAAAATATTTATGATTGATTAAAAATGTAGTTCAAAGGCTGAATCGCTTTATGGGTTTGTTTGTCTAGTTGATAAGTTTATGCAAGCGTGCTGGCTAAAGTTGAATACATAATTAGTATCATAAGATGGATCGTTGAGAGGAGTGCGCATTCTCTCAACGATTTTAAATATCAACCACAAGCGTTATACTTTACAACTATGATTTCAATCTCTCCGGCTGCATATTACCACAATAGAATCATCGCATTAGAGGAAGACTATAAGAGACTTAAGAACCAAAGCCGGCGATACTCGTTGGTGCGCTTTTGCTTATTTATCTGTTTTGCCGGTTCGTTGTTTCTACTGTTTAAAACAGAGTACATTGTTCTGCCGTTGTTCATTTCTATCATTTCGCTAGGTTTCTTTATTCTATTCGTCGTTAAATTCAACCGACTTGAGGATGCAATCATTTTGCTTGCTTCAAAGATTCAGATCAACAAGGATGAGTTGCTGTATCTCGACTATAACTATTCCGAACGAAATGCGGGAGAAAGATATGCAACTATCAATACTTCACTGTCGACCGATTTTGATCTGTTTGGCAAAGGATCTATATTTCAATATATAAACCGTTGTAATACACAAAAAGGATGTGCCACCTTGGCTCAAAGTCTTTGTTTTCTTGATAAAAATCCGGAAGTAATACAAAGTAAGCAAGCTGCTATAGCTGAATTGTGCGACAACAATGATTTTATTCAGGATTTCCAATCAATCGCCAAGTCTATTAAAGGAAACGGAACGGAATCTATTTTGCAGAACTGGATGAATGAGACTCAAAAGGATTTCAATACCATCAGAATTACAGCTTTCGTACTGGGATTGATAAACGTTGTTTGTCTGCTTTTGTCAGCGTTTAGCGTATTGCCCTGGGGAGTGCTTGGTCTTCTGCTCACTGTTTCACTCATATATGTTGCTAGCCATGAAAAGAAGATTTTAAAAACACATTCTCAATTAATAAGTATTGCGAGCAATATCGAAAGTTATGTCGCTGCTTTTCATCTGATTGAAAAGACTCCGTTTGAATCGGAGCACCTTCTGTCACTTAAAAAATCATTGATTCAAAATGATAGCACTGCCAGTAACATATTGAGTTCGCTGCATACTATTCTTTCTGTTTTTGAGGTGAAAGAAAATAAACTGCTATCTCTCACGCTAAACGCATTCTTTTTATTGGATCTACATGTTTTCTATTCTTTTTCGCGTTGGAAACTTAAACACAATAGTAATACAACGGCATGGTTTACTGCGTTTAATGAAATGGAAACCTTGATTAGCTTTGCTTCATTTGCCTTTAACAATAATGAAGCTGTTGTTTATCCTACTGTTTTGGATGAAGAATTTAGCGTGCAAGCACTGGATATGGGTCATCCGTTGATCCATCCAGATGTAAGGGTCAATAACAGTTTTAGTATTTCGGGTATGCCCTCGGTACTGATTATTACCGGAGCTAATATGGCTGGTAAAAGTACCTTTTTACGAACAGTGGGCGTGAATTTGTTATTAGCTATGAATGGAGCTCCTGTCGTTGGCAAGTCATTTTCGTTTACACCCTGCGATATCTTTCCGTGCCTCAAAATTCAAGATTCTCTTATAAACAATGAGTCGTATTTTTATGCTGAACTTTTACGTTTAAAGGAAATTATAGAGCATACTAAAAAAGAACCCAAAACATTGGTGATTTTAGATGAGATATTGCGTGGTACCAATACGAAAGACAAACAAACCGGGTCATTAGGATTTATAGAAAAATTGATTCAGCTAAATGTTCCGGTAATTGTTGCCACACACGATTTGATAATTGGAGAGTTGGAACAGAAATATAAAGGCGTTGCTATTAATCAGTGCTTTGAAGTGGAGCTTGTAAATGATCATTTATATTTTGATTATAAACTCAAAAAAGGCATTAGTCAAAAGCTGAATGCTTCTTTTCTGCTGAGGAAGATGGAGATTATTGATTAGCACGTTAATGAACAATTTGATGTTAAGGGGTAATAGTTTAAATGCTTTACCCGAAGAAGAAATGATCTTCCCACTCTGATTCACTTCGGAGTGGGATTTTTTTGTAAAAATATGCCTATTTTTGTTTTTTATAAAAAGAGGATGCAACGTTTCTTTTTTATATTTCATCATAGTGTAAGAATATGGAGTTGAATACCGTACAGACCGACGAACAAAAACTAATACAGGGATGCTTAAATGGCGAACCGTGGGCTCAGAAAAAGATCTATGAGACTCATGCTTCGACAATGATGAGTGTCTGCGTTCGCTATGTGCCCGATAGGGAAACGGCCCGCGATCTTTTACAGGATGGATTTGTGAAGCTTTTTACGAAGATAGATACTTATTCCGGGGTAGGTTCGTTTGCCGGATGGATGCGGCGGATATTTGTAACTACGGCGCTTGAACACCTTCGACGAAATGATGCGCTGAAACAAAGTGTGGATATAGACGAGTATGATAACTATATCGAAAACGTGGATGTGACAGTGCTCGATAAAATTTCGGCCGACGATTTAATGAAATGTATTGGCGAACTTCCCCATGGTTTTAGAACCGTTTTTAATCTGTATGCCATCGAAGGGTATTCGCATGCCGAGATTGCCAAAGAACTTAATATAAGTGAAGTCACCTCGCGTTCGCAATTTATGAGAGCAAGGAAAATCCTGCAAAAGAATGTTCAAACGCTTTTCAACTACTAAATTATGCAAGACAATATAAACAATAATAAACCCGATGCTTTCAGCGAACTGATGAAGCAGAAATTGGAAAACCACCAATTACCTGTCGATTTGAATGATTGGAGTGCTATCGAAAAGCGATTGAATAAAAAAGGCAAGCGCAAAATAATCCCCTGGTGGATGTGGTTGCCGATGGGTTCCGCTGCTGTGCTGACTTTACTTTTTACGCTACGTTCTTTCAACGAAACATCCGATTACGCTGTAAAATCAAACTCACATGCTGTAACTCAACAAACTGAAACTCCGAAACGATATACTGCTCAACCATCAATCGCTAAAACGAATGCATCAGGAAATCAGATTTCAAATGCACCATTAGTAGTACTAAAACAAAAACAAGCTTCAGTTCAAAAAAGTAATATTGTCAGTGTTGATCTTTCAAATAAAGTGACTGTCGTTTTTGATTCCGTAGCCAATAAAATAAATAATACTATTGAACCCACTACCTTACGGGCTGTAGAAAAAGAACCGATAGCGCAGGCTCAAGTGGGAGCTCAACAAAACGATTCAGTGCAAAACAAGCCGGAAATGAAAAAGACCGTGCTCGATCCTAATCCTGACGAGAGCATTGCTGCTGTTGATATGAAAAAATCGAAACACAATAATTGGATGCTGGCAGCTTCGTATGGTTCGCAGGGGAATGCTGATCTAGCCAGTAATAATGGAGGGGGTGATTTTGTGAGTAGTAGCCCTAACTTTTACGATAAAACGCTTTCTGCTGTCAATACCAATTATACCAGCATTCTGGCAACAAACGATTTTACGAAGAAAACCTATAACGATCCTTTGTCTTTTGGACTGACCGTGCGGAAGCAGTTGAACAAAACCCTGAGTATGGAAAGTGGACTGGTATATACCTATCTTTTATCTACTTTCGAAAATTCGGGTGTGCAACGTTCTGAGGCTAAGTTGCATCTTCATTATATTGGTATTCCTGTCAATCTGATTACAGAGCTTTGGGAGAACTCCAAATGGGAAGTCTATTTGTCAACAGGGTTTATGGCCGAAAAGGGAATACAATCGCTGTATGTTCAGAGTCAGTACTTCGGTGCTGAGGTAGTCACTACCACGGCTAAAACGAATATCAATGGCATTCAGTGGTCGATAAATGGTGGGGTAGGCGTTAGCTATAAAATTAAAAAGCAATTGGGCATCTATTTTGAACCGAAGTTCTCGCGCTATTTCGATAACAATCAACCGGTCAGTGCCCGCACCGATCATCCGTTTGTATTTGGGTTAAGTGCAGGTTTGAGAATAGGGTTTTAAATTTCAATAAAGTCTGTGGAAATGAAACTAAAACGGGTTCAATTTTTTCTAGTCATCCTACTTGTAACAGTGACATCATCCTGTTCTAACGAATCGTTGTACAGAAAGGTGGCGCAGGTAAATTATGGTACTGACTTTAGTATGTGTGCTGGTTATTGTAACCGTGATGTAAGTATCGATTCGGTGTATACCTCGTACAGTTGTGGCGGTTTGACAAAGAAACCAACCCTGTATAAAGTTCAAACAACGAAGTCGGCCTGGGATTCTGTAAAGGTGTTGTTGAGTAACAAAGCTTTCTTTGAATTACCCGCTACGATAGGATGTCCGGATTGTGCCGATGGTGGCGCTGAATGGGTGGAAGTGAAGTTATTGAATGGAACTGCGCATAAAGTTGTGTTCGAATATTATAATGAGCCTCAGCAATTACAAAGTTCAATAGCGAAACTAAGACAGATAGCGGGCAAAAACGAGTGTAAATAATATGTTGCTATGAAACGAGCATTAATACAGACGTTTAATTCAAAAGACCATGTCCATTGCGAGTTCCATGCGACTATTGACTAAAAAATAAAAATGAACGCATGAAATTGATTAGATGGATAAATATAATAGTGTTGCTAACATTATTTTTTGTTGGTTGTAAAACTGATGAGATAGCGTTGAAAGCATTGGATGCTATTCCGGAGACTAAATATTACTCGTCTGACATTATACCCGAACAACAAAGTAATATTTATGGTGTGTGGAAAGTGGTGCGAACTTCAGGTGGATTTGTAGGAAGCGGTTACACCAAAGACTTTGATTATCTTATCCTGAAGAAAAACGGAATATTCGGCATTGTGCGTAATGACTCATTGCTGACCAGTGGTAAGTTAACGTTATTGCCTGATCTTACGATGAGTCCTGTAAATAAAGGAATTCATTGTAAATTTGAAAGTGAGAAAACGGTGAGAATCGAGTTGTGTGGTGATTCAGAGAAATACATTCAACTTGTTGGTAAGGATTCACTGGACTTAATTGCACCCTGTTGCGATAGATATAATACACATCTAATCCGCAAGAAATAACAGTTCGTCTTAATTCTGAAAAATACTAAATTATGAAAAAGCACCTTTTTTTATTTTTTACAGTATTGTTAGTTATTAGTTGTGCCAGCCAAAACGACCCGATAACTCCGATTCCGACTGATGCCAAACCAATCGTTTTGAAAGCTGGAATGGAAAAGCGGATCAGTCAGGATAATGAGTTTGCCTTCGATTTGCTGAAGAAGACAATTGCCGGATTCGATCAGGCAAATGTATTTGTATCGCCTTTAAGTGTCAGCATTGCATTGGGCATGGCGTGGAACGGTGCAAACGGTCAGACCAAGACAGAGCTGGAAACAGCTTTGAAAATGAGTGGAATATCCGTTAATGACATCAATGAATACTACAAACTGATGCAAACGACTTTGCCGACTATCGACCCAACCACAAAACTAAGCATTGCCAATTCACTTTGGTATCGTACCGGGTTTCCTGTAAAATCCGATTTTCTGCAAATCAACTCCGATTACTTTAATGCTTATATTCGTGAACTGGATTTTTCGCAAGTATGGGCCAAGGATACTATCAATAATTGGTGTTCGATGAAAACGAATAAACTCATTCCGTCCATTATTGACAATATATCTTCGGATATGCGAATGTATTTGATCAATGCGGTTTATTTTAAAGGAATCTGGCGTCAGAAATTTGAAACTAAGAACACCGTTGAAGCCAATTTTACCAATGAATTAGGCACTGTGGTGAAAGTGAATATGATGTCACAAACCGATACATTTGCTTATGCACAAGATAATTATGCTAAATATCTGGACATGCCATATGGTAATAAGGCTTTTAGTATGACGATAATTTTACCCAACGAAGAAAAAACAACGTCGGAAGTTTTGAATTTCCTGACAACGGCCAATTGGAACAATGCATTGTCTGCCATGACTAAAGGTGAGGTGATGGTGAAAATCCCACGATTTAAAGTGGAAAATAAATTTAAACTGAACAGCGTGCTGAAAAGCATGGGGATGAATCTGGCATTTCTGGATTTTGCCGATTTTTCCAAAATATCTGTTCAGTCGTTAATGATATCTGAAGTTCTACATAAAACT
Organism: uncultured Paludibacter sp.; assembly: GCA_963664445.2. Classification (GTDB taxonomy): domain Bacteria; phylum Bacteroidota; class Bacteroidia; order Bacteroidales; family Paludibacteraceae; genus Paludibacter. The sequence goes on from CAXXUM010000009.1 coordinate 183,124, forward strand.
TATGTAGTGGTAAATGAAGAAGGAACTGAAGCTGCGGCTGTAACTTCTGTGGGGATGATGACTACTTCGATGCCTGTGGTAAAAGAATTTATTGTCAACAAACCATTCTTATATGTAATCCGCGAAAAGAGCACAGGGGTAATTCTGTTTATAGGTAAAATGGGAAATGTAGATAAATACTGATTTAAAACCACTGAATTATGAAGTTACGAAAATCTGTTTGTTTAGTTCTTGTTTTTCTTTGTCTTTCAACTTTGATGAGTGCTCAAAAAGGACAACTAGGTATTACATTTTCGGCATTGAGTGATAATGGTGTTACCCGTTTCGGCGATGAGATTATAGATGATTCCAGCACCGATGCCGGCAAATCGTTTACCTATGGCATTAGCTATTTAAAACCACTGAATAAATGGTTGGATATTGAAACAGGGTTGGAATATCTTAGCTGCCCGATTGAAACTAAATCAATAGTAAGTACTCCCAATGGTGTCACCACTTTAACACGTAGTGCAACATTATCAATGCTTAGCTTGCCGGTTACTGTCAGAGCCAATTTTTTAAAATACTTTTTCGTAAATACAGGTTTGCTTCTTGATATTGATGTAAGTTCAAATTCAATCATAAATAGTCAAAGTGGTTTGGGAAGTTTGCTCGGATTAGGGATGAAGTACGATTTTAAAAACGGTATTTCAGTGTTTGTAAATCCATATTCGAAAATTCATTTATTTCCACTTACGTTCGAGCGAGACCAACAACATTTCATGGAATCGGGAGTAAGATTTGGTATTACGTATAAATTGTAAAACATTCGTTTGCCTTTTTAAAATAGTTGAACTTTAATTACTCCGGTGATTCTAATTGTTCGACAATGGGTGTTGAATGACAATATTCAGATAAAAAAGACTTTATAGCTCGTAACTATTTACTTGTAACTATTTATAATCTCAATCGAATGAAAAAGCTTTTATTCTTATTCAGCATCGCAGTTCTTGCATTGGGTGGTTGTAAAAATAGCGTTACCGAAATGGTGACCTATAAAGTCAACGAACCAGTATTTTTGTCGACCGAAGCATTTAGAAACTCAGTAAAAGTTACTAACGAAAAACGTCAGATAACCAATATTGGCAAGATGTGTTTTTACAAAGACTATTTGTACATCTCCGAGCCCGAAAAAGGAATACATATCATTGATAATCGTAATCCTTCAAGTCCACAAATCGTTGGATTTATTGAACTGTTGGGCAATGCCGATTTAGCCATTCGTAACGACAGGCTGTATGCCGATTCGTATATCGATTTGGTTTGGTTTGATATTTCAAACCCTGCTCTACCCTCGTTGACAGGAAGGTTAGATTCAATATTTCCCGGTGCATTTCCAATCACAAACAATCAATATGGTATTGATTATCAAAAGTGTGTTGATGGACAAAAGACCGGTATTATTGTAGGCTGGAATATGAAAGAAAAAACAGAGGAAGTGACCCATTACACCGGTGGTTGGTGGGGTGAAAAAGGATTTGCGCTGAATGATGCGGCCTCCTATTCAAGCGGTTCCTCAACGGGCGTTAATGGATCTATGTCGCGCTTTACGATTTACAATGACAAATTGTATTCAGTAATTCAGAGCACGATGAATATTTTCGACCTAACAGGTGATAAACCCAAAAAAGCTGCAGAGAAGGTGTATCTGGGCTGGAATGTGGAAACAATTTTTAGTTACAAAGACAATATGTTTATGGGTACGCCTACCGGATTGGTTATTTATTCAGTGGCGGATCCTTTAAAACCGGTTTATCAGTCGTCTATATCGCATGTGTATGGTTGCGACCCGGTGGTGGTTGACAATGATTTAGCTTATGTTACCGTTCATTCTACCGGAAATTTTTGCGGACAAAATGCCAATGAATTGGAAATTATCGATGTGGCGGATGCAAAGAAACCAAAGCTACTTGTTACCTACGGTATGAAAAGTCCAAAAGGGCTGGGCATTGACAATGGCAAACTGTTTTTGTGTGATGAAGGTCTTAAAGTTTTTAGTATAACCAAACCGGAGACCTTGTTGGCAAATCTGGTGGCGCATTACAGTGGCATGGATGGGTATGATTTGATACCGTTTAATAATACCTTGATGATGATGGCCGATGATGGTATTTATCAGTACAGCTACAGTAAAACAAATGAAATTAAGCTCTTGAGCAAATTGCCAATAATGAAATGATTAATAATTCATAATGCACAATGCTTAATTCATAATGCATTGCGTGAATAGATTTAGATGGGAAGCACTAGTAATAGAAAAAAGAGAGATTGAAAATTAATTCAATCTCTCTTTCTTTTAATTATGCATTATGAATTGTGCATTATGAATTAATAATTTATCCGTAGATAATTTTACCGTTTTCGTCTTTAAACTCCTCAAAGCTTTTATTGTATTGTTCCATAACGCGGTAGCTCATAGCCATGCTCGAAAATCCACCATCGTGAAGCAGGTTTTGCATAGTGACCTTACGAGTCAGGTCGCTAAACATTACAACACAATAGTCAGCACATTCAGCAGCCGTAGCGTTACCAAGTGGCGACATACGTTCTGAATAGTCAAGCAGACCATCCATATTTTTTACACCGCTACCGGCAGTAGTTGGAGTTGGTGATTGAGAAATGGTGTTTACACGTACGTTATGTTCACGTCCGTAGATATAACCAAAGCTGCGGGCAATTGATTCCAACATTGATTTAGCATCAGCCATATCATTGTAGCCAAATACGGTACGTTGCGCAGCCATATATGAAAGTGCTACTACAGAACCATATTCATTAATTGCATCCATTTTTTTTGCTACCTGTAGCATTTTATGAAACGAAATAGCAGATATATCAATTGTTGAAGTAAGCATATCGTAATCTAAATCGTCGTAAGTACGTTTTTTACGTACGTTTGGCGACATACCAATTGAGTGCAATACAAAGTCAATTTTACCACCAAGTGCTTCCATTGATTCTTTGAAAACATTTTCCAAGTCCGATACACTTGTTGCATCAGCCGGAATTAATTTTGCATTAAGTTTTTCTGACAGTTCGTTGGTTGTTCCCATACGCACAGCCAAAGGTGTGTTTGATAGGGTGATAATTGCACCTTCCTCTACAGCACGTTCTGCGACTTTCCAAGCGATAGACATGTCGTTCAACGCTCCGAATATAATACCTCTTTTACCTTTTAATAAGTCATTACCCATGATTATACATTTTTTGGTTACGTCAATGAAACGTTTTTCCGTTGGAATTGTTTCATTCAACAAACTGAATTTCGGCACAAAGATACATATAATGTGCAAGAAATGAAAATTAATTGGTAAACCAATTCTATAAAAGTACTTTATTTTTCTGAAAAAGAATTGATTAAAGATTCATTTTTAATAGTATTCTTTGAGTAATGGGCGCTATTCTCAGGTGTATACTACCCATAGCTGTTAAGCATAAACAATGGATCATTCAGCGCTTTTTATCTCAGAAAATTGCTAAATCATTTCTCTTATTCTTCAATAATGATGAAAAAAAAGGAGAATATGCAATTGCACTTCTCCTTTTGATTTTTATTGGTGTTCAAATTTTTATTTTCTGTTCAACATTTCTTTTTCTGTCAAAATGCGAAAGCCGGGATATTCTTTTACCATTTGGCGCATGTATTCTTCGGGGTATCCGGCACGGATAATAGTGGTTGGAATCTTGTATTCGTTTTGAACGAACTTACCATCTTTTTCTTTCTTGATATTTCCGTCCATATATTTTACCAACAAATATTCACCCAGTTTTTTCCATGCAGTGGTTGAGTTTTCGGCTTGTGCACAGCTAAACTTGGTAAGCATGGCACGTGCATCGGCTTCGTTCATCCCGGCTGCTTGTTTGTCCATTTGAGGAACCAGCGTATTGAAATCACTTTCCCATTTGGATTGTACCTTTCTTATATCTGTCATCATGTACGAATACTTGCTGTAGGCATAGTTGGCAACTCCATTAAAGATCCAGAATGCAGAAGTAGGTGAATATTCCAATAAACTTCCATCGTCTGCTCTGTAGCATGCAGGTACGGCAGTAGTACCACAGTAAATAGGTACGTAAAGCGCACTGTTGGCATCATCTACACCAAACCATATAATTCCACCAATATAGTCGGGCAACCAACTACGTAGTTGCGATACGAAAGTAAAACCGGTTTGTTGTGTGGCTGTCGGACGTTCGTGAACATATTCTACACCGTCCACTTTCCATGTGAGTGGACTGCAACGCAATTTGCTGTTGAAAGGTCCTGCTGCCATTCCCTTTGTAATATCCAGTTCCGTCCCTTCATACTGATCGCGCATATAGTCTTTGATGTTTTGTGCACTAAGTTTGAAAGTAGGTTTAATCCACAAAGGCATGCGTTGAGCTGTTTCACCTTTTATATACGAAATGTATTTATCCATGGCTGGATCTACTTTTCGGAAGAAAGACCAAACGCGGGCTTCACAAGCGCGCAATGCAGTGTAATCAAGTGGAGCATAAGTATCCGAAAAACTAAACTCGTTGTTTTTACCTTTAAAATATCCTTTTTCGCGGGCAAAGGTGATTACGTCTTTAGAATAGAGGCAGTTGTTTTTATCGTTCAATGGAAAAGTAGTGATACGTGCCTGGTTAGCATGTGCCGAAACACAATCGTCAGGAATGCGTTGTGCAACCCACACAGCACCTTTGTTTTTAGGTCCTTTACCTATCATTTCCATAATCCAAACCTCGTTAGGGTCGGCAATGGAGAATGATTCACCCTCGCTGTAGTATCCATATTCCGCTACTAAATCAGTCATTACTTTGATAGCTTCGCGTGCTGTTTTGGCACGTTGAAGTCCGATATAAATCAAACTCCCATAATCCATCACTGCTGTTGAATCTTCCAGTTCGGTACGTCCACCAAAGGTTGTTTCGCCAATACTTACCTGATGTTCGTTTATATTGCCAATTACCGAGTATGTTTTTTCTACTTGTTTTATTTTGCCAAGGTATTTCCCCGAATCCCAATCGTGTACATCGAGTAGTGTTCCTGCGGGGTAAGTTGCAGCTGGATAGTGATATAATGCTCCGAACAGAAAGTAAGAGTCAGCATTGTAGCTTATAAAAGTTGATCCATCGGTGGAGGCGCCTTTACCTACCAGAAAATTGGTACAGGCATTCGCAGTATTGAAAGCCAGTAGAATAGTAGCTGTAAAAATTATTTTTTTTATCATCGTTTGAATTTATTGTTTTGAGATATGCAAAGATAATGTATAAATATAAAACAAAAAAGCCCGATATCATCTGATTTACGATATCGGGCTCTCAGTATGTCTTTTTTATTTGGAAAATGATTTTTTTATCCAGTTCGGAATCACCAAAACGCCGATTAATAGATATAGATAATAGCTAATCATTCGCCATACTAAGGTGACAAAAATAATAGCACTTGCGGATGAAAATACATCGCTGTAATATTCTTTAAAAGCATATTCGCTCACACCACTCCCGCCGGGAGTAGGAGTAACTACCATTACTACCCACAGAATCAGTTGCCGCGCAAATACAACCACGTGGTTAATGTTATTGGGACTGAATGCCATAAAAACGGCATTTACAACCAGAAAACGAGCCGACCAGGTAAGCAGGGTCATACCAAAGGCTTTCACCCAAAACCAATAAGAGCGGTTGCCAATGTCGTGCGAAGCCTGAACCAAATTGTTGGTCAATTCATCAATATTGCTGTACCAACGGCGTAAGTATGGAAGTTTGAAAAAAGTAAGTAATATGTGTTTAATCCATCTTGGACGTCTGAAAATGCCAATAAACAAAATGGCTGTCCAGATAAGGCGTGAGAAATACAACCCGGTGAAAACCACCGCAAAAGTGGATACAATAGTTGATGAGGAATTGAAGAGATCGTGTAATGGGATAAATAGAAAAACGATAGGACAAACCACCAGAAAAAATAATTCATCCAAAAATAAGTTTACAAACATGATGGTGGTACTTCTACCTGCATTGATACCTTCTTTTACCAAAAAGATAACCACCAGACTCGAACCTCCCACTGCCGGTGGAGTTACGGCTGTGGTAAATTCGCTCAATACGTTGATGTGAAATGCTTGTCGCCACGACAGGTCTTTGTCTGTGAATAGTCTGAATCGCCACATCATCCCAAAATCGCGCATAAGCATAAAGGCAAAAGCCAGCAGAATGAACAACGCACTTACTACGGTAAAGTGGAATGACGCAAAAACTGCAGGATCAAATTCATCGAGAAAAAGCCAGCCAATGACAAATAAACCGAGCGCGATGGGGATTAGCACCTGGTATATTTTGAATGGTTTCGAGGTTTTTTTTTGTGTCTACAGCTATCGTTTCCATGTTTTGTTCATTAGGATTTTGTATCGGTCAAAAACTTCCTCTGTTACACTTTCCCACGACCTGGCGAGGGTTTTTGCAGCATCAATACCTACTGAACTTACTTTCTCCGGCGATTCCAATAAGCCCCGCAATCTGGTTGAGAATGCTTCAGGGTTGTCCTCGGTCAGAAACCCATTGAAATTGTCGATGATATTTTCGGCAGATGAACTTCCTTTGACCAAAATGGAAGGAGTTTGCAATGCAGCCGCTTCGCGTATCACTAATGGAGCATTGTCGTAGATGGACGGAAACAGAAACAAATCGGCAGCAGCATAGTATTGTTTAATTTCGTCCCGTTCCGTGATGACACCTATAAATTCAACTTTGGAGTCTAAACCCAGTTTTTCTGCCAGTTGCATTAAATCATCTTTGGCATAACCTGTCCCGATAAAGAACATTTTGAAAGGTAGATCGTTGATAAGCGCCAGCGATTCAAGTATTAGTCTGGTGTTTTTCTCCCATATATGTTGTCCCACAAAAAGTAAAACCGGGATATTCGGTTGAATATCTAATGCTATGCGTGCTTGTTTTTTTATTGGCTCAGCAGGTAGATTGCTTGCAAAGTCATTGCCATTATCCACTACTTCTACTTTGCCTTTAAAACCGTATTCGCGAATGGTGTCTTCTACTGATGCTTGAGGAATCCAAACCTGGTCGGCTTTTTCGAAAAAACGAATCACCTGTTTAGTCATTAGTTTTGCCAGGTATTTATTTCGTACCGATCTTTCAAAATCGTCACGATATTTAGAGTGAAAAGTAGCAATAAATGGAATTTGTTGTTTGCGGGCGATATTAAGAGCGATATTCCCCGAGCTAAAAGGGCAGTGTGCATGCACGAGTCCGAATGAAAATTGTTTCAATTCAGTTTTGAAAGACAGGTCCATTTTAGGTAATCCAAACCGATAGGGTTTTCGACCGAGGATAGGAATTGAATTGTACCTTAAGATAGGATATGGTTCGTTATCAGAATACTTAGGCGAGTGTGGGGTGACAACACATACTGGATGTTTTTTTTTGCTAAGCCAATAAGCATAATTTTGTACAGTAAGCGAAACTCCATCCATGATTGGAGGAAAACTATCATTAAACAAACCAATAGTTTTCAATGTACTGTTCCCGGTAATAATCATGTTTATTTGGATGTGTTATTATTTAATAATGCGTCTAAACAGACAGTTACGCCTGCTCGTCGGATTGCAAATTTAGGGATTTATTTTTACATTTCCATGCTTCGGACAGATATTACGTCATTTCATATTGTTTGAAATATTTATATATAATAAAAATCTCAAATTGACGTTTTGTAATGATTTGTATAATTGGTTAACTTGTGAGCGAATAAAATCGACTAGGAATAATTTAAATTTACAGAGATATAATGTTATATTAATATAAATGTAATCTCAATTAAATTGAAAATTGTTTTTATGAATCATGTTTTATTAAAAAAGTGTACCTTTGTCCTCTGAAACAATATATCTACCTAAATCTGGTGGAATGTGTCCGATTTGATATAATTAAAACATATTGAGAGAGTTGTAAACTTAATTTTGGATGCCTATTTATGAAATTATGAATTTAAGTTGTTTGTAACAACTTAATTCTGATGTTGATTTTCTTCAGTAAACACAGTTGTACCTAAATTATGATGAATAAACGCTCCATACGTTTTTTTTCTGTTGAAAAACTGACGTTCATATACATTCTTATAACCTCTCTGATTATTGTATTTTTAAGACCAGAGATAAATACCTGTTGCAAATTACTAAGCGTCAGGGTTTTGGTTGTTTTTATAATTTTTGGACTTTCATATTTCAATTCTATTAAAAATTGGTGGGTCATTCGATTTTCACGCTTCGCTTTCGTTGGAGCACTACTTATTTATTGGTATCCCGAAACATTTGATATCAATCGAATGATTCCAAATTTCGATTATTTGTTAGCCAGTTTAGAACAGAACATTTTTGGTTTTCAGCCTGCGCTGGTATTTAGCCAAATGTATCCTCAGCGTTGGTTTTGCGAATTACTGAATATGGGGTATTTTGCATATTACCCATTAATTATTGGTACCAGTGCGTATCTCTATTTTAAAGACAGAAGATATTTTGAACATTTTTTCTTTATAGTTCTTTTTTCTTTTTTCTGTTACTACACGATTTATATTCTTTTCCCTACTGCCGGACCTCAATTTTATTTTCAGGCGATAGGTCTTGATCAGGCTCAGACCGGTATCTTTCCTCATGTCGGTTATTATTTCGACAAGCATCAGGAATTACTAACCCCTGCTTCAAATTCTGGATTCTTTTCTCAAATGGTGCAGAACACACAGCAAGTAGGTGAGAGACCAACTGCTGCGTTTCCAAGTTCTCACGTAGGTATTTCGACCTTAATCTTTATTCTGATCTTGAAAAACCGTCGTTATATCTTTTTCTCGATGCTTTTCCCTATTTACCTGGCTTTAGTAGCTGCCACGGTATATATTCAGGCACATTACCTGATTGATGTTATAGCCGGTTTAGCTACATCTGTCCTGTTTTATTATCTGGGTAGCATTGCTCATAAAGAGTTTACACGCAAACATATGGGCATTAGTGAAATGTCGGCAGTGTTTCTCAAGGAACGTGCTAAAATGCGACAGATGTAGTATAGTTACAAGTTACAAGTTACTAGTTACAAGATAGGAATTAGAAGTTATGTGTTATAGCGAGCCGATAGTAAAAATGCTTCGACTACGCTTAGTACGAGTTAAATTTGGCTAAAGCCCTGTTTATATATTATTTATCCACTCCCATAAATGGGGTGGCAATTGAAATAACCTTATTTTCTCTATAAAATTAAAATAGGACTTCCGAATTCTATGGTTACTCCACTTACTTAAACTGGCTTGTAACTTGTAACTTGTAACTTGTAACTCGTAACTAAGAAAGACTATTTATTTCCCTTTCGACAAGCTAAACTCATCATTAATCGTTTTTCGTCCTATTGCAGTATTGTTCTGAAGTTGTGGGCGTTCGCTCATTTCTCCTTCGCCGGGCATTCCACCACCTCCATCAGGACCACCCTGCATACCGCCTCCGCCGGGCATTCCTCCACCACCTTGCATTCCACCTCTCATTCCTCCGCCTCTTTGTCCTTCACCGCGTCCACGCATGCCTTTTCCGCCTTTATCTTGTTTGCCGCTATTTTGCGAAAGTTCATTGATTGTTATCTGAAGTTGAATGGGTATTGAAGCCACGTTGTCGAAGACATAATCTGTTCCATAAATTTCGCAAAGTGGAATGCGTAATTCATAAACGAGTTGTTCTCTGGTTTCTTTATTGCGTGCAAAGCAAATTTTGTTCTCATCTTTGTTTTCAGAACTGATAATGCCGTTAGAAAATTTGAACCCATCCAACACCATTGAATCTTTAGGCATAGGACCCGGTTTAGGTGCTGTTTTCTCAACCAATAATTGCGATTCATCTCCTCTATTGTTGAATTGCAGAGGCGGCATTTCCATTTTTTGTGGTGGAAATGTAATGCTGCACCTTGTTGGAATTTTGGTTTTAATTTTTAGCTTCAACGAAAAACCTCCACGTACCATTTGCATTTGTGCAGCTCTGTCGATAGTTCTTACAATCAGGAATAAATTTTTATCATCATTGCGGAATTCATATTGAACATTCGATTGTGCATCAAAGAAACGCGGAATGCTTACCCAATCCGATCTGTCTCCATCGATCACAATAGGTTGAGTCTGCCATTTCGATAAGCTTGATTGAGCAAATGATGCGGAACTTAAGCCCAGAAGGAATAAAGAAATGAGTTGGATTTTTGTTTTCATACTGTAATGATATGTTTGTTGAATAATTAATTTATTCCGTTTTTATAGACTTCTAACGCTCTGTTTCTGGCAAAGCTATGTTCCACTATGGGCTGTGGATAGGCTAATGTGTCGAATTCCTTTACCCATTTGCGGATGTATTTTAGTTCGGGATCAAAGCGCTTGGTTTGTTCGGTAGGATTAAACACCCGGAAATAAGGAGCCGCATCGCAACCACAACCTGCTGCCCATTGCCAGTTCCCGTTGTTGGACGAGAGTTCGTAGTCAATCAATTTGTTGGCAAAGTAAGCTTCACCCCATCGCCAGTCGATGAGTAGATGTTTTGTAAGGAAACTAGCCACTATCATTCTCACACGATTATGCATCCACCCCGTTTCGTTCAGTTGACGCATTCCTGCATCTACTATCGGATATCCGGTTTTTCCTTCGCACCAGGCTTCAAACTCTTTTTCGTTGTTTCTCCATGCTATAGCTTCGTACTTTTTTCTGAATGCACCGGTCTCCACATGTGGAAAGTGCACCAGTATACTCATAAAAAACTCCCGCCAGATTAATTCATTCAGCCATTGTTCGTTTGTCTCCAATGCGCATGCCACTGCTTTGCGAATACTAATAGTCCCAAAACGCAAATGTATGCTCAGGCGTGTTGTTCCTTCTATAACCGGAATATTGCGGGTGTTCTCGTAGTTGGTAATAATGCTTTTGTCCAAGATGGGAGTTGAAAACAACATGTCTGTTTTATTGAATCCAATGTCAGCGAGACTTGGAAAAGAGAGATGCTCTGATGGGATAAATGAGCTTAGAAAATCCTCAGAAGGGTAGGGAAGTAGATCGTTTTCCAACAGCTTTTGTTTCCATACTTTTGAATATGGCGTGAAAATACTATAAGGTTCACCGTTTGCTTTAAGCACTTCGTTCCATTCGAATATCACCTGATCTTTGAACGAGAGAAAACGGATGGAATTGGTTTTCAAAAAGGCTTCTATTGTTCTGTCCCGTGCGATGGCCGATTGTTCATAATCGTTGTTGGTATACACGGTTTTTACATCGTACTCTTCGAGCAGTATTTTAAAAATATCCAGTGGTTTTCCTGTCCGTATGCAAAGCGAACGACCTAATGGCAACAGCTTGTTTTGCAAGTATGTCAGTGCCTGATAAACAAAATCCACCCTCCGATCGTTTTTATCATCCAATTGAGAAAGAATGTCCGTGTCAAAAATAAAAAGCGGGAGTACTTGCGTTTCGCTTTTAGTGGCTTCGAACAATGCACGATTATCTTCAAAGCGCAAATCGCGGCGAAACCAGAAAATGCTGACTGTTTGCTTTATTTTTGTCATACTTAGAACAATGAAGAGTAATTATGCGTAAATTTGAACGCAAATGTACAAGAGTTTTTTATAGAATTACTCTTCGGTTAAGCTTTTCCAAGATTTTAAATACGAAATCAGGTTTTTCTCAACACATTTTATAGAACGAAACGACTAATTGTGAAATATTAATTATGGAATACCTCTCTCCTTATTCAGAACCATCCTACGGATTTTGTGAAACTCCCTTTGGCGAATGCTGTATGGCTTTTTCGAATGAGGGTATTTGTGCGCTCACTTTCCCCGAAAGCAGACAAAGCGCACTCGACGATTTAGAAAGACGATTTCAGGGAATAGACTTTGTGCAGAATGATGAAAAAGTGACCCGACTCGCCAGTCAAATTTTCGAGAAAGGTAAAAATCCGACTATTCATCTTATGGGCACTCCGTTTCAGTTGTCGGTATGGGAAGCATTGCAGAAAATACCCAAAGGGCAGACCAGCACTTACGCTCTTATTGCCGAAGCTATTGGTCGTCCCAAGGCAGTACGTGCCGTAGGAACAGCCATTGGCGCTAATCCCATAGCGTATGTTATTCCTTGCCATCGGGTTATTCGCACCGACGGTGGATTGGGCGGTTTCCGTTGGGGATTGGAATGCAAAAAGGCAATATTGGAGTGGGAGAAGAAGTAGAATGATTATATTAGCTGGAAGTGGGTTTGCGAACCAACGATCACTACCCTGGGTTTCGCGATTTCCAAATCGCGGGAATTAGTATTTGTATGTGATTTGGATGTAAACGCGATTTGGAAATCGCGAGACCCGACGGAGTCTCTTATGACTACCCCTAAATCTCCGTCAGCTGACGGAGACTTGTAATTACTTTCGTCTCCTACGACCAAGTTCTGTGACTGTTTTGTCAATTCAGATAGCTTGTTTTCATCACATTCCATTAAAGGTAAATCTTCTCGAAGACCACTCTTGTTCCCCTTTAGGGGTTAGGGGTGGTTTTTATTTTATCCACCCCTAAATCCCCTGAAGGGGACTTATAGTTACTATCGTCTCCTAGAAGCTCTTTCTATAAATAAGTGACGTTTATAATTGCTTTGCCCGTATCGACACATTTGATTAAATGTATATCTTCTCGAAAACCACTCTTAAGCCCCTTCAGGGGTTTGGGGTGGTTTCATTTTATCTACTATTATGTCCGTCAGCCGAAGTATTTGGGGTGGCTATTTCGATTTTTATTCCAAGTTACGCTTCGCTAAACTTGAACTATTCGCCGACTGCAAATCAATTGACTTGGAAGAAAAAGGATAGATGCTATTTTCGTTGTTGTAATATGATGTCTTTATAAAAGTTGCAACATTGTATTCTAACTTTGTTGTCTCCCCAGTGAAATGACATTATTTTCAATTCATTCGTGAACTTAAAGGGTATTTTCTCACCTTTATATCTCTTGTTTCCCTTTTCTTCAATAATTGGAGTTATTTCGATAATAGCCTCAGGGGTGCTTATTGTATCTCTATCTAAATATGTGTGCCGTTTTTGATCATATTTTCGTACAAATCTCTGGCTAATATGCACTTTTGAAATATAGGGTTTCCACTTACCTTTGTCTTCTAATTCTCCTTGTACAGTGTATTTAATTAATGAGAATGAGTTGAATAAGTTCAACTTACTTTCAATGATTTCAACCGTAAACGTGTCTACTTTCATTGTTTCTTGGTTTGACCACCAACCGATATTATAAGTTTCCTCAATCTCGTTCTTTGGTTCACGCGGATGAAAATCCCCAAATGCAATTTGGCTTATAAAACTCTTCCTAAAAACGAAGAATATGAAAAGAATAAAAGCGAGAATCCAAAGAATCCAAATTATTATCTTCTTTTTTCTCATTGCAGTTTGTTTGCTAAGAATCGTGTAATATTCATTATAAATTGTGTCCTATTTTCCTCTATGTTTATAAAATACCCCAATGTGGATAGTTCAGATTATGCTTCGCTAAACTTGAACTAGTCAGAGAATGCAAAAAGCAAACTTGGACGAAAAGGGGAACATTAATATGTTATTTCAGTCTTAAAAACACAATATTATGCTTATTATAATAGCATAAATACTTCTTGTTTTTCTTCAGCCATTCCGTCCATTTTCTTCAGCCATTCCGTCCATTTTCTTATATCATTTATTGTTGGATTAATTTTCCCAGCGTAACTTGCATCTGCATCTGATTCTATATTTGTTAGCAACTCAAAATTACAAATAAGGTAGTCTATATAAGTAGCTTTATTTTGATTTATATAGTCCGTTATCATTTTTAATCTTTTCACGTAAACCCTAATTGCTTCTGAATTATTGCAACCTAGATTTAATGTGTCAAAAGAATGGTTATACCACATTTCTGCAAGAATCTTTCCATTGTATAAAGAATCTGCTTCCAATACGTCGAAATTAACCGAATCTTTTTTATTTTGGGCATTTACCGATAAGACACTTATCAATAATATAGTGATTATAAATTGTTGTTTCATTTTCATTCTGTTTTGACAACTATAGTTCCCTCGTTCGCCGTAGCGTAAATAATGCTGCTTCCGATGTTTGGCATAGCGTCCCGCTATGTCAAAGTTTGAAGGAAAGCACCTGCTTTCCATATTCTATTTTTGATATGCAAGGCAAGAGCCTTGCTTTTAGCACGACGAAGTCTGGAGACTCTCCGAACTCAATGTCACCAAACTACGCTGAACCGAGGGTGTATTGTTGATTAGGCTTCGCTAAACTTGAACTAATCACCGACTGGAAAACAGCTGACTTGGAAGAAAAGGGAATATGCTGTTCTGTTTAATCTCTTTTGGGTAAATTCCCCGCCGTTTGCGGGGGCGTTTATTCTGTGAACAGTGTTTTAGTATAAAAATTTTTCGACCAATAATCATCATGAAGATTTAGGTTGTTGATTTCTCTAACAAAAATCAATTCGTTATTAATTAAATTGTACTCTCTTTTAGAGAAAGATATATTTCCATCTATGATTTTGTAAACGATATGATAGATGATAGTTTTTTTTAATGTCGAAATGCGAAATGCGAAATTCATATACTCGTTCGTAAATTGATATACATTAACATCGTCTAAAAAAGCTGCATATGGATTTAAATTAATCCCAGATACTCTAGTATGCTTATTAATGTAACAGTCTGATTTGATATGAACCTCATTTTTACTTTCTCTTAATACTTCGCACTTCATTATTTCAGAATAATTTTGAACTATTATATTGGCATTGTTTACTGGCAATTCACTATTGTTTTTAAATCGAAAACGAAATTCGCTTGGTTTATTTGCACTTATTTCAATATCTATATTACCATTACCAATTACTTTGTCATTTAACTTCATAGCAGTTTCAGTTAATTGGTGTGATAAGTTAGTATTGTCTTTTAATAAAAGTCCTATATCTTTCTTTAAGTCTATATTATTCTGCTTTAGACTATCAATCTTAGAATTCAACTCTTTTTCTGCTTTGTTATTCTGAATGTGTTCTAATACTGCCAAAGTACCAGGAATAAGACTTGCTAAAATGATTAATATCAACATTATTTTTTTCATTAAATATTTAACTTGGTATTTGTTTATTTAGAGAATCTTGAACTCTTAATTAATTTAAGCTCCAAAGGTAAAAACAATTCTTTTATTCACAATATATATATTCTTAATTATTTGACATTTCTGATGCAGTTTATTAAATAAGCCGGAGTTTCTTTTTTTATTGCTTCGTTTTGTATCGCGAATAGTATATTCCTTCCTGTTAGTTGAGTAATAATAATCATTTCCACTCTTTTTCTTTGTTCCAGCCCATTATTTCTGTCCGGTATTTTACTATTCGGTGTCAGTAAAGCCTTTATGTGATATTACACTATTTTATTCGTATACTACAATAGCGAATACTAAGATTGTATATTGATATTTACTATGGGAAATAATAGATTATCCATAGTAAAAATTATATTTGCCAAATGAAATAAATCATTATAAATGTAAAAGATAGAATTGCTCATTAATAATTGACTATTATTAATGAGCAAAATAAAATTATCTATGATAAATAGAATATTATTTATGGCTAATTACTAATTATAAATGAAAATTTATATATTTGCCATGAATATTTTCAGATTGCTTATGGTAAATATACTAACTTCAATACGAAAATCTGTTTTGTGGTATTGAATAATAGCATTTTTGAGTTACATAAGTGGTTTCTTTTAAAGTAAACGGGTATTTATTCTCTGTATAAACCGCTTAGTGATCCGGATTCCGGGTTTGTAATGCTTGAATAAATGAGTGTGTGTAACAATAGGTTTACAACTGCTCTACAACGAATGGATGCTGTACGACACAATGATTATTTACTCTAAAAACAACGATATGAATAAAGCGATTGTCTCTAAAACCTTTTCGGCAAAGAAATACAAGGATGCTGATTTGCCGATAAGGGCAGAATCTGTATCGGAACATATGACGAATAATGCTCATTTCCCCGATATTCAGGAAAAGTTGGACGAATTGAACACGAGAATTGAAAGTTATAGAACTTCATTGTCCGAATCTATTGAGGGTGGCAGGCTTACTACGGCTATTAAGCAAGAATGCCGACGTAAGTTGGAAGTCTGTTTGCAAGAGTTGGCTACTTATGTGCAGTTAACGAGTAAAGGCGACGCTGTACTTATTAGCAGTTCGGGTTTTGATACACACAAGAAAGCGGCAAGGGTGGGAGTGCTCGATAAACCTGAAGCTGTGCGAATAATACTGGGACCTATGCAGGGAAGTGCCTGGATAAGCTGCAATGGCGTGGACCGTGCGCTCTTTTACGTGTTTGAATACTGCGCGGCACCACTCACTGCCGATAGTGTGTGGACACAAGTTACCGGTTCGCGGCGTAAGATGTTGATAGAAGGTCTTACAAGCGGTAAAGAGTATTGCTTTAGGGTGGCCGGGGCACGTACTCATCCGTCGAGGATATGGAGTGAGGTGGTAAAGAGTTATGTGATTTAGAAAGACGAGAATGTTAGCGTTGTACGTTGACGTATTGAAACCCTGAATCGATTCGAAATTTGGCTGCAGTTATTGTTTATACCAATAAGAACGCAAACCCCTCCGCTACGCTCGTCCCCTTTAGAAAAGGGGACAGTAGAGAAGTCCGTGACTTTTAGCATAAAATAAAAGAACCAACAGCTTGAAGTTTTTAATATCATATTCTTTGGGCTGACTCTCGCATACAGTCTTCCCTTTTGATAAAGGGAAGTCCCCGAAGGCTTCGGCGTGAGCTCAGTCGAACGGGGGAAGGGTTAGAAGATGATAATGACTGAGAACTAATTTTAGTGCGATAAATCACATAAGTGTTATTCACGTTCAGTCACTTCGTGACAAAGACATGAGATTTAAGAATATTCTTAAGTAGACGTTAATTGTATCAATATAATATGTATATTTGTCACGTGATATTTTTCACTATTCATTAGATTTCTTTTTGAGTAGTATCATATTAATCAATTAAACTTTAAAGCAAAATGATGTCAATTCCTTTTATCGTTATTGGAGCGCTTATTCTGTTGATTGCTCTTTCAGGTTTTGTTACAGTCAATCAGGGTAGCGTGGCTGTTATTACTATTTTTGGTAAATATCAGCGTATTATGCCTCCGGGTCTTAATTTCAAGATTCCGTTTATTGAAGTGGTTTACAAACGTATTTCTATTCAAAACCGTTCGGTAGAACTTGAATTTCAAGCGGTAACGCAAGATCAGGCCAATGTGTATTTTAAAGCCATGTTGCTGTACGCTGTTTTTAATCAAGCCGACGAAACAATTAAAAATGTAGCGTTTAAGTTTGTGGATGATCGCAACTTTATGCAAGCTTTGATTCGTACTATCGAAGGTACTATTCGTAGTTTTGTGGCTACTAAGAAACAAGCTGAGATTCTAAGTCTTCGTACCGAGATTATTCAGGAAGTAAAGAAACATCTTGATGATACACTCGAACAATGGGGTTATCATATGATTGATATTCAGTTGAACGATATTACTTTCGACGAAGAAATTATTAAATCCATGTCGCGCGTGGTAGCTTCGAACAACTTGAAAGCTGCTGCCGAAAACGAAGGACAAGCTTTGTTGATAACCAAAACAAAAGCTGCCGAAGCCGAAGGGAATGCGATTAAGATTTCTGCACTTGCCGAAAAAGAAGCTGCGCAACAACGTGGACAAGGTATTGCTTTGTTCCGCGAAGAAGTGGCCAAAGGTATGGCACATGCTGCAAAAGAAATGACTGATGCCGATTTGGATGCTTCTTTCTTATTGTTCAGTATGTGGACCGAAGCCATTAAGCATTTTGGTGAAACCGGTAAGGGTAACGTTATCTTCCTTGATGGATCAACCGACGGTATGACCAAAACGGTAAACCAAATGATGGGTATGATGAAAATGAATGAAAAGCCTGCGAAATAATTAGGCTATCGTATATACTAAAACCGCTTTCGGGAAAATAAATTTTCCGGGAGCGGTTTTTATTTTATAGTGAATATTCGCAAAAATACTTTCTGTTTTAATACTATGGGTTTAATAAAAAGAAAAGGGTCTCGCGATTTCCAAATCGCAGTTAGGAAATCGCGAGACCCAATTCAAGGCGAGAAAAATATGCAAGAGCAACATTATTGAGAATCTAAGTCAAAATCATCTTTTCAAGGATAAATCAAGACGATTTCAATGTCTATTGTAATAAAATATCCTCCCTTAGAAAAATATTTTTTCCTCCGTGTGATTTTTCCTCTGTTTTTTCGACTAATACTTCAACATTAAAAACTTCAGAATGGATAACCAAAAGCTGCAAACTGATTTTATAGATATTATAGAGGATAATAAAAAGTTGATTTACAAAGTCAGCCATATGTACTGCGATAATGCAGATGATATAAAAGACTTGTTTCAGGATATTATTTCGAATTTGTGGATAGCTTATCCCAACTTTCAACAAAAATCAAAAGTCAGTACATGGATTTATCGTGTATCATTGAATACTGCTATTAGCTGGTTTCGCGATTATACAAAACAATCAAACAAGATTGAATACACAAATTGGATTCCAAATATAGCGGATGAAACAGATTGTACCGTTGACGAATTGTGTGATCAGTTGTATAGAGCAATAGATACCTTGGGCAAAATTGACAAAGCGATCATTCTGTTATTTCTGGATGATACTTCGTATGACGAAATAGCAGAAATCATTGGTCTGACTAAAACAAATGTAGCTACAAAGATTAGCCGAATAAAGTTGAAACTTAAAGAATATTTGTCGAATAACTAAAAATTAGAAATCATGGAAATAGAAGAACTAAAAAGCATTTGGCAGCAGTACGATAATAGACTTGATCATCTCGAAAAACTCAATAAAAAACTTATTCTGGAAACACTTTCAAAGAAGCCACAGAAGAAATTGAACTGGATTAAATATCGAAGTTTCTTTTCGATATTTATGTTACCTGTTGTTTTGACACTGGGATTGCACGATTTGTTCAGAATTGAAAATATAGATTTGAAGTTTATAATTGGTTTTTTGCTGACTCTTGTATTTGTTGTCGTTCTTAGTTATTTGAATATTAAAGGTTTTATGCTATTACAAGGGGTGGATTTGAGCAACAATTCAATTCTTGAATCGGCCAGGAAAGTGACCGAATTTAAACGTCTTTTTGTTCGTAAGCGGAAGTTTAATTTAATGGCATTTCCAGTGTTCTTTGTGGGTGTATTGTTGATTAGTTGGCAAGCACTGGATTTTCATTCGAATATCTTATTTATTTTGATAATTGTGGGTGTCTTTTCAATGTTTATGGGTTATAAGGATCTTAAGTTGTACAAAGGCAAGATTGAGCGATTGGAGAAAGAGATACACGATTTAAATGAATCTATAGAGTAAGTAGTTATCTGTAATTTGTTGAGCAACTTAGGTATTATATCTTGTCTTGGTTAATTATGGTTAATGTTTAATCTTTTCTGTTGCTGTAAATGGTTGGTATTGTATGTCTTAAATTGATGTAATTTAAATTAATTCGATAAATTATAGTACTATGTATTGCATAGTACCTAAAATGCAATTATATTTGCAACCTGAAATCCAACTGTATTTTGGAGTGTGTTTGAAATACAATGTTGTAAAAGTCACTAAATTTGATGTTTAGTGATCGCAAAAAGAATATTTATGAATAAAAACCTTGTATTTTTGTAAATTCAATTTCTAATATAAACTAATAATCCTATCAAAAAATGAAAAAACTAATTTCATCTGTATTTTTAGCCTTTTTGGCTGTTTCGTTGATGGCTCAAGCGCCTGTAACGCTCAAATTGAACCTTGAAAAAGGAAAAGTGTATAAAGTGAAAAACACTAGTAAACAAGTTATGCAAATAACTGCCGGTGGACAACAAATTAATATGGATGTAACATCAAATAATGTTGTTAGTTATAAAGTGCTTAAGCAAGAAAATGGTGTAATGGATATTGAATTTAAATTCGACACTATTGCCTCTAAGACCACTTCACCCATGATGAACAAGGAAATGAATTCGGCTAAACCTGCCGGCAATGATCCTGTGGAAAAAATCATGAACAAGATGAGTAGTAATACAATTATTGCAAAAATATCGACAGGTGGAAAATTTGTTAATTTTGTAACTTTTCCTCAGTTTAAAGACAATATCATGATGGTGTTGGATTCAATACCTGCGGGAAAAAGAGATCAAGCCAAAATGGTTGCCGATATGCTATTGAAAGAGTCGGCTGTACAAAGTATGATTGAACCCATATTTGCGTACTTACCGGAAGCTGATGTAAAAACTGGAGATACCTGGGAAACAACTTATGCCAGATCTGCAAGTGGTGTGTCAATGATAACGCTTAATTCGTATACTTTGAAAGGTTTGGAAAAAAACGTGGCTACCATAAGTGGTAAAACGGAAATCGAATCTTTGCCTTCAACAGATCCTAATGCTCAAATGTCACAGGAATTAAAAGGGAACATGACTTTCGAAGGAACAATAGATGTAGTTACAGGATTGGCGTTGAAAAATACTGCTAAAGGTCGTATCGAAGGCTCAACCACAGTGAAGAACAATGGTCAGGAAATGAAAATGCCAATGGTCATCGATTCTGAATCGGAAACGATAATGATTAAATAAGATACGGCGATTAATTGCCACTAATTTATACAACTAATGAATAAAATTCTCATTGTACTGTTTTGCTTTGTTGCCATTAATATAAATGCCAGACAAGTAATAACAGGAAGTTTAACCGATAAAGAAACTGTAAAGCCTGTTGACGGAGCAAATGTAGAGTTACTACAGTTGCCCGACAGCAGTGTCGTAGAACTGGCGAAATCAAGTTCCGAAGGACTTTTTATGTTTTACAAAGCGGATACTGCCAAAACCTATTGTTTGAAGGTAAAGCATTTAGCATATAAAATTACTTATATTGCTGTTCCTAAAAGGAAGGGCATGATTAACAATTTGGGAGCCATTTCTTTAGATCCGAAAACATTCAATTTTAAGGAAGTAGTAGTTAATGGAACACGAATAAAGGTGACCGAATTAGGCGATCGAACCATTTACGGAATTCCTGATGGCATTCGGAAAACTTCAACAGATGGACTCGATGTGATTCGCAAGGTCCCTTCGGTACAGGTTGACTATTTAAACGAGAATATTACCGTAAACGGAAAATCAAATGTAAAGATTGAAGTTGATGGTGTAACACGTGATAAGGAATACCTGAAACGACTTCATCCGTCGCAGATTTCAAAGATGGAAGTGATTACCAGTCCTTCCGGAAAATATGATGCTGATGTAGATGCGGTTATTAATATTGTAACCAACCCGGCTATGAAGTATGGTTTGAAAGGTACGGTAAATGTGATGGCATTACCTGTTGGATCAGACACCTATATGGCTCGCGCTAATGCAAGTCTGGATTATGGATTGGAAAAAATATCGTATTATGTAGCTGCTACAGGTATGCTTCAAAATTTTGATATTAAGTCGGATATGACTCGTATTGCAGGAACAAATCAAATGCAGCGCAACAGTGATCTGTTCATGAAAGGCAATAACAAAAATCTCAACTTTGGGATTATTTACGATCCGGATGAATTAAATAATTTGAACCTCAATGTATCGTATAACGGTAACGGATCAAAGAATAATACCGATGCGTGGAGTTATAACAGTACGAGCAGTTTGATGAACAATATTTCCCGAACGTTGAGTAATACGAAGTCGAATAATGACGGACTAACTTCATCGCTTTTTTATAAACATAAGTTTGATAAAAAGTCTCAGCACGGTTATGAAGTGGAGTTGAGCTATTTCAATAGTTTGGATAATAACTCAACAACCGATTTCCAGAACAGCAATTATAGTCCGGCTGATACTTCACTACTTTTTACCAGTGCATGGTTAACCGAAAAAAGTAAGACTAAAACGCAGACTTTGTCGGGTCAGGCCAATTATACTTTGCCCTTCGATAGTGTTTATTCGTTTAATGCCGGTGTGAGTGGAAATTTCAATAAGTATGCTATTGATAATGCTAGTTCGCTTTCTTCAGCTCCTAACCTGGATTATTCCGATTTGCGTTTGGGCGGTTATGCCGAGTTGTCGAGGAATTTCAAAAAAGGGAGTCTGAAACTAGGTTCGCGGTTTGAAACATCACACGTGGAAATTAATTCTACATCAAACACGAATTATTTTTCGCCGCTACCGTATGTAAATGCTTCGCTTAAGTTTAATGACAACCATAGCGTCAAACTGGCTTACTCCAGAAGAGTGATCCGACCTGGTGCTGGACAGCTTAATCCGTTTGTCAGTAAAGTCGACAGTCAAACCATCAGTCGTGGTAATCCTGATTTGAAACCTGCCTATCGTGATAACTTTCAGTTTACCTATAACGTAAAGGTGGGGATAAAGAAAGTGACTATTAATTTGGCTCCTCAGTTGTTTTACGAGGCTAAAACCGGACTTATTCAAAATGTAGTCAGTCAGGTAGGAAATACAAATGTATTTGAAAGTATGCCGGTTAATGTGTCCAACGGTTATGAAACGGGAGCCGCTTTATCGGTAAATTCGCAAATAGGTAAGGTGATGTTTAATTCCAATTTCAGGTACTCGTTCAATCATATCGACAAGTATATGAATCAGATTAATGCAACCAACCAACGAAGCTGGAACTGGAATTCGTTTGTAATGGCACCTTTACCACTGGATCTGAAATTTATTTCATTCTTCCAGTTAAGTGGTCCGGTATTGGATGGACAAACAGAAACAAAGATGTCACCATTTTATATTGTAGGTTTTGTTAAACAATTCAAGAATAACAGTTCACTAACTCTACTATCGTTTAATCCTTTTGCTAAAAACTTTTTCGATAGCAAAGCGACCTTGCAGAATAGTACCATTTACCAACGTACAGAAATGTATATGAAGACGCAGGTAGCTTTTGCAGTGGCGTATAGCTACAACTTTAAAATTGGAAAGAGTATAGAAAAACAAAAACATAGTGTTGAGCAACAAATTGAAGAGGGGGGTATTAAAATACCAAGTTTCTAATTTTTGTTGATAGACTTATATAGAATACGGGTTTCGGAAGTGCAAAACTTCTGAAACCCGTATTTGTTTTTTGTGTTATATCAACGACCGAAGGGAGTATTACTGTAGACAAGTTAACTAGTAAACGAGTACACATTCAAGTGTTCAAGAACGCGAAGTAAGTACAAATATCGCCGCAGGCTAATAACACGACCGCAGGGAGTAATATCGCGCAGCTAATATCGCCGCAGGTAAATAACGCGACTGAAGGGAGCATTAAACGCCGAAGGCAAAAATTATTCTCTCCACCTTTTGGTCAAATCGCCAAAGGCATCAATGCGTCTGTCGCGAAAGAAAGGCCACATGCGGCGAACAGTTTCGGTGCGTGATAAATCAATATCTACAATTATATTTTCGTCTTTATCATTTGCAGCTTGGGTAATGATTTCACCTTGTGGACCGGCTACAAAACTATTTCCCCAGAACTCAATACCATTGGTTACGCCCGAAGGATCGGGTTCGTAGCCGGTACGATTGCAAGAAATAACATGAAGTCCATTGGCAACGGCATGTGCACGTTGCGAAATAACCCACGCATCAGTTTGACGTTGTTTTTCATCGTCAGTATCCGTACTTTCCCAACCAATGGCGGTTGGATAAATCAATACTTCTGCTCCTGCCATAGTCATTAGTCGTGCAGCTTCGGGATACCATTGATCCCAACAAACGAGAACTCCCAATTTTCCAACTGATGTTTGAATGGGTTCAAAACCTAAATCTCCCGGAGTGAAATAGAATTTTTCGTAATATGCAGGATCGTCAGGAATATGCATCTTACGATATTTGCCGGCTATGGTTCCATCTTTTTCCATCACTACAGCTGTATTATGATGTAAACCTGGTGCACGTTTCTCGAATAATGAAAGAACGATGACCACACCAAGCTCTTTTGCCAGTTTTCCAAACGATTCGGTAGAAGGTCCCGGAATGGTTTCTGCTTGTTCAAAAACTGAAGGATCTTCAGTCTGGCAGAAATATAAACCATTGTGCAGCTCTTGCAACACAATAAGTTCAGCTCCGGTTGCAGCGCAGGTGCGTATGTTGTTTTCCAGCTTAGCTACGTTCTCAGAACGGCTGGCTGTATTGGATTGTTGAATAAAAGCTATTTTCATATTCTTCGATATTTACTTCGTGATATTTGCCTTCGGTGTTATTAGCTTCGCGATATTTGTCTTCGACGTTATTTAGTCTTTAGTCTTTATTCTTGAATCTTTGTTCTATTGTCTATTTTGGATATTGCATCGTTACGCAATGCAGCGACCCATGTTGTTTGATTAATGCGTTACAATTGATGCCTACTATTTCCCGATCGGGGAAGGCTTTTTTCAACTGTTCTATTGCAATTTCATCTTTCGGCGAATTGTATGTTGGCACCAGAACGGCTCCGTTGATGATTAAAAAGTTGGCGTAAGTGGCGGGTAATCGTTCGCCTTCAAAATATACTTCGTCAGCCATTGGCAGTGCAATAAGTCTGAAGTAGCTATCGCCCGAAGTTTTAAATTTTCGTAGCTCTTTTTTCATTTTTCGCAGCTCCTCGTAATGTTCATCTTCCGGATCATCACATTTTACATAAGCTATGGTGCTTCTATCACAAAGGCGCGCCAGCGTGTCAACATGACTGTCGGTATCATCACCGGCTAAGTAACCGTGATTCAACCAAAGCACTTGTTTCAACCCAAAATATTCTTTCAGTTTTGCCTCAATATCTTCTTCGGATAGATTGTTGCGATTATCAGAAAGCAGGCATTCGGCAGTCGTCAAAATAGTGCCTTCACCATCTGATTCTATGCTACCACCTTCCAACACAAAATCAAAGCAGTTTCTGTGTCCCGCGTCACCAAAGATTCCAGCTGCGTAGAGTTTACGGGTAATCATATTGTCGTGATTGGCTGCAAACTTCATTCCCCAGCCGTTGAAAGTGAAATCATAAACCACCGGTTTACCATCTTCAAATACCGTTATTCCACCATGATCGCGTGCCCAGGTATCATTCGTTGGCATTTCGGCAAAAGTAATTTTTGATAAATCAGCATCGCCCAGCAGTTCCTCCACTTCATCTGTATCTGTACAAACAATCAATAGATTTTGATGTTTGATAATCTCACGGGCAATGTTCACAAAGCATTCGTTTACTTCGTCGAGCATATCAGCCCAATCAGTTTCGGAATGTGGCCATGTCAGTTGAACAAATTGTTGTTCAGCCCATTCGGCAGGTAATATTTTTGTCGGTTTTGAATTCATTTTTTTACCACTAAGGTATTAAGTTCACAAAGAGTCACTAAGTTTAGTGTCTTAGTGTGTATTTCTTCCGCAAAAATACAAAAAAAATGTTGTTCGTTCAATTCTCAATGGTTTTGAGTAATTTTGTGCCGAATAATAGTATTCATCCGTTATCTTTACGACAACAGATATTCTCAGCTAATTATATTTTTTTGAACTTACAAGCTAACACTTGTAACTAAATTCTTGTAACTATTTATATGAAAGACATAGTAATTCTTTATTCGGGTGGAATGGATAGTTCGGTAGCGCTATACAAATATGCTGATGAAATCAGATTGGCCGTTTCGTTCGATTATGGTTCCAAACACAACAAAATTGAAATCGGATATGCCGCACAAAATTGTAAAGCGTTGGGTATCGAGCATCGAATTGTAGACATTGACTTGAACAAAATGGGTTTTGTGTCCGATTTGTTGCAGTCGGGCGGTGATATCCCTGACGGTCATTATGAAGACGAAAGCATGAAGAAAACAGTCGTGCCGTTTCGCAATGGCATTATGTTGAGCATTGCCGCCGGTATTGCCGAAAGTATGGATTGTAATCGCTTACTTATTTCCAATCATGCGGGCGATCACGCTATTTACCCCGACTGTCGTCCGGAGTTTATCAACAGTATGAGCGATGCCATTCGTTTTGGAACGTATAATCATGTGGAGATTTTTGCTCCGTTTACCAATTTGACGAAGCGGGAGATTGCTTTGATAGGAAAAGAAATCAATGTGCCTTTCGAAAAAACATATTCCTGTTACAATGGACAGGAAGTACATTGCGGTACGTGTGGTACCTGTACCGAGCGCAAAGAGGCGCTGGAAGGATTTGATAAAACGGAATACAGGAAGTAGACAAAAGACGAATGATCAAAGACGAAAGATGAATCGACTGTCAATTAGGGACTAAACGTATAGGGTCGATTTCACCATTTGTTCGAAATTGCATATAAATAAATATTTATTCATTTTTGTATTTCATCAAAAACAACTATTTTTGTAGGCTGTTTTTATTTGCGCAGATTTGAAAAATCGGCGTTCAATGAAATACAATTATTTAGCGTTCAACTAGTAAGAAAAATAAAGAAAATGGGAAAAGTATTGATTATCGGCGCCGGAGGCGTGGGAACTGTTGTGGTAAACAAAGTGGCTCAAAATCCGGATGTATTTACTGAAATCATGTTGGCCAGTCGTACCAAATCAAAATGCGACATAATCGCTGCAGACGTAAAAAAACGTTTTGGAGTGGAAGTGAAGACAGCACAGGTTGATGCTGATAATGTACCCGAACTTGTAACATTGCTCAACGCATATAAACCTGAATTGCTTATCAACGTGGCACTTCCATATCAGGATTTAACGATAATGGATGCTTGTCTGGAAGCCGGCGTAAACTATTTGGATACTGCCAACTACGAACCGAAAGACGAAGCTCATTTTGAATACAGCTGGCAATGGGCGTACAAAGAACGCTTCGAAAAAGCAGGCCTGACTGCTATTCTTGGTTGCGGTTTCGACCCGGGAGTGACGAGCATTTATACTGCCTATGCTGCTAAACATCATTTCGACGAGATTCATTATCTTGATATTGTGGATTGTAATGCAGGTGATCACCACAAAGCATTTGCAACCAACTTTAATCCGGAAATCAATATTCGTGAGGTAACTCAACGTGGAAAATACTGGGAAAACGGACAGTGGATCGAAACTGAACCACATGAAATTCATATGCCGTTGAATTATCCGGAAGTTGGACCAAAAGAATCGTATGTAATTTACCACGAAGAATTGGAATCGTTGGTAAAAAACTATCCAACTATTAAACGTGCCCGTTTCTGGATGACTTTTGGACAAGAATACCTGACACATTTACGTGTTATCCAAAATATCGGAATGGCTCGTATTGACGAAGTAGAATACAATGGACAAAAAATTGTTCCGATTCAGTTCCTGAAAGCTGTTCTTCCTAATCCGGGTGATCTGGGTGAAAACTACACAGGAGAAACGTCTATCGGTTGTCGTATCAAAGGATTGAAAGATGGCAAAGAAGTAACTTACTACGTGTACAACAATTGCAGTCACGAAGCAGCATACAAAGAAACCGGTGCGCAAGGTGTAAGCTACACTACCGGAGTTCCAGCCATGATTGGTGCTATGATGTTCTTCAAAGGCGAATGGCGCAAAGCAGGTGTTTATAATGTTGAAGAATTCAATCCCGATCCGTTTATGGAACAATTGAACATTCATGGTTTACCTTGGCACGAATTGCATAATATTGATTTGGAATTGTAAGCACAGTCTAAAACTATGATTTTTATGATTAAATGATTCAGATGATTTTAGTCTAAAAATTATACATTAATAAAAATAACTAAAGATGATTGTTGTGATTTTTTATTGCAACAATCATTTTTTCTTATGTGGCTGACTAAACGTAAACAGTTATGATTAACGAGCAATATAAATATTCTGCATTAACCGAGAAAATTATTCGTTGCGCTTTGGAAGTCCATAAAATTATTGGTAATGGCTTTCAAGAAGTGATTTACCAACGAGCATTGGAAATGGAAATGAATCTGCAAGGACTTAAGTTTAGTCGCGAGTTTGAAATGCCGATATTTTATAAAAATAATAGAATTGGGACTCGACGTGTAGATTTTCTTGTTGAAGATGTTATCTCAGTCGAAATCAAAGCGGTAATTCAGCTTGAGGATGTTCATATGGCACAGGCTATCAATTATCTTGAAGCTTATAACTTGGAAATTGGACTTTTGATAAATTTTGGTTCAAAAAGTTTGACTTTCAAACGACTCACAAATTCTAAATTCAAATCATAGAGATCGCAAAATCACAATAATCATTTAATCATAGAAATCATAGTGCAGACCGACTATCAAAATATACCTTCCCCTTGCTACGTATTAGACGAAGCAGCTTTTCGTAAAAATCTGGCATTAATAAAATCGGTTAAAGAACGAGCCGGTGTGGAAATTATTCTCGCTTTCAAGGCTTTTGCCATGTGGAGCATGTTTCCCATTGTGCGCGAATACGTGCCTTACTCTACTGCCAGCTCATTGGCTGAAGCGCGTTTGGCTTACGAAGAAATGGGCAGCAAAGCGCATACCTACGGACCGGCGTATACCGATCGTGAATTTCCTGAAATAATGCGTTGCAGCAGTCATATCACGTTCAACTCTTTGCAGCAGTTCGAGCGTTTTTATCCACAAACTAAAACGGAAAATATATCATGCGGGTTGCGAATCAATCCTGAGTTTTCGGATGTGGAAACGGATTTGTACAATCCTTGTGCACCCGGATCGCGATTAGGTGTAGTGGCCGAATTGTTGGGCGATACACTTCCCGAAGGAGTGGAAGGGTTGCATTTTCATACACTTTGTGAGTCTACTTCTTTCGATTTGGAGAGAACATTGGCCGTGGTGGAAGAAAAGTTTGGCAAGTTCTTTTCGCAAATCAAGTGGTTGAACATGGGCGGTGGACATTTAATGACCAAAGAAGGGTATAATACCGAGCACTTGATTTCGTTGTTGAAGACATTCAATGCGAAATATCCCCATCTACAATTGATTTTGGAGCCGGGAAGCGCCTTTGCATGGCGAACCGGCGTGTTGCTGTCGTCGGTAGTTGATATTGTAGAGAATAAAGGCATCAAAACAGCCATGCTCGATGTGTCTTTTGCCTGCCACATGCCCGATTGTCTCGAAATGCCCTATAAACCGGCCATTGTTGGGGCTACGGATGCAATTCCGGGCAAACCGACCTATCGGATGGGTGGAAACAGTTGCTTATCGGGTGACTTCTATGGCGATTGGTCGTTCGACGATGAGTTGAAGATTGGCGACCGCATCATTTTCGAAGATATGATTCATTACACCATGGTTAAAACAACCATGTTCAACGGTGTTTCGCATCCCGCAATGGGCATTTGGAGCACCGAAAATGAATTCAAACTGATCCGTGAGTTCGGATACGAAGACTACAGAAACAGAATGTCGTAAATTAATGCATAATTCATACTGCACAATTCATAATTAGAAGATAAATTGATTGGTAATCATATTATTTTGTACTTTTGTGCAGTGTGGATGATATGAAATTATTTGTGATCTATTATCCCTTGGTAAATTGTAGAGAATAAGACACTTGTAACTCGTAACTAACTACTCGTAACTAATACTAACCTCTAAAATTAAACTACAATGGAAAATCTACAACAGTTTGCAGGTGTGTTAACCTGGCTTATTCCTTTGGTTGTTATTTGTGCTCTTTGGGATGGCGTTTGGAAACTCATCGGTATGTGGAGAGCGGGTCGCAACAACGATTTGGCATGGTTTATCTGCATTGCTATCTTCAATACCCTGGGCATTTTGCCTATCATTTACATTCTAATGGATAATAGTAGGTCTGAAGAAAAAGAAAAATCAGAAGAATTGCCAAAAGAAGAAACAAACTCACTTTAAAAATTATATATGTCTTTCGACTCTTTAGGATTATCTCCGGCTTTACTTAAAGCACTTGCTGATAAAAATTTCACTCAGTCTTATCCCATTCAGCAAGAAGCCATTCCGGCTATTCTAAAGAAGCGCGATGTGTTGGGTATTGCCAAAACCGGTTCGGGTAAAACGGCTAGTTACGTGTTGCCTATTCTGATGAATTTGCAGGGTAAAACTGTGACTAAAAATCGCCATGTCAATGTGTTGGTGTTGGTGCCAACGCGTGAGTTGGCTATGCAGGTCAGCGAAGTATTTATTACTTTTGGTGCTGTACTTCCGGATCGTGTAAAGACAATGGCAGTGTTTGGTGGTGTTTCTATCAATCCGCAAATGATGGCTTTGCAAGGCGTCAATGTGTTGGTGGCTACGCCCGGTCGGTTGTTGGAGCTGGTTGAATCGAAAGCGGTTCATTTGTCGGAAATTGAAACGCTGGTGTTGGACGAAGCTGATAAAATGCTAAATCTTGGGTTTAGAGAAGAGATGAGTCTTATCTTTAAATTGTTGCCACGGAAGCGTCAAAACCTATTGTTTTCTGCCACTTTGAATGAGGATGTGACTCGCATTCATCAAATCATTTTGCAAAACCCTATTGTCATAAAAATTGAAGAAGAGCTTGATACTTTCGATTTAATTTCGCAGTTGGGTTATTTTGTTTCGGAAGAGAAGAAAGGTCCTTTGTTGCGTTACCTGATTAAAACCAACGACATGAAACAGGTGCTGGTTTTTGCCGATTCGGTGTATAAGGTCGACAATATCTCGGATAAACTTCGCAAAAATGGAATTAAAGCAGCAGCTATCCATAGCAAGAAAAGTCAGGGTGCAAGAACGGAAGCATTGAGTAAGTTCAAATCGGGTGAAATTCGGGTACTCGTGGCTACCGACTTGATCTCGCGTGGTATCGACATTCAGTTTTTGCCTTACGTGATCAACTACGAATTGCCCCGTTCGCCGAAAGATTACATTCACCGCATTGGACGAACCGGTCGCGCTGAAAACCCGGGAGAAGCAATTTCACTTATATCGCTCGAAGAGCAACACCATTTTCGCGTTATCCAAAAGAAAATGGGTAAATGGGTGACAATGATTGATAGTGATAAGCTTGATTTGCAGGGATTCTAAATTAATGCATAATTTAGAATTCATAATTCATAATTGAAGAGAATAAAGCTTGAATCTAAAAGTCTGAACACAAATTCTCGTAACTCGTAACTATATTCTTATGAAATCCTTAGGCAATATAATCTGGTTGGTTTTTGGTGGAGCGTTGATAGCTCTTGAATATGTTATCTCCAGCGTGGCTATGATGGTTACGATTATTGGAATTCCATTCGGACTTCAAACGTTGAAACTCGCAGTGCTTGCTTTGTGGCCTTTTGGCAGCGAAGTACGTCCCCGTCCGGGTAATCCCGGTTGCTTGTCGACTATAATGAATATTATTTGGTTTTTTGTCGGTGGTTTTTGGATAGCACTTACTCACCTTGCTTTTGGTGTTTTGTTTGGCATAACCATTATCGGTATTCCCTTTGCGTTGCAGCATTTTAAACTGGCCGGTCTGGCATTAACTCCTTTTGGGCGCGAAATTGTGTAATGATATTTTGATTAATTGTGAAACTGTAAAAATAAATACTTATTTTCAACGCTTTTGTACTTGATTTTCTTTATTTTTGTGTAAAATATTTTTTTTGTTGACGAATATATTGTTTTTTGAAAAAGTAAGGTTTTTATTTCATTTTTGATTTATAATAAATATAGAGTAAATTGTAACTGTGGAAAGAGTAAGTATTGAACAAAAAGAATATTTAATAGGTTATCATACACAAGAGTTTAGGCCAGCAAGTCAGCCACTTGAAAAGCCTATAAAGTGTGTTGGTTCAAATGCCTGGTTGGGTATTGGTTATTATTTTTGGACAGAAGAAGATTTTGCCCATTACTGGGGTGAGGATTTTAAAATTCAGAATACAGGATATTATGATATTTATAAGGGGATATTATATGTTGAAAATTGTATAAATGCAGTATTTGATGAGGACGGTTATCTGTTTTTTCGTCAAAAAATTGAGGAAACGATTGAACATTTTAAATCAAAAAAGGTTAGAGTATCACTGGAGCAGGTGAATAGATTTTTAGCGGATAATATTTGGCCAGAATTAGGGGTTGAAGGAATAATATATGATGATAAACCAACTAATCCTAAAAGATCTGATAGAGTGTATTCTGAAATTCCAGATTTGTATTATAAAAAACGAATTCAAGTGGTATTGTTTAAACTTGAAAATATTCGTACATTTGCAATCCATTTAGAAGAACAAAATAGATTTCAATAAAATGCTTGATTATAAAAAACTTTCGAACGATTTTTCGGCTAGACTACAACAATTCGATGAAATTAAACTTTTGGAATGGTTAGAGTTTGACAATAACAGAAATTTATTATCTAAATTGCTGAACGGGGAAACTGTGTCTTTAAAATTAGTGACTACTGAATTCAAGAAGATTGATGATTTTAGAGAAGCTATTTCAAATCTTGATAATAATGAATTTGCATTTGCAGCATAGGTATGAGTAATCAAATTAGATTAAAGCATATTCAAGTAACAGAGCTATCTTTAAAAATAGATACCTTTGACAAGAATGTTACGAATAAACTTGAAACAACCTTTGGGTTTGCAACTGGTTTTAATGCTGATAACAATAAAGATTTTGCAATAATATTTGACTTGGGATTACAAAACGAAGAGCAGAAATTTAGGCTAAATTTAAAAGCAACTGCTCATTTTGAAACTGATATTCCAATAACTGATGATTTTAAAGAGTCTTCATTTGTAAAAATAAGTGCTCCTGCAATTGCATTCCCTTACATAAGAACCTATGTGTCTAATTTGACGTTAAATTCTGGTTATGAGGCGATAATGCTTCCATCGTTTAATTTTATTAAGATAGCGGAAGATATGCGGAATGACCTAGATAATGAAGAGTCTAGGGTAAATCTTTAATTTGTTGTATTATATTAGCCTCCTAATTTGGAGGCTTTTTTGTTTACTTTCCCCTAATGCTCAATTTCATCAATTCATTCTCTTTCAGTTGCCCGTTGTCTATCATAAAGCGAACTACTTTCAGGCTTTTGGGTTCTTTTACAGGGATTTTCTTTATCAACGAGTTGATGGACAACTCCTCTGAGGTCAATAGTTGCAGAATGTCCAGACGGATGGTCTCAAATTCCTCGTCAGTAAGTTCTGTTTCTCTTCGCTTCTGACAAATATCACATTTACCGCAAGGCTTTGTTTCTTTTTCTCCAAAATAGGAGAGGAGCACCTGACTGCGACAGATATTTTCTTCTTTGGCGTAGTCCAATACACTTTTTACCCGTGAAATATAACGTTCGCGGCGGTCGTCGTAAGCTTCTTTGCCAAGCACTACCCGGTCGGTTTCTACCCGCTCGTGTACAAACGTGAGGTAGGGCGTTTTCTTTCGGGGAATAAATTGGATAATGTGTTCCTTGGCCAGCGCAACGAGTTGTTCGTACACTTTGTCGCGTGTCCATTCCACTCGTTTGGCAATAGTATCTTCGTTTATCGATGCTAGATCAGTAAATAGACCGGTGTACGAGCGCAACAAAATATGAATCAGTTTATCCTGATCGGGTGTTAGCTTCGATTTGTAGAGATCATCCTTGTTGGCTATAAAAAGTAGACGCGACGAACTATCCTGCTCATCGGTAAGTTCCAGATAACCTGCCTGCTGAAGAATTTTGAGGCAATTGTACGAAATAAGAATGGGCAATTTAAACTTAGCGCAAAAATCACCAATATCGAAAGCAAAAACACGGTCCAGTCCCGAACCAACCCCCATTTGCAGGTAATTGCCCAACGCTTCGTACACCTTGCGCACCATCTCTTTTCCGGGGAAAGTGTCGGTAACGCGTTTACGCATCTTTACCGCATCGCCATTGTTGTAAAGCAGCACAGCAAAGGCCTTTTTCTCATCACGACCTGCGCGCCCCGCTTCTTGAAAATAGGCTTCCACCGAATCGGGTAAATCCATGTGCACCACTGTGCGCACTTCCGCCTTGTCTATTCCCATACCAAAGGCATTGGTAGAAACAATCACGCGCGTTTCGCCCGATTTCCAGCGGCCTTGCTTGGCGTCTTTGGTTTCGTTTTTCAATCCGGCGTGGAAATTCTCGGCCGAAATACCGTTTTGATTCAGAAAATCGGCTACTTCTTTGGTTTTTTTTCGGTTACGGACATACACCACCGATGTGCCGGGGACACTGTTCAATATTTTGAGCAGATGCTCGTCTTTATTTTCCACCGTGCGCACAACGTACACCAGGTTGGACCGTTGAAAGCTCTTTTGAAAAAGATTCGGTTCGCGAAAAAGCAACTGTTTTTGAATGTCGTCCACCACTTCGGGCGTAGCCGTGGCGGTAAGTGCCAGTACCGGTACATCGGGCAATATTTCCCGTATATCTGCAATGCGGAGGTAGGACGGACGAAAATCATAACCCCACTGCGAGATACAGTGCGACTCGTCAACAGCAATCATACACACGGTGGCTTGCTTTATCTTTTGCATGAAGACAGGTGTTGCCAACCGTTCGGGCGATACGTACAGAAACTTATAGGCGCCAAACACCGAATTGTCGAGCGTAAGTATAATATCGTTTTGCATCATGCCCGAGTAAATGGCTGCAGCCGTAATTCCACGTTTCTTCAGGTTCTCCACCTGATCTTTCATTAAGGCAATAAGCGGTGTGACGACTATGCAAATGCCATCCATAGTCATTGCCGGTACCTGAAAAGTTAGTGATTTACCACCACCCGTTGGCATAAGTCCAAGCGTATCTTTACCCGACGCGATGCTGCGGATAATATCGCCCTGTAATGCCCGAAACTCATCGTAGCCCCAGTATTGTTTAAGTATGGAAAGGTATTGTTGCATAGGTTTTCTTGGTTAGTGGGGGCGCGACTTGAAGTCGCACTCCTACTTTATACTCCAACTTTTATTGAGATAACAAAAATACGAATAAGTTTCCAAACAATAGTGGGAGTAAGAGATTGAACTCCTACTCCCACTAAACTTATGAAGGGAAGAAAACCGATTATATTTTCTCTTTTATCTCAACGGTCGTATACCTTTGGCTTGCTTTCAGCACTTCGCGAACTTCTTTCTTGCAGTTTCCACAAGCTTTATCCAGAAAAAACTCTTTGTTTATCTGGTCGACAGTTCTGTAACCTTTTTCTCTGATGGCAGTTGCAATTGTTCTTCTATGTATGTCATAACAACCGCAAATAATTGGATCTAGTGTCATGATTGTGAATTGTTAAGTTAGACAATGCCCAAGCTGTTCTTGTTTGGGTACTACATAACACCCTCCAACGAAAATGGTTTTAAATGTTCGTTCTTTTTAAAGAATATAGGGTGAATTAAGAGTGTGGAAATTTTCTATTTATTCTTGAAGTCTGAAAATTACCGGTAATGTGTAATAAACATTTACTTTTTTACCGTCATGCTCACCTGGAATCCATTTTGGCAATAATTTTATAGTGCGAATTGCTTTTTTGTCATGAAAAGGATCTAGTGATTTTAATATTTTGGCGTTAGATATCTTGCCCTTTTTTGTGATGATAAATTTTACTATGACTTTTCCTCCATAAAACCCTTCAAATTCAAATCGTGGATAAATAATATTTTTCTCTATCGCTTTTGATAATGCCCCATCTCCACCCGGAAATTGGGGCATTTTTTCAACGACATCATAAACATTATTTGTAGGTTCTATTTTGAATACTATCGGTAAAGTATATTCAATATCAGCAGGCTTTCCTTTAGCTAAAGTTCCGGGGATAAAATGAGGAAGAGTAGTTGCAATACGTACAGCTTCTTCGTCAATTTGCTTTGAAAGCCCTCTTAAAATTGTGATATCTTTGATTTTTCCTGTTTTAGTAACAGTAAATCTAACAATTACTTTTCCTTCAATACCTTTAGCTTTATCTTCAAGCGGATAATTGATGTTCTTTTTGATGTAATTCATTAATTTAGCATCTCCACCCGGAAATGAAGGCATGCTCTCATAATAATCAGAGGGTAAATGTTCATTGTTAGTGCTGTCTCTAATGATTCTAGTGGCTTTCTGCGCATTGCATGTAAAAGAAAATGCACTCGCAAGTAGAACTATTATTAGCCAGTATTTCTCGTGTTGTTTCTTCATATTTTTTATTTAAGTTCCTTGTTGCAAAGCGAATTTCGGTGAATAAGATTGCTTCGAGTAGTCTATCCGCACTGTCCCAAGGTTGGGAAATTGCCGCTGATACTTCATGCGCAACTTCCCAACCTTGGGAAGTTGCCGTTGATATCTCATGCGCAATTTCCTCACCTTGGGAAGTTGCCGCCGGTATTTCATGCGCAATGTCCCGCCTTTGGGAAATTGCCGATAATAGTTGGGCGGCAATTTTCTTCTGGTAGAATATTGCCGCCCATAACTCATGCGCAATATTGCGCATGTATGAAGTCGTCTTTTCCTTTCGTGACAGCTACTTAACTGCTTTTTCTTCTTTCGTACCAATCAGCACCACACCATTCACAGCGTCTTTGCCATACTCTTTTGTCAATTGTTTGATGACTTCTTTTGTGGTTGGTTCTAATACTTTGTAAGTGCTGAGGTTGGTGTAACTTACCCACGAAAGATCAAAGGTAGATGGTAATCTGACACCATCGAGCATCACAACTGTTTTCTCATTCGGTTTCCATGCCGCTTTTTCGGTGGCAGGAACGGCAAGTGTAAAGTTAACCGGCATAGTGACAATAATATTCACTTTTTGGTTGCATTGTGTGCCGGGAATCCAGTTAGGCAGAGTATTGATAACGCGAATAGCTTCTTTATCCAGAAAATAATCGAGCGATTTTACCACTTTCACATCGTTTATCTTTCCGGTTTTCTCTACGGTAAATCGCACCATCACTTTTCCTTCGGTCTTCAGGCGCTTGGGCACAAAAGGATATTGGATGCTGTCGGCAATGTGTTTCATAAGCACATCGTTTCCACCTTCAAACTTTGGAATAGCGGCTGCTTCTTTGCAGCCGGTAGAGTCGGCCAAAGCGTAATACATATCGTATTTGTTACTTTTGATCAACACTACTCCGTCGGCAGCTTGTTTGCCGTATTCTTTCACCAATCTGGCTTTTTCTTGTTCCGGAAATGGTTTATACACTTTTATATCATTGAACTTTCCAAGATTCAGAATGTCGATAGTAAAGTTCTCCGGCATTTTTACGTCATCGATAATCACCAGTGTTTTTTCATTTACATCCCAGTTGGTACTATCAATGGCTACGTATTTGAACGAAATAGGCAATGTCATGTTTACAGCCACATTCAACTCGTTCTGAATGCCCGGTATCCATGCCGGAAATGAATTTACCACGCGCAATGCCTCTTTGTCCAGTAATGGAGATACGCTTCTGGCCACTTTTGCATTTTCAACCAAGCCTTGTTTGTTGATGACAAACTGCAAAATAACTTTTCCTTCTTGTTTCTTTTTATATGCTTCGGCAGGGTACTTGGTGTTGCGGTAAATATAGTTCAACAGAGCTTTGTCGCCACCCGGAAACTTTGGCATACTATCAACAATAGAATAAACAGAATCTTGGGTTGGTGCCACTACCTGATTTTGGGCTTTTGTTGTAAAAGAGAAAGTGAATAATAGCAGTAGAGCGATGCTAATTTTGAAAATCTTGACGTTGGAAGTTGGTGTGTAATTCATAATGCAGCTTTAATAGTATGTTATTTCTGGTGTAAATACTTGTGAATAATTAATTGTAAATTTTCGGAAACAAAAATACAAATAAGATTTGGTTTACGTGCATATACTAAAGGCTTCGCTCAGTGCGAAGCCCTTAATGCTAATTGATTTATAGTTTTTTTAGAATGTTGACTATTATTGAAGTCTGAATACAACCGGTAATGTATAGCGCACCGACACTTTTTTGCCACCCTGTTCCCCGGGTATCCAATAGCCGAGCAGTTTTACTACCCGCAATGCTTCCTTATCGAGATTTGGGTCTAAACTGCGAAGAATTTGTACATCTTCTACCTTGCCTCTTTTGGAAACTACAAACCCAAGAATCACTTTTCCTTGTATTCCGCTCTCTTGCGCTACAGTTGGATATTCAATATGCTTCGAAATAAATCCCATGAGAGCTTGCTCACCTCCCGGATATTCAGGCATTTTTTCCACCACATCATAAATTCCATTTGTAGATACAGAGTGGGTAATTGTAGTTTTGGGTTGTTCTGTTTCCACTTTCTGAACAACTGCTGTTACTTCTTTTTGTCTTGTAACTTTGTATATAAAAAATGCGGCAATAAGAATAATGAGAACGGCAACTATTGTTTTTGTTGGTGCCTTTTTTTCTTCTTCCATGATGATTGATTTAAACGTTTTTATGGCTACTATTTAGTCGGGAACTGATAATTTGTCGTAATCAATATCACACCATTTTTGCCAATTTCTCCGTAGATAGACGTTGCTGATTTATCTTTGAGAACATTGATTGCTTTAATACTAGTGGGAAGAAGAAGTTTTACATCACTTTCTGATGCCACTTTACCATCAATTATATATAACGGTTTTGCTCCGTCTGGTAGACTGTTGAGATTTACTCCCGGCTCTTCTTTCTTTGGCCCATATCCTACCACCACTATTGGTTTCTCATTGGAGTTTATCGAGGGTTCAGGCGTAGTAGCACCACCTTCCAATCTAAATACTACCGGCAAAGTGTAGCGAACAGCTACTTTTTTGCCATTTTGCTCTCCAGGAACAAAATTTGGAAATGTGCTTATTACGCGTATTGCTTCTTTATCTAAATAGGGGTCTACGCTGCGTAAAATTTCGGGATGAATTACTTTTCCTGTAGAACTGACAACAAAGCTGGCAATAACTCTACCCTGAGTCCCACTTTTTTGTGCTTCAACAGGATATTTAATATTTCTCGCCAAATATCCCATTAATTCTTTTTCTCCTCCCGGGTATTGTGGCATTTTTTCTACAACATCCCATGTCTTTTCGTCTTCTACGTTTTCTACCACCTTAACGGGGTCGGTCAACTCACCCGAACTTTTTGCAGGGGTTATCAGACTCTTTTTCTCGGGAGCTTTTACTTCTTTTGTCGTAGTTAGGGCTTTCTTGGCCTTATTGATAACTGTTTGTGCATTACTCGAAACAACCAGAGCCAATGCCAATGGAACGATAAGCGAGTATTTCAGTAAGCTCGCTTTTGCTGATTTTTTTTGATTCATCATAATAATACGTTTTTTTAAGGGTGATACATTAAATTTATTTCCGAGCTTATGCTCAGGAGTTTGATATGATAATTGCAACAGATGATATTGATAGGTTTGCGAGTCAAAACCCGATTCGATAACCTTATTGTCGGCTAGAAATTCGAGGTTCTGACGGATTTCACGCTTTAGCAACCAGGTGGCGGGATTCAACCAAAGAATAATGGTCAGAACTTCACTCACCAGCACATCAAAACTATGTCCCTGACGAACATGTGTCAGCTCGTGCGCTAAAATCTCTTTTGTTTCACGTTCGTTATGCAAATCGGGATTCATAAATACAGACCCGAAAAACGAAAACGGTGTGACTTCTTTTTCGATGGCAATGATTCGGGTGTTTTGCACCATTTTCACTGTTCCGTGTAGGCGAATGCGAAGAATTGATGCAAGTTGCAGGATAAACCGAACCAAAAGTATCAGAACTACCAAACCGTAAATAGCCATTAAAATATTTCCGAGGCTGAAAACGGATGTTTCCTGTACCGCAGTTACCGTAAATTCCGGTAAGGTGGCATAATTTACGATCAATTTTTGAACAGGTTCTTGTTTTTGAAGCCAATTCTCGATAGATAGGAATGGGTACACAAACGAAAGCAATATGCTGAACAGCATATAATACCGACGGGTTTTCCAAAAAGTATCCCCGGCAAAGAACAATCGATAGAACAAGTAGAACAGAGCTATCGCAATGTTTACTTCTAGAAAATACATGAGTGCGCCGTTCATTTTTTCTCAATTAGTTTAATGATTTCTTGTAATTCTTCAGCTGAAATTTTTTGTTTCTCTACAAAATAGCTCACCATTTCTTTGTACGAATTATCGAAGTAGTTTTGCACTACGCTCGTCATAAATTTGGACTTGTACTCGCTCTCTTCCACCATTGCGCTGTACTCGTAGGTATTGCCATAGCGGGTGCCTTTTACATATCCTTTTCGTTCCAGATTTTTTATAATCGATGCCACCGTGGTGTAGGGTGGAGTGGGATCATCCATCTTTTGGATATAATCTTTTATAAATCCTTTTCCATGTTGCCAGATAATCAGCATCATTTCTTCTTCTTGATTTGTTAGCTTTTCCATATCTCAATGTTTAATTGTTGATTTCATTCTAATTGTTGTGAAGATGTGTAAACCTTTGTTTGTGATGTCAATTACGAATACTTCGCAAATCTACGAAACTTTCGTAATTGCGCATATGAAATGATAAAATATTAATGTTTTTTAATAGTTTAGATATGAATTAGCTATTAAATATTGTATCTTTGTATATATCAAAAACAGAAGCGTATGAAAACAACAACTACTTCTTTTCAAAAGGTCGGCTTATTTCTTGTTTTTCTGTTATTTTGGAGTACTTCAGTTTTAGCAACGACTGGTTATTATTTCTATGTGCAATTTGCGAATAAAAACAATTCGCCATATTCGTTGACTAAACCTTCGGAGTACCTTTCTGCCCGAGCCATCGAGCGTAGGGCGCAACGTGCTCCAGGCATTGACTCTACCGATTTGCCGGTAAATCCTGCTTACCTATCGCAGGTCGAAAATCTGGGCATTCATGTTCATAATCGGAGTAAGTGGATGAATGGAGTGACGGTTTTATTGACCGATTCGAGCAAAATGAGTTTAGTGCGGTCCCTCGCCTTTGTAAAATGGGTGAAGTATACTGGTAAAATTGATTTAGCTGTGGGTTCATCCAAACGAACTAAAATGGTTGAACCTTCCAGCGACTATGGTAGTGCTGCGGCTCAAATCAACCAGATGAATGGTAAATATTTACACGATTTAGGTTATCGTGGAAAGGGAATTGTGGTGGGTGTACTGGATGCCGGTTTTTTTAATGTAAATAAAAACCCTGCATTTGACAGTCTGAACTTGCAGGGACGCTTGCTGGGAACAAAAGACTTTGTAAATCCTAATTCGAATATCTATGCGGAGGATGCACATGGTGCGGATGTTATGTCCATTCTGGCTGGTAATATGCCTGGATCGTTTATTGGTACTGCTCCCGCTGCCTCTTTCTGGCTTATCCGAACAGAATACGTGACAACGGAATACCTTGTAGAAACAGACTTTTGGTGTTCAGGGATTGAATTTGCCGATAGTGTGGGGGTGGATGTGGTCAATTCATCTTTAGGCTATACTAGGTTTAATGACCCGATTATGGATTATACGTATGCTGATATGAATGGCGAAGTTTCCAGGGCAAGTCGTTGTGCTGCACTGGCTGCCAAAAAAGGAATTGTTGTTTGCAGTAGCGCCGGCAATGAAGGTAACAAAGCGTGGCATTATATTGGGGCGCCTGCTGATGCCAAGGGGATAATTACTGTTGGTGGTGTTGATAATTCAGGCGTTTCCAGTATTTTTTCATCGTATGGACCTAGTTCCGACAGTCGTGTGAAGCCCGAGGTTTGTACAATGGGAACTTCGGCAGCGCTTATTTCAACGAAAGGCTTGCCTGTAGTCGGAGATGGTACTTCTTATGCGTCGCCTATTATGGCTGGTATGATGGCTTGTTTTCTACAAGCGGCAGAAAATATAAATGCACCCAGTAGCACA
The DNA here is from genome assembly GCA_963664445.2 of uncultured Paludibacter sp. Lineage (GTDB taxonomy): Bacteria > Bacteroidota > Bacteroidia > Bacteroidales > Paludibacteraceae > Paludibacter. The sequence continues at coordinate 225,054 of CAXXUM010000009.1, forward strand.
GAGACGCTTTTAAAAACAGTTTACGAAAGTGCAAGTAATTATGCCAATCCTACTGCTCAATTGGGTTACGGGATTCCCGATTTTCGTACTGCATTGGCAAGATTGCCATTCTTTAATGCCAGCAAAATTGCTCAAACGAGCGATGTGGCTATTGGCTTTAATTTCTCAGACAGAACAATTCATATCCGATTGTTTGATAATAAAATTTCGGCAGATGAGCTTGTTCGGGTCTATTCGGCAACCGGTATTTTGCAAATGAATCAACCTGTATCGGAGCATGAAACTATTCTTCCGGCCGGGACCCTGGCAGCGGGAGTATATGTGGTTAATATTGTTGGTGGTGGACAGTCAAGTTCGCACAAGGTGGTAATAAACTAATTTTTTAAATATGATAATCTGAGATGATTGTCTTAAACTGTGGAATATGCATTGCTAATGATGCATTTGAATTATGAACTCAATAACACTCTCAGAACTTACTTCTCAGATTCAGGAAACTATTCGCATGGGGTTTGACAGCCCGGTGTGGATACGTGCTGAAATAAGCGAATTGCGCGAAAATCCCGGTGGGCATTGTTATTTGGAACTGATAGAGAAGGACAGTCGCTCGGATACCTTGCTCGCAAAATCAAAAGCAACTATCTGGGCCACTACTTTTCGAATGCTAAAACCTTACTTCGAAAGTAGTACCGGTCAATCCCTGCGTGCCGGGCTGAATGTATTGGTGGCGGTAACGGTGGAGTTTCATGGCGTTTATGGCTTTAGTCTGAACATACGCGATATCGATCCTACCTTCACTATTGGAGAAATGGCTGCCCGTCGGCTTAAAATTATTCGTCAGTTGGAGGAAGATGGTATTTTAGAAATGAACAAGTTGCTTGTACTGCCACACTTGCCACAGCGCATAGCCATTATTTCTTCGCCCACCGCTGCCGGCTACGGCGATTTTTGTGATCAACTGAACAACGATCCGGCTCAATTTGTTTTTTATACTAAACTTTTTCCTGCTACTGTGCAGGGCGATCAGGCCGAAGTGTCTATCATCTCGGCTTTGGAAAGGATATACGAGAGTATTGATTTGTTTGACCTGGTGGTAATTATTCGTGGCGGTGGAGCAACAACCGATTTGGCTTGTTTCGATTCGTACGATTTGGCGTTGAATTGCGCTCAGTTTCCGTTGCCTATTATTGCCGGTATTGGTCATCAGCGCGATGTGTCTATTCTGGATATGGTGGCGCATACCAGTCTGAAAACACCAACGGCTGTTGCCGAATTTTTGATTTCGAATTTACAACAAGCTGAAAATCAACTGTTGGATATTTTTTCGGACATTAGCTATTTGGTAAAAAATAAACTGGAAAGCGAAAAGTCTTTTGTGCATCAGGCAAAGACCCGCATTAAGCAGACCTTGCGAAGTTGGGTAGTGCAAAGAGCACATTTGCTGGACAGACAAAAGAATCGGTTGCAATCATCCGTTCGTATGAGGTTGTTGAAACAGAATAACAAACTTTTGTTGCTCGAAAAGAATATCGAAACGCATTCACCGACTTTCTTATTACGGCATGGATATACTATTTCTACTGTCAATGGAAAACGAATCACTTCGGTGCGTCAGGTGAAAGTGGGTGATAAAATAAGTACCTTTGTAGCCGATGGCGAATTTATGAGTGAAGTGAGCCCTAAGGATAAATGATTATGAGTAAGATTACACTTGAAAATATGGAGTTCCACGCCTTTCATGGTTGTATGGAACACGAACAGATGCTGGGCAACACATTTATTGTCAGCATTAGTATGATGATTGATACCCAGTTGCCAGGACAAACTGATAAACTGGAAGATACTCTCAATTACCAATTGGTGTACAATGTGGTGAAGGAGCAAATGGAAATACGCTCGAAACTGATTGAACATGTCGGCCAGCGAATTCTAGATAAGATCATGAATAAGTTTCCTCAGATTCAAGCATTGGAAGTTTGTCTCTCTAAATTGAACCCACCTCTTGGTGGAAAAGTCAGCAAAGTAACGATAGACCTGAAGAAAGTGAGATGAGATATGTTATTTTGTAGGAATATATCTTAAAAATGTAAGTTTATGTTTGTATAAAATATGAATATTCAGTCAGAATGACTAATTTTGCAGATACAATTAAGCATTGTGTCAAATAGTGGGTTGTGAACGCCGATTTGTCGGCGTTCATTTTTTATTTTAAAATAGGTATAGGTTAGTAATTTAAGAAAGAATTATGTCAGTGAATCAGTCAACAACAAGTCATCCCAAAGGACTTTATATTTTGTTTGCCACAGAGATGTGGGAACGTTTTAATTATTATGGCATGCGTGCCGTTTTGGTGTTGTTCATGACCAAAGCATTGCTTTTTGATAAAGCTTTTGCTTCAAGTTTATACGGAAGTTATACCAGTCTGGTGTATTTAACGCCACTTATTGGTGGGTTCATTGCCGATAAATACTGGGGAAATCAACGATCGATTATCGCCGGTGGACTGGTAATGGCACTGGGTGAGATTCTGCTCTTTTTCTGTGGGAGCACATATCTGTCTGCTCCGGGGCTTTCTACAATGTTCTTTTTTAGTGGTCTTGGACTAATGATTGCCGGTAACGGTTTCTTTAAGCCCAATATATCATCACTAGTTGGTCAATTGTACCCAAAAGGTGATCGTCGCGTAGACTCTGCTTACACTATCTTTTATATGGGTATCAATGTTGGTGGCGCATTAGGACCGTTCATATGTGGTTTGGTTGGTGATACCGGTCACCCGGGAGATTTTAAATGGGCTTTTTTAGCAGGTGCTATCGGTATGCTTACTAGTGTTGTCGTTCAAATTGCATTTGCTAAACAATATGTTATCGATCCTGACAAAAAAGTACTTGGGCTGCCACCTGTAGAGGCTCATGCTCATTGGTCAAAACCGTTGTTCGTTGTTTTAGGTTTGGCCGCCTTTGCTGCCCTTGCCATAGGAATGCTCTATGTGGATGCGAAAGTTTTTGTTTTTTTACCCTATTTGTTGTTGCTGGCTACCATGCTTATCGTAGGAATCATTCTGACTGATAAGTCATTAAATAAAGCGGAAAAGGAGAGGGTGTCGGTTATTTTTATTGTTGCCTTTTTTGTAATATTTTTTTGGAGTGCGTTTGAACAAGCCGGAGCTTCGCTGACTTTCTTTGCCGATGAACAAACCAACCGCCATTTAGGCCTGGTTATACCAACATGGATTGTTTATCCTCTTGGTGCTGTTGCTCTGTTTTTTATCGCTAAATTATTTAAAACGATAAAATTGTCGATGAGCGACAAAGAAGATACACGACTAAGAAACACTGTCTATGTATTACTTTCAGCACTTGCCATGGCTATTTTGTACGGAATCATAATGGTGCTTTCAGGTGGAAAACAAAGTCTTACTTTGAATGAATTACCTGCAAGTTCATTCCAATCACTCAACTCTATAATCGTGGTGAGTTGTGCACCTATATTTGCGTGGTTATGGTTGAAACTCGGTAAGTACGAACCGGCAGCTCCTACCAAGATGGCTATAGGTTTGTTTTTGCTATCGTTAGGTTATTTGTGGATTGCATTTGGAGTAAAAGACGTGGCTCCCGGCATCAAGGTGAGTATGATCTGGCTGGTGGGTATGTATGCTTTACATACCTGGGGCGAACTCTGTTTATCGCCGATTGGACTTTCGCTGGTCAACAAAATGGCACCCATTAAATTTGGATCTCTGCTTATGGCTGTGTGGTTTTTGGCAAATTCATTTGCAAATTACCTGGCTGGAACATTAAGCTCGTTATATCCTGATAAAAATCCAACCTCGTTCCTGGGGTATACGATGACCAATTTGTATGATTTCTTTATCTTATTTGTGGTTATGTCGGGTATTGCCTCTTTGATTCTTTTTGGACTTTCAAAATGGCTACAGAAACTAATGAATGGTGTAAAATAGAGAACACGCATATAAAAAAACTCCCTTGCCGAAGAATTCGACAAGGGAGTTTTTTTGTTTATCATTATTATAGAAATTATTTTTTCACCTCCTTTACCTTCAATTCAATAACTTCAAGGTTCTGAATGTTCTCGCCGTCGATTTCGAAACGGATAAGCGTTTGAACTTTATGAAAACCATACTTCCCTGCAGCGCCGGGGTTTATGTGCAACAGTTTGAGTGCTCTGTCATTTTGTACTTTCAGAATGTGCGAATGCCCGCAAACAAACAGTTTCGGTGGCTGCATAAAAATATCCGGGCGCACAAGATGGTCATATTTTCCAGGATAACCGCCAATATGAGTAAGCCATACTTTTACGCCTTCGCACATGAATCGGTTGTGCTGAGGGAATATGGCTCTTATGTCATGACTGTCAATATTGCCCCACACGCCACGTACAGGTTTGAAGGCACGCAGTTTATTCACAACGTCTATCGATCCCCAATCGCCGGCATGCCATACCTCATCGCAGTTGGCAAAGTGTTCCAGTATACGGTCGTCGAGCATTCCGTGTGTGTCCGAAAGAATTCCAATTCGAGTCATTTCCTGTTGTTTTTAGTTAGTACAAAAGTAACGAAAATAGGATAAAAGAACTAATTTTCAGTTTGTGTTTCAAAAAATCAATTATTGCAGGACTTTGCAAGTTAAGTTAAGGAAATGTAAGGGTTCTGTTTTTCTGTAAATAAACATAAATGTAGGGTGAGATTCGACGGGCTTCTATTTTGTTTATAACTCTAATTTCGCTACTTTTGTGCACATTTCGACTTGATTTACAGTTGTAGCAATGAAAAGGAAAACGAATAAGCTTGCCCCATTTATCCAAAAAATGCGATTTAAATATCGTGTTTCTATTCTCAATGAAAATACCCTGGAAGAGTCGTGGCATGTTCGTTTGTCTCGTTTTAGTGTTTTTATGATGGTGTCAACATTGGTACTCATTACCTTCATTGTGCTCACGATTCTTATTTTTACTACCTCAATCAGTCGGTACTTGCCTGGTTATGGTGATGCCGGAAACAGGACTCAAATAATTCAGGAATCTATGCGGGCCGATTCTATGGTTCAGCAGATTAATCTGCAAGCCGGTTATCTTGGCATTGTGAAAGAAATTATTAATGGTAACATAAAACCGGATACTATTGCCTCCTTAAACTCAAAGGATTTAAAAGAGAAAGCAAGGGTTTTTATCGAAAAAAAGGAGAAAGAGAAGGAGTTTGTAGACAAATTTGAAAAAGAGGAAAAATATAATCTGGGTACCATTGAGACCAAACCTAACGAAGATATATATGTTTTTTTCCGTCCTACGCGAGGTGTTATTTCGTCGTCTTTCAATATGTCGCAAAAGCAATACGGTATAAATCTGATCACTTCGCCCAACGAAAGTGTGGTAAGTGTTCTTGAAGGAACGGTTATTTATGCAGCATTTACATTCGATTATGGTTGGGTGATTGAAATTCAACACGAGAACAATTATATTTCTATTTATAAAAATAATACCCAGCTACTCAAAAAAGTTGGTGATGAAGTTAGAGCTGGTGAGTGTATTGCTATTACCGGTGAAGTAGGGGGTAAAAAAACGGGAACTCAGTTTTATTTCGAGTTGTGGAAGCAAGGAAAACCGATTAATCCGGAAGAAGTAATCATTTTTTAGTACAGAATTTATGGATACAATCCAAAAAAAACAAATAGCAATCTTAGGCTCTACAGGTTCCATTGGCACGCAAGCCCTGGAAGTGATAGCCGATAACGCATCCTTGTTCGAAGTGTACGCACTTACTGCCAATAATAATGTAGATTTACTGATACAGCAAGCTCGTAAGTTTACGCCCGAAATGGTAGCTATCGGCAACGAGAAGCTTTATAATCAGCTTAAAGACGCACTTGCCGATTTGCCGATAAAAGTTTTTGCGGGCAATGATTCTATAGCTCAGGTGGCTGAGATGCAGCCTATTGATATTGTTCTCACTGCTATGGTTGGTTATTCGGGCTTAAAACCCACTATGAATGCTATCCGGGCAGGGAAAAAAATTGCCCTTGCCAATAAAGAAACTCTGGTGGTGGCTGGCGAGTTAATTTGCGAATTGGCCAATGAGAATAAGTCGGCTATTCTGCCGGTAGATTCAGAACATTCCGCTATTTTTCAATGCCTGGCTGGTGAAGGAAATAATCCGATAGAAAAGCTCATTCTAACTGCATCGGGTGGTCCGTTTCGCACCAAATCGATGCGTGAACTGGAGCATGTGACCAGTGTACAAGCACTTAAGCATCCCAACTGGGAGATGGGAGCAAAAATAACCATCGACTCGGCAAGTTTGATGAATAAAGGCTTCGAAATTATTGAGGCTAAATGGCTTTTTGGTGTTACGCCCGATCAGATTGAAGTGGTGGTGCATCCACAATCTATTATCCATTCAATGGTTCAATTTGCCGATGGTTCTATCAAAGCGCAACTTGGCATGCCGGATATGAAACTTCCTATTCAGTATGCATTTACATATCCTGATCGTTTGAAAACGAATTTTCCTCGTTTCGATTTTAATCTTTGTTCTCAATTTACATTCGAACAGCCTGATTTGGAGCGTTTCAGAAACCTTGGGTTTGCTTATTATGCCATGGAACGAGGTGGAAATATGCCTTGTATCCTTAATGCTGCTAACGAAATAGTCGTGGCTGCATTTTTGAAAGATAAGATAGGGTTTTTACAGATGAGCGATATTATCGAAACGGTAATGGCTAAAGCGGAATTTGTAGCCAAACCAACTTACGAGGATTATGTAATAACAGATGAACGCGTGAGAATACTCACAAATGAGTTGATAAATTAGTAACAGTAGTAGCGACAATTTCTGGTTCATAGCTGACTTATAAAACTGATAAATAAAACAAATACACCACATTTAATGTTATCGTACAGTTCATGGCAACAATTAGTGGATAGTATTGATCATTAGCTATTCGATGAACAAACATAGCAGAGACAGGCATTAAAAACAAAAAAAATAAAAATCAAATAAATCACCCCAACATTTTCTATGGAAGCATTTTTTATCAGAGCTTTACAGCTCATTCTCAGTCTTTCGATATTGGTTGTTCTTCACGAATTTGGTCACTTTGCCTTTGCACGGTTGTTCAAAGTTCGTGTCGAAAAATTTTATATGTTCTTCAACCCTAATTTTTCATTAGTACGTGCAAAAAAGATAAACGGAAAATGGAACGTTAAGTTTTTCGCAAAAAATGTTTCTGCAACCGAGCGTCCGGTGTTGGATGCCGACGGTGATGCAAAAATCGATGCAAAAGGAAAAACGATCATGGAGCAAATTCCCGTGGAGGAATTGCCTGAAGGTCATTGGCACAAATACCCCGAGAATACTGAGTGGGGAATTGGTTGGTTGCCTCTTGGCGGCTATTGTTCTATTGCCGGTATGGTCGACGAAACTAAAGATGTATCTCAAATGGCTGCTGAACCGCAACCATGGGAGTATCGCTCACGATCGGTTTGGCAACGTTTACCTATTATTGTTGGTGGTGTGTTTGTGAATTTTATTTTGGCTATGGTTATTTATTCGGCTGTTCTGTATACTTGGGGCGAGGAATATCTTCCATTGCAAAATGCAAAATATGGTTTGCAATTTTCAAAAATATTGCAGGAAAATGGTTTAAAGAACGGAGATAAAATAATCTCTATCGATGGACAATCTGTTGAAAAACAGTCGGATATAATTGAAAAAATATTGATAGAAGGGAAACAAAATATCAAAGTGGCGAGAGATAGTCAGCAAATTGACATCCAGTTGCCGGCTGATTTGACACAGAGCATTTTACGTGCAGGGGAAAAAGAATTGGTTGGCATACGTCAGCCATTTGTTATTGCTGAACTTTCGAAGGGAATGGGAGCAGAAGCTGCCAAGTTACAGGTTGGCGATAGTGTCGTTGGTTTAAATGGTAAACAACTGTCTATTTTTCAGGATATTGCTGATGAACTTGCTGCAAATAAAGATAAACAGATAAATGTTGATTATGTACGCAAAGGGGTGTTATTACACTCGTTAGTTAAGGTTGATGAAAATGGGAAGTTGGGAGTAGCCCCAAAAGATTATACCGACTTCATGCAAACCAAGCGCACCGAATACGGATTTCTGGCAGCTATTCCTGCGGGTGTAAACCTTGGTTGGCAAACCCTCACCAGTTATGTGAAGCAGTTTAAAATTGTATTTACCAAAGAAGGTTCAAAACAAATGGGCGGATTCGGAACCATCGGAAAATTATTCCCGAAAGTGTGGGACTGGCACGTTTTCTGGATGTTGACGGCTTTTCTGTCTATCATTCTTGCATTCATGAACTTGTTGCCTATTCCGGCTTTGGATGGAGGGTATGTAATGTTTCTTATCTACGAAATGATTACAGGCAAGAAACCAAATGATAAGTTCCTGGAATATGCCCAAACGGCAGGGTTCTTCTTGCTCATGGCATTGCTTATCTATGTGAATGGTAACGATATTTTTAAAGCGATATTTAAATAACTTCATCATAATGAATCCGACTGCAATTTGCTATCCTAAATGCGGGACTTGCCAGAAAGCTGAGAAATGGCTGAAAGCAAATAATGTTGAGTATACTTATCGTCCGATAAAAGAGGAAAATCCAACGGCTGATGAACTGACAAAGTGGCTGAAGCAAAGTGGCTTACCCATTGCTAAATTTTTCAACACCAGCGGACTGCTTTACAAAGAACAGAATATGAAAGATAAGGTGAAGGTTCTTTCAGAGCCTGAACTTATTGAGATTCTGGCTTCTAATGGAATGATGGTGAAACGCCCCATTCTGCTTGCCGGAGATAAAGTGTTGGTGGGTTTTAAAGAAGAGGAATGGCAACAGCTTTTTAAATAATCAGGTCGGTTATCGACTCGTACAATTCCTACATATTTCAAATTGCTTCCGGTTTTGAAGGATTTTTCCTCTGAAGTCGGAAGCTTTTTTGTTTTGCCAGTTGTTCATGAACGTATCTTCGCTGATATTTCCAAATGAAAACTCAGACAATTTGTCAAAACAGCAGGGTAAAACATTTCCATTCGAATTGACTACCGCTCCATTCCATAATCTCCAGCAATGATTGGGTTGTTTGGCTTTTAGTTGATAGTTGCCATTCTTGTTTTGCTGGTATCGTGAGTATTTTTTAGTTGCTGGCATGAGTTTGTGCCCATTCGCAAAATCGTAGAGCTGAGCGGTTTTAAACGTCAATCGGTCTGCACCTAATGATTTTGTTAGTTGCTGCATTTCCTTCATTTGATGTTCATTCGTTTTGAGTACCAAAAACTGAACTTCTATCAGCGGTGTAACCGACTTTAATTCCTTTTTCAAAGCCACAACATGTCTTATTCCGTTCAATGCCTTTTTCCAGTTTTCCTCCTATACGGTACGTTTCATATGTTTCCTGCGTGCTTCCATCGACCGAAATAATCAACTTGTCAAGCCCTGAAAGCACCAACTCTTTTGCTCTGCTATGAGTTAGAAATTGAGCATTTGTTGAAGTTGAAGTGTATAATTTGGCTCTGTGCGCATAGTTTACCATTTCAAATAGTTGCGAATTAAGTAAAGGTTCGCCCTGAAAATAAAAAATAATATGAATCAGCTTTGGTGCAAGTTCGTCCACCAATTTCTGATAACGTTTGTTATCAAATATTATGTGTGAGGGCGAATGATTACTTTTATTTCCAACCGGACATTCAGGGCAGTGTAAATTGCAAAAATTTGCAGGTTCCACCGAAATGAAATAGGGTGAAGTGTGGAGGTAAGTTCTTATACCTAAAATTGATAGGATGTACGATAGCTGGAGTTTAAAGTAGTTTGTAAGCCTCCTGAATGTAAAATATTTAAGAGATGAGAATAAATGTATAAATATAAACACTGTAAAAATTTGCTAATCAATTTAATGAAGAAAGTTATTTTTATAAAATAATACACAAAAAAATGTCAAACACAATTACAAAGTAAGCAATAATTAAGGTATAGTTAGTATATTTGTGTCAAAATAAAATATAATAAAATCAAAAAATCGGAGTTACTATATTTTCAGCTAATTGATATAATAAAAATCAGGGAATTTTGTTCTTTAAAATAGAAAATTCAAATATTATTCAAATAATTCACTTCACACAAATTTTTATGAGAAAGCAATTGTTTTTCGTGTTTTCAATGGTTCTGGCTTTAGTTTTTAGTTCTTGTAGCAAGGATTTGACAGCTCTAGACCCAAGTTTATTTAAATGCAATCCTAATCCGCTAGAGGTTAAGGGTGGTAAAGTTGATGCTACCATTACCGGTACGTTTCCTGTAAAGTATTTCAACAAAAAAGCTACTGTTACAGTAACTCCAGTGTTGAAATTTAATGGTAAAGAAGTAAAAAGTACTTCTGCAACCTTCCAGGGAGAAAAAGTTGTTGGTAACGATCAAACTATTTCTTACAAAGCAGGTGGTACTTATACTATCAAAGCTTCTTTCAATTATGTTCCCGAAATGGCTAATTCAGAGTTGTTCTTGGAATTTAGTGTTTCAACTAAAAAGAAAACGTATTCTATTCCTAGCGTAAAAGTAGCCGATGGTGTTATTGCAACATCTCAATTGGTTTCTACAAGCGCAAAAGAAAATGCACCGGTTATTATCGCTGATAAATTCCAACGCATTATTCAGGAAAAACAAGAAGCAGATATCTTATTCTTAATCCAAAAATCTGATCTTCGCAAGAGCGAAACCAAATCAGCTGATATCGCTGCTTTGACTAAGAAAATTAAAGAAGCAAAAGAATCTCAAAACAAACAAGTTTCTGGTTTAGAAATTTCTGGTTACGCTTCTCCTGATGGTGGTATGGATTTGAATACCAACCTTGCTGAAAAACGTCAAAAAAACACTGTTGATTTTTATAACAAAGAGTTGAAAAAAATCAAAACAAGTGTAACTATTGATTCTAAATTTACTGCCGAAGACTGGGCTGGTTTCCAAACATTGATGGAAAATTCAAATATTCAAGACAAACAAGTTATCTTGCGTGTGTTGACTATGTACACAGATCCAGAACAACGCGAACGTGAAATCAAGAATCTATCTGTGGCATTCAAAAGCATCGCTACTGAAATCTTACCTCAATTACGTCGTTCGAAAATGAAATTGACGGTTGATGTTACTGGTAAATCTGATGTTGAATTGGCACAATTGGCTAAAGAAGATGCATCTAAATTATCTGTAGATGAATTGCTTTTTGCTGCTACTTTGACAAATAACTTGTCTGAAAAGGCTGCTATTTATCAAAAAGCAACAGAACTTTATCCAAGTGATGTTCGTGGTTTCAACAACTTAGGTGCAGTTCAATTCCAACAAGGTGATGTTGCTAACGCTTCTCGCAACTTTGCAAAAGCATTGGAAATTGAACCAGCTTCTGCTGACGTTAACTACAATGCAGGTTTAGCTGCTATGGCTTCGGGCGATTTGTCAAAAGCTGAAGTGCTGTTCGGTAAATCTGCAGGAACAAGCGCTAACGTAGGCCAAGCTTTAGGTGCAATCTATACAACTAAAGGCGACTATGCAAAAGCAAAAACTTACTTCGGTCAAGCACCTTCTAATAATGCTGCTTTACTTCAAATCTTGAACGCTGATTATAGTGCTGCTACTAAAACATTGGCTGCTGTAGCTCAACCAGATGCTATGACTGCATATTTAGGTGCTATCGTTGGTGCTCGTACTAACGACCGCGAAGTGGTGTATAACAACTTGAAGAGCGCTGTAAAACAAGATAGTTCTTTGGCATTGAAAGCTGCAAAAGATCTTGAGTTCTCTAAATTTGCAACTGATGCTACTTTCCTTTCAATTGTAAAATAATTAGGAGGTCTTTTTAATATTGAAAATCCGATGTGTATTTTTACACATCGGATTTTTTTTGTTTTAGCGACTGACTTTTTTTGTTGTTATATGGCAAATTGTCAGGTATTAGCCCATCTGTCCTATTTGGCTAACATTTTGTATAGAGAACTTTATCGAAATATATTGCTATTTGAGGTTCAATCGCTGAAATTTTATCTTTTATCGGGTAGTTTTAAAGAAAATTAGTTGATATTCTACTCAACAACATTTTCATTTTCGGGCATTTAACTGTATCTTTGCAAGAATTTCAAAAAAATAAAATAATCAGAACAATAGAATGAAGGAAAACGAATTAATAGTAGCCAAGATTGTTGAAGGAATACAAGAACGTAAAGGAAAAAATATAGTGGTGGTAAACTTAAATAAATTACAGGAAGCACCATGCAGTTATTTTGTGATTTGTGAAGGGGATTCAAATGTACACGTTAATGCTGTAGCCAATTCAATTAAAGACTGGGTGCGTGATGAGATTAAAGTGAAACCTTATGCAACAGATGGTTTTGAGAATTGCGAATGGATTGCAATGGATTACGGACAAATCATTGTACATGTTTTTCAACGCCATACACGTGCATTTTACGATATAGAACATTTATGGGCCGATGCTGATCTTAAAAGATTAGAGGACGTTCTTTAATTTGTATTTTTGAATTAAATTTGCAAATTTCAAAACAAGATTGTGTATTTTTTGTTCTAGGTAATTAATCAACAAAATAACGATAGGAATAAAAAGATGGAAAATAAAACACCAAACCCCGTAAAACCGAATAGTAAAATGCCGAAATTCAATATTTCGTGGATTTATGGAATTATCATTTCTGTTTTACTAGGTATGTTTTTGTTTAGCGATAATACGCCGACAAAAGAAGTAAATTACTCTTCTTTCAAAGAATTTGTGAAAAGAGGGTACATGGAAAAGATTGATGTCTATTCCTCGAAAGGTGTTTTGGAAGCTCAGGTGCTGAAGGATTCTATGAAATACGTTTTCGGTAAGGATGTAAAGGCATATGAAAAAGATCGTTTGATTACGGTTAAGGTGCCAGCCGAAGAATTTTCAAAATTCAATCAGATTGCTGAAGAAAAATATGGAATTAAAAGCGTTGTAGAATACAAAGAAGGTCGTAATTATTACGACATTCTTTGGGGATTGTTTCCTATTCTCTTGCTAATTTTGTTTTTTGTATTTATGAATCGTCGTATGTCAGGCATGGGTGGCGGAGCTGGTGGTGGCGGAATTTTCAATGTAGGAAAATCCAAAGCTCAACTTTTCGACAAAGGCGATACTACCAATAAAATTACATTTAAAGATGTAGCAGGTTTAGCCGAAGCTAAACAGGAAATTGAAGAGATTGTAGCATTCTTGAAGAACCCTTCGAAATATACCGAGTTGGGTGGAAAAATACCTAAAGGAGCTTTACTTGTAGGCCCTCCGGGAACCGGAAAAACATTACTGGCAAAGGCTGTGGCCGGCGAAGCTGATGTTCCTTTTTTTTCCATGTCAGGTTCTGACTTTGTGGAAATGTTTGTTGGGGTAGGTGCTTCACGTGTTCGTGATTTATTCCGTCAGGCAAAAGAAAAATCGCCTTGTATCATATTTATTGATGAAATTGATGCTGTTGGTCGTGCCCGTGGTAAAAATGCCAATATGGGAAGTAATGACGAACGTGAAAATACCTTGAATCAATTATTGACTGAAATGGATGGTTTCGGAACAAACAGTGGTGTCATTATTTTGGCAGCTACTAACCGTGCCGATATTCTGGATAAAGCTTTGCTGCGTGCAGGTCGTTTTGATCGACAGATCCATGTAGATTTACCGGATGTTCACGAACGAAAAGAGATTTTCAATGTTCATCTTCGCCCTATCAAGATTAATGAAACAGTAGATGTAAATTTCTTATCCCGTCAAACTCCCGGTTTCTCAGGAGCAGATATTGCCAATGTGTGTAACGAGGCAGCACTTATAGCAGCTCGTAAAAATAAAACCTTTGTTGAAAAGCAGGATTTTCTCGATGCTGTCGATCGTATCGTAGGTGGTTTGGAAAAGAAAACCAAAATTACTACAGTTGCAGAAAAGAAGTCAATTGCCTATCATGAGGCGGGTCACGCTACTATTAGTTGGATGACTGAGCATGCCAATCCATTGGTTAAGGTGACTATTGTTCCTCGTGGTGAAGCGTTGGGCGCCGCCTGGTATTTGCCGGAAGAACGTCAATTGACAAATCGTGAACATATGTTGGACGAAATGTGCTCAACCTTGGGTGGACGTGCTGCCGAAGAAGTGTTCTTGCACCAAATGTCAACCGGAGCAATCAATGATCTGGAACGCGTAACTAAGCGTGCGTACGCAATGGTTGCTTATTTTGGTATGAGCGAGCAATTGGCTAATATGAGCTATTATGATTCGTCAGGCAATTCTGATTATGGATTCACAAAACCATATAGCGAAAAAACTGCCGAATTAATAGATTCTGAAGCAAAAAATATTGTAGCTATAGCTTACGAGCGGGCTAAAAAGATACTGAACGATAATGCAGCCGGGCATAACGCTCTTGCTGAATTACTTATTGAAAAAGAAGTGATTTTTGCCGAAGATTTGGAGAAAATTTTTGGTAAACGTCCATGGACTTCGCGCAATGATGAATTGATGGCGCAAAATGGAGAATCGATAGAAGAAGTTACTGCTGAAATAGTTGAATCTGTCGAAATCCCGGAAAAAGCATCAGACGAAAATACAGATAAATAAGAATATAGTGCAGAATAATTCTTCTCGTCAGGAAATACTCGAACGAATAGCAGCCGCCGGTAAAGGGCGGCTGGCTTTCGTTGATAGTGTGCCAGTCGATGATGATTCTATCTACAAACCTGTACTTCCTGATGAAATAACCTGTTTTAAAAATGAACTCGAGGTAGTAAATGGTGTGTGTGTGATTTGTGACGATGAAACTGATTTGTACGCCAAATTAAAGTCTTTCGTTGCGAGTAAAGAATTGTCCTGCCTTTTTTGTCGTGATACTTACATTGCTCAGCAATTAGAGTTAAACCAAATTCCATTCACTTTTGATGAAACTCATTTTGATGCCATGCAGGCAGGTGTCACTGGCTGTGAGTTTTTGGTGGCACGAACAGGGAGTGTATTAGTATCATCTGCGAGTCAGTCTGGTCGACAATTAAATGTATTTCCACCCATACATATTGTGCTTGCACATGTATCACAACTCGTTAATTATCTCGACGAAGCACTTGTTGCCGTACAACAAAAGTATGGCGATCATCTTCCGTCTATTATTTCCACCATTACGGGTCCAAGTCGAACTGCCGATATTGAAAAAACATTGGTACTAGGCGCCCACGGACCAAAAGAATTTGTTGTTTTTCTTTCCAAAATGTAAAGTTTTCTTATCTTTGTGGGCTGTTTCGAATTCTCAGACAGCAATTAATGTCCTGTATTAATTGTCAATTTTTGATCACATCCTTATTGAAATACATATGAATAACTTTGTAATGCGAACGCTTAGTGGAATATTATTTGTTGCACTAATTGTTGGTTCCATTTTGCTTAATCACTTTGCTTTTGCTGCTGTTTTTGCGTTGATAAGTGGATTAGCAGTTCTTGAATTTCATAAGTTGACAAATTCCAATGTTGTGAGTGTAAATTTAGGGGTTGGCTTGTTTGGGGCATTGTTACTCTTTCTTAGCTCATTTTTACATGCTTCAGGAATTCTTCCCGGAGTTGGGTACTCTATTTATGGTTTTTATGTTGTAATCGTTTTAGTCACAGAACTATATAGAAAAAAGACTAATCCTCTGCATAATTGGGCTTATTTTATTATGGGTCAGGTGTTTATTGCATTGCCATTTTCGTTGTTGTCATTTATAGCTTATATTTCAGGTTATCAACCTTTAGTATTGTTGGCTGTGTTTGTAACTATTTGGGTGAATGATACCGGGGCTTATCTGGTAGGGGTTACTTTTGGGAAGCATCGATTGTTTGAGCGGATTTCACCTAAAAAATCCTGGGAAGGTTTTTTCGGTGGAGCTGTAATTGCATTGCTATCGGGTTATGTTTTTTCCTTGTTTATTACTGAAATCAGTCTGATTCAGTGGTTCTTGTTTTCTGAAATAATTGTAGTTTTCGGGACATATGGTGATTTGATTGAATCATTGCTGAAAAGAACTGTGAATGTAAAAGATTCAGGTACAATTATTCCCGGACATGGAGGTATTCTCGATCGGTTTGATAGTATGTTATTGGCTGCACCAGTCATTTTTATATATTTAAGTTTTATATTTAGATAATTAAATAACTTTTTTGTTCATTCGCTTTTTTTTATTGTAAAATCAACCAATTGGTAAAAAAGATAGTAGCATGGAATATAACTTTGATGAAATACGTTGTTTTAAGAATGAAGAGGTACATGCTGCCTTAGAGCGTCTGAGCAACGAAAAGCAATTTATGAAAGTGATGAGCACGATTTATCCTCTGTTGCCAAAAGAAGTGATAAAACAGCGTTTAATGACCTTTCAGTCCAATTATTCCTTTCAAAAGGAGATTGTTTATCCGTTTTTGCAATACCTGGAAGCTAATAAAACAACAGGGATTAAGCTTGGTGGAGTTGAGAAAATCCAAAAAGATGGTGCTTATCTTTATATTTCAAATCATCGCGATATCATTCTTGATTCGGCTCTTCTTTGTAGTAAGCTTATAGAAAATGATATGGACACTGTGGAGATTGCCATTGGCGATAATTTGCTTATTTTTCCATGGATTGAAGATCTGGTTCGAGTAAATAAGAGCTTTATAGTGAAACGTGGCCTTAGTGCCCGTTCAGTATTAGAGAGTTCGCAGCGCTTGTCGGCATACATTGCTCATACTATTTCCGATAAAAAGCAATCTATCTGGATTGCTCAACGTGAGGGACGCGCCAAGGATTCAAATGATAAGACGCAGGAAAGTTTGCTCAAGATGTTTAATATGAGTGGAAAGGAATCTTTTACAGAAAATCTTATTAAATTGAACATTTGTCCGCTCTCTATTTCGTATGAATATGATCCATGCGATTTTCTGAAGGCAAAAGAGTTTCAATTGAGACGTGATAATCCTGAATTTAAAAAGCAACCACAGGATGATTTAGTCAATATGGAAACCGGCGTGATGGGTTATAAGGGTAAGGTAGTTTATGAAATAACAGGTTCTATTAATGATGAATTGAGAACCATTGGAGGGGAATTTAGTACTAAAAATGCGCAAATTGCCCAAACAGCTTTGTTGATTGATAAACGAATTCACTCAAGCTATACTATTTTTTCAAATAATAGAATTGCCTATGATTTGTTGAATGGCGAAGAACGTTTCAAGCATGAATACACGTTGATGGAAAAACTTGATTTCGAGTACTATTTATCGAAACAGATTGCTAAAATAGACATTGAAAGCAAAGATGAAAACTTCTTGAGAAAAAAGCTTCTTGAAATGTACGCTAACCCTCTGATCAATAAACTTGAATCTTTAAAGTAGAAACACTTTATAATAAAAAAAATGGATATCGAATTTCGATATCCATTTTTTTTTAATTATTCCGTATATTTGATATTTAATATCCTAAAATTTTAAGCATGGATTTATAGCTCTGTTCTTTTGCAAATAGCTTTGTAAAATACTCACCATCTTCATCTTTGTCAATAATTACTAGTTTTGGAGCAGGTATCAGGCAGTGTTGAATTCCCCCGAAGCCACTCAATGATTCCTGATAGGCACCTGTGTGAAAGAAGCCAATATACTGTTCTTGTTCTTCGCGCATTTTAGGTAAGAATACAGCATTTGAATGGACTTCTGCGTTGTAGAAATCTTCACTGTCGCATGTCAGTCCACCTAAATTCACTCGTTCGTATTCAGAGTCCCAGTTATTGATGGCCAAAAATACATATCGTTGATTTATAGCCCAGGTATCAGGAAGTGTGGTCATGAAAGAACTGTCAATCATATTCCAAAGCTCACGATCATTTTGTTTCTTTTGGTTTACAATGGAATAAAGCATTGCTCCACTTTCGCCTACAGTGTATGAACCGAATTCTGTGAATATGTGTGGTTCGGGAACTCCGTTTTGGTCACAAATGGTCTTGATCTGAGCTACAATTTCCTCAGCCATATACTCATAGTCGTACACCATGTCAAGGTGTGTTTGAATCGGGAAGCCTCCACCAATATTTAAACTGTCCAGCTGAGGACACTTCTTTTTAAGCTCGCAATACAAGTTGACTGCTTTGTTCAATTCATTCCAATAGTAGGCAGTGTCTTTTACTCCTGTATTGATGAAGAAATGAAGCATTTTTAGCTCAACTTGTGGGTTGTTGGCAATGTGTTTTGTATAGTACGGTATGATGTCGTTGTAGCGTACACCTAATCGGGATGTATAAAAGTCGAACTTCGGTTCTTCTTCTGCTGCGATTCGAATACCAACTTTGAATGGGTTGTCGAAGTCTTTTAGGAATAAGTCTAATTCAAATTTATTGTCAAGAATAGGAATTACATTTGTGAAACCCTGACGAATTAGATTTTGAATGTTCTCAACGTATTGTGGTCGTTTAAATCCATTGCAAATGACGTATGTGTCTGGTTTTAAAAGCCCTTGCTCATGTAGCGATTCCATTATATTAATGTCAAAGGCAGATGATGTCTCAAGATGAACTCCATTTTTAAGCACCTCTTCCATTACAAATGAAAAGTGGGAACTCTTTGTGCAATAGCAATAGTTGTAGTCGCCGTTGTAGTCTACTTTAGCCATAGCTACATTAAACATACGTCTTGCTTTGTGTATGTTTTGTGATATTTTAGGTAAGTATGCTACACGTAATGGTGTCCCGTATTGTTTGATAATGTCCATGAGAGGTATACCACACCACTCTAATTCATTTTCTATTATATTGAATTCTTCGTTAGGAAATTCAAAACTTTGTTCGATAAGGTCTTTGTACTTGTTTTTCATTTAGTTGTACTGTTTAAATTGTGAATGAAAAAAGTAAGTGAATTAGATTGTGTTTATTTTCATCATCCAACTAACTCGGATTGATTTATTTTAATCCAAAAAGCTTGCAAAAGTAATAAATTAAACCGAAACCTGATTATCTTAGGAGGATTATTTCTAATAATTAGATGTTATTTGCAATTGCTGTATCTTGTTTATGAGGAACTTTCGATTTTGTATTGTGCCTAGATAGAACTCATATCTATTTATTTATATTCTTAATTACAACAATTCGAGTATTTGTTTTCTTTGTTTATAGTTAATGTTGTCTTTTGCTAAAATATTAGTCTTTGATTACTAAATTCTATGAAAAATATTTTGATTCCTAAAGCAAATAATTTATCTTTACGTTCTTATTTGTGAATTGCTTCGAACAACAATTTTTTTTATACCCTACAGATCTTTTTTTATCTCTAATTCTAATTGAGTGTCTAAAATATGAGAAAATCTTTACGTTTTGTTAAAAGCTTTTTGCCGTTTTTATTTTTGACTGTAGCTATCGGTGCATCTAGTCAGAATAACAGTTATTTGGGTTTAGATGGTGGATTGGAAGGTTTATCGGTGGTTGATAATGTTGCTACAGGTGATGTTTTACCCAGAGTGAATAAGTGGGTCAAAGCTAATGCTGCTTTGACAATAGCTAAAGAAACAGCTGTGGTACGAAGTGGGAGTAATTCATTAAAAGTAACATCTTTGTCGAGTACAGGTTACAGAGTTTGGTCGCCTTTAGTAACTATTCCGGAATCTACCACAAAATGGGTTATTCAATATTATAGAAGATCCGCCAGCACGTCTGATGGTATTCAGAACCTTGCTAGCAACTATAGAGGTTCGGCTGAAGCAAAAGCGTCTACCTATAATACAGTGTCAGCAGCTAATGTATGGGAAAAAGTTGTCTATTCACCTACTACAATTACAGTTGCAACATCTGCTGCTGCAGGTTTGTATTGTAAACGGATTGTTGCAGGTGGTGACATGTATTTTGATGATTTTTGTGTTTATGAGTCAGCAACAGGTGAGGATCTTGTAGCGCCTGATGCTCCAACAGATGCAAGTGCGCACACCTTTACATCTACAGCCTTAGCACTTACGTGGAAAGCTCCGCTCACCGGAATTGATGGAGGTGGATACCTGGTCGTAAGAGGATCAGTTGATCCTACTGCTGCTCTTAACGTTAATGGAATTTACGCTGTAAATAATAAATTATCCGACGATGCTGTAGTTGTTTATCAAGGTTCTGAAACAAATTTTGTTGATACTGCTCTGACTGCCGGTGGTCAATATTACTATAGAATTTATGCTTATGACAAAGCTTATAATTATTCTGCATCTCTTCCAATTAATGCTGTCATAGGTGCCACTCCGCCAACTATTGCTATTACAGAAGCGAATATCCCAACAATGATTACTAATGTAGGTTGCCCGGAGTCAGAAATGATTTATGTGAATGCTATTAATCTTGCCAATACTAATGGTGTTGCCCTTTCGGTGACTGGAACAAATGCTAATTTTTTCTCCTTGTCAAAATCTATTATCGAGCAAACAGCAGGCATTGTTTCAACAACTCCTGTGAGAATTACGTATCGTCCTACTGAAGACGGGTCACATTCAGCAATATTGTCAGCTACATGTAATGGAGTTACTTATACTGTTCGCAATTTGAACGGGACTGCCCGAACGTTTCCGGATCATGGAAATCATATCTCAGAATTGATATTTTTTGTGAGAAACGGTTATGTGTTATTTCTTGCCAATGAGGGAGAGTCTATTTCAGTATATAATGCAATGGGGCAGAAGTTAGTTAGTAAGATAGCTGTTCAGGGCTTAAATGTTATTTCCTTAAACATGCATGGGGTTATTGTTTTAAAAGTTGGAGATAAAGTAGCAAAGGCAATATTGTAATTATAAATCATTTATGTCAATAGCTTTTATATTCTGCTTGAGCTTATTGTATCCTGCTCTTTTGATGGCTGAGTGACGAAAGGTTTTATCGAATGATTGTTTGCTGAGGTTTTTCCATGCTTCTATGTCCCAGCTGAATAATTCTTCGACAGGGTTAAGTTCCGCATGAGAATGCGGTTTTGCCCATTTATGATTCCACGGGCATGCGTCTGCACAAATATCGCAACCTAAAGCACAATTGGATAGTTGGCTGTGAAATTCAGCGGGAATATCATTTTTATTCTCTATGGTCAGATAAGATATACAGTGACGTGCATCTAGTTTGCCGTTAGCTAGCGCTTTAGTTGGGCATGCATCAATGCAGCGGGTACAAGAGCCACAACGAGGACGGATAGGGGAGTCGTAATCGGTTTCGATATTCAACATTAGAATGCCGATAAAACAGTATGAACCTACATCAGGGTGGATAAGTTGTTTGTGCTTCCCAATCCAACCGAGTCCGGCTCGCTCTGCCCAACGGCGTTCGAGTACTGGGGCTGAGTCAACAAACAGATGTTGATAATCAGAACATACACTCTCCGGGCCATAGACTTCACAAATCTGCTTTTCCAATTCATTCAGTTTCGCTTTTAGAACGGTGTGATAGTCAATTTGCGAATAAGCGTATTTGGCTATTCTTGGAGCTGAATCTAGCTGTTTTTCCAATGGGTAGTAGTTCATTAGCACTACCACTATAGATTTGCAACCGGGCACTAATATACGCGGGTCGGTTCGTTTTTCGAAATTGCGAGCAAGATAACCCATCTCGCCGTGCATGCCAGCGTCCAGCCATGATTGCAAAAAAGCAGCATCTTCGGTTAGCTCATCGGCTTTTGCAATACCACATGCGTCAAACCCAAGCGAAAGTGCTGCTTCTCTGATCATATATTTTTTTGTAATATATAGACGAATTTTCTCGCTATAAAATTATTGGCTTACAAACCATTTGAAATTTCACTGTTCAATTCTTCAAAATTGAGGCTACGTCCAATTATTGAACCTTTTTTATTCATCAAGAAGGTTGTAGGAATGGATGATACATTGTAGCTCGAAGCGAAAATTGTATTTGGTCCGTTTTCATCACGTACGCAAATCCATGGTATGTTGGCAACAGATTTTTCCCAAAGCATTTTGTTTCTGTCCAACGATATCTGATATATTTCAAATCCACGACTGTGATACTTGTTGTATAACTCGCGTAATGCAAAAGTATAGTCAACACTTTGTTCATTTTCGTATGCTGAGAAATCAATCAGAATCATTTTTCCAACTAAGTCAGAAAGATTTTGTGTCTTTTTGTTTTTGTCCGGTAATGAGATATTGATATAACCGATACCTTTTTCTTCTAAAACCTTATCCCATGATTCTTTATCTTTTGCTTGTCTTTCGGTGCGAATTGCATCTAAAACAAGGCTATAAAGATTTTTTGTTCGTTCATATTCCGGCATATATTCATTAAATGAAGTTGCAACCGCACCACAATATGGTTTGTCGGATTTGATGTAAGGTGAAAATAAGTAGGTGTTATTTACTTTTTGATACAACGCAAAGTAAGCAGCTGTCGAACGTGGGTTTTGTAGAATTAGCTTACGTGCCATTTCTTTGTGTGCTTCAATGTCTTTTTCAATTGTAGCAATTCTAGCATTTCTAACTTCCGAACTGAGGTCTGATGTGAGCTCATTTGCCTTACTTTGGATACTCATTACGGATTTTCGTAGCTTCTGTATGTCTAAGGATGGTCTAGAGCCAGTTAGTTGATATTCAGTTGCGAAGTTGGTTAGTTTTGAATTTATTGTAATATCTTCGCATGAATCAATAGCAAAAGCAATGATTTTATCTTTAAGTCTTAATCTGTAATAATCTGGATATTCAGGTCGAGCCGATTTAAAACTATAATCACCATTTGAACTCAATTTTACAGAGTCTAGTACAGTTGTTTTTAGTAATCCGGTGTGTTCGATATAAAGTGTATCGCCTTCGGCATCCTTGATGGAACCACTTACGCTAAATCGCTTATTGTTATTGCATGAAACCAGTCCGGCAACAACAAGTAATATAATGAGTGCTTTTTTCATAATGGTGAGAATTTTTCAGTATCTTCTTTTTTGAAACATTTTTTGAATCAGTTAGTCTTAAACGCGTAATTTACTTTCGATAATTGCTCGTTAGCTTCAACAATTTTCTTTTTCAAATCTTCCTTGTATTGAATTAGTTTTAATTGAAGTTTCTCGTCAGCTACGGCCATCATCTGTACAGCAAGAATAGCTGCGTTCAATGAAGCATTGATTCCTACGGTTGCTACTGGGATTCCCGGAGGCATTTGAACAATAGCCAGCAGAGCATCCATTCCATCGAGCGATGCGTTTATAGGCACTCCGATAACAGGAATTGAAGTCATTGAAGCAATTACGCCAGGCAAATGTGCAGCCATACCGGCAGCGGCAATAATAACTTGTATGCCATTTGTTCTGGCATTTGAAGCAAAAACTTCAACTTCGCGTGGTGTGCGGTGTGCTGATAGCGCATTTATTTCAAATGGAATTTCAAATTCGTTGAGTAATGCGGCCGCCTTTTCCATTACGGGCAAGTCAGATGTGCTGCCCATTATAATACTTACTTTTGGTTTCATAATGTGTTGGTTGAACAGTTGTTCAAAGAATTAATGAAGAAAAAAGATTATAAGCCTCAAAGCAACATAAGTCCTTACAAATGTTGCTTTGAATTATTTTGAAACTTATTCCACAACATTGTGGCAAATTTAGTTTTATCGGAATTCAAAATTGGAAATTTGAATTAAGGAATAGGTAATTGTTTATCCGATAAGTGCCTCGTAATCAGTGGCTGAAAGTAGGTTGTCAACTTGAGTTGCGTCTGATACGGAAATTTTCACCATCCAGCCATCATTGTATGGATCATCGTTTACCAATTCGGGTGCATCCATAAGATTTTCATTGAATTCTACTATTTCGCCATCAATTGGCAAATATAAATCAGAAACAGTTTTAACGGCTTCTACAGTTCCAAATACTTCGCCTTCTTTCAATGTTTCGCCAACTGTTTCAACTTCTACAAAGACAATTTCTCCTAATTCGCTCTGTGCATAATCGGTAATGCCTACATACGCTACATCGCCTTCAATGCGAATCCACTCGTGTTCTTTCGTGTACTTTAAATTTGCTGGTACGTTCATAATTGTTTAATTTATATGTGTATTCTATTTTATGTTGTTTTAATTACTCAATTTGTTCTTTTATGTTGATGTTGCAAATTACGGGAAAATGATCTGAATATTTTACTTTTTCCGATAAGTATTTTTGAGGAAAAAATGCCGTGGAGTCATAAAGTACATAATCAATCCGAAAACCGTAGTGTTTTTCGTTGAATGTCCACCCGAATCCTTTTCCAGTTTCCGCAAATGCATCTTTCAATTTTCCTTTTACTGTTGTGTATGCGTATGAAACTGGTACGTCGTTGAAATCACCACAAACAATTACTTTAAAAGGCGATTGCTGAACTACTCTCGCGACGATGTCGGCTTGTCTTGCTCTTAATTTATAGGCGGTGCCTAACTTCCGTGAAAGCTGCCGGGTTACACCAGATAAATTATCAGCATCAAAATTGTCTTTCAACTTTAATGGCATTGCTCTGTCGTCTTCAGTCAACCGATTAGATTCGAGGTGATTGTTTACCAATCGAATGGTTTCGTTATTTATTTTTATATCTGAAAAAATAGAGATATTTGCCCCGGAATTGTAATTAATCCGTTTTTTGTTAATGATAGGGTATACGGAAAAAGTAGCAATGCCGGATTTGCGGGAAGGCATATCTTCTTTGTAATCAATATGTTTGTATTTGTACTTTTTGAAGATACGTAACATGTCCTTTTCTGTTATGTATTCGTTGTTTTTGCTGACTACAAATTCTTGCAGACAAACAATATCGGCATTGCTATCTAAAATGTACTGCATCACCTTGTTTGGTCTTCTGCGAGTATGCTTTTTTAGATCTCCGCTTACCTTAGTGTTGTAAGTCAATAGTTTGAAGTGGTTGCTGCTTAGTCCTATTTCAGGTTTACTAAAATGAAATGGAAACGCTTCATTAATTTCTGTGGCTGAAAAAATCAATATACTCAACGATATTAAAAAGTACCATTTTCGGGCTAATAACCAAAAAATGACAAATATAACATTAGCAGCTAATGTAATTGGAAATCCGAGGGGAAGATACGCAAGAAAAATAAACTTGTCGGGGCTTAAAACAGTTCCAAGCAAAGTAAGAAGCATTATGGATCCGGCCGCCAGATTTGCAGCTATCATTCCCCATTTTAATATTGCTTTGCCAAACATTCCTTGTAACTTTAATTCATAATCTTCAGTTCGTAATTATGAATTGAAAATTAGTTTTTCTTCCCTTGGTCGAATAATTGTTTTTTCTCGTCGGCAGTTAGACTCTCATATCCCGAAGTTTTAATTTTGTCGAGAATGTGGTCAATTTGAGCCATTTTACGAGCCTTGTTTGCGTTGTATTCAGCATCGCTCATTGGTCCTGTTTTACGAGTTTTGTTAGGCTTTATCTTGAGTTTACGAGGTCGAAACAAATCATACACAGCATCCAACAACCAGTTCAATCCCTTGGTTAAATCTACACCTTGTTGCAAAGATACAACAAATAAATAACCTGCCAAAGCGCCTCCTAAATGTGCTAACTGACCACCGCCATTATCGGAAGTTAAGCCGAAGAAACTCATTAAAACAATGACTGTTGCTATATATTTTAGCTTGATACTGCCCAGAAAAAGAAGTTGCATTTCCATGTTGGGTGTACGAACAGCTGTGGCAACAATAATTGCCATGATTGATGCAGATGCGCCCAGCAAAAGACTTTGATGAAGGAGTGGTGTGTAATATGGAAATAAGTTGAAAGCAACGATATAAAATGCTGCTCCAAATAAACCTCCAAGCAGATACAACCCGACCAACTGCTTCTCTGAGAAGTACATTGTGAATAATTTTCCAAACCAAAACAGATTTAGCATGTTAAATAAAATATGCATAAATCCCTCGTGCAAAAACATGTACGTTATTGGTGTCCATACTCTATGTAATAGTAATGGAACATAAGCCGGTACGGCTAAAAAAGAAAGGATATATTCGCTCGAATTGTTGAATAAGGTAAGAAAAATGATAACCAACTTAAGCAGTACAAATATGGCTAAGTTAATCATTATTAATCTACTTAATGCATTCCCTTGTTTGAAAGCATGTTTGATACTATCTATTATATTCATATATCAGTGTGCAATTGAAAAGAACTCAGCTAAAATTATTGAAACAAATTACAATAGTCTTTTCTTTTTCCAATACATTATTAAAATGGCTCCAAAAAGCATTCCACCCAAATGGGCAAAGTGAGCAATGTTGTCGCCTGAAAAACGAGCAACACCCAGAAAAAGTTCTGCAATTCCGTACATAAATACAAAATATTTAGCCTTGATGGGGACGGGGAAGAAGAGAAGCATCAATTTTAAATCGGGGAATAACCAACCGAAAGCCAACAAAAGCCCGAATACTGATCCGGAGGCACCTACCGTCACAGGAATATTTAGGAGTGTTTGTTTTAGTTCAAGCATTTGTGGTGTAGTCAACGAACTCCAATCCGAGAAGTTAAAATATCGGGTCAAAAAGTCCGAAACCGGAAATAGCGCTTCGCCTGAATTACTTGACATACCCTGATTTAAGGCAGTAACTACCGGTTGGAATTCTATTGTCCAAAATAGTTGTTGTACTATTCCGGCTCCAACTCCTGCCACTAAGTAGTAAAACAGAAATCGTTTTGGTCCCCAAAGTTGTTCCAATAATCCACCAAACATGTACAGACTAAACATATTGAAAAATAGATGCGTAAACCCACCGTGCATAAACATGTAGGTAATCAGTTGTGCAACATTAAATCTTGATGAGCCCCAATAGTGTAATCCTAAAAAATCTGTCAAATTGCCATCTGCTCCCAAACGTCCAAGAATGGTTGGAGAAACTTCTGTGGCAAGCCACATGATGATGTTTATAATTATTAAATTTTTTACAATTGGAGGAATTGAATCCAAAAAACCTGATCGAAAATTATTCATTTATGTGTTTAATTGAGTTTCTGTTAATCAATGAGATTTTGTAGCTGTTCTTATCAATAGGTGATACTGCTATCTAGCAGAACTAAATGCTGAAAATCACCGATAAATAAGCCTAATAGCTCTATTTTGAAATGCAAAAGTAATGAAAATTGCACCAAAAATATGTTTTCTAACATATTTTTCGAAAAGATGCAAAATAATCAGATTTTTTTTTAATTAAACGCTTGTATATTATGCGCAAACTACTACATTTGCAATATCAAAATACAGTTTTATTGTTTCTAATAAAAAAAAATCAAAATCTTATGAACAAAGCAGAATTAATTAATGCCATTGCTGAAGAAGCAGGTCTTACTAAAGTGGATGCAAAAAAAGCCTTAGAAGCTGTTGTAAAAGGTGTGTCTGATGCACTAGTTGCGGGTGACAAAGTTAGTCTAGTAGGTTTCGGTACATTCTCTATTACTGAACGTGCTGCCCGTCCGGGTATCAATCCAGCTACAAAACAAGCTATCACTATTGCTGCAAAAAAAGTTGCTAAATTTAAGGCGGGTGCTGAATTATCATCAGCGATCAACTAAGATCACAAAGAGCATTGACTCAAGTAAAAAAAAGGAATATGCTAGCATGTTCCTTTTTTTGTGTTTGTAAGTTTGTACAGAAGTCTTTTATTTTGCAAACAGACAAATGGCTGACGCTATTTTTTCGGACTCCGATTTTCCTTTCAGTTCTTCTACAATTTTAAGCGCAAATTCGACTGCCACGCCGGCACCTTTTGCAGTAATTATGTTGTCGGATTTTACTACCAGACTTTTGGATATAACAGCTCCGCTCAATGCTTCTTCGAACCCAGGGTAGCAAATAGCTTCTTTGCCATTCAAAAATCCCATCTTGCCCAAAATAGATGGTGCTGCACAGATGGCGGCAATTTTTCCTCCTTTTTCGTATTGCGCTGTGAGAAGTGCTTTTAATGCTTGATGCGCATCCAGATTTTTTGTTCCGGGCATTCCTCCGGGCAAAATAAGAATATCGTTAAGACTAAAATCAACTTCAGTGAACAGTAAATCAGCCTGAATTATAATTCCGTGTGCGCCGGTTACTTCTTTGGTGCCCGAAATGGAAACGGTTTGTATATTGATGTTGGCACGACGGAGTATGTCGATAGGTGCGATGGCTTCGATTTCCTCAAAACCATCAGCCAAAAACAAGTAGACTTGCATGATGTTTATTTTAATTTGAAATTATAAGTAATGCTTCCTGCTGCTGTAGATCTACCACCGGTAAAGTGGGTGTTTCTGGCGGCGTTTTTTGCTGCGTTTCTTGTGTCGGCATCGGATATGGTGGTGGGTGAACCAATTTCTGCACTGGTCACATTTCCGTTTTCATCCACTCTGATATTGACAGTAACTCTTCCCTCTACATCTCTGTTGTAATCGGGTGAGGCGAGTTTACCTGTAAGTGTTCGTCCGTTAAGGGACCAAACATTTCCTCCGGAATTTCCATGACCGGCCGGATTTCCCTGGATGCCGGCTTCAGAGCCGTTACCACTACCGGTTCCTGTACCATTGCCACTACCGCTGCCGTTGCCAGAACCACTGGTTTTAGAACCATTGCTAAACACGCCATTTACAGTAGCACCTGCTCTGTTAATAGCATCTTGTTCTTTTCGTTTTTGCTGTGCGATACGATTTTCGGAAGCTATTCTTTGTTGATCAACTTCTTGTTTCAGTTTTAAATCCAGTTCTTTCTTTTTCTTGTCTTTTTCTTTTTGAATCTTAACCGAAATGGCATTTGCATTATCATTCGACGTGATTAAGTCCTCTTTAGCTGTCGCAACAGGTTTTGTAGATGTTGGTTTCTGTTGAGCTACCGGAGCAATTACTTCCTCTTCGGGTGCAGCTAATGGCTCGGCAGATGAGCCCATTCCACCGGCATTTTCATTGTCGCCAAAGCTAACCATTATTCCTTCCTCTACTACGGGTTCGGTAATCGTGGTATAAGGCATCACATAAAACCACATGATCATAAATAATATGATGCAGGACAGGATAGTGCCTATTAAGCCGTACACGTTTGATTTGCTCACACTTTTATAACTTAATTGATTGGTAGCTGATTCATTGATTGCATCCGTCATTTTCATGTCTTTTTAATTGACTTCGTATAAATCAAAAATAACAAATTTCGTACCTTGTTTTAATATAACACTATTCTAACTGTTTTTTATAGCGTTTTATTGTGTCTTCGAGTCCGAAATACAAAGCATCGGCGATTAATGCATGTCCAATTGAAACTTCATCGATGGCAGGAATGCGTAAATGGAGAAAATTGAGGTTCTCAAGGCTTAAGTCATGTCCTGCATTTAATCCCAACCCTAGTTTTTTGGCCAATTTGGCTGCTTCTACAAATGGTACCACGGCTGCTTCTCTATCTTTCGGATAATCGGATGCGTATGGCTCGGTGTATAGTTCAACGCGGTCGGTGCCGGTTTTGGCTGCATATTCTACATTTACCAAGTTGGTATCAACAAAAATCGAAACGCGAATTCCAACACTTTGAAAATCAGAAACGACCTCTTTCAAAAAATCCAGATGAGTCACAGTGTCCCAGCCTGCATTGGATGTCAGTGCTTCGGGCGGGTCGGGAACCAGGGTTACCTGATGCGGTTTTACTGATTTTACCAGTTTGATAAAATCGGGAGTTGGGTATCCTTCAATGTTAAATTCTGTTTTCAGAATTGCTTTTAAATCCCAAACATCAGCAAAGCGGATATGGCGTTCGTCGGGGCGGGGATGAACCGTGATTCCTTCGGCTCCAAAGCGTTCGCAGTCGATGGCAACCTGACAAATATTAGGAACATTTCCACCTCTTGCATTACGGATGGTGGCAATTTTATTAATGTTGACGCTTAATTTAGTCATTGTAATAATCTTTTTGTTTTGTCGATGAGGACAGTTATTAGTAAGTTAATAGGTTATTTTCTTTTAAGATGAATGCGTAGTTCCGAACTCCCGGCAGCTGAAAATTTGCCAGATTCGTTTTCATTTAGTTCCTTTGTATTACAATACAAAGCGGTATTCTAATCTGGTACAAAAATAGCTAAAAAAATTGAAGGATGTTTGTGGTTATTTATCTTTCAATTATTTTAATTATTTATAGAACTGCAAATTGCTTATTAACCCTATGTTTTATACACGTTAATTAATTGTTAGTAAAATGAGAATAGCTGTTTTTGGAAATATCTATCGTAGTGTCTTGCTTTCACATGTTGAACTCTTGTTTGAGTACTTCAAAGCTAAGGATGTTACGCTTCTGCTCGACAATGAATTGCATGGATTTGTCTCAGAACATGGTAAATGTTGCATGGAGGGCACAGAAGTTATTCTGAATGACGATTTTAAAGCTGATTTGGCGTTAAGTATTGGTGGCGATGGAACGTTTTTGAATACTGCAGCTCGAATTGGGCGAAAACAAATTCCAATCTTAGGAATAAATACCGGTAGATTAGGTTTTTTGGCCGATGTGTCGACTGATGAAATTATACCGGCTCTGGATGCAATTCTGGACAAAAAATATAGTATCCAGGAAAGAACCCTGCTTTATGTTGAGACTTCGGATGGAACAACGTTTGATTATCCGTATGCATTGAACGAGGTGTCAGTACTAAAGCAAGATAGTTCTTCTATGTTGAGCATTACTGCCAGCGTTAATGGAGAGATGGTTCATACGTATCATGCTGATGGTTTGTTGGTGGCAACTCCCACCGGTTCCACAGCTTATTCGATGAGTGTGGGTGGCCCGCTGGTGGTACCGGAGGCAGAGAATTTTATCCTGTCGCCAATTGCTTCGCATAGTTTAAACGTGCGGCCTTTAATAGTGCCTGATACCTGGACTTTTGAACTGGAAGTGCATAGTCGCAGTCAATGCTATTTAGTGGCATTGGATGGACGATCAAAAGTATTGGAATTAACCACTAAATTAAAAATTACCAAGGCGGATTATACCATAAAAATTATCAAACAATTGAATCATACTTTCTTTGATACCTTGAAAAATAAGTTGATGTGGGGAGTGGATAAGAGAAATTAATTGATGTGATAATGTGGTGATTTGATATTTGCCTCCGGCGTTATTGATAGATATTTGTCCTTCGGACGTTATTAATAGCTATTTACATGACTATTTCGCGAAGCAAATAACACCTAAGGTAAATAAAACGAAGTAAATAACTTTTTTAGGATGAGAATAGTTTTTATGGGCACGCCGGATTTTGCGGTGGAGAGCCTGAGAATATTGGTAGAAAATAAATACGAAGTGGTGGGTGTAATTACGATGCCCGATAAACCTGCCGGCCGTGGACATAAGGTTCAGTTTTCGCCGGTAAAGCAATATGCGCTGGAGCAAAACTTACGTTTATTACAACCCGAAAAGTTGAAAGATGAAGCTTTCCTCGAAGAATTACGAAGCTTGCAAGCCGACCTACAGATTGTAGTGGCATTCAGAATGTTGCCGGAAGTAGTATGGAATATGCCAAAGTTTGGAACGTTTAATCTTCACGCGTCCTTGTTGCCTCAGTATCGGGGTGCTGCGCCTATCAATTGGGCCATTATCAACGGTGATAAAGAAACCGGAGCAACGACATTTTTCCTGACGCATGAAATTGATACCGGTAAAATTATTCAGCAAGAGAAAATAGCTATTGCTGAAACAGATAATGTCGGCATTGTGCACGACAAATTGATGGAAATGGGAGCAAAGCTGGTAAAAAAAACGGTGGATATGCTTATTGAAGGCAAAATAGATGCGGTAGATCAGGCACAATTTATTCAGCCGGGTATGGAATTGAAGGCTGCCCCAAAGATTTTCAAAGAGACCTGTCAGGTGGATGTATCGTGGAATGTGGAGCGTGTTTATAATTTTGTGCGTGGCATGTCACCGCATCCGACGGCTTGGTTGGAGTTACAGTTCCCAAATCAAGTTGAAAAAATGACATTGAAAATTTTTGAAACAGAAAAAGAAATCTGTCATCACGAACTGGCTGTTGGAACAGTAGTTACCGACGGGAAGAAATACGCCAAAGTGGCATTATCCGATGGATATATAAACCTGAAATCTGTTCAAATAGCCGGAAAAAAACGAATGGAGATAGGTGAATTGTTGCGGGGGATGCGATGATATGTTGATGTGATAATGTGTTGATATGAAAATTAAAAGTGCTTATTTGTAAATCGATGCATCATCACATCAACATATCATCACATCAACATATCATCACATTACCACATCAACTCATCATCACATTATTTTGCAGCTATCGTCTCAATTTCTACCAATCCATTAAGAGGCAATGCTTTCACAGCAAATGCCGAACGGGCAGGACATTCTGTTTGGTAGTATTTTTTATACACTTCATTCATTCCTCCGAAATCGGCAATGTCCGATAAAAATACGGTCGATTTTACCACGTCGGCAAATGTGTATCCAGCCTCCGTTAAGATAGCGTTGATGTTTGCGAAAACCTGCTCTGTTTGTGCTGTAATATCGGTTGCTTCAATTTTTCCAACAGCCGGATTTATCGGCAACTGTCCTGAAATATACAACGTACCGTTTGCTTCAACAGCCTGACTGTATGGACCAATGGCTGCAGGCGCATTGGCTGAATTTATTATTCGTTTCATGTTTTCGTTTTTTTTATGTTTCCACAAAAGTAATCAATATTTTTGTTGCGTGTCATCTGTATTTTGGACGAAATTTGTTTTCAAAGATTTTATTTTCGTCAAAGGTCTTTTTTTCTTATCTTTGCATTCCGTTTTTAGAAATTTGCAAATCGGGTATGACGTTGAAAAACAATTACTTTTAAAACAATGATTAGCATTATTTCACGGAGTATGTTGTAAATAGTAAAATAGTAAATGAATAATATGGAACTCGCTAGTAAGTACAATCCCACAGACATCGAATCGAAATGGTATCAATATTGGTTAGACAATGGTTTTTTTAGCTCAAAACCCGATGGTCGTGAGCCTTACACCATCGTCATTCCTCCACCCAATGTAACCGGTGTGTTGCACATGGGGCATATGTTGAACAATACCATTCAGGATATTTTGGTTCGTCGTGCACGTATGTTGGGAAAGAATGCTTGTTGGGTTCCCGGAACCGACCATGCATCTATTGCAACGGAAGCTAAGGTAGTTGGCAAGCTGGCTGCAGAAGGTATTCAAAAAACAGACCTTACACGCGACGAGTTTTTGGAACATGCCTGGGAGTGGACACACAAACACGGTGGAATTATTCTTGAACAATTGAAGAAGCTAGGTGCTTCGTGCGACTGGGATCGTACGGCATTTACCATGGACGAAGCCCGTTCGGAAAGTGTCTTAAAAGTGTTTACTGATTTATTCGAAAAAGGACTTATTTACCGTGGAGTACGCATGGTTAACTGGGATCCTAAAGCGTTGACTGCTTTGTCGGACGAAGAAGTGATTTTCAAAGAACAACAAGGTAAGTTATTTTACCTCAAATATAAAATAGAAGGCGAGGATGGATATGCAGTTGTTGCAACCACGCGTCCAGAAACGATTATGGGTGATACCGCTATGTGTATCAATCCAAACGATCCGAAGAATGCCCATTTGAAAGGTGAAAAAGTGATTGTACCATTGA
Source organism: uncultured Paludibacter sp. (assembly GCA_963664445.2). GTDB lineage: Bacteria > Bacteroidota > Bacteroidia > Bacteroidales > Paludibacteraceae > Paludibacter. Next base: position 258,719 of record CAXXUM010000009.1, read on the forward strand.
TTAACCGCGTAATTCCGGTTATTGAGGACGATTACGTGGATATTGAATTCGGAACCGGTTGTTTGAAAGTAACTCCGGCGCACGATGTAAATGACTACATGCTTGGCGAGAAATACAATTTGGCTTCTATCGATATTTTCAATGATAATGGAACATTGAACGAGAACGGTGCTCAATATGCCGATATGGATCGTTTTGATGTTCGTAAGCAAATTGAAAAAGACCTGGAAGCTGCAGGATTACTCGAAAAAACAGAGCCTTATACCAATAAAGTTGGGTTTTCAGAACGTACCGACGCTGTTATCGAACCAAAGCTATCGATGCAATGGTTTATGAAAATGGAAGAGTTGGCCAAACCGGCTCTGGATGCGGTAATGAATGATGATATTAAACTTTATCCTCCAAAATTTAAGAACACTTACCGTCACTGGATGGAAAATGTGAAGGATTGGTGTATTTCCCGTCAACTTTGGTGGGGGCACCGCATTCCAGCGTATTTCCTACCACAAGGAGGTTTCGTTGTAGCTTTGTCGAAAGAAGAAGCCTACGAAAAAGCGTTAGCAATTGTAAACTATCCGCTGACTATTGACGACCTCCGTCAGGATGAAGATTGTTTGGATACATGGTTCTCATCGTGGTTATGGCCGATCTCGGTTTTCGACGGCATTAATAATCCTGAGAATGAAGAAATAAACTATTATTATCCAACGAATGATTTGGTAACTGCCCCTGAAATTTTATTTTTCTGGGTGGCCCGTATGATTATTGCAGGATACGAATATAGAGGCGAAATGCCTTTCAAAAATGTATATCTGACCGGTATCGTTCGAGATAAACTGGGGCGTAAGATGTCTAAGTCGTTGGGTAATTCGCCCGATCCGTTGGATTTGATTGCACACTTTGGTGCTGATGCGGTGCGTTTGGGTATGTTGCTGACTTCGCCTGCCGGAAATGATTTGCCTTACGATGACAGCCTTTGCGAACAAGGTCGTAACTTCAACAATAAAATCTGGAATGCTTTCCGTTTGGTAAAAGGATGGGAAGTGGCCGATATAGAACAACCGGAATCGGCTCGTATGGGCGTGAAATGGTTCGATGCTCAACTGAATAAAACCTTAGTTGAAATCGATGATTTATTCACAAAATACCGTTTGTCGGAAGCATTGATGGCAGTTTACAAGCTGTTTTGGGATGAGTTTTCGTCGTGGTATTTGGAAATGGCGAAACCTGCTTACCAACAACCCATCGACCGCACAACGTATGAAGCTACGCTGGGTTTCTTCGACTCATTGTTGAAAGTGTTGCACCCCTTTATGCCGTTTATCACCGAAGAACTTTGGCAAGCACTGGAAGAACGAAAAGATGGCGAAAGTATCATGGTGGAATTACAACCAAAAGCTGTTGTTGCTGATGAGAAGTTGATAACTGAATTTGAATATGCGAAAGAAATTATTGCCGGTGTACGTTCTATTCGTTTACAAAAGAATATCCCAAATAAAGAAAGCCTGAGCTTGCAGGTGATTGGCGATCATAAAGTAGATTTCAATGCCGTAATTGCCAAGTTAGGTAATTTGGAAACGATTGAAACTGTTACTGATAAAGCAGCCGGATCTATTTCCTTCCTTGTTGGTACAACCGAATTTTCTATTCCAATGGGAAGTTTGATTAATGTGGAAGAAGAAATTGCCAAAATGGAAGCTGATATTAAATATTACGAGGGCTTTATTGGCTCGGTAATGAAAAAACTGGGCAATGAAAAGTTCGTGGCCAATGCCAAACCCGAAGTGGTAGACGCAGAGCGCAAGAAACAAGCTGATGCCGAAAGTAAAATTGCTTCGTTGAAAGAAGGAATTGAAGCGTTGAAGAAATAAAGGCTTTTTCTTTACTATAATAAATGCCGTATGAATCAATCGATTTGTGCGGCTTTTATTTTTGGATATTATCAAAGTGCAACTATACTAACCAACTTTACAACCTAGAAATCAACTCTACAGCTATACTAACCAACTTTACAACCTAGAAATCAACTCTACAGCTATACTAGCCAACTTTACGACCTAGAAACCAACTTAATGACTATACAAGTCAACTTTACAACCTAGAAATCAACTCTACAGCTATACTAGCCAACTTTACGACCTAGAAACCAACTCTACAACTATAAAAGCCAACTTTACGATAGTATGAGCCAGTTCAACAATCGCGGAACCATTTTTTATTATTGTATTGAGAACTATAATAATCGGAGTATTTACTTGGTGGTGAAAATTGAATACTCTAACTTTGCATTTATTCCTAAAAAGATAAAATTATGACACCTAGCTACAAAGAACTTTGTCAATTTGTGTGTGACGTAGCCCGCTCTACCGGGAAATTTATGGCAGAAGAGCGGACTTGTTTTGATGTTTCGAGAATTGAAACGAAGGGCTTACACGATTTGGTGAGCTATGTTGACAAAGAATCGGAGAAACGGATTATTTCAGCATTGCAGATTGTTTTGCCCGAATCGGGTTTTATTGCCGAAGAAGGTACCAGTGATAAACATGGTGAGCGCTTTAATTGGGTGATTGATCCTTTGGATGGAACGACGAACTATATTCAGGGTGTTCCGATTTACGCGGTCAGTATTGGTTTGTTGGATGGTGACGAGCTGGTGATGGGTGTGGTGTACGAGGTGGGGCGCGATGAGTGTTTCTATGCGTGGAAAGATGGTGGTGCTTATCTGAACGGTCGACCGATTCGTGTTTCCGATCGTGGAGATATTCACGATGCATTGTTGGCAACCGGTTTTCCTTATAATGATTTCAGTAAATTAGACGAATACATGGAGGTCTTGAAGTGGACTATGACCAATGCCCGTGGAGTGCGTCGGTTGGGTTCTGCTGCAACCGATCTGGCTTATGTGGCCTGTGGACGATTCGATGCTTTCTGGGAATACGATCTTAAACCCTGGGACGTGGCTGCCGGAGCAGTTATCGTAAAAGAAGCCGGTGGTGTGGTGACCGATTATAAAGGAGGTAATGACTATTTGTTTGGGAAGGAAATAGTCGCTGGAAATGGATTGTTGAATGAAATGATTATGGGGAAAATAAACCCCTAGCCCCTAAAGGGGGATTAAAAAAGTTTCGTCTCTGATTTTTCTTTATATTTATGTTTAAAACAAACAATACTAATTTAATCCCCCTTTAGGCTTCGGCGTGAGCTCAGTCGAACGTGGCTAGGGGTAATATCTATGCTAATCAACGAAAGAGATACACGTCGCGAACGCTTACTGCAAGTAGCTGATGAAATGATGACGGCTGCGCGTACAGCACCAAAAGGGAAGGGTTTTGATATTATCGAAGTGGCGTTAGTTACCGACGAGACGATTGCGCAACTCTCGGAAGCAATGCTTGAATACAGCAAGAAAACGGGATTGAAATTTATAACCCGCGACGCAGAAAATATACTTTTTGCAGAGGCTATTGTGCTGATTGGAACAAAACAAAAAACGCACAGTTTGAATTGCGGCTATTGTGGCTTCGATACCTGTGCAGCTAAAAACGAATTCCCGGATATTCCATGTTCGCTCAATACTGTAGATGTGGGCATTGCCATTGGTTCGGCTTGTTCTATAGCTGCCGACCGTAGGGTAGATAGTAGGGTTATGTTTTCGGTAGGAAGAGTTGCACTGGAGCTGGATATGCTCCCTGGCTGCAATAATATCTACGGTATCCCTATTAGTTGTTCGTCGAAGAGTCCGTTCTTCGATAGGATTTCTAAAACACCTCCTGTAAAATAATCACTTTCCACTTTTATTTTCTATATTTATAATTGTGGAAATGGTAAACGATATTCACATGACCAACCCCAAAGATAAACTATGGACGCAAAGTTTTATAAGTGCGTGTATAGGCAATTTCTTGCTCTTTTTTGCCTTTTATTTATTGGTACCTATTTTTCCCCTTTATCTGATTGAGCAGTTTCATACTTCAAAATCGATGGTGGGAGTGATACTCTCCAGTTATACGTTGGCAGCTTTGTTGATTCGTCCGTTTGCTGGTTTTGTGCTCGATATGGTCTATCGGAAGCCTATCTATTTGGTTGCCTACCTGTTGTTTGCCCTTACTTTTGTGGGATACCCACTCGCCAATCTGATAGGTGTGTTTTTGTTTTTTCGTATTCTGCATGGCTTTACTTTTGGCTTTGTTACCACTGCCGGCAATAGTTTGATAGTGGACATTATGCCTGCTTCGCGAAGAGGTGAGGGCTTAGGCTATTTTGGGGTGGCTAATAATCTGGCGATGGCCATCGGTCCCATGACCAGTCTGTTGATGCGCGATTATTATAGTTTCGATGTGATTTTTTATACCGCCATTGGTAGTGGATTACTTGGTTTTTTGTTTGCCCTAACGATTAAATCCAAAAACATGTCCGACCGAACCGTCAAACAGCCCATAGCATTCGATCGTTTTTTCTTGTTCAAAGGTTTTAATGCCGGTTGGAGTTTGTTGCTGATGGGTATTCCCTACGGAATGGTAGTGACTTACATCGCTATTTATGGCAAAGAGTTGGGTATTCGCAGTGGAGTGGGCATTTTCTTTTCGCTGATGTCAGTCGGGCTTATCTTTTCGCGCTTGATTGGTGGCAAGATGGTAGACAGGGGGCAGTTGGTGAAGGTGGTTTCATACGGCACATTCTTTTGCTTGCTGGGCTTTTTCGCTTTAGCAGCTTTAAACAAGATAGAACATTATAACTCAAGCATGGTGGTGGGACTGTTTTATGTAATCGCTTTGGTTTTAGGCGTCGGATACGGATTGATTTTTCCTGCTTACAATACTTTGTTTGTCAATCTGGCTCCTAACAATCGTCGGGCTACAGCAAGTTCTACTTATATGACCAGCTGGGATATTGGCGTTGGAATTGGGTTGGTGTTGGGTGGTCGGTTGGCCGATGCGAGAGGAGGTTTACCACTGGCTTATTTAGTAGGAGCCTTTGCCGTGGCTTTTTCACTCATGTTTTTTATGCGCATAGCGGGACCTCATTTTGAACGAAACAAACTGAGATAATACTCACATTATTCCTGTTCGTTGTACATGCGAGCGCATTCAATAAATTCAGCTATCTTATTCATTTCGGTTTCGAACAGATTGCCGATAACTACCAAATCGGCGCCAGCATCGAATGCAGCCGTCATTTGCTCGGTTGTTTTTATTCCTCCACCCACTATTAGCGGAAGCGATAATCCCATGCTCACATGTTCAATTACTTCTACCGGAACGGCTGTGTTAGCACCGCTACCGGCTTCCAGGTACACTAATCTCATACCCAACAATTCGCCTGCAACTGCTGTAGAAAGAACGATGTCTTTCTTGTCGTTTGGAATCGGACGCGTATTGCTAATGTATTCCACAGAACTTGGTTTTCCTCCGTCGATAAGAATGTAAGCCGTTGGAATGGCTTCGATACCGGATTTCTTAATTGCCACCGAAGATGTGATGTGCTGACCAATCATAAATTCGGCATTTCTGCCCGAAAGTAAGGATAAATACAATATTGCATCAGTCTTGGTCGAAAACTGAGAAGCATTGCCCGGAAACTGTACGATAGTAGTTTTCGTCTCTTCCCGAAGTAAGTCGATAAATAAATCGGAAGAAGATAGTGTATGACTTCCACCTACAAAAATAAAATCGGGAACACTGGTTTTTAATACGGAGATAGTGGCAGCCAACACTCCTCCTGAACACTTATCCGGGTCCAACAATACAGCTATCATTTTTCGATTAGCCTCTCTTTTCAGGAGTATTTTTCTGTAAGTACTTCTCATTTTAATCGTTTTTAGGCAATGCAAACCACCAAAGTATAGGCTGCAGTTTGAGTATATGTAAGTTGGTAGACTGTATTTGTTGTAATATGCTGTGCTGTAATTCGGCCCTCTTTTTGAACTTCGAAAGGCAATAGTCGTAATTGATTTGCAAAGTCAACTGATTCCTTCCCAATGATTTTGTACAATGCTTCCTTTGCCGACCAGGCAATTTGAAGTTGTTTTATGTCCTTCCCGTTCGAAAGTTCAGCTTGTTCTGTTTCACTTAAAAAGCGCTTGTACACCTTTTGTATTTTATCGGTCGGACATTCAATGTCAATTCCAACCTGCTTTGTGGGATGAATCATTACTGCCATCCATTTGCCACTGTGCGAAAGGCTTATGTGGTAACTTCCGTCATTCAGATAAGGCTTGCCATCAGCAGTATATTGCACATTGGTCTCTTTTCCCAGCAAAATCTTTAGTAGCCACCTCGTTCCAAGAAATTCAAGTTTTCGTTTATCCGAATTGATTTTCTCAAAGTCGACTGTAAATAGTGTGAAGTTCTCAAAACCGGACACTAATTCATCAATACTTTGGGTTATCTCCCATACTAATAACTTAGCATCGTCAATTGTAACTATGTTTTTAGTAGTTGGTAATGACATGTTGAGTCTTTCTTTGAACAATTATTTTTTCCACTCTAAACTTTCCATTATTCTAATCACGTCTTCGCGGATGTATTCTGCCATAGGTGCAATGGAATCTTTGTTAGGTACATTGTTGAAGTAAAGTGCCCCGCGGAAAAAATGTTTTGTGCTGTCGGTCAATACAAACTGAACCGACGAGGCTGTATTTCCCTTTAGGTCGTATAAAATACCATGTACATTTTTCTCCGGATGACTGAAAACTCTTTCGCCGATACCGTCGGCACGTACACTGTGGCGATACACAATTTTTCGGGTGTCTTCAAGTAGATTGAACAAGTTACCATTGACAGCTTTGTAGCTACAATAAATGTTTGCATTTAAATGAGGGTAATAAATATCCACCCAGAATTTTTCTTTGCTTGCATTGTGCGTCACCAATCTGGCATTTGCCGGCAAATCAAATCGATAGGGTAGGCCCAAAGTGTCGATAGTTCTGTAGCTGTGTTTTGGCAAATCTACTCTGAAATAACCGTAAGGACGCGGATAATAGGTTTTCCCACACGATCCTGTGAGCATTACTGTAAATAGAATGACGAGTATTTTGAAGAAGCGAATAGACATTTTATAGAAAATTACAGACGTAAAAATAAGGTTGTGAGGAATGAAGTGAACTTTAAGCGTTTTCTTTGGTGAAATCATCTTTGATATATAATTTTACCTTTTTTATGCGGCGATTATCGGCTGCCACAATTTCGAAAACATACCTTCCGTAATCAATTCGTTCATTCTTTGCAGGAATGTCGCCCTTTAATTCCAGAATCAAGCCCGCAAGTGTTTCTACCTCTTCGGTTACTTTTATAAAATCACTTTCTTCTATTTCAGCAATTTTGAAAAAATCGTTCAATTGAATTTTTGCTTCAAAAACAAAAGTATGATTATCTATCTTGGTGAAAAGAATTTCTTCGTCATCATATTCATCGCTGATATCCCCAACAATTTCTTCCAGAATATCTTCCAATGTAATCAGTCCTGAAGTTCCACCGTATTCGTCTACCACAAAAGCAAGGTGAATTTTGTTTTCCTGAAACTCACTGAGTAAATCATCAATTTTCTTTGTTTCAGGTACATAGTAAGCCGGACGTACTAAGGTTTGCCATCTGAAATTTGTAGGTTTATCTAAATGAGGTAACAAATCTTTACTGTAAATAAGGCCTTTGATGTTATCACGCGTGTTGGCATATACCGGAATGCGAGAATAACCCGATTGAATGATTACATCCAGTAACTGTTTGTAATTCATTTTTATATCCACGTCAACCATATCTACGCGCGAGGTCATAATGTCTACCACCTGAATATTCCCGAACTTGATAATGCCTTCCAGAATTTCAGTGTCTTCGTCTTTGATATTCGAAGTAAGTTCCAATGCATGCGATAGTTCATCCATCGAAATGTTCGATTTATTGTGCTTTGCCAATCGGTTGTTGACAATGGAGGTGGAGTTCACCAACAATGTAACAAAGGGGCCAAACATGCTTTCCATGGCAGATAGAAACGAAACCGTATTCAATGCTGTTTTTTTTGCAAACTGTGTGGCGTACACCTTAGGCGTTATTTCGCCAAATAGCAATAGTAAAAAGGTAATGCCTATGGCTTCGAATATAAATCCAAGAAACGGTGCACTTTCGAAATTGAATACTGAAGACGTGAAATTTGTCAACAAAAGGATGGCGCCTACATTGACAAAATTGTTACCAATAAGCATGGTTGCTAATAGTCTTTGCGGGCTTTTGAGTAAGCGAAGGATGTTCCGTTCCGCTTTGTTTTCGGACTCTTCCAGTTCATTCAACGTTTGTGGGTCGAGTGAGAAAAAAGCGACTTCAGAAGCTGAAATTACCGCCGAACAGGCTAATAATAACATGCTGCAAATGAGTGAAATAATAGCCGATATAGTAATAGGATAAGTGCTTACTCCTCCAAAAGCGGAATTTAATAGGTCTGTTTCCAATGAAATTTATGTTTGAATAAATTGTAAACCTTGTGAAAATTAATTCTTTAGTGCAAAAGTAATGAATTTTTCTTTGAAATGAAAGTAATATTTAAGGAATGATGGATGACAGCAGTCCGTACGAACACTTAAACAGAAACTTTTTGCGCTGCAGTTTTATGTCCATTTCACAAATACTTGCACCTGGAACTCCTACTTTGTTTTTACCGAAACAATGCCATCTACCACAAACTTATTAACACCGCGCCAAGGAAGTACGCCCAAATATTCTTTGTAATGAAGTTCAAGCACTTTTCCACTGCATCTCATCAGCGAGTCTGCTATCACTTTGTTATCTACCGAAAAAACAAATTCGTACGATTGAATTGCACCGGCAGTTTGTGCCCTAAATCCAGTCTGAATCATTTTACCTTCGTAGGTTTTGAAAATATAGCCTTTATGAACTAAGTAGTTGAGTTCGCCTGCTTTTACACCTTCTCCAAACACAAAATAATAGTTGAAATATATCCAACAACCGAACACAACTGTAACGATAAGTGTTCCAATTCCGAGAGCTTTTTTTAATTTTGGATTCATATGATTATAAGAGTTTGATTTCAAACACAAATATAGAGTATTTTTTTTGTTTTAGTGGAAATAATGTAAAAAAAGAAACTACTAATACATTAAATTAGCTATCTTTACAAAGCTGATTGTATAGAATTTTATCCATTTGGGTCGCAACTTTAAGCATATGTAAATCAATTAAATATAGTGTATTATGGAAGACAAATTAGTTACACTCGCTATCCGCACTTACCAACGTGCGCAGATGATAAAGACTGTTTTGGAAGAAAGTGGCATTGAAACCGTAATTCATAATTTGAACCTCGAACACCCGGAAATGGCTGTTGGAGTTCGTGTTAGAATTAAGGAGAGTGATTTACCACGCGCTTTAAAAATTGTGGAAGAAATGGAAAGTGCCTGGGAAGAAGAAACCCCTAAAGTGAAGGCGCAACAGATTCTTATTCCCATCGATTTTACTGATCAGGTGCCGAAAGCGATCGATTTTGCATTTCATTTTGCTGATGTTTTAGGCGCTGAAGTTGTTTTTCTACACGCTTATTTTAGTCCAGCGTTCACTATTTCATCCAACCACGATTTAAGTACTTATAGCATAAGTGATAGTGAGTTGTTGCGCAGAATTATCAGTTCAGCCAACGCTGATGTCGATAATATGACTAACCTCATTCATGCCAGAATTGATAAAGGAGAATTGCCAGACGTACCCTTTAGTTTCGAGTTAAAAGAAGGTGTGCCTGAGGATCAGATTTTGGATTATTGTAAAAAGCACAATCCGGCATTGGTGGTTATGGGTACACATGGTAAGAAAATTAACAACGAACTTATCGGCAGTGTCACTGCCGAAGTGATGGAATCATGCTCATCACCGGTTTTCGCAGTGCCTATCCAAATGACCATGGAATCGCCAGATGATATTAAACGTGTAGCTTTCCTAACTAATTTTGATCAAAAAGATTTGATTGCTATTGATCGTGCCATTTCATTATTCACGTCGGATAAACTAGAGATTTACTTTGTTCATGCATCTGAGAAAAATGAACCCTGGAGTGAAATCATGCTGGCCGGCATAAAAGATTACTTTGCAAATCATTATCCAAACTTAATCACACATTATGCTTTGCTGGGATCTACCGATACATTAAATTTATTGGATGACTATCTGGCACAACAAAAAATTAATGTATTGGCTTTCAATACCAGGAGACGGAATATCTTTGTGCGTCTGTTTCATCCCGGCTTGGCTTACAAAATGGTGCTTCACTCTGACACCCCGCTTTTCGTAACACATGTATAGTTTGTTGGTTGTTTTTCAATAGTTTCGTCAATGACGCAATTTGTTTGTAATGAGGATGTTGACCCTTTGATGAAATTCAAATGAAAAAATAAATCAAATTTGTCAATAACTTAAGTTCCAATAATTATTGAAATTATCTTTGAATGATTATATTTGCAGCTAATAATTGGTTGCATTTAGCAGCCTACTAAAAACTAAATAATATTTTAATATGGAAGAATTAGTAAGCAAAATTAAAGCTGAGTTTGAAGCGTTTACAACAGATGCAGATTTACAAATTGAGAAAAGCAATAAAGCAGCCGGAACTCGCGCCCGCAAAAGTTCTCTGGATTTGGAGAAACTTTTGAAAGAGTTCAGAAAAGTGTCAGTAGAAGAATCTAAAAAATAATAGTTGTTTTCTTCTCAATTTACAAAGCTTTCCCTTGAGTGGGAGAGCTTTTTGTTTTTTATATCAATAGCCACAGGCAAGTATGTCAGCCAGATGTACGCCTTTAATGGGCAATTTGTTTTTGGCTATATATCCGTTTATATTCATCAGGCACGATGCCTCGGTACTTACAATGAACTCAACGCCCGTAGCCAGGGCATTTTGCACTTTCTTTTCGGCCATTGCCACAGAAATAGAATTGTTTTTCACTGCAAATGTCCCTCCGAAACCACAGCAAGTGTCGCATTCTTCCATTTCTATAAGTTCTAAGCCTGATACATGTGATAAAAGGCGCCGCGGTTCGTCTTTAATGCCATATTCGCGCAACGCAGAACATGAATCATGAAATGTAACCTTGTGTGGAAATTTGGCTCCTAATTTCTCAACTTTCAGTATGTTGACCAAAAAATCGGATAACTCGAAAACAGAACTTTTAATTTGCTCGTGCTGCGCCAAAAGTGCTGGTTTTCCAGCCAATACTTTTTGATAATGATGAATCACAAAGCTCGAACACGATCCTGATGGGGATACGATGGGCATGTTTGGATTAAAATCAACTAGAAATTTTTCGGCCAGACTAGCTGATTCTTCCCAGTATCCGCTGTTGAAAGCAGGTTGTCCACAGCAGGTTTGTTCCGTATTATAATGCACTTTGCAACCGGCTTTTTCGAGAGTTTTTATTGTATTGAATCCGGTTTCGGGGTACAATTGATCGATATAACAAGGAATAAATAGTTGAATGTCAGTCATTATGTTGTGAGTTGTTTATTGGCTATTAAAGAAAGCGGTACACGCCCGTCGGTCATTCATTCGCGCTTTGTCAAATTGCAGTGTTATAATTAATTCATTCATCAATACCAAAAGTCAGCATATACAGGTAAATGATCCGAAAAACCATCCTGGTATTTCATGCCTACGTATGTTCTGAAAGGCTGTTTGCCCAGAAACGCTTTGTCAGCTTCAAGTACAAAATCTGCATCAAAAAAATGCACGTCATTTTGGCGTGTGAAGAATCTCGTGCCATTGTTCAGCAGGTTACCCGAAACAATCATTTGATCCAGTGCGCCCCATTCGCCGTTGTGTTTGTTCGAGCCTTTCCCTTCTGCGTGCATTCTATAGACCAAATTATACAGTTCTTTTGCTGAATTATTATTTGTAAGCGGTTTAGCTTTCAGTACTTCAGTCATACTTTTATTGATTGGATAATCGTTGAAATCACCCATTATTATAATGTTTGCGCATTGATTTGAAGCAAAAAGGCTATCCACCTTTGCTCTCACAACTGACGCCACATATAACCGTTTATCGTCCGATTCCAATTCACCACCCAACCGTGAAGGAAAGTGACAGACAAAAACATGCAACGTATCGCCGGTTGGAATTACTCCTGACGCAAACAGAATATCACGGGTTTTAGTTGCTGGTGCGGTGGGGAAGTTTATTCTAATCGCCTCGTCATGAAATGGTTTGAACATTCCCGGCTGGTAAAGCAATGCTACATCTACTCCACGAGCATCCGGCGATTCGTGATGCAGAAATTTATAACGTAAATTCTTCAATCCCGAATAGCGCGTCAAGTCATACAAACATTTTTTGCTTTCGATTTCGCACAATCCTACCAAGGCTGGCGCTTCCCAACCGCCTATTGCAGTGATTACTTTTCCGATATTGGCTTGTTTTTTCTGGTATTTTGTGGTATTCCAACCACGCATGCCGGTAGGTAAAAACTCACTGTCATCAGTGAGCGAGTCGTCTACACAATCGAAAAAGTTCTCGACATTGTAACACATGATTTTAAAGCTTTGCTTCTCATGATTTTGAGCAGACAATGTGCAATGCAAAATTAATCCTATAAATATCAAGTATGCTTTTTTCATATACAACTTATTTTGTAGGTATCCATTCATATGCCCCGGCATCAGGTTCGCCATCGGTTAACCGGCTTTTACCATTTAAGTCGATGGAGAACTTTGCAGCAACAGCTTTGTCTGCCAATCCACATGCAGGCGAAAGTGAGTCGGGAGTAAAATTGAAATATGTTTTTTTCTCATAATCGTAACTTATACTTTTAAATGGAATATCGTTTTTATTGTACCATCGGATATTTGTGAACTGGCTAAGGGTCGAAGCAGTTGACACACGAATATAGCAGTGATCAAATGTTCCCTTGTACTGATCCATTGTTTGGGAGGCAAAACTGAATTCGTTTTCTGCAGAGCCCGAAATAATACAATTCTTAAATATATTCTCCATAGGTACAGTAAGTTTTAAATTCATGATCATGAGTGCCGGATTTTTGTCGCGTGGAATAGGCTGTACATTGCTGTTGTCGAAATAGTTGACAATGGTGCAATGTGTGAAGCTGTGATTTCCACCATTTAGAAATACACAATAACTGCTACTGTTTGATATTTCAGTATTTGTTACCGTAACGTTTCCATTTTGGATCATTAATCCGTATAGCAGAAAATTATGAATCCTACAATCTGAAATACGTAGTTGCGGGATACTGCTTTTAGTATTCACAAAATTTATACCAACGTACCCACTGTGCATATTTACATGGTTCAGCGTGTGGTTTCCATGCTCCCAAAGTAAATAAACGCCACCCCACTGTCCGGCCACGTTGTTATAGGATACCGGCTTTGAAAACTGTATGTCATCTAGCCTGTCACCTCTTAAGGTAATTGGTTTATCGGCAGTTCCTTCGGCTTTTAGACTTCCATGTACTATTAAATTTGAATTATTGTGGAAGAATATTCTGCAACCGGGATTTAATGTCAGTGTTTTAGCTGAGTCAACCGTCAAATTACCATAAATGAGATAAGGTTTGTTGGCTGTCAGTGTGGTGTCATTTTTGATTAACTTGTTACGAAACAACTCCATATCCTGCCCATAAGCATTTAGCTTGATGCTTTTCTTTACTCCATTGGTTATGAAATTCAGCGAGTCTTCGATAAAAATGGGCGAGTTAGCATTGTTTGGATTGATAGTTACAGCAACAAAAATGTACAAACTGTCATTCGGTCTGATTTCTATGTTTTCAAATTCGTTTGTGGCTGATTTACTGCCGTCAACGTTTATTTTAAAAAAAGAAGTGCTTCCATTTTTTATTTTGATTGAGCTAATATTTAAGCCCGCTTTGTTGCGGTTGTACAGTACTATTTTGGAAGTGGCACTACCTAAAGTTGTAAAAACGGTATCAAAAGTCAGCGTATCTGTCGAGAATTCCAACCTGTATTTGGGGTCTGACGAGATAAGTTCATCGTTGCACGAATAAAGTACGACAATGAGCAAGATGGAGAATATGATTGCAAATAGGTTTGGATATTGATTTTTAAGACAAATCATATAAAAGTCGGCTGAGTTAAGCGTCGTGACCCGAAATCAGAAAATAATTACTGCAAATTTACTTTAAATAATTCAAACTTGACCATAAGCCGTCTGAAACTGAATTGATTTTTATTGTGTAATATTGATGCGAGTATCGTTTTAAAGACTTATATTTGTACAACAAATCCATTAAAATACCGACTATGGCAAGTAGAAGAAAGCTAAAGAAAACAATTCAGTTTATTTCATCAGAATTAATTTCAGATATTTATTTCCGTTGTTTAATGACTAAAGACATTGATGCTGAAAAGGTTGATGCAGTATCTGTTGTCGTTATGGCACTTAGTCGCGAATATATTTTGCGCGCAAACCGCCCTGACGGAAAAGATAACCCAAAGTTAGTAAAAGCATACTATCGTAAAATGTTTATCGATTGGCAATTGGCAATTCAAGGTGTGATTAAAGAAATTGAAAGCATTTGATGTTGAGTTTATTCGACAAAAAATAAGACAATCAACTAGTTGATTGTCTTATTTTTTGTCGAATATTTTGTATGCATTACTATTCAAAATTGAATGAGAGAGTAATCATTTTTGCTGTGAGTTTTGAAAGTGCCAATGTATATTTTTTGTCATTATCATTCAAGAATCCGGCATCCCGTTGATCGAGAGGAGTTAACATGTCATTGAGGCCAATGGCGAATTTGAGTTCGGGTGCCATTTTGAAAAAAGAAAAATATAAGTCACATCCTATACCAAATTCGGTGTAAAATCCCAGCGGTTTTAGCAATATTGGATTTTCCTTGTTTCGTCCTAAATCGAAATATGCGCCACCTCCCCAAAGTAAATAGGGTCTGTAATTCCCTTTTCGCTGTGCACTGTATTTTATGTGTAATGGTACGCAAACCGGAATTGAAGAAACGAATATTGAATCGGTAGTTGTGCTACCTGCATACGTGTAATTTACTTGTCTGTCGCCAAAATGAAGTGTGGGAGTGAAGCGTAAACTGAAATATCGGCTAAGTCGTAAGTCGCTGATAATTCCTACTGTAAAGCCCGGATTTAATTTTGAAACATCTGCCTGATAAATTTTGCCATTGATATCCAGATTACTTGGTGCAATGCCAAAATCCATTGCGTTCATTCCCAGCGAGAATCCAAAATGGAGGGTTCTATCATCTATGTAGGGTAAATTACCTTGCGCAAAAGCGGTAGAGCCAATTTTGAAAATAAAGAAAGTAACCAACAAGTATTTTTTTAAAATCTTCACCAACATAAATTTAGTTCAGGAATAATGCATTTAGGGTTCGGAAGATGGTTATCCATCTCTGAAGATAAACGTTTAAAATTTTGTATTATTGCTCAGTGCTACTTCACAAAATGTTGCAAATCTACAAACTGCCTTTGATCGTCTGATTTTTAGCGCTGCAAAGTTACAGACATTAGGCCAATAATTACATCATTTGCCACTGTTTCTAACGAAATCTTACGCAGTATTTTAGTGTTGTTTAATGGCATATCCAATAATAATGCAGCACCACCATCAATTTTCCTGCCATAAACTCCGTCAATCTTGAGATCTTTCTCCAAATCGTTGCTCACTAAACCGGTTTTTAGATGAAGTCGGTAGGGGCGAGGGGCATTTAGCCTGAAAGCTAGTCCATTTTCAAAATAATCCTGTTCGATAGGGCACCAATTTTCAGGATTTATTAATTCTAGTGTGTCACTCGAACCATCGGTATATTCCACGTTTATCCTCCCGTTAACAAAATGGGTTTGCATGTGATTGGTAGTGCCGGCCATAAGCAGGTAGACGTGCGAAGCGGAACCGCTCAATGGGATATTGATTATTCTTGGAAAATTATCCCAATGCGATGTGAATACTATGTTTTTACCAGTAGATGGAGTGCGAAAAGGCACGCCAAGTTTTGTTTGCATAACATTGTTTTGTGCCTTATTTCTAATGCCTGCATCGTCAATTGTTGCTGTAGTAGTTGGATGACACCACTCGCCAATGCCTTGTGTCGGGATTTGCAAGGTGGTGTAGGGCGAACGCGGTGAAAGATATTTATTTTTAAAGATATTAGTCACCGAATCATTGAAAAACTGATCTATTTTTACCAGTTCACAATTTGCTGCATTTACATTAGAGAATGCGGCCATCTTTTTTATCATTTTTTGTTCAATCTCAATATTGATAGGTTGCCACCACTTCATCTGTCCTTGAGCCAGTCTGGCAAAGAGGGTGCGATGCCCCGTTGCTCCAACAACAGTTCCGGTGATAGTATTTGTTTTCAGAACAGGCTTGCTAAGCACATTTTGAGGATCCGTTAAATCCATAATTTGAGCATCAGAACGAAACTCAAACGGTGTGTTTTGTCTGGAGATGATTTCAGTATATTGATTCGCCAGTTTTTTGCCTCCCCAGATTATTTCTATTTTTCCGGAATCGGAAGTGATAATTTCAATAAGCGGATAACCATTTGCAGCTTCTGCTAACTTCCATTCAATGGATTTCCCGTTCAGGGTAAGGGAAGTTACGCTGTCGGAACAAGCTTTGAGTTGAAGTTTGATGGTCAGCGGTTTTTCAAAATGTGGCTGAACGATATAGGTGTCGGTTTTTCCGGAACGTTTAAAGTTGAATTTAATGTCGGGTGTGGAGATGGATGCATGATCCCACGACTGGGGGAAGCCCGGACGAAGTATCAACTGTCCGTTCATGGCATCAGGAATGATGCCGAAAAGACCTTCGACTACCGCCCTCGACGTCGTGCCAATCGGATCGCCGAAATCGCGGTAACTCTCACCACGAGCTGCGTCATAATAACTTATCTGTCCCACATTTCCGGGGCTTGCACCGAGATACATGCCGTCGAGAATTGAACTTTTCAGTAAGTTGAAACCTTCTTCGTTACGACCCACCTGCCAGTATGAAAGAGCGGTATGTGCCACTTCGGCAAATACCACGTTGTTGATAGACCATGAGTAGGGTAGCCAATTACTGGTCGAAATAGTTGCATAGCCTTCGTCTTTTAAACCTTTTGCTACAACAGGGATATGAGGAATTTCAGTGTCAAGGTAGCGAGTTGCCTGATAACCCTGAAAAGCATCCTGAATTTCTGAATCGATAGCGTGATAAATGGTCCACACAGCAGCGCTTTCGTGCACTTTTTTCTCTCCCATGAAGTCCTGATATTCCGCCCAATGACCTTTGCCAGATATCCAGAGGCGGGCGTTAAGCGCTTTCAGAATTTTTTCGGCCTCTTTGGCGTAAGGTTTCGGATCCTGTCCTATTTTCATTGCAATTTCTGCTGCCATTTTATTGGCTCGATAGTTATAGGCCGATGAATGCGTAACAGCACCACTGTTGTAATAAAGTGCATCGCTGGCCCAAATGCAACAGTAGGCATCATAAAGTCCATCATTGTCTGGATCGTAATTACATTTTTCCCAGGCCAAGCTGCTTGTCAGTACCGGCCATATTTCCTTTGCATATTCCAAATCACCTGTCCAATTGAGATGCCAAAGCAGTTCGTCAATATAGCACAGGTTCATATCGTAATGGTGCATTTTGTTGTTTTCATAGGGATTACGGCAAATGTAACCGTTGCTGTACATTTGCGTTCCCCAACTTTTTTCGGCACGCGCTAAGTTCAATGCCGTATCTTGTGTAGGGTGCGGGCGGGTTGCTGGAACAGCTGTAACCTGAGAACTGGCATATGCATCAAAATGCTTTCGGGCGCGGTCGTGCCAACCGAGCACATCGCCGGTGTAAGCAGCTCGCCATCCACTTAAGGGCATGCGCCAACCCACAGCACCATGAAGCCAGGTTTCACCGCTCCAAATACCATCTGCTGCAACTGCCAATGTGCCGCCCAGCGTATTCAAATACGGATCAGGCGTGTTAATTTTGATGCGTGAGGCTAGTGCAGCGCGATCGGCTTCAGATTTCCCGAAAATTGATGGCAATGAACTATAGCTTACCGTCTCCGAATTTTCAGGAATCTTTATTGATAAATAGAAAGTCGTGTTTCCACTTAGATTCATTTTTCCCAATAAAACCGGTAAGCTCGGATCAATCGATAAGGTTGCTTTCGTTGGAAAGATACCGACTAGTTTTTTATCCTGCTTTGCTCCAAAGGTCAAACTGAAACTGTTTTTATTCAGCGTGTAAATATTTCCTTTGCAATATTCCGGTTTAAGTTCGAAACAATCGATTGGGTCAACGCCCAAATCACCTTCGCGACTGAAACGGGTATCGGAAGCGCCTCCGAATTTCCACGATAATAGTGTTTTGTTTGGGATACCAAAAGTTTCTACTTTGAGAATAATTCCTTCGGCCTGACTCATCGCGAGTGCAGTTAAGCAGATGCGACCTTTTCCCAACAGCGAATCAGTAATATTGTAAATCCGTGAGCCAGCACGATATCGACTTTCAATATGAGCGGCATCGTTCAGCGCAATAGTTTTTTGTTTGTTGCCAATGCTGAAACTCAAATTTCCACCCATGCGAGGCAGATAAAGTGCAAATTCAGGTACATCGCCCGTTTCTACACGAAAACCGGTGTTTGTTCCATAAAGTGCCCGATTGAATTTATTCTTTCCATTTACAATCACAAAATCCTGCCCATCTGGTGTGTATCGCAAACTTCGCTCACCATTATTAGTTTGGCGGGGTGCAATGAATTGATTTAATTCAGGATCAAATACTTTCGTAGCAGAATTTGGTGTTTGACCAGCTATTGACTGTACCAATAATTCCAAACAAAGGAAAATGGAGAAAGATATATTTTTTAGCATATATTGAGCTTCAAATTAGTTGAACTGAAAAAAGGTTCAAGATACACTTTTACTGTGAATTTCCCGAACCTTTCTGTAATTTTGAAAATATATTTGTTCAGACCTGGTGCCGGAACAGATGAGTTATGGCATTGGTAGAAGACCTTCCCATTTCACATTCCATTTGCCATCTTTTGGAAATCCCGGATTTTTGGTTTTATTCCCATCCCAACCTGCACACATCATCGATATAGCCGTTAGCAAACCGCCATTTCCGGGTAAGTAAATGCGCAAGCGACTATCCTGATAGTTATGTCCATTTACCAGATAGGTATTGGTGCGTTTGTCCATAAGCAAGGCACCAACTGCTTTTTCTCCATCGCCAAGTCGGGCAGCGTTCATGGCTGTCATCGGGTAATCCCAGCCCCAGGTTTTTCCCCAGTTCCAATTGGTCCAAATCCAGTTGAGCGTGTTTTGCATGTAATCGGTACGTACCAACGGACATTTTGGAAGTATTCCGTAAGCTCCCAATACGGCCATGTGATCGGAAGTGAAACGAATATCTTTGTAAGTGTCAGTGGCAGTTTCGGCAGCCAGATAAAGTTTATCCTGATAGGCCAATGGTGATAGTTTGTCAATCATTTCGTCCCATTGAAGGTTGCGTTTCAAGCCCATTCGCTCGCGCCATTTCTGAGCTGTACTCATGGCGAAATGCCAATACGAAAGTTCAAAGGGCGGATTTACTGTTTCTGCTGCACGCAGTGTTTCCTGAGCAGGAATGGCTCCTTTGAGCACATAGCGTCCTTCCAGTTGATCGTAGGTGGCAAACGAGAACATAAATTTAGCTGTTTCGTCCACCAGTTTGCTGTATTTTTCAAGCACTTCGGGCGAAGGATGACTGCGATAAACCAGTTCGGCCAGGTAGATGATATGCGGTTGTTGCCAAATAAGAAATGAACCTACTTTTGATGGTGCTTCTATGCCAGTAGGGTCGGTCATTTTCATCCAACGAACCCCCTGAAATCCCTGTCGTTTGGCAATTTCTTTGGCAATTGGAAATGCTTTGTTGTACCAACTGAGACTTCGTTCCAGCAAATCAGAACGTCCCCAAAGTGCAAACTGTGCTTCGTGCCACCAAATCATTTCGAGATGAAATTTCCCATACCATGAGTTGTAGGTCAATCCGGTTTCTTGCGGAGGTACCGAGCCTGCACATTGAATGGCTAATAAATATTGCGACAGCACTACACGACGTTCCAATTCCGGTGCGCGTTTGTCTTTACATTGCGAGAAATCTACAGCATCCCCTTTTGTCCAAAACGCATCCCAATAATTGTACGATGCCAGTTGGGTTTCGGCTACCGTTGGTTGAACCATTTCACTGGGTTTACCAGGCAGGAATGCCGCTGTAAAAGCAAAATTGTCCGATGTAGGTTGAATAACGAAATAGTTTTTTTCTTTTTCAATCAAAGTGGCAGAGCCTTCCCATTGAATTTGAACGAAATAGGTAGTTGCATCAATTTTTCGCTCGAGCAAAGCGGAGTTTGTGGTTTGGCTAACAAGTGTTGTACTGTGTTTGTCGTTGCTGTTCCAGTCGCAGGCATCGTCGCTATGCCCCCCGGTAGGATAGGGGAAATGGAATTTTATGCCTAAATGAGCAGTTGAACTAATTTTGGCAGCAATTACATCTTTCTGTGGGTGGCATGTTGTTTCAACCTGAACGGATTTTCCAGATAAGTTGAAATGACTTACAATTTCTCCCTTCCAAAGTTGTAGTTCTTGTTTGATATCGGTTATTTTATTCAAACAAGTTGAATCAATTTCAAAGCCGATAATACCTAAATGCAGGCGGTGCTGGTTGACCCGAAACCATTCTGTAGCTCCTTTTTCTCGGTCTGTTCCGTTAAATTGTGTAGAGTATGGTTCTTCTTTTCCTCTGAAATTATAATTTTTCAGGGTCTCTTCGTGAAGGTAATTATTGGGATTCGCGAAGCTGTGCCACCCCCATTGGCTTTGAGTGCCAAGTGGTACGCCACTGCTGTATTTTTGAGGAAATGTTTGTAAACCTGTGGCATCAACGGTGAATGCAAATTCACCATTCCCAACAGACAATGATGCTAATGAATCGAATGCATTGACGCTTGGATTATTTCTGTTTACCAGGGCCTTGCGGTCAATCGCTGCTTGCATTAAAGTATTGCAAGTAAACACGAAAAGAATAAGACAAGCGAAGTGATTTTTTTTCATTGAACAAGTTATTTGTGGCTTTAGATAACAACTGATTTAGGCAGATTATAATATACCGAAATCTGTTGTTTTATTATTTTTTCAAGCCTATTTTATCATATTGATCCTCAGCTCTAATCTCGGTATATTTCGGAGCATCTATCATTTCAACGAGTGCACGTAAAACCGGACCTTCACCCATTGGGTCATTTTCCTGAGTAGGACGATTGTAATAATACTGCAAAGATGGCATAATGCCTGTACCAACGCAGATAGCTGTAACATCTCCATTCGGAGTGATTTTAGATAGCATTCCTTTCAATCCTTGTTCAGCAACATAAATAAAGTCTGGATGCAACCAACCTTCTTTTACACCACGGGCAATACCAAAAACAAACATGGCTGTTCCGGTAATTTCTTCATAAGAGTCTTCTTTGTCCAGCAATTGGTGCCAAAGTCCGTTTTTCCCTTGATAACGAGCAACTCCACTGGCTTGTTGTTGGAAATTTTTAATGACAGCATTGCGCAACGGATGATTTTTAGGCATGCGAGAAAGTAAATCGGCTTGTGCCATAAATACCCAACCGTTGGCACGACTCCAATGTGCAACTCCATGTTCTTTATTATCCGTGTGATAGCAGTGGTAATAAATTTGTTTCTCAGGGCACCAAAGATACTTGTTGTAGTTTAGTATCTGATTGGCTGCATCGGTGAAATATTTATTATCACCTGTAAATTGTCCCATTCTACTCAAAAAAGAGATAGCCATAAAAGCATCATCCGCCCAAATTGTATTTTCGTGTGGCCAAATTCGTGCAATAGTTCCATCCTTCAACCGCGGTTCGGAAGTGTTGAGATGATTTGCAGTTTCGTTGATGTACTTGAGAAATGCATTGCTTGGATGATGTTGTTGAAGTTCAATCAAACTGGCGCTCATTGGGCCATTGTCATCCAACCGTTTGCCACGGAATAGCATGTGCCAGCTAATGTTGCGCACAGCTCCCCAACCGCCTTCGGCAAAAGCATTGTCGTAAAGTTTTTTGAAATAATCCAGGTTTCCGTCGTTAAATACGAAGTTCATGTTTTTCAAAACATAATTCTCATATTTTTTGTCGCTTAGTTTATCGCCCAATTCCATGAGAGCGATATTTGTCACTCCATTGGTGTAGTGCCACTGTGTATATTTCGATTGTACCTCTACATCTTTTGATAATGGAAGATCTTTAACAGTACTATAAGTTTCTCCGGTCTTTTTATTCTCGAATAAATAGGTAGTTGAATTGAGGATGCGCTCTGCAATTTTCATTGCTGTTTCTCTGGCCGACATGTTGGTTTGAGCTTGTACAGTTGGTACGCTCAAAAGCAAAGCCACGAAAGGGAGGGTGAATTTTAATTTCATGAATTTTGTTTCTTCTCTTGATTTTGTTTGTTCAGTTTTTTATTCCCTAATAGGAAGAATAGTAATGCAAATTAACAACAAATATAACGGATTAGAAATGGAGTGCTGTACAATAAAATAGAAAAAAGTACAACCTGCATCAAATGCAGGCTGTATAATTGTTTATTAGCTAGTTTTTTGCAAAATATTAGCTGTTGGAATTTATTCCTGAATAATTTCTCCGGACACATTTTTAATATCAATATCCTTGCAATTCAGAATTTTAAGCGCAGGTCCACTGGATTGCCTGATAACTACGTTTTTCAAAACAATGTGTTTGCTTTCTTTTATTTCTCCACCGGTTTTAGCACTAATCATTGCATTTTCCACGTAAATTCCTTCAATAGGATTTTCCGGCAGCCCATTAAAATACATGGCTCGTGTTGCGTTGGTACATGATATGTTTTTGATGTGGATATTTCTGAATGTTGGTGTTGTTTCATCTACTTTCGGAATCATTCGTTTTACAGGTTGTCCATTCGCATCCTGAAGTACTTCAGAAGCCGATTTATTCATGTAGTATAAATCGAATAGCAAAGGTTCAGTCACAATATCCATCATGCCAATATTCTCGATAAAGATATTTTCCACCATACCACCACGACCACGTTTGCTTTTAAAACGCAAACCAACGTCTGTACCTAAAAATTTACAATTTGCTACTTTCATATTGCGTACACCGCCAGACATTTCGCTACCAACTACAAAGCCTCCATGACCTTTGAAAACGGTGCAATTATCTACAATCAGATTCTCGCAAACACGGGCACGTTGACGACCTTCCTCATCTTTACCGCTTTTTATGCAGATACCATCGTCGCCTACGTCGAATGTTGAATTGATGATCAGTGAGTTTTTACAAGATTCTAAATCAATGCCGTCACCGTTTTCTGCGTAGCTTGGGTTGCGTACTGTCACACCGTCTAAAATAACGTTTTCGCACATGAGTGGATGCAGATTCCATGCCGGAGAGTTTTGAAATAGAACTCCTTGAAGATAAAGGTTTTTACATTCTATAAAGCTAACCATTACTGGGCGAAGAAAATCACGAATTGAATTCCATTCCGTATCGGTTTTAATGTTTTTCGGAACATTCATATCTGCTAATTGCTGTCCTTTCAGGTATTGTTCGGATGGGAACCAGTAATCTTCGCGTTTGAAGACGCCACGATTGGCTGTGAATTTTTTCCAGTAACTATCAGTCACCGATTGTTTTTTCAATGCACGCCAATAATGTCCGTTTCCATCAATAGCTCCATCACCGGTAATGGCCACATTCGTCAGATTACGACCTGAGATTGGTGACTGACAGCGTTTAGTGGCTAAGCCCTCAAAGATGGTCTCAACCAGAGGATATAAGTTTTTATCAGGCGAAAACAGAATAATAGCTCCTTTTTCGAGATGCAGGTTAATATTACTTTTAAAAACAATCGGACCTGTAAACCAAACGCCCATAGGCACAATCACAGTGCCACCACCCTGGCTTGAAAGTGTATTTATTGACTTCGAAAAAGCTTCGGTACACAAGTCTGTTCCATTGCCAGTAGCTCCAAATTCGGAAATCGAAACGCTTTTGTTGGGAAAAACAGGTGCTTCAACCTTTGGCATATTGAAGGGCAGATTATTGTATAAATAATCGTACTTGTAAGTACTTTGAGCCTGCATTGTAAACCCGGTTAGAGCAAGGATAGCGATAATTAGTGAATGTTTTAATTTCGTCATTTCAGAGAATTGAATGGGTTAAATGATTTTTTGCGTTTAAGCTATTCGTAAATTGTAAGTTTAACCGGGCTACATAAGCCACTCTCTACGAGTTGCCAGTTACCATAGTTGGATACTTTATAATTGATGTTTACAATATTGATTTCATTGAAAATACGCCAATTTATGTTGCGACGGTCGTAGTCAGCAATCCGATTCGCAGGTAAATTGGTTACTTCTATGCGTAATTTATTTTCTCCGGTTTTCAGGTACTTGCTAATGCGACAATCGAAGGGAGCTGCCCAAACGATTCCGGCATCGTTGCCATTTACAAATACATGGGCACTTTCGCGGACGTCTCCTAGGTTCAAAATATATTCAGCACCAGTTGAAATATTTGCCAGATTGAAAGTTGTTGAGTACACACCTGTTCCGCAATTTACTTTCAGGGTTTCGTTTCCAAGTATTGTCCACGAAGTCAATGCTTTAAGAGTTAAAGTGTCTTTTGCCTGTGGCTCACTCTTGCTGAAATATAATTTCCATGCACTAGTCAATTCTACAGTATGAATATTTTGTTTTAAATATTCCCAGGCTGGAACTTGAATGTCTTCCTTGGTAAATGTTTTCAAAATCAACGATTCTCCCGATTTCAGCTGCAGGTAAACCTGCGCTTTTCCGTTCTGTTGTCGTACATTCGCTTTGCCACTTGCACCTGTCATTGGATCAAATATCTCAGCCGAAGTAGCCGGAACAGACAATGTAATCCAGTCACTTATATCTTGTTTGTGCAAGGCACTGATAAAATAATGGTAACCTTCGTCGTTGGATCGGCGAATGGCATGAAGCCCACATTTAGTAATCATCTCTTCAGGTTGTATCCCAACAGCCAGAAGTGTTTCTTTGTAATCAGAACCGGTGATTACTTTTCCGTTTTTAAAGGGTTGAATGCTTGTTTTTGAAAAATCAGTTGTCATCGATAATGCTTTCATAGATAACTGAAACTGAGCTCTGCGTTCTTTTAATCTGGCTAGTCCGGGTACATCTTCCGGATAGTTTTCCATAAAAACTATTTTTGCACCCTGCGATGTCAGGTCAGCAATGTGTTTTAATACGTTTGCCGGCATTTTTTTTACAGCCGGTACTATTAAGGCTTTGTATCTGCTACCACTCTTGGTTACAATTTCGCCTTTCTCACATGTTGATGAGACGATGAACTGATCGGAAATGTAATCAACATCATACCCATTTTCGTAAATTGAGTGCACTACCTTGATAAACTTCGGCATCTTTTTATCCATGTCGTGGATACTGAATTGCAACAATCGTCCGTTTTGCTCGTGCCAAATATCGTATACGGGCAGGTAAATCAGAAAATCATTATCAGGTTTTCCACTTTGCAGAAAAGATTGACAGCGGGTAATGTAATTCATCAATGCAGGAGCATCTTTCCAAATACTATTGGTGGGCGACATATCGATAGAGGCATAGAATTTCCAACCCGGCCAGGCTGCATCTTTTGGAGAATAGGTTGTACCGTGAAAATTCATATGATTTACACCTGCAACAAACATTAAATCCAAGTCGGGTTTGCATTGCGAAAGTGAAGTACGGAAATGCTCTGTTAGCCATGTAAATGTTTCTGAAGACGTTAGTTGTTTTCCCGAAATATGTGCTGCTGACGAAGCATATTTAAGCATCGACAATTCCGAATCATTTTTACGTGTCAGCGAATCTTTGCGTAACCCTTTGATACCAAAATCCGATAAACCAAAGCCTTCGCATTCGGGCACATCAACAGTTGCGTATAAATCAATGAGGTTTCCAGGTGATCCATGTGCCTGATTTCTGGTTTTGCTTCCATGCACATGTGCCCAGTCCGTCCACTGTTTGGTGAAGTTTTCCAATAATAGTTCCGAAATGGTTTCGCGATAATCCGTCAGCAATCGTGCAGATTCCTCAGTGCGGTTTTCGTCAAGAAAAACGGGAAGATACTCTTCCAATTTATAGCCACGGCGTGTGTAGAACTGTTCAAATAGATCTTCCGTCCAGTCGGCACCATATACTTCGTAGGAGTCGTTGAAAAAGTTATGTGGATAACTTGTATTCGTTTCTGCAAAAGCATTTTCAAAGCGATTTAAGTACTTCTTTACTGCTGTTTTCGAAAAGTGATCCATAACATATCCCTCACCACCAGGAGCAGCCCGTTTTACTTTTTGGAATGTTTTTCCGTTAAATACAGCAATTAACAGCCAGTTACCTTTTGGTGTTTTCCATGAAATATTTCCGGTATTGTCCACTAGTTTTGTGAGGTCTACCACTTTTTTATTCTGAAAAGCCATCAATCGTTGCAGCTTCGCTACTGTTTGTTGGTCTTTTTCATCAGGAGTGATTTTTGCAGCGAAGGTTTGTCCACCTGAAATCATATATCTTTTCACTACTAATTTCGAAGCTGCATCTCCGATAGTTACCTCGGGACCACCAAAAGGCCAGCCAGTTCCGGTGTTCATATCTGTTTGCATGCCCAATCGCCCGGTTTCTGCAATGGTATGATTAAGCATTCCCATCCATTTTTCAGATAGGAAGGGGATGTTGTTCTGGTCATTTTTTTGGACACCGTAAATAGGCGTAATTTCTACAGTTCCAATTCCGGTTTTGGCATATTCCTCCAGGTTGTATGTCAGGTTGGTTTTGTCCACTGCACTTCCCAGCCACCACCACCTAGCACCAGGGCGCATCTCTGTTGTAATTTTTGGCCACGAACTTGTTTGTGCAATTCCTGATGTGCCTAAAAAGGATAAAAGAATTCCTACTCCTATAAGACAGGTCTTTGGGTGGGTTGTGATTTTCATACTATATTCTCAATGTTTTTATTTAAAGCAGTTTATTCAGAATGTCGGAAGTTGTGCCGAATTGTTACACAGCATAATAATTGACTAACATCTAAAAATGAATTTTACATGTTAGTAGTGTAACAGTACAAAAATACTATTTACCCTAGATAGTTATGTGTAATTTTTGATACATATACTGTATTTTTGTACAGAAATCAATCTTTTTTCAACTTAGACAAGAATGAGAATACGTATAAAGAAAAAGGGGTTGCCTCAATTTGAGACAACCCCTTTTAATGTTTTTTTTATTTTCTATAATAAAGTTCCAAATATAATGTAGATTAATGCAGCTAAAGCGGCACTTACAGGAATTGTAAGCAACCATGCTGTAAGCAAGCTACGTGTAACACCCCAGCGCACTGCCGAAAGTCTTTTCACCGAACCAACACCAATAATTGCACCAGTAATAGTGTGAGTAGTACTCACTGGTATTTTTAAAATTTCAGTCAGGTAAAGTGTTAGTGCACCTGCAGTCTCTGCTGCAACTCCTTCTAATGGAGTAACTTTTGTAATGCGCGAGCCCATTGTTTTGATAATTCTCCAACCACCCGACATTGTTCCAAGCGAGATAACACCAAAACAAGAGAATGCTACCCAGTCGGGTAAATCTTTGATTGAAGTAATTCCCATATCAATACCGCGAGCATGTGCTGCAATCATTGCTGCTGCAATAATTCCCATTACTTTTTGCGAGTCATTTAATCCATGACCAATACTGAATAAACCCGATGAGACTAACTGTAATCTTTTAAACCATTGATTAGCCTTGTGTGGATTTACTTTTTTGAAAATGTATAAAATTAAAATAGTCAGTAATGACGAAACCATCATACCGATCAGCGGTGCCAATACGATGAATGAAGCGATTTTTATAATTACATCCGATTTTATAGACTCAAAACCACTTGTAGTATAACCGTTGGCTATAATGGTGCTCATAATAGCTGCTCCGGCAAATCCACCAATCAAAGTATGCGATGAAGAGGATGGAATTCCAAGCCACCAGGTAGCTAAGTTCCAAAGAATAGCAGCAACAATTCCTGAGAAAATTACAGGAAGCGTAATGTATTGTTCAATTACAGCTTTAGAAACAGTGTTGGCAATCCCAAATTCTCCAATAATATATTTAGCAATGAAAAATGCCACAAAATTAAAGAAGGCCGCCCACAATACAGCCTGAAATGGAGTCAACACTTTTGTCGATACAATTGTAGCAATGGAATTAGCCGCATCATGAAATCCATTGATATAATCAAAAACCAAAGCCAGTACGATAATAGTAATTAATAGCGTCATTTTGTTTTTTTGAAGTTATTATGCGTACTTAACAATAATCGTTTTGATGATTTTTCCAACATGTTCTGCTGCATCTGTGGCTTTCTCAAGCTCACTCATAATCTCCTTCAATTTGATAATCTCAACTGCATCATTTTTGTTTTCAAACAAATCAATCAAGAAGTTTTCATAAACATCGTCAGCTTTGTTTTCTGTAACTTTTAATTCGAGGCAATATTCTTTGATTTTTTTCGAATTCTTTTTCATTACATCCAGTTCTGCAACTGCTTTCTTTATCGAAATAGCGCCTTCTTTTACTAGATTAGCAATTTCAACCGCACTTGCAGGAATTTCTTTTGGATTGTAAAGTACAATCTTCTTAGCACAACTGTTAATGTAATCTGTTACATCATCAAGTTTGTCAGCCAAATGGTGAATGTCCTCGCGGTCGAACGGAGTGATGAAAGTCGAATTCAGCTCGTCAAATATTTTAGCAGATAAAGCATCTCCTTTTTTTTCCTGCTCTTTAATTTTTTTATAATACTCAATGGCAGACTCATGATCCGCTTTTTCAACACACTCGATGATTAAGTCGGATGCTACAAGTATTACATCTGCCATTTCTTTTAAAATGGGAAAAAACTTAGGTTCTTTTGGTACAAATTTGTCGAAAAAAGAATTGTTCATAACAAAAATAGTTTACGAGAATTTTAAGAGTGAATTTTATTGTTTTAGTCTTATTGTTACTCAATATGTTGTGAGTTAACAGTTTTGTCTGCTTTCCGAGTGCAAATGTACTAAAACAGTTCTACTATTACACAATTTTTAATACAAATTTAATAGAATTGTAACATGGTTCTTAATGGAAACTATAATCGTTAATAATAAGTGCTTTAAATAACTAAATTGCTCCTTGAATTTAAATCTAATTTATGAGTAAATTTGCTTATTATTAGTCGATTATGCTAAGTTAGTGTGACGAAGTATTTTCAGAATGAAGATGTCTCGTTGGAGTTAATTTTCTTTTTCAAATAAAAAACAAGTAAAATTTTTCTTTGATTTGGAAAAATGTTTTACTTTTGCAGAACTAATTAGTACTAACAAAAAAATAATAAGAAAATGGCTTACGTAATTTCAGAAGATTGTATTGCTTGCGGTTCATGTATCAGCGAATGTCCTGTTGACGCAATTGCAGAAGGTGATATCTATGTTATCGATGCTGATGTTTGTACCGACTGTGGCACTTGTGCCGATGTTTGTCCTTCAGAAGCAATTAGTCCAGCATAATATTGCAACGCATTAATAATAAAAGACCTATTCGTTTTCGAATAGGTCTTTTTTTGTAACAAATTCAGGGTTTGAATCCTGACTCTTCAAGTATTTTTTGGTAATTGTTTTCGTCCATTAGATTTTTCAGCCCAATGTTTTGATTTTTTTTCATGTAGCTGTCTACTATTTGCCAACCGAGCCAGGTTCCCAATCGGCCGGGTGAATCTTGCGAAACCGGTGCGGTAAAAGGTGCATCGTTCATGTATTTGCTGATTAATAATATATTGGTCGAAAATAAATCCTTGTGATCAATAATTATTCCCCATATTTCCTTTTCGTAGCTTGTACACCACTTCCATTGTTCATGAGTATATCCCATCAAATCCTCCGGTTTCTCGTTTGGCATAAATACCGATAGTAAATACATTACTTTTCCTCTGAAAATCATATTGTCCAGTAGTCTGTCTTTGCTGCTATCCATTACAAACATTCTGAAAAGTGTTGCCGAAACCAAATCGGCAGCAACACATTCGCGACGCATGTTTACGAGTAGGTAATCATAGCTGAGATCCTTATAAGCAGGGTAGTCACTTCCCAAATATAAATCGGTGCCCAAGGCTATAAATTTATCGTTGAGCAATACTGAACGGTTGAAACCAGACACGAAGAAATATATTTCCGGAAGCTTTACTTCCGGGAAATAATGGTGAATGTAGGTGTAACTGTCTGAGACGGTTTTTTCAATGTCGGATACATTGTTGAACTTTTCAAGTACCTTTTTATTTACCTTGGAAAAGGTATTGTCGGAATTATATTTCAGGAATAGCAGGCGAATGGCGGCAGTATCTTTTGCATCTACATTAAGCACTTCCGACGTATAGACAGGCAGAAACTGAGGGTAGTTCTTGTACAATTTTGTCATTGTCGTTGCTGAATTTGCAGAGTCAAGCGAGATTAAATCCTTATCAAAACGTTGAATTTTCACTTCTACGCGATCTTTTGTTGTGTCAATCTCAAAGCGGTTGCTTCTGTTGCACGATGTCAAAAACAAGATCATTGAAATCAGAGTAATGAATATTTTTTTCATTGTCGACTGTTTTTTTAGGTCCAAAAAAAGCGCAAACTGCAAAGTCTAAACTTGCCTTTTGCGCTTTTTATGTCGTATTGAATAATTATTTTTTACCTTTTACAGTTTTTTGTTGTTCACGTTGCATTTTTTCTAAGCGATCCATAAAACCACCTTTTTTAGCAGGCTTTTTAGCATTGCTTGCACGTTTAGCATGTAGTTGAGCGAGCAGTTTTTTCTCGTCAACAGTGGTGCGGATAATATATGTTTGGATTACAGAGAACAGAGTTGCTATAAAGTAATAGTAGCTCAATCCTGATGCATAATCGTTGAACATAAACATAAACGCCACCGGCATTAAGTACATCATCCATTTCATTCCCGGAATTTGTTCCTGTCCGCCCGAGCTTGCCATGTTTAGGTGTGTGTACACCACACTTGTAATTGTCATTAATATACAGAACAAGCTGATGTGGTTGCCAATAAGTGGAATGTGAGTGCTCCATGAGAAAATAGCATCGTATGACGATAAATCTTTTGCCCACAAGAAACTTTGTTGACGAAGTTCGATGGAAGCAGGGAAGAAGTTAAACAATGCAATCAGAATTGGCATTTGTAATAACGAAGGTAGACAGCCACTCATTGGACTAACACCTACTTTACCATATAAATCCATGGTTGCTTTTTGTCGCTCTGCTGCTTTATCTGCAGGAATTCGTGCATTAATCTCATCAATTTCCGGTTTCAGAACACGCATTTTTGCGCTGGAAATGTATGATTTGTAAGTCAATGGCGATAATACCAATTTAATGGCAATGGTCATTAATAAGATGATTAACCCGAAGTTGCTCAAGAACTTACTGAATAAGTTGAACATAGGGATAATAGCATATCTGTTTACCCAGCCAAAAATACCCCAACCAAGTGGAATGATTTTGTTTAAACTTAATTTCGAGTCTGATTTATCATCGTATGACGAAAGCAGTTTGTATTGGTTAGGTCCTAAAAATAGTTGGAAAGTTGTTGGAACTTTACCTGTTGGATCAAAAGCTACAGTCATTTCGGCTTCATAGGCTTTCAGATATTTAGAGGTTTCATCTTCTACCTTACTTTTCAAGGTTGCAGAAGTTATGTCTTGATTGGCAATAAGAATACTACTAAAGAACTGATCTTTAAAAGCAATCCATTTTACCTTGTTCGGAAGTTCTTTTTCTTCGTTTTTGCTTTCGCTTAGTTTTTCAAGATCGTCAGCCACGTATTTATATTCAATAGCTGAATAGCGATTCTCTGTTTTACGACTACTTTCTTGTTGGCGTATTTTCGAAGACCATTGCATGTCCAGCGAATTTATACCGGCAGGCATAACCGCTGTCATGCCATTGGCTTTGATGCCAAAACTAAGCATGTAGTTTTTTACCGGTAAGGTATAAGCAAAATCCATATAGGCAGTACCGGTAGTTTTCAAACGCATGATTAATGTTTGATTACCACTTGCATCTTTCGTCACAGCCGAAACTGGTTCGAAATATAAGTCCTTGCTGTTAAGCACACGATTGTTCTTTGTTACCAGTGTAAAACCCATCGAACTTTCTTTTCCATCAAAAAGCATTAATGGCAAGGTGTCGTGGGTTTTGTAGTTTTTTAGTTGTGCAGAATAAATTCTACCACCTTTGCTGCTAATAGTCAACTTGATTAATTCATTTTCCAGCGTGTAGAATTTCTCTTCGCCTTTTGCTGATGCACTAAAATCACCAAACGAGTTGCTGATGGCTGCTGTGTCGGTTCCAATAGCTGAATCTTTTGATACCGTTGCAGTTTTGTTTATTGCGGTTTCGGCTTGCACTTTAGCTTGTTGAACTAATGCAATAGAATCATTATAACGCTTTTGAGCCTGAACTTCTTTTTCGTTTGGCTTGTTTAATTGCCAAAATCCTAAAAGAATAAGCCCGATAAGTGAAAAGCCAATAATCGTATTTTTATCCATATTTTTTATGTGTCTGCGGTCGACGATCTGTTGTCAACTGTCTTTTATGTTTAAATCTTTACTTTATATCCAATTAAATTGATTGATATGTAGGCGATTAGTGATAATTATTTTTGGATAGCAGCCTTCACGAAGCTGATAAACAATGGATGAGGTTTTACAACCGTACTGCTGTATTCAGGATGAAACTGAACACCAACATACCATTTGTGAGATTTTAGTTCAACAATTTCAACCAAATTCGATTCAACATTCAACCCACTACAGATCATGCCGGCTTTCTCAAATTCATCTTTGAACTCATTGTTGAATTCAAAACGGTGACGGTGACGTTCGCTGATATTTTCTTTTCCGTAGATTTCGAATGCTTTGCTGCCTTTTTTCAATTTACATTTAAATGCACCTAAACGCATACTTCCGCCTAAATTCAAAATATCTTTTTGTTCATCCATGATATCCACTATTTTGTGAGTAGTAGTAGAATCAATTTCAGTACTATTTGCATCTGCGTATCCAAGTACGTTTCTTGCAAATTCGATAGACATTGTTTGCATTCCCATACAAATACCTAAGCATGGCATGTTGTTTTCACGTGCGAATTTCAATGCTGTGAATTTACCTTCCATTCCGCGAGGTCCAAAACCGGGTGCAACAATTATACCATTGAGACCTGACAATTTCTTTTCAACGTTTTCTTCTGTCAATTTGTCCGAAAGTATTAGTTCCAGCTTCAATTTCTTATTGTTGTATGCACTTGCATGCAATAATGACTCAATAATTGATTTGTAAGCATCGGGCAATTGAACGTATTTCCCAACTATTCCGATGCGCACTTCTTCTTTTGCATTCTCCAGTTTTTCAACAAATTCGATCCATTTTGCCATGTCGGCAGCAGGAGTTTTGGCTAAGTCGAATCCCATTTTTGTAAGTACCACTTCATCCAGTTTTTCATCCTGCATGTTTAATGGCACACGGTAAATGGTTGGTACATCGATCGATTGCATAACAGCACTTTGCTCTACGTTACAGAACAAAGCCACTTTTTTGCGAATGTCTAATGAAATATTATGCTCTGTACGCAACACCAAGATGTCGGCCTGAACGCCTTGTTCCTGTAGCGCTTTTACAGAGTGTTGGGTGGGTTTTGTTTTCAATTCTTTGGCGGCTGCCAAATAAGGTACATACGTTAAATGGATAATAAGACATTTGTTGCCGAGTTCCCATTTCAATTGACGTACGCTCTCAATATACGGTAACGATTCAATATCGCCAACGGTTCCACCAAGTTCGGTAATCACAAAGTCGAATTCGCCTTTGTTGCCTAACAGTTTGATGTTGCGTTTAATTTCGTCTGTAATGTGCGGTATAATTTGCACCGTTTTTCCTAAATAATCACCACGACGCTCTTTATTTATTACGTTTTGATAGATTCTGCCGGTTGTTACATTATTTGCTTTGTGGGTTTCAACTCCCAAAAAACGTTCGTAATGTCCTAAGTCTAAATCGGCCTCATGACCGTCTACAGTTACATAGCATTCGCCATGTTCGTAGGGGTTTAATGTACCTGGATCCACGTTGATATACGGGTCTAACTTTTGATTGGTCACCTTAAATCCACGGGCTTGCAACAGTTTCCCAAGGGATGCAGCAATAATTCCTTTGCCTAATGATGAAGTAACTCCACCGGTTACAAAAATGTACTTTGTCTCTTTCACGCTGTTTTTTTCTTACGAATTCCTACCTATAAGAACCCTATTTTATAAGCCTGCAAATTTCGGAAAAAAAACTGAATAACGAAAACAAATATGTGCTTTTGTTTTTCAATCAGTTATCTATATGAAATTGTTTGTCAGAATGCTTAAATTTATAATCAATTTGTCACAACATTTTAATAGATAGGTCTTTATGTTCATTACCCTCGAATTTTAATTTTAAATAATAAATGTAAGTAGTACAGGCTTAGAAGAATATTTATATAAATTGAACTTTTTTTGAAATTTGGCTGTTTAAATCAAAAATGTAAAGAAATGTGATTTATTGTTGAATTAAAAAAATAATGCCATGAAAAGTAAGCACTTAAACTACGCGCTGGTATTTATTCTTGTTGTCTTCGTGAGAACAGTCGGATTTTCGCAGGTTGTGAATGATACGGCAACTTTGAAGGCAGATAACAAGGATTTTACCTATAAATGGGCTGAGCCTGTTTTTCAAAAAGTGGATATTGACTCAGTGAAGCAACAAAAAGTGGATAATGATAACTATTTGAAAGGCCTGGAATTATTGGAAGACAGACTTCAAAACAACAAAAAAGAATTGAAGATGCTTACCAGTCAGGCAAACGATGAGGCTAGAGTGATAAGTAATGAACGTAAGTATGTGGCTGAAAAAAAGAAGTTTGCCAAAGATGAAGATAAATTTTTGAAAACTGAAAAGAGTTATAGAGATAAAGAAGCAAGGCTATTGCTGGAGGATAGAAAGGGGCTAAAAAAACTATCGAAAGAATTGAACAACGAGGAGTTGAGAGATCGTGCTTCAAAATTAGACGAAAAGGATAATAAGATAAAAGAACTCGAAAGTCAATGGAATAAAAGACGTGATAATTTAAAGTATACTATGAGTGAAATTGCTGAAAAGGAAGCTAAATTGGATAGGCGCGAGGTGGAGGTAAACAACCGTTTGCGCGAGCTCGATCGATCAAAATCCGCACTGGATTTGAAAACGAAACAACTAAATTTGGAGAAACAGCAAACAAAACTGGAGATTAAAAAATCTAAGGCATTGCTCAAAACTAATTAGTTTTAGATGCTAATTCAGAAAAAATGATATTTTTCTTGCTCAATTAAAATAAATTTATCATCTTTGTACCCGAAAATAAAACAAAAAGGAAATGAACTCAGTTTTGACAGTAAATAAATTTTGGTGGTGGCACTTACAGATTAGCTAATCGTGAGATGTTACACCTATGTATATTGTCGAAATTAAAAAAGATATTACAAAAAGGCTTGTCGGACTCACGATAAGCCTTTTTTTATTACCCTAACCCTTGGGGAAAACGAAATATTACTACTTGTAATTACAAAAAAATATATTGATATGAATTATACTGATAATTTAGGAGACGAGACTAACATAAGTTCCCCTTCAGGGGCTAGGGGTCGTTATTCAATAGACAGCAACGGTTATTACGGCAACTTCGGTGGAGCCTATATCCCAGAAATTTTGCACGGAACAGTGGAGCGATTAAAAGAAGCTTTTTATGCAATCAAAGATGATGCAACCTTTAAAGCCGAATATTATGAACTGCTAAAAAACTATGTAGGTCGCCCATCGCCATTATATTTTGCTAAGCGTTTGTCAGCTGAATACGGCACAAACGTTTTCCTGAAACGTGAAGATTTGAACCATACCGGTGCCCACAAAATCAACAATGCCCTGGGGCAAATTCTTTTGGCAAAACGCATGGGTAAAACCCGCATTATTGCCGAAACAGGAGCCGGACAACACGGTGTGGCTACGGCTACGGCTTGCGCATTGATGGGGCTGGAGTGTATAGTGTTTATGGGTAAAACAGATGTGGAGCGTCAGTTTTTGAACGTACAGAAAATGCGTATGCTGGGTGCCACGGTGGAGCCTGTAACCAGTGGAAACTGGACCTTGAAAGATGCTACCAACGAAGCCATCCGTTATTGGTGTTCAAATCCAGATTCGTTTTATATTATCGGTTCTACCGTTGGCCCGCATCCTTACCCCGACATGGTTGGATTTTTCCAGTCAGTCATCAGCGAAGAAATTAAATGGCAATTGCAGGAGCAAATTGGTCGCGATTATCCCGATTATCTGATGGCTTGTGTGGGTGGTGGCAGTAATGCTATGGGCACCTATTACCATTATATAAATGATGAATGTGTAAAAATAATTTCGGCAGAGGCCGGTGGTTTGGGAGTTGAAACAGGCGAAACAGCAGCAACAATAAGTATTGGAACAGTAGGAATTATTCACGGTTTCCGCACTCTGCTGATGCAAGATGAGGATGGACAGATTACAGAGCCTTACTCTATCTCTGCAGGATTGGATTACCCGGGTATTGGCCCTGCTCATGCTTATTTCGCAGAGGTTGGTCGCACCAAGGTACACGCCATCAATGATGATGAAGCACTCGAAGCCGCTTTTGAACTAACCCGACTGGAAGGAATTATTCCTGCTATCGAATCGGCGCATGCGCTGGCACTATTGAAAAAAGAAAAAGACACTTTCAAGCCGGATGATATTGTGGTTCTCACGGTTTCGGGCAGGGGAGATAAGGATATGGATACTTATGTGAAACATTTTAAAGAATAGATATTTGCTTCGCGTTATCAAAGTTATTGATGGTTATTTGCCTTCGGCGTTATTCTAATAACGTTTTGACGAAGGAAAAACTAATAACGACGTAGCCAAATAACACGGAGTAAATAACAAAATAGAAAGATTATGAAACTATTTGTAAACTCAAAAAAGATGCTGGCCGATTTGCAGACGCCGGTAGGAATTTATCTCAAAATACGCGATTTATATACTAATTCGGTGCTGCTGGAAAGTTCCGATTATCACGGCGTTGAAAACAGTTACTCTTATATCGGCTTTTGTCCGATTGGTGGTATATCGGTAAACAACTTTTTGATTTCGGAAGAATATCCCGATGGTAGCAGAATTGAAACTCAGGTTACTGATAAACTAACGGTGGCTGAACGTTTTGATGTGTTTTTGAAATCGGTGGAACTGGTCAAAAATGATAATCCGGTAGGTGTGAATGGTCTGTTTGGATACACATCTTACGAGTCGGTTCAATATTTCGAGGATGTGAAACTTAAGGCGCGCGAAACTGTTCCCGGAAGTATGCCAGGTTTACATTATGTGTTGTTCAAATACATTATTGCCGTAAATCATTTCAATAACGAACTGACAATTATTGAAAATTTGCAGGAAGGTGAAACGACTGCTATCCCCAATATTGAGGAGACCTTATTGAATAATAATATTGCTACTTACGATTTTCAGGCTGTTGGCGATGAAAAATCGGATATATCGAACGAAGATTACAAGAAAATGGTGGCACGTGGCAAAGAGGAATGTTTCAAAGGAAATGTTTTCCAGATTGTGCTTTCGCGCCGCTTTTACCAACAATATAAAGGGGATGATTTTATGCTGTATCGCACCTTGCGTTCGGTGAATCCTTCGCCTTATTTATTTTACTTCAATTTTGGCGATTTCCGTATTTTTGGTTCGTCGCCCGAAGCGCACCTTGTAGTTGATGCTAAAAAGCAAAAAGCCTACATTAAGCCGATAGCAGGTACCTTCCGTCGTACGGGAGATGATGAGAAAGATTTTCAACTGGCCGAAAAACTGCGCGTAGATAAAAAAGAAAATGCAGAACATGTGATGTTGGTGGACCTGGCTCGCAATGATTTGAGTCGCAATACCGACCATGTAGAAGTAGAAGTGTTCCGCGAAGTGCAGTATTATTCGCACGTTCTTCACTTGGTATCGAGTGTAAGTGGTAAACTGAAACCCGATACGAAGGTTATCAAACTGTTTGCTGATACTTTCCCTGCCGGAACCCTTTCAGGTGCACCAAAGATTAAAGCTATGCAATTGATTGATAGCATTGAACCGCACGACCGTGGCCCTTATGGCGGATGTATCGGATATATCGGCTTCGATGGTAGTTTCAATCAGGCCATCACTATTCGCTCATTTGTGAGTAAAAACAATACACTTTACTATCAGGCCGGTGCAGGCATTGTCGCCAAATCAGACGAAGAAAGTGAAATGCAGGAAGTGAATAATAAACTGGCTGCACTAAAACGGGCGGTGGAAGTAGCTTCTTCAGTGAACAGTTAATAGTAAAAAGTTTTTTAGATCAGAACAATCATTTAGGAAGAAGGACTTTTGACCTTTGACTTCAGACAATAGACATAAATTTATGAAAATACTAGTTTTCGATAATTACGACTCGTTTACCTATAATTTGGTACACGCAGTCAAAAAGTTGGGATACCAAGATTTGGAAGTACATCGCAACGACCAGATAGCATTGGAAGATATTGCACGATTTGATAAAATTATCCTGTCACCGGGACCGGGCGTGCCATCTGAATCGGGCATTTTACTCGATGTGATTCGCACCTATGCACCTACTAAACCAATTTTGGGAGTTTGCCTGGGCGAACAAGCCATTGCTGAAGCCTTTGGCGGAACATTAATCAATCTTACCGAAGTGCATCACGGGGTTAGTTCCATGGTGGATGTGTTGGAAGAGGATGTGCTTTTCAACGGCTTGGATAAAAAAATAGAAGTGGGTCGTTATCATTCCTGGGCTGCCGAGAAATCAACTTTGCCCGAATGCCTGACCATTACGGCGGTTGATGAAGAAGGAATGATTATGGCGTTGGCACACAAAACCTATGATGTGCGTGGTGTTCAGTTTCATCCGGAGTCAGTTCTGACGCCCGATGGGGAGCAAATGCTGAAGAATTGGTTGGAAAAATAGTTACAAGTTACGGGTTACAAGTTACAAGATGATGAAGAACAACGTACTTACCTCTTGCTGCTTACCTCTTATTCCTAAAAGATATGAAACAAATACTGAATCAATTATTCAATCATCAGTCGCTGACACGCGATGAAGCAGCCGAGGTTATGGCCAATATGGCTGGCGGTAAATACAACGAATCACAAATTGCTGCATTTATTTCGGTTTATCTGATGCGCAGCATCGAGTTAGACGAAGTCATAGGCTTTCGGGATGCGTTGCTGAACACGGCTGTGCAGATAGATTTATCGGAATTCGATCCGTTGGATATTGTTGGAACGGGTGGTGATGGCAAAAATACGTTTAATATTTCTACATGCAGCTGTTTTGCTGTGGCGGGTGCCGGATATAAAGTGGCTAAGCACGGTAACTACGGTGCTACTTCGGTAAGCGGTTCGTCAAACGTGCTGGAGTATTTCGGAGCAAAATTTACCACTGATACCGACATTATTAAGCGTTCGTTGGACGAAGCAGGTTTTGCTTATTTGCATGCTCCTTTCTGCAATCCTGCTATGAAAAATGTAGCTCCAGTGCGTAAAAGTCTGGGGGTTCGTACATTTTTCAATGTGCTTGGGCCGCTAATTAGCCCGGCTCGTCCCAATTATCAATGTTTGGGTGTGTATGATTTGAAAATGATGCGTCTTTATAATTATATTTACCAAAATTTAGGCTGCCAGTACTCGGTGGTTCACTCGTTGGATGGCTATGATGAAATATCCCTGACTGATACTTGCAAAGTGTCTAATAATCAGGGCGAATTTGTCTATACGCCGGAGCAATTGGGTTTTAGAAAGCTAAAGCAGGAAGAACTTTGGGGTGGAGATACGGTAGATGAAGCTGCTCAGATATTTATGAATGTGTTGGATAATAAAGCCACCGAAGCTCAACGCAATGCAGTAATTATTAATACTGCCTTTGCTATTCAGACTCGCAGCTCGTACAAACCACTCGAACAATGCAAAGCAGAAGCTGCTGAATCGCTCGAGAGCGGACATGCTAAGAAGGCCTTTGAGAAGTTTGTGAAGATATATAAATGATGCTACGCGTTATTTATACTTCGTATGTTATTTGCCCTTTGGGCGTTATTTGCTTCGCGTTAAGAAATAACCGAATAACAGCCGAAGGATATATAACTTTAATAACATCGTAGATAAATAACGTGCGAAGCACAAATAACACGTAGCAGATGACAATATTAGATAAAATAATAGAAAGTAAGAAAGTTGAAGTTGCTTCGCGCAAACTCTCAACACCGATTTCTACATTAGAAAAAGCTCCGGCTTTCTCCCGTAAATGCCTTTCGATGAAGCAGAGTTTGTTGAACTCAGAATCGGGAATCATTTCGGAGTTTAAGCGCAAATCGCCTTCACTCGGTTGGATTCACGAAGATGCAGATGTGATAGATGTAACAGCCGGTTATAGCGCAGCAGGTGCTTCGGGAATTTCAATTCTTACCGACCTGGAATATTTCGGTGGAACACCGATGGACTTGATGGCTGCACGACAATTTATTACTTGTCCTGTGTTGCGAAAGGATTTTGTGATTGATGAATATCAGCTTTATGAAGCAAAGGCCATGGGCGCTGATGTGATATTACTCATTGCTGCTGCATTGACGGTAGAACAAACGCTGGAACTGGCTCAAAAAGCGCATGAACTTGGTTTGGAAGTATTGCTCGAAGTGCATAATGCTGAAGAACTTGGCCATGCCAACGACTATGTGGATATGCTGGGTGTAAACAACCGTAACCTGAAAACGTTCGAACAAAACATTCAGACCTCGTTCGATTTGGCAGCATTGATACCTGATAAGTTCGTAAAAGTGAGCGAAAGCGGTATTTCTAAAACAGAAACCGTAAATGAGCTACGAAAAGTCGGCTATAAGGGTTTCCTAATGGGTGAAAACTTTATGAAGGAAGAAAATCCGGCGGAAGCATTGAATAATTTTATTGCAAATTTACAGTAGAGACGCAATGCCTTGCGTCTCTAACAATAGATTGAATATGAAAATAAAAATATGTGGGATGAAATTCCCCGAAAATATTGCTAAAGTGTCTGATTTGAGGCCTGATTTTATGGGTTTTATTTTTTACCCTAAATCTCCACGTTATGCCGAACCTATGGATATTGCCGGTTTGAATGCGTTACCATCAACCATCAAAAAGATAGGCGTGTTTGTAAATGAGAATATGGAAAATATCCTTACCATTGCTTACAAATACAAGTTGGATGGGTTGCAACTTCACGGTACTGAAATGGTGGAGATGTGTTCTAAACTCAAAAAAGCTGGATATATCGTTATCAAAGCCTTTCCCATTGCCGAAGCGTATAATTTCAAGGTAACAAAAGACTATGAAGGTGCCTGCGATTATTTCCTTTTCGATACCAAGACGGATGCTTATGGTGGTTCAGGTTTGAAATTTAATTGGACAATGCTGGATGAATACAAAGGCGAAACACCCTTCTTACTCAGTGGAGGCATTGCAGCTGATGACGCGGAAGCTATTTTGAAAATAGAGCATCCCAAGTTTGCTGGAATAGATTTGAATAGTAAATTTGAGATAAAACCGGGACTGAAAAATGTGGAAGCATTAAGAGAATTTTTAAAAGAATTGCGGTAATTCATGGTAGGGACAAGTCGTGACCTGTCCATTGTCTACCAAATATAACATATCAGGACAGGTCGCGACCTGTCCCTAGAAAATTCAACAATCATGAATAGAATCAATCAGTTATTTGAACAAAAGAAGGAGAACATTCTCTCGGTATATTTCACAGCGGGATTTCCAAAGTTGGAAGATACTTTGCCGACGCTAAAATGTTTGCAAGCCAACGGAGTGGATCTGGTAGAAATCGGTGTGCCATTTTCTGATCCGATGGCTGACGGATTGGTGATTCAAAACAGTAGTCATGCTGCCTTGCAAAACGGAATGAGCATTCGTAAGCTGTTTGAGCAACTCACATCTGTGCGTGCCGACATACATATTCCGTTGGTAATGATGGGCTATTTGAATCCCATAATGCAGTTTGGATTCGAGACGTTTTGTAAAGAATGCCATCGGGTAGGAGTGGACGGTATGATTATTCCCGATTTGCCCATGGCCGATTTCTTGGCGGAATACAAAGAGATTGCCGAGCGATATAAGCTCGAATTTATTTTCCTTATCACACCCGAAACGTCGGAAGAGCGTATTCGCGAAATTGATGGGCACACCAACGGATTTATCTACATGGTTTCGTCGGCTGCCACTACAGGTACGCAAACATCGTTCGACAACAAGGTGGAGTATTTCAATCGCATCAATGCCATGAATTTGAAAAATCCACGCTTAATCGGTTTTGGTATTTCCAATAAATCTACCCGCGATATGGTGAACCGTTATTCTTCGGGAGCTATCATTGGTAGTGCTTTTATCAAAGCATTGCAAGAAACCAATGATGTGGAAAAAGGTGTGAAGATGTTATTGGAGAAGTTGGAAGAGTAAACAAGACTTCGCGAATTTGAATTCGCGACCTTTTTTATAATTGCTTTGGGCTTTAGCTCAAGGCGAAAGAAAAAATATAAGTGGCTTTAGCCGAATAATCCTCATTGATTATTTTGGCTAAAGCCATTTTTTTAAATTTTATTATCGGATGATACACTTCAAAACCGTGTTTTTGTTTGCATCGTCAGATATATGGATAAGGTAAACGCCTTGTCTCAGACTTGTAGTGTAAATGTTTTCGGCATGTCCGCTCCAAATAAGTTGTCCTGCAATATCAATAATCTGAATCGTGGCCTTTCCTGTGAGTCCTTCGAGATGGATAGTCTGTTCTTCGCTCCAAAGATATAACCTCGATTTTTCATGTTCAACCACAGCACTTGTAATGTAGCCCAGCTTATTATCCATCCATTTTAGACGATCCTTCACAAAGTTTTTTACATTCAAAACCTCTGCTTCGTAAGTAAATAAAATCTGTGGATTCATATGCACTTTCGTGTTCAGGATAGACCAACGCATAAAATTCAGTTTTTGCGATTGATTCAGTAGTGTCGCATTGTCATCAATTACCTTTAATAGCGAATTTTCAGTAATAACACCCGTACTTCGGTACTTGGCGTATATCGATTTCAATTGTGTGAGAATGGCAGGGTCGCTAAAGATACGATTTACAATGTCGCGAACGCCTGTGGCGGAACTACCGGTTGATGCATAGGTCCAGCTAGGATTACTGTTGATAGGGTAGGTTCTGTAATCGTTCTCATAGGCAATATCAAAATCCCACACCGGTCCAAAATAAAACTTATTGTCACTTCGTGTTTTGTACATGTACGTACTCCAGTAAGTATCCGTATTTCCACTCATTTCGCCCACTAGAAAATGGCGAAGGAAGGTTTCTGTATCAATATATTT
The DNA here is from genome assembly GCA_963664445.2 of uncultured Paludibacter sp. Lineage (GTDB taxonomy): Bacteria > Bacteroidota > Bacteroidia > Bacteroidales > Paludibacteraceae > Paludibacter. Next base: position 302,370 of record CAXXUM010000009.1, read on the forward strand.
TCTAAACCCATTCGTCACATCAGTATAATCTGAAGCGAATAAAGCTGTTTCCATTTTCTCAAAATAGGATTTGATAAATGCACTTTGGGCAGGTACAATCTCATCATCTTTAGGATATTTAATCGTTACGGGGACATAATTTCGAGCGGAGGTAAACCACGAGATCTCCTGATTTGCATAGGCGTCCATTTCAATTAGATACCCTCCGGCAAGAGCAGGAAGGGTAATGTCTGTAATCTTCATTTTGTCAACTACTACGCGCCCGGTAGCTACTTCAACCTGATCGCACAGTTGATAACTCCCCTTGTATTCTCCATTTAAAAATACATCTACCGATTTTGCAGCAGGAGTGTAGGGCATTTCCAGCTTTTTGCTCAAATCGAAGGCCAATAGATTACGCATTAGTGTTTTGTCACCATAATTGTTAATCAACGTCCAGTTTTTTTCTGTAGCAGGAAGCCCTAGCAGACTTACTTTGTTGAAGAGTTTTAATCTGTATGGTTTTTTAGGAAATCCCCAACTTGCATTTCCGCGGCCTTTTATTTCCAGGCTATCTGAGTAAATTTTAGTACCATTATCTGATATTATAGATACGATTCCTTTCAGATACACTTCTTTTTCAATAATATCCTGAGCATTGGTGGTGTGTATTGAGATGGTTGGCAGGTTTGTTATTTGTGGTATAACTGAATTATCGCCCAAACCGGAGTAGCCGTATAATTCCATTTCGGCAATATTGCATCTTGCATCTGCCGGACCAATATAGCGGACGTATCTGAACCCTTTTGAACAGACAATAGCTTGCTCGGTAAGTTTATTTTCAACAGGATTTTCTTTTATCATAAACAATGGAACGGCATCTCCAAAGTCGGGGTTGTTAGCACCTTCAAAAACTCCCAGCAGCATCTTTTGAGGATAACCTTGTCGTGGACAATAGCTTATTTTGGTGATGATTTTCTTTTCGCCCAGATCCAGGCCAACCCAACCTCCACTCTGGCTACAAGTCGCAAATGTGTTTGATAAGTCGCCATCAAATACATTAGATCTCATGTTTGCAACTGAAGTACAGGCATAATTGATGTACTCGAAGTAATTGCTTGAACCAATGTCAGTACCGGTGAGTTTTACAGGAATGTTTTCGGCTCTTAGGGAGATCGTAACTAATAGTAGAAAAATAGGTATGGATTTTCTCATGCTTTCTTTGTCTTAAGCAGTGTATTTGTGTTCAACGTTATTAGATTTGACAAAGATACAAAAAACAGTGTGTCGTTTACACACTTTTACAATGTAAATGTGTATTTTATTGAAAATCATTTTTTTTATGAGTAATGATTTATTCAAGTTGAAAAAAAATGCCGGACTCTTTCGAATCCGGCATTTTTATATTTAATCTGATTACTGCTAACTAATTACAGCGTTTTTCTTACTTCAGTTTCTTCGTAACTTTCAACCATATCGCCTACGCGTATATCCTGATAGTTTTTGATGTTCAAACCACATTCGTAGTTCGTACCCACTTCTTTTACGTCGTCTTTGAAACGTTTCAGCGAATCTAATTCTCCGGTGTGTACTACGATGCCATCGCGAATGATACGAATTTTGTTTGCACGCTTGATTTTACCTTCACGAACCAAACAACCTGCAATGTTACCCACTTTTGTGATTTTGAATACTTCAAGAATTTCAACTGTAGCGGTAATTTCTTCCTTAATTTCAGGAGAAAGCATACCTTCCATAGCTGCCTTGATTTCTTCAATAGCATCGTAAATGATGGAGTACAGACGAATGTCGATTTCTTCTTTCTCTGCAATTTTGCGAGCCGAAGTTGTTGGACGTACCTGGAAACCACATATAATAGCGTTAGAAGCTGCTGCCAATAAGATATCCGAATCGGAGATGGCACCTACTGCTTTGTGAATAACGTTTACTTGTATATTTTCTGTCGAAAGTTTTAGCAATGCATCCGATAAAGCTTCTACCGAACCATCCACGTCACCTTTTACAATGATGTTCAATTCCTTGAAATCGCCAAGTGCAATACGACGACCTAACTCATCCAACGTAAAGTGCTTTTTAGTTCTGAGACTTTGTTCGCGTTGCAATTGTTCACGTTTGTTGGCAATGCTACGCGCTTCATGTTCAGAGGACATTACATTAATCACATCACCTGCTTGTGGTGCTCCGTTAAGACCTAAGATTAATGCCGGTTCACCTGGTCTAACTGCCGTAATACGTTGATTACGTTCATTGAACATAGCTTTTATTTTACCAAAATAAGTTCCTGCAAGTACTACATCACCCAGATTCAGCGTTCCGTTTTCAACTAATATGGTTGATACGTAACCACGTCCTTTATCCAGCGTCGATTCAATAACTGAACCGATAGCACGTTTTTTAGGATTAGCTCTTAATTCAAGAATCTCCGCTTCAAGCAATACTTTTTCAAGTAATTCGTTTATTCCGATTCCTTGTTTAGCAGAAATTTCTTGAGATTGATATTTACCTCCCCAGTCTTCTACCAAATAATTCATTTGGGCTAAGGTTTCTTTTATCTTTTCAGGATTTGCACCCGGTTTATCAATTTTATTAATTGCAAAAATCATTGGAACGTTTGCAGCGGCAGCGTGATTAATAGCTTCAATGGTTTGAGGCATCACGTTGTCATCGGCAGCTACCATGATAATGGCAATATCCGTTACTTTAGCACCACGAGCACGCATAGCGGTAAACGCTTCGTGACCAGGAGTATCCAGGAACGTGATTTTTTGTCCGTTCTCCAATGTTACATTGTAAGCTCCAATGTGTTGTGTAATACCTCCGGCTTCACCGGCGATAACATTTGCTTTACGAATGTGGTCGAGCAATGATGTTTTACCGTGGTCAACGTGTCCCATTACGGTCACAATCGGAGCACGAGGCATCAAGTCTTCTTCTAAGTCGGTTTCTTCTTCACCAATTGCTTCAATAACGTCGGCACTTACATATTCGGTAGTAAAACCAAATTCTTCAGCCACGATATTGATTGTTTCAGCATCCAAACGTTGATTGATAGAAACCATCAAACCAATGTTCATACAAGTAGCAATTACCTGATTTACCGTTACGTCCATCATTACTGCCAATTCACTTGCAGTTACAAATTCGGTCAGTTTCAATACGCTTTCGCCGTCACGTTCAAGTTGAGCTTGCTCTTGTTGTCTGTTGCTTGCGCCTTCGCGTTTGTCACGACGGTATTTTGAACCCTTGCCTTTTTTGTTTGCTCCTGAGAGACGTGCCAGGGTTTCTTTAATTTGTTTTTGAACATCAACTTCGTTTACAACTGTTTTTACCGGTCTTTTCGGACCGCCACCAACAGGTCTGTTGTTGCTGTTCGTATTGTTTGGTCTGGCTCCACCAGCGTTTCCGCCATTTCCACCGGTTGTGCCGGGAGTTACTTTTTTAGGACTTGCAAATCCTTGCGTTGGTCCGTTTGGTTGTGGAACTTTGTTGATATCAACTTTTTGGTTTGAGAAACGCTCACGTTTTTTCTTTGGTTGACCTACAGAAGGTGAATTGGCTACTTCGGCAGCTGTACGCAAGATTTTTTTCTCACCTACTACCAAGGGTTTCTTAGGATCTGCAATAACTCTTCCTTTGTCTTCGCGTTCTCTACGTTTTTGTTCTTTCGATTTTGGTTTTGGACGAGTGCTTTGGTTAAGCAAGTCCAAATTTATGGTTCCGATAACTACCGGAGCCTTATCAAGTGTTGGACGTGATAGTGAGAACACCTCGTCTTCTTCGTGATCATTATCTTTTGTTTCAACACTACCCACAGTTTCCGATTTATCATCTTCAACTTCTGGTACTACAATTTTTTCTTTAACTGGTTGAACTGTTTCTGTTTTCGGCGCCACAATTACTTTCGGCTCTTCAGCTATTTTTACCTCAACAACAGGAATTTCTACCTTCTGTATTGGTTTTTCAATTTCAACTTTTGGAGCAACCACTTCCACTTTTGGTAGTGGTTCGGCTTTTGGTGCTTCCACAACTTTTTGTGTCGCTGGTTTTTCTACTTCGGCTACAACCTTTGGTGCTACCGGTTTAGGAGCTTCCACTTTTTCCACTGCTGGTTTCACTGTCTCAACAACCGCTGGTTTCTCAACTATCGGTGCTGGTTTTGGAGCTTCAGGTTTTTTCTCAACAGGTTTTTCCTTCGCATTCAAATCGATATGACCAACAGATTTGAAATGAGGTAATTGATCTTCAGAAATAGTAACTTGAATTGTTTCCACAGGTTTTGGAGCCGGTTTAGGTTGATTATAACCTTCCAATGCTACAGTTTCAGCCTTGTCCTTGTGATGGCGCTCCTGGCTTATTCGCTCTGATTCAATTTTCAGAGCCATATCTTTGTTAAATTCTTTTGCCAATAAAAGATGCATGTCGTCCGTCAATTTCAAATTGGGGTCGACAACAATTTTATGACCTTTTTTTGCAAAAAATTCTACTGCGGTGGTCATTCCGACATTTAATTCTTTACAGGCTTTACTTAATCTTATGGACATATTCTATAATTACAGTTTTCTATTATTTAAAAAGTTTCCGGTCTTCAATCTCTGGTTTCCGGTCAATCCTCAACTTAACGCGGAACGCGAAATGTAAAACACGAAATGGGCTATTCTTGAGCCTCTTCCTTATCGTCCGATTCGTCTTCTTCAGCGAATTCGGCATTTAGAATGGTCAACACATCGTCGATGGTTTCTTCTTCTAAGTCGGTACGACGAATCAAATCCTGACGTGAAATGGTCAATACGCTTTTAGCTGTGTCGCATCCAATTGCTTTTAATGCATCAATAACCCATTGATCAATTTCGTCGCTGAATTCATCTAAGTAGATATCTTCAGTTTCGGTTTCTTCGTCCAATTCGCGGAATACATCCAGTGTGTAACCGGTAAGCATTCCTGCTAGTTTAATATTCATACCACCTTTACCAATTGCCTGAGAAACTTCCTCTGGTTTCAGGTAAATCTCTGCTTTTTTCTCTACTTCGTTTAGTCGGATAGAGGAGATTTTTGCAGGGCTTAATGCACGTGATATAAATAGGTTCGTGTTGTTTGTGTAGTTGATAACGTCAATGTTTTCGTTGCGCAGTTCACGAACGATACCATGAATACGTGATCCTTTTACACCTACGCAGGCACCTACCGGATCAATACGATCATCGTACGATTCAACAGCTACTTTTGCGCGCTCTCCCGGCATGCGGGCAATTTTCTTTATAAGAATTAAACCTTCATGAATTTCAGGTACTTCCAGTTCGAACAAGCGTTCCAGGAATACAGGTGAAATACGCGAAAGAATAATTTTAGGATTGTTGTTTTTATTTTCTACCATAGCTACCACTGCACGAACGGTGTCGCCTTTGCGGTAAAAATCAGTAGGTATTTGTTCTGTTTTTGGTAAATAAAGTTCGTTGCCTTCTTCATCGATAAGCAACATTTCTTTTTTCCATATTTGATATAATTCAGCACTTACTATCTGACCAACTTTTTCGCTGTATTTGCTGAATACATTATCTTTTTGAAGTTCTAATATTTTAGACGAAAGTGTTTGACGAAGTGTAAGAATTGCACGACGACCAAAGCCAATAAAGTCAACTAGTTCGGTAACATCTTCGTCGATTTCATAATCCTCATCTATTTTCTTAGCTTCACTAAGTGATATTTGTAAGTTTGGATCTTCTAATTCGTCATCAGCCACTACTGTACGGTTACGATAAATTTCGAAGTCACCTTTATCAGGATTGATAATGACATCGTAATTTTCGTCCGTTCCAAACATTTTTGAAATAACATTGCGGAACGACTCTTCCATTACACTAATCAAAGTACTTCTATCGATGTTTTTTAGCTCTTTGAACTCCGAAAAAGTATCAATTAAGCTAATAGTTTCTTTTTTGCTCATGGCTTATTTGAATCTAATAATATATTTTGTTGTTTTAATATCTTCGTATGAGAAGGTTATGTTCTCTGTAACTATAATTTTACGTTTGGCACCTTCCGGTTTCTCCGTTTTTTCTATTTCCAAAACAAATTCCGTTTCGTTTGCTTCAACTAAAACTCCGGAAACTTTTTTACCTTCTTTTGTTAATACTTCGACCTCGTTGCCAATGTTTTTTTCGTACTGTTTCAGTACTTTAAATGGCTCGGTTAGTCCTGCTGAACTCACTTCCAACTCATAATCTTCAATTTCGCGATCCATTTGAGATTCGATATGGCGATTTACTTCCATACAGAATTCAATCGTTACACCGTCAAATGAATCAATTTCCACCGAAATACGGTTGTCAGGGGTGACTTTTACATCCACCAAATAATAATTTTTGTCGGCAATATATTGCTCAACTATCTGATATACTGAGTCTTTTGAGATCATACAATGTGTTATAGTAACAAACGAGGGGACTGTTGTCCCCTCCTCTATATCCTGTTTCGTGTGCAAAAGTACAAAATAATTCTTTATTATACAAAGAATTACGAGAAAAGTTCATTGTTTGTATATTTGTTTTAGTATCAATCTCTTTGTGTATTTATTTCTCAGACTGTTTTTATTTTGTATTTATATTCAAAAAAACAAAGTTGTATTTGGCTTTTCTTTAAAAATACGTTTATCTTTGTGTATCACAATCCGAATTGATAAACGAAAGTTCCGTTCTTTTATTACCAAACAAATCTAAAATCGATAATTTCAAGCTTTTTGATTTATAATAAAACTTCAATTTTATGTATAAAATCCTATCCGTCAATCCAGGTTCAACTTCTACGAAGTTTGCAGTTTATGAAGATGAAAAATTAGTTTGTCTACATACTATCCGCCATTCGGCCGGCGATTTAAAATCGTTTAGATCGCTGCTTGAACAGCATGAATTTCGCAAAAATCTGATGGTGGATTATTTGGCTAAAGACGGAATTGATATTACTGAATTATCAGCCGTAGTGGGTCGTGGAGGATTGGTTCGTCCCCTTGAGTCGGGCGTTTATAGTGTCAATGATAAGTATGTCGATGATTTAAAGACCAGATATTCGGCCGAACATGCCAGCAATTTAGGCGGAGTTATTGCACGTGAAATTGCCGAAACCATTCCCGGCTGCCTTGCGTTGATTGCCGATCCGGTTGTTGTGGATGAATATCATGATGTGGCACGTATTAGTGGTTTACCTCAAATCCCTCGTCGTTCGATGTTTCATGCGTTGAATCATAAAGCAATAGCACGTAAATATGCGGCTGCAAACGGGACTACTTATGAAAAACTAAATTTAGTGATTGCACATATGGGTGGTGGCATTTCGGTAGCTGCGCACCGTTTGGGTAAGGTGGTGGATTCAAATCAGGGCTTGGATGGCTACGGCCCTTTCTCGCCCGAACGTGCCGGAACACTCGATGCGGGACAGCTGGTAGATATGTGTTTTGAGGGGAAATACACACATGATGAAATTCGAAAATTATTGGTGGGTAATGGAGGTTTGATGGCACATTTGGGCATTAATGACACTAAGGTCATTCTTCAGATGGTTGAGAGTGGTGATAAAAAAGCCCGGTTGGTTTTGGAAGCATTGGCCTATAATGTTGCAAAAGAAATTGGAGCTATGTTAGCGGTGCTCCATGGCGAAGCTGATGCGGTTATTCTTACCGGTGGAATTGCTTACAGTAAATTTGTAGTGGAGTATATTAAAAAAATGATTTCACCAATAATAAAAGTGACTGTTTATCCGGGTGAAGACGAAATGGAATCTCTGGCAATGAGTGGGTTGAGAGTGCTAAGGGGTGAAGAAGCAAAAGTGTATTGATTTATTGAGGTTTATTGCTTAGCTGTTTTGTTCCCACAATTATTTCTTCCCAGTATACCCATATGGCGAAAATAATCATGTAGAACAGATACTTGAATATGTAGAAATGTAGCAGATCAAATGTGTTGTGGTGGTTCTCGATAAATGCAATAATAAACGTAATTCTGAAAATATTGAAAATATATACCACTATCAGTCCTAGTGGTATGTACCACAGTTTTTTTGACCATGGGCCACGCGAGAAGGCAATGATACAGAAGAAAATATAAGCCTGTTTTAAGCCTGTGCATCCCCATATAATTTGTACTGAAACTTTATTATCGTGACGTAGGGTGTTCGAAGTATCCAGCGTTACATTACTCCCGATTGTGTGTAAAAGCCAGGTGCAAAGTTCCGCCACATGTCTGGCCATGTATATAAACGGTGCAGAAATATCCAACCCTAGAAAAGTTACCAAGGTGTCAGTTTCGTCACCCAGTACATTGTATTTCCAAATGAAATTCGATACGGTTAAAATTATCACAAAGCCAATCACTCCGCGATACGGCGCAAGCTTTGGTGGTAATTTGAATAGAGCTAATTTCATTTGGTTTAATTTATGATGTTGGGAGATTAAGGTAATCAGTTTAAAACTTATTTGTTACCCTCGAGAATGGCACTTTTTCCATTCCGCAAAAATCCTTGTGTTGATAATTGAGATAGCCTGTTATGGCAATCATGGCAGCATTGTCTGTTGTAAATGCAAAAGGAGGAATGTATACTTCCCAGTTGTATTTCTGTCCATAATCGTAAAAAGCCTGACGTAATGCTGAATTAGCCGAAACACCACCGGCCACTGCTATATGTTTTATATTTAATTCAGTAGCAGCTTTACGAAGTTTGTTCATTAAAATGTCTACTACAGTTGCTTGTAATGAGGCACATATATCGTTCATATTTTTGGATACAAAGTCGGGGTCTTCTTTCACTTTGTCGCGTAATAAGTATAAAAACGATGTTTTCAATCCACTAAAACTGTAGTTGAAGCCAGGGATTTGTGGTTTGTTGAATACAAATGCTTTGGGATTACCTTCTTTTGCCAGTCGGTCAATGTGTGGACCGCCAGGGTAGGGTAGTCCCATTACTTTTGCACATTTGTCAAATGCTTCGCCGGCAGCATCGTCAATTGTTTGACCGATGACTTCCATGTCGTTGTATGCACGTACTAGTACTATCTGCGAATTTCCTCCTGATACAAGCAGGCATAAAAATGGAAATTCAGGTTGACGTTCATCCGGTTTTCCCTCGCTGATGAAGTGTGCCAGTACATGTGCTTGTAAATGGTTCACGTCCATAAGCGGTATATTAAGAGCTTGAGCGAGTCCTTTAGCAAACGATGTGCCCACCAAAAGCGAACCCAACAAGCCGGGGCCGCGAGTGAATGCAATGCCACTCAGGTCTTTTTTATCCACACCAGCACGTTTCAATGCCTCGTGAACTACCGGAATAATGTTTTGTTGGTGAGCGCGTGAGGCCAGTTCGGGTACAACGCCTCCGTAGCTGGCATGAATAGCTTGCCCGGCGATAACGTTTGAGAGCATTACACCGTCGCGAATTACCGATGCTGAGGTGTCGTCACAGGACGATTCTATGCCAAGTATTATTGTAGGATTCATTCTTATTGTTAGAAATTGAGAAAAAATATGAATAGCGAAATACTTATTCCGGTACTACTAACGTTTATGGTATAATAATTGTTAAGCAGCAATTAGCTTTTTTTATTGCCGACTAATCGTTGTTTCGGAGTAGAAATCGCAAATTATTATTTACTTTTGTCAAATAAACTCCAAAGGTATAAAAAAAACACTCAAAATATTCGGTTTTAGCGTAGCAGGAATCATTCTTTTTTTTGCGACAATTTTTATTTTGCTCAGAATAAGCAAGGTACAGAATTTTATTGCCCAATCCGTAGTAAGCGAACTCTCCGACAAACTTCACTCCAAAGTGACTCTTGGCAGTGTTGATTATAAATTTTTCAATACCATTTCCTTAAACGAGTTGTATGTAGAAGATCAGCAACGTGATACGCTTTTGTATGTAAGGCATGCCAATGCAAATTTCAATTTTTGGAAAATATTTAAATCCAAAATTCTGATTACTTCGGTAGAGCTGGATGAGCTTTATGGAAATCTGAAAATTGATAAAGCCGGTCACAGCAATCTCGACTTTGTAATTAAAGCATTTAAGAAACCGAAAACCAAGGATTCTACAAATGTTGAATACCGAATTAATCATTTTAAGATGAAGAATTCGGCATTTTCATATACTAACCTTAAGGCATATAGACTGAACCCCAAAAGTGCGTTTAATGGTAACATGCTTAAATTCAATAAGCTAAATGCTGAAATAGCTCTTGATGTATTAAATAATGATACCTTGAGTGCCCGCGTGTTGCATTTAAGTGCTGTCGAGCATTCAGGTTTGACGCTGACCGATTTCAAAACTCAAATTCTCGGTTCGTCAAAAGGTGTGTCACTTCCCAAAATTGAATTAAAGTTGCCGAATTCAGAATTGCATCTTGATAATGTGCATATGAAATTTGATAGTCTGGCCGATTTGAAACAGTTGGCAGAGAAAGTGCGTTGGAGTATTCCAATTAGCCGGTCTCATATTGCGTTGTCTGACTTGAAGGCTTTTATTCCGGACTTCAATAGAGTTAAAGGTGTGGTCGCACTTCAAGGATTAATCTCAGGTCGGATTTCAAGCTTGCGTTTCAAAAAAATCATTCTTCAATATGGCAAATCGTTTCAATTAAATGCCGATCTTGACATTAATGGTTTGCCGAACTTAAGCGAAGCCTTTATTTATGGTCAGATAAACGATCTTCATTTTGAGAAAAACGATATTCAGGATTTTATAGCTGATGTCTCTAAAAAACCATTTGTACTGCCTAGAGAAGTCGATCAGTTGGGGATGATTCGATACAAAGGAAATATCTCCGGCTTTTTGAGTAATTTGGTAGCATACGGTAATCTGAATACCAATGTAGGTAGTGTTTCAACCGACATCTTGCTTAAATTTGAAAATAAACTACAGGATCTTACCTATAATGGTACCATTAAATCAAGTAACTTGCAGTTGGGAAAATTGTTAAGCAATAAACAGTTGGGGAAAATTGCTTTTGACTTTAACACTAAAGGTAAAAAAATAGGTGCTTCTAGTCTGCAAGGCGAAATTAAAGCTAGTGTTGCAGAGTTTGAGTTTAATCAATATACCTATCGCGACATTCAGTTGAATGGACAATATGATGGGAAAGGGTTTGATGGTAGCGTTGATATTGAGGATGAAAATATTCAGGCGCATTTTAATGGGGTTATTGATAATAGTCATAAGTTGCCCATCTATAATTTTGAATTACAGGTGCCTGTGGTAAATTTGTATGCACTTCATTTGAGTGATAAATATCCCGGAGCCACGCTTTCGTTCAATGGACGGACGAATATGATTGGTAATTCTCTTGATAATATAAATGGGTATGTGCTCTTTGATGGAATAAGATTTGTCAATCAAAACAAGATATTGAATGTGAACGAAGTGAAGCTTGAATCGAGAATCATCAACAATTCTACCAATTTTGTTATTTCGTCCGATTATGTAAATGGCTCTATCAGAGGTGATTTTAGGTACAGTACCATTGGCAAAACGATTTCAAACATAGTTCAGCATTATTTACCTGCGTTGGCAGCAGCCAAGAAAACGGATATTCATAACTACGATAATCATGTGGCTTTTGATTTAAAAGTAGAGAAAACCACAGAATTGTCTGATGTGTTAGCATTGCCTTATTCGTTGGATGGGGTGTCTACTCTGAAAGGTTCGATTGATGAAGGTCTGAATAAAATTGATTTGGTGGTGAATGTGCCATCGTTAAAATCATCGAAACAAAAAATTGATAATCTGACCCTGCACATAAATAATCCAAATCAGGTGTTGCAACTGACCTCCAATGCTCAGCTAGAAGGGAAAAATGGGTTGACAAATGTTTCTTTAGTGTCTTCGGCTGCAAAGGATTCTGTTTCGAGTCATTTGAGCTGGCAGGATTTGACAAAGTTAAGTGCTGTGGGCGAAATAAAAGCCATAGCAAAGTTTAGAAAAGAAAATTCGAAAATGGCAGCAACGCTGTCGCTGTTACCTACAAATATTGTTATTTCCGATTCCGTTTGGAGTATTCATCCAGCTACCATCGATTTTAATACCGATAGTACCATAGCTATTCACGACTTCCGCTTCGATAGCAAAACGCAGTTTATACATGTTGATGGCTTGGCATCTAAAAATCAGAAAGATGTGGTGGCTGTTGATTTAAACAAGGTGGATCTTGGCTTTGTTTTACATAATATTTTAAAATTGAAAGGAATAACTATCGGTGGTATTGTTACCGGAAAAGCTACACTACTGAGTTTGCTGAAGCAGCCTGTATTCGAGGCTAATCTTTTTGTGAAAGACGCGCAGTTAAATCATAAGGTGATTGGTGATGTTCAGTTGTTCTCTACCTGGGATAGGCCTAATCAGCAAATGTACATTACCGGTGATTTTGTCAATGATAAAAACGTACCGATTGCTAATGCAAAAGGAGTGTTTGTACCAAAAACCGATTCGCTCGACTTTATTATTGATGCCCATAAACTAAGTGTTCAGTTTTTGACTCCATACTTTGAGAGTGTTGTCCAGAATGTGAAGGGTTTTGCTTCAGGAAAAATAAGAATGTTTGGCCCATCTAAAACTCTTGGTTTTGAGGGTGATGCGTTTATTGATGAGGGTCAAGCCTCTGTAAAGATGTTGAAAACCACTTATTTCTTTAATGATTCAATACATCTAAAACGAAAGACTATAGAGTTTCGGAATATTACTATCTATGATCAGGAGCATAATCCGGCCAGTCTGAATGCATTGATGAAACATAACGGTTCGTTTCAGCATATGAGTTATGATGTAAGGATAAAGGGAAATAATATGTTGGCGCTTAATACGCATGTCGAGGACAATGATTATTTCTTCGGGAAGGCGTATGCAAATGGTACGGTTCATATTTATGGAGATGAAAAGGTTGCTAATATTGATGTGAATGCAGTTTCTCAGCCTCAGACCAAATGTTATATTCAGATGGGAGGAGCGTCAAAGGCTTCGGACAATAATTTCATTAATTTTGTAAATAAGAAAGTAGTAGCTCATAAAGAGGATACTGCCACTAAATCGCAAAGCAATTTTAATGTGAAGATTAACTTGCAGATTGATGTCAATCCAAACGCCGAAATGGAATTGATTGTTGATCCTAAAGCGGGAGACATTATAACCGGGCGTGGAAATGGAAATCTTAGGGTGGCTTTTGATTCATTCTCGGATATAAAGCTTTATGGTACATATGTTATTGATAATGGCTATTATTTGTTTACGCTTCAAAACCTGATACGTAAAGAATTCAAAATTGACCGTGGAAGCACTTTATCGTGGACTGGCAATCCGTTTTCTGCGCAGGTGAACATTCGTGCATTGTATCCGCTTACAGCTTCCTTGCGTGACTTAATGAGCGAAGAACAGCTAAAGATGATGCGATCGAGTGTGCCGGTTAACTGCGTGCTGAAGCTTACTGACGATTTGATGAAGCCAACCGTGAAGTTTGATGTGGAATTACCGTCGAGCGATGAGGGTGTGAAGCAACAAGTGCGGAATATTATTAATACGGACGAAATGATGAACCGACAAATAGTGTATTTGTTGATGTTCAATAAATTCTATCAACCAGAATATTTGCGCGCTACAACTTCAAATATCCTAAACAATGAAGGTCTTTCGTTTGCTGTATCAACGTTAAGTGCTCAGGTTAATTCACTGGTAAACCGTGTGACAAAGACAAATAATATTTCAGTAGGATTTGATTATCGACAAACAGATTTGGAAAGTAGTGATATTCAGGCTAAAATATTTGTTCAGCCGAATAACCGTTGGGTGGTGAATGGAAATATCGGTTACAGAAATGATCTTCAAAATACGAATCCTAACGCGAATAAATTCATTGGTGATGTGGATATTGAATACTTACTTACTGAATCGGGTAAATTTCGATTGAAAGGATATAATCATACAGTCGATCGATATCATTTGGGAACTGCAAAAACAACTCAGGGTTTTGGATTTATGTACAAAGAAGATTTTAAAAACTTTGATGATTTATTTAAATATTACTGGCATTTGCTGTCGGGATCGGGAAAAAAGAAAACGAATGAAGGAACAAAAGAAACTAAATAAATGGCTCGTTTTATGCGGTGTTGTGCTGTGTAATCAACTTGTTGTTGCTCAAAGTATAGAGAAGTTATATGTGGGTATGCCTGATGCGCTGAATCCGACATTGAATAAGCAAAATAGGTTGGAGCTGATAGAATACTATAAATCGGGTCACGGTGATAGCATTGCCAATCGGTTTGGGAAAAGTGCCCATTTGCTAACGTTAGATTCGTTGAATGGCTTTGTGCAAGTAAAGAATACGCCAAGTAGCTTTTTTGCAATGAAGCTGTTTAGGTTGAACGATAACAAGTCTGTGCTAGGTGTTATTCGTACGGTGTGCGCTCCGGTTTGTCAATCGGTCATCGAATTCTATGATACGACATGGAAACCTATTCCTCTTCAGTTTGCAATGCCGAAGGCGATTGAGTGGGTGAATAAAACGAAAGTGGATAGTGCTGATCTTGATTTGCGGTGGGTTGAAAGTATATTGCTGAATAGCTTTGTTTCATTAAGCTTTGATTCAGTAAACGGAACAATAGTTGCAAAAAATAATAGTGTCGATTTTATGAGTGATGAAGATCGAAAACTCATAGCCCCGCTATTGGATGATAAGCCAATAAGATTTGAATTGCTAAATAGTGTCTGGCAACGGAAGCCATAAAAAAAGCCTCGAGAAATTTTCTCGAGGCTTTTTTTATACGTTTGTATTACGACTTATTTTTTGCTTTCAATGCGTTTTGCATAGCGAGTCATAAATTTGTCAACACGTCCTGCAGTATCCACCAAATTCGATTTGCCAGTATAGAAAGGATGTGATGAACTTGAGATTTCCATTTTCACAACTGGATAAGTTACACCATCAATGTCGATAGTTTCCTTTGTGTTTACGGTTGAACGAGAGATAAAGGTGTCGCCGTTCGACATATCTTTAAATGCTACTGGACGATAGTTTTCTGGATGAATTCCGCTTTTCATATCTGTATGTTTTAATTTATTTTTTCGGTGTTTCTGTTTCGGCTTGCAAAAGTACTAATTTTCATCTAATTATCAAACTATTTTCGGAAATATTATTTTCAAAAATGGCTAAGGTGAAAATGTCGAAGTTTTTTAGCATTTATATTGTTGATATATAGTGATATAGCAAAATATTTCCTGGGTAGTTATTTTGACCCCAGGTACAAAAGAAGCATCCCAATTAAGACTCCAATGAGATCCACTACCTTGAGTTTTATATTTTTGTCGCGTAAAACAAAAGCTCCATAGAAAAAAGGAACAATAACACCCGAGCGACGAATGGTTGAAACGACTGAAATCATTGAATCAGGCAACGTTAGTGCGTAGAAATAAACGAAATCGGCTGTTACCAGAAAGAGTGAAATAAAGAAAATAGCCCATTTAAAAGTAAAAGGTGTTGTTTTCTTTCTGGTTGGTGCCCATAAAAATAGCGTGATGAAACCCATTATAATAGCCTGATAGAATGTGTAATAGACTTGTACCGACATTGCATCGTATTTGTTCATCAGGTATTTGTCGAACAAACCGCTTAATGCACCTGTCAAAGTGGCCATCACGATAAACCAAAACCATTTATTAGTTCTGAAGGATATTCCTTCTTTTTTGCCAACTACCGAGAACATGAAAAACGAAACCAAGGTAATGCCTACTCCAGCTGCCTGAAAACCGTTTAGTTTCTCTCCGAAAATCAACATAGCGCCAACTACTGTCCAAACGGGTTGTGTGGCTTTAATTGGCGATGCTAACGATAGCGGCAAGTGTTTCAATGCAAAATATGCAAATAGCCAGGAAGTAAGTACGATAACTGCTTTGAGAATAAATAGCAGGTGAGCGTGTAAGTCTACACGTGGTACAAAAAATATGGAGTCTTTTAAAGTGTTTGGAAAAAATTCAGAAAGGAATAGAAACGGAATGAGTGTGAGGCATGAGAACAAAATCGAAACAAATATTACCGGGATAACGGCATTTTTATCTAATGAAACTTTTTTGAAAACTTCGTACGAACCTAATAAAATTGCAGAAATAAAAGCGAGGATTAACCACATATTATAATTAAAAATTAAAAATTAAAAATTGAGAGTAGCTTAAATAAAGATACTCTCAGGATATTTGATGTCAACGAGATATAAGCCCTGAGCGGGTACTGATGTTCCGGCTTTACATCTGTTTTCCGATTCTATAACCTTTCGGAAACCATCAATGGTCATTTTTCCACGTCCCACTTCGAGCAATGTGCCCACGATGGCGCGTACCATATTCCGCAAAAACCGATCGGCCTGAATGGTGAATACCCACTCGTCGCCTTGCTTTGTCCAGCCTGCATGCGAAATATCACAATTATTCGTCATGGCGTCGGTGTGAAGTTTGCTGAAACTGGTGAAATCGCGATATTCTTTGAGTGTTTGTGCAGCTTCGTTCATTGCTTCAAAGTCCAGCTGGTGACTTAGGCGGGTGGCAAGTTCGTTTCTGAAAGCATCCTTAGAGGTGATAACGTGGTATTCATAGCGTCGGGCGGTAGCATCAAAACGAGCATGTGCATTCGGTTGAACTCCAACAATTTTGAAAACAGCAATGTCATTTGGCAAAAAGCTGTTGAGTTTAGCTGCTAAATCAAAATTAGAAGGCAAGTCGGTCTCCAAATCGAAATGGGCAACCATGAGCTTTGCGTGTACACCGGCATCAGTTCTGCCGGCACCTATCAGTTCCAGTTCGGTGCGCAAAATGGTGCTCAGTGCCCTTATCAGCACTTCTTGTACAGATATGCCGTTGGGTTGCACTTGCCAGCCGTGGTAGGCAGTGCCTTTGTACGAAAAATAGAGGAAATAACGTTTTTTCACGGTACAAAGATACGAGTATAATTGATAACTGGCAATTGACCGGTGATAATTATGCCTTGATTTAAAGGCTGGTTGTTGATGTTATGTGTTCTTTATCAGATAGTTTTGAATACTTATTGAAATAGTTTTTCAATTTTATCCGCATAATATACCTCAATCACATTTCGCTTTATTTTAAGAGTAGGGGAGAGGAAGCCGATTTGTTGCGTCCATTCGTCAGGTACAAGTAGGTATCGTTTTACTTGTTCGAAATCACCAAAATAATGGTTGTAATGCTTTATCTCAACTTGTAATCTTTTTACTATCAATGGGTGTTCAATCATTTCCTGATTGGTGGTATATTCTATTTTGTGTTTTTTGCACCACGATTTAAGGAATGCGAAATCGGGCGAAATTAAGGCTGCGGCAAATTGCTTGTTCTCACCCAGTACAATCATATTCTCAATAAATGCCGATTCGGTAAATTTCGATTCAATTGCCTGCGGATTAACGTATTTGCCGAATGAAGTTTTGAAAATACTTTTTAACCGACCTGTAATAGTTAGTTGGCCTTCAGCACCAAGTTTTCCGGTATCGCCGGTGTGAAACCAGCCGTCTTTATCTATCATTTGCGCTGTCAGTTCAGGGTCTTTGTAGTAGCCCAACATAACATTGTGTCCTCTGCAAATTATTTCGTTGCGGTCGGTTAGTTGTACTTCCACACCTTCTATTGGTAGTCCAACGGTACCGATTTGTCTTCCGAATTTAACGCGTTGATGAACAGCAATTACCGGAGAAGTTTCACTTAATCCATATCCTTCGAAAACAGGCATTCCGATAGCAGAGAAAAATGAGGCAATATGTGGCTGAATGGCCGAACCACCTGAAACTACAATGTCGAAGTTACCACCAATGGCGGTTCTCCATTTTGAATAAACAAGTCTATCAGCTATTTTGTGTCTCAAGGCATACCATTTACTCATTCCTTCCAATTGGAATTTCGTAGCGAGGTTGAAAGCCCAAAAATAAATCAGCTTGTTGAAGAAAGGCAGCTTTTTGCCGGAAAGGTAGAGCTTGTCGTAAATTTTTTCGAGCAGGCGAGGCACGCACGACATCATTGTGGGCTGAATTTCTTTTATATTTTCGGCTATTGTTCCTAAGCTTTCTGCATAATAAACCGACATGCCCAGATACTGATACAAGTACACCAACATTCGTTCGTAAGCATGGCAAAGCGGCAAAAAGCTAAGTGCTTTGTTGCTCCATTTAGAAGGAATGTTTTCCAGATGTTTCACGTTGCCAAGAATGTTGCTGTGCGAAAGCATAACACCCTTCTGAGTTCCTGTTGTTCCTGAAGTGTAAATGATTGTAGCCATATCTCCCGGTTTGACTACTGCTTTTAGCTGCGCTAATTTTTCGGGTTGCTGATTTTCTTTGCCCAGTTCTATTAATTGATCCAGGTATTTATATTGGCTTTGTTGGTCTACAAAAGTGAAAATTTCTTTAAGTGATTTTATCTCAGGTAAGATGGGTTCCAGTTTAGTGCGTAATTCTTTACCTTCGATAAATATCATTTTCATCTCGGCATGATTCAGAATGTGTCTGTAATCATCCTGACTGATGGTAGGATAAATAGGGATAGAGATGGCTCCAATCTGCATGGCAGCAAAGTCGAGCATATTCCATTCCGGACGATTGCTACTTACAATGGCTACTTTGTCGCCCGGCTCTATGCCCAGCTTCATCATGCCGTAACTCATGTAGTTTGTAAGTTCAACATATTCCTGAATGCTGAATTTAAGCCATACACCATTACGTTTGCAGGCTAATGCGGTATCTTGTGTGGGATATTTTTCTAAGTAATTATCCAATAAGTCAAATAAACGAGTAACTTCCATTCTTATTAAATGTTAGAACTAAACGGTAATGTATAAGAAAACAAAAACAAGATTCGAATGAACGATTCTTGTTTTGTAGTGAATGACATAAATGAAAGATTCAGACTATTGAAATACAACGGTTCTGTTTTTGTAGGCCAGAATTTTTCGCTCAATGTGTTTCTCAACAGCGTGTGAGAGAACGATTTTTTCCAAATCGCGTCCTTTTTTTACTAATTCTTCAACAGTGTCTTTGTGCGAAATGTGGGTCACATCCTGCTCGATAATTGGTCCTGCATCCAAATCGCTTGTAACGTAGTGACTGGTTGCACCAATTACTTTTACGCCACGCTGGTGAGCTGCATGATAAGGTTTTGCACCGGCAAATGCAGGTAAAAACGAGTGGTGAATGTTGATGATTTTATTGGGAAAGTGGTCAATAAAATCTGCTGACAGAACTTGCATGTAGCGTGCCAATACACAGAAAGTTACATTGTGTTTTTTAAGCAATTTCAATTGTAGTGCTTCTTGCTCTGCTTTGTTTTCTTTTGTAATCGGGAAAATATGATATTCGATGCCAAAACGTTTTGCCACGCTTTCCATATCGGGATGATTGCTGATAATCAATGGTATTTCTACATGCCATTCGCCGGCGGCATAACGAGCCAGTAAATCGTAGAGACAGTGCGACATTTTTGAAACGTAAATTGCCATACGGGGTTTTGTATCAGCAAAATAAAGTCTGAATTCGACATCAAATCGTGTCGCAATCAATGTTTCGAAATACTCCTCAATTTTATCTTTAGGGATTTGAAAATTATCTAGTTCCCACTTCACACGCATGAAAAACACCTTCTCTTCGCGGTTTACATATTGATCCAGGTATAAAATATTTCCTTTGTGTTGATTAATAAACTCGGTAACAACGGCCAAAATTCCAGGTCTGTCGGGGCAATGCATTAGAAGCACTGCTGTATTATCATTTCCTTTCATTTAAATTACATTTTTCTTTTAAACAGACTACAAAGATAACATTTTAATCGTAAACACTGTTTTTTAGACGGATGTCTAATTTAGATTTATACTAAATATACAAAAAAAGGAAACTGACTCAATTTTTGTTTTGAGTCAGCCTCCTTCATATAATTGATTTAATTACTGTCGAATCAAAAATGCTATTTTGTACAATTCTAAACAGCACGACTTCCCGCCCCCAAATAGGACGTTTTATTTAAAATAATTCTATTGATACTCATATTTAAAATAGTTGTTAAAAATGCCAGCGGAAATACACTATTTTTTATATGTCCATTCTTCTGACATATATTTTTTTTCAGCCAATTCACTGATCTTTTCTGTTTCAATATTCGTTAGTGCTGAATATCTTTCTTGCTGAAAGTAAATTGTCAGCTTTTTAACCAGAAACTCAAAAAAATCCGTTGCACAGAGTGTAAATTGCCCTTGTTCCCCGAACCAGTCTCGCAGGTTTTTTACTGTGCTTCGTACTGAAGGGATGGCTTTTATGGTTGCATCTACTGTTTTGGAGTAGAGTGCGTTTTCAAGTGCTTCGAGATTAGCATCATACAGTAAAGTACCATGATGCAGTTTGCGCATTTTACCAATGTGTGATGCTGTACCGGAGATTTTATATTCGCCGTTTAACCACACATCTTTCCGTTTACCTATGTTTACAGGAATCCCCAAAGCCGAAAGTACTTCTATAATTGGCAATATAAAATCCGAACTGAGTACCGGTTGAAGTGGCATTTTATTGGAAATAAAACAGTAGTTGAGATTTCCTTTATCATGATAAACAGCTCCACCTCCCGACATTCGCCGTACTACCTGAATCTTGTGTCGGGCACAAAACTCCAAATCAACTTCATTCCGAATGGCCTGATTTGAACCAATAATGACACTTGGATTATTCACATACAGAAACAACAAGTCATCCTGACGTTCGGAGAAAAGAAATTCCTCGGCAGCCAGATTGAAAGATGGCGAATTGGATGTTGAATATATGATTTGCATGCTATTCACCCCCAACCCCCAAATGGGGGCTATTGGTTAGTTTATTATTATAAATATCAAAGTGCGTCCGATTGAATAAATCAACCGGACGCAATCTCTTAAGCCCCCTTTAGGGGGTTGGGGGTCTAATTATTTTACATTAAATGCCACCCGCAATTCATCAATTTCCTTATCACCCATTGGTTGAAGCGGTCCGATTGACGAAGCCATTACCAACGAGTTTGCCGAAAATTCAGCCACTTCGAGGTAGTCGAATGTATTGATCAGTTTATTACCTGTAACAATTACCGAATCATTCTCAACAATCACTACACGGTTTTTGGCGAACATTTGAGCGATATCTTCGGTGTCTGTGTACAAGCTTTCGAACGGAATAGACGGTACATCTTGTAAGAAAATCCAACTTTCAGGAATGGTACGTACATCAAATTTTTGGTGACTTACCGCATGTGCCATTAGGTTGGTTGGCTGAGTGGTAATGATTGAGTTGATATGCGGATTCAGTTGATAAATGCGGTGGTGAAGTGCTACCGAACGACTTGGTTCTTTGCCGGCTTCAGCCATACCATTTTTAACCTGAACAATATTCTTTGGTAAAATATCCCAACGCGCTACGTCGCGTGGCGTAATCAAAAAGTCATCGCCTTTCCAACGGACTGAAACGGTTCCATAAGTGGAAATCATTAATCCCTGATCGCAGGCACGACGAATGATATTTACCATATCTGTACGGATTTCACGCTCGTCGGATGGATATTCAACATCCATAAACGGTGTGATATTCTTTGGGAAATGATTCAAATATTTTGAGATCTGTTCATCGGTCAATGTATTTACCTGACCAATACGACCAGCGTTTACAATGGTACGACAACAGAATTCGAGCGTTTCGAAACGTTGATAAGCGTCCATCATATCAGTTCCACCAAGTACTACTCCGTGGTTTTCCATGATAACAGCCTTGTATTTTTTGTTTTTGAATTCGTTGGCAATTTTCTTACCCAAATCTTCACTTCCAGGACAGCCGTAAGGTGCAAAGCCAATTTCGCCACAAATCTTGCGAGCCTGTGGAACGATACTGGTATCAGGAACAACGCGGGCAATACTAAATGCAACCAATCCGGGTGGGTGAGCGTGAATGATAGCCTTCAATTCAGGACGGGCTTCAAAAATAGCTTTGTGAAATGGAAATTCCGACGATGGTTTATGTAGGCCAATTACTGTTCCGTCTTTTTTTACACACACAATATCCTTCACTGTCAATGATCCTTTATCAACCGCCGAAGGCGTTATCCAAATATCACCGTTTCCATCTTTAATGGAAATGTTTCCACCTGAAGTAGTAGTCATACCACTTCGATAAATACGTCCGATAATCACATTAATCTGCTCTTTCGGATGCATTAAGTTAACATCTAACTGTTTCATTTTTTTTTATTTAAATAAACTTTATACCAAAACTTTCCCTACAGTCGAAACTTTCAGGAAAGGTTGTTTCTTTTACAATTTATCAGCATTTGCCAACAAAAAAGTTTCTGCTTCTACGCTCCACAAACCCAGATTTTTGTCACACATTTCGGCCAATGTTTTGTACACTTCATTCGTTTCGCCCAGTTTGGCAAAGTCAGAAATTGGTGTCAATGGCATATCTACGTGTGTGTAAATCAATTTCTTTCCACCCGGAATTTCAGGTAAATGTTTAGTTGCTTCAATAACAGCTCCTAAACCGCCAATGTGCGTTACCAATCCGGCAGGATCGAGACCTTTCGACATCATATCGAGGGCTTCCACCATGTCGTCGGTATTTCCGCCACTGGTACCTACTACGTGTGTGTAGGCATAGTGTACGTTGTAGAAATTGAACATGGCACTGAAGTTCGGATCGCTCGGACCGGCAAAGAAGTTCAAACAACCGTCGAATGCCAGAATAGCATCGGCTTGTTCCACCACCGGTTTTACAGGTGCGAAAGCAAAAACGTCATCGTAACCATAACCTCCTGTAATGGCTCTCAAGTCTTCCACCGGATTTTCCATTTTGCCTGTGTTTACATAGCGTAAATCAATACCGCGTGAAGCCGCAAATTCAACGCTGTAAAACTGCGCTGCTCTATCAAGACGTGTCTGATCTACATCTGTAACTACACAAATAGATGGTTTGCGGTCGTTGCGGCGAAGTACGTAATTGATAGCGGCCAGTCCCATAGGACCAACACCGGCCAAAATAGCCATTTTACCACCAGCCACAATGTCCATTTTGTGAACATAACTTCCGGGAGTAGTGTGATAGTTGGCATGCATAGCACCAATCACGCACGAAAGCGGTTCGGCCAATGATGCCGGATAGTAACCTTCGCCTTTGTAAGCCAGCAAACAGTCTTTTTCCATTACCTCGTTCGGGATAATCACATAAGTTGCATCACCACCAATATGTTGGTAGCTGTAACCCGGTGCACTCAACACGCCCACAGGACCATCTTCATAATACAAAGCCGGTTGGATAGAGAATTTATCTCCTGCACTAAATTTATCAGCCCATTTCGCACCGATTTGTACCAATTCTCCTGCAAATTCATGGCCGATGATAATTGGATTTACGGCGATATCGTTCGGAACACGTTTGTGGTCGGTAGCCTGCGTAGCTGCTTTGTATGATGACATACACAGCGAATCGGAAACTACTTTCGCCAATATTTCATTGTCTTTAATCTGAGGCAATTCAAACTCTTCTAAGCGAAGATCTTTTTTGCCATATAAACGGATTGCTTTTGTTTTCATATAATTCAGTGGTAAGAGGCAAGGAGTAAGAGGTAAGTACCTTGTGCTGCTAACTTCTTATTGTATAATTGTTTGTTTAATAAAAATAGGATTTAGAACTTTGAGATAAGGGCAAATTACTTACCTTCTTAGCTCTTACTCCTTGCTTTCTTACGAAAGCATCACCTGTCCACCGGTAATTGGCAATGCCTGTCCGGTTTCGCCGCATTGTTCTATCAGATAAAGGGCACCTTTGGTAACATCCTCTGGTGAGCAGCCTTTTTGTAACGGTACTTGTGCTAAATAAAATGCTTTCACGTCATCTATGGTTTTTGCACCGGGTACTTTCCCTGCATTTAAGTACTGCACAAACAAGCCATTAACGGGATCGCTCCATAGTGGCCCTTCGTAGAAATTGCCCGGGCAAATAGAGTTTACTTTGATGCGGAATGGAGCCAACTCCAATGCAAATGACTGAGTAAGACCAATGCCGCCGAATTTACCACCGGCATAGGCAAAATTGGCCTTGCTACCACGCAATCCCGATTTGGAATTTACCTGAATAATGTCGGCATAATACTCGGGTGCGTATTTGGTTTGCAGCTTCATTACGCGGCTAACCACTTTGGTGCAATAGAAATAAGCGTTATAGTTGATTTTCGTTACGAATTCGAAATCTTCTGGTGTCATATCGTCCAGTCCACCTGCGCGCAAAACACCTGCATTGCTAATGAACGTATCGATAGCTCCAAAGTTACAAATGGTTTCGTGAACGAGATTTTCGATGCTTGGGATTTCGCTAACGTTGGTTTTCACAAAGATGGCGCGGTT
This sequence comes from uncultured Paludibacter sp., assembly GCA_963664445.2. Taxonomy (GTDB): domain Bacteria; phylum Bacteroidota; class Bacteroidia; order Bacteroidales; family Paludibacteraceae; genus Paludibacter. The sequence goes on from CAXXUM010000009.1 coordinate 326,779, forward strand.
GCTTTTTGCCAAGGTGTTGAAATGCTCAACAGTAGCACGTCCAACCGTTTCGTTCATATCGGCCACCACAATGTTAGCGCCTTGTTGCAACAAGCAACGAGCAATTCCTTCGCCAAAGCCTTGTGCAGCTCCGGTAACGATAATGGTTTTATTTTCTGCACGACCGGCTGATGCACCTGCTGCCACACTGCGACGGTAGTTTTCCACTTCCCAGTTGTCGATAAAGTCGATTTGCGCTTGCGTCATTGGGTGAGGACCACCAAACGATTCGGCGTAATAAGCAATCTTCATTGCATCTTCAAACACGTCCAAAATAATGTCGCACTGAGCAGCATTATCGCCAACAGCCACCAAACCGATTCCTTTTATCAGAATTACCTTTGGCTGATAACCAAACTTGGCTGTAAAAGCCGGAATTTGTTTCGCAGCCTCAGCCAATACGGCTTCAGGTTCTTCGTCGTTGAGGAAAATATAGTTCGATTTGCAATATACAATCGCATCCGGAGTAAACGGTTTAGCAATTTTGGCTTGGGCTTCTTCGGTATCGTAGAAATGTTTTACCAATGCATTTTTGCGTACTTTCAGGGTTTTCAAACCGTCGGCAGAAAGTATCATGCGAATACCAGGAAGTATTTGTTCTGTACAACTACAAGTTGCGCGTTCTTCGCTAGGGACAGGGAATTTTACCGCTTTTTCAAGTGTATCAAGCACTTTGGTATAAAGTACCTTCACTTCTTCAATGCTATTGGCAGCCACGAATATTCCGTGGTTTTGCAACCAGATAACAGCAGGTTCAGCACCGTCCTCAGCACGAAAAGCTTTGATAGCGTCTTCCACTTTTTTGAACAACACGTAACCCGGATCGGTGTATTCGATGTATAATGCTTTGGCACCAAACAGCTTTTGCAAGTCAGCCTGAGCGTTATTCGCGCACATTAAACCGTTTACTAATGTTGGGTGCATGTGTACCACAAAGGCGAAGTCAATCACATTGTGCATCGACGTTTCCACCGATGGGCGTTTGCCTTTGGTGATGGTTGCATCGGCCAAATCATTTTTTACCTGTTCTTCACGCTCAGCAGCATTAGCGCTGTACACTTTGTCGGACATAAGGTTCAGTTTGGCACGATCAAGTACCGCAAAACCGTCTTCGGTAATTGCTGCCAACGACGAACCACTGGCTTTTACCCAGATTTTCTCTGCGTTTTTGTACGATGTATTTCCACCGCCTGCAATTACGAAACGGCTATCACGGCCGTAGAATTGCGATATTGTAATAAGATCCTGAATGACCCCCCGACCCCCTGAAGGGGGAGTTGTGGAGCGAGTATTATTATCTGAATTATTCATTTGAAATTTATTTTTATTTACGGAATTATGAAGACGAACTTGCATAGTTCCCCTTTAGGGGTTAGGGGTTAATTAATTCGTCTCCCAGCTTAATAAACTCAGCTCGTTTGCTGCGATCGGCTTGTCCGTTGGCATTCACGTAGCCGCGCAAGCCTTGTGCTACCAAATGTTGATGAGCCGCTACCACACAAACACCTTCGTAGTTGATTTGCAATAAACGTTCGGTAAGTGGTGTGCTGTTACGCGCAAAAAGCTCAATCGGTTCCATAGCTGGCGTATTGTGCTCGCTACCGAATGTTACCACAAAGCCCTGGTCGTGCAGATAACTGGCATATTTTTCCAACAATTCCACACCGTTGCGGGTAGTGATAAACTCTACCGAATGGAAACCGCGTTCGGTCAATTGCTGAGCCACTTTTTCCAAATCACCTTCGAAATCGGTGTAACCACCTTTGGCGTCATCGGCCAAAAAAGGATACGTTGGTATGCCACCACCCGCCACGATAATATCGCAAACAGTTTGCATAGGCAAGAATGCCTTTGGATCTTCGGGGACGAAAGCGCCACCACCTGCTTTGAGCAAGTTGCCACGAATTTCGTTTTCCACTCCGGCAATGTCGTTGATTTCCGACTTCAATTCTTTTCCTCCGAAAAGTTTGTGAAACAAGATACGAATATCCAATGGGTTGTTATTACAAGCTTCGTACACTTTCAGGCGCAATGCTTTGGCTAAATGGCGTTCGCGGATAGAACCTTTGGTCAGGTCGTTTTTAATCCATTCGAAGTCAAGTGTAAAACCGGCATTATTCGCAGCCAGAATTTCATTTACCTTGCCACACATAGCTTCAACCTGTGCATTGGCTTCATTGGTTACGTCCGCCAATTGGGTAGCAAAAGGCTCTGCCAACTGGAAAGGATACGAAAGCCCTTTGCCGCTCAGGTAGGTTCGACCTGGATTTCCGGGATCGTTCACACGCAGACCTGCTTTTTGGTCGGCTTCGTTCAGACTGATAAATTCTATATTGAACAACGGATACAATCCGCGTTCCTTGCAGCCTGTCGCCCATGCGTTGTAGCCGGCAGTGCTGTAAAAATCATTGATACCAACCACTTTTACGCCTTCGGCAACAGCCATATCCAGCGCCTGATTCAGTTCGGTGAATGCACTGAACGAGTAAGGTGTATGGAGGTGTGCGTTTACTTTAGAAATTTTCATATATATCGTTATAATTTACGTCCATAAATAATCTTCTTTATAATCAACCCCATTCTCTTTTAAAAATTGAATGTATTCTTCCTGAAAAGTTTGCGTTTTATGATGTTCTTTCTGATTTTCAATGTATTTCTGCACAATGCTAACCTTGGATTGACTTACTGAATATCCTGCATACCCGCCTTGCCAAGCAAATTCACGATAATGTGGTCCCAATGTTTTAATCCATCTGCTGCTATTGGTTTTTATTTCTTCCAACAAGCTTGCCAAAGAGATATTCTTGGACATAACGCACAAAACGTGAACATGATTCTCCGTTCCATTTATTGCCACTGGAATTGATTTTGACAATTTCACAAGTCCACCAATATAAGCGTATAATTCTTTGTCATTTTCAGGTTTAATCAAACTGTCATTGTGTTTGATATGAAAAATGGCGTGAACATACAATTTTGATAGAGATTGTGACATAATTCTAAATTTTAGTTTTGCATCGTGCCTTCAATTCTTCGGGCTGAAAGCCCTTTATATCCTAGCCCAATGGTAAAGCCCCAGCGGGGCGACGCCTTGGGTTAAATATCATACCGACATATTTGGCGGGCTGAAAGCCCAACATAAAACCATTCACAAAATTTCGAGAACGATTTATTTTTGAATCAATGCGTTTTTATATATTGCCCTTTCAGGACGCATATTGATTTCTTTCATTTCTTCCCCAAGGCGTTGTCCTTTCAGGACGTTGCCATTGGGCTAGGCTATTTTGGGCTTTCAGCCCGAAGACTAAATTTATCAATTAAGGCACCAAATAACTCCGTGGATCATCGTGTACTTAGTGCCTTTGTGGTTTATTATATATTATTCGGGGTGCGACTTGGAGTCGCACTCCGAATAGTAATGTTCAGATTACACTCCAAGCTTCGAGCGACGGATAAACTCAGCGTCCGTAAAGTTCTGACCGGGAACATAACCTGCCAGTGGTTGGATGCGTTCGTTGATCATATCGAGGAACCAGCTAACTTGTGGGAAGAATGAATCTTCTAGTTCGAAGGCCGGAGTAATCCAGTTACGTGAACCAAGCACACAAACCGGAGCGTCCAGATAGTCGAAGCAAAGGGTGCTGATGTTAGTTGCAAAGTCGTTCAAGAACGAGCCGCGTGCGCAAGCGTCGCCGGCCACAATGATTTTACCTGTTTTCTTTACCGAAGCAACCACTTGTTCGTAGTTGAATGGCACCAACGAACGAGCATCGATAACTTCTGCGCTCAAGCCGTATTTTTCTTCCAGTTCTTTAGCAGCAGCCAAAGCAGGATATAATGTGTGACCAACGGTTAGGAATGTTATGTCTTTTCCTTCTTTTTTTACGTCCGGCTCACCGAATGGAATTTCGTAGTAACCTTCAGGAACACCGCCTTTGTGGAATTGCTCACCAATTTCGTAAATACGCTGGCTTTCGAAGTAAACTACAGGGTCAGTTCCCTGCAAAGCTGAGTTCATCAAACCTTTTGCATCGTAAGGAGTTACCGGGAAACAAACTTTCAATCCTGGGATTTGAGTCACCAACGAAGTCCAATCCTGCGAGTGCTGTGCACCATATTTTGAACCTACCGATACACGCAATGTGATAGGCATTTTCAATACGTTACCGCTCATCGATTGCCATTTAGGCATTTGGTTGAACACCTCATCACCACAACGACCCAGGAAGTCGCAATACATAATTTCAGGAACTACACGGCCACCACACATGGCGTAACCAATGGCAGTACCCACGATAGACGCTTCGGCGATAGGCGAGTTGAACAAACGGTGGTAAGGAAGTGCCTCAGTCATACCGCCATAAACGGCAAACGCTCCACCCCAATCACGGTTTTCTTCACCGTAAGCTACCAACGATGCATCTTTGTAGAAACGATCCATCATGGCTTCGAAAATACCGTCGCGCAACTGATATTGTTTCATTTTGCTGAAAGGTTTTCCATCAGCATCAAAAGCAAAACGTTCTTTCGCGGCAATTTTCTTTACACGTGAATTATCAGCCAATGGCATCAAAACATCCGGTTTTGCAGTCGACATTGAATCAACTGAACCGTTCGAGAACATCATGTCGCCAATGATTTGAGCATTGGTCATACGTGGAGAAAGTTCATCGTCAATCGATTTCAGGAACATATCATACACCAATGCTTTCACATCAGTCCATGTTGCATCCAAATCAGCTTGCGTAGCTTCGCCGGCTTCAATCAATTGTTTTCCAAAAGAAGCGATACAATCTTGCGCTTCCCATGCTTCCACTTCTTCTTTGGTACGATACGAAGACGCATCCGAAGGTGAGTGACCGCTATAACGATATGTTAATACGTCCAATAAAACAGGACCTTTTTTCTCTTCAAGAATAACGCGTTTGCGTTTGTAAGCGTCGATAACGGCCAACGGATTGTAACCGTCAACACGCTCAGCGTGCATTTGCTCAGGGTTTACACCTGCACCAATACGAGCCGCAACGTCATAACCCATGGTTTCGCCGGCAGTTTGTCCGCCCATACCATATTGGTTATTCATAATGTTGATGATAACTGGCAATCCACCTTGCATATCGCCTTCCCACAACTGACGGAACTGATCCATTGAAGCGAAAGTAATACCTTCCCAAACCGGACCACAAGCCATTGAAGCGTCACCAATATTGGCAACTACCAAGCCTTTCTGACGGTTGATTTTTTTGTACAATGCAGCACCTACGGCAATATCACCCGATCCACCTACCAGGGCGTTATTCGGATAAACACCAAATGGTGTAAAGAAAGCGTGCATAGAACCACCCAATCCGCGGTTGAAACCGGTTACACGCGCAAAGATTTCGGCCAATGTTCCGTAAACGAGGAAACGACGAGCCAATTCTTTGGTGGTACCTGTAAAATCTTTTTTTACAACGTTTAGTACGGCTCCGTCGAAGAACGATTCCATTACCTCCGTCAAATACTTGTCGTCACATTTGTGGATAGCCGACATCCCTTTAGCAAGGATTTCACCGTGTGAACGGTGGCTACCGAAAATATAGTCGTCAACGGTCAATGTCCAGGCCATACCAACTGCTGCCGATTCCTGTCCGATAGACAAGTGAGCAGGACCGGGGTGATTGTACGAAGTTCCATTGTATGCACCAACCGTTTTAATCAGGTTGATCATGGTTTCGAACTCGCGAATCAACACCATATCGTGATAAATGGCTTTGAACTCTTCGTTGGTAAAATTACCTTTTTCGTCTTTGACGGTTTTTTGATATTGATTTACCGGAATCGGTTGAAATTCTACAAAACCCGGTTTGCGTGCTTCTACCGGATCAATGTGCTGTACTTTTGGCATTGTATTATGATTTAAGATGACCCCCAACCCCTAAAGGGGAGTAAGAGTAGTTAGTATTGATTGTTTGTATTACGATTTATTAGTTTAAATAGAACCACATTAGACACATAGTTCACATAGTTTTATTTTGAAAAGAAAAGGCATAGAAACACATAGTTTAAAAACCTTTCGGTTTTTCCAAATCTCCTACGTAACCGCAAAGAACACTAAGTTTTGCAAAGAAAAATTCGCGTTCATTTGCGAAATTTGCGTTCAAATCAAAACGCGAATATCGTTTCTTTAAATATCTCGCTAACGGTTGGGTGTGGGAATACCACTTCTTCCATTTCCGCCAGTGTCATTTCCTGTTCGATGGCCATGCATGCTCCGTAAATCATTTCGCTGCAAGGATTACCCAGCATGTGAACACCGATTACTTCGCCGTATTTTGCACCGACCAACACTTTGCAAAGTCCTGAGCCACCTTCGTTTTCGGCAATGAAACGTCCGGCATACGCCATTGGTAACTTGGCTACTTTGTAGTCAATACCTTTTGCTTTTGCTGATTCTTCTGTTTCGCCAACACCGGCTACTTCAGGGTTGGTGTAAACTACGCCCGGGATAGCGTTGTAACGCATTACATCAGCTCTTCCTGTGAGATTGTTTACTACCACTTCGCCTTCACGACTGGCCGTATGAGCCAATAACGAGAATCCGGTTACGTCGCCGGCCGCAAATACATTCGGTACGTTGGTCCGCATTTTTTCGTCTACTTTGATACCGCCTTTGAACAATTCCACGTTCAGATTTTCCAATCCGAACCCTTTTGTAATTGCACGGCGACCCACGCTGACCAAAATTTTATCACCTTCGATTGTTTCCGTTTTTCCGTCTTTTTCAAAAACAACTTTGTTGCCATCGATTTTTACTACTTTGGCATTCAGGTTATATTCAATTCCTTTTTTACTGTAAATATCGCGAAGCATGGCAGAAATTTCGAAATCGTTGTTCCCCAAAATTTCGGGAAGCATTTCCACCACTGTTACTTTAGTGCCCAAACTGTTGAAAAAACTTGCAAACTCCATCCCGATAACTCCACCACCGATAACCACCAATGATGTTGGTTGTTCTTTCAAATCCAGAATTTCGCGGTTGGTGAGGATGATGTCACCTGCTTCGGCCAATCCCGGAATAGGTGGAACAAATGCTTCAGAACCTGTACAAATCAATAAGTTTGTACCAAGATAAGTTTCGCCACCACAAGTCACTTCAACGCCTTTCGGACTGCGACCAACAATCGTGGCTTCACCTTTTACAACGGTTACATGGTGCATTTTCATTTTACCTTCAACGCCTGCAACCAGTTTGCGAACCACTTTATTTTTGCGGTTTACAATTTTTGCATAGTCGAAACGGATGTTGTCACCGTAAACGCCATATTTATCACCGTGCAAAGCATTTTCGTATGTTTTTGCACTGTAAAGCATGGTTTTAGTTGGGATGCAACCTTCGTTGAGACATACTCCACCCATTGCTTTCTTTTCGAATAAAATAACTGAAAGTCCTTTATGTCCTGCACGTTCTGCAGCCACATATCCGGCTGGACCACCGCCGATTATAATTAAGTCAAACATAATTTAAAGATTTATCAACCGACCCCCAACCCCCTGGAGGGGACTTTTGGCAAAGTGCGATTTTGAAGTTTATATTGAATAAACAAAGATATTGATTTAAATAAGATTCCTACCCATTATTCAGAGACAAAAGTAACTCTGCTCTCCGTTAGCTGACGGATTAGGGGTGGTTTATTTAAAATATATCCAATTCCAATGTTTCAATTTCAATGGCAATCTGTTTCAAAAAGCGTGTTGCTTCGCCGCCGTCCAATGCGCGGTGGTCATAGGTTAAGCTAAGTCCGATATAAGGCACAAAACCATAAACGCCATCACCCAAATCTTTCGGACGGGGAACAATAGTGTTCACGCCCAAAATAGCTGCTTGTGGCAGATTGATAACCGGTGTAAACATTTCCACACCGTAGGCTCCAAGGTTAGAAACGGTGAATGTAGCGGCTTCCGAAGATAGTAATTCAGGTGAAATCGCACCTTTCTTGCAGCTGTTAGCGACTTCTTTCAGTTGATTGGCCAACCCAATAATGGATAAATCGTCAGCGTTACGCACAGCAGGAACCATCAAGCCACGTTCAGTATCAACAGCCAGTCCGAGGTGAACTTTGTTGAACAGACGCATCGATTCGCCTAAGAAATGTGAGTTGGCATTCGGGAATTTTTTTAATGCTTTTACTACTGCAAAGCAAACGAAATCGTTGATGGTAAGATTTGCAGATAATGTTCCTGCTTCGAAAGCTTTCTTGGCTTTCTTGCGTAAGTTTTGAATATTACGTGCATCGGCTCCCAGGTGGTGAGTAAGTTGCGCTGAGTTTTGTAACGAAGAATGCATTGCTTTTGCAATCAACTTGCGCATATTCGAAAGTTTTTTGTCTTCATAATCCACTCCGTAAATTGCATTAGCAGGAGGTGGAAGTAAATCGGCAGCTTTCGCAGTTCCGGCAAGGCCAGAGCCTGTACCTTGTGGCTGAACACCTTCTTCGGATGCAATTTTTTTAGCCAATGGAGTTAGTTTCGGACGGCTTTCCAAAGCGACTAATACATCTTTTTCAATCACACGCCCTTTTGGTCCTGAGCCGGCTAATTCGCTTGCGTTCAAAGCCTCTTTCTCGGCTAAGTTTTTAGCGCGTGGGCTAATGAAGGCTGACTGGTTGACTGGTTGATTGGTTGATGCTACAACTTCAATCTTTGCAGGTCCTTCTGCTTTCGTTGTACTTACCTCTTGCTCCTTGCCACTTACCTCTCCCTGAAGTAATGCTGCATAATCATCACCGGGCTGACCGATAACCATCATATCCAACAATACAGGTACTTCGTCACCGTCGTTGTAAAAACATTCAAGTACCACACCATCGGCAGGCGATTCTTCTTCGAACGAAGCTTTATCGGTTTCGTACGAAAATAGGACTTCTCCTTTTTTTACGGTATCTCCTTTTTTCTTTTTTATCTCGGTAATGATACAACTCTCAACCGATTGCCCTTGTTTAGGCAGAATAACTACTAAAGCCATATTAGATTTTGATTTTTTTTAAGGTGTAATTAGTGATTTTTTAAAGCTTTGTTACGGCTAGAAACTTTTTATAAGCTTCAGCCCAAACTTCGGGATTCTCTGGAGCAAATTCGTCAATATGAACAGAATCGGCTATGATCTGACGCATCTCCAATAGTGATTCTACGCAACCTGCGGCTTTGGCCTGAAGCATAATGTTTCCGATAGCGGTTGCTTCCGAAGGTCCTGCTGCTACAGGTATGCCAATAGAGTTGGCAGTCCATTGATTTAATAATGGATTTTTTGAACCTCCTCCAATTACGTGCAGTTTTTCAATTGGGAATGGAGCCATACCTTTCAGTAAACCAAGAATGTAACGGTATTTTAGCGAAAGACTTTCGAAAATACAACGAACGAATTCAGGGTGAGTTTGAGGTACTTTTTGTCCGGACGCTGCGCAGTAATCCTGAATAGCTTTGGTCATACAGCCCGGGCTGGCAAACGAAGTGTGATCAGGGTCAATCAATGACTGGAACGGAGCAACCGTATCGGCCATTTGCACAATTTTTTCGTACGCATAAGTGATACCTTCTTTTTTCCACTCTTTCATACATTGTTCCAGAATCCACATTCCGGTAATGTTCTTCAGAAAACGGGTGGTGCCTTCTACACCACCTTCGTTGGTGAAGTTATATTTCGAAGTCTCTTCGTTGATAATGGCATCTTTTACTTCAATGCCCATTAACGACCAGGTTCCTGAGCTAAGGTAAGCAAAGTTTTCGTTCGATGCGGGAACAGCTGCAACAGCTGCACCGGTATCATGTCCGGCAACTGCCACAACATTGATTTTACCCAATTCGCTTTCTTCTGCCAAATCGTCGCGCAACGTGCCGATTAGATGACCAGGCATAACTATTTCGCCCAAAATAGAAGGAGAAACGCCTGCTTTTTCGAGTAATTCAGCTTCGAATTTTTTGGTACGTGGATTTAATATCTGTGAAGTAGAAGCAATGGTATATTCAACTACTTTATTTCCGGTGAGTAAATATGCCAATGCATCCGGCATAAATAAAATTTCTTTGGTAGCTTTCAATAATGAATTGTTGGCCTGACTTAATGCAAAAAGTTGGTATAAACTATTGAAATTCATTACCTGAATTCCGGTGAGGTCGTATACTTTTTCGCGGGAAATTATTTCGAAGTATTTTTCAGGTGCGCCAACGGTGTGTGGATCGCGGTAAGCGTAAGGAGCTCCAAGGATAGTGCCATCTTCTGCCAGTAAAGCAAAGTCAACCCCCCAGGTATCTATACCTATAGAAGTAATTTCAACGCCTTCTTCTTTTGCAGCTACTAACCCTGCTTTCAGATGTTCGAATAAAGAATAGATGTTCCAGTGAAAATGATCTCCGATTTGAAGAATCTGGTTTGGGAAACGGGTAAGCTCCTTCATTTGAAGACGTCCGTTTTCAATTGTACCAAGGATAGAGCGCCCGCTAGTGGCACCCAGGTCGAATGCTAGGAATGATTTGTTTTTCATATTATTTTAAAAAGTAGGCACAAAGATATTGATACATCCCTTATTATTCGTGTGAAATTTGATATTATAACTTCACTTTTTGATAAACGGATTTTAGTAACAAATTACGAGTTACAGCTTATGATATTTTTTTTGCATTTGGTCAACTTTTCTATTCATAACGCTGTAACTCGCAACTATAACCTTCTCATTATTTATATAATGCGCCGTAGGTTTGGCAAGCACGATAATCTGCACCTTCCATGTTCATACCATATGCTGCCCATGAACTTGGACGGAATATTTTTGCTTCGTCGACATTATGCATACACACCGGAATACGTAACATGGAAGCCAGTGTAATCAAATCGGCACCGATATGTCCATAGCTGAATGCGCCGTGGTTAGCCCCCCAGTTATTCATTACCGAATACACATCATGGAAATTGCCTTCGCCGGTTAAGCGTGGGGCAAACCAGGTGGTAGGCCATGTTTTGTTGGTTCGGTCGTCCAATACCTGATGAACCTCTGCAGGGAGTTCTGCTGTCCAGCCTTCGGCAATCTGAAGCACCGGCCCGAGGCCTTTGATCAGGTTGATACGCGACATGGTTACCGGCATTCCTCCTTTTGAAATAAATTTAGAAGAGAAACCACCACCACGGAAGTAGCCACAGTCGGCCGGATACCAGGTGGTTGCATCCAATGTTTTTTGTACTTCTTCTTCGCTGATTTCCCAATATGGTTTCATAGCGGGTTTTCCGTCGATAGTTTGTTGTCCACTTCCGTCCAAAGCAGCTGAGCCGGAGTTGATGAGGTGAATTAAACCATTAGCTGCTAGACCTTCCATTTTATATCCGGTAACTCGCTCAACTGCTTCGGGACTCCAGTAGGTACGTACGTCGGCAAATACCTGAGCAGTGTTCGTAACCAGTTTTCCGAACAGCATGGCTACACCGTTCAACGAGTCATTTTCAGTTGCCATAACGAATGCTTCGCGAATACCGTTCCAATCGAACGAGGTATTTAGTATTGCTTCGGCAAAGTCACCGTTTGGCATAAAGTCGGTCCACTGGCGTTGTCCCTGAAATCCTCCGGCAATGGCGTTATGTCCCAATGCCTCTTCCCGAAAACCTAAATCACGAAGCTTCGGATTTCCAATCATCAGATCGCGCATTATGATGGTCATTTTTACGACAAATTCCCATTCTTTATCCAGCTGCTCTCGCGATTTCTTTTTGTCAGCTTCGTTGGTGTCTTCACCTTCGTTCGATTTACAATTCTTTTCTGTCCACTCCATCGCTCTTTTAAATTCTTCCGGATCAAAAATACCCAGCTGTACGCGACGGTTGATTTCACTCATGTCGACATATTCATTACGCATGCCCAGGTACTCTTGAAAGAAATCGGCATTGACGATAGAACCTGCAATTCCCATCGAAACAGATCCGATAGATAGATACGATTTACCTTTCATTGAAGCTACTGCAATAGCAGCTTTGGCAAAGCGCAACAGTTTTTCCTGAACGTCGGCCGGAATAGAAGTGTCGCCACCATCGAGTACATCGTGACCATAAATGCCAAATGCGGGCAAGCCTTTTTGGTTATGTCCTGCCAATGCTGCAGCCAGATAAACTGCGCCAGGGCGTTCGGTACCATTGAAACCCCACACTGCTTTTACGGTGTGTGGATCCATATCGATGGTTTCGCTGCCGTAGCACCAGCAAGGAGTTACTGTAATAGTTATGGCCACGCCTTTTTTCTTGAATTTTTCGGCACAAGCTGCGGCTTCGTCCACGCGGCCAATGGTCGTGTCGGCAATTACGCATTCTACCGGAGTGCCATCACTGTACTTAAGAGATGACGAAAGAAAATTGGCCAAACTGGCTGCCATGGTCATGGTTTGTTCTTCGAGCGATTCGCGCACACCGCCCTGGCGACCGTCGATAGTGGGACGAATGCCTATTTTAGGATTGTCACCCTGAAGTCTTCCTGTTTTAATGTTCCGTTGTTGGGTAGTTCCGGTTGTCGGAAATTCACCCGATAATGATCCTGCTTTCATGATTTTTTTAAGTGTTTTATGTAATTGTTGTTATGAATTTCTGTTGTGCTGAACTGTGCTGATATGTTGATAAAAAAATAGTGCTAAATCAGAGCGAATTTCTCATTATCAGCTCAGTAGGTAAGTATTCTTGAATGGGAGCTTTGTTGGTGACGAAATGGGCGGCTTTCTCACCCAATAAACCAAAGTTGATACTAATAGCTGAAATACCATTCTTGATAACTTCCAGTACCGGATCGTCGTTATATGCCAACAGACCAATGTCTTTCCCTATCTCGAGTTTCTTTGCATCTGCATCTTTGATTATCTTCACTAAATCTTCAGGGGTGATGCAAAAATAAACTGTTGCCGGTTCTACGCCTTTCCAGTTGGCTTCGCTTCTTATAATTTCGTGGTCGAAATGATGGTCGACGGAGAATTTTGTGAAATAGTGAAGTGCACTTGCGGGGTGACAAACCTCTTCCGGAAAAACGAAAACTAACTTTTTATACTTGCTCAAAAGTTCTTTCCCCTGCACGAGACATTGATAAAAGGACTCGTCGAAATCCTGACAGATATACGAGAAATCCGATTTCTCAAAGTTGCCAAAATCCAGCAATAAAAGTTTGTTGACAGGAATGGACTTTAATGTGTCGGAAAACTGATCGTTCGAAAAATTCATAACCACGTACATGCTGTATTTTCCAATACTTTCCCGGACTATTGTTTCGAAAAGATGTTCGTTGTATTGATGGAAAATTAAATCAACTTTAAAGTTTTCGGGCAAGTTGGCTGCAAACCTGTGATAAAGATTTTGCTTGAAGGAAGAATAAGTATCCAGGAGCAACAAAACGTGGTTCACCTCGCCGGTTACAAAATATCCTTTTGTGGGTGTAGAGTCAATCAGTCCGCGTCTTTTGAGTTCGTTGTAGGCTTTGAAAACCGTATCGCGTGAAACTTTATGCAACGCACTGGCTTCGTTTATGGAAAGCAAATTATCGCCGGCTTTTAAATTTCCCTGCATGATAGACAAACTAATGCCATCGGCCAAGGATTTTATTTTTGAAGTAGAGTGCGAAAATTTGATGTCTTTCATAATATACTGCTGTGCTGAACTGTGCTGTAAAAATAGGCACAATTTATCACACAACAGCTTGTCGGTTTTATGTTTAAGAGCAGTTTTCGGATTGTTTGTTCCAATAACTAGTCGTCCACTGATTTTATATCCGCATTACAGCGGTATTCGCTGGGTGTAAATCCGGTTCTTTTTTTAAAAAATACGGGGAAATAATCGAGATTGTCAAAATTGAGCGTGTTGGCAATTTGCTTTACTGATTGTGAAGTGGTGGACAGCAGTAATTTTGCCTCATTGAGTTTTAATTCTACCATGTATTTGGAAGGTGAAGTGCCGGTAAATTCTTTGAAAGCACGTCTGAATCCTGAATAGCAAATGTTTAGTGATTTCGCTATTTCCTCGGCTGTTATGTTCTTGTATACCGATTCGCGCATCACCACTTTTGCCTTATTTATTTTGTTGATAAGTTCTTCGTCTTCAAAATCGCGCGTTTTGTCGCGGTAATACATTAACCCTAAAATGTGCATCACTATCCCCGAAAGTGCTTGCTGGTAGCCGGCACGTTCTTCGTTGGCAATTTCTATTGCCTTCATGTACAAATCGATGATTCGCTCGTTTAGCCCGATGTTAAATACAGGAGCTCTGTTCAGAAAGAATCCTTCGGTCACTATTTTTTCAATAATATCGCCTTTGAATCCAATCCAGTATTCGTTCCAGCCCGAGTTCTCGAGCGGTTTGTAGGTGTGCCACACTCCAGGCATTAGAAAAAACATTTTTCCTTCGGTGATAAAACATGACTGTTTGTTGTTGCCAAAGGTAAAAACACCATTTCCGTTGGTGATGTATAATAATTGATATTCATTCAGAATACGTCCTTTGTCAACATTGAAATAATATCCCAGAGGATGGTTTTTAGGTGGATAGCTGTCGTTCTCAGTGATGGTCTGATGTCCGACAGTAGTAACTGTTAATCCCCAAAGTTCATCCTCTTCGGAAGTCACCATGTAATTTACACTTCGATTGATTTCTTTGTGATTCATGTATGTGTGAGTGTCTTATTTTGTGCTGTTCATGTATTATTGCACAAATATAAGGATAAATTATTTCAATAAAATAGTCGCCAGTTTTAAAAATACACAAAACGAGTTCTTTTGACTTAAAATGCTGTGATATTGTGGAATATTCATCGAAATGGTATAAAAATAAAAAGAGGATGCAGCCCTTAAGCTACATCCTCCGAATGCTTTGTTGAATTATTGAATCTTACAAAAGATTTGGCAAGATCAACGAGAAAATTAAGATAAGCATACCCAGCACCAATACACCGACTGTTTTTGAGCCTGCACCTTTCCATTCTTTCAAAAGGATTCCCCAAACGTTGCTGAACGTAACATTCAGCGACATAAGTATACTCCACGAAAAGGCCATCATTACACTACCTTCGGTCAGGTAACTTTTGCCCAACGCTAATCCGAAGAATTGCGAATACCAAAGGATACCTGCTAATGCACAAAACAGCACGTTGTTGATAAATACACCACCCGGTACACCGAAGTAATCTTTCAGTGTATTGTTTTTTACATTTTGGAACAAACAATACACTGCGTTAGTAATAAATCCACCTACGGTAATAATTAAGATAGCAGGTAAGCCGGCAAATAAAGATTGTGCTCCTAAGCCAATGGCAGCTGTTTTAATAGGTTCGGCAGCTTCAAGTCCAAGACTAAAGCAAGCACTCATTACCCCTGCCAACAGAGCTACTAAGAGTCCTTTTCCCAATGCAAAATCTTTTACGGCTGCCTTTTTTTGTTCGTCGGTCATGTTTTGCGAGCGCAAACTTCCGGCGTATCCAATAACAGCAATTCCCGCAATGGCAATACTTACACCAATTAATAAAACAAGTCCTTTTCCTGTAAATAAATCTGTTCCCAGCATTAATGCAGGAATCAATGTTCCAAAAGCAGAACAGGTTCCTAGTGCAATCGACTGACCCAGTGCTACGCCAAGGTAACGCATGCTTAATCCAAAGGTTAATCCGCCGATGCCCCAAAGTGCGCCGTAAAACAATGCAGTATACGCAGCGCCATGGCCTGCTGATAAGACTTCAAGCAGCGAATGTCCTTCCGGTACAGCCAATAGCGCGCCTAAATATGGAAATAGTATCCATGCGAAAATTCCCTGAACCAACCAAAAACTCTCCCAAGCCCAGGTTTTTACTTTTTTGATAGGCACGTAAGAGCTTGATTGCCCAATGCTGCCTAAAGCTATTATCAATAGTCCGATTATAGTGTTCATGATTCTTTTTTAGTTACAATTCAATAATTGCAATTGTTGATTAGATTTAACAGAAAAAACCACAATAGGTACAATTGTTTCCTGAAACGATTGTCCTATTGTGGTTAGTTATTTAGCGTTTAGAAGTAACGTCTTTTTCGTATTGTTGAATATCAGCTATATATGCGTCGCCAACAATAACTCCTTTTTTAGCGCAATAGTAGTTGTAAACTGCACCCCAAGGCATTGCTTTAGCTTCTTCCAATAAGGCCATACGTTCAAAATATTGTCCTTTTGCTTCGAACTCACGCAATTTTGCGATTGGTTCCAATAACGCTTGCAACAATGCTTTTTGAGTAGCGCGAACACCAACTACATATGCACCGATACGGTTGATAGAAGCATCGAAATAATCCAACCCAACGTGAACTCTGTCTAAGGCGTCAGCACGAACAATTTCTTGTGCAATAGCCACTAATTCTTCGTTCAGAATTACCACGTGGTCACTGTCCCAACGTACGCCACGGGTTACGTGCAACATGATTTCAGGTAAGAAAAGCAACAATGAAGAGATTTTATCTGAAATAATTTCAGTTGGGTGGAAGTGACCTGAGTCAAGAGTTACGGTAACGTTGTTTTTTACGCCGTAGCCCATGTAGAATTCGTGTGAACCTACAGTGTAGCTTTCAACACCAATACCGAATACTTTACTTTCGATACAATCCAACATATATGCATCATTGGTTTTGTATTCGAAGATTTTATCCAACGATTCTTTCAAATTAGCACGGTATTGAAGACGGTTTACTGTAACGTCCTTCGATCCGTCCGGAATCCAGATGTTATGCATACATTTTGAACCTAACTGACGGCCCATTTCTTCAGCAATTTTACGACAACGGATAACGTGTTCTACCCAGAATGCGCGAATAGCAGGATCAGGATGAGAAAGAGTAAAGCCATCAGCTGATTTAGGGTGAGAAAAACAAGTGGCATTGAAATCCAGTTTGTAATTTTTTTCTTTTGCCCAGTCAATCCAGCTTTGGAAATGTTTTGGTTCAATTTGGTCGCGGTCAACAGATACGCCACCGAAATCGCCATAAAAAGCGTGGATGTTTACGCGGTGATCACCGGGGATCAATTCCATTGCTTTGTCGATGTCAGCACGAAGTTCGTCGATAGAACGTGCTTTACCAGGGTAGTTACCTGTTGCCTGAATACCACCTGTCAGCGCTCCGTCAGAATGTTCGAAACCGGTTACGTCATCTGCTTGCCAGCAGTGCAGTGAGATAGGCAGATTATCTATTTGTTCGATGGCTTTGTTTACATCAACGCCGATAGTAGCATATTGAGCTACTGCTAAATCGTAAGATTTTTGAATTTGTTCGTCTTTCATTTTTGCTTTGTTTTGTTTTAATATTTGACAAAGGATAAACAAGTTTTCCTTTATTTCGATACGGTTAATTTTATTGTGCTATTTAGCAAGGCAAAGATATTTATAGGTTCAATATTATTATTGCGAAATTTGACATTAAAACTATACTTTTTGATAATAGAGCTTTCTTTTAATGAAATTGGAAGGTGAATTGATTTCTCAATAGATCGAAATGTTCTGATCCGAAAAGGTCATTTTTTTGTCGAAGTGGCATTGACGTGTATGTACTAACCGGTTATTCTGTATTAGTATTTGCCTGTGCGAATTTTTTGTAAATAATTTTTTGTTCTTTCTACCCTAATAGGGAATTGCCGTCCGAAAATTCCGTCGACCTTTCCTTGTTAGGGTTTTGACTAACCAAGTTCAGCTCAAACTTTCCCGAATCGGGTTTTAACCAACGAATTTTCCGGCAGCCTTTCCCTAACAGGGTTTTAACCAGTCAGATTTCCGTGGTCCATTCCCAAACCGGGAAAGGGCAAAATCATTTTCGGCGGGCTTTCCCGGTTTGGGAATGGACTGTTTTTTGGGGATTGATAAATTTCTGAGGTTTATTATACGAAAAATGCGCTTCCCGATATATATCGAGAAGCGCATTTTTAATTATGAATTGTGCATTATAAATTATGCATTGCCTTTAATCCATTCGTCCATCGATTTAGCAGCACGTCTTCCATCTCCCATGGCAAGGATAACCGTTGCACCACCGCGCACAATATCGCCACCGGCAAAAATGATTGGCACTGCCGATTGCATGGTGTCATTGTTTACTACCACAGTTCCCCATTTGGTAACTTCCAGGCCTTCCACCGACTGTGGAATAAGCGGATTGGGCGATACACCCACACTTACTACCACTTCGTCTACCTCTATCAATTCCGTTTTTCCGGGAATCTCAACCGGTGAACGACGGCCTGAAGCATCCGGTTCGCCCAGTTGCATCACCTGAAGCAACATGTGAGTCACACGTCCTTGTTCGTTGCCAATATATTCGATAGGGTTATGTAGTGTAAGGAAATCAATACCTTCTTCTTTTGCATGTTTTACTTCTTCCAAACGAGCCGGCATTTCTTCTTCCGAACGACGATAAACAATCATGGCACGTTCGGCACCCAGGCGGCGAGCTGTACGAACAGAGTCCATAGCCGTATTTCCACCACCAATGATAGCTACCTTTTTTCCTTTGAAAACCGGAGTGTCCGAATCAGGATTGGCAGCGTCCATAAGGTTTACACGGGTCAGGTATTCGTTCGATGACATTACGCCGACTAAATTCTCACCTTTGATGTCCATGAAACGGGGAAGCCCGGCTCCACTGGCTACAAAAATTCCTTTGAATCCATCGTCTTCCAAATCTTTGATAGTAATTGTTTTTCCTACCACGCAGTTAGTTACAAAATGCACGCCCATGGCTTGCAGGTTTTGAATTTCAACGTCTACAATTTCATTTGGCAAACGGAATTCGGGGATACCATATTTCAATACGCCGCCAATTTCGTGTAACGCTTCAAAAACCACCACTTCATAGCCCAGTTTGGCCATGTCGCCGGCAAAAGCCAGTCCGGCAGGACCGGAACCAACGGCTGCTATTTTTATGTTGTTAGCTTCTGCTACCTGAGGGACAGAGATATTACCGCTTTCGCGCTCATAGTCGGCAGCGAAACGCTCCAAATGTCCTACTGCAACAGCTTCTTTTTTCATTTTTAAGTGAATACATTGTCCTTCGCATTGCTTTTCCTGTGGACAAACACGGCCGCAAACGGCCGGTAGAGCAGAAGTTTCTTTCAATGTCTTGGCAGCTTCCTGAAAATCGCCCCGCTCTATGTTTTTTACGAAGCGTGGAATGTCAATTCCTACCGGGCAACCCAGCATACAAGTTGGGGTAGCGCAATCCAGACAGCGTTTAGCTTCATTCATGGCTTGCTCGGCCGATAAACCTAAGTTTACTTCTTCTAATCTGCTATGACTGCGATATTCTGCATTCAATTCAGGCATGTGAACCCGTGGTATATCGGTACGTTCTTTGGCTTTCATTGCTTTGCGCAACTCTTCGCGCCATGCAAGTGCTCTTTCTTCGCTATGATTCATTATATTGTATTGTTTACTCGGTTACTATTTGTTCAATGTTGATTGATACTGCTCGTTCTCTTCGCGTTCAATATCTCTGTATCCTCCAAGACGCATAAGCATCTCGTCGAAATCCACTTTGTGAGCATCAAATTCAGGACCATCAACGCAAACAAATTTTGTTTTTCCACCTACACTCACACGGCAGGCACCACACATTCCTGTTCCGTCTACCATTATCGTGTTGAGCGACGCAAGCGTTGGAACTTCATATTTCTTTGTCAATTGGCTTACAAATTTCATCATAATTGCCGGGCCAATGGTAACACACAGGTCTACTTTCTCGCGGTTGATGACAGACTCAACGCCATTGGTAACCAAACCTTTCGTGCCATATGAACCATCGTCTGTCATTACAATTACCTCGTCGGAGTGTAAGCGCATTTGTTCTTCCAGGATAATTAAATCCTTGGTGCGGGCGGCAATTACAGTGATAACACGATTTCCTGCTTTTTTTAATGCTGCCACGATAGGCAACATAGGTGCTGTTCCTACACCACCGCAGGCGCAAACTACAGTTCCAAAATTCTCGATATGAGTAGCTTTCCCCAATGGACCAACCATGTCAGTAATAAATTCGCCGGCTTCCAAAGCGCAAAGTTTCGACGACGATACGCCCATCTTTTGTACAACTAAAGTGATTGTGCCTTTCTGCAAATCAGCATCAGCAATTGTTAGCGGAATGCGTTCTCCTTTTAAACCAACTTTCACCATCACAAAGTGACCGGCTTTTCTCGATTTTGCAATCAGAGGTGCTTCAACTTCAAACTTTATTACGTTAGCCGAAAAATATTCTTTACTGACAATTTTATTCATTTCTGACAGATTTTTTTTTGTTCAAGGCGCAAATTTACAAATAATAAGCCTATCATTTATACAATACGGTTTAAAAAAATGTCCTTTTCGCACAAATAGATGACATTAATAGTTAATAATTCTAAATATTGGGAGTAGGTTTTAAAACAAAATGGGCTTTAGCGTTGTTACCGGTTTTTAATAAGAGTCTACATTATATTAATACGTACAGTGCAGATTGTTTTTTTATAGTTTCTCTTTTTTTTGTATTCGATTCGGATTCAGATTTTTGGGATGGCTTTGGCAGATTATTCTCTATTCAGACTCAAAACTTCAATATGTTGTTTGATAAATTGAAATAATTTCGAACTTTTTATTATCAATTTGGTTGTATTTATTAGAATTTATATTACTTTTGCACTGTCTTAATAAACGACACCATTTTATGATCAATCGATTTTTTACATATTTCTTTTTTTACTTTTACTTTAGTAAGTGAGAGCAGGAATTCTTTATGTAAAAAACAAACGCTATATTAATAGAAAATACATGAAAATCCTGCTCTACAACGAGCAGGATTTTTTTTTACTACAAATTAAGAACAAATGAAAAAAGTAGCCATTCAGGGTGTAAGTGGAGCTTTCCACGAGATTGCAGCAAGAGAGTTTTTTCAAGGTGAGGAAATAGATATACTTCCATGCAACACCTTTAAGGAATTGTTTCAATCTTTGGCCGATGATGATTCGTTGCTGGGTATTGTTGCTATCGAAAATACCATTGCCGGTAGTTTGTTGCAAAACCACAATTTGCTCCGCGAAAGTGGCTGTATGATTATAGGTGAACATAAATTACGTATCGAACATAATCTGGCGGTATTGCCGGGGCAGAAAATTGAAGATATTGATGAGGTATACTCGCACCCTATTGCTTTAATGCAATGCGAGGATTTTTTGGATGGACACAGACATATTAAAGCAATCGAAAGTGAAGATACGGCTTTGTCGGCCAAAGATATTGCTGATAATAAATTAACCCGTCGCGGTGCTATTTGTAGTGCGTTGGCTGCCGAAAAATATGGCTTGGAAATAATTGCAAAAGGAATTGAAACGAACAAGCGCAATTTTACCAGGTTCTTAATTATTGCTGAGCCCAAGTTGGCTGAAGAGCTTACTAAAGGTGTTGTGTTGAACAAATCATCGTTGGTTTTTACTTTGCCTCATGAAGAGGGAAGTTTAGCAAAGGTGCTTTCTATATTGTCCTTTTACCATGTCAATCTGACTAAAATCCAATCATTGCCAATTATTGGCGAAGAGTGGAAATATCAATTCTATATCAATCTTACATTTAATGATTATACCCGATATCGTCAATCGCTGGAAGCCATTATCCCATTGACCAAAGATTTTCAAATATTAGGTGAATACAAAGAAGCGGCAACACCTGTCGCTTAATTGAAGAAGTAAATAATTACGAAGTAAAAATGAATATACAACCAGCCAATCGCCTGAATTCCGTATCGGAATACTATTTCTCCGCCAAGTTGCGCGAGGTCGGCGAAATGAATGCAGCAGGCAAGAATGTTATCAATCTGGGTATTGGTAATCCCGATCTGCCGCCATCCGAACAAACTATTGCAGCGCTTGCCGCCGAAGCTCAAAAACCAAATACGCATGGCTATCAAAGCTATGTTGGTATCCCCGAACTGCGCAATGGATTTGCTCAATGGTATAAAAAATGGTACGACGTGGAGTTGAATCCAGCCACTGAAATACAACCCTTAATCGGGTCTAAAGAAGGTATTTTACATATTACTCTGGCTTTTGTCAATCCGGGCGATAGTGTTTTAGTACCAAATCCGGGTTATCCAACATATACTTCGGCAAGCCGAATTTGCGAAGCCAATATTGTTTCGTACGATTTAGACGAAAACAATAACTGGGAACCGGATTTCGAGGCTTTAGAACAAATGGACCTGAGCAGCGTTAAACTAATGTGGGTCAATTATCCAAATATGCCAACGGGTGCAAATGCTTCGGTAGAGTTATATGAAAAGTTAGTGGCTTTTGGGAAAAAACACAGTATTGTGATTTGTAACGATAATCCGTATAGTTTTATTCTGAATGATGAAAAGCTAAGTATTTTATCGGTTGAAGGTGCTAAGGATATTTGTATTGAAATGAATTCCATGAGCAAATCGCACAATATGGCAGGTTGGCGTATGGCTATGCTGGCTACTAATGCTGAGTTTGTGCAATGGATATTGAAAGTGAAATCGAATGTCGATTCGGGAATGTTTCGACCCATGATGGTGGCGGCTGTTGCGGCTCTTCAAAATTCGGAAGAGTGGCACGCCGAAATGAATAAGGTGTATACTCGTCGTAGAGTGTTGGCTTGTAAAATAATGGATGCGCTCGATTGTGCATACGATACCAAACAGGTAGGTATGTTTCTCTGGGCAAAAATTCCTGACAGGTATAAAGATTCAGGCGAACTTGCCGATGAAATCCTTTACGGCAAAAACGTGTTTATCACCCCGGGATTCATTTTTGGAGATAAAGGAAACCGATATGTGCGTATTTCGCTTTGCTGTCCCGAACCAATGTTAGAAGAAGCATTGAGTAGAATATAACAAAACAATAAATAGAATAATAAATATAAATAGCTTGCTGATAATAGTCTTTCGAAGGCTTTATCTGGCAACTGATAACTAAAAAAAATATGGAACTCGAATCAATTTTGTTGCCCGGAGTTGACACAAAACGTCCTCTCGTAATAGCTGGCCCGTGTAGTGCGGAAACCGAAGAACAAGTAATGCAAACAGCAAAAGAACTTGCTGCTCGTGGAATTAAAATTTTCCGTGCAGGAATCTGGAAACCGCGGACTAAACCGGGTGGTTTCGAAGGCGTTGGAGCTGAAGGTTTACCTTGGTTGCAACGAGTGCAAAAGGAATTCGGTATGTATACTGCCGTAGAAGTTGCTACAGCAAAACATGTTCGCGAATGTTTGGCTCACAATGTAGATATTCTTTGGATTGGCGCTCGTACTTCGGCAAATCCCTTTGCAGTACAGGAAATTGCTGATGCTTTGGAAGGAATTGATATTCCGGTATTGATTAAAAACCCTGTAAATCCCGATTTGGATTTATGGATTGGTGCTATTGAGCGTATTTACAATGCAGGTATTCGTCGCATTGGAGCTATTCACCGTGGTTTTAGTACTTCCGATAAGAAGATTTATCGCAATTTACCGCAATGGCATCTACCTATCGAGTTGCACCGTCAATTGCCTAACTTGCCTATTATTTGCGACCCAAGTCATATTGGTGGAAAACGCGAATTGATTGCACCACTTTGTCAACAAGCCATGGACTTGAACTTTGATGGATTGATCATTGAATCGCACTGTCATCCCGAAAAAGCATGGAGTGATGCAGCACAACAAGTTACACCGGCTGTTCTTGATTTTATCCTGAATACCATCGTTATTCGCGATATGACGCAAAGTACTGAAAGTCTGACTGCTTTACGTCGTCAAATCGACGAGTTGGATGATAGCTTGTTGGAGTTATTAGCTCGTCGTATGCGTATTTCGAACGAAATCGGTACCTATAAAAAAGAACACAATATGCCTATTTTGCAAGCGCAACGATATGATGAGATTTTGCAAAATCGCGTTTCGCAGGCAGAAAAGATGGGCATGGATGGTGAATTTATGAAAACAGTACTGGTAGCTATTCACGAAGAGTCTGTTCGTCATCAACAAGAAATAATGAAACAATAGTATAATTGTTCCCTGCAAAAAAAATCCCATCGATTAACTTATCGGCGGGATTTTTCTTTGTAATTGCAGGTCGTTTCTTATTTTACAACAGGAGGTTCAGGAGCATGTTCCGGAGTGCGTTCCGGTACATGTTCGCGTCTTTGTTTCATTTTCTCAAAACGTTCGGCACGTGTTGCCTGAAGTTTCTGGAACTTTTCAGCTCCAATAATTTTTTGTAGTTCGGCGTCCTGTGATTTGCGTTCGGCTTCAAATTTCGCTTTCATTTCTTCATGCGCTTTTTTCATTTCAGCTTGCTTTTTCAGACGGTTGGCGTCTTGCGATTCAAACAATGTTTTTACTTTTGCTTTTTCGGCATCCGTTAAATTCAGTTGCTTTGCCAGTCGATCGGCTTTCATTTCGGCAGTAGGTTGCGGTTTATCACCCCGACGAAATTCTTTTTTCGGACCTCTTTCGCCTTTTGGCGGCATCTGATCCTGGGCGATTGCGCTTAGACTGAGCATAAATGCAAAAGCCACTACTAACATTCCATACTTTTTCATTTGTTCTTTATTTAATTGTTATTCATTCTCTTCTGGCGGCGTTCCGCTTGTAGCTTTTGGAAGGCTTCAAATTTTTCTTTTCCAATAACTGCTAATAAATCTGCATCTTGTGCATCGCGTAGTGCTTTGAACTTTTCTCTGAAATCGGGGCTGTCTCTGCTTACTTCAGTTCTGAATTTAGTGAAGATGGTGTCATTTTTTGCATAAACGGCTTCTACTTTTGCTTTTTCGGCATCTGTCAAACTTACATCTTTAGCCAGATTTTCAGCTCGTTCTTTGGCCGAAAGTTGTTGTCTCATTCCAAATTGACCCTGAGGTGGTGTTTGTTGTTGTGCCGTGGCAGTCATGCTGAAAATGAATACAGAAGCTAAAATCAATTTTAAATACTTTTTCATGCTGTTTTTTTTTAAGGTGAATTTTTATTTTTACTATGCTTCTTTGACTGTGAAGGTTGTAAAGAGTTTAATTCTTTGTCAAATAATTTTAATACATTAACTTTTGTCCAGTTGTCGCGTTGTTTTAAGGTCATTTTTATATGATCCAATGGGATTCGTTGAAACAAAAAATTCCATTATTGAAACTGCTTTTCAGTAGTTTTAATAATGGAATCCAGATTGTACAGAGGGTAAATATGAATGTTTATTTTTTCAATAGTACATCTGTTATTGCTTGTTTAAATGCATCTTTTGGTAAAGCTCCCTGAGCCATTTGTGGTGCACCGGTCATTGGGCAGAATAAAATGGTAGGAATGCTGCGAATGCCAAATGCTGCAGCTAGCTCCTGTTCTTCTTCTGTGTTTATTTTGTAGATGTAGATTTGGCCATCGTATTCTTTGGCTAAGTCTTCCAAAATAGGTGCAATTGTTTTGCAAGGTCCGCACCATGAGGCGTAGAAATCGATAATACAAGGCTTGTCGCCTAAATATTTCCATTCTGTAGGGTTGGCTTCATAATTTGCTACTTTTGATAAAAATTCTGCTTTGGTTAAGTGAATTGTTCCCATTTTTTTTATTTCTTTTTGTTGATTTATTTCTTCTGATTTCTTTTCGTTATTTTTTCCGGCGCATGCCGAAAAGGTAAAGGCAAGCAATACACTTGCAAAAACGATCTTTTTCATATAATGTTTTTGAATGTTTTATATTTTATAATTTATTAGAGAGCACAGCCCCAAATAGAAGGGTCGTCGTGCGCTGTTTCCTGATTGATGTCAGATAACGAAAACCCCAACTCAGTAAGGGTTTTGGAAATGTTGTCGCGCGTAACTTCATCGGTGTGAGAAACGACTATTTTGCCGTCTATTCTGTTCAGTTCAGCTCCAAAAATACCTTGCAATCCTCCCAACGTTTTAAGCACCTGATTGTTGCAAGTCATGCATCCCGAAGTGGATATTAAAAATGTACTTTCCATCTTAATCTTGTTTTTTAGGTTCGTATTTTTCAGTTTTAATTACCTGACTGTTTGTTTTGTTGTAATTCGTGGCACAACTTCCACCCGGGCAACTTAAATTGAATATTGCCTGTGCCGATAGCACTAATGCACCGAATAAATAGATCGATTCCCTGTTGTAGAAGTACGAAATGCTTAGGAAAATAGCCAAAACAATCCGGATTGTTCGTGCGATATTCCAGTTAGATAAGTATTTTTTAATCAATTTCATGTTTCTTCTTTTTAAAAATATCTGAGAATAAATAGCCGAGTACTGCCCCGTAAATAATGCTAATGTATGGATTGGAAGTGATAGGGCAGGTGCCGCTCGCACAGCCTATAAAATAGTAGTAGCTAAAGCCCCCGATACCACCCAGTAAAATGGC
Organism: uncultured Paludibacter sp.; assembly: GCA_963664445.2. Lineage (GTDB taxonomy): Bacteria > Bacteroidota > Bacteroidia > Bacteroidales > Paludibacteraceae > Paludibacter. Next base: position 353,187 of record CAXXUM010000009.1, read on the forward strand.
TATGATTTTTATGATGTGCTTTTTTAAAAACTCTTTCATATTGTTTTGCTTTTTTTTAGACGCAATTGCAAGTGCGTATGCACTCTATAATTTGTACTATTTGTTTGTTCTTAAGCGAGTAGTAACAGTTTTTGCCCTCTTTTCTGCAGTTCAAAATTCCTCTCGCCCGCATGTCGGTAAGGTGATGTGAAAGTAGCGATTGTTCGCATTGCAGTTGTTCTACCAGTTGCGATACGTTGAGCTCTTCTTGCTCCGATAGTAGCGAAATTATACACAAGCGGGTGCCGTTCGAAATTGCTCTGAGCGTGTACGCTGCGTCGTTCATTTTGTTTATATCCATTTCTTTCTGTGCGTTTTAAAATCTTGTGCAAATATATGAACATGTATTCATATGAGCAAAATAATTAATGTTTTTTAGAGAAATAAGTTTCAAAAAATGAAATGTAGAAAAAATAGGATATATTACATACTATTTTAGCGTCAGTTTTTGAAGAATTAAGTATCTTTGTGTGCAAAAAAATAAAACGATGAGTCATTCGATTACAAAGATATGTGAGGATTTTATTTCGGAATTAAATTTAGCCATTGGTGAGCGATCGGCGGATAGTATTTTTATTCTAACTGATGAAACAACCCGTAAGCTGTGTTTGCCTAAATTAATGGGCTTGGAAAAGCTAAGGAAATGTCGCATTGTTAGTATTCCCAGTGGCGATAAAACGAAAAATATTGACTCGGCTGTTGTGATCTGGAAATTTTTGAGCGAAAATGGTGCTACCCGTAAATCGCTGTTGATTAATGTTGGAGGAGGAGTAGTGACCGATATAGGCGGTTTTGCAGCATCTACATTTAAACGTGGAATTTCGTATATCAATGTTTCTACCACGTTGCTGGGTGCAGTTGATGCTGCCACCGGTGGAAAAACTGGGATTAATTTTCTTGGGTTGAAAAACGAAATAGGTGTTTTTGCACCGGCCGAAGCGGTTCTTATTGATGTAGATTTTTTCAAAACGCTTGATGCTGAGAATCTTCGATCGGGATATGCTGAAATGATAAAACATGCGCTTATCGACACCAAAGAGGAGTGGGCAAGCGTGTTGAAATACGATATTGATAAATTTGATTTGGACGAGTTGCGTCCTTTGCTTTTGAATAGTTTCAGGATAAAAGAGCGGATTGTGGAATTGGATCCGCACGAAGCTAATATTCGAAAAGCGTTGAATTTGGGTCATACCTTTGGACATGCGTTCGAAAGTTGGTCGTACAAAATTGAAAGCCCTGTTCTACATGGATATGCTGTGATGTGGGGTCTGTTGTGCGAATTATATTTGTCGCATATAAAGTTGGGTTTTCCTAAGGAAGAATTGCTTCGGTTGAAGTATTTGATAAAAGAATACTACGGTTCGTTTGAGTTTCACTGTCAGCAGTACGACCACTTGTTTGAGTTGATGACACACGATAAGAAAAACGATTCGAAAGAGATAAATTTCACTCTTTTGGCGGATGTAGGTGATATCCGCATCAATCAAACGGCAACAAAAGACGAAATCTTTGAATGCTTTGATTGGTTTAGAGAAGGTTGAAAGTTAATTTAGAAATATAAGATCTAGTCAGTAGACTTTAATAACATGCGTAAATAATAATTATGAAAAAAACTTTGATAATTGGAGCGAGCAGCAATCCCGAGCGTTATTCGTATTTGGCAGCCGAAAAACTATTGGCGTACGGACATGATATTGAAATGATTGGAAGACGTGCGGAAGTAATTTTTGGAAAAACGATAGATACAGAAATGAAGGAGTTCGAGGATATTGATACGGTGACTATGTACGTTTCCGATAAATTTCAACCTGAATATTATAAATATATAATTGCGTTAAATCCAAATCGTGTCATTTTTAATCCTGGTACTGAAAACCCTGAATTTGAAGAATTATTGATACAAAACGATATTCATGTTGAAGAGGCATGTACCTTGGTTTTGTTAGGTACGGGTCAATATTGATAAGAAACTTAGATGTGCCACTAAATAGATTGGTGCATTTTGAATGATAAATAATATAATTACTTAAGTACTTGTCAGCATTGGCTTGTAGCTTGTAACTTGTGACTGAATGAAAATAGCTTTAATAGGATATGGCAAGATGGGTAAAACCATTGAGCGAATTGCATTGGGACGTGGGCATGAAATAGTGTCGGTAATTGATGTTGATAATTTGGATGATTTTGACTCGGCAGCATTTAAAAGTGCTGATGTGGCCATCGAATTTACTGTTCCGCAGGTGGCGTTGAGCAATTATCGCAGAGCATTTGCATCGGGTGTGGCTGTGGTGTCGGGTACTACAGGTTGGTTGGAAGAACTTCCTGCTTTGAAGAAAGAGATTGAAGAGGGTGGAAAAACCTTGTTTTGGTCGTCAAATTTCAGCATTGGTGTGAATATCTTCATGGCTGTAAATAAGCATTTGGCTGCCATCATGAATCAATTCCCCAATTACAATGTAGAAATGACCGAAGTGCATCATACTCAAAAACTAGATGCTCCGAGTGGTACGGCTATTACCCTTGCTGAAGGCATCTTTGAAAATCTGGATCGGAAATCGGCTTGGGCTAAGGAAATCGAGACTAAACCGACCGAAATGGCAATTAAATCAATTCGCGAAGGACTGGTACCGGGCATTCATACCATTCGTTACGAATCGGAGGTGGACTCAATAGAAATTACGCATGATGCTAAAAGTCGTGAAGGTTTTGCGTTGGGTGCAGTGGTTGCTGCCGAATTTACTGCGGGTAAGAAAGGCTTTTTGGGAATGCAGGATTTACTAAAGTTTTAATATTTATACTATTATCCGGGTTAATTTGCCGCAAAACTGAGTTTTACTGTTTGTGAGCTTAAATGGATAAATATATTAAATATACACAACAATTATAAAATCCAGTACTGTGTATTGCATAGTACTGGATTCATTGCTATATTTGTGTCGTTAACAAGAAATTGACTTCACAGTTTATATTAAAAAAACATGGATACAGAAAAAGACTTCTCGCGTTTCGATAAACCTCTCAAGCAATGGATTAAGGCTGGTATATGGAGTCTTATTTATGTTTTATTCGTAGTTTGGGTAGGTAATCTTTGGTGGCTTTTGCTTTTGCCAGTCATCTTTGATGCGTTTATAACTCACTTTATTCCATGGACTTGGTGGAAGAAAACGAAGAATAAATCTTTGCTGGCATTTTTTGGCTGGGTGGATGCGATTGTTTTTGCTTTAGTGGCGGTGTATTTTATCAATACGTTTTTGTTTCAAAACTACCAAATTCCAAGCTCTTCGCTCGAAAAAAGTTTGTTGGTAGGCGATTTCCTATTTGTAAGCAAGGCCAGTTATGGGCCGAGAGTTCCCAATACACCACTTTCGTTTCCGTTGGTGCAACATACCTTTCCGCTGCTTAACTGCAAATCGTTTATTGAAAGTCCTCAATGGGCTTATCATCGTTTGGCAGGCTTGGATACCATTAAACATAATGATATTGTGGTGTTTAACTTCCCTGCAGGTGATACGGTAGCTGTAAATGTGCAGAATCCCGATTACTATACCAGTTGCTATATGTATGGCAGAGATGCCGTGAATAATAATAAAAGTCAATATGGGGAAATTATATACCGTCCTGTTGACCGACGTGAAAACTACGTGAAACGTTGTGTGGCTGTTGCCGGTGATTGGATGCAAGTAAAAGACAATCAGGTGTATGTAAATAATAAACCGCAGGAAAAAATTCCGGGTATACAGTTTAATTATTTTGTACAAACAGATGGTACACGCCTGACCGACGATCTGTTAGATAAATTGAACATTAGCGTAGACGATAGAAATATGTTGAATATTCAACAAAATAACGATTTTACCACCCATCTTGGAGTTGATGCTTCATTGCCCATTTACCATTTCCCATTGAACGAAGAAACCTGTGCGCAATTGAAGCAGGTAAAAGGTGTACTTAAAATGATCATTGAGCCTGCAGGTGTGGGGGATGTATTTCCACTTGGTGGACATAAGCCTTGGACTAGAGATAATTATGGTCCTATCTGGGTGCCCAGAAAAGGAGCTAAGTTGCTATTGAATACCTATAATTTACCTATTTATGAACGCATAATTTCAGTTTATGAACACAATAAACTGGAAGTGAAAGATAAAGAGATTTATATCAATGGTAAACCAGCTACAACTTATCAATTCAAAATGGATTATTACTGGATGATGGGTGATAATCGCCATAATTCAGCCGATTCGCGTTATTGGGGTTTTGTGCCAGAAGATCACGTGGTAGGTCGTCCGGTAATGGTTTGGTTGTCGTTGGACAAAGATAAAGGATGGTTTAGCGGAAAAATCCGTTGGAACAGGTTCTTTAAAAATGCAGAAAGATAAATATTCCGAGCTAAGAAGAGCTGGGAGTTGGAGGTGAAAATGGGAAATATTTGTTTGACTTCGGCATATTTGGCTCCGGTAGAGTATTATTCTGCGATGGCAAAAGCTGATACCGTTTTTCTGGAATATTGCGAGTTTTACGAGAAACAATCGTATCGCAACCGATGTAATATTGCAGGAGCAAACGGGCAGTTAGCCTTGACTATTCCGGTTGAAAAATCGAGAGGGTCGCGAATGTTGACCCGAGATGTTCGCATCTCGGAACATAGCGACTGGCAACTGCAACATTGGCGTTCAATAGAGTCGGCGTACAATTCAACACCTTTCTTCGAATATTACAAAGATGATTTAATTCCGTTTTACGAGAAAAGCTGGACATTTTTGTGGGATTTTAATACTGAAGTCCAAACTAAAATGCTTGAGTTGTTGGACTTGCAGGTCGATGTTCGATTGACCAAAGAATATAAAGTCGACTTTGATGAAAATGTACAGGATGTAAGAAATGGCATTCATCCGAAGAAAGAAACTGATGTAGGATCATTTAAGACCTATTATCAGGTTTTCGAACAACGATTTGGTTTTATTCCCAATCTGAGTAGTATCGATTTGCTCTTTAATATGGGAAATGAATCAATTTTGATTTTGATTTAATACAAATGAAATAATAAAACGATACAATATGGAACAAATAGATTGGGGAAATATAGGATTCGGTTACATGAAAACCGATTTCAACATCCGTTGTAATTATAGCAATGGAGCATGGGGGCAATTGGAAGTTCACGAAAGCGAATTTTTGAGCTTGCATATGGCTGCCACCAGTTTACATTATGGTCAGGAATCGTTCGAAGGCTTGAAAGCTTTCCGCGGTAAGGATGGAAAAATTCGAATTTTTCGAATGAAAGACAATGCTTTGCGTATGCAGGATTCCAGCGAAGGTACTTTAATGGCCAAAGTTCCTGTCGAAGTATTTGAAGAAGCAGTTTTGAAAGCTGTGAAATTGAATGAACGTTTTGTGCCCCCTTACGAGTCGGGTGCGTCTCTATATATTCGTCCGGTACTTTTTGGTAGCGGCCCACAGGTAGGGGTAAAGCCTTCTGAGGAATACATGTTTATTGTTTTTGTAACTCCTGTAGGCCCGTATTTTAAAGGTGGATTTCAGACTACTCCGTTTGTAATTATGCGTGAATACGATCGTTCTGCACCTTTGGGAATGGGAAAGTACAAAGTTGGTGGAAATTATGCCGCTAGCCTGGTGGCGGGACAAAAGGCACATGAGCTGGGTTATTCTAATATATTTTATCTTGATGCAAGAGAGAAAAAGTATATCGATGAATGTGGTGCAGCAAACTTTTTTGGCATAAAAGATAATACTTATGTAACTCCTAAGTCGACTTCTATATTACCTTCGATAACTAACAAAAGCCTGATGGTTTTGGCTGCAGATTTAGGGCTAAAAGTGGAGCAAAGAGCTGTTCCTGTTGAAGAATTGGCTACTTTTGAAGAGGCGGGAGCTTGTGGTACTGCTGCGGTGATCAGTCCGATTGAGCGAATTGACGATTATGATATGAAAATATCGTATGTGTTCTCGCCCGATGGTAAACCGGGACCGATATCTGATAAATTGTATCATAAATTGCGCGGTATTCAGTACGGTGACGAGCCTGATACGCATGGTTGGGTTACGATAGTTGACTAGAGAATAGATTTTTAGGATTATAGATTATAAAATTTACTTTCTAAGCACAGATAATGTCAGCACGAAAGAAGGAGAGAAATAATATTTTTGTACAGATGCATCCCCTTACTCGTTTGGGGATTAGTGTTGGATTGGCTCTTTTTGCTTTTTTCATATTAAAAAATGACGAGATAAGCATTTTGCTTCGCGCGATGGTGTCCTGGATAGTATTCTCACTCACATTCCTGATTTGTAGTTGGATTGTGATAGATCAACGAACCGTTCCTCAAATAAGAAAGAAGGCTACTGAGGATGATGGGAGCGTAGCGTTTGTGTTTTTTATGGTCTTGATTTCATCTTTGTCGGGGTTACTTGCCGTATTGCTAATCGTTATTTCAAAGGACTCTACTATTCGTGAGAGTGTGTTATTTCTTCCTTCCTGCATTTTAGGGATACTTCTTTCGTGGGGAATGGTGCACACTATTTATGTGTTTCATTATGCGCATGAGTATTACGATTCGAGAGATGAAGATGGCAACAAATATGTTGGCGGGTTGGTATTCCCGGAAGAAAATGAGCCCGATTATCTCGATTTTGCCTATTACTCTTTCGGTCTGGGCTGTACTTTTCAGGTAGCGGATGTAAATGTTACTTCACGAAAAATACGAAGGATAACCTTGTTTCATAGTTTGTTGTCTTTTGTTTTAAATACATTTGTAGTGGCTTTGACTATTAATCTGATTGCGGGGTTAAACTAGTTTTTGTAATTCAGAAACGTTGCTACAATAATAAATTTCACATCAATAGAAAAAAATATAATTCAATGATATTAAAATCCGATATTTTTCCAATAGGACAAGTTAATAAGCCGCATGGCATAAATGGTGAAATGTCGTTTTCATTCTCTTCGGATGTGTTCGACAGAGAAGATGTTCCATTTTTTATCTTTGAGATTCAGGGGATTTTTGTGCCTTTTTTCTTAGATGAATATCGGTTTAAAGGTAGCACGACAGGTCTTTTGAAGCTGGAAGGTGTGATAAACGAAGAGCAAGCCCGATCATTTATGGGATTGACCATTTACTTGCCAAAATCTTTTCTGGAAAAAGTGGAAGATGAGGAGATTGAGCTCGACTATTTTGCAGGCTTTAGTCTGATTGATGTTGAAGCCGGATTGATAGGCATAATATCGGAAGTAGATAAGACAACTGATAATATTCTTTTTGTAATTCCCAAAAAGAATGACGAGTTGTTAATTCCAGCTGGTGAGGAGTATATTCAGGAGATTGATCATGATAAGAAAATTATCTATGTAAAACTTCCTGAGGGTTTGCTGGATTTATAAATTAAAATAAAGGAGGCTGTTTCATTGAAGCAGCCTCCTTTGTTTTAGTATTATTTAGTTTCCATTTGGTATACAATCTCTTTTACCCAATCTGCCCAATTTGATAGACTCGACGATTTGTCGAAGGTTTGCCAGGGAATCGGTTTGCCTATTCGTATAGTAAAATGTTTGCCTTTTTGTTTAAACATTTCATCGGCAAGGTACATCATTTCGATATTGAACTTTATTCCGAGAAATTTACGTATGTTGGCCAGGTTATAAAAGAAATTGGAATTGCGACCTTCAAAATAAATCGGCACTATATCACGCTGGTATTCAATTGCTTTACTAATAAAGTTTTTCTTCCAATCCAGGTCAATTATTTTCCCATCAATTTTTCGTGAGCACATGCCGGCCGGGTAGGTAATTAAATGATTATCGGACTCATATAGTTCCTGCATTTTCTCAGCATGCCCTTTGCCTTGCGATCCTGTTTTATTTACCGGTACAAACATTTCGTTTAAGGGTTCGACGCTCATCATTAAATCGTTCGAGAAAAAGCGTACTTTTCCATCGTATTCTTTCCCTATTAAATAGCCAGTGGCGATGCCATCAAGTCCACCCAGTGGGTGGTTGCTGGCAAAAATATACCTGCCACCTTTCGGAGGTAGGTTTTCGCGGCCTTCTATGCTGATAGTAACCTCCAGATACTTCAGTCCGGCTTCGATAAAGTCTAAATTTCTTAGCGTGGGATTGTTTTTGAAAAAAACATTAAACTCCTTTTCGTGTACAATCTTTCGAAGGTAATTGACAATAAATTTAGGGACTTTTGTGTTTGGTGCTTTTTGTTTTAGCACTTTTGCAATGTCTATGTTGATTACGCCTTTATCGTTCATTAGTAATGCGATTTGTTTTAGACTGCAAATGTACAAAAAATGCGTAAACCTCAAACTGTCATTCGCTAGATCCTCATTTGAACATTTGCTTTGTTTGAGAAATAATCCTTTGGATGTTGAATTTTTGCCCCACTTTTATTGTTTATCATCTTTATTAGGTAGATAAATTGTAATCTTCTGTTATATAGATTTATACGCGATTTATTCTTATTGTTTATAAAGTTGATAAGCTGTTGATAAGTTGTTTAAAACACGTGTTTAATCCTTGATAAATTGTTGATAATTATTTTGTGGGGAATAGTGGGGTATATGAAAATTATTCTTTACTTTTACCGTTGAATAAATGAACCCGATTCAATATGTCAACATTTATAGGTAAATACGAAGCAAAAGCCGATGTAAAGGGAAGAATCTTTATTCCTTCTGCATATCGAAAGATATTGCCGGAAGGTGGGAAGGATCGCATCGTGATGCGTAAGGATGCCGAGAATGATTGCATGATTCTTTTTCCGGAGTCGGTTTGGAATGAAAAAGTACAGAATTTTAAATCGAAGCTTGATGAGTGGAATCCGATAGATCAATTGTTGTTGATGCAATTTGTTTCGGATGCAGAATGGTTGGATATTGATTCGCAGGGAAGAGTTTTAATTTCGAAGAAAAATTTACACGCAATAGGCGTAGATAATGCCGAGGTGCTTTTTGTTGGAATGGTCGATCGATTTGCAGTTTGGAGTAAGTCGCGTTATGAACAAATAAAGATGTCGCCGGTAGATTTTGCTGCGTTGCTCAAAGAAAGAATGATGAATAAATAGTAGTAATTTATTCCTAAATTAATTGGTCGTAAGTGCTTGCAACTGACTAATTTTTGAGTAATTTTGTAGACAAAATACTCAAAATCATAATCCTCACAAAATGAATGAAATAGCTTATCATATACCCGCATTATTAAACGAAACCATAGAGGGGCTGAACATTGATCCGGATGGCGTTTATGTAGATGTTACTTTTGGTGGCGGTGGTCATTCAACTGAGATATTATCACATTTAAGTTCTAAAGGTAAATTACTGGGATTTGATCAGGATGAAGACGCGATTAAAAATGCGCTGGATGATCCTCGTTTTATTTTTGTTCGGAGCAATTTTCAATATCTGAAGAATTTCCTGCGTTACCACAATATCGAAAAGGTTGACGGTATTTTGGCCGATTTAGGTGTTTCGTCACATCATTTTGATGAAGCCGAACGTGGATTTTCGTTCCGGTTTGATGGGGCATTGGATATGCGAATGAATACTAAATCGCCGCTTACGGCTGCTGTAATTCTAAATACTTATGGCGAAGAGGATTTGGCGAATGTGTTTTACCTGTATGGTGAGCTGCATAACTCCCGCAAAATAGCCAAAACGATAGTAGCTGCCCGCTCCAAAGCACCTTTCGACAAAATATTTCCATTTATTGAAGTGTTGAAACCTTTTTTTGGAAGAGAGAAGGAGAAAAAAGATATGGCGCGGGTTTTTCAGGCTTTGCGTATTGAGGTGAATAAAGAAATGGAGGTGCTACGCTCGCTTTTGGAACAGAGTTTTGATGTTTTGAAACCTGAAGGTCGTTTGGTAGTGCTGACTTATCATTCGCTGGAAGACAGATTGGTGAAAAATTATTTCAGAAGTGGAAATTTTGAAGGAAAACTGGAAAAAGATTTTTTTGGTAATATTCTATCTCCATTGAAAGCGATTAATAATAAGGTGATTATAGCAACTGATGAAGAAGTGGTGCGAAATCCACGAGCCAGAAGTGCAAAACTGCGTATTGCAGAAAAAAAATAAAAAGTATGTCGTGGTTTAAGAAAATGGCTGAAGCCATAAAGGGTAGCGAAGATTTCTCGGATATTAAGTCGAGTACGGTTCGTGACATCTTGAATGGTGATATATTTTCGAAAAAAATATTCAAGAAGCAAACTAAACTGATGATAATGATTGCATTGTTGATGTTTGCATATGTTGATAACCGATTCTCTTGCGAAAGGCAACTTGCCACGGAGATTGAATTGAAAAAGAAAATCCAGGACGTTAAGTATGAGTCGCTGACTATTTCGGCAGAATTAATGAAAATTAGTCGCCAAACCAGTGTGCTCAATATGATTAACACACGTGGAGTAGATTTAGTGCAAACATCTACACCACCAATTGTAATTGCTGATTCTGTAGAAGAGAAATAATGGCAGATATTCGAAAAAATATAGTCCTCAGATTTGGCGTTGTGTATGTAATTATATGCTTGTCTTTTCTGCTGGTTATCTATAAAATAGTTGTAATACAAACTGTTGAAAGACATCATTGGTTAGCTCTTGCGGCCAAAAATGTAAAGGCAGATATTGTGGTGAAGCCAAACAGAGGCAATATTTATGCTTGTGATGGTCGCTTGATGGCCAGTTCTATTCCTACCTACTACATCTATATGGATACACGGGTACCTGCTTTGCATGAAAAAGGCGGTAAACTGTTTAAAAGTAATGTCGACTCATTAGCTATCTATTTATCCAGTTTCTTGCATGATAAAACGCCACTGGAATATCGTAAAATGTTGAAAGATGCGTATAAAAATGAAGTTGGTGAGCTTCAACTGTATCCTAATCGTATCTCGTATGCTGAGCTTAAGCAGCTCAAGAAATTGCCGCTTTTTCGCTTGGGTCGTAATAAAAGCGGACTTATTACTAAAGAACTTTTTACTCGTGTAAAACCTTTCGGATCACTGGCTTCGCGCACCATTGGCGATATTTATGCTGATGAATCGATGGGTGGGAAAAATGGTATTGAAAAGCGGTTTAATACTTATTTGTTAGGGACCCCCGGTATTTCTATTCGACAAAAAGTAGCGAATACCTATATGGAGACAGTTAAGGTAGAGCCGATTGATGGAATGGATATTACCACCACCATTGACATCGATTTGCAGGATATTGCTGAAAAGGCGTTGATAGATAGTTTGCGATCTTTTGATGCTGGCTCAGGCTATGTTATTTTGATGGAAGTTCATTCCGGTGAGGTTAAGGCTATTGTGAATATGCAGCAGAATGTCGATAAAACCTACACCGAAAACAAAAATGGTGCTGTATCGGATATGGTTGAGCCCGGTTCTACATTCAAAGTGGCATCGCTGATGGTAGCACTGGATGCAGGAAAAGTGAAAATAACCGATTGCATCGAAACCGGAAACGGTATTTATCCATTTGCCAATAGATTGATGAAAGATCACAATGCCAATAAAGGCGGATTCGGAAGAATTACACTTGCTGAGGCGATTCACGGATCTTCAAATATCGGTATCTCAAGGGCCATAGTGAATGCTTACGGACAAAATCCTTCGGAATTTGTTGAAGGTTTGTATGATATGAAATTGAATGAGCCATTGAACCTGGAAATTCCCGGAGCAGCTTCGCCTCGTATTCGTCATCCTCACGATAAAGCAGCTTATTGGTCGGCTACTACATTGCCTTGGATGTCAATTGGATATGAAACTCAAATTCCACCCATTTATACATTGGCTTTTTACAATGCTATTGCTAACAATGGAAAATACATTCGTCCGTTTTTTGTAAAATCGATAAGTAAAAATGGACAAATTGTAAAAGCATTTGAAACCGAAACGATAAAGGAATCGATTTGTAAACCGACTACGCTGAATGATATAAAAACTGTCTTATTGGGCGTAATGGAAGCACCAAAGGGAACAGCTCACAATGTCCGCTCAAAATATGTGCGGATTGCCGGTAAAACAGGGACAGCACAGATTTCAAAAGGAGCATTAGGGTATAAGGGTGGTGGTACTACTCACCAGGTTTCGTTTTGTGGTTACTTTCCTGCCGATGATCCTCAATATAGCTGTATCGTAGTTATTCGTGAGCCTCGAAAGGGTTATCCATCAGGTGGGAAAATGTCAGGTTCGGTGTTTAAAAATGTGGCAGAAAGAACCATGGCATTAAAATCGCATCGCAAAGCCTTGACATATGAAAGAGACACCGTTACAAATTTCCCAATGAAACCATTTGTCAAGGTTGGGTACTATAAAGCATTGCTTACCGTTATGACTGATTTGCAATTACCGATAAGTGTAAATTCATCGGATTGGGTAAAATCATTCTCGGATGATAAACAAATTAGAGTTGAATCAGTTTCGGTGCCTAAGAATGTTGTTCCTGATTTGATGGGGATGGGAGCAAAGGATGCGGTTTACCTGGCAGAAAGACTCGGACTGAATGTTCAGGTGCAGGGTAGAGGTAAAGTGGTTTCGCAAAGCATTAACCCCGGAACTTTTGTACAAAGAGGAAGCCGGATAATAATATGTTTTCAATAAAATAAAAAATGCTGACTGACTTCGTCCCTTATGCCGGAGCCGGTTGGAAAACTAAAAAATACAAGCATGATTTTAGATGAGCTACTTCAGGGTATTGTTCTGCTAAAAACAGTAGGAAGTGCCGATATGCAGATTGAAAATATTCAATTTGATTCACGAAAAGTGGAAGCCGGAAGTCTCTTTGTTGCGACTAAAGGTTCTGCTGCCGATGGTCATCAATATATACCTATCGCCATTGAAAAAGGCGCTGTAGCAGTAGTATGTGAGGAATTACCCATTGATTTTCTTCCGAATGTAACGTACATAAAAGTAGATAATAGCTCGGATGCATTGGGGAAAATGGCTTCGGCATGGTATGGATTTCCTTCTTCTAAAATGACTTTGGTCGGAGTAACCGGTACGAATGGAAAAACAACCATAGCTACCTTGCTCTATCAGCTTTTTCGTGAGCTGGGTCATAAATCGGGACTGCTTTCCACGGTTTGCAATTATGTGGATGATGTTGCTGTAGAGGCGACGCATACTACACCGGACGCTTTGGCATTAAATGAGCTATTGGCACAAATGGTAGATGCAGGTTGCGAGTATGCATTTATGGAAGTGAGTTCGCATTCGGTTGATCAACGACGCATAGCCGGATTACAATTTGATGGAGGTGTTTTTACCAATATAACACGTGATCATATTGATTATCACATTACTTTCGAGAATTATTTGAAAGCTAAAAAACAATTTTTCGATGAACTCTCATCTGAGGCTTTTGCTTTGACGAATGCCGATGACAAGAATGGATTGGTTATGCTTCAAAATTCGAAAGCCAAAAAATATACCTATTCGCTTCGTTCGATGGCTGATTTTAAGACGCGCATTTTGGAACATGGTTTTGAAGGAATGCTGTTGGATATGAATGATAGAGAAGTAAATGTTTCATTTATAGGTAAATTTAATGCCAGTAATCTTTCGGCTGTGTTTGGTGCTGCCGTTTTGCTTGGTCAAGATGAAATAGAAGTGTTGCGGATTATTAGCTCCCTGCATTCTGTTTCGGGTCGTTTTGAAACCTTGCATTCTCCGGCCGGTTATACAGCTATTGTGGATTATGCTCACACGCCGGATGCACTTACCAATGTGATTGATACTATAAATCAAATTCTTCAGGGCAATGGTCGACTTATTACCGTTGTTGGTTGTGGTGGTAATCGTGATAAAGGAAAACGCCCGATGATGGCTCGTGAGGCTGTAAATGGTAGCTGGAAAGCTATTCTGACTTCGGATAATCCGCGCTTTGAAGAACCACAGGATATTTTAAACGATATGTTGGCAGGGCTTGACGTGGTTGATAAGGCAAAAAGCCTGACCATTGTAGATCGCCGTGAAGCTATTCGCACAGCTTGTGCACTGGCTCAACCAGGCGACGTGGTGCTTGTAGCCGGAAAAGGGCACGAGGATTATCAGATAATACAAGGTGTAAAACACCATTTCGACGATAAAGAAGTAGTTAGAGAATGTTTTTAAAGTGCCCTAACAGGGAATCTAATTGTAAATTATAAACTATTAATTGTAAATTAATATGCTGTATCACTTATTCCATTATTTAGATCAGATTTTTGATATTCCGGGAGGACGATTGTTTAACTTTATATCATTCCGAACAGGATTGGCATTTATCTTGGCATTGTTGCTTTCGACCATGTTTGGACGACGGATTATCGACTATTTGCAAAAGAAACAAATAGGAGAAACGATTCGCGATCTTGGTTTGGAAGGTCAAATGAGCAAAAAAGGGACACCAACTATGGGTGGAATCATCATTATTATTGCTATTTTGGTGCCAACCTTATTGTTAGCTGATATAACAAATATTTATGTTTTGTTGATGATTGTCACTACCGTATGGATGGGACTCATCGGGTTTTTGGATGATTATATAAAAGTTTTTCGCAAAAATAAAGAGGGATTAAAAGGCCGATTTAAGATTGTAGGTCAGATAGGACTGGGATTAATCGTTGGTTTAACCATGTACTTTAGTCCAACTATGGTAATTCGCGAGAATATTGAAGTGAAGGGTGCCACTCAACGAGTTGAAAACGTACTTTATGCGAAACATAATGTAAAATCTACTAAAACAACAATTCCATTTGTAAAAAACAACAACTTTAATTATGCTGATGCATTTAAATCGGTTGGTGAGAAGGCACAAGATTATGGTTGGATTCTGTTTGTTATCGTAACCATTTTTATTGTAACAGCTGTCTCAAATGGAGCTAATCTGACTGATGGATTGGATGGTTTAGCAACCGGATCTTCAGCTATTATGGGAGTCATACTCGGTATACTGGCTTATGTGTCCGGTAATATCAATTATGCAGGGTATTTAAATATTATGTATTTACCGGGAACAGGCGAACTTTTGGTTTTTGCCGGTGCATTTATTGGAGCCACTATCGGCTTTTTGTGGTACAATTCTTATCCAGCTCAAATATTCATGGGAGATACCGGAAGTTTGACATTGGGTGGAATTATAGCCGTATTTGCTATTCTTACACGAAAGGAAT
The DNA here is from genome assembly GCA_963664445.2 of uncultured Paludibacter sp. Taxonomy (GTDB): domain Bacteria; phylum Bacteroidota; class Bacteroidia; order Bacteroidales; family Paludibacteraceae; genus Paludibacter. Next base: position 368,397 of record CAXXUM010000009.1, read on the forward strand.
TGTTAATCCCGATCTTGTGTGGAGTGTTTTTTGTAGAAAGCTTGTCGGTGATTTTGCAGGTAGGGTTCTTTAAATATAGCAAAAAACGATTTGGTGAGGGGAAACGAATTTTCAAGATGACGCCTTTGCACCATCATTATCAAAAACAAGGAAATGCCGGTATTCAGGCAATTTTCCAACGCCCGCTACAAGCTATGCCCGAATCAAAAATTGTTATTCGTTTTTGGATTGTAGGAATTATTTTGGCGGCGATTACTATTATTACATTGAAAATTAGATAAATTGGCTCGAAAGATGAAGAGAATTGTAATATTGGGAGCAGGCGAAAGTGGAGCGGGAGCTGCTGTTTTGGCTAAAAAAGAAGGTTTTGATGTATTTGTTTCGGACATGTCCGAAATAAAAGCGCAATACAAAGCTATGCTCAACGAATATGGAATTGTGTGGGAGGAAAAACAACATACAGAAAGCTTGATTTTAAATGCTGACGAAGTGATTAAAAGTCCCGGTATACCCGATAAAGCACCCATCATTAAGAAGTTACTTGCTCAAAAGACATCTGTTATTTCCGAAATTGAATTCGCCGGTCGCTATACAAATGCAAAAATGATTTGTATAACCGGTAGTAACGGAAAAACCACCACTACCATGTTGGTTTATCATATTTTGAAAAGTGCTGGATTAAAAGTTGGTTTAGCGGGTAATGTTGGTAATAGTCTGGCATTTCAGGTAGCTACCGCTTCGTTCGATTATTATGTAGTGGAGTTAAGCAGTTTTCAGTTGGATGGAATGACCGAGTTTAAAGCTGATATTGCCATTCTATTGAATATAACTCCCGATCATCTAGATCGTTATGATTATAATTTTCAAAACTACGTTGATTCTAAATTCAAAATTACTCAAAATCAAACCGAACAGGATGCTTTTATTTTCTGGGAAAATGACCCGATAATCAAGGCAGAATTAGAAAAACGAAATATTCAATCAGCAATGTATCCATTTGCAATTGAGCGAAGTGAAAAAACAAAAGCATTTATTGAGCAAGAAGATTTGATTATTAAATCACTTAAAACTCTATTTACTATGCCAACATCAGATTTAGCATTGCAAGGTATGCACAATACTTACAATTCGATGGCTGCAGGATTAGCGGCTTCGATTGTTGATGTGCGAAAAGATAATATCCGTCAGTCTCTACAGGATTTTCAGGGAGTTGAACACCGCTTGGAGTATGTTGCAACGGTGAAAAATATCCGATTTGTAAACGATTCGAAGGCCACAAATGTAAATTCATGTTGGTATGCATTGCAAAGTATGAAAACGCCTGTTGTACTGATTTTAGGAGGTACCGACAAGGGAAATGACTATTCTGAAATTGAAGCTCTTGTAAAAGAAAAGGTGAAAACCTTAATCTTTATGGGGTTGGATAATAAAGCATTGCATACTTTCTTTGATGGGAAAGTGGATACGATAATTGATGTTCAATCGATGGGTGCAGCCGTAAGTGAAGCTTATAAGGCTGCAGATGGAGGTGATACTGTATTGTTGTCGCCATGCTGTGCCAGCTTCGATTTATTCCAAAATTACGAAGATCGGGGTAAGCAGTTTAAAAATATTGTTAGAAATTTGTAACTGAGCTTGTCGGGACGAAGCAGCAAGGAGTAAGAATATCGAATCTTTCAAATTCCAAACATGGAAAATTTATTCAATAAATATCTAAAAGGCGATCCGATTTTATGGATAGTGTTTTTTGTAATGTGCATAATTTCAGCTATTGAGATGTACAGTGCATCAAGTACTTTGGCATACGGCGCCGATAATTATGCTGGGCCAATGCTTCGTCACGTTGGTTTTCTGTTCGGAGGTGCTATTATTGCCATTGTAGTGCATCTCATTCCGGTGCGATATATAAGAATGACGGCCTATTTGGTGCTGTTATTGTCGGCATTACTCTTGGTTTGGGTACTTTTCAGGGGTGTAAGCGAAAATGGTGCTTCACGTTGGCTGGTGATTATGGGAATCAAATTTCAACCGTCTGAATTTGCAAAACTATCAGTAATCATAGTTGCGGCCGATATGATTTCTCGAATCAGAGATGCCAAAAAAGATGAGTGGAAGTATTTTCGGAATACGCTCATAATGTTGGCGATCATTTGCACATTGATTTTGTTTGATAATTTCTCAACCGCCTTTATTCTCTTTATGGTGGTGGTCATCATGATGTTTATCGGTCGTGTTTCTTTGCTGAAATTAGGTATTTTAGTCGGAGGCTTATTACTTGCTATTGTATTATGCTTCGCCCTGGTTAAAACAGTTCCTGAAAAATCGATGCCTAAAATGTTTGATAGAGCCTATACATGGGTAGGACGTATCGACCGTTTTAAAACAGAGAAAAAGGATGAGAAGAGTAAATATACCATTACTGATGAAAATCGTCAGGTTCAGCATGGTAGAATTGCCATTGCCCGTGGTGGGGCTGTTGGCGTTTTCCCCGGTAATAGTATTGAGCGCGACTACTTACCACAAGCTTATTCCGACTTTATTTATGCCATAATTGTGGAGGAAATGGGGTTGTTTGGTGGTATATTTGTCATTCTGCTTTATTTGGTATTGCTTTTTCGAGCGGGTAGAATTGCAACTAAATGTGCAACGGTTTTTCCGGCATTACTTGTTATTGGTCTTTCGTTAATGATTGTAATTCAAGCATTTATTAGTATGTCGGTTGCTACAAGTTTAGGGCCGGTAACCGGTCAGCCTTTACCGTTGATTAGTAGGGGAGGTACTTCCATATTAATTACTTGTATTTATTTCGGGATTATTTTTGGCGTAAACCGACAGATAAAAGAAGAATACCAACCTCCCATTGAAGAAGATATACCTGTTGAGCCGGAAGAGGAACTTTCAGTGGTTGATTTAGAAAATTTGTAATTGAATCGATAAAATTGCAAACAGGAATACTCATTAACCTTTGAATTCATTTGGACTGCATTTTTTTGTGTAATTTGCGTTCAGAAATTTATAGCTATGAAACATAAATTTATTATTAGTGGTGGTGGCACAGGTGGACATATTTTTCCAGCTATCAGTATTGCCAATGCATTGAAAAAACGACTACCCGATGCCGAAATATTATTTGTAGGTGCTATCGGTCGCATGGAAATGGAACGGGTGCCTGCTGCGGGCTATCCCATCGAAGGTTTGCCGGTAAGCGGTCTGGACAGAAAAAATATGTTCAGCAATATTAAAGTAGTCTATAATCTGGTTCGCAGTTTGGTGCTGGCTCGTAAAATTATTCGTAATTTTAAACCGGAAGTAGCTATTGGCGTTGGTGGATATGCAAGTGCACCAACATTGCGTGCAGCTTCGGGTTGTGGCGTGCCAACACTTATTCAGGAACAAAATTCGTATGCAGGAGTTACTAATAAATTGTTGGCAAAGAAAGCAGCTAAAATTTGTGTAGCCTATGAGGGAATGGAAAAATTCTTCCCCAAAGATAAAATTATATTGACGGGTAATCCAGTTCGACAAGATTTATTTTCTATTGCACCCAAAACTGCCAAAGCATATGATTTCTTTGGTTTTGATCCGTCTAAGAAAACGATTTTAGTGGTTGGTGGTAGTCTGGGTGCCCGCACGATCAATCAGAGTATTATTGCACAATTGGAGCAACTGTCCAAAGCCGATGTGCAGGTTATTTGGCAGACAGGTAAATTTTATATTGACGCAGCCCGCAAGGCGGCCGAACCATTTGCATCGCCACGTTTGTTGGTGACAGATTTTGTTTCGCGTATGGATTTTGCCTATTCTATAGCTGATGTGGTAGTATCGCGCGCAGGAGCCAGTTCTATTTCCGAATTGTGCTTGTTGGCTAAACCAGCTATTTTGGTGCCGTCGCCTAATGTTGCCGAGGATCATCAAACTCAAAATGCCTTGGCTTTAGCTCGGAAAAATGCTGCTGTAATGATTAAAGATGTCGATTCGGTCGGGCAACTGGTGGATAAAGCGCTGGAACTTATAAATAATGCTGATGCTTTAAAAGCGCTAAGTGATAATATATTAAAGATGGCCGAAAAAGATTCGGCTGATAGAATAGCAGATGAAGTGATTAAGTTAATCAACTGGCCGGTTGATGTAACAGAATGAGTTAATTGATAATTATGGAAAAGTTTAGCAAATATTATTTTCTAGGAATTGGTGGTATCGGCATGAGTGCTTTGGCACGTTATTTTCGTGCAAAAGGATATGAAATAGCGGGTTACGACCGCACACCTACAAAGCTGACCACTGATTTGCAATCGGAAGGAATAGCAGTTTGTTTTGATGAAAATGTAGATCAAATACCGGATAAATTCACGCAGGCAAAAAGTACTCTAGTGATTATTACCCCGGCTATACCTCATAATCACCCACAACTGTTGTATTTTCAGGAGAATAATTTTACGATCCAAAAGCGGTCTCAGGTGTTGGGTGAGATTACCCGTAAAAGTAAAGGTATTTGCATTGCCGGGACACACGGTAAGACCACTACATCTACTATAGCAGCGCACCTATTGTATCAATCGCAAGTGTCGTGTAATGCATTTTTAGGAGGTATTGCCAATAATTATAACACTAATCTGTTGCTTTCGAACGAAAGTAATTTGGTGGTCATCGAAGCTGATGAGTATGATCGTTCGTTTCATCAACTTTCGCCTTACATGGCTGTGATTACCTCTGCCGATCCCGATCATTTGGATATTTACGAAACGGCTGATGCTTTTCGCGAAAGTTTTGAGCACTTTACGTCACTCATCAGAACCGGTGGCGTGTTGATAATGCGCAAAGGGATTGATATCAAGCCCCAATTGCAAAAAGGAGTGAAATTGTACACCTATTCGATGGAAGATGGTGGCGATTTTCATGCCGAAAATATTAAAACCGTGAAGGGCGAGATACATTTTGATTTTGTAACGCTTACCGATAGAATTAACGATGTTCGCCTCGGAGTTCCTGCTAAAATAAATGTAGAGAATAGTGTGGCTGCTATGGCGATTGCCTGGCTAAACGGAGTGTCGGTTGAAGAGCTTCGTGCCGGAATATCTTCTTTCTCTGGTATTTATCGTAGGTTTAATGTGGTGTATAAGTCCGACAAAATTGTTTATATGGACGATTATGCTCACCACCCAAGCGAGTTGAACGCAAGTATATCATCTATTCGCAATTTATATCCCGATCGTAAAATAACCGGTATCTTTCAACCGCATTTGTACACACGTACTCGCGACTTTGCTTCTGATTTTGCAGCCGCCTTATCGAAGTTGGACGAGTTGATTTTATTGGATATATATCCTGCGCGAGAACTGCCCATCGAAGGTGTTACTTCTGAACTTATTTTAAGTGAAGTTAAACTTAAAAATAAAATATTGTGCTCCACCGAAAATCTACTACCTTTGCTAAAAGATAAAGAGTTAGACGTTTTGGTTACTTTTGGAGCGGGCGACATTGACAAGTTAGTGCCAAAGATTAAAGCACAACTAAGTAAATAAGAAATCAATTTATGAAACCCACTTTAAAATATATTCTGATTGCCATATTCTCCATGCTTGTTTTGGGGTATATGGTTTTCTCATTGTTTTGTTTTTCGGGTAATAATAAAGAAATTGTTTGTCGTAAACTCGAAATCGTTTTAGCAGATAGCTCTAATATACAGTTGATTACCCAGAAGGATATTGCTGTTATCTTGGACGAAAGTGATCTCAATCCGGTAGGGAAAACGATTTATCATATTCGCACTGAAGCAATAGAAGCTACATTACGGAAAAACCCAATGATAAAACAAGTAGAGTGTTATAAAACGCCTTCGGGTATAGTAAACATACGTGTTTTTCAACGCAGCCCAAAATTCAGGGTGGTGGGTTTTGCCAGCTATTACATGGATATCGACAGAAAACCAATGCCGGTTTCAACAAATTATGCTGCTTATGTGCCAGTTGTTTCGGGACGTGTAACTATATCGATGGCATCCGGCAAACTGTTTGATTTTGTTGGATTTATAGCAGATGATCCATTTTGGAACGCACAAATTGAACAAATTAATGTGCGCGATGATTTGAAAATAGAACTTGTTCCGCGTGTAGGCGATGCAATTATTATGCTCGGAACGTTGGATAATTATGCATCAAAACTTGGAAAATTAAAAAAACTGTATGCAAGGGGATTTAATGTTATCGGTTGGAACCGATATCGAATGATTGACTTGCAATACAAAGATCAAATTGTTTGTGATAAGATGGGCGAACAGCCTGTACATAAAGCTGTTGCCACTATTGAAAAAAAGGATAGTATTATTGAAAGTAAATTATGAACTCAAATAAACAATTTATAGCCATTGATTTGGGAAGTTCCTCCATTTCTGCCATGGCAGCTGAAATGCAAGCTGATGGAGCATTAAGAATATTGGGTTTGGAGTCTAAAATTTCGGATGATGTAAAGCATGGTATTGTTGAGCAACGTACCGGTGCTTCTTCTAAAGTTATTGAATTAAAGAAATTACTTCAAAATAGTTCTAAAATTCAGGATATATCAATGGTCTCGGTTGGTGTAGGTGCTAAATCGATGAAATTAATGCCATTTTCCGTAACACGCTTTATTCTTAATCCTAATTACGTGACGGACATTCTGTTGGAAGAGATGACTGAAGAATGTAAACGCAATTTTCAGCTTTCCAACTTAACCGTTTTTGATATAATTCCTGTTTCATATTACCTCGATGGTGTTTGTATGGATGAACCAGCCGGACAGGCCGGTTCACAAATAAAAGGAAATTATAATGTGGTGGTAGGGAATCCATTAGTAAAGGAAAATCTGGGTGGGTTTATCGATAGAACCGGTCTAGTACTCGAGTTCAGTCCGCTGGCAGTTGAAGCTTTGTCTACAGTATTGCTCGACGATAAAGAACGCGAAGATGGTTGTGCACTGATCAATTTTGGAGGTACAACTACAACCCTAGCAGTTTATAGCGAGGGAGTACTTCAACAATTATTAGTTGTGCCCCTTGGTGCAAAAAATATAACAAAAGATATCCAGGAATTGGGTATTTCGGAAGCTAACGCCGAGCGTTTAAAATGCTTGAAAGGCAATGCTTTGGAATCTTTGGTAGAAGATCCTATTTATGTTCAGATACCTTCTACTTTGGAAGCTCAGCAGCCGGTGAAAATATCAACAAAATTCTTGGCTACTATTATCGAAGCGCGATTAGATGAAACATTGCAGCCCATATTCGATGTAATCAATAAGCTTCCATTTGAGTTGGAAGCAGGAATTGTAATTACAGGAGGTGGATCTAAACTCACCAATATGGTTGATTATATGAATGAAAAAACCAATATCTATACTAGATTTGGTGATCATTCCGACTGGCTTGCCGATTATACCGACGAGAAATATTACGACCCTTGCTATGCTCAATTAGTTGGTACAGTGTTATTAACTGACGAATACCGAAAAGAGCATCCTATTGAAGAAACAGTAAACGAACCGGAGAAGAAACCAAAATTACCGAAAAAGAAAATTGGAGAAAAAATAACCCAGCGCGTGTTTAATTTTTTCAACGATGATAATAAACTGAATTAGTAAACTGTCTGTTGTTACAGTTATAAATAAGAAATTTAATTTCCAAATAATATAGATATGGGATATTTAGATGAGAGTTTGCCTTTAGAATTGAAACTTGTTGACAGTTCTTATATAAAAGTAATCGGAGTAGGTGGTGGTGGCGGAAATGCCGTGAATCACATGTATCGTCAGGGAATTACTGATGTGTCTTTCGTGGTTTGTAATACAGATAACCAGGCCTTAGTAAAATCGCCTGTGCCAATTAAAATACAACTTGGAGTTGATACTACCGAAGGTCTGGGTGCAGGTGGTAAACCCGAAGTGGCTCGCAGAGCAGCAGAGGAATCGATAGAAAAAATTCAGGGCTTATTGAAAGATAACACCAAAATGGTTTTTATTACTGCCGGTATGGGTGGTGGAACCGGAACGGGTGCATCGCCTGTGGTGGCTCAGGCTGCGCATGATTTGGGCATATTGACTGTTGCAATTGTAACTATTCCGTTTGCTTTCGAAGGAAATTTGAAAATCAGACAGGCGCTGGAAGGTGTGGCGGCTTTGAGCGAACATGTTGATGCCATTTTGGTGATCAATAATGAAAAACTCAAGGAGATTTACCCTGACCTGAACCTTTCTAATGCGTTTGCCAAAGCGGATGATGTGCTGACAAATGCAGCCAAAGCAATTGCTGAAATCATTACTGTTCCTGGCTATATCAATACAGACTTTGCTGATGTGTACAGCATCATGAAAGATGGAAACGTGGCTATTATGAATACGGGTTATGCAACCGGAGAAAATCGTATTACCAATGCAATTGCCGATGCACTTAATTCACCGTTGCTCAACACAAATGACGTAAGTGGTGCCAGCAAGATTCTGTTGAGTTTATACTGTTCTACTACCGACCAAATCAGAATGGAGGAAGTGGATCAGATTCACCAGTTTATGAATAAAATGGGTGATAATGTTCAGGTTATCTGGGGGGCAAGTTTTGATGATACGTTGGGTGCTAATGTGAAGATAACACTTATTGCAACCGGATTTGATGTTAGCGATATTCCAGGCATGCCTGCTACAGTAGCAAAACCGGCAGCACAGAAAATAATACATAGCTGGGAATCGGCGAAGATTCAAGAACTGGTAAAACCGGAAGCAAAGTCAGAGTCCCTTTCGTTTGATGAGGAGTCTGAAACCATAAAGAAAGCGGATACTGACAAAGCATTTGAGCAATATTATGGAAAAGCAACGGAGCCGGAAGTGGAACCAGATCTTCCAACTTTTACGCTTGACGATTTCGAAGATGATACTACTCTGAAAACGGTTGAGAATATTCCTGCTTGGAAGCGTAAATTAATGAAGTGATTATGCTTTTAGAACTAATAATTGAAAACAGATAAGATGGACGAACTATTTGATAAAGTAAGTGGTGATATAAAGGCTGCCATGATAGCACGTGACAAAGTAGCACTGGAAGCTTTGCGCGGTATAAAAAAGGAGTTTATTGAAGCTAAAACTGCTAAAGGTGGTGATGGTACAATGTCTGATGAAGTGGGGGTGAAGATACTTCAAAAGATGATTAAGCAACGTAAAGAATCTGCTCAGATCTATACGGAGCAAAGCAGACCCGAATTGGCTGAAAACGAACTGGCTGAAGCTGCAGTCATTGAAAAATACCTGCCAACGCAAATGACTGATGCTGAATTAGAAGCTGCTGTTGCTGCTATAATAGCGCAAGTAGGGGCTACCGGACCGCAAGATATGGGAAAGGTGATGGGAGTCGCAAGCAAACAACTGGCCGGAAAAACAGAAGGACGATTAATCTCTGAAAAAGTAAAGACCTTGTTGGCTCGCTAATTTTTTCTAACAACATGATATTAAATCTCCATGAATATTTTATTCGTGGAGATTTTTTTTATGGAGTCAAATTTACATATTGTCAGCTATATTTCGCACATTTCAATTATAAGTGTGCAAACACTAAAACATTAATATAAAAACGGCATTTTTATTTCCAAAAACGTACATAATTACTTTTAAAGTATTGGGACAAACATCAAAAAAAGCTTACTTTTGTAGTACCATTTCACTTGATGGTTATTATTCAACGCATTTCTATGATGAAACCAATTATTGCACCTGTTGACAAAGAAATTTTAAAACGAGAGCTTACCAAAGATCTGTTTCTTCGACCTACCAATAAAGCCCACAACGATATTTACGTTGTCACTGCCCACAATGCACCAAACGTAATGCGGGAAATTGGACGATTACGTGAAATCTCATTTCGATCGGGTGGAGGTGGAACCGGTGAGGAAATTGATACTGATGAGTATGATTATATGGAAAAGCCATATTATCAATTAATCGTTTGGGATCCGATTGCTTTAGAAATAATCGGAGGTTATCGTTATTTGCCGGGTGTAGAGGTTGATTTTTACGAAGATGGGCAGCCTAAATTTGTAATGTCTCACTTGTTTCATTTCAGTGACCAATTTATAAAAGATTATTTACCGTACACTATTGAGTTAGGACGTGCATTTGTTCAACCTGATTATCAAACTTCTAAAATGGGTACTAAAAGCCTTTTTGCGCTGGATAATTTGTGGGATGGGTTGGGTGCTTTGATTCATACAGTAAAGGATGCTCGTTATTTTATAGGAAAGGTGACGATTTATAATAATTTCCCGGTTGTGGCTCGTGAACTGATCTATGAATATATGTTCCGTTATTTTCCGGATCCCGATCAACTTATTTTGCCTCACAAAGCTGTGCAGGTAAGTGCAAAGAGTAAGGCTTTAGCAAAAAAGGTTTTTGTTGAGAAAGATTCTGCGCATAACTTCAAAGCACTTCAAAAAGCCGTGAGAGCCGAGGGTGAAACTATTCCGTCAATGTTCAATGCTTATATCGGTTTGACAGATACTATGCGTGTATTTGGTTCTATCTTTGATGCCGATTTTGGTTCGGTTTACGAAACTGGAATCATGATAACGATGAATGATTTGCTCGAGACAAAAAAGTTACGTTACATAGTACCTTATATAGAATACGCAAAAAAAGTAATGGAAGAACGTAAGCAAGCGTTGAAGTTAGCAAGAGAGAAAAAAGCGGCTGATAAACTTGCAAAAGCAGCTTTAAAGAAGAAATAAAAGGTAATAACCTTGACGACGGCACAAAGAACAAAAACAGTTCATTGTGTCGTTTTTTTTATTCAATATTTCTGTTTTAGAATTTCTATATTCATTATTTGAAAAGCCCCATTAAAAAATCATTGTGATTTTTTAATGGGGCTTTCGGTTATAGCGTTTTCTATTCCTATTTCTTCATTGGAAGGAATAAATTGCTTTCGTTTAGACTTGGTGCAGCTTTCTTTGCTGCGTTAAACTTGTGCGCAATAGCATTGTTCATGATTGTTGCAACAGCTCCTTTACCCTCTTTGCTGTTTCTACGAGCAACACGAAGTAAATCACCCCAACGTTGACCTTCAAATCCACACTCTAGAGCCGCTTCTTTTATCAATGATTGTTCAATCCATTGAATAGAGTCATTGTGGTCGTCTCCAATACCATCATGTACATAGGCCGGTGTAGAAATATTATTCAGGAATGCACGTCCACGAATACCTCCGTTGTCTCTCCATGGAGAACGCAAATAGGTATAGGGAGCGTCATTTTGACGAGCATCCAGGTAGAAAGGTGCAGGATATGGTTTTGCAGGAACTAAATCACTAGTCGGCTTAAAACTACTGTATTGAATACCTTCCTTGTCAGGACGCTGGCTACCATCTGTTCTTAACCATTCGAAGTTGGCTTTTACTCCATTATTCAACAAAGCATAAGCAAGTCTCGGGTAACCCGCTCTGTTGGCAGCTTCTGCATAGCGCAAGTGTAACAAAGCAGCACGATACAAGAACCATTTACCGGGTTTAGAATATGGATTTGTGATATTGGTATAATTCAAATGAATAGTCTTGTTTGCATCTGTAGTATAGGTGTTATAATAATCATAAAGATATTTCATTACAACCGGTTGTCCGTTTACATAGTCGAAAGAAGATTCTCTACCACGTCCATCGAAAACGAACCCATTCGATTGTTGAACCTGTGTTTCCCAAAGACTGTCTATAGCATACGACGAAGGTTTGATTTGATATTTACCTTCGCCTGTATTTGCAAAAAGTTTGATAAATGGGCTTGCAGATAATGATGATCCGCTATAGCTAATCATCCACATCATTTCGTCTTGTAAGCCTATTGATCCCGATGTTGCATTGTCGGTAGAAGGACGTATGAAGATTTCTTTCCACATATTTCTAAACGAATTTACATTCTGATCTTTAAAACGTGTGTAACAAATCTGGAAACGTGGTTCATTTGATCCATCCCAAACCCAGGTACTCACTTTATTTTCAATATTTGTTTTATTTGATGTTGCATCAGCAGCATCCATATAAGCTTTGTATTGAGTGCCCGCCTGTACAAACTGATCATTCCATAAATACAAATCTCCTAAAATAATGTGCTTGTCGGCAAATTGTAGGTTCATGAAAAATGATTTGTTATTGTCGGAAATGGTTTTACCGTAGAACGATGAAAGTGTATTTATTTCTAAAGTTGGCAAACTTTCCATATCCGAAATCAGTTGAGGAATCAATTGATCTAATGATTTTTTTGGAAAATTAGCAGAGTCATTCAATGCATCCAATGATTCTAAAGAATTGGTTACATAAGGAACTTCTTTAAATTGAATGCCCATTTGCAGATAAACCCAGGTTCTAATGGCTACTACATCCGAGTATCTGGGGTCATAGTTTTCTTTAGATATTTTCTTTTCAGCCAACATTTTATTCAGATTGGTTTGAATCGTGTTCGCATTAAGGATCACCTCATAAAAAGCGGTCGGGTTGCAATAAGAGTTATCACTAGTTTCCGTGTGATTGTTTATTTCGACCTGATCTAAGGTGGAATTGGGTGTTACATCCATTAAGTCGGCGCGTAATTCGTTCAAAACAACCACATTTTCGGCCAATTTGGATACTTTTCCGTATAGTCCCCATAGGGCATTATCAACATCATATACATTCTGATAGTTATCTTTTGCTTCTACAACTTCTTTTGCATCCGTATTCAACATATCCTGGCATGATGACAGGGCTGATAGCAAAAGTGTACATAGAACTATACCTGTGATTTTATTAAGATATTTCATAAGTGAGTCATTTTTTGTTTTCATACTATTATTACAAACCAATTTTAACTCCAAATAGAACAGAACGTGGCTGAGGAGAAACCCCATTGTCAATTCCGTAGCTTAATGGATTTGAACTAGTGCTAAATTCAGGGTCATATCCCAGGTATTTGGTAAGCGTCAATAAATTATTGCCGGTAACGTAAATTTGAGCACTATTTATAAATCCGGTTTTTACTTTAAAGTCATAAGCGAGTGTCACACTTTTAACACGAAGATATGATCCGTCTTCTATCCAGCGGTCAGAGAAACGCGCATTCCCCATTGGGTCGCCCCAAACTGCTTTTGGAGTGTTTGTTACTTGTCCGTTGTATTTCCAACGGTAAGTAGCTGCTATCGTTTGATTATCTGTTCCCGATAATGATTCAAGATTAGCTCTTAACGCATTGTAAACATCGTTTCCAATGGAATAAGTGAACAATGCATCAAGCGTAAACCGTTTCCATTGAAGTTTACTGGTGATAGCACCATAATAGTCAGGTGTTGGATTTCCTATCACCACCATATCGTTTTCGTTAATAATGCCATCTTTTGCACCATTTACGCTTTGGTCAACAAACTTTACATCTCCGGCAGCAAAAGAAAGTACGGTACCATCTGTATTTTTTATTTTCAAATTTGCAGATGTTGCCTCTGCTTGTGTGCTGAATACCCCATCTGTTTTGTAACCATAAAACTGACCTAGTGGTGATCCTACTTTTGTTCTGATCACAGCTCCATCGATGGTTGTAAACGATTCGTCAGTTGATCTTGCCGATAATCTGTTTTTGTTCATAGAAACCGTTAGCCCCATGTCCCATTTAAAGTTTTTACGGTCAATAATTCTGCCGCTAACATTTAAATCTATTCCTTTATTTCGTAACGAACCATCATTAGAAATAGAAACGCCAAGTCCTGATGCAGACGCCAAATTTCGAATATTAATCAAATCTATTGTTTGGCTTGTATATACATCAATGCTAAGATTTAATCTTTCTTTTAGGAATGAGGCATCAACTCCAATATTACCTTTTCGGGTTGTTTCCCATTGTAACTGCGAATTGGGTATATTTCCTCTCACCAGACCGTATGCTCCGAGTAACCCTTGAGGAACGTAGTAGTCTCTTGCAGAATAATTGCCAATATCGTCATTACCGGTAAGTGAGAAACCGGCTCTTAATTTCAAAACATCAAAAGTGTGTTGGTTCTTCATAAAGTTCTCCGATGTCATCAACCAGGCTCCATCAACTGAGGGGAAGAATGCAAATTTATTGTTGAACATGTTGAATCCACCTGCATTTTTACCAAATCGGGAAGAGCCATCTAAAGCTGCATTTACAGATAAGAAAAGACGATTCGCGTAGCTATAATCAGCATTCAAATAGTTTGATATGGTATTCCATGTTCCCAATGAACCTCCAATTTGAGCCAAGGTAGAATAGCCATATTGTAAGGCCTTCATCTCATCACTAGCACTGTTGTAGGCTTTCCCCCAATCAAGTTCTGATTTACTTGCTTGAAAACGAGTTCCCAAATGAACGGAAACATTGTGTATATAATCAAATAAATGTTGGTAAGTTAAGCGTGCATCGGTATTTACCTGAAAGAAATTGTTTCTTAATTGTTGTGATTCATTTTTAATAGTAGCGTCAGGCAGTGGTGTATGGTAGACACCTGCTTGAGGCATAAATACCTTTTCAGATACTTTATCAGTAGTGAGTCCAATCAATACGTTTGCCGTTAAATCCTTAGATAGCGTGATGATTCCGTTCATTTTACCAAAGAAACGGAATCGGTTATTGGTTGCCGAACCATTATTGACAATCGCCGTAGGGTTAGAAATGTTGAATATATCTACATTTTCAAGGTTAGGAGCTCTTTCACCCAACACATTGTACACATTGGTTCCCTCAAACGGAGCTTTTACTAAACCTGCATAAACCGGATTGAAATTTTTGTTTAATCCCTCGTAAGCTAATGCTCTTTCGGAGTACACAAAACTCATATTTGCATCCAGTTTAAACCATTCTGTCATTTTTATTTTCGCATTTACACGGGTGGTGTAACGAGACAAAGAAGTTTTGTCGACCGCTCCGCCATGACCTAAATAACCAAACGAGATAGAGTAAAGGGCAGCATCATTACCTCCGGTAATATTGAGGTGATAATTTTGATTAATTGAATTATTAAATGTCTCATCTTGCCAATTGGTAGATTGGTTGTAGCGATAATAATCTTTATTACCGGAAACTCCCCAGTTTTCAACAACCGGTTTAGTGGTATTAATGTAGGGCAAAGCTTGAATTTCATTTGAAGACAAGCCCTTGCTCGACATCATATCTGTAAGATAACTTTTGTAATTATAGCCATCCATCATTTTGTACTTGGTGTTTGGCTCGAAGTTTACGCCAGCGTATGCGTAAAAGTTAATACGAGTAGCAGGATCTTTAGCTTGTCGGGTATTAATCAAGATTACGCCGTTAGCTGCTTTTGAACCATAGATAGAAGCACCGCTTTTCAATACCGTAATATTCTCAATATCTTTCACATCAATATCGGAAAGGGTCGAAAACGAGTTCCCGCCGATGAGTGAGTAGATGGCTTGATTCTCATATTGGACCCCGTCCACAATAATCAAAGGTTGAGTATTTGCATTCAAAGAGTTAAACCCATTTATGAACATGTTTGCTCCACTTCCTGGTGCTCCCGAACGGGATACAGTATTCACCCCATTGAGATTTCCCTGAATGACCGTTTCAACAGTTGTTGCACCGAGTTTATAATCCTCTCTGTTTTCGTGAGTAGTCATTGCGCCGGTTGTATGGGCAGCATTCTGCATTTCGAAAGGAGTTATAATGGCTTCATACTTTCCTTTGAAGGAATCGTCTAAAAGCCCGATTTTTATATCTTTTCCTTCTACAACAGGCACTAACTTAGTTGCAAATCCGGGAGCATATACTTCGAGTAAAGCTCCTTTTATACTCTTCTTGAGTGTGAATGTTCCACTGTCGCCTGTGATAACAGATGTTACTCCAAGAATAGATACTTTAACTCCCGACAGGGGTTTACCCGTTGCCGATTCGTATACCGTACCTGATACTTTAGCTGCGAAAACTCCTTTTTGAGCATAAGCCGAATGGCTTAATCCAACAACTAAAGCTATGGCCGATATGAAATATTTTATTTGATTCATATATTTTCAGAAATATGGTTACTATTCGTTAATTCTTGGTACTAATACAATATAGTCAAGGAATAATAATCCTTGCTTACTAGCCGTGTTGCTACGAGCTGTATTACAAAGCCACATGGTTAATTCTCCTGTTTTTGGCACAGTCATCAGATACGGATCTGGTGTTACAGCATCAGGAGTAGTAACAGGGGTTGTAAGGAGTTGAGATGCATCAGCAAAATTCCATTGTTTTAGTCTGGTAAGCTCTTTACGACCAGCCACGCCCTGTCCAACGAAACATCTGTTTGTTGTAGATGTAGTTAAGTAATTATTTGCAACACCACGTGTATTGCCGGTAGTACCATATTTTAGCGTTTTCTCGCCCGGCATAGACATAAATAATTTTTGAACAACTTTATAAATTCCATAGGGGGAGGTATAGGTTAAGTCGAAATGACCCGAAATGTCGTCGTATGCCACATAGTAGATATCATAGTCAGCAGAGTTTACTTTAGCCTTGTACTCAATATAGAAGTTCGTAGTATTTGCAACTAGGTTACTGTTTACATAATATGTTTTAGAAACAATACTGTCTCTTATGCCGGTCAGTCTTCTGTAGAGGGTATCGTTTTGCGATTCCCCACAGGCTAAGGTCACATCGCGTTCGCCACTTGCCCAACGCTTGTATCGCGTAAGTACGTAGTTCACATCTGTAGTTCCGGAAAATTTCTCTCCCTCAATAAATACCGGTTTGATTTTTTCTTTTAATTTAATGTTAGACTCATTAATAACATAAACACGTCCATTTGATGTGTTGTATGATTTAGATATCTGCACGTTTTTAAAAGGTACTTTCACTCCATTTACATTCACCAGTGTATCGAATTTGCTAATATCCACAATACCTTTAAATACGAAATCCTGACATACATTGTAACGGGTTGTTGAATCCGTTTTTGCCGCAGTGGACTGAGTAAAGTATTTCTTGTACTTGTTATACAAAAGGTCAAACCCACTGTTTTCAACTACCACGTAGGTAAATACCGAGTCCTCATTGTTCAACGGATATGCTTGCAGGAATGGATTGATGTTTTTCCACACTGTATCGTATTTAGTTTCTCCTGTTGAAGGGATGACACCTATGGCAACACTTTTTTCCTTGTCCATTACATTTGCATCCAGGCTCTTGATAAAGCTGTATTGTGAGTAGCCGGTATTTTCTGAAAGATATTCCCAGGTATTGTTCCGTCTTTCAATCAATTTATCCATTATTTGAATAACACCATTACTTACTACCAGGTCTGGAGTCGTAATTTTGGCTCCATTAAAGGTCTTAGTAGCTTCGTCGTAAAAAATGTTTTTTCCGTTGATGGCTTTTACCGATGTAAATAATTCGGCATCCTTAGTTTGATATGATTTATACACAATCAGCGTACTTATTAATTTACGAACTTGGTCAGCATTTGTTGTGTCCACTCCGTTCCAGGCCTCATTTGTCGGTGCAAAAACGGTATAACTGTTTGGCAATTCCAATACCTTATCGTATCCTGTTTTTTTCAAAAGGGTTGAAAAAACAGATAATTCAGATTTTGTATTAATCACTTGGACAAGATTGCTGTTCAGCAATTTTTCTTTCTCAACATGATCTTCCCACATTGAATCATAACATCCGGTTACCAATAAACTTATGGTAATGAGTGGGAGTATGAAAATGCTTTTAAATTTATAGTTGCAATTCATAATTAAATTGTATTATTTTTCTATTTGTGATTTTTTTCTAGTTGCAAAAAGTTTGTGTTGTCGGTGCAATTTCGCCACACGGAGTTGTAGGATAAATAGCTTTACCATCCACATCAAAACGTGGCCATAACTGATCTTGCTCTACAGGGATGAAGTGTATCATATCAAACCCGTATTCAGCATTTTTACCGCCTAATACATCTAATCTCAAGGTATGACGGCCGGTATAATCAACTTTGATGACTCCGATAAGCCTGCAGTTAAAAACATTTGTATTAGTTTTTGCAAAGTATCGCTTCATTCCCAAGCTGTAATTTACTTCAGGAGTATTTTTATTTCCAAAGTATTCAGCAATATTTATCAGGTTTGATAATACCTGATCTTCTTTACCTTCTTCCTTAAAAGTTGTTTTGAAGTATCCTCCATTAAGATCGGTTCTCCAAGCGATCCATACATTGTACACTCCTTCGGTTAGAACAGGTGTTTTAAGTTCCATCCATTGTACTATATTTGGATAGAATCTAACACCGAGGTAGTCTAGATGTACATATTGAGATTTTTCAGCAAATGCTGGTGCAACTCTGTAATTGATGGTTGGACTATTTTTACCATCAAAGCTAAGCTCTGAAAGTTCGCCAGGCTTGAAAGTTACAACAGAATTAGGTTTTCTGTATTCTTTCAGTTTTTTTATCTCTGGTTGGTCCGATAATTCCCAATAAACAGCTTCGGCTCCACGTTTCACCGGTTGAATATAACCGCTCAGGTCAATCATAGCGCCATTGCTACAGCTCATGTCGGTCCATTCCGAATCTTTATCTACGTTAACTCCGGCTTCAAATTTAGTTAATGATTCGTATTCATTTAAAATCAACGAAGCTTGTTTGGTTTTAAAAGTGACTACCTGGTTGGGTGCAAGGGTTAGCTCAGAGCTCGATAAAGATAAATCAGCAGCATAAGCCAATCGGTTTATACAATGGTATTTTGCATACATTAATAATAGAAGATTGTCAGACTTTACATCGGGTTGTGCCAATCTCATTTTAGCTAACAAGGTTGCTCTGTCCGCAATATTAGCAGTAGCAAAGGCAGCATTACTTTGCAATAAAACGGTATACCATTGATCTTTTCCGTTATTTATCGTTAGTGTGTCAGTCAACTTGGTTTCTTTCATTATTGATTTAAATAATGAATAAGTATCCGGTAATTGATCAATCATTTCTCCCACGGTCTTTGGGTTAGGAGTTAAGAGATAATCAATTTTATGAATTATTCCATTTGCTACCTGTATGTTTGATTTTAGGATATTCGCCTGACGGTTGACACGTAATATGGGATCGCTAGCACCAGACTGAATTGTTTTGGTGGTTAGAAATTTACCCAACATAGTTGCTTTCGACAACCTACCATCTACAAAATCTGCCGTTTTAATAGTGTCTCTGACAATATGATATTTTATGAGATTTTCCAATTCTACAGCCGGAAGTGATTCTAATGAACTGATACCTGCGCGTTTACAGTATACATCGATGGCCTCGTTAGTAGGAATAAAGCAAGTGTTGGTGCCATAAGCGTGGAGCATGCCTCTAAATCCTGCCTTATCAGCAACTTTAAGAAATTCAGACATACTAGTGTCTTTTTGCTCAATATATTCATCTATCATTCTTTCATCCGACACCACGAATGTTTTACCTTGCATGTAGTCCTGACAAGAACTAAACAATGTGAGCGATATGCAAAATAATAGTATGGATTTTATTTTGCGTCCTAAATTAATACTATTTGTTTTCATGATTAAATTTATTTAGCGTAAAATTCATTTTGTTTTAATGCTTTATTTGCTTCCAATTCAGTTTCAGATATCGGCCAATAATGACTGTTGTGTTTCGGATCTTTATACTTAGCAATTAAGCTTGCTTGTTTCTCGGGCGAGGCACTGTTTATTGCCAGGTTTGTAAGATACTGAATATTATTGTCTCCATAATCGTTACGTTTAGCATAGCGAAGAACATCGTACCAACGCTTACCTTCGTATGCAAATTCGCGGGCGCGTTCATCTAAAATTGATTTCTCAAGCGTTTTTCCAAGAATAGGAGAGTTGTCATATTTATATTCAGATGTCGCTACGGCATTTCTGGCGGTTCTTACAATTCCCATTGCATCTGTTGCCGCTTTATAATAGACTTGTTTCTCAGCGTCACTACTTGTCATTAATCCCAATTGGTTTAACGCTTCCGCTTTCATAAGTAATACATCGGAGTATTTGTAGATGATCCATGGTGTGGTATAATTTGTGGAGGTACGAGCGTTGTTAACACCATTTCTGCTACTACCTACATATTTCCAGATAATCGCTCCTCTGAATGAGCAACCCGCTCCTCTTATGTCTACAGCATCTTTAGCATCTCCCTCGTCGTGCGTAACGGCAGGAAAAACAAGACCGTCCACAACATCAGATTTAGGTTTTAAAAAATTAATTACTGGACCCAGGATAGCATAAAATGGATTTTGTTTGGTAGTGTTAAACGGTAATTCAAAAATCGATTCTACACTGTTTCCGGTTACGTAGGATTGAGTAAACATTCTTTCAGCGTCTGATTCGCTTGGAATGGTTACACTGTCAACAACACTTCCTCCATTATCTTTAATATACAAAAGTGAAGTTGCAACAGGAATCATGCTGTACATGCCCGAGCCAATTACTTCCTGGCAAAGTGCATTACATTCTGCATATTTTTCTTGCCATAAGTAAATGTCGGCCAATAAGGTTTTAGCTGTGTTAGCTGTGATACGACTTTTGTTTTTCGCCGTAGAGCTATAGGATAAAGGAGCATTCACAACAGCTATTTTCAAATCGCGCACCAGCGTGTCTAAAATGGCGGCACCCGGTGTTTTTGAAACCGCATAGTTTTGATCATCAGAAACAGATGCATCTGTTACCAAAGGCACGTCTTTGAAGGATCGAACCAGATAGAAATACATCATGGCACGAACGGTAAGCGCTTCCGCTTCGTATTCTTTCAATTGTTTGTCGGTAAATGTTCCGTCTATTTTTTGAACAGAAGGTGCAAATTTCAACACAGTATTACAGTTATTGATTACCTGATAGAAATCTGCCCAACCTACAACACTGCTGGAAGCCGAAATTTCACCATCTATAATTTGGTTGTAGACCGGATTAACAAGAAGTCCATTGTCAACCATATCGGCTCGTAATTCACCCCATAAGAACATTTTGTCAACAGGACCATCCACCATTGCACTATAACAACCAACGACCGCAGAATTCACCTGCTCTTTTGTTTGCCAAAATTCTTCTCGTGTTACTCCGTCTTCTGGTGATAAATTCAACCAGTTCGAACAGGAGGTCGAAAAGACTCCTAAGACGGCTATAAATAATATCTTTATATATTTTTTCATAAATATGTAGTGTTTTAATTATTAAAATGAAGCGGTTAATCCAAATGATAATTCAGCTGGTTTACCTGATCTTGAGGTATCTTTACCCACATCGGTAATTTTACTCTTCAACGAAATTTCCGGATCCATTCCTGTATAATTAGTCCATAAAGCGATATTCTGCATAGTTCCCCATACTTTCAAAGAACTGAATCCCATTTTTTTTGCTAATTTCTTGTCGAAATTATAATTCAGAGTTAATGATTTGAATCGAAGGAACGAACCATCTTCTACGTATCGGTCGGAACCTAACCAGTTGTAACCTTTACCCATTAAGGCACGTGGTAACAATCCATCAGGTGCAGTACCATCTTCATAGGTATGTGTCCATCTTCTTAATACTGCTGTACTTTGGTTGTTGAAGTTGTACATATTTTCCATTTCCATACGTGTTTGGTTGATTACCTCGCCACCATAACGGAAATAGAAATAAGCTGTCAAACTTAAGCTGCTTTTCCAACGAATGGTAGGACCAAAACCTCCTGTTAACAGTGGGTTCACATCGCCAAGATAGACGATATCCTGCGAGTTGATATTTCCATCGTGGTTAATATCGGCATATTTAGCATCACCGGCCTGAAACTCATAAGCTACCGAAGGATACCAAAATTTCATTTTTACGGCTTCTTTTGATCCGTCTGCATTGTAGGTGTAAATGGCACTACCATTTTTATCTTTAGCAATGGTTTGAGCATCGTTAAGATATACGCCTTCGTATTTATAACCATAGAACGATCCAAGTGGGTTACCAATCTCAATATTGGTTGGGAACCCACCATTCTTTCCTGTTACTGTAGATTTTAGTGCGATGTTATCGGATAAGGAGATAATCTCATTTTGCGAAGTCGCAAATGTGAAGTTGAAATCCAAACTTAGCGTCTTCGACTTAATAAGTTGCGTATTAATACTTAACTCCCAACCTCTGTTGTCCATGGTTCCCACATTCATATCCAAAAGACTGAACCCTGATGTGCTGGCAATATTCACATTCTCGAAAAACAAATCGTTGGTACGTTTTTTATACCAGTTGAAGTCAGCATTTATTCGGTTGTCGAACATAATCAAGTTAGCACCAAGGTTAATGTCAGTAACTTTTTCCCAACGAAGATTTGATAATTGAAGACCTGTTGAATAGACACCTTGTTCATCTAAATAATTAAAGCCATATGTTCCGTATCTGTTGAAATATAAATAATTATATTTCACAGGGTTTCCACTTTTCCCGGTTGAAGCACGTAAACTGAACTCATTAATCTGTTTTACGTTTTTCATAAAAGGTTCTCCGGAAACTCGCCAGCGAAATGAAGCACTTGGGAAAATACCATATCTGTTTTTTTCACTGTACTTAGAGTCACCATCTCTACGAACAGTACCGGTAACAATGTACCTGTCCAATAAACTATAGTTTACCATTCCCAATACTGACATAGAACGTGATTGAACACTTCCAGAACTGATACCCAGTCCAGTACCGAATATATTCGATGGTATAGATGGATCTTGCAGATAGGTGGATGCACTTAAGGCACTTATGCCAGCTTCCGACGAACTGCGTGAATCGTAGGTGCTCAACTGAACCAATGCCATTAAAGAATGATCTTTCCCCAATCTGGGAGTGAAACTTAATTTATTAAAAGTCTGTACGGTGAAAGCATCAGATGTAATATCGGTGCTGCGGTTTACATTTAGCTCCGGCCAAATTCTACCGGTAGCGCTTTGTGGCAGGAAACGGATATCTTTTGCTGCTCTAATATCAAATGCCAAATCGCCCTGATACCTTAAAACTTCAGGAATAATCTGGTATTGAATATTGAATTTTGGAAGGATTGTTTCGCTCTTTTGTTTCCAGTATCCCGAATTAGCCATTGCTACCGGATTGTAGACCCCGGATTTTGCTTTATAATAATCAAACGATAAGAAAGAACCCTGAGGTGTTGTGTTTGGTGAAAAATAATTCGGTGTTTGTTCTCCCAGCGTATTGTATTCGTATACCGATTGGTTGGGCATTTTGGTATAAGCAGATGCCAACAAGTCGGTAGCATAGTTATTATCCTTATCGCCGTTGGTATAAGCAATATTTACCTGAAATTTCAGTTTATCCGAAACATTATAATCAAGGTTTAATGAGGCGTTTAAACGTTTATACGATTGACCGATAACCGTTCCGACTTGATTTAAATACCCAAGTGAAGTTCTGTAAGTCGCCTTTTCACCACCACCCGATACAGATAAGGAGTGATCTTGTGTAAAGCCGGTTTTAGTCAACTCATCGTACCAATTGGTGTTTTTATTATAATTGTAATAATACGCAGGGTTGTTTGGATCCTGAAATAATTCAGGATAAGCAATTGGACTAAGTGGAGTCCCCGCATTTTGGGCTTCTTCCTGAATCAGTGTTCTGTATTGATCTCCGCTTAATGTTTTGATAGGAGTAGCAGGTGTACTCACTGTCCCTTTAAAGGTATAGGATACAACAGGTTTACTGAAAGAACCACGTTTTGTTTTGATTAAAAGTACACCATTACCACCACGGTTACCATAGAGAGCAGTGGCTGCTGCATCTTTCAGTACAGTGATTTCCTGAATATCAGCAGGTGCAATATTCAATAACTGGGCATAGTTTTCCTCATCTGCAGTTGCAAAGTCAAAATCAGCTCCGATGGATGTGTCGTATGGAATTCCATCCACTACAATAAGCGGATCGGAACCATTGTTGATAGAAGTAGTACCACGGATACGTATGGACATACCTGCGCCCGGCTCGCCACTACTGGCTACGATGTCAACACCGGCCATACGACCTTGTAATGCTTCGTCGATAGATGCAACTTGCAATCCTTCAAGGTCTTTTGTTTCAATTCTACTTACGGCAAAAGTCATATCACGTTCGGCAATGTTTCCAATACCTGTGTTGATTTGTTTTTTTCCGGTTACCACAAGGTCTTTGATGGTTGTAGCATTGTCTTCCAGACTTATATTTATGACTTTTGCGCCATTATAAATTTTTTTGATTGATTTGTAGCTTATATAAGAATACGATATTATCGTACCTTCTCCACCACTGATTTTTAAGGTGTAATTCCCATCAATATCAGTAATAACACCATTCAATATACGGTTGTTTTTATCATACTCAGCTACCGAAACACCTATTAATGGTTGTTTATCTGTTGCTGATATTACCTTACCACTAATCGTGGTTTTTGTTTGTGCCATGGATGCGAAAGACATCAGCAATGACATAAAGACCAGCAAGAGTTTAATGTTTATTTTTATTTTCATCTTGATCATTTTATAGTTTTAGTTACGGAACTTTTACATAATCGAAATAGCCATTTATTTCATGAAGCACTGCTCTGCCTCCAAAGAAATTACTTCTGGTAAGGCCTCTGGTAACAGTGAGCGATTGGCTGCCTTTTGTAGAAGCTGTCAGAGATTTGCCGGTTCCTAATACCGTGGTAGATACCACTAAATTTCCGCTAGCGTCTTTTCTTATCGCAAGATAAGTTTCGTCAACAACATCTTTAAGTACTGTAGACGCTGTTTCTTCAGTAACTTTCCCTGAGTTTGGCATAATGTATGGTAAGCCGTCATCAACATAATTTTTACCTTTAACGATATGGTAATAGATAAATTTTAGTGTTTTGGTACGGTCGGCAGGTACTGTTGCTATTGTAGTAGTGGTGGCGGGTAAAACTCCGTCTGTAATAGCTTTTGCCATTGCAGTATTATTAGGCATAAACATGGTCAACCCCATATCGTTGGATAAACCAAGCAGATCGTTGCCCGAAGTGTTTAAAACAGCTTTTAGATAATCTCTAAACTTGCTAACATTTGGATTGGCTGTGGCCATGGCATTAATGTACACCAATAAGTCCTGAGTTTTATAACCATCGGCAACAGTTGGTAAGGTAGTTCGTCTGGAGTATTGAAGCAGTTTGTCCACGGTAAATACCTGACCATTAGTAAATGTTTTAACTAGTGTAGCAGTTACTTCCTGATTTTCATCTGCATTACCTACCATCTGTAGTTTCCCATTTTTGTACCGAATCATATCACCATAGTCATTTACGGCATATGAATACCCACCATAGGCTGCTGCAAACGAAGGATCGGTATTGAAGTTGGTTAGTGCACAATTTATCTCACTGTTTTTTATTCTTTTGAAGATATGTGATTTTACCAACCGTTGCATACGAAGGTTTACATCGAAGTTACCAAGGGTAGAACCAGAGTTAGAGTTAGCAAAAACATAACTATTAGATCCCCATACCCAACTGAATCCATCGGCTATTAATTGTGCATTAGATGGTAGTAATACCGTGTAGTTCTCTTGTGTATAGCCATTTAACTCGCATTTTAGAAGTTCTTCTTTTAAGGAAGCATTGAAAAATGCGATAAATGCATTGTTTAATAAGCTATAGTTAGGATTTAAAAGTATCTCTGTAAATACTGTTTCAAAGTATCGACTTTTTATATAATTGTCCGAACCATAGAACAATCCATTGCTGGCAGGTACCGTTTTGATATAATTTGTCTTGCTGAATTCAGCTCCTTTTGACCCTAAGCCATTAAAAAAATCACCTAATGCATTTAAGCTTCCTTTGTAATCGTTAGGCCATACTAGTTCATTAGATACTTGGGCATTAATAAAATAGGTAAGAATGTCTTTAGATACGGTTGGTAATCCCGCAGGATAATATGTTTTTAGTTTTTCTTCGTAAAACTTGTCAACCGCCGCATTGCTCGGAGCAAAAATAGTGATTCCACCTTGTTCTGCTTCCTTAGTGCTAGCACCATATCTTTCGCTGTTAAGGTTAACTGCCAATCCGGTGTAATATTTCATATAAACGTCAGTAATGTTTTTGGTGGGAGCTGCTTTTGATATCAGATCCGACAAAGGTTTACTGTAGATATAAGAAATAAAATAAGGTACCCCTGTAGACCCTTGTTTGTTTAACATTGTTTTGAATGAGGAGTAGTTAGGGTCATTGAGCAATTTCTCAATGTTGGGAAGTGGTTCCAGTACCTGATCAATTTCATGCACTACACCATTTTCGGCTGATACGTCTTTTGTAACAACCGATGCGCTCTGTACATTATTTCCTGTATAGGGGGTAGAATAAAAAATGCTGTAATCGTCGGCAGCCTGAGCTGTTGTCCGCGACTGTCCAAACGACCTGGTGAGGTATAATGGGATGTATTTATAGTTCTGGTCACCGACATAGTTGAGACCGCTTGTGGGTGCATCCCAAACCCAGATATTTTTATTTTGGAAGTTCTCCTGATGCACCATCTCATAGTAGGTGGTTTTCTTCTTGATACTTGTTAGTGTATCCCAACCACCACTTAAAACATCGCTTAGACGATCGAACGAGTATTTATTGTAAACGATAGAGTAGCTTACAATTTGATTTGCCAAGCTATCCGGTATGTCCGCTACTGAAGCAAAGCCTTTTGCACTGAGATATTTCTTGAAGGCTTCGTCGTTTGGTGCAAAAACGGTATAAAGTCCACTTGCCTTAAGTGTGCCAGCGTACAATGTTTTGTCAACACATTTCAGGTAATTGGTAAATTTGCCTTGTTTTTCCAATACCTGATAGATAGGTGGCTCCAGCCAACCCGGCCTGTCGAAATAAGTGTCTTTCTCGTTCGAACAGCGAACAAAAGAGAACATAACAATCGATAATAGAATCGCGATTTTTAAATAGTTTCTCATGAAGTTGATAAATTTAAGATATACTGATTTAACTATTTGCCAGCAAAATCCACTGAACAAATATACAGCTGCGAAAATAGTCCATTGACCATATATGAGAACTGTCATTTTGTACAGATATATAGAAATTTATACTTAAGTTAGGAGTTTGAGACCAAAAGTTTAATTTGTGTTTCAATCCTTATTGTACACTGGTGTTTAGGAAATATTATAAGTTGTAATGAGAGTTGTTATGTGTAAATTATTTAAAAACAGTGTTTTGTGTTTATTTTTGAGTTCTATATTGTTAAGGAGTGTCTGCAGCTTTGTGCTGTAAATACAAATTTGTCCACCTGTTTTATCGTATATTTTTAGTTTTATAGATTAAAAAAGCTGAATTTAGAATGCTAGGATGTTTTTTCTCATTCGAAGGTTTTAGTAACTTTACCTTGAGAAATGTGAAACTCCAATTTTCGTGATTTCAATTGTTATTCTATTCTTTTTTATGTGCTTTAAAATGCATTCATGAGTTAATAAATCACTCTAATTCAACATTAAATATCATTAATATGAAACAATTCCTTTTTATCATTTTCTTTCTTGTCAGTTATTGTGGTGGAAATATTCAAGCCCAATCGGTGATGAAAGATGCAGCGACAAACCGGTCAAATTCCTATTCGAATTCAGCTGCTACGTTACAAGAAAAAAACTATTACGTTTTTGCCTATTTCAAGAATAATGGTCTCGATGGATTACATTTGGCTGGTAGTAGAGATGGGTTGAACTGGCCAGCCTTTAAAAATGATCAATCATTTTTGACGCCAAAAGTGGCAAATGATAAGTTGATGCGTGACCCTTGTGTGATTAAAGGATTTGATGGAAAATTTCATATGGTATGGACCGTGAGTTGGACGGATAAAGGAATTGGTTATGCAAGTTCTGATGATTTGGTGAAATGGTCGGAACAAGTATATGTTCCGGTGATGCAACGGCAGGACAGTGCCAGGAATTGTTGGGCGCCTGAAATTACCTGCGATTGGGCTACGAAAACTTATATGATTTATTGGGCTACGACGATCAAAGGTAAATTTAAAGAATCCGCATCAAAACTTGAAGCCGGGTACAATCATCGTATTTATTACGTCACAACTAAAGACTTCAAAAAATTCAGTAAAACAAAGTTGCTTTACGACAAAGGTTTCAATGTAATTGATGCATCGATTGTAAATGACGGAAAGCGATATGTTATGTTTTTGAAGGATGAAACCCGTGAGCCGGTACAGAAGAACATCAAAATAGCCTATGCTAAAAAACTGACCGGTCCGTATTCAGCTCCCGGTGCGGCGATAACCGGAAACTATTGGGCAGAAGGTCCTGCTGCGTTGCAGGTGGATATGCAATGGATTGTTTATTTTGATAAATATACGCAACATAAATACGGAGCCATAACATCAACGAATTTGATTGACTGGTCTGATGTGTCGGATCAGATTTCACTTCCTGCCGGTATTCGCCACGGAACAATAGTAAAGGTGACGAAAGATGAATATGAGTTGCTGGAGAAACAATAATGTAGTATGACATGATGTTGTTTCTGGAACAATTAAAAATAGAGGTCTATAATTTTGATATTTAAATGAAAACAGAAAAAGAAAAAATGGTTTCGGGAGAGCCATATGATGCGTTTTGTAAGGAATTGACTGATATTCGCACTAATGTGAAGCATATTCTTCATAAATTAAATGTGACAGAATATTACACCGATAAATTTCAGGCGACCATTAATGATTTGTGTCCTAATGCTGCAGGAAATCTAAATATTGTTCCTCCTTTCTATTGCGATTATGGAGAAAATATACATGCGGCAGATGGAGTCTTTATTAATTCGGGAGCCTGTATTTTGGACGGAGCAAAAGTCACTATTGGCAAAAAAACACTTCTTGCTCCCGGTGTTCATATTTACACAGCAAGGCATCCGGTTAATGTAGAGGAAAGAAGAACCTGGGAAGACTGCCAACCGGTAACTATTGGCGAAGAGTGCTGGATTGGAGGTCATTCAACGATTTGTCCGGGTGTAACCATTGGCGACAGAGCTGTAATTGGAGCCGGATCGGTAGTTACAAAAGACATTCCTGCCGATACCTTAGCAGTGGGAAATCCGGCAAGAGTCATCAAAAAGCTAAATGAATAAAGTGATCTTTATTTTCTAAATTGCTTTATCAAATCTATAAATCGTTCATTAAACCCTGTATGATTATACAGAAGTAATGAACGATTTTCTATTTATTATCACGACGAAATGATTTACTTTGTATGTTGATTTATTCTAATACCTCTGTTTATGAACAAACACAGACTTCTGATTTTTGTATTTATAGTTAATAATTTGTTTTCTTATAGCCAATCTGTTGATTTAAAATGGATAGGCGAAATACCCAAAATGAAAACCTGTGTTAGCTGGGGTGTGCCTTTTGCTAAAGGAACGGTAAAAAGAGATCAGGCTTTTGTACTTAATACCGCTACAAATAATGTTATTCCTATTCAAACATGGCCATTGGCTTACTGGCCTGATGGGTCTGTAAAATGGATGGGATGTGCCGCTGTTACTGAGCCTCAGCAGAGTTATACATTAAATCCAGTAGCAAAAACAGCCAAGATCAACGGTTTGACTGTTTCCAAAGTACAGGATGTTATTCAGATAAAAACAGGTTTGTTGAATTGCGAAATAAACACGCATGAGAATTTTTTGGTGAAGCAGTTGAGTGTGAATGGAAGGGTGGTGGCTAACAACGGTCGACTGATTTGTACGCTTGAGAATAGAGAGAAATGGAGTGAGCAAATGCTCAGCTACGAAGATTATCAAAGTGAAGTAAAAGAGGTGATTGTTGAACAATCAGGACCTGTTCGCGGAGTGATCAAAATAACTGGTGTTCATAAATCGGTGAAAAATGGTCGTGAGATTTTTCCTTTTACCGTTCGACTTTATTTCTATGCCGGTTCGCCAACTGTTCGGGTGGTTCATTCTTTCGTTTTTGATGGCGACCAGCAAAAAGATTTTATTAAAGAACTTGGATTGGTTTTCGATGTGCCGATGCGTGAAAGTGATCATAACCGTCATGTTGGCTTTTCGGGTAGCAACGGTGGCTTGTGGAGCGAGCCCGTTAAACCACTTATCGGTCGCTATCCGTTTACGTATAAAGGCGATAATAGCTTTCCAGCAAAGCAGTTTGTCGGTGAACGCATTCCGGAGATTGCCCAATCCGATTCTGTGGCGTTGAAATATTATACCGACTTTCCTTCGTGGAACAGTTACAAACTTACTCAAACAACTTCAGACGCATTTACAATTAGCAAACGTACCAACAACCAAAGTTCATGGCTGTTTGCAAACTCGGGAAGTCGTTCTTCGGGTCTGGCCTTTGTGGGTGATGTATCCGGTGGACTGGCTGTATCGTTGAAGAACTTTTGGCAATCTTATCCCACTTCTTTAGAAATAGACAATGCACGAAGTAGTGTGGCGCAGTTGAAAGTCAGCTTGTGGTCCAAAGAGGCGGAAGCTATGGATTTACGACATTACGACACTATTCCACATGGTTTATTAGCCACGTACGAAGATGTGCAACCGGGTTTGAGCACACCCCTGGGAGTAGCGCGCACCAGCGAGTTGACCTTATTTCCTTTCGATCAATTGCCGGATAGACAACAGATCAGTGCGATGGCTCAGCAGGGAGCAGCGCCTAGTCAGCTGATTTGTACGCCCGAATATCTTCACGCTCAGAAAGCTTTTGGAACATGGAGCTTGCCAGATCGGTCGAACGACACAAAAATATGGATTGAGAGCCAGTTGGATAGTTCGGTGTTATTTTATAAACGAGCCATTGATGAACATCATTGGTACGGTTACTGGAATTATGGCGATGTGATGCACACTTACGATCCGGTTCGTCACATGTGGCGCTATGATATTGGCGGCTTTGCATGGGATAACACCGAACTTGCTCCCGGAAACTGGCTGTGGTATAGTTTTCTGCGTACCGGTGATGCTGATATTTACACAATGGCCGAAGCAATGACTCGTCATACTTCGGAAGTGGATTGTTATCATATAGGAGAATTCAAAGGCATGGGTAGCAGGCATAATGTGTCGCATTGGGGATGTGGAGCCAAGGAAGGGCGCATCGGACAAGCAGCCTGGAAGCGGGAATATTATTACCTCACTACCGACGAACGTTCGGGCGATTTAATGCGCGAATCGTTGGATGCCGAGAAAGCCATGTGCAAGTACGATCCGTTGCGAATTGCACAGCCCCGCGAGAAATATCCTTACAGCACACCCGCTCGTTTGCGTTGGGGACCGGACTGGATAGCGCTGGTAGGCAACTGGATGACAGAGTGGGAGCGAACCGGTGATAAGAAATATTATACAAAGATCTTAGCCGGTATGGAAAGTCTTACTAAACTGCCGTCAGGTTTATTTACAGGGCCTAATGGACTGGGTTACGATCCTGCAACAGGTAAGCTCAGTTACGAAGGCAATCCCGCTATTACCAATAAAAATCACCTGGCAACCATTATGGGCGGGTATGAAGTATTGATGGAGTTGTTCGAAATGATAGACTATCCTGCATTCCGCAAAACATGGACGGACTACTGCAAATATTATTCTATGCCTCGTAATGATGCGCAACGAACAGCGCAAACGGCCAATTGGGGTAACAATACCTTTATTACGCCCCGTCTTACTGCTTTTGCAGCTAAGGAATTGAATGATCCGAAGATGGCTGAACGTGCATGGGAGGAATTGTTAGGTCGGAAAACGGATGCGAAAGGAACGCTTAGAAGTTTGTATGATGCAAAACTTATTTCTGGTTCCGATGCGTTGAATCCCATTCACGAAAATGTCATGGTAAGTACTAATAGCACCGCTCAATGGGGCCTAAATGCCATTGTGCTGCTAGAACTTATCGGCGATAAACTACCGGATGCTAAAACGGCGGAAGAGCGAAAGTCATTCGAAACACTTCAAAAACTGGATTGGAAACCAACGTTTAACGATGATTTTAAAAAGTCGTGGAGCAACAAATGGTTTTTGGATGGACAAAAAGCTAAATTGAAAACGACTAAAAATGGCTTGCTTTATACTGCCGGTATAACGCCAGCCAGCGATACCGATCATGCCGTGCTTTGGACAAAGCAAGAGTTTGAAGGTGATGTGCGTATTGAGTTCGACTTTACCAAGCGGGATGCCTCTACTAAATTTGTAAATATTATTTATCTCTTTGCTCAAGGGAGCGGAGTAGGAGCGTACGACAAGGATATTGCCAAATGGACCAATCTCCGCGCCATTCCGGCAATGAAAACCTACTTTGATCACATGAACGCTTATCATATCAGCTTTGCAGCATTCGAAAATGATAACAGTAATACTTCGGAAGATTATATTCGTGCCCGACGCTATTTACCCGAACAAGGCAAAGGATTGAAAGGTACTGAACTGATGCCCGACTATCTTCGTACAGGGTTGTTCAAGACCAATGTGCCGCATCATATAACCATTATTCGTCGTGGTGAGGGTATTTATATGAAGATTCAAAATGCTGATAAAGAACAAATCTGTCATTGGAAAACGTCTGATTTTCCTGTTCTAAACTCAGGAAGAATAGGACTTCGGTTAATGGGCTCGCGAGTATCGGAGTTTGGGGATTTTAAAGTGTTTGGACTAAAATAGTAATTTCCAATCCGTATTGAAACAAAACCAACCAGAATTAGAACAAAAGCAGTTGGAATTAAACCAAAAGTAACAGGAATTGTCTTTCCCTAAAATAGCTTGACCTAAAAAATCAAGAAGAAGATGGAAAAGCAAACATCGAATCTTACCGATAATATGGAAGGATTCAAACAAGAATCAGTAGATTTAAAGCGATACGAAAACAGTTTTCGTCGTTGGTTAGTGCAAGAGATTGAGTCGCAAAGGATGAGTTGGCAGGAAGCGCGATCACGCTTTCAATTACCTTATTTTTTTGATCAGACTTATAAGGATTGGCAGCGTAAGTATTCAGAAGAAATCGTATTATCTTTGCCCCTTATGACAGCAGAAGAAAGAATCAACCTCAAGAAACTGGAAGCCAGAAACAAAGAACTTGAAAAACAGTTGGAATTGGCTCAAATGCGCTTAACGGCAGTGAATACGATGATAGATATTGCCGAAAAAGATTACAAGCTGGAAATCAGAAAAAAGTCTGGACCCAAACGGTAGACGTTCTGACACAGGTTTATCCTCGTGCTTCAAAGCGCGTTATCTGTGAACTGTTTGGGAATAGCCGTCAAGCTTGGTATGAGCGTAAGAAGCGGCTATCAGAGTGGCAAATGCAAGAAGTATTTATACTGGGGCAAGCCAAAGAATTACGGCAGGAACATAAACGTATGGGTGCCGAAAAGATGCTTTATCTTTTGTCCGATGTATTAATCGAGCACGGGATAAAATATGGAAGGGATAAGTTTTATAATCTCTTGGGTGAGCATGGATTGCTTATAAAACGCAAAGGTAGAAGTAAAAGAACCACTAATTCCAATCATTTCTACCGGAAATATCCTAATCTGATACGTGATTTGGAGCTAAACTCTTCCGGGAAACTTTGGGTAAGCGATATAACGTATATCCGTACCACATTGGGTTTCGTGTATTTATCGCTGATAACGGATGCGTATTCTAAAAAGATTGTCGGCTGGTGTCTTTGGTCGGATTTAACCAGCGAAGGTGCTTTGAATGCACTAAAAATGGCAGTTCAGGGCGAAGGGGTAAAGAAGAAAGAACTGATTCATCACTCCGACCGTGGAATACAGTACTGTTGTAATGATTATGTAAACTACCTCAATGGGTGTGAAATAAATATCTCTATGACCGAGAATGGTGATCCGTATGAGAACGCAATTGCTGAACGGGTGAATGGGATATTAAAAGCAGAATACGGTTTGGAAGATACCTTTGAAGATTATTTGACGGCCAATGAAGCAGTAAAGATTGCTGTTTATAAGTATAATAACAAACGACCTCATGCCAGTTGTGATTATATGACTCCAGTTGAAGCACATACACACAAAGGGGAATTAAAGAAAAGATGGCAGAAAAGGAAGTTTGAATCTGCAAACAATTTTATTGAAATGCAAAGGTAGCCTGACAGTCTATTCCAATCAATGACAAGCCCCAAGGGGTTTATCATTAAATCTCCAACCGCCAAGTGGCGGATAGTATTTAACGATAAATCCTAGCTTGGAATTACCTGTCAGACATTTTATGGCATATCAAAAAAAAGGTCTGAGAAAAAAGTAATTAAAAATAAAGCGGTAAAGCGAATCAGGAATCTGATTGCATACTGTATTTGATAATAGAAACTAGAAAAATTGTTGTATGGGAAATCAGGAATGTAATCGGTTATAGAGGAAAAACTAGTAACTAGAATGAACGATGTATGTTTAAACAGGAATGATATTTTATATGCAACAGATAAATAGAGATTAATTATAAATCTGTCAAGCTAATTTAGGACAAGACAAATTATAACAAAAGCAACAGGAATTAAACCAATAGCAGTTGGTATTGAACCAAAACCAACCAGAATTGTACCAAAAGCAGTTGGAATTAGAGTAATAGCAGTTGGAATTGAAACAAAAGCAACAGGAATTAAACTAAAAGCAATAGGAATTGAACCAATAGCAGTTGGAATTAGAGTAATAGCAGTTGAAATTGAACTAAAAGCAATTGGAATTGTAACAAAACCAATTGGAATTGAAATAGTTCCGATTGTAATCCTTCTAAAATAATTTTTATCTCATCTATCTATGAAAAAACTTCTTTCTTTATCACTCTTCGTGCTCGTTTTCGCCTCTCTTTATGCAGAAATAACATTGCCCAAAGTAATAACCAACAATATGGTTCTTCAGCGTGGGAAACCGGTGGCGATATGGGGAAAAGCTACTGCCAATGAGAAGGTAAGTGTTTCGTTTGCCAACCAAACAAAAATGACTGTAACCGATACTGCTGGAAATTGGCAGGTAAAACTGGATGCATTAAAAGCCTCTGCTGTACCCCGTAAAATGATAATTGAAGGGTCGAACCGCATTGAACTTGAAAATGTAGTAGTGGGCGAAGTGTGGCTTTGTTCGGGACAATCGAACATGGAATATCC
The DNA here is from genome assembly GCA_963664445.2 of uncultured Paludibacter sp. Lineage (GTDB taxonomy): Bacteria > Bacteroidota > Bacteroidia > Bacteroidales > Paludibacteraceae > Paludibacter. The sequence goes on from CAXXUM010000009.1 coordinate 403,462, forward strand.
GCTGGACAGACGATTGAAAAAATATGCAGCTTCTAAGCGGGGTGAGGATCTTGCCGAACAAGAACTAAAGAGTGAGAGAAATCCTCTTATCAGGGTCTTATATGTAGAAAAGAAATTACAAGCCGAACTTCCTACCAAAGGTTGGGCTGAAAGCAAGGATACCATTGTGCGATATGTTTCGGCAGCGGGTTATTTCTTTGCAAAAGTGCTTGCCCGCGAATTGAAAGTTCCGGTAGGAATTATTTCTACTTCGTGGGGTGGCACTCGCGTGGAACAATGGACACCACCCACAGCTTACGAGCAATCACCCTTGTTTAAAGACACGATTGCAGGTAAGCCCAACTTCAAAATAGATGGTATGGTGCCGGGCAAAATGTTTGAAGGCATGCTGCTGCCCATTATTCCGTATACCATCAAAGGATTTCTGTGGTATCAGGGTGAATCGAACCTGATGGTGCATGATACAACCAGTTTTGTTGCTAAAACCCGCTTGTTGCTCGACACCAGGCGTGGACTTTGGAATGATAAAGCCTTGCCTTTTTATTATGTGCAAATAGCACCGCATAATTACTCTAAACGATTGAAAGATCGGTTTCCCCACGGAACGGATTTGTTGCCATATTACTGGGAAGCGCAAGCCAAATGTCTTGATTTTCCAAATTCAGGAATGGTGGTGACGACCGATTTGGTGGACGATTTAAGCAATATTCATCCCGGGTATAAATGGGAAGTTGGTCGACGGTTATCACTTTGGGCATTAGCAAAAGACTATGGCAAGAAGCTGGTGTATTCGGGTCCGCTTTATAGTAGCATGAAAGTGAATGGGAACAGCATTGAGCTTTCATTTACCCAAACGGGAAGTGGATTGATAAGTGCTGACGGACAAGCGCTCAGCTGGTTTACCATTGCCGGAGCAGATCATCACTTCGTACCGGCGCAAGCCGTTATTAAGGGCAATAAAGTGATAGTGAGCTCAACGGTAGTTCTACATCCGGTTGCCGTACGTTTTGCGTGGGACGAAAGCGCTATGCCTAACTTGTGCAATAAAGAAAAACTACCTGCTTCGCCTTTCAGAACGGATAGACAATAGACAATAGACAATAGATAAAAGATAAAAGACAAAAAAAAAAGGCGTGAATCGATGTGTTCACGCCTTTTTTTTTGTTAATTTAAGTTAGCTCTTTTTACTTCCAAACCACCACACCAGCAGGAGTTAGTTCTTTTGTTCCGAAAAGGATATTGGCATTTTGTGGAATGTCTATGGTAACGTTTACCGATGAGTAATTTATCGCTACCCAGAAACCGTCACGCCAGTTAAGCATTACGCCTTCCGGTAATTCTTTTACGCCAATTCCGGCCGATTCGTACACTTTTTTCAACACGTCTTTTTCCAGTTTGCCATCGTCGGTGTCGGTACCAATGTAGGTTACGGTTCCTTTGCCCAACTTGCGGTGCACCACGGAAGCTTTGCCTGCATAAAATTGGTCGGCATAGGTTGCCCAGGTGTCGGTGCCTGCCATTGGGTCGAGCATATCGCCCCAGTTGTTCCAAAGATAAGTGTTGCCATTATAGCTTACTTTAGCGTTCATTTTGGCTCCCAGCATATCGTTCAGCGCTATTTTAGCTCCAATCAGATTGGTGATAGCATCTGCCCACTGAGCTTCAAAGAAATGTCCATCGCGGTCTTTCAACCCTGTGCGACACGAAAGTACAAGATTACCTCCGTTTTCAACATATTTTGTCCATTTGGCTACCAATGCACGGTCTACCATTTGGTATGCCGGAGCAATAACTACCGGATAGGAACTTAAATCACGATCCTCGCCAATGATATCAACGGGTGCTGATAGCGTTTTAACACACGAATAGTATTTTGTTACATGTGTAATTTGGTTCCATTGGAATGTTTGCGGTTGTTGGGTTGTTTCCCAAACATTGTCGGCATTGTACAAAAGAGCCGTTTTTCGGGCTGCATATTCTTTTGGCATTTGTGCATTGGGAGTATACGCTTTTCTAAGGTCGCGTATTTCTTTCATAAACTGACTGTATTGTTTACCTCCGCTCAGTTCGGTAACACCATCGGTCCCCACCATGCCGTAGTGAAACTGCTCACCACCATACAGCGGTTGACGGAAACGATACGAGCAAATAAAGTCAAGACCACCCGCAAAGGCATTCCACAGCCAGGCTCTGATGACTCCGGGATAAGGTTGCGGGTTGTAGGTTCCCCAGTTTACCTGACCGGGTTGTAACTCCATCACACCTGTAACGCCGTTTAACGGACGGAAGAAATCATTGGCATAAGAAATGCGCCATGGGTCGCCCATTCTGAAACCTTGTTCGCCTACACCATCGGAATAGCCTGCTACCGGATACATGGTGTAGCTGATAAAGTCAAGGTCTTTGTTTCTCCATGGATCTACATCGGTATGCCCGTGCATAAAGTTAGAAGTCACAAATTGCGACTTAGAAACGATGGAATGTAGAATGGTATTTTGCAACGAGACAAAGGATGCACATTCATCTGCATTAAAGCGTTTGAAATCTACAAACGAAGTTGGACTTGCATTACCCGAATATTGTCGACCGGCATTTGGTATTTCTATTTGACTGAAGTCGGTGTAAATGCCTGACCAGAATGGAGTTCCCCAAGCTTTGTTCAGCGCATCGATGGTTTGGTATTTCTTCTTGAGCCAGGCTTTGAAACTTGCCTGAGCAGCAGGACTGTAATCCAATGCACTGTAATGCGATGGCTCATTGTCTATTTGCCAGCCCCAGATGCGTTTGTCGTTACCATAGCGTTTGGCCATTGCTTCCACCACTTTTGTAGTCAACTCACGGTATTTTGGGCTCGACCATGAGTACTGTTCACGCGTTCCGTGTTGTGCAGTCTGTCCGTTTGGCATTTCTACCAATACTTCGGGATATTTTCTGACAAGCCACACCGGAGGTGTGGCCGAAGGAGTACACAAGATTACTTTTAAATTGTGTTTAGCGGCCAATTCCAGTGCTTTATCCAACCATTTAAAATCATAAACACCTTCGCTGGGTTCAATTTGTGCCCATGCAAATTCGGCCATGTGGGTAAATTCAAAACCCATATCTGCCATCTTCTTAAAATCACGATCCCATTGTTCAGGATTCCATGCTTCGGGATAGTAGTAAACACCTGTTTCTACCATTTTCTCTGCTTTGAAAAATTGTTTCTGTGCATGAGACATGGAGAAACATGCCATTGCTAATCCGATTAAAATTGTTTTTTTCATTTTGTATAAAAAGGTTAGTGAAAATCTTATATCAACGTCGTTTAGTTAGGCACACAGAATACACAGATTTTACAGAACAAGTACAGTTGATAACAGATACTTTAAAAAGAATTTCTATTCTGCTTTTCTCCGTCTAATTTGTGTGTGAATTCTTATCTAAACGACATTGAATCTTATATCTTTGTTCTTTTCTCTTTGTTCTCTGGAACGAATGCCAAAGTTAGCAAATTACTTTTATTAAACGGAGTCGTTTTTATGGATCATTATACAAGAGCATAGAAATTCATACAAAAAATAAGCATTCCGTCAGATGGTTAACAGAATGCTTATGTATGAACTGGCACTAATACTATGAGTTAATGTAATGTGACGGTGAGCAACCAAACTGCGCTTTGAAACACTTGCTGAAATAGAACGGGTCGTTGATACCCACCATATACGAAACTTCCGAAACATTGTATTTATACGTTTTCAGTAGTTCAGCCGCTTTTTTCATTCGTCTTACACGTATAAATTCGTTTGGAGAATAACCGGTCAAATACTTGATCTTTTTAAAGAACAAGGTTCTTCCGGTATTTGTCATGGCCGCAAAATCATCCACCGAAAAATCTGCATTGGTGAGATGTTGTTCCAATAAATCCTCTACCAACTTTAAAAATTGATGATCTCTTTCGGGTATCATGGATTCATTCTCATCCTCATTTTCCTGTTGCAATTCTTGAAAAGGTTCGTTTACAGCATAATGCATGTGTAACTTCTCGCGTTTCTCTATTAACTTGTTGATTTGAAGCAGCAAGTGTGTCATGCTGAATGGTTTGCTGATGTAGGCATCGGCGCCGGCTTCTATTCCTTCGGTGTGATGTTCGTCAGAGATATAAGCGGTTAATAATATGACAGGGATATGGCATGTGGCAAAATCATCTTTCAATTTTTTTGTCAAATCAAAACCATTCATTCCCGGCATCATTACGTCGCATATAATCAAGTCAGGATCTTCTTCCATTCCTTTTTTGATACCAACACTGCCGTTTTCGGCAGTTATAACTTCGAAATGCGAAGACAATTTTTCGAACAGAAAATCGCGAATGTCATCGTTGTCATCGATAACCAGAATTTTGAATTTTTTGCCAGCCAAAGGAGCAATGGGTAGTAAGTTAAGATGCACATCATTGCCGTTTTGTTCTACAAACTCAGACAGATTGTACACCACTTTTTTCTCTTCTTTCAAAACGGTTATTTGTTCGTTGACAAAATCGTCGCTTTCGTACACGTCCTTGTTGAGGGGTAATTCTACAATAAACACCGAACCTCCACCTTCATTTTCTTTAAACTCTACTTTTCCTTTGTGTAGGTTTGTAAATTCATTTACCAACGAAAGTCCAACTCCGGTTCCATTTGCCGAAAAATTGATTTGCATAAACCGGCTAAACAAAAGGCTCTGTTTTTCCTTCGGAATACCCATTCCATTGTCATAAACGGCTATTCTGAACATTTGAGTAGTATTGTCAACTTCTGCTATCAGCGAAATCTTGCCACCTCTTGGGGTGAATTTAAACGCATTCGAAAGCATGTTGAACACAATTTTATCCACCTTATTTTTATCAAGATAAATAGGGATGGAAGCCGGTGAAGGTCTGAACTGATAATCAATATTTGTTTTAGAAGCCACATTGCTAAAGCTATTGAATATCTCTCGAAGAAACTCAACACCGTCGGTTGGCTGTAAATTTAGTTTTTGCTTGTTATTCTGAAGTTTCCGGAACTCCATTAGCTGATCAATCAATCGCATTAAGTGCGACGTATTTTTGTCCAGATCTTCAACCAGATGTTGCGACGGAGCGTTCATCTTGTCTTTTTGCTCGTTCAACGTGTCCACACTTCCTTTTATTAAGGTAAGCGGAGTGCGGAACTCATGACTGATATTGGTGAAGAAACGCAGTTTATAATCAGTAAGTTGTCGTTCTACTTTTACGGCATTATTTAAACGGGTGAACTTCATGATCAGTCCGTAACTAAAGTATCCTATTGCTCCAAGAAGAATGAGATATAGGAAAATGGCAAAGTTAGATTGCCAAAACGGAGGTTGTATTTCAATTTCAAGCGTAGTGACATTTTCATCCCAAACTCCCTCACTATTGACACTTTTCACCATGAACTGGTATTTCCCGGGTGGCACATTTCGATAGGTTGCCACGTTGATAGACCCGGAAAGGTTCCAACGCTTTTCGTAGTTTTCAAGGATGTACATAAATTGATTTGCATTTGGATCTCTGAAATTGAGATTGGCAAATTCGATATGAAAAACCTTGTCGGAGGCTTTTAGCTCTATTTTGTCTGAGAAGGAAATTGATTTCTCGAGTGGTGCATTCTTGGCATCGATTTTAGCATCCTCATCGAATATGGTGAATCCGGTCAGAATAACCGTGTTTTTTTCATTTTTATTTAGTTGAATGTCCTTAGGGTTAAATATATAGAACCCGTTCAAACTTCCCCATAGCATTCTCCCGTTTTTAGTGGTTAAACAGGCTGCTTCTGAAAATATATTGGATGAAAAATCATTTGTAAATTTGTAATACTGAAATAAATTATTCTTGGGGTTTAGTTTATGCAACCCACTTTCTGTGCTTATCCACAAACAACCCGTTTTATCTTCCTGTATAGCCATAATATTTTCATTGGCCATGCTATGTTGTTTGTTATAAACTTTGAAGATGCCGTTACCGGTTGTAGATTCACCAATAAATTTATTGATGCCCCCTCCGGCTGTAGCAAGCCAAATATTCCCTTTTGAGTCCTGAAAAATATACCGTACTTCGGGATTACTCAACCCATCCTTACTTTGGGGGTTGGAGGTGTAGTATTTGTAAGCTTTTGGGTTATGTAGTAATGCGTCCGGATTGAACCGAAGCACACCGTTAGAAGTAGCCACCCAGATGTCTCCACCACGATCCTGAAAAATGTAGCGGGCAAACCGCACCCATTCATCTTGTTTGAAAAATGTTTTGAAGCCTTCGTTGCCTTCTGCAGTGGTTTTCACACACACTCCACCGCCAAAAGTAGCTGCCCAGAGCCGCCCTTTTTTGTCTTTGAGCAGCGAAAAAACGGTGTTATTGCTTAAGCTGCCAGGACTGTCGGTTTTGTAATAGTAGTTGGCGCTCGACGGATTTCCATTTTTAAGTTCAATAATTCCATTCCCTTTTGTACCTAGCCAAATGGAACCCGAATTGTCCTGATACATGCTATAAACATTAAACTTTTTCTCAAAGAGTGTTTTCTTCGAGTTTAATGTTCTGTCGTACTGATAAAGTACTCCTGCTTTCGTTGCTACCCATATATTCTGGTTTTTATCTTCCAAAAATGATCTGATAACGTTTCCATCTCTTAGATTATTTTCGGGGTCGGGGTATCGGATTTGCACATTTCTGTTGGCAAAAGATAGCTTGTTGATACCCATGTTCTCGGTACCAATCCAAATATTTTCGTTTTTATCGAGGACGATGGATAGCAGAAAATTGGATGCGAGTCCGTTTATATCTTTGCTGGAGCTATAGTGAGTCAGATTTCCCGAGGCAAGGTTATAACAAAACAAACCATTGCCGTAGGTGGTAATCCACACATTGCCATGCTTGTCACTTTCGAGTTGAAAACGTTCCTCGTCGATAAGGTGTAAAATTGATGGTGGAATAAGATTCAACTTTACAGTTTTTTTATTAGTGTTGTCTAACAACCAAATATTCCCTGTGAAATTGAATGCCCATACATTCCCGTATTTGTCCGATTTTAAATATACATTCGAATTGATTTTTTCGCCAAAAATTGATTCGGAAGTACTGTATTGATTGGTGAGAGTATTGTAAATGTAAAGCCCTTTTGCATCAATAGAAATAAGTATTTTGTCGGTTCCAAAAGTTGCAGTCTGGTAGGTAGCCGTTTGTACAACTTTGTTTGGAGATTTTAGCGATATAAATTGCTCGAATTTTTCCGCGCTTAAATTATAAACCATTATGTCCCCTTTAATTGAAACAAAATAGATTTTTTTGTTCAATTCATAGGCTTTGATATAGCTTATATTGTTGTTTTTGTTTTGTAGAAGCTTAATTACCTGATTGTTTTTTATCAGGCAAATACCTTTGGAAGTCATAATCCAATTGTTGAAATGACTATCCTGGAAAATATCATTTACCGCATTTGAGGAAATACTATTGCTGTTTGAACCGGCTTTGAACGTTTGCGCAGTAGCTTTCCCTTTCGAAAACGATATTTTGACGCAACCCGTTGACACACTTCCGAGCCAGATATTTTTTTGTTTATCTTCGTAATAGAGATTGTGTTTTATCAGAAAATCGGCTTTGTTTTCGTAAATTGGTAGAAAGCTCTCAGTGGTCGGATCATAGCAATGTATCATATCCCTATAGGTTCTTACCCAAATATGCCCATAACTATCCTGATGCAGTTCCTTTATCTTCTCGCTCGAAAGCGTTGTCATATTTGACGGATCGAGTTTGAAATTCTTAATCTTTATGCCGTCGTATCTGTCTAACCCATTCAAAGTCCCAAACCATAAGAATCCGGTTTTGTCCTGCAACATGTAACGTATTGTGTTGTGCGAGAGTCCGTTATTGGATGTAATGTGTTCGATGGTTGGCTGGTTCTCTGCATGTATAGCCAGTGGCAATATAGTTGCAAAAAAAGCAATCCAGATATATACTTTTATACGCATTATTGGTGTGATTTTAGCGGGTATAAGATAGTGAGATATGAAGATATAAAGTCACGACGAAGATATAAAAAGTAATCGTTTCTACGATGTGGTTTATTGAAAATATTGTTAAGTTTGAAGTGGTTTCAATTTGTTTGGCAAAGTAGCAATTATCTCTTTAATGGTTAGTTTCAAAGTAACCGTTATTGACAAATAGAATATTGATTGTTTTATGAGTAAATTAACGGTAGTTGCTACAAAGATAAGTTCAATAGGATACTGAATTAGTATGAAATTTGATATATGAACCATACTTTTTGATAAATGTAGTTCTGCCCGGGAGTTGATAACTCATTGCTGTGTAGGTTGATTAATTGACTGAATTCTCAATTATTGTTTTATCGCTCATTCATTCAGATATTTATGACTTGTGCCTGATTGGAGTATATTCGGCATAAATTGAATTGTAGTTCATAAATCTGTACGTTTATCCATTCTGGATTGGGTTTAATTATTGTTCTTTTGTATGCAATTTAAAAGAACAGTGTTTTGTCCTTTTAGAGTAATGTGATTTTAGTTAAGTTTATTTATGTCGAAAAACAGTTTTTATTTTATGCGAAAATTAGTGGGTTTGTTTGTGTTGTTGTGTCTGTGTATTCACCTATTTGCAACTGCTGATAAGGTTATCAATTTGAAAGGCAAGTGGAACTTTGCTATTGATGAGGCCGATCAGGGAATTTCTGCGAAATGGTTTTCTAAAAAACTTAGCGATTCCATAAACCTTCCGGGTTCAATGGTAGAAAATTTGAAAGGATACAAAATAACTTTAAATACAAAGTTTACAGGTAGTATTTACGATAGCTCATGGTTTTTTAATCCTCGCATGGCAAAATACCGTCAACCTGAAAATTTGAAAATGCCATTTTGGCTAACACAACTAAACCGTTATGATGGGTTGGCGTGGTATCAGAAGGAAGTAACTATTCCGGCGTCGTGGAATGGTAGTTTTATTTCGTTGAAATTGGAACACCCGCATTTTATAACTCAAGTGTGGATAGATAATACAGAGATTGGTACGCAAAATTCAATGACAGTTCCTCATGTTTATGGTTTGCCGGCAAGTATTAAGTCGGGGAAACACCGCATTACGGTACGCATCGATAACCGCCTGAAGAGTATGGATGTGGGGACTAACTCTCACAGTGTTACCGATCACACCCAGGGAAACTGGAATGGTATGGTGGGCGATTTGCAACTAGAAGCGCGACCAACTATCTATTTTGAAGATATTCAGGTGTATCCAAACCTAAAAACGAAAACAGCATTGGTGAAAATTCAGGTACTGAATGTAAATGGTAAACCAGTAAGTGGAAAACTAAATTTATCAGCTAAAAGTTTTAATAGCGGTGTTTCTCAAACAGTTGCTCCTGTAGAACTTCCGATAAACCTGACAGGAAAAGAAGCTTCGTACGAAATTTCACTTCCAATGGGTGATAATATGCAAACATGGGATGAATTTAATCCGGCACTCTATAACCTGAATGCCACGCTAAAAGTGGGGAAACAAACAGATGCTAAAGAAGTGGAGTTTGGTATGCGTGAAATAACTATTCAGGGAAAATATTTTTACGTGAACGGTAATAAAACCATGCTTCGCGGAACGGTTGAGAATGCATTATTCCCGCTAACCGGTTATCCACCAATGGATATGGCATCGTGGGAACGTGTATTTCGAATCTGTAAATCTTATGGTTTGAACCATATGCGTTTCCATTCATATTGTCCACCGAAAGCAGCATTTAAAGCAGCAGATAAACTAGGGTTTTACCTTCAACCCGAAGGTCCCAGTTGGCCAAACCACAGTACTCAGTTGGGTAGGGGATTGCCAATTGATACGTACTTGATGGACGAAACCAAACGAATGACAAAGGAATATGGTAACTACGCTTCATTTGCGTTTTTAGCTTCGGGCAACGAACCTCGTGGTGCATGGGTTCCATGGGTTAGTAAGTTTGTTGATTATTGGAAAGCTACCGATTCACGTCGTTTGTATACAGGTGCATCGGTCGGACAAGGCTGGGCATGGCAACCAAAGAGCCAGTATCATGTAAAAGCAGGTGCACGTGGTTTAACCTGGAGTACAGCTCGACCAGAGACAATGGGCGATTACGCTTCACGAATTGATACAATAAAAGAACCCTACGTGTCGCACGAAACCGGTCAATGGTGTGTTTTCCCTAATTTCGATGAGATAAAAAAATACACAGGAGTGACGCGTGCTAAGAATTTTGAACTTTTCAAAGAAGATTTGTACGATAGCGACATGTCCGATTTGAGTCATGAGTTTTTGATGGCGTCGGGTAGATTACAATCTTTGTGCTACAAGCATGAAATTGAAAAAACACTCCGTACTCCTAATTATGCCGGATTTCAGTTGCTTTGTTTGAACGATTATTCGGGTCAGGGAACTGCTTTGGTAGGTGTGTTGGATGCATTTTGGGATGAAAAGGGCTATATGGATGCTCCAACCTTTCGTCGCTTTTGTAACTCCACTGTTCCGTTGGCAAGAATTGAGAAGTTTGTTTTCAGAAACAACGAAACGCTTGAGGCCAAAATACAAATAGCGCACTTTGGCAAGGAAGCTTTGAAAAATGTACGTACACTTTGGCGTATTCGCGATAATGACGGTTTGACATTGAAAGAAGGCGTTTTGGCCGAAGGTGAGATACCTGTGGGTAATGAGAAAGTTATTGGAAACTTAAAACTCGACTTATCGGAATTTAAAACGGCTGCAAAATTGAATCTTGAAATTGCCATTGAAAATACTCCATTTGTAAACGATTGGGATTTTTGGGTATATCCGGTGCAAAAACAAACCCCCAATACAGATGGTTTGTATGTTAGCACAACGTTGGACGACAAGGCAATATCGACATTAAATACCGGTGGAAAAGTATTGCTACTGGCTGCTGGAAATATCAAATACGGTAAAGATGTTGTTCAGTTCTATCAACCGTCGTTCTGGAATACTTCGTGGTTCAAAATGCGACCACCACATACCACAGGAATGTTGATAAACAACTACCATCCTGTTTTCAAAGATTTTGTAACCGATTCGTGGGGCAATATGCAATGGTGGGAATTGACTAATAAAGCTCAAACCATGTTGCTGACCGACTTCCCGAAAGGTTTCCAGCCCATCGTTCAGCCGATAGATACCTGGTTTATAAACCGAAAATTGGGAATGCTTTTCGAAGTAAATGTGGGTAAAGGCAAGTTGCTTATGACATCCATCGATCTGACTGATAGTCTGGCGGAACGTCCGGTGGCTGAGCAGTTGAAATTATCCATTATCAAGTACATGCAATCGGATAAATTCCGTCCGGAAACCACCGTTTCATTGCAAACCATTAGCGACTTGTACAATAAAACAGCTGCTCCGATAGAATCGTTTACAAAGAGTAGCCCCGACGAATTGAAAAAAGACGTGAAGTAATTCTCGGATTAAAATACATGTTATTTGTTAATGATAAACGCAAACCGACCTTGTTGGCTTGCGTTTATCAGTTTAATCATTTCTTAAATTAAAATGTATGAGCTCGGCAATAGTAATATGAATAAATGATGTTTTTTGTTCTTTTATGTTGAACTTGTTCTATTTTACGTAGATAAGCACTATTGTTGCAATACCTGCTATCAACAGTATTACTGCCTGAATGAACAGGTAGATATAGCTGAGAAGAGTAAGTATAACATTTTTGAAAATTGTATTGTTGTCGAAAAACTGGATATAGGTCCAGGTCATCAATGCCACCCATATCAGCGTTTCTATATTCTCTATGATCGAAATGGCTTCTTTATCTTTTATTACCGCAAGGATAGGGAGTATCAGAATGAAGATGATGGTTCTTTGTCCGGCAATAAAACAATTCAGAATAAGATGTTTCAAATAATTGTACTTACTTTTTCTAAATGCCAGATAAGTAGAGAAAGAAATCACAGGTAACAGAATAAGCGTGCTATAAGCATAGTGTTCTTTTATCCATGCAATTGTATGGGTTACGATATCAGATACTTCGTTACTCTTTACGTCCCCTACACCGTTTAAGGTAATGTAGGCTTTCCCCGCTGCAAATTCAATTTTTAAAAGATGTGCCAGCAATACATAAATCGTCGACAAAATGATTAAATAAGCTACCGGTTTAAAGTGTTTCACCCTTTTGCCGGCTATGTATTCTTTTATCGAATGTCCGGGTCGGGTGAACAACTCCTTAGTGGTATAAAGAATTCCTTTGTCTATGTGAAACAAACCATGCTGAATTTCGTGCCACACATAGGATAAATTAATGTCATGTGTGTGGGCTGGTTGGCCACAATAATTACAGTATTGACCTATGAATTTTTTATTGCAGTTTTTGCAAGTTGATACCATATGTAAAAGTATTTATAGTTAGTCGAAATCATCAATTATGTAGTTGGAATACCTTAATTAATTCCTTCCCATTCCCGGAAGAATTGAGCCAGATAGTCTTCCATTACTGCGTGTCGTTTCTCCGCAATTTGTTTTGCCGTTGCGGTATTCATCAGTTCTTTCAATAGCAACAATTTTTCATAGAAATGATTTATGCTGGTTCCCTGACTATTTTTGTATTGCTCAAAGGATGCATGCATTTCCGGGTTTATGTCGGGATTATACATTTCCCTGTTTTTACTTCCTCCGTACGCAAACGTTCGGGCAATACCTATTGCACCAAGTGCATCTAATCTGTCGGCATCCTGCAACCACCATTCCTTCGGTAGTTTTCATAGCTGTAGCCACACCTGCTCCTTTGAATGATATATCCTTGATGATTTGGCATACATGCGAAATCACTTTCTCATCGACGCTTAAACTTTCGAGCCATTCTTTTGCTACTTGCGGACCTATCTCGTCATTCCCATCATGAAACTTCCAGTCTGCCACATCATGAAGCAGCGCAGTAAGCTCTACTACAAAAAAGATCAACCGATTCCTGTTTGCCGATATGAATTGCATTTTTTCCAAACACGGTATACATGCCACCAATCATGCCCCCGATCCTTCGCCCATGAGTTTGGCTTTGATGTATTCTGTTGTTTGAATTATTATTTGATTTTTGTCCATGTTGGAAATCTCTGATCTTACTTCTCAGATTTGTTGTTTGATTAATTATTGTTTCACAACTCTTTTATGCCGCTCAAAATTACAAAATTTTATTAACTTGTTATCATTAATCAATCATTTACTTTTAATTGAATTTTTCATTATCTGTTTGCACATTGAAATAATAAAACCGTATCGATCATTTTGTCGGTACGGTTCTATATTGATTTTGTTGATTTAGTTTTCTATTTATTTGGCGTCTTTTTCATTTCTTCCAACATGGCAATGATTTTGTCTAATTTTTCCACTTCAAGTGTTTTCAGAAATATCGATAAGGCTTCTATTTCCTTTTTTGCATCCAAATTTGTTTTGTAATCTGCTTCAGCATGCATTCTGTCTCTCTCATTTTGTCTGTTTTGCGACATCATGATGATGGGAGCTGCATAAGCTGCTTGAGTTGAGAATAAAAGGTTGAGCAGTATAAACGGATAAACGTCCCAATGATACATAAAACCAATCAGGTTTAGTATCATCCATACAAGCACTAAAACGGTTTGAATGATAATGAAACTCCAGGAACCCATGCCTTTGGCTACCGAATCTGCTACTCTATTTCCAATGTCGTATGATTCAACATGTTTTGCATGCCAGTTACTTGGTTTTTCCATTTATTAATTATTTTAATGTGAAGTTAATTGTCGAATTACTCATTATATATTTCTCGTTATGACTTCAATTCGGTTTTTGTCGGGGTCGAGGGTTACAAACTCATAATAGCCATCGCCTGTTACTCTTGGACCATTCAGTAATTCGAATCCATTTGTCTGAAGCAATGCTGCTTTTGCATCCACTTCTTGTTTGCTATCTACACTAAATGCAATATGAATAATTCCTTTGTGTTGAGCATTTATTATATCATTTGTATTGTCGGGGATATTTGGCATCGACATAATTTCCAGTCGTGCGCCTGATTCGAAAGCGATGAAATAGCTCTGAAACTGAGTCTTGGGGTTTATGTACATTTCGTTGGATTGTCCATCGAAAAAACTTACATAATAGTTTCTGAGTAATTCTATGTTGTCAGTCCAGATAGCAATATGTTCAAGTTTCATATTCAGATGATTTATATCGGATAAAATGCTCCTAAATTAAGAGTTAAAGAAAAAACGACCACTAAGATACTAAGTACACAAAGCATCTCTAAGGGTTTCAAAGAAATACAGAACACTAAGATAAAAAACACTCGTATTTTTTATGCTAATAGCAATATCATAAATTTTAGACTTTGTATCCTCTGTGTGCTCTGTGCCTCAGTGGTAAATATTCTGTTCTATATAGAACATTATCAACCCTATTGTGAGTCCTATTCCTCCGCCCCAAAGCACTTCTTTAAGTGTATGTCGGCCAAGCACTATTCTCGACCAGCCAATTAATCCACTGAGCAATAGAACAACAATTCCTGTTAGGTAGTTCAGCGGCATGATTAGAAAGGCAAGGTAGATAGTCATTGAAACATGCAACGAACTTTTGATGCGCAGGTTTACCAATTGTGATACAAATGTAATCACTAATCCGAAGAACACACTGAGGCAGACTGTTTTTGATTGTCCGGTACGATATAAAATGATGGTGACGAGCATCAACACCGGTAGTATGAATACAAATAAGGACTTTCGTTGTTTTCTATCCGAAACATCAAAGTTGGTTGTGGTTCCATTCTTTGATTTTATATACAACCAGCCGACAAGCGGAACAAAGATACAACCCACAATAAGGAATATAACCAACGATGCTTTACCAATGTCTTCAGTCGCAAACATGGTGATGGTCACAAAGAGAGGAATAGTCAGTAATGGATGACCACATGTGGAGATCCATTTTGCAATTGCTTGTTTCATATATACTTTACTTTTATTAGAGCTGACCTATTGTTCACTCCGTTTAGTGGTTTCTATAGCAGTATAGGATGCATCACAAAATGTTTTTCCATCAGTGATTCAAATAACTCAGTATCTATCGGTTTGGAAACATAATCATTGCAACCCACTTCCAATGCTTTATCCCTGTCGCTCGAAAAGGCACAAGCTGTTTGAGCAATAATTACTACATTTTTATTGAATTGTCTTATCTCTTCGGTTGTTTCATAGCCGTCCAGCTTTGGAATTCTGATATCCATAAGAATTAAATCTATGTCAGAGTTATCCTTTGCAATCTCCAATGCTTCCATTCCATCTCTGGCAATCAACAGTTCGCTACAATATTCTTCAACCGTTTCCGAGAGTAAGAACTCCATTCCGGGATCATCTTCCACAATCAATATTTTGAGTTTATTGATTGATTTTTCTTTTGTTGCAGGTTGAATTGTTTTTTCAACAACTATTTCAGCTTCGGCATGTTGGTAAGGAATGGTAAACCGGAAAGTACTTCCAATGCCATGTTCGCTTTCTACCCAAATTGTTCCGCCAAGCATTTCCACGTATGCTTTCGAAATAGACAGACCCAAACCGGCTCCCTGATAAGCTGTTTTGTTGGACATGTCGGTTTGCATAAACCGATCAAATATCACATTCAGTTTATCCTCCGGTATGCCATCACCACTGTCGGTTACAAAAAACTCCAGAAAACTCTGATTGTCATCCGACTTTAAATGATAGCCAATTTCTATTGCTCCTTTATAGGTATGCTTAATGGCGTTTTTCAATAAATTAGTCAATATGCCATATAGTTTTTCAGCATCCGTTTCAATATAGGCTTTGTCGGTAGTCAATGTTTTACTGTAGACCAGTCGCAATCCTTTTTTCTCTAATTCAGGAGCAAAGAATGAAGTCAAAAATTCTATCTGTTCATTGATATTGGTTGTTTTATTGTTGATTTCAATCACCCCCGATTCTATTTTAGAGATATCTACAATATTATTCACAATATTGAGCATTCTGGCACCACTCGTTTCTATAATTTTAATATATTGTTGTTGTTCATTGCCTGACAGATTAGGACGTTTCAGTAGTTCGGCAAAACCCAGAATACCATTCATAGGTGTTCTTATTTCATGACTCATATTGGCCAGAAAGGCTGACTTTAACCGATCACTTTCCTGCGACTTTTCTTTGGCTGCTCTGAGTTCCACTTTTTGAATTACAAATCTTTCAAAAAGTTTCCCTATACGTCCAAACTCATTTGGATATTGTTTTAGCAGCAGAATAGATTTTTCATTTTCTGTTTCCAGAATATCTGTTGTTATTTTTAGAGGTTTGTCTATGTTTTTTCGGGCAAGAAATAGGGTCAAGATAAGTATTAACATAATAGAAAACAGAATCACATGGATGAGAATTGATGTTGCTTCAAAATTATGATTGAGTTTTCTATGAAATGTTAGGCATGAAACATATTTTCCATCCCAATTATGTAGGGGAATATAAGTCGCTATTGATTTATTTTCTTTGTTGGAGTCTGATTTAGTCGTGTTCATACCTACCTTAGCTCCAAATACTTGGGTCATTTTGTTGAGATAAGCCAAATCCAATTTTCTTCCGACTACTAAATATCCTGTGGCAGCGGTTTTATTGTGTTTGGGGTCGTTGGTGGGGTGAATGGATGTAAAGGTTACTTCCATTAATCCATTGGGGGAGTTGGAGAAAAAATGGTTTTTTTTAAGAACTGCGATTCTTTTTAAAGTATCTGTATGAATAAAACGTTCAATACTTCCCTGATCTTTCGATAGGTCGCTTATTATCTTAAAGTTACTATCATAAACACATATATATTCATAGCTAAATGAGTTGGTTAAGGTGATATTGGTTTTAATCCAGAGGGTATCATTTTTTGAAATTGCCGATACGAAATCATCCCAATAGGAATAGTCGTAGGTAGTCTGTATCATGGGTGAACTACTTAGCTCAAACAGATAGGTCACTTCGCGTTTAAACTGTTTTTGGGCGGTATCAATAACCTGTTGTTCGGACTTTGACTTGTAGCGGAAAAGAAAGAAAAAGAGGATTAGAAAAATAACTCCTAACAAAAAAAGATAGGCTGTAATTTTACCGTAAATAGTTTTGAATATATGCATAGTTTTAGATGCTTAATTCTAATGAGATACTCTTTTGAATACGACGTTAGAATTCGATAGCTTTATTGTAAAGTTAGAAAATAAGGTATTTTGTATGTTGTGGAAAAATGAAACGAAGAAATAGGGATGTATCCCTGTAAACTTATGGTCAGGTAGGATGAGCCTCCTTATAGAAGCCCTTAATCGGTAAGTGTAATCAATCAAACAGTATTACAAATGTATATTAATTTATTCTTAAATTTATAAATTGATACATTTATTTTGAATCGGAAGTTTATATTCAACCAACTAAAAAAGCCCATGTGTCTTACTACCAATAGTCTAGAATTAATACATGTCTTTTCGGAGTTATTCTTCCCTAAAACCAATGATACTGCAAGTATGGGGAAATTGAAGTATTTACTACAGTTACTGTAAGATATACTCCGGCTGTTTTATTTGGTCTTGTTTAGTTCTTCATTTAAAATCCATTCCAGTTCAGGGTCATTCCCGTTTATTCTGTCTTGTACAGTAGGGTTTATTTCTTTATAGGGAAGTATGCCATGTCCATCTGTTTTCGACTGAAAAGGAGACTGGCAAACCAATAATCCGAACCGAATGCTTAGTTTCGTTTTTGGTAGTGTAAGTACAGGCATTATTCCTGCCACACATCCATTATAGGCTCCTCCTGTTTCCTGACCGATAAATGTTGCTCTTTTTGATCCCTGAAGATTAGAGGACAGCAAGCTAGAGGCCGAGAAACTTCCACCGTTAATCAGTACATATACTTTTCCTTTAAATCGTCCTGCCTTTGGATGCACTAATCTCGATTCGGGGAAAGGGAAACGGTATTTGCCATCTTTCCCTTTGTTGGTAAGCAGAAATGAATAGATATCCCATTCGATAATGGAAGGGATAAAAAGTGTTTGTACAGCTTGTTGCCACAGGGGTTTATTTTTGAAGGGGATAATATGCCAAAGGCTTGTTTTAGAACTTACTTCCGATTTAGTAACAAACCGAAAACTGCTATCGGCAAGGTAGGAATATAGATGACTTACTTCGCGCAATGCTCCACCGGTATTGTTGCGCACATCTATTACCAATGTTTTTGTTTTTAAGCTATCTAACTTACGAAAGCTGTTTTTATAAAACTTCCGGTAATTGCCTTTTACAAAATCAGCAATTTTCAGTACCGCTATACTACTGTCTTTTGTAGGGAAGCTGAGCTGTTTGCTATAGGTTCGTTTCAAAGCATCATAGCCATACAATCTTTTTCTCTTGTTTTCTTCTTGCTGCAATTTCTTAGCAGCCGCAATTTGTTCCTTTGTCTTTTTTATAGCCGAAGGGGTTACTTTTATTGGTTTTCTCAACACCAGGGTACGGATACTATCTTTGTATTTTAGTTCGCAGCTAATGCTATCCATTAGGCCGTTTTCATTATAAAAGTAACGAGGAAATCCTTTGGCCAGTCTGTAGTTTATAAATGTAGTATTAAACCCATCGGAAGTAAAGGTGTGTTTGTATTTATTCAATAGTTCGGCAGGTTTTGTACCGTTGACAGTAAGAACTTCTGTTCCTGCACAGATGCTGGAGTCTTTCGAATAGTTTTTTGTAATGTAGAGCTTGTTGTCAAACAATTCGAAATCGAACAGTGAGAGCGGAGTTGTACCTATTGTACTTACGTCTTTCTTTTCGGCCGACTTCAGTTTTTTGGTAAGTGGGTTTATCTGTGTGTGTCCTTGTCTGATCGAAGCTATTACCGGACTGATTCTAAAATAGAAATCATTACTGGTAAGGGGAGTTGTAATAGATGAACGCAAGCTATCGAACTTATCGTTCAGTTCTTGTTTGCTGATATAATGGTACAGGTCGGGATGGAGCTTTTGTAGCTTATGTTGTATATAATCAATGTCCGACTTTAGATCCTGCACACTTCTGGGCGTATTGATTTGTGCATTGTATTTATCTACCGAAGCACAGCTTTGTAGTGCCACTACCAGCACTAAACAGCAGTGTATTATTCTCTTTTTTGTAATCACAGATTTGTTTGGTTTATAGGTTCTTTTATAAATTAATATACGTTTTATAAGGATTATCCGTAAACCAACCTACAGTTATAAATTATTCAACAGAAGGATGATGTTACGGGACGTAGTTCTTATATCTTAGTAGCAAAGAATGTTTAGCCAAAATTAAGCCGCGATAGCGGTGCCATCTTTCAATCAAAGGCAATCAAAGATGTCAGAGCTACGCTCCTCCATCATCTCTTTACCTTAAATGTTACTAAGATGTCAGAGCTATGCTCCTCAGGTCATTCTGCGGATATTGAATTTCTTCTTTAAAGTCGGTATCCCAGTACCAGATTCGTAGTAAATGTTTTGTCGCTTACAGTTCGTGTTTGTCCTGTTTTGCTAATGTCTTTAAAATTCAGATAGTAATCTACACGAAGTCCTAACTGTAACTTATTGCTTATATCGTATTTAAGACCACCACCAAGCAACAGACCATAATTAATCTTATTGTATTCGCTGATAGAATTTAAGAGTACATCTACTCGCGGTCCGAAGCTTATATAGGGAGTTATTTTATCGTCAATAGGAAACTGAAAATCGCAGGTGGTGTTTAATGATAGATAATCTAATGTTGCTTTTATTCCCTGTCCATATCCCCAGTTGGAATAAAGCAGTGCTTGTCCTCCTTTACGTAACATGCCTATATTACTTGACAGATTGAAATTCTTATGTTGTAGATAGTCCATACCTACAAAAAACGAATAGCCCACCAATCTTTTGTTATCTTGTGTCAGATTATCCGAATTTCCACTTGTTTGTATATCTATGTTAGAGATAGAAACACCAGACTGAATCTTTAATACTTGTCCAAAAGACACCCCGGCGATAAGTAATGCTATTGATACTAATGCTAATCGTTTCATGACTGTTTGTTTCGATAATTATGACTAATTGCTTCAGTTGATTTGAGACTATCTTGATATTGACTTAATGGTATTGCAGAATAAATCAACTAAATATATAATGCTTTAAAATATACCTGTTTGGAAGACCTGAAATTATAAATAAAATTGGTTTTGAGTTTTATTTCAACTTCATTTAATATGGGTTTACACTTTGCTGAATCAATGACTGAAAGTCAGGTGTGCTCTCAACTCAACAGATTGTGATACAGAGTTATATGAATCAATTTGATTCTAAATATATAACTAGTTGAGCTATATCTTCTTGGTTTTTGTATTTAATGTCGTGCTGCTTTACATATGCATCGAATAAATCTTTCTTTGAACGATATATTTTTTTTAGCTGATTCAGGTTTGTAAATCTTTGAGTTATTCCATCTTTCATCACCCAATAATAAATATAAGGATGTATCTTAAATCCATCCGGAAGTTTAAGCTCATATCTCATACCTCCATAAGAGATTGAAGGAACAGCTATGGATGTAGATGTTTGTGATGAGCCTCCAAATGCAGTTGTTTTTCCAGGAGGAGTCACTTTACATTTGTGTTCAACAAATAAGTTGAATTTTGAGTGATGGATTAATTCAAGAAATTTATTCGCTATAGGTATAAACCTTTTGTTATTGATAAAGATAGTATCTATCTTATTAAATGATTCGTCGGCTATTGCTAATTTTTTCCCCTGATCTTCATAAACCATTTCTTCAGTCAGTGAATTATAATTTAATGTTGTTTTTTGTTTAATTCCCGACTTCATTTGTACAATTCCCTGTGTAAATTGAGGGAAAAGATAATGACTGATTTCTTGAGAATTAGATTGAGCAAATGAGGTAATAAACATCAGATTAGCGATGAAAATACAATAAATAAGTTTCATAATATTGAATTTTATAAAATGTTGTTCAGAAATTTTCTCCAAAGATACTCAGAAAATTATATCTCTTCTTTTTTGTGTGCCTTAATATGTCAGCTGACGGACTTGAAGTTAATACTGTTTCCTACAAGTAATTTCTATACATGAGTTGCGTTTATAATACTATTGCCTTTATCAAGACATTTGATAAAATGTTATTGTTGTCCGGTAAAAGGACTTATTATAATGTCGCCCTTACAGGGCTTAGAATTGAACTATAACTGATTGACTACCATAATATCGCTGCTATGCAGCTAATACAAAAGTCCCAGAGGGACGACAGTATGGTAGAATATTTTTCGATGTGAATTTTTAAGCCCCATAGGGGCGACATTATGTAAAATCATTATGTAAAACAGTTTTCAGAAGTTTATATAAAAGTTTATCGGACACCAATACTAAAATGTATATCATCTCAGATTACACTCTTAAGCCTCCTTATTGGTTTTGGACATAATCTTAATTGAAAGAAGTTTGGTCATTATGAGGGCAAGCAGAATGCTGAATGTCGAAAGACCCAAGCTGATTTCTATAAGTTTCAGCCACTTTATTTCAGTATGTAGCACTATATTTTCGATTATGCCTACTCCTGAGACTATTGTACATGCAGAGAAGAATACGATAAGCATTGATTTTTTCAGTATTGCTTTAAATTCTTCTTTGGATAATGTACTTCTTCTATCTGACAGGTAATAGCCATAAGTCAGAGTGGTAAAAAGAAATAATGTATTAAGAAAACCATCAGCAAAGTGTTCTGCTGTAAGATCGCGAGAGTTAGCAGCATGCTTTAATAAATAGATGACTGCAAACATGCCAAGAAAAAATAAGATATAGAATTTTGTAGGTTTTCCTTTTTGTGTCATTTGTATTGAATTGTAGGTTTGTGTGTTTTACTTTTTTCATCAGCCCCAAACCTCCGCCAATAGTCGGACTAGCTCTAGGGGCTTGCAGTTACTACCGTCTCCTATAAGTGATTTTTATAGAAGAGTAACGGTTATTATACTATTGCCTTTATCAAGACTTTTGATTAAGTGTATATCATCTCGGAACCTCACTCTTAAGCCCCTTCAGGGGTTTGGGGTGGATTTGTCTGAACCACGATTATATCAGATAAAAGGATATATCAGATTTCAGAGTATCTGTCTTCATCTGATGTATCTGCTTCATCCAGGTTCAGACAACTATTGCGACCTGTCTCTACGCAAACTCTTTTTATCTTTTATGTAACTATGCCAAACATCATATCCTACAATGAACGAGGTTGTACTTCGCTAAACTTGCGCTATTCAAGAAGCAAAGACCCTTTTGGGCTACATTGCATATTAGCAATAGCTTTCATTACTTGCTCCCTGGTTTTAAAAGAATTCTTTAATTTTATTTTTGCCCATTGATTGTCTTCCATGCTATAGTAAAAGATTTTCTTTTTATTTCCATACTCATCAAATAGTTCATAGAGACATGGTGAAAAACTACCATTTCGAAGATCAAATATTATTGGTTTATCATTGGGTAATCGTTTTAAAAACTCTAATAATTCAGGATTATCATTCCGACAATTTGAAATAGTGCCCCAAATTCTGTATTCGAGAGGTTCGTTGCTCATTAATTTTATTCGTAACCCAGGCGAGAAGTGATTCTGTAAATCCTCTACTATACAAATTCCTTTGTAATCTTTAATCGTTGCATTAGCAAGCTCGAAAAATGGATCTAAATATTTATACTCTAATTTATTTTCATCTCTATCAGTGCAATTACTTTCCAATGAGAAGGTGTCTTTTTTATTATTTATAGTATTAAGCTTAAATGAAACTCCATCAAGTAAGCCATCGAGGTGATGGGTAATATTTGAATCAAGTTTATTCTTATGCAGGACTTGAAGGAATTTATTTAAATCATTCTCCTTTATATGAAATGTCTTTTTATAATAAACTATTAATGTATCTCTATGTCTAATTGGATATCCAGAAAACCCATGATATTTTGTTGGCGGAGCCGAACTATCAACATACGCAATCGACGATTGATACTGATACTGCTCCATAGTCCGATTATTTAAATCTATCGCAAATTTTGTGGGCTTTACGGATGCCGTATGAAATTCAATACTAATTTCTTTTAAGTCATCCTTATTTGAAATGCAAGAAATTAAAAATGTCATCAGAAAAAATACAATTAACTTGTTCATATTTGCTGTTCAATAGATAAATTCTACATCAATTTTCAGGATCTCAATATCTTCTTTATTCTTAATTGTATATGGTATTGATGGACTAATTTTTTTAGTCCTATTTTAAATCCTTTTCTTTCCTCCACCTTTATTCATTTCTATAATAATCCTGTAGGAATAGTTTGCGACCTGTCCCTATACAAACTCTTTTTATCTTTTCTGTAACTATGCCAAACAATACTCGTTACACTCAAAAGGGGCTGATATTTATTTCAAAGATACTGTATTGATTATAATTGCTCCGTTAGTTTCATTCTTTCCATAAATAATTGGGCTACTATCCTTGTGTAGATAATCAATAGTACTAATGTCTAGCTTCTTAATTGGTAGGTAAATAGTGTCTTGATCTTTATTGTATCGAAAGACAATTCCGTCAATAGCAATTAGCGGAGAATTTATTATAGTCCCTGTTTTGTAAGCACTTTTTACTGAATCAATCACATGAAATTTTGAAACATCGTTGTCTCTTAATAGAAATACGTGTTGTTTGCCGTTATTGCTATACACTAAATGCTTTGTTGCACAACCTGCGAGTAAGCAAATAAGTATAATAAAAAGTATTTTCTTCATATTATAATTGTTTTAGTTTATTTTCAAATTTCTAATATGCAAGGCGAAGCCTTGCTTTTAGCTTTGACGAAGCGAGACGCTTCGCCAAACAATATACACTACGCTCAACAGGGAGTGTTATCAAAAAGTATTAATTATTACTGAATACAAATATGTACCAGCTGTCCCCAATAATAGATTGCCAACAATTACAGTACTTATGGCTCTTATTTTATCTTTTTTTTGCCCTAAAATATATAAAAGGATAAAATCAGAAAAGATAAGAAGCGTGGTGCCCAAATAAAATATAATTGATTCGTTCTGACCTCTGGCATATAATAGTAAAGAAAATATGATTTGAAATAATATTGAATAGATACCATATTTCAAAACAAAGTCTTTCATGGAATCAGGTTTCATAATGATATATCCAGATAGCACTTTTGTGAGAAACGCAATAATGAAAGCACTTAGAAGAAATTTCAAAACTAGAATTGTTTTTGAAATTTCTTGAGGTTTAAAAGAATAAGTTCCATTATTTTCTGATACCAAAATTTTATCTGTTTCACTTAAATTTAGTATTCCTGATCTAATTTCAGTTCCTTTTTTCAGTTTCAATTTTATAACTAACTCGTTATCCCAATTCTCGAAAATGTATTTGTTATCGTCTACTGTAACTTTTTCTTTTCTAGCCAAATTATATTCATAATTACTTATCAATTCTAGACTGTCAATTTCCAAAATTGCTTCTTTATCAATCTTGATGGTTACATTTGGGTCAGGATCTACAGCTTGAAAACAGCTACAAAGTGTAATTGAGAATGTGAATATAATTATTTTTTGAAGTTTCATTCTATGAGTCTTTTTTTTCTCCAAGTTTATAAATTCTTACTCACTGGTTAGTTCAAGTCTGAGCGTAGCGGAGACTTGGACTGACAATAGTATTTATATATTATTCAATTTCTATTTTATCAATCTCTTTCATTAATCTGTCTGTTTCCGACAATGCAACGATTATTTTCTGATAATGTAATATATCATCGAATTCCAGTTTTCTTTCTCTGCGATCTTTCAACCATTTTTGAGCTGGTTGATAACCACCAATAAAGAAGTTCCAGGCTACTTCGGGAACGTTGTCGAAATACTGTGTTTCGTTTATATAAACTGACCCATTGCCATCCGACCGCTGAGCGGAGTCGAAGCGAGGTTTGCTTACTTCATTATTTCCATCTATCGGATATTGTGTAATGTATTTATCTACGATTGGCGATTCCAATAAATGTATTTGTCTAATTTCTCCACCTAATTTTACCAATTGCCAAAATGTTTCTTTATCTTTTGGATAAGGAACTCTCGGAAAGTCAATCTTTAGAAATTCCTTGTACTTTTCCCTGTATGTTGGCGAATGCAAAACAGCATAGATATAATCCAATAGGTCGATAGGTGCAAATGTACTTGTGGACACTGAGCTTGTCGAAGTGTCTTTCTCATTGGTAAATGGTAATCTTAACCCTTGCGCTATTTGATTTACGATTTCTGCATTTAGGTTTGGCGTTCTTTCGGTTGTATGGTCAATGGTTTGTTGATTGCTGCTTTCTGGGTAAAGGTACAATGGAAAACATAATGGACCACCTCGTCTAAACATATTGGTATCTGCCAAACAATCGCTAACATAAATGCAGTCGAAAAAGTTAATATTTGCAGCTTGAGGTTGCGCAACTAAAATCAAACCAATATTTCTATGCTTTAAATGATAAATGGTTTTTTCTCTCGCACGTCCTAAAATCTTAGTGTCATAATAAATAAATTCATTGTCAAATGGGCGATATGAATACTTATAAACCTTTGATTTGTCAAATTCATATTTCAACCCAATTATATTTTGTTCTAAAATTTGTTTATTGAAAGCAACTAAGTTTTTATCATCATGCGTTTTTATACCGCTTGATTTTAATAGAAATAAATTTGAAACTTCAAAACCTTTAGAATAAATCGCTTCTTCACTAAAGTTTTTATTCACAAATAAGTAACTTGGAGCATCAATAGTAAGTTCTTTATATTCTACTGATTTTATTGAGTTTTCAATAAGAAAGTCATATTTCAGTTCTCTTTTACCAAACAAATCATAATGAAATACTTTGCCTAATTCATTGGCTTTTTTCTTTCCTGTTTTCACGAAAATTGTTATAGCAACACCTTGCATAATATCAAAAACATTTACATCAACACTTCCATCGGGCGCTGTTTCTTTTTTCTTGCTGTTGCCGTGTAAATCAATTGTATAAATCTTATCGTAGGTTTTAAGTAAATTCCAACGCATTCCCCTGTAAGTCGGATTGTCTAAGAAACCATGTGGATTGATAAAAGCCAACACACCACTACCGTTTTTCTCAATAAAGTGCTGTCCGTATCGCAAAAACTTAACATAATCATCATTTATTGATTTAGAATTGCGTTCTTTCAGTTTTTCTTTTCCACCTGGTTCTTTTTTGTAATCTTCCATAAGGCTCATTATCCATTCGCCTCTGTTGGCACTTTCGCCACTATACGGAGGATTTCCGATGATACACATCACGGGTGTATCACGTTTAATGTGATTTGCTTCGTTAGCTTCGGAACTAAGCCAATTGGCCCAAAGTGTTCCTGTGTCTGGGTGATGTTCTTCTAAACTATTGGTCAAATACACTCGGAAACGTTGGTCTTTGGAGGGTTTAAAGCCTGTTTCTTTCAACAATAAATCTAATTGAAGGTGTGCCATGGCATAACTTGCCATCAATAATTCAAAACCATTAAGGCGTGGCAAAAGATGCGTTTCTACATAGTTGCTCCAAATGCCTTGTTGCCCTTCAAATTTGCGGTGTACGTGTTTTATTACTTCTGCCAAAAAAGTTCCTGTTCCAGTGGCTGGGTCAAGTATTTGAACCCGATGTACTTCTTGTTCTATTTGTTTATAACCGGTTGTTGAACGTTTATCGGCAGATTGTGTGTTTAAATTAATTTTAGTTTTAGAAGTGTCGGCTAAACCTTGTGGTAAATCAAATTCCGTTTTCAGAATATCATCAACAGCACGAACTATGAAATTTACAACAGGTGCAGGAGTGTACCACACGCCACGAGCCTTGCGTAGTTTTGGGTCGTACTCACTCAAGAAAGTTTCATAAAAATGGATAATAGGATCTTCCATCTTTGTACTTCTTCCGTAGTTTTTCAGAATTTCTTCTACGTTACAAGCCAGAAATATCTCCACTAAACTGTCAACTATCCATTTTATACGGTCGTCAATGTCGGGACCGGCAATATAACCAAAGAGTTTACGTAAAAATGGATTTGATTTTGGAATCAATTCGGCTGCTTCTTGCCGGCTAAAAGTGGGTAATGTTGCATCGTGAAGTCGTGCGGCAAACATTCCGTAAGCAATGGTTTGAGCATACACATCGGCAAATCCTTTTGCAGTGATGTCATGTATAAGAATATCTTTGAAAGCCAACATTTGTTCTTTCAATGTGCTGTCTTCGCTATGTTCTTCATCGCTATTCAACGCTTTCTCAATAACATCCGAAAGAAGGCGGGCTTTGCCCGCCATCATTTCTGCCAATTTCTTAGAACTCTTTATTGTCTGACCTATGTGTGTACAAAAGTCTTTAATGAAGTGCTCAAAACCTGCAAAATTCTCTGTCAATGGCTTTATGCCTTTGTCAGTAATTTCGCCAATGGCAATTTTGGTTACAAATTGTCCATCACGATAAAGTAGAAAGTTAAGATAATCGGTAAAAATCAAGTTGCCAAGCGAAGCTTTGTAACGGTCAAATTGTTCTTTGTTGCCTGTTTTCTTTAGTCCTTCAAGGTCACGGTCGCCAATATCTTTCGCTTCAATAAAACCAACCGGAATGTCTTTCTTCGTTAGAATGTAGTCGGGTGCACCACACGATTGTCTTTTTGGTTCGTTGGTTGCTCTGATTGTAGGAACTAAACTTTCGATAAGCTGTTGTAAGTCGCCACGAAATGTATGTTCAGTAGCGTTTCCAAGTTTGTAGCGTTGGTTAATGTTGTCGATATATTGGTCTAATGTCATGGTTCTATATTTTCAATTTCGGCTGATAAAATTACAGTCGTTTGTTTTTCTTTCATTTTTTCGACTTGCAGTTAACACCTATATACACCCAGTTTACTCATTTTATTTTATGTTTTAGCTGAGGACACTCTGTTAACTTGATATCTATCGCATTTGTATCCGATTTTGTATCCTTTTTTATCTTTTTACACTCCAAATTTACGAACTCTTTTTAACGTCACCAAAAATATGTATAACTATTTTTAAATAAATGAAATGAATCCTTTATTGATGCGGGTTTTGGAGAATTAAAAAACCGTACAGGCCTGGTGGTCTGCACGGTTAGGTGATAAATGGGAGAGGAGTGTCCGGTATCACTATCGGCCGAGGAGCACTGTGTCTCTCCCACGCAGCTTAAAGAATATAGCTGGTAATAATATCGCTGTACACGCGTGAAGGATCGGTACCAAGCTTCAGCCCTTTTTTTACAACTGTCCATATAGAGGATATCTGTTATCTTGGATGTAAAAAGTGGGGTATTGGGTGTAGAAATGTGCATGGGTAAGGATGAGTTTATGGATAGAAGTAAGGAGACGACAATACACAAAAGTGCGCTAACATAGAACATTTTCAAAACGTCAATGCATAACGACGTTTTGTCGTTACACAACGATAAAGCTATAATCCATAACGAAGAACCTATAATCCATAACGATGATTTGTCGTTACACTATGACGAAGCTATAATGTATAACGACAAACCTATAATGTATAACGTCAAAGCTATAATGTATAACGTCAAAGCTATAATGTATAACGACAAAGCTATAATGCATAACGAAGAAATGAAAATGTATAAGGAAGCGCTGTGGGAACTGTCTGAGTTGACTTCAAAACACTCTTATTGTCAGTTGTTTATGCCTAAATAAGATGGCGGTTGCTTTATAGATTGGCATTAGTGTTATTTATTTTAACGGAGGGAGCTAAAAAGAATATGCGGCTAGCTATTCAACTAAATATATCTACCCCCACTGTAAAAACTCATCTGCAACAAGCCATGGAGAAAATGTGCTCACATTCAGTACAGATGATTTGCGTGCTTATAAAATTTATGAGAGTGTTTGATTGAGAAGAAGGTATACAAGAAAATACAGCCCAAACCTCCAACTACTGACGGAGGTTTGGGGTGATTCCCCCGGAGACGATACGAACTTGTAAAGCCCCTCTATAAAGTGTTGAACTATTGGTGGAGGTTTTGAGAACCTACTCCATAAAACTCCCGATTTAGTTTGAAATCAATCATCAACTGATCGATAACGATGTCCGGATCAACGGCAATAATGCGTAAACTATGTTTCCCTGTTTTGCTAAACTTCCAAGGCATTTTCACAATAGTTTGATTGCGAAGCACATTTTCCTTCCACGCGTTACTTCTTCCTACAGTTTCTATATTGAACAGTTGCGGTGCGCTATTGTCTACCGAAACTGCTATGCGCAGTGCATTATGACTGTCGGCAGGATGTGTTGGAAGCAAATAAAGTCGTATCAACGCGCTGTCAGTCTGCTCAATAGTAAATTCATATTCTAATGCCGGATTTTTGGAAATATCTTTGTTGAGTTTGGTATCGAATGGTTGCAACAACATGGCCGAACCACTATAGCCCAGTCCTTCTACAGACTGCCAATGTCCGGCATCAGTCCTTTTGTTGTGTGTAAAAGCCGAAGCGTTTAATTGAATGCAGTTGTTTTTCACGCTCGAAGCGGGATTATAAGTAGCTTTTACAGCCACGTAATAATTGTTTCCGTTGGTGTTCAAGGTCAATAGTCCTTCGGCTGTTTTTCCCGCTAATTTATCAGTAAGTATGCTCAGACTTAATTTCTCTGCGGGTAAGCTAGCATTGTTTTTGCCCGAAATGTGCTCGATAGTCAACCAGTCAGGCTTGCCGCTAATCGTAAACGAATTGCCATTGAAGCAATAAATACCTTTTTTACAATTATCCAATACTACATGTGCAGTATCTCCTTTAGCCATTGGTTTACTTTGTTCTTCCGGCCAGAAGATAGTGCCCTGATTTGTTGTTGGAGTTATTTCTGCAAATATAGGTTTGTCGAATACCGGCAATTTTCGCGGTTGAGCCGACATTATATACTTCCATTTCCCTTTTTCTATGGAGTCATTGTAATAGCTCGTCATGCGTTGAATCTTTTCCCAGGCTTGCTGACTCTTTTCTTTAGCTGTGTTTGCTTCGGGTAGTTGAAATGCTGCAAAGCTATTGGCATACTGACTGTTCAGCCATTTCTTATTCATCTCGGCAGCTCCCGTTACGGGGTAGTTGACCAACTCGAAATAAGCATTTTTCAATGCAGCAGGAATCTGTTTCGAAATAGAATCGGCTTGCCTTTCAATACGATCATATTGTTTCAAGCGGGTATGTAGTTCATCGCCAAACTCAGCGAGATTTAGTTCCGTTGATTTTGTTTTGGTGGTTGGTTCTGTTTGACTCCAGCCCATAAACTCCGGTCGACGGATAAATGCTAACCGGTAATATTCATTCATAATATCTTTAAGCCCCGAAGCATGTTCTGTTCCAAAGGTTTTACCCATCCAGTTTTCCAAATGCTGCGATATCTGATTTGACTTTATAGTATTAATGTTCCATGCCATATCCAGATAAAACTCAGTAAGGTATTCGGCAGGTTTAATGTCTCCCACATTCAGTATCCACATCTTACGGGCACCATATGCCCATGCTTTTTGCATCTCTTGCCAGATAAAAGACGGTTGAGTGGTCCCCAACCATAAATAATCATGTGGTCGCCCCCAATATGAAATATGATAGTATACGCCCGAACCACCTTTACGTTGACGTTCGGCCTCATTGCTCAGGCGTTTCATATAGCCATAGTTATCATCGCACCACACAAGGGTAACATCATCTGGTACTTTCAAGCCTGCGTCGTAGGCATCCAACACTTCTTTGTATGGAATAAAGATTTGTGGAATTTTGTCTGCGTCTTTATTCAGCGATTTACCTAACATTTCTCTTTGCACTTTGAAAACATCGGTCAATCCTTCAACTTGCTGCGCAATGGTTTTGGCTCCTTCCATAGCTCCATCGTGAATGCCTCGCATCCCCACTGTATAGATGTTTTCATAGTTCGAAGTCTCGGTCAATCGTTCGTTCCAATACTCAACAACGCTCTTTTTGTTGGTGAAAAAGTTATAATCACCACGTGTTTTGTGATTCCATTCCAGTGGGTTGCTACGCATTAGCGGTTCGCAGTGTGAAGTGCTGACAATGATGCCGAAACTATCGGCCATAGCAGCATTTCCTTTTACAAAATAGAAAGGAGTAGTACATTCGTGCATTGCAGGCCAAATGGTATTGGCGCGCAAACGCAACAGCAGTTCGAATATTTTGCCATATGTTTTTGGTCCTATTTCACCTGTTTCGGGTTCTATGGTTTTCGAAGCCCATGGTTTTAATCCCCAGTCTTCGTCGTTGAGAAAAATACCACGATATTGTACTGATGGTTGTTGAAATACCGGTTTGGAGATGTCTAATATAAGTTCACTCTTTTTCGTTGGGTGAACATCTGCCCACCACACCCATGGTGAGATGCCTATCATGCGAGAAAGCTCCAGAATGCCGTAAGCAGTACCACGACGGTTGCTACCCATTACCACTATTACAGTGTTAGAGCCGGATGTTACGGTTTGGATGGAGAAAGCTTCCCAACGACCCCGAACAGAATCGGTGCTGAGTTTGTATTTGCTGATGATTTGAGTGAGTAGTTTACTTTGTCCCAATGTTCCGGCCACAATGGTAGTGCCTTTCGTAGGGAATTGTTGTTGTATGACGAGTTGTTGCCCGGTGATAGCGAACACATCGTCCCGAAATAGTTGAACAGCTTTGTGTACCACCGCCGTTTCAGTTTTATCAATGCAGATGGTGGCTTTTGTTTGTCGGGAAACAATGGGAATAGCTTTTCCCGACTGCGCATGTACAGAAAAACCGGTGATGATAAATGCGGATATAATAACTAATCTGACCGTGCTGTAAAGTTGTTTTTTCATATTGTCGTCTTTCGAAATACAAAGAAAAGAAATTATCTTTATGCTTACAGGCAATCGTTCAACCAAACATTGAAAAATGAATTCTTTTCAATGCAAAAGTACATTTGTCAGTTTAAGGATAGTAGCTCAATAGTATTTTGTCGATGCTCAGGTGCGGAAAACTTTCTCGTAACAATTAAACTCTCCTTTTCTGAATGTTACCGTCCCAACTTTAGTATAACCTGATTTTTCGTAGAGATGTAAAGCGGCTTTGTTGTGCAGAAACGCATCCAGTTTGATAGAGCAATAGTTGTTTTTCTTGGCATAATCCTCAGCAAAAATCATCAATTGTTTTGCAATTCCCTGTCCCTGACAATCAGCTTTTATGGATAGACGATGAACGATTAGTGATGTTCCGCTTTTATCAGTCCATTTCAACGAATTGTATTCGGGAGAATATTCTTCGTTCAAAACAATGTACCCTCTTAGTTCATTCAAATAAAAGAAGCCGAATGCTTGGTCCTCAACAATATCTTTTTCTATTATTTCGCGCGTAGGATAGTGTTCGTCCCACTGAAATATTTGTTCAGCATTCATTTTGGCAATTACACTTTCAATAATCGAAAATGTATCAGATAAATGATCGGTTGATAGTTTTTTAATCATAAAATTTCGCTCCTATAATTGGGAATAATCATTTTATAAACGTCTTTTCGGGTCAAAAGTACGGATTTTAATTAACTACGCAAGGGTGACTTCTATTCTTTTTACGTGTTATTGCCGGGTAGGTGGGTAGTTGTACCTGCACTATTACTTGTTCGCATCTTATCTTTGATAATGTAGTGGTAAAATGTACGGCTATCTATCAAAAAGTAAGGTTGTAATATCAAATTTTACACGATTAATACATTTACAATCAATATCTTTGTGAAGTAATGCAGTGTTATCCCAGAAAAGAAGAGCATAATTGAACAACGATGGTTACGGCCGGTTCCCAGTTGGATAGTAATTGTATAAAGTTCTGGGTTTAATGGCGGTTTAATGTCGCAGTGTATTCATATCAATATAAACGTACGTTTCTCTATTCCGTAGCGGACATAATTTTACGATTTTTGCATAGTGTTATTCTCCTAAAGGAAAGTACACGTTGTCCGAAAACCAGATTACACAAATAAAATAAAATTTACCGAACGATAAAAATGGCTTTTGATAAGTTGTTTTTATGTGGGAAGTATAATCACAACGATTAAAAAAAATGAATAAATTCAGATTGACTATTGTGGCTGCTTTTGCAGTTGTATTTTCGATGGTGGTGTCGGCACAGAATGTGACAACTGCACCTCAGGGACAAACTACCCAAACTAAAATTACGGGTGAAGATTTATTGGGTATCAAATCAGGTGCAGATCCAAAGAAAGCACTTCCAAGCAATGCCGGTAAAACCCGTAAAAAAGGACGTCCGGTAGTGTTTACTGTTGGTGATTCGACTATGAAAAACGGTAAAGATGATGGTAGCAATAAACAATGGGGTTGGGGTCACTTTTTCGGAGACTACTTTGATAGCACAAAGGTATCTGTAGAGAATCATGCACTGGGTGGTCGTAGCAGCCGTACATTTATCTCGGAAGGATTGTGGGATAAAGTACTAGCTGCTGTTCAACCTGGCGATTATGTGTTGATTCAGTTTGGACATAATGATGCAGGTCCGTATAATACCGGTCGTGCACGTGCTTCACTTCCCGGAAATGGAGACAAAGATACTACCGTGATAATGGAAGCTACCGGTAAGCCGGCTGTTGTAAATTCATTCGGTTGGTATATGCGGAAGTATGCCAGAGATGTAAAAGCCAAAAAAGCAACTCCGATTTTGCTTTCGCATATTCCGCGTAATATGTTTACTACCAAAGATAGTGTGGCTGTTATTCGTAATGATCAGGGGTTAGGTAAATGGACAAAAGAAGCTGCAGAAATGGAAAAAGTGTTGTATTTGGATGCCAACAAACTTATTGCCGATAAGTTGGATAAAATGGGTAAGGACTCTATACAAGGTTTATATTGGGGCGATCATACCCATACTTCCAAAGCAGGTGCAATACTGAATGCCAGAACGATAGCTGAAGGAATTCGCGACTTAAAGGGTTGTAAACTTAAAAAAGCATTAAAAAAGAAGTTTTAGAAAGAGGGAGGATAGGATGTGTTTGTTTGTAAGTAATAAATAAGTATTATTGATGTGTTTCTTAATTTCGACCTCTCCCTAATTCTTGGCAAGCCAAGCGGCATAGCCGATTACCCTCTCCCGAGGAGAGGGACTTTGATGAGTGAAAATCAATAGCAGAATGTCTAAATTTGAGATGCTATGTCCCCTTTCTCAAATACTTGTATTCCTTCGTCTTTCTCCTTTGGAGAAAGTCCCGAAAGGGGATAGAGGACGGAGAAAGGGTTAGGGATAGAGCTTGCCTGCGGCAGGCAGGGTCGAAATTATCAAAAATGATTCACACATACATATTTGACAAATATATAAACAATAATTGTCGTTTGCTTATCTTATTATTCAAATTGATAGTGTACAGTCAATTACCGTTCGTCACTTATTAGAATACCGATACATAAAAAATGAAGAAATATTTAGTACTTGCAATAACTTGTTTCCTCGTGACAACTGTTACGGCGGTTGCTCCGAAGATGGAGCGCAATGTTTTTGTGAGTTTGAAAACAAAGAATGAAACTTCACAGATTGTAGCCCGACAATCGCTTCAGTTTTCGTTGCTTGTTCCCGAACTGGCCGGAACACTTCGACTGGGCGTGATAAAGAGAGCTGAAAGCCGTTGGGCCGAGCAATTGAAATCAACAACATTCACGAATAAAAAAGGAATTGTAGAGTATCAGCTAAAGGATACCCTTTTAGGAAAAGGGTACCTTAACGTAAAAGCTGTGGCATTGACGGTTACCGATGGTATTATTATGGAAATTGAAGCCGTAAACACCACCGAAGGACTTGAACTATTCTGGGCTGCAGGAGCTGCTTCGGGAAAAGTGACAGATGCTGAGGATGCTTTTTTGAAACCGGAATGGTGCAAAGACAATGTTTTTGTGATGGAACGCAATGACCTGAGCCTTTTCTATGGCGAAAGCATGAAGTTGAAAATTTACAACTATGTTTTTCCCGTGGAGACAGAAAGTCGGTTGGGAGATGCGCACCAACAAACCACACCATTGCAGTTTTTCAACAGTGGCAAGAAGACGGATGCTCCGGCTCTGGTTGGAAAGTTTCCAATAATTGCAGGAAAAAAATATTATATCTGCGCTTATCGTCAAAATAAAGAAGCAGATTTCGATTATTCGCTTTTGCCTGCCGTTTTCGGTAAGGCAATTGCAAAGTAGAAGTTCCAAAAAAATCTAATCACACTCAATGAAATCATCTGCCTTTAAAGGTCTTATTTTGATACTATCGCTTTTCCCGGCAGGAAAGGTTTCGGCACAAGCACCTCATCCCGAAGCAGAATTCAAGGTGTTTCAATTCCCGGCTAATCAAATTCCACGTATTGACGGCGATATTTCCGATTGGGCAATGGTGCCCGAAAGCTATGTGGTAGGCACAAAAGATATGTGGGACGACACAGGAGTGCATCCTAAAACGGATGCAACGACCCCCAACATAAAAGTAAAGGTCGGTTGGGTAAAAGGCGAGAACCGTTTGTACTTTCTGTACGAAGCCGAAGATAATTACTGGCAATTTACACGCCCCGGACTCGAAGATGATATTTTCGAATTGGTAGTGGATGGTGATCGTTCGGGCGGTTCGTTTATCGACCGTTTCTATCCCTTCAAAGATGTAAATAAATGGGATGCTTTCTTTACCGTTCATGGCGTTCATGCACAGAACTACCATATTTTCACTCCCCCCGGCGATAAAGACTGGGCAATGGTGTGGGGCTGTCAGCCCTGGATTAAGCAATTGCCCTACGCCAATGCAGCTTACAACTATACTTTCAAAGAAGGCGAAAAGGGAAAACTAATCCTGGAATTTTTTATTACTCCTTTTGATTATGCAGGAACTGAGCCCGCTCGTTCTATTCCATCGGTACTTAGCGAGAACAAAAAGATTGGATTGTGTTGGGCGGTTATTGATTTCGATGATGTGAATTCTCCCGATAAAAATGGATTTTGGAACTTATCGTCGGAGCACAAAATGTATGGACAGGCTGATTTTTTGCGGAGCTTTCGTTTAATGCCGCTCGAGGGGGCAGCTGGTAAGAAGCTGGCTGCCAAATGGAACTTTACCGTCTTGGATATGAACCGCCGCCTGGTTGCCTTTCAGGATGAATCGGCAGGTGAAATAAATCATTGGAACTGGAGTTTCGGAGATGGAACAACTTCTACTGAGCAGCATCCGGAACATGTGTATAAAGAAGCCGGCAACTACATAGTTACGCTAATCATTGATGGTGCGGCCGGAACATCTAAATTGACCAAAGTCTGGGATGTAACATTGAAATAAAATTTTATAGTCAGAAATTATAAATGAAAAAATACGTAGGAATATTATTCGTGTTGATGTCCGTTCAATTGCAGGCATCTACATTTTATAACGTCAGAGACTTTGGAGCAAAAGGCGATGGCAAAACAATCGATTCTCCGTCGATAAACAAAGCCATTGAAGCTGCGGCAAAAGTGGGTGGTGGAACTATTATTTTTCCTGCCGGAACGTATGCCAGCTATTCAGTTCGCTTGAAAAGTAATATCTGTCTTCAGTTGGAAGCCGGTGCAACACTTTTAGCGGCATTCCCCGAAAACGGAATCGGTTATGATGCTGCCGAACCAAGTGAATTTACAAAGTTTCAGGATTTTGGACATAGCCACTGGCAAAACAGTTTAATCTGGGGCGAACATCTCGAAAATGTGACCATTTGTGGTCAGGGTTTAATTGATGGTGTCGGACTGACCCGTAACGAAAGTCACTTACCCGGAGTGGGCAACAAAGCCGTAAGTTTGAAGTTATGCCGAAACGTGATTATGCGCGATGTGAAGATGCAAAACTGTGGTCATTTTGCGCTCCTGGCAACCGGAGTCGACAATCTGACAGTTGATAACCTACTGATTGATACCAATCGTGATGGCCTTGATATTGATTGTTGTCGGAACGTCCGTATTTCCAATTGTACAGTCAACTCGCCATGGGATGATGCTATTGTTCTGAAGGCCAGTTATGGACTTGGATTCTTTCGCGATACAGAAAATGTGACGATTACCAACTGTTTTGTAAGTGGTTACGATCGTGGTTCGGTGATGAATGCCACTTACCAGCGTGATGAGCCTCAAGCGCCCGATCAGGGCTTTGTTACCGGACGTATTAAATGCGGAACGGAGTCGAGCGGTGGGTTTAAAAATATTGCCATTACCAATTGTGTTTTCGAACGTTGTCGCGGGTTGGCGCTCGAAACAGTGGATGGTGGTATTCTTCAGGATATTGTAATTTCGAATATTACCATGCGCGATATTGTCAACTCGCCTATCTTTCTTCGTTTAGGAGCAAGAATGCGTAGTCCGGAAAACACACCGGTGGGCGAAATGAAGCGCATCACTATCGACAACGTGAACGTGTACAATGCAGACTCGCGTTACGGTTGCCTGATTTCAGGTTTACCTAATCATTATATCGAAGATGTGAAACTGAGTAATATCCGGATTGTGTACAAAGGTGGCGGCACAAGTGAACAAGCTAAACTTACTCCACCCGAAAGTGAGAAACTATATCCGGAACCCTGGATGTTCGGTCTAATTCCGTCATCTTCATTTTACATTCGTCATGCTAAAAATATTGAGATAAGCGATGTAGACATAAGCTTTATGCAACCCGATTTTCGTCCATCGGTACAACTGGACGATGTAAAAAATTCTATATTCCAAAATGTACGCATCACTCAACCCGATGCACCCAAAAAGTTTGTGCTTATCAACAGTGATGAGCCGGTGATAAAATAAGTCAACCAATAATTCAACATCATAGAAGTCATCGATATTATTTATTGATGTATTTTTAAAATATAACTCAGATATACAGACTCGTAACTGTTTACTCGTAACTACATAAATCAATCTCATATGAACAAAATCAAATCTTTATTTGCAATTCCCTTACTTTGTTTGCTAAGTGCTTCAGGCGGAGCACAAAATGTAGCGTCTCACGAAAAGACGAATGATTTCAATACTCCGCTTCATCTAATGAAACCGGCCTACAAAACGCCCTATGGAGAGTTGACACCCGAACAGGTAAAAACAGTGACTGACCGTGTTTTGGCATTTTTAGAAACAGCGACTCCTACAAAGGTTATCAATAAAGACAGCAAAGAAGTTATCACCGATTTTAAGCAGATAGATAAAAACTCTGTTTTGGAACGCGGCACGTTCCGTTTGGCCAGTTATGAGTGGGGTGTAACGTATGCCAGCATGCTTTTGGTAGCTGAAAAAACAGGCGATGCCCGTTACACGAAAATATGTTTCCGATCGGTTTAATTTTCTGGCCGAAGTAGCTCCTTATTTCGAAAAACTAAGAAAAGAAGGAATCGTTGAACCGCAGATGCGCCAGGTTCTTCATCCCGAGGCATTGGACGATGCCGGAGCAATGTGTTCGGCTATGATTAAAGCGCAAATTGCCGGAGTAAAATGTAACGACCGCTCGCTTATCGATAACTATATGGATTATATTATGAATAAGGAATATCGTTTGGCTGATGGTATTTTTGCGCGCAATCGCCCTCAACATAATACGGTTTGGCTTGATGATATGTTTATGGCCATTCCTGCCATTGTCAATATGGGAAAACTTACCGGCGACAAGAAATACTACGATGAGGCCATTAAACAAGTCATGCTTTTCAAACAACCGCATGTGGGTTCCGGAGAAGAAATTGTTCCGCCATGGTTGGGTAGAAGGCATGAGTGATCATCCGGCTTTTCACTGGGGACGCGCTAATGGTTGGGCAATTCTGACGATGACAGAAGTACTCGATGCCTTACCTGCCAATTATCCCGGACGTGATAAGGTGCTTTATTTGTTTAAAGAACATGTGCGCGGTTTAGCAGCTTTGCAGTCGGGCGAGGGGTTCTGGCATCAGTTGCTCGATCGAAATGATTCGTATCTGGAACTTTCGGCTACAGCTATTTATACTTATTGTATTGCGCATGCTGTGAACAAAGGATGGATAGATGCATTGGCATACGGTCCGGTGGCTACGCTCGGATGGAATGCCCGTAACTACGCAGGTTACAGAGGCTGGTGAGGTCGACGGAACATGTGTTGGTACCGGAATGGGATTTGATCCGGCTTATTATTACTATCGTCCGGTTCACCGGTTTGCAGCACACGGATACGGTCCGGTTTTGCTTGCGGGTGGTGAAATGTATGCTTTGATGAAGACAAAATTTCCAAAAATGAACGACAGTGCAGTACAGTTCTACAACACAAAACAAGACACTACTGCACCAATTTTCTCAGTTAAATAAAGAAGACCGGAATTTCGATTCCGGTTCCAATCTCGTAAAATAAATATACAACGGAATCGGAATTCCGTTCTCCCCAATAACCAAATAACTAAATACAAAAAACAATGACAAGATCAGCTTTTAAAATGTTTCTGAAACCCGGCTTTGAGGCCGAGTACGAAAAACGCCACAATGAAATTTGGCCGGAATTATCAAAACTGTTGAAAGATGCCGGTGTGTACGATTATTCCATTTTCTGGGATAAAGAAACCAACATTCTTTTTGCAGTACAAAAAAACAGTGGCGAAGGTGGTTCGCAAGACCTCGGTTCGACCGAAATTGTACAAAAATGGTGGGCATATATGGCAGATATTATGGAATCAAATCCAGATAACTCTCCTGTTTCTGTCGCATTACCCGAGCTGTTTTATATGGAGTAGAACTCTTGATTGAAAACAAACATCAAAAGAGCCATGGGTTCTTCGGATGTTTGTTTTTCATTCGTTTAAACTTTCATTGTTTTTGTAAGTCAAAATCAGTCCATAAAAAAACAGAAAATAACTTTAAATCAATACCAGGCACTTTATCTCATTATCATGACCAAATCAATACGATTTTTTCTTCTCGCTTTCGGCGTATTTGCCTCTACTACTCTTTTTGCAACCGTAAAACCGGCCAGCTTGTTTGCTGAGCACATGGTTTTGCAACGAAATATCCCCATTCCTGTTTGGGGAACAGCCAGGCCGGGCGAACAGGTTACTGTTACCCTGAACAAAACAGTTCAGACTTTTACAGCCGATGCTTCCGGTAAATGGTTAGTTCGCTTACCAAAACAGAAAGCCGGTGGTCCTTACAAACTTCAAATACAAGGAGAAAATACGATCAATATCGAAGATGTTTACGTGGGTGAAGTATGGCTTTGCTCCGGACAGTCAAACATGGACATGACCGTTGCCAAAGAAGATCGCTACTGGTGTGGCGTTTTGAATGAAGATAAAGAAGTGGCAGAGGCCAATTATCCACAAATCAGGGTATTTGATGTTGATTTTACTCCTTCGCATACAGTTAAGTCGGAAGTGGTTGGTAAATGGGAAGTTTGTTCTCCTAAAACCGTTAGGACATTTATCAGCAGTAGCTTACTTTTTTGCTCGTGAAATATATCAAAAACTTCATATTCCCATGGGTATGATAACTTCGGCATTTGGTGCCAGTACTGCCGAAACGTGGATAAGCAAACCGGCTCTGGAGTCACATCCAAATTTAAAACCGCTGCTTGATGCATATACTCAGAAATGGGATAAGTTTGTTGCCGATAGTGCTGTTGCATTGCCAAAGTACAGAGAAAGACCTTGCCAAATTTAAAGGAGATCTGGCTGCAGCTCAGGCAGCTGCCGGCGATGTGAATACGAAAAAGCCTAAAGCACCCAAAAACCCTGATCCGGAAATGGATCAACACAATCCGTACGTTTGCTACAATGGCATGATAGACGCTCTGATTCCTTACGCTATCAAGGGTGCATTGTGGTACCAGGGAGAATCGAACGGACCTTCGGCCAATATCTATCGCGAAATTATGGAAACTTTGGTGGCCGACTGGAGAACGCGTTGGACACAAGGTAATTTCCCATTCCTGTATGTGCAGTTGGCTAATATTGGCAAACCAATGACAGAACCGGTGCAGAATAATTCGATGATGACTGTTCGTGAAGCACAAATGCAGAATCTTTCTATTCCTAACACAGCTATGGCAGTAGCCATCGAAAAATGCAGGGTAACGATCCGGAAAATGTGCATCCCAAGAATAAACAAGTTATCGGCTACCGCCTTGGTTTAGCTGCCCGTGCTAAAGTGTACGGCGAAAAGGTAGAGTATTCGGGTCCAATGTATAAAAGCTATAAAGTGGAAGGCAGTACCATTCGCCTTTCTTTTGACCATGTAGGCAAAGGATTGGTAGCCAAAGATGGAAAACTGACCGGCTTTGCCATTTGTGGTGAGGATAAAAAAATGGATGTGGGCTGATGCCAGAATTGATGGTAAAACAGTGGTTGTTTCGAGCGATAAAGTAGTAAAACCTATTGCAGTTCGTTATTGCTGGGCAACGAACCCCTCCGGCAAGCCTTCTGAACAAAGACGGATTGTGGACTCCGAACTTCAGAACGGATAATTTTTAATTTAAAGTAAACAGTACTGCTAACCGCCCAACTAATATATCTACGGTAATGAAAGGTCTTCCGAAAATCACAATTCCTATTTTTCTCGTATTTCTTACACTCATTTGTGTTCCCGGATTGATGGCACAGCGACAAATGGAAAACCTCGACAGAGGTGTTATTGCCGTTCGTTGCCCCGGCGATTCGGTTTATGTGGGCTGGCGGTTATTGGGCACCGAACCCGATGATATTGCATTTAATCTCTATCGCCGGAGCGGAAACGATAAACCGGTGAAATTAAATCAAACACTGATAAAAGAAAGTACTAATTGTCAGGTTGGAAAACAGAATTTCACCGTCGATAATTTCTATTTTGTAAAAGCGATACTTGGTGGAGTGGAGGCAGGAGGCAAGCAAACCTTTTATCATAAAAGCAAATGCTCCGGTTCAGCAATACATCAATATTCCGCTTAAAACCCCCGAAGGATATAGCCCCTAACGATGTTTCGGTAGGTGATTTGGATGGTGATGGTGAATACGAGATTATTCTTCATCAAACAGCTCGTGGAATTGATTCTCCTTCAGCCGGTGTATCGGGCTTGCCTGTTTTTCAGGCATACAAGTTAGATGGAACATTTCTGTGGCAGATAAACCTTGGCAAAAATATTCGCGAAGGTGCTCATTATACTCAGTTTATGGTCTATGACCTTGACGGCGATGGAATTGCGGAATTTGCATGTAAAACGGCTGATGGAACTATAGATGGATTGGGAAAAGTGATAGGCGATTCTACAAAAGACTATCGCAATCTGGATAAAAACAGTGGGACTTTCTACGGAAAAATACTGGACGGTCCCGAATATTTTACCATTTTCAGCGGACGAACCGGTGAAGCCCTTGCCACAACGGATTACATTCCGAACCGCTATCCTTTAAATGGATGGAATGGTCATGGTGGCAATGGAGGAAGCGACAACACGGGAAACCGTAGCGAACGTTTCCTGGCTTGTGTGGCTTATCTCGATGGCGTTCATCCAAGTGTGGTGATGTGCAGAGGGTATTACGGTAGAACTGTGCTGGCTGCCTGGGACTGGCGAAACGGAAAACTGACTTCCCGTTGGGTTTTCGATAGTAAAGATGAGGAGAATCCTTTCTCGCCGACAGGGGAATCATAACCTAAGCGTGGCGGATGTAGATGGCGATGGAAAGGATGAAATCATCTACGGCTCTATGGTAGTTGATGATATTGAAAAGGATTGTTTTCTACCGGATTTCGTCACGGAGATGCTATTCATGTGGGTCATTTGATACCAAATCGTGAGGGACTTCAGGTATTTGGCGTTCATGAGATAGAAGAAGGAACAAAAGGTTCCGGTGCTACTGTTTATGATGCCAAAACAGGAGACGTGTTGTACAAAGGGTCAATGGACAAGGATGTAGGGACGGTGGGGTAGCCGAAGATATTTATCCGGAAAATCCGGGAGCTGAAATGTGGTTCTCAGGTTCGGGAGGACTGTTGGATATGAAAGGCAACCGGATAGGCGATGCACCAACATCCACCAACTTCCTTATTTGGTGGGATGGCGATTTTAGTCGTGAATTGCTCGATAAAAATTATATTGATAAATATAAGGTAGGTCGAATTTTTTACTGCCGAAGGTTTGTGCTTCGAACAACGGAACAAAATCAACACCGGCTTTAAGTGCCGATTTATTTGGCGATTGGCGTGAGGAACTTATCTTACGGACAACGGACAATAAAAATCTACGAATTTATACAACTACGATTCCAACTGTGCACCGCATTGTTACCTTGATGCACGATCCTCAATACCGCTTGGCTATTGCCACTCAAAATGTTGGGTTATAACCAACCTCCGCATACCAGTTTTTTTCTGGGCACGGGAATGAAAAAACCGGTGCAGCCCAAGATTGTACTTGTCAAGAAAATTCAAAATAAATAATAAATGAAACAATTTATATTCCATCGCCTTAACCGTCGTTTTGTCCATGACAACTGGTCAGGCCAAAGAAAAAAAATCTCTTTTTTGTTTCGATTTTGGTGCAGGAAAAGCTCAAAAAGGCTGGACTAAGATCGATTCTTCAACCCTTTATTCTGCAGAAAAAGGATATGGACTAATTCCTTCGGGTGCAATGAAGACAAATGCTAAGAGCACTGAGAAGTTCCGTTTCGTAAGCAGTAAGA
This sequence comes from uncultured Paludibacter sp., assembly GCA_963664445.2. GTDB lineage: Bacteria > Bacteroidota > Bacteroidia > Bacteroidales > Paludibacteraceae > Paludibacter. Next base: position 447,202 of record CAXXUM010000009.1, read on the forward strand.
GTCCTTTTTATTTTGAAGTAAAGCTTCCCGAAGGACATTATCAAATTGAGCTAACATTGGGAGGATCGCCTGAAGCGACTTCCACCACTTTGAAAGCCGAATCGCGCCGACTGATGCTTGAAAATATTCAAACGGGAAAAGGCGAAAGTGTGAAGAAAACCATTATTGTTGATGTGCGCACTCCACGAATTAATGATACGGAGCAGATAAAACTGAAAGAACGCGAATTGAAATACCTTAATTTCGACAATAAAATCACCCTTGAGTTTAATGGCGAGCATCCCTGCGTTTCGGCTATTGAGATAAAGAGAGTGGATGAATTACCCACTATCTTTCTGGCAGGAAATTCTACCGTTACCGATCAGGAATACGAACCCTGGGCTTCGTGGGGACAAATGTTTCCACGCTTTTTTGAAACCGAATGTGGTGGTTGCTAATTATGCAGAATCGGGTGAAACGCTCTTAGCTTTTAAACGCGAAAAACGCTTGCAAAAACTATTGAGCCAAATTAAAGCAGGTGATTATCTGTTTATTGAATTTACGCACAACGATCAAAAGCCGGGCGCTAATCATTTGGATGCTTTCACTACCTACAAAGATGAATTGAAATCGTATATTGCCGAGGCCCGTAAAAAAGGTGGAAAACCTGTTTTGGTAACGTCAATGAACCGTCGTCGTTTTGATGAGAATGGAAAAATTATCAATACGCTCGAAAATTACCCTGATGCCATGCGGCAAACTGCTGCCGAAGAAAAGGTGCCGCTAATTGATTTGAATGCAATGAGTAAGGTGTTTTATGAAGCCATGGGACCCGAGAATTCCAAGAAAGCCTTTGTGCATTATCCTGCCAATACTTATCCTGGACAGGACAAAGCATTGGCCGATGATACACATTTTAATCCATACGGCGCTTACGAGTTATCGCGTTGTATCGTTTCGGCGATTATTCAGAATAAACTGGATCTGACTCGATTCTTGATTGATCCGGTTACTGTTTTCGATCCCGCAAAGCCCGATACGCTAACCGATTTTCATTGGTACGAAAGTCCATCGGTAAATCTCATTAAGCCGGATGGCAATTAAATTCAGAACGAAAAGAAGAAAAGATAAATTTTAAAGTTAAGGTCATTTTTGAAACCGAAAATGATACTATAAGAACCAAGGTGTATGAAAAGAATATTTTTAGGATGGTGTGTGTTAGTGTTTTTTTTGTCGGCTCAATCGGCTGATTATGTGATTACTGATTATGGAGTGAATGTGGATAGTACCCGAATGAATACTCAGGCTATTCAATCGATTATCGACAAAGCATCGACCGAAGGAGGTGGGACGATAGTGATTCCGAAAGGCGTTTTCCTTTCTGGAGCGCTCTTTTTTAAACCGAATACCAAACTTCGTTTGACTGAAGGTGCTGTTCTGAAAGGTTCAGATAATATTGCCGATTATCCTTTGATTCCATCGCGTATGGAAGGGAAAAGTATTCATTATTATGCAGCTTTGGTCAATGCGTATCATGTGGATAGTTTCGCTATATCCGGTCCGGGAAAAATAGATGGCAATGGATTGAAATACTGGAAATACTTCTGGGCGTATCGCGATTCGATGAAACTAAAAGGAAAATCTGCTACCAATCTGGAAGTGCATCGTCCACGATTACTTTTTATTTGGGGATGTAATAACGTGACTATTTCGGGGGTGAGATTGCATAATTCAGGATTTTGGACCACTCACTTGTATCAATGTAATGATGTGCTCATCGAAAATTGTGATATTCGCTCGCCTTTCAGACCTGTGAAAGCACCTAGTACCGATGGTGTGGATATCGATGTTTGTAAGCGGGTAACCATACGTAAATGCTATATTTCGGTGAATGACGATGGAGTATGTATCAAAGGAGGGAAAGGACCGTACGCTCATAAACTTTCCGATAATGGAATTGTGGAAGATGTGTTGGTGGAAGATTGTGCATTTGGTGAGTCGCACGGATTGTTGACACTGGGAAGCGAAAGTATTCATGCCCGTAATATCACCGTTCGGAATTGTACGATTGATAGCAATACGCCTATATTGAGACTCAAAATGAGGCCCGACACCTACCAAATTTTCGAAAACATAACTGTAGAGAATATAACTGGGAAATGTGGAACTATTATCGATGTGAAACCCTGGACTCAATTTTTTACAATGGAAGGTAGCAAAGAGAAACCTTATGGTATCATTCGGAATATTTCAATGTCAAATATCAATGTACAATGTAATACCTTTGGTGAAATTGCAGGAAATCCGTTGGATAAAGTTTCAAATATCCAGTTGAAAAATATAAAAGCTACAGCTAAGGAGGCTGGATTAAAATGCAAATATGCGGGAGTAAAAACGGAGAATGTAATTGTAAATGGTAGTCCTGTTGTTTTAAAAAAATAATATGAAAAACTTAAAAACACTTGTGATTCTTAGTCTGGCTACACTGATGATTTTGTCATTCAGAAGTGCTGACAAGGTGAATGTATGGATGATTGGCGATTCAACCATGGCCAACAAACAGCCAGATAAAGCCCCCGAAACCGGTTGGGGCATGGTGATGAATGAGTTTGTGAAAGCAAACGTTACGGTTCATAATCATGCATTAAACGGTCGTAGTTCCAAAAGTTTTTTGGATGAAGGACGTTGGGCAGCCATTTACGACAGCATTCAGCCCGGCGATTATGTGATTATTCAGTTTGGGCACAACGACGAAAAACCTGCCGAAAAATTACATACCGATCCTTCCACCACCTACAAACAATTATTGAAAAAATATATTGATGAAACGCGTGCAAAAGGAGCGAATCCAATGATTTGTTCTTCTATTGTCCGCCGCCATTTTGATGGAAAGGGCGGTTTGAAAGATACCCATGGAGCATACATTTCTGCTGCACGCGAGATAGCAGTTGAAACCGGCACACCATACGTTGATATGGAAGCAAAAACCAGAACGGTAGTCGCCGGTTTGGGATCCGAAAAATCAAAATCGTTATACCTGTTCTGTAAACCGGGAGGATATCCTAACCGAAAGGATGGCGTACAGGATTCTACTCATTTGAATCGCAGAGGAGCACTGACTGTTGCAGGGTTGTTCGTGAAGGAAGTGAAAAAGCAAAAACTACCATTGGGTAGAGTATTGAAATAAGAATATGAAGAAAATAGCCTTATTTCTCGTGCTGGCACTGACCACTCTTTTTTGCTCATTCAAGAAGGCTGATGGTTCACTGGCTATGCAAACAATAAAAGTCCCAGCTCCATTTGAATTGCCCGCTATCAGTGTACCTGATTTCAAAAAATGTAAGGCATTTCCGATTACCAATTTTGGTGCCGTGCCTGGCAATAAAGAAAAAACCACGCAAGCCATTGCCACAGCCATTACGAAGGCCAATAGCATTGGAGGCGGAGTGGTTGTGATTCCTGCAGGCGAATGGCTCACCGGTAAAGTTCATTTGAAGAGCAATGTCAACCTGCACCTGAGCAAAGGAGCTGTTTTGCTTTTCGACGATAATCCGAACGACTATCTGCCGGCAGTAAATACAAGTTGGGAAGGCATGGAATGTATGAATTATTCACCACTCATTTATGCCTGGAAATGTCAGAACATTGCTATTACCGGTGAAGGAACGATAAAAGCAAAAATGGATTTGTGGAAAATTTGGGGTGCAAGACCTCGTCCACACATGGAAAGCCTGAAGCGTCTTTACAATCTGTCGTACCAGAATGTACCAACCGAAGAACGTTTGATGGTAAATGACACAGCCCATTTGCGTCCGCATCTGATTCAGTTCAACCGCTGTGAAAACATCCGTCTCGAAGGTTTCTCCATTGTGAACAGTCCTTTTTGGACAATTCATATGTATCTATCGAAAAATATCCTGCTCAATAAGTTGAATGTGTATGCACATGGACATAACAACGATGGTTTTGATCCCGAAATGAGTCAGAATATCCTGGTAGAGAATTGTAAATTCGATCAGGGCGACGATGCTATTGCCATTAAATCGGGGCGCAATCAGGAAGGCTGGCGCATTCAGGTGCCCACTAAAAACCTTGTCATCCGCAATTGTACGGTAAAGAACGGTCACCAACTTATCGCAGTTGGAAGCGAACTCTCGGGTGGTATTGAAAATGTGTATGTGCACGACTGTGTTGTGAATAACGGCGCAAAAATGTTTCACATTGTATTTATCAAAACAAATGAACGCATGGGTGGCTATGTGAACAATATCTACATAAAGAATATCAAAGCAGATAAAATGGATCTTGGTATTCTGGGTATTGAAACCGATGTGCTTTATCAGTGGAAAGATTTGGTGCCAACCTATGTCCGTAAACTGACGCCTATAAAAAATATTTATCTCGAAAATATAAGGGCGTCGAATGTAAAATTCGAGTCCCGAATTTTGGGTCAGAAAGAATTGCCCGTTGAAAATATCTTTCTGAAGAATGTAGTGGCAGATACCATTCGGGGCGACCAACGACATATTCATGAAAATGTAATTAATTTCACCGAAAATAAATAAATATACAAATAAGGATTGTTTATCCAATTATTATCCAATATTCATGAAAAAAACACTGACAATTGCTCTTCTGATAGGAACCTCATTTATGTTTAATCAGGGGTTACAAGCTCAAATAGGTAAACGCTTCCCTTCCGAACGAAAAGAAATAAAAGATCCGGTAACCGGAAATAAACTCATTTTCCTTACGAGTACGCCAGCCGGAGATTCGAAGATTTACCAAACTCACAATCAGTGGACTTCGGATGGTAAATGGCTGATCTTCCGTTCGGGCAGAGTAAAAGGCGAAGCTATGGCTGTGAATGAAAAAACCGGCGATCTGGTTCAGGTGAGCGAAGGCGGTTATAGCGGAATGCTCAATGTAGCCCGCAAATCCATGAAACTGTACTTTATGCGTAAGCAGGGAAATGATTCGATAAATAGTTCTCTTTCCATTATTGAGGTAGACCTCGCTAAATTGTTTGCCGACAGTAAGGCCGGAACCCTGAAACCTGCAACTGCCTATCAACGCGTTTGTGGTATCACGCCGCCGGAACTGGAGGCTGGTGGCGATATGGCATTGGACGGTGATGAAGAATGGGTTTGGTTTCGGGTTGGAAAAACCGAAGCGCAGAAGCATCTGGCTGCGGATACAAAAATAGAACCTAGTTTTGGCCCGAGGAAAATGGGAGCAGGTCCTGCCGGAATAGCAGGTATGAACGTGAAGACAGGTGAGGTGAAATATGTTGTATCTGTTCCATTTCAGGTGGGGCACATTCAAACCAATCCCTGGGTGCCCGGACAAATTATCTTCTGTTGGGAAACCGGTGGAAAATCTCCTCAACGCACCTGGATAGTGAATTCCGACGGTTCGGGTTTGCGTCCGCTTTATCCCGAAGCCTCGTACGAATGGATTACCCACGAAGCGGTCATTAGCCCCGATGAAGTGGCTATTGCCATTATGGGACATCGTAAAATTAAAACCGAATCGGATACTACCGCTGTAAAAGGAACTGATGTCAATGGAGTCAATCCAGGACAAGATGCCGGTTGGGGTGATTCGGGAACCCGCGAGAAACCTTCGGGATTGGGAATTGTAAATATCAATACCCGCGAAATGACTATTGCCGGACAAACACCAAGTGGGAGCGGCTTTTGGCACGTGAACGGTTCTGCCGACAAGCACTTTGTGGTGGGCGATGACTTTGCCCGCAATATCTATCTAATCGACAGACGTACACACGAAATGGTGCTGCTCTCAACAGGTCACAAAGCCACAGCGGCCGATCACCCACACCCAACGTTTAGTCCTGATGGCACGAAGATAGAAATTCAATCGGCAATGCTTTCGGCCGATAATCATTCAATGAACATCTGTGTCATTCCCGTTCCGAAGAAATATTTGAAAAAGTAATTTGAGATATACAATCCAATAGAAATTGATTTATCTGGAGTGCAACTTTAAGTCGTATCCAGAATTTACTTACAATTGCCATAAAGTAATACCACAAAAACAATGAACCGATTTTATTTAATCATTTCTTTTTTATTTACGCTGACTTGTGTTGGTGCTCAGCAGTACAGTGCTCCGGCTAATCCCCGCGTGACGTATACTATTAATTCCGATTGGAAATTAAAAGTGGGGGATATTTCAAACGCAAAGGATGCCGATTTCGACGATGCTTCGTGGAAGTCAATAACGCTTCCTCGTGCATTTAACGAGGATGAAGCTTTTCGGGTGCATATTGAGCAACTAACCGATACGGTGGTTTGGTACAGAAAACATTTTCGTTTTGCCGGTTCTGATAAAGGTAAAAAAGCATTTCTCGAATTTGAAGGGGTTCGCTATGCTGCAGAAGTGTATGTAAATGGTAAATTTATAGGCCTGCATGAGAATGGTGTTATGGCTTTTGGGTTTGATATTTCCTCAGCTATCAACTATGATGCTGATAACGTAATAGCCGTTCGGGTGGATAACAGCTGGACCTATCACGAAAAAGTCAGTAAAAGTCCATTTCAGTGGAACAATAAAAACTTCAATGCCAATTATGGAGGTCTCCCCAAGAACGTATTTCTACATGTGACTAGTCCCGTGTATCAAACATTACCGCTTTATTCTAATCTGAAAACATCAGGAACATATATCTATGCTTCCGATTTTGACATTAAAAAGAAAGAAGCGACTATCAATGCAGAGGCGGAAATCAAAAATGAAAGCTCAACTCCTCAAAAAGTAGAGTTTGAAGTTGTAGTTGCCGATTTGGATGGAAAAGAAACGGCTCGTTTTACGGGAAGTGAAGTTGTTATTCAACCGAATGCAACTGCAATAGTGTCAGCTTCTTCCAATATGAAAAATCTGCACTTCTGGAGCTGGGGGTACGGCTATTTGTACGACGTGTATACAAACTTAAAAATAGATGGCAAAGTGGTGGACGTGGTGAAAACACGTACCGGATTCCGCAAAACGGAATTTAAAAATGGAATGGTTAGTCTTAATGATCGGGTAATTCAAATGAAAGGCTATGCGCAACGCACCAGCAACGAATGGCCGGCTGTAGGTATGTCGGTTCCGGCATGGTTAAGCGACTACAGCAACCGTTTGATGGTGGAAAGCAATGGGAATATGGTTCGTTGGATGCATGTTACGCCCTGGAAGCAAGATGTTCAGTCGTGCGATCGGGTTGGACTTATGCAAATGTTTCCTGCCGGTGATGCTGAAGGTGATGTAACCGGACGTCGTTGGGAGCAACGTACTGAGCTGATGCGCGATGCCATTATTTATAACCGTAATAATCCAAGTATTATTCTTTTTGAATCCGGTAATGAATCGATTAGCGAAGAGCATATTGCCGAAATGAAAGCTATCCGTGATGAATACGACCCACACGGCGGTCGGGCTATCGGGTCGCGCGAAATGCTCGACAGTAAAATAGCCGAATACGGTGGAGAAATGTTGTATATCAATCATAGTGCAGGCAAACCGCTTATTGCTACGGAATATTGCCGCGATGAAGCTTTACGCAAATATTGGGATGAATTTACCCCTCCGTTTCATAAGAATGGTGCAGGTCCGCTTTATAGAAATGCTGATGCGAGCGATTATAACAGAAATCAGGATTCGTTTGCCAAGGAGGATATTATCCGTTGGAATGATTATTTTATTTGTCGTGCCGGAACAGGGAAGCGCATTAGTAGTGGTGGATTGAATATCGTCTTTTCGGATACCAATACACACTGCCGTGGAGAAGAAAACTATCGCCGGAGTGGTGAGGTGGATGCCATGCGTATTGCCAAAGATGCTTACTATGCCCATCAGGTGATGTGGGATGGATGGGTTGATGTTGAAAAATATCATAGCTATATTATTGGCCATTGGAATTACGCTCCGGGTACAGTGAAGGATGTGATGGTAGTTTCTCCGTCGGATAAAGTGGAACTTTTCCTCAACGGTAAGTCGATTGGTATGGGTGAAAAAAGCTATAATTTCCTGCACACGTTCAAAAACGTGAAATACGAAGCCGGTGAATTGAAGGCGGTAAGTATGGATGCAAAAGGAAAAGAGCAAAGCACTGACATTAAAATTACTGCCGGTGCTCCTGCTGCATTGAAACTGACATTCATTAATCGCCCGACTGCGGTAAAAGCGGATGGAGCCGATATGGTGTTGGTACAGGTAGAAGCTGTCGATGCTAAAGGACAACGCTGTCCAAACGTCCACCCCTTAGTGAATTTTAATCTTTCGGGACCTGCCGAATGGCGTGGAGGTATTGCACAAGGCAAGGACAATTATATTCTTTCGATGACTTTGCCTGCCGAATGTGGCGTGAACCGTGCATTGATTCGTACAACTACTCAAGCCGGAAAGGTAACAGTCACTGCTGCTTCCGAAGGATTGAAAAGTGATATCCTTACTTTCGAAACGGTGCCGTTTAAAACTGAAAACGGACTAACTACCGTTCTTCCATCTGATGGTTTGCCTTCAAACCTTTCGCGTGGTGAGACCCCTGCAACACCATCGTTCAAAATAAGTCGTAAAGCAGTGGATATCGTATCGGCTACTGCCGGAGCAAATGCTGATAAGGTGACGATGAGTTATGATGACAACGAATTGAGCGAATGGACTAACGATGGCAAAATTTCTACCGGTTGGATTACCTATCAGTTGGCTCAAAAGGCATTGGTCTCTGAAGTTTGTCTGAAACTTACCGGATGGCGTTCATTGAGTTATCAACTGGAAATTTTGGTAGATAAAAAGATTGTATGGCAGGGTGAAACACCTCAAAGCCTGGGTTATGTAACGATTCCGGTAACTCCAACCAAAGGAAAATCGCTGACGATTCGCCTTACTGGTGCCGGAAAAGAAAAGGATGCATTCCAGAATATGATTGAGGTGAACGGTAATAAAGAACTGGACGGATTTAAAGACCCCAAAAATAAGAATACGAAAGGGCAACTCCGAATTGTGGAAGCAGAAATTTACGAGAAAAATTAATTGCAAAGTACTTTTAATTAGGTAAGTGATAATTATTATTGATACATTTATCAAATTTGCATCTATGAATCATCTTTGCTTATTTAGGCCTCTATCCCTACCCCTTTCTCCAAAGGAGAAAGGGGACACAGCATCTCATATTTAGAGATACAGCTATTAACTTTTACTCAGCAAAGTCCCTCTCCTTGGGAGAGGGATTTAGGGAGAGGTCGAAATTAAGAAGCATATCGATAATATTTATCACTTACTGAGGTACAATTACATTTAAACGAAGAAGAATGAAAATTCGATATATATTGTTGTTGCTTGGCTTGCTGATCATGCCGACTGCTTTCTCCAAAGTATTTTATGTTTCTCCAACAGGAAACGATGCCGAAAATTCAGGAACGAAGATCAGTCCTTTTGCTTCAGTTATGCGGGCACAACAGGTCGTTGAAGCCGGTGATACTGTCTACTTTCGAGGGGGAAAGTATTTAATTTCCGAAAATAAAATTGCGCTAAAGCAAGGCATTTGGGCGATGGTCAATATGCTCGATAAAAGTGGAAAACCGGGAAAGAGGATTAATTATTGGGCATATCCGGGCGAAAAACCTGTTTTCGATTTGTCAGATGTAAAGCCCGAGGGACTTCGTGTAATGGTATTTAGTGTTTCCGGATCTTGGATTCATTTCAAAGGATTAGAAGTGGTGGGCACTCAGGTGACCATTCTTAATCATACCCAATCGGAGTGTTTTCACAACGAAGGAAGCAATAATATCTACGAACAACTGTCGATGCACGACGGACAAGCCATTGGTTTTTATCTGACGAAAGGCTCAAATAATCTCATCCTGAATTGTGACGCCTATCGCAATTACGACTTTACATCCGAAGGCGGAAAAGGTGGAAATTCTGACGGCTTTGGTTGCCATCCTTCACTTGGCAGTACGGGAAATGTTTTTCGTGGCTGTCGGGCATGGTTCAATAGCGACGATGGGTTTGATTGTATTCATGCATACGAATCGGTCACTTTCGAAAATTGCTGGGCGTTTTACAACGGATATTCAACCGCATTTAAATCCCTCGCCGATGGAAATGGGTTTAAAGCGGGTGGTTGGGGAAAAACACCCGAAGATAAGTTGCCGGAAGTCATTCCAAGTCATACCGTTCAGTTTTGTGTGGCGGTGCGTAACAAAGCCAATGGGTTTTATTCCAATCACCAGCTGGGCGGAAGCTATTGGTACAATAATACAGCTTATGAGAACGGAACCAACTACAATATGTTGAATCGATTGCACGATAATAAAACTGACGTTGCGGGTTATAAGCATGTGTTGAAAAATAATCTAGGATTTGATGCTAAGAATTTTGAAACTCAAAACATCGACACTGCTCAATGTGAACTAGCTAACAATTCGTTCAATATACCCGGGAAAGTTACTAAAGCTGACTTTCTAAGCCTCGATCAATCTTTGCTCACTGCTCCACGACAGGCCGATGGAAGTTTGCCAGATACAAATTTTCTAACGCTAAAAAAAGGAAGCAAATTAATTGATTGTGGAGCCAAACTCGGGTTCAAGTACTCCGGTAAAGCTCCGGATATAGGTGCTTTTGAATCAAAATAAATGTTGGTTCACCGTTCATCATTAATAGCTTAAACGAAAATGCCCTGCAAATTGAATCTCAATTTGCAGGGCATTTTTATAGGAGAAGAAACCAAACGGTTACGCTAAATTCTGTTTAATGTTATCAGCTATTTCAGTCATTTCTTCGGCTGTAAGCTTCAACTTCGGGTTTTTGAAATTCATGTCCGCCTCTTTGTTGATGGGAATCAGATGAATATGCGCATGAGGCACCTCAAGACCGATAACTGCTACTCCAATACGCAGGCACGTTACCGATTTCTCAATTGCTTTAGCCACTTTCTTTGAAAAAAGCATCATGTCACTCAACATTTTGTCGTCCAGATTGAAAATATAATCTTCTTCAATTTTTGGAACTACGAGTGTGTGCCCTTTTGCCATTGGGTTGATGTCCAGGAAAGCAAAAAAGTTTTCATCTTCAGCAATTTTATAACATGGAATTTCTCCAGCAATAATTCTACTAAAAATTGTAGCCATAATCAGTGTTTTTTATAGTGTAATTTCCATTACTTCGAACTCCAACTGTCCGTTTGGAACGGAAACTGTAGCTTTCTGGCCTACTTTTTTGCCCAGTAAACCTTTGGCAATAGGAGTGGTAACCGAAAGTTTGCCTTCTTTGAAGTTAGCTTCGCTTTCCGATACGATCATATAGGTCATTATCTGCTCAGTTTTCGTATTTTTGATTTTTACGCGAGTCAATATTTGAACTTCTTTTGTACTGATTTTTGACTCATCAATCATACGAGCCGAAGAAACCATCGCTTTTAAATTCGAGATTCTCATTTCTAGCATACCTTGCGCTTCTTTTGCTGCATCGTATTCTGCATTTTCAGATAAATCACCTTTGTCGCGTGCTTCGCCAATTTGTTTTGAGATAGCGGGACGTTGAACTCTTTCCAGTTCGTTAAGTTCTTCAACAAGCTTTTTGTAACCTTCTGCGGTCATATAATTTGTTGCCATAGTTGTGTGTATTTTAGGACGTTTATAACAAAAAAGAATTCCGACAATAAACGCCGGAACTCCTATTCTTTATTTTTCTTTATGTTTAATAGATTGCAAATATACAATCATTTTTTTAGTTCCAATTCATTTGAAACGTGTTTAATAGCATTCTTTCATTACATATTTATTACAAACGCTATTGTTGTGTTTTTATTTTTCTAGAAATCAGTAGTTTTGTTAATCTTTGAAAAATGGTAGTTGTAAATTTCTTCAGGCAGTAGTTGACTAAATATTGAGAAATTAGTACAATAGAAGTCGGATAGGGAAGAGGCAATTGTTACTTGACTTGAAACGCAACTCTCTTTTTGATTGGAGTTTATACAAAAAGCAATGGGTAACTTCACAGCCACCCATTGCACATTTTAACCTAAACCTTAACTATGAAAAATTTATCTGTTTGTTTACTCTGCAAAAGTCAGAAAAATATTTCAATCCCGCAAGAGTTTTGAGAAAAAAAAACGAAATATTTTTCCTGAAAGTGCATATTTAATAGTGTTTACTAAGTAATTTATTCATTTTTAAGTGGATAAATGTAGTCTTTGTGTAGGTTAAATGTTTCGAAAGAATCAAGCTTTCGTAATAAAATTATATGATGTACCTTTGTGGGTCAAAAATAAATATTAAAATAATGAAAATGGACGAACAAACAGTTGCTTCAACGGACTTTAAATCCGCTTTGAACGACAAGAAACTTTTTATCGAAACTTACGGCTGCCAAATGAATGTGGCCGATAGCGAAGTAGTCGCATCTATCATGCAAATGGACGGTTTTGAACTCACCGACAAAATCACGGAGGCAGATGCTATTTTTGTAAATACATGCTCTATCCGCGATAATGCAGAGCAGAAAGTGATTAACCGCTTAAAATATTTTGAAACGCTCAAGCGTAAAAACAAAAAACTGATAGTGGGTGTGGTTGGTTGTATGGCTGAGCGCGTGAAGGATGAGTTGATTAACGACTATGGCGTAAACATTGTAGTGGGACCGGATGCTTACCTGGACATCCCAAATTTAATCGGAACCGTAGAACAAGGCAATAAGGCTATCAACGTTGACCTTTCTACTACTGAGACCTATAGCGAGGTTTTACCTACACGCATAAGTAAATCTATTTCAGGATTTATCTCAATTATGCGTGGGTGTAATAATTTCTGCTCGTATTGCATTGTGCCTTACACGCGTGGTAGGGAACGGAGTCGCGATGTGGAAAGTATTTTAAATGAACTTAAAGATTTACAGGCAAAAAACTATAAAGAAGTAACTTTGCTTGGACAAAATGTGAACTCTTACAGCTTCGAAAAAGACGGTGAAATGATTGAGTTTCCCGATTTGTTGCGAATTGTAGCCGAGGCTGCGCCTGAGATTCGCTTCCGCTTTTCTACTTCGCACCCAAAAGATATGTGCGACCGCACGCTCGAAACAATAGCCCAGTACCCTAATTTGTGTAAATCTATTCACTTGCCGGTGCAGTCGGGGAGTAATTCTATTTTGAAATTGATGAATCGAAAATATACGCGTGAATGGTATCTGGAACGCATTGCCGCTATTCGTCGTATTTTGCCGGAAGCGTCAATAAGTACTGACGTTTTCTGCGGTTTTCATAGCGAGACTGAAGAAGATCATCAGGAAACGCTTTCGCTCTTGCGTGAAGTGAATTTTGATTTGGCGTTTATGTTCAAATACTCTGAACGCCCGGGAACATTTGCAGCTAAGAATTTACCCGATAATATTTCTGAAGAAGAAAAACTGCGCCGCTTGGCCGAAATAATTGAAGTGCAACGGGAATTGACGAATCAGGGAAATCAACGTGATGTAGGCAAGACATTCGAAGTGTTGGTGGAAGGATTCTCAAAACGTTCGAAGGAGCAACTTTTTGGACGAACATCGCAAAACAAAGTAGTTATTTTTCCACGCCTGGGTCGTCGGATTGGCGAAACCATTCAGGTAAAAGTGCTGAGCGCTTCGTCGGCGGCTTTGATTGGTGAAGTGGTTGAGTAAAATAATTGAATACAGTGAAACAAAAAGTCCTGAGTGCAAAAGCATTCAGGACTTTTTGTTTGTTTTTTGCTTGTGTTTAAAATGCTGCGAATCGCCCCATGCAGCATAGCCCACCTCGTGATTTACCAAATGAACTCTCACATCGATACAGTTTTTACAGTCATCTGCATTTTCGTCGGTGCAGGGTTTGTTTTCGTAAAGTGCGTAACTGTCGCGGTATTTTCCGGGCGTAATGTTGGGCATAAGAATGTTGGCACCAATCTGAATTGCTTTTTCACGACCAATTTTGTCGATGGTCTGTAAAGCAGTTGTAGCCACAATGTTGATGTCTTTCATCATTATCCTTAGAATGGCAATCATTCTGAGTGTTAGTTTGAATCTTTCATTCAGTGGCAGTAAATCGTCTTTGTAAGCGTAAAGTGGTGTGTCCTTGTGTTCGATGTAAGGACCCATGCCACACATGTCTACATCAAAATCTTTCATAAACAGAAGATCATCGGCCAAATGTTCCAAGGTTTGAAAAGGTAATCCAACCATTACACCTGTTCCTACCTGATACCCGATTTTTTTCAGAGTTTTCAAGGCATTTAGTCGGGTGTTAAAACTGTGACTGGCGTTGTTTGGATGGATTTTGGTGTACAATTCCTCTGTCGACGACTCGATGCGCAGCAAATAGCGGTGCGCTCCGCTTTCGAACCAGGTTCTGTAGGTGTCTTCTGATTGCTCGCCACACGAAAGCGTGATGCCAATTTCACCCTTTGTCAGTTTTTTTGATGCTTTGAGAATATTGTTGATTTTGTCAGTGAATGCCGGACTGTCTACTTCACCTGATTGAATCGCCACCGAGCCGTATCTGTTTTTGTAGGCAAATTCGATGGCGGTCAATACTTCTTTCTCGTTGAGCAAATATCTGTTAACGTGACTGTTCGATTTTCTGATGCCGCAGTACAAACAATCTTTAGCGCACATATTCGACATTTCAATCAGACCACGTAGGTACACAGTATTTCCAATGCACTTTTCTTTTACGCTGGCGGCATGTTTGAAAAGCAATTTTTCATCCTCGCCACTTGCACTCAAAAGTTGCACAATATCACTTTTCGTGAACTCAGATTTTTCTAGAATTTCGTGTATAGACATTTTGCTGTTTAAAAGAACTAGAATATTATTCTCCTTTATGTGCTGTGGGTTTTCGAAATGGTGCTGTAGCTCTGTCAAAAATGCCATGCATATAGGCAATGGCCAATCCATAATTCGTGACAGGGACTCCGGCATCAATGGCTGGTTTCAATCGGCTTTGCAATTGTTTCTTTGTTACCATGCAACCTCCACATTGAATGATGATGGCAAAATTGCTAATCTCCTCCGTTATTTCCGAAAGTCCGGAAACAATTGTAAACTCGAGTTTTTTAGCGGTGAATTTCAATAACCAGTTGGGAATTTTAAACCGGCCGATATCGTCGCAGCTCACCTGATGGGTGCACGATTCTAAAATCAGAACCTTGTCGCCATCTTTTAAGTTCGAGATATGCGAGGTGCCTTCCAGGTATTTTTCAAAATCACCTTTCAAACGGGCAAAAACAACGCTGAATCCGGTTAGAGGGATATCTTCGGGGATTAATTTCGATACCATCCCGAAAGCCTGACTGTCGGTTACGGCCAATGCCGGCTTAATGCCTAGTTTTAGAAAATCCTCAATCTCTGTTTCTTTAATTACGACTGTAATACAATCATTATCCAATACATCCCTAATAGCCATGTTCTGAGGTAGAATCATTCGTCCATCGGGTGCTTCGCTGTCCACAGGTGTGATGAGCAATACCACGTCTTTGGGTTTTACCAGATCAGCAAAAAGTGATGGTTTTTGATAAGCCGTTTGAGGAATGGTTCTTTTTATAAGGTCAATAAGTTCGTCGTAATTTGTTGTTTCAATAGTGCTGAACTCAATGATTTCTGCACTGCTGGCTGACTGAATTATTTCCGTTGTTTTAGTGCTTATGTTCTCCAAATCACTTTTGTTGTGTACAATCAAAAATGGGATATCAAAGTGTTTGAATTTCTGAATCAGATCAGTCTCATATTCTCCGAATTGATTATTGGCTAATAGTAAAATGGCGCAATCTACCTTTTTGATCACTTCCATGGTTTTTTTTACCCTTTTATCGCCAAGTTCCCCGCTGTCGTCAATTCCTGCAGTGTCGATAATGATGGCCGGTCCGATGCCAAAAATTTCCACTGATTTGTTTACCGGATCGGTAGTGGTTCCGGCCTGGTTGGATACAATGGCGAGGTCTTGTCCCACCAATAAGTTGATGAACGAACTTTTACCATTGTTGCGCCGGCCAAAAATACCGATATGTGGTTTTATATCTTTTCCTTTGTTCATGCTTTCCTAAATGTTTTATAGAAACTTGCCTCTTATTAGTAGTACAAATCTCTTTCTCCTGCTTTTATTTTTTCAATTTTTTCAAGAACCGACTTCTTGATTTTTTCATCTTCAAGCGTTTCTATATTTTTTTCTATCGCTTTCCACCCTTTTATGGCCGTTTGTTCGGGAGCATAATCTTCGATGTATTCGGCCATTGTTAATATGGCATTTGGAGTACAGAATCGTTTGATAAACCCCGGCACCGAGAATTCCATAAAATGTTCACCCGTTCGTCCACGACGATAGCACGATGTGCAGAACGAAGGAATCATCTCTTGGTCGAGCAATTCGTCGATAATATCATTCAGCGATCGGTCATCGTTTATTTTGAACTGCTCATTGTTCAGGTTTTGCTCTTCTTTTATTGTTTTTGAGTAACTGCCCAGTTCAAGTTTAGTTCCACCGTCAATTTGCGAAACCCCATATTGAATAATTTCGTTTCTCAGTTTTTCAGGTTCGCGAGCTGTCAAGATCATTCCTGTGTAAGGAACGGCTAATCGTAGGATCGCTATCAGTTTCGTAAAATCCTCATCGGAAACAAAATATTTATCGCCAAAGTTAAGCGACGACGCATCTTTTATTCGTGGAAACGAAATAGTGTGAGGTCCAACGTTATAGCAAGCCTCCAAATGGTTGGTGTGGCGAATAAGTCCCAATACCTCAAAGCGCCAATCGTAAAGTCCAAACAGTGCACCGATTCCCACATCGTCGAGTCCGGCTTCCTGAGCACGATCCAGCGAAGTCAACCGATAATCGAAGTCGGCTTTTTTCCCGCTAAGGTGATAAGTTTTATAAGCTTCCCGGTTATATGTTTCCTGAAAAACCTGAAAAGTTCCTATGCCGGCTTCTTTTATTTTTTTGAACCCATCAATTTCCATAGGCGCGGCATTGATATTTATCCGACGGATTTCGCCATTTCCTTTTCTTACACTGTAGGCCACTTTTACGGTGTGTGCAATATATTCAGGACTGTAATGTGCGTGTTCGCCATACACCAGAATCAGGCGTTTTTGTCCGTTTTCTTCCAGCGCTTCTACTTCACTAATCAATTCCTGGTCATTGAGCGTTTTTCTTGCCACCTCTTTGTTTGATGCCCGAAAACCGCAATACGTACAGTTGTTGGCGCACTTGCTTCCCACATAAAGTGGTGCAAAAAGCACAATCCTATTACCGTAAATAGTTTTCTTTAAGGTTTTAGCGCCTTCTTTTATTTCTTCGATTAATTGGGGATCGTCGGCATTAATCAATACGGCAACTTCTTCCAGATTAAGTCTTTTCTTTGAAAGTGATTTTGCAATTATTTCTCGCACTTTTTCTTTGGTAGAAATTGTAGTGTGAATATAATTCCAAATTTCATCACTGTCAATGAAGGAAGTCATTGGTTTGTCGGGAATAATGTATGTTTCGGGGGTAAATTTCATTTTGTTTTCTGGTTGAAGCTAATGAATTGAAATAAGTAGGATAGATGTGTTTAGGTTGATTGTCGGTCAATAAATCGATTTAATTAAAGCGCAAAGGTACAATTTAAAATCACATGTTTGAAATCATTCCAATTTGAAAAGGATAAATATTAAAGTTAATTGTTGCGTTTGAATAAAAATAAATGGTGGCAGAATAATTTTAATTTAGCTAAAAATATAAATGTTTTTTCAAGATTGGTCTGACTTAAAACTCTGATATAGTGGAGTAATTCTCCTCGTGTATCCTTTAAACGCTGAATGATATTTAAATGTTGTTTTGGATTGATAATTTTGCGTATTATTTTTGGTTGGAAATTGACGTTTAATTAAAGAATTTTTTCCGTAATAGTTTGCATTATCGAAATGTAATCACTAATTTTGTGAAACTTTTTGAAAGAGTGCCTGTTGATTCTAATCATTTGGTTATCTTATATTTAAAATTACGGACTACTAAATAAATTTCAAACTAAAACAAAAATCTATGTGGTTAATTGATTCCTCTATTGGGCGGAAGCTTGTTATGAGTATCACGGGAACATTTCTCGTGTTGTTTTTGCTGTTTCACAGTATCATGAATATCGTGGTGATTATTTCACCTGCGGGATACAATGCTATCTGTGCATTTTTAGGTGCAAACTGGTATGCACTGGTTGGTACAAGTGTATTGGCAGCTGGCTTTGTGATTCACATTTTGTATGCGTTGTATCTGACTTTTCAGAACATGCGTGCCCGTGGAACCGAACGTTATGCAGTTAAAAACAACCAAAAAGGTGTTAGTTGGTCTTCACAAAACATGTTGGTGTTGGGTGCTATTGTACTTGGATTCCTTGCTTTGCACATGTACAACTTTTGGTTCAAAATGCAATTTGCTGAACTTACCGGTATTGAAACAGGACAATTTCATGCGGCCGATGGTGCTGCTTATGTGAAAGATTTGTTTAGCAATTGGATCTACTGCGCACTTTACATTGTTTGGCTTTCAGCTTTGTGGTTGCACTTAACTCACGGTATCTGGAGTGCGTTACAATCGTTAGGATTGAACAACAAAACATGGTTACCACGCGTAAAAGTAATCGCTAATGTTATTTCTACCATTGTGATATTGATGTTTATGTCAATTCCGGTGTATTATCTATTAGGTTGCGGATCTAGCATTTAATGGTAAATTTTTGGTAAGCCAACCGGCAAACCGATTAGTAAATCAAAAAACAGTAAATAAGAATATGGCAAAAAATGAAGTATCTACTGCGGTAGAAACAAAAATAGACGCTAAAATTCCTGCGGGACCGTTAGCAGAAAAATGGAGCAATTATAAAGCGCATCAAAAATTGGTGAACCCTGCCAACAAACGTCGTCTTGATGTAATTGTTGTTGGTACAGGTTTGGCTGGAGCTTCGGCTGCAGCATCAATGGCTGAGATGGGCTTCAACGTATTAAACTTTTGTATTCAGGATTCTCCCCGTCGTGCGCACTCTATTGCTGCACAAGGTGGTATCAATGCTGCAAAAAACTATCAAAATGATGGTGACTCTGTTTACCGTCTTTTCTACGATACAATTAAAGGTGGTGACTACCGCGCTCGTGAAGCCAACGTGTATCGTTTGGCCGAAGTGTCGAACGGTATTATCGACCAATGTGTAGCTCAAGGTGTTCCTTTTGCTCGCGAATACGGCGGTTTGTTGGACAACCGTTCATTTGGTGGTGCTCAGGTGTCACGTACTTTTTATGCTAAAGGACAAACAGGACAACAATTGTTGCTTGGAGCTTATTCAGCTTTAAGTCGCCAAATTGGTAAAGGAACTGTAAAATTATATTCTCGCTACGAAATGTTAGATGTTGTAGTAATTGATGGCCGCGCTCGTGGTATCATTGCCCGCAACCTTGTTTCTGGTAAAGTTGAGCGTTTCTTTGCTCATGCTGTGGTAGTTGGAACCGGAGGTTATGGAAATGCATTTTTCTTATCTACCAATGCAATGACTTCGAATGCTTCTGCTGCAGTTCAAATGTACAAAAAAGGAGCTTATTTTGCGAACCCTGCTTACGCTCAAATTCACCCAACTTGTATTCCGGTACATGGAGAGTTTCAATCGAAACTGACGTTAATGTCAGAATCATTGCGTAACGATGGTCGTATCTGGACTCCAAAATCAAAAGAAGATGCTGCAGCTATCCGTGCAGGAAAGAAAAAAGCAACTGATTTGAAAGAAGACGAACGCGATTATTATTTGGAGCGTCGTTATCCTGCTTTTGGTAATTTAGTTCCTCGCGACGTGGCTTCACGTGCTGCTAAAGAACGTTGCGATGCCGGTTACGGTGTTGGTAACACAGGTTTGGCTGTTTATCTTGACTTCTCGGCTGCAATCAATCGCCTTGGCGAAGATGTGGTTCGTGCCCGTTACGGTAACCTTTTCCAAATGTATGAAAAAATCGTTGACGATAATCCATACAACACACCGATGATGATTTATCCTGCTATTCACTATACTATGGGTGGTATTTGGGTTGATTATGAACTACAAACGTCTGTAAAAGGATTGTTCTGTATTGGTGAAGCTAACTTCTCTGATCACGGTGCAAACCGTCTGGGTGCTTCTGCATTGATGCAAGGTTTGGCCGATGGTTATTTCGTATTGCCATACACTATTCAAAATTATTTAGCTGATCAAATTCAAGTGCCTCGCATGAGTACTGATTTACCTGAATTTGCTGATGCTGAAAAATCAGTGAGCGACAAAATCAAGAAATTGATGGCGATTCAAGGAAAAAAATCGGTTGATACTATTCACCGCGAACTAGGTCTTATCATGTGGGATTTCGTTGGTATGGGTCGTAACAAAGCCGGTTTGGAACATGCATTGGAAAAAATCAAAGAAGTTCGTAAAGAATTCTGGAGCAATGTATTTATCCCGGGAGCAGCTGACAATATGAATGCAGAGTTGGAAAAAGCACTTCGTGTGGCTGACTTTATTGAAATTGGCGAACTGATGGCGCGCGACGCATTGCAACGCGAAGAATCATGTGGTGGTCACTTCCGCGAAGAATACCAAACTCCTGAAGGCGAAGCATTGCGTAATGATGAAGAATTCTCATTTGCTTCTTGCTGGAAATTTAACGGTGAAGGTGAAGAACCTACATTGCTTAAAGAAGCTCTCGACTACGAGTTTATTCACCGTCAACAACGTAATTATAAAGCGTAACTAAAAAGATATGGACAAAACGATAAATTTAACGCTAAAAGTTTGGCGTCAAGCTGGTCCAAAAGCCAAAGGCAAATTTGAGACCTATAAAATAGATAATGTTTCTACCGATAGTTCATTCCTCGAAATGATGGATGTACTTAACGAACAATTGGTTGCTGAGCGTAAAGAGCCGGTTGCTTTCGATCACGATTGTCGCGAAGGTATTTGCGGAATGTGTAGTATGTATATCAATGGACACCCACATGGACCGGATGGTGAAATCACTACTTGTCAGTTGCACATGCGTAATTTCAACGATGGTCAGACTATCACTATCGAACCTTGGCGTTCGGCTGCATTCCCTATTATCAAAGATTTGATGGTAGACCGTGGTGCTTACGACAAAATTATTCAGGCTGGTGGTTATGTTAATGTAAATACCGGTGGTGTTCCTGATGGAAATGCTATTCCAATTGGAAAAGATATAGCTGATGAAGCTATGGATGCTGCTTCATGTATCGGTTGTGGTGCTTGTGCTGCTGCTTGTAAAAACGGTTCGGCTATGCTATTCGTTGCGGCAAAAGTAAGCCAATTGGCGTTACTCCCACAAGGAAAAGTAGAAGGTGCTCACCGTGCAAAAGCAATGGTTGCAAAAATGGACGAATTAGGTTTTGGTAATTGTACCAATACTGGTGCTTGTGAAGCCGAATGTCCTAAAAACGTTTCTATTTCGCATATTGCACGTTTGAACCGTGAGTTTTTGGTAGCAAAATTCCAGGACTAGAAATTACTTTACTCACTGAAACTGCTTAGGCAATTCTGTGAATATAAAATACAAAATACCGCCTCGTTTCGATTTTATTATCGGGATGAGGCGGTATTTTTTTTTTAGTCTTTCAATTATAATCTTTAAAAATAATCTTCTGTAATATTGTAAAAATAAAAATAATTTCTCATCTTTGTTTTTTAGTAAAAATAAAATTGACAAATAAAATAAAAACAATTTAATACTGGTTTTGGAATGAGAAAATTAGGACTTTTTTTGCTGCTGCAATTTGTTACTTTTAATGCTGTGTTAGTTGCAGAAACACAGGACTACCCAAATGCATGGACTGCTTTTGGTAAAAACGATAGAGTAGAAGCTCGAAATTTATTTAATAAGGCTGCCTTAGATGCAGATACAAAAGCAGATGCTTTGCTTAGTCTTTGTTGTCTGGATTGGTCGGAGAATAAGCTGGATGCTGCTTTCGACAATTTTTGTAAGTTCTACGAATCAAGTGCGAACCCGTATCCATACCTTTATTCAATGAGCGGTTTGCCGTTTCTGTTCGAGTCGGACAACCTGATGCCCCAGAAAAAAGTAAGTTTCCTGGAGAAAATTGTGGCTGACCCTAAAATGAATGGAACGCTGAAAGCCATCATTTATTCACGTCTGGGCTCGCATTATGCCAACAATAATAATCAAAAAAAGGCAAAAGAATTATATTCTAAAATGGGAGCGTTGAGTCATTGGCAAGTGCTTGGCAGTTTTGATAACACTTCTGGAAGCGGCTTTTCCAAAGACTGGGGGGCGGTGAGTAAAGCTACTACCAACGATATATTTAAAAACAAAGTTGATGCTGATGTAAAATGGTACACACCAACTTGTAATAAACCCAATAACTGGTTTTATTTCGACTATTATTTTGTATTAAACAATACCATTCAGTATGCGCAAACTTTTGTGACCAGCCCCGTCGATCAGGAAGTATATTTGAGAGCAGGTACGTCAGGCTCGTTAAAAGTATGGGTGAATGATGAACTGGTGTCGATGGTTTCGGACGAACGAAATTGTGATCTGGATATTTATGCCACGAAAGTAAAACTAAACAAAGGCAATAACAGAATATTGGTACAGATAGGGCAGAGTGAGATATCGGGTGCTAACTTTATGATCCGACTTACAGATGCCAACGCAAATCCGATTCAGGGACTGGTGGATGTGGCTAATTATACCGATTATACTAAGTCAGCAAAAACGGCCACCACTGATTTATTGCCTTTCTTTGCCGAAGAATTTTTTACTGAAAAAGTGAAGCAGTATCCCTCTAATCCGTTGAATAACTTGTTGTTGGGCGAAACTTACTTGCGTAACGATAAAGCCTACGAAGCCACAAAAGCTTTAAAAGTACTGGAAACAATGTTTCCAAACTCTTCATTACTTGCATATCGGTTGGCCGAGGCATATACCAGAGCAAAAAACCAAACCGACTATGATAAAGAGATTGAAAACATTAAGCGATTGGATCCAAACTCTTTTATCGGTTTGCAGGAATCGTTCAACGAAGCAGTAAAATCGGAAAAATATACCGATGCTATTGAAATTTGCAATAAAGTGAAAGGATTGTACGGTGAAAGTATGGTTACCGAAGATTGGGAGATAAACCTGGCCTCGCATCAAAAAAGGTACAATGATGTTATTGCCATGGCAAAAACGATGTATAAAAAGTATCCGGAGCGTGCCGATTTAATGAACCTAAACTACATGATTGAAAAAAATGTGACCAATAATCCTAAATCATCTGTTGCGGTGGTAGAAAATTATTGCAAGAACTATTTCAATAGCTCAGCTCTCGAAACACTTTCGAAAGTATATATCGAACAGGGAAATGCAGATAAAGGGATAGCTGCACTAAAACTGAGGATTGATAATATGCCGTATGCAACCGGCTATATCGATAATTTGTGCTCGGAATTGTTCCGCATGCAACGATACAAAGAAGCATTGGCTGTAAACGATCAGATAATGGGACTGTCGCCTTATTTGCCAAATATTTATAATACGCGCGGTTATATTTATAAAAGCCTCAAGGACGAAGAGAATGCCAAAGAAAGTTTCCGTAAATCAATTTATTATGGCCCCACTTCTTACGATTCGCGCTCGCAGTTGCGATTGTTGGAAAATAAAAAGGAGCTGAGTGAATTTTTCCCTAAGAATGATATTACAGACATAATTGCCAAAGCACCAACCACTAAAGAGTATCCGCAAGATAACTCGGTAATGCTGTTGAACGATTATCAATTGGTGTTTTACCCCGAAGGTGCAAAAGAATATCGATACGAGGTGGCTGTGAAAATACTGAATCAATCGGGTATTGAAAATTGGAAAGAATATAGTATCAGCTATAATGGAAACAGCCAAAAACTGATTATTGATAAAGCCGAAGTGTTTAAAGCTAACGGCACAAAAGGAAAAGCCGAAACGGATGACGACAACAATGTGGTGTTTACCAATCTGGAAGTAAATGATGTGCTTCATTTGGTGTATCGCACACAGGATCTTTCCACCGGTAAACTTTCAAAACACTTGTTTAGTCATTTCTCATTTCAATATGGGATTCCTTCTATCCTAAATCGTTACAGTATTCTTGCCCCGAAAGACAAGAGCTTCGACTATGTGATTGCAAACGGAAAAATTGACCCGACCATAACCGAAGTGGAGAATATGAAGCTCTATCAATGGGAAACCACAAACCAACCATCGATAAAAGATGAGCCTTATATGAGTGCCGCTTCCGATATTTCGCCGGTTTTGTACTACAGCAGTATTCCAAACTGGAAATACATTAGCGATTGGTATAAGGACTTGACATATAGTAAATTTAATACCGACTATGTGCTCAAAGAAACGGTGGCAAAAGTGCTTAAAGGGAAAGAAAATGTGAGTCCGTTGGAAAAGGCCAAGCTGTTTTATAATTATATTCTGGAGAATATAACCTATTCTAATGTGTCGTTTATGCATGGTAATTTTATTCCGCAAAAAGCCTCCAGAACCATTACCACCCGCTTGGGCGACTGTAAAGATGTCTCTACGTTGTTCGTAGCGCTTTGCCAGGAGGTGGGAATTAATGCTAATTTGGTGTTGATCTCTACCCGTAACTATGGCAACTCTACCATGGTACTTCCTGCCAACGATTTTAATCATTGTATTGCACAATTGAACATTGATAATAAAAAATATTATTTGGAATTGACCGATAATATGTTGCCTTTTGGAGCAGCACTCTTGGTTGATCTCAATTCTGAAATATTGCCGATTCCTTTGGCTAATGAAGCGTTTGGTGACAAGTTGATTCGTTTCGAGATGCCATTCAGACCAAAGAATCAAACCAAACGTACTCATGTTATTACGTTGAATAATAATGATATGCAAATCGTACGACAAACCATTCAGTTTGCTGCCTGGGCTTCCTCGGTGCGGAACAGATGCCGATATATCGGAAGTGAGGAGCAATTGAAAAATATGAATCAGGATGTGGCTTCGGAGTTTAGTGTGCCGGTAAAAGTGACTGATTTGAAATACACGAATTTGGATAACCTGGCTGATAGTTTGATTATCGATTATAAATTGGATGTAAAGAATGCAATGCAGGATGTGGCTGGTATGAAAATTCTAACTTTCCCGTGGACAGAAAAACAAATTCCTTTGGAAGCTGTGACTGAAGAAACCCGCAAATATCCTCTTGAATTGTGGTCGCTACTATCGGATGATACCAGTTCAGAAGAGATAACCATCAACTTACCAAAGGGAAAACAATTTGTCGAAATTCCGCAGAACATTCATTTCGAGTGTGCCAATGCAAGTTATGATTTGATATACGATACAAAAGTTCCGGGAAAGCTAATTGCAAGACGTAGAATTAGCCGCAAAACGGAACAAGTTACTGTTGAACAATACAGTGCATTCCGCGAGTTTCTAAATCATGTGGGAGAATCGGATAATAAACAGTACGCGATAAAATAACGATTTTATTAGAAAGGAAACGACCGCTTCGAATTACGAGGCGGTCGTTTCTGTTTTTGATAAATCAGAAAGAGAGAAACAAGGCTTTAGGTTCTGATGTTTTTAAAAGTAGTTTCCAAATTACATAAAAGGCAATGCTAACATTACTCTTCGATAACTTCCAGATTTTGAGGCTCTACCTTTTTGGTTAATACAGCAAAATTCCACTTGTATAGTCTACTGAAGATGATTATGAATAGGATGCCCATAATGGTAAGCATCAGTGTTTCTTTGTTTGGACTGATTTTTAGTTGATTGAAAACGGCCGGAGTTTGTAAGGCCGACGCTGCATTGGTCACAAACAAGCACGAAAAGATATTGTTGGCGGCATGAGCTCCCATGGCTAATTCAATTCCATCGTCCAAAATGGTCATAAGCCCGAATAGCAACCCAAATATAACATATTGTGGCATGGTTGCCCAAAATCCGTATTCTTTCACTTCGGGATTAAACGAATGCATAAGTCCGAAAAGTAATGCGGGAATAATGATAGCTGCCCAACGATTTTTTGTCCAGGCTGCAATACCTTGCGCGAAATATCCACGAAACAGAAGTTCTTCGTAAGCCGTTTGGATAGGTATAAAAAGCAACGACAGAAGTACTAATGGTATAAACTTAGCAATGTCGAATTGTAGTTTGTAATTTGTTGAGTTAAGGGCATAATCTATTGCCAAATAGAGCAGGCAAATGATAAACCATACTCCTAGAGCCGTAAAATACCGCTTCCAGCGAATTTGCTTTGTTCCGTTTATTACTTCAGCTGTCAAGCGTCTGTGGAGTGGTTTGAACAGTATAATGGTGGTAATGAATGCCAGTACAAACGGAATCATAAGTAGTATAAAGCCTAGGTTCTGAGAAATGCCGTATGCACTCAAATCCATTGCATTGTGCGGATTTGGGGTTATTGTACCACCACTCGTAGCTATTTTGTAGGCTATAACCGATCCTAATGGTATAGCTCCGATAATATTCGATGCCGCAAATCCTGCTACAAAATTTAGCAGATACTTCCAAAACTGGTTTTGCCCATCAAGGGCTCTTTCTAAATGTTTCATACGTTTTATTTTATCCCTTTTTATGAATGATAGATTTGTTAGTGCGTTTGCAAATCTAGTGGATATATTTAATTTGACAAAGTAAATATGTAGATTTTTATGATAGTTAGCTTTTTTGATGAAAATAAACCCTTAATATTTTTCTATTTTCTATTGAGACTTGTATCTTTGTAATTTCAATTAAGTTCTGAATACATAGATCTTAATTGTGCATTATAAATTATGAATTGAAAATAATATGGCATTAATAAAATCGGTGCGGGGTTTTGATCCGCAAATTGGAGAGGATTGTTTTTTGGCTGAAAATGCTACAATAGTGGGTGATGTAGTAATGGGAAAAGGTTGCAGCATTTGGTTCAATACGGTGTTGCGCGGTGACGTAAATTCTATCCGAATTGGTAATCATACAAATATACAGGACGGCTCCGTGATTCATACTTTGTATGAAAAATCAACTGTGGAAATTGGCGATTATGTATCTATCGGGCACAATGTAACAGTGCATGGTGCAAAGGTGGATAACTACGCCTTGATAGGCATGGGTGCAACTTTACTCGATTATGCCGAGGTTGGTGAGGGTGCCATTGTTGCGGCAGGTGCTTTGGTGCTTAGTAAAACCATTATTCCTCCTTACACACTTTGGGCAGGTGTTCCGGCTAAGTTTGTAAAAAACGTGGAACCCGAACAAACCAACGAAATAAATAAAAAAATTGCTCACAACTATGCAATGTATGCTGGTTGGTACAAAGAATAATGATAAACGAATAATGATAAATGGTTAATTGCCGCACGATATTTGCCTACGGCGTTATTTGCTGTACGATATTTGTTCACTTCGTTCACGTTATTATGCCTGCGGCGATATTGGCTTCAGCATCATTATTTTGTTACTGCTAACTGATCACTGTTTACTGATCACTGAAAAAAAACTATGCTTATAATCTACTTAGTATCGCAGGAATGGAAAAAGAACGTAAGAGCTCAGGGCTTTTACAGAAACCTTGCAGTAAGTTTATTGCTGGGTGTTTTTGCATTATACATGGCTGCTATTTTCTTGTTTCTGGGCTTTTCACTGAACGAATTATTGGAAAAGGCGAACAATACGCTTAATCCTACCGAGTTATTTAACGGGGGTATGTTGTATGTTTTGCTGGGCGGTTTAGCCATCCGTTTTTTTATGCAACAACTAAACACGGTTAACTTACCTCCCTATCAGGTATTGCCCATAAGGCGGTCGTCACTTATCAATTTTCTATTGCTTAAAGCTTTGTTCAGTCCGCTCAACTACTTTTTATTATTAGTGGTTGTGCCCTTTGCTGTTAAGTCGGTAGTGGGGTATTACAGCGCTGCTGTTGCCGTCCGGTTTGTGCTGAGTTTTGTTTTTGTGGTGTGGTTTAATTCCTTTATGGCTTCATTTCTGAAACGTAAATACGGTTCCAATCTACTTTCTTTTCTTTTAGTGATAGCCGTTCTTGGTGTCATCGTGGCGTTGGAATACTTTGAAGTGTTCTCGCTCTTTCGGGTATCAAAATCAGTATTTGGGTTTATTGTTTTTAAACCCTATGGTTGTATTTTACCTCTTATAGCCGCATTTTTTGCGTTCTTGCTCAATAAATGGTTTTTTGCTCAAAATTTTTATGCCGAGCGGTTTAACCGGAAGATGCAGGGAGATAAAGTGTACAGCGCTAATCTGTCATTCTTAGATCGTTTTGGAGTAGTGGGTGAATTGATAGCGTTAGAAATAAAACTTATTCTCCGACATAAACGCACGAAGAGCATGCTCTATTTGTCGGCTTTCTTCTTATTGTACGGTCTGATGTTCTATACTAAACCGGTTTATGCCAATAGTAATGGGATGCTGTTTTTTATAGCCATGTTTATGACGGGCTTGTTGATGTTTATGTACGGACAGTGGGTGGTAAGTTGGGACAGTTCGCATTTCGACAGCCTGATGACGAAAAATGTTCCGGTAAAAACCTATATAAACGCTAACTATTATTTGTTGTTATCATTCAACGTTCTTTGTTTTGTACTTACCACGCCTTATTTTTATTTTGGGATGAAGATAGTGTACATGCATTTGGCGGCGTTTATTTTCAATACAGGGGTGAACGTGTATCTGCTGTTGTATTTGTGCACCTATAATACCAAGCGAATTGATTTGTCCAAGGCCTCGGCCATGAACTATCAGGGTACTACTTTCAAAAGTTTTCTTATTGTACTGCCCATCATGTTTATTCCTATGATATTAGTGACTGTTATTTCAACCTTTATTTCTATGGCGGCAGCATTATGGGTACTCACTATCTTAGGTTGTGTAGGTATTCTACTTCGTCAACCCATACTATCATTATGTGTAAATCAGTTTAATAGCAGAAAATACAAATTGGCCGAAGGATTCAGAGAAGGGGAGTAGATTCAGTCGATAATTGACAGTTGATAGTTAGCAGTAACAATATAATAACGCCGAAGGCAAATAACCATTGATAACTCGAAATAAATATCGCCGCAGGCTAATGACGCGAAGCTAATGACGCGAAGCTAATATCGCGAAGCAAAATAACGCCGAAGGCATAAATAACACGAAGTAAATGATACAAGTAAACAACTTAACGAAAGTATACAACGGTGTAACCGTGTTAAACATGCCTGCTTTATCCATTCCACAAAGTGAAAGCTTTGGTTTGGTGGGGAATAACGGAGCCGGGAAAACGACCTTTTTTCGCTTAATTCTTGACTTGATTGAGGCTTCGGATGGCGAAGTGTCTATCGAAGGGCAAAAAGTAATGCGCAGCGATAGTTGGAAGACGATGACAGGTTCGTTTCTCGACGAGGGCTTCCTGATTGACTTCCTGACTCCCGAAGAATACTTCAAATTTGTGGGTAAGTTGCATCATAAGTCCGACGGCGATATTGCAGAATTTCAGGATTCGATGCGCGAGTTCTTTAACGACGAGATATTGGAAACAAAGAAACTGATCCGCGACTTTTCGAAAGGCAATCAGAAGAAAATCGGCATAGCAGCTGCTCTTATCGGTGAGCCTAAGTTGTTGATTCTCGACGAACCTTTCACGGCTCTTGATCCGTCATCACAAATCCGGTTGAAACGTTTCCTGACCGATTTACAAACCCGCTTTAAAATGACCATGCTGATTTCCAGTCACGATTTAAACCACGTTACCGAGGTGTGCAAACGCATTGTGGTCCTGGAAAAAGGTAAAGTGGTGAAAGATATAAAAACCGACGAGGATACGCTCAAAGAATTGGAAGCGTATTTTGCGGTGTAAACCCGAGTTTGTTTATCAGCAAGTTGTTCAAGCACATGGCTGAACATGTAATTTGACATTTTGTAGGTGCACTAATTCTTAGTTGATATATTAGGCATCAAAACTTATACAGAGAAAACGCAAAATAATGATTGAAATCCATTCTTTTGCGTTTTCTCTGTGTTTTTATCTTTCACTCTACATGTCGACCCGCCATGTGCTTATTGATTTCACACTCGTCACTTGTTAAACTCGTCCTTGTCTTTCCTCATTTTTAGCCATTGTCCAGTCGGTAGTTTTAAGATGTCCAAAAATAGTTTGTTTTTTGATGATATATCGTTGAAATATAACACTATAGCTTTTAACAATGTCCAAAGATAATTGGTCGAAAATTGTTTCTCTCATTAAATATCTATTAATTTTGTTGTGTAATTTCTAACGCACGACAATTCTCCCGACCTATCGTTCGGGTTGTATAGCTTCCCTCGTAAAACAGAGAGACTGTACAGAAATAAAAATAGGACTAAAATTTTCAATTGGGCTAGTGGTATTTTTGTTTCTGATTGTCATAGTATGTATAAACGATAAACTGAAAGTTATGATAAACAACAATCAAATTGTTTCTAAACTAAAAAGTTTAGTTGGGACAAAATATGGCGATTTGAATGGCTTAATTGAGATAGACAGTCGTAATCTCATCGCCGGTTTTGATACCCTATTAACCGAGGATGAAATTAATAGTGGCGACTTTTTTTTGGTGGGTATGGGTTTTTCCGATTTTACCCTCAATGGTGTTGGCGAGAATAGTCAGGTATGTTGTGTTGCTTTATTGCTCGAAACACAGAAGTACGGCCACACCTTCGAGGATATCAAAACTCAATTATTATTGAATAGCAAAGTGGATATTATCAAGAAATCGTTCCAAATGAAATATGCCGAATTGGGAAAATATATAAAGAAAGTAGATGCTGCGCTATTGAACGAAATGGGCAGATATATCAAAGAAATAAATATTATAAATGGCAATTAAAGAGTTACAAGTTTCTATTGGCCAGGGGAAATAGCTATTTTAACAAGGAAACGCAAAATAATGATTGATTTTCATTGTTTTGCGTTTCTTTGTTTTTTATTCAGATTTGTCCATCCTTGTCTGTCTTATAGCTCAAAACTTTCGTCCACACGGTATTTTCCGTACACCTCTTTTACGGTGCAACACTCGGTGTAGGCATCGTGTTCGAAGAACAGGATCTGCTTTTTTTCGGCAGCTTCGTCGAGCAGGGCTTTTTTCTCTTCCATGGCCGTAATCGGGTAGGTGTCGTAGGCCGAAATCCAGGCCACAGGTAGACAAGCTGCAAGCGGAATCACATCGCCAACATAAACATAGGTTTTCTCGTCGGAATGTATATAACTCACAAGTTGTCCTAGAGTGTGTCCGTTAAATAATCGTAATTCTACATCGGGACAGAGCCATTGATTTTCACTTACCATCTTTAGTTTGCCTGCTTCGTGAATGGGCTGTATGTTTTCAGGAAAATAAGAATCACCTTCGCGGATATTGGGATTCAGGAAATTTTTCCACTGTGCTTCACCCACCCAATGCGTGGCGTTTGGAAAGGTGAGTTCAACTACAGTTTTATCGGAATTGTAACGTGTACTTCCTCCGCAATGGTCGAAATGTAAATGCGTATAAACCACATCGGTAATATGGGAGCAGCTGAATCCAAGTTTGTTTAGCTCAGTTTCAAAACTGATAACTCCCACAAAATCATAGTATTTCAAATACTCAAGTTGTTTGTCGCCTGTTCCGCTATCAATAAGGATAAGCTTGTCGCCTGTTTCAATGAGCAGGCAGCGCATGGCTAACCGAACGAAATTGTCGTCGTTGGACGGATAGCGCTTTTGCCATACGCGCTTGGGCACTACGCCAAAAGCGGCACCACCATCCACCTGAAAAGTTCCTGTTTCTATTTTATATAATTTCATTGCTGTAATGGGTTGAATTTAGTTATGACTAAAGGGTTCATCTGTTGATTTGCAGCGCTAAGCTAGTTTTGCCCTTCATCAATGTTTACGAACTTTTTAGTACATTTGCGTTGTAATAATCTCCGGACAAAAATAAGTAAAAACTATCACTCAACCAACTTGTATGCAAAGAGTACATTTTATAGGCATAGGTGGTGCTGCAATGCACAATTTAGCTATTGCAGTCAGCAAGAAGAATAATTTTGAGGTAACAGGTTCCGACGATGAAATTTTAGAACCGGCATACAGCCGTTTAAAGGCACATGTATTATTGCCTGAAAAAATCGGCTGGTTTCCGGATCGTCTGCACAAAGGACTTCATGCTGTTGTCTTAGGCATACATACAACTATTGATAATCCGGAATTGTTGCGCGCTAAGGAGTTGGGGCTTAAAATTTACTCTATTCCCGAATATCTGTTTCAACAGACCCGTAGTAAAACGCGTATAGTTGTGGGAGGTAGTCATGGTAAAACAGCTACCACTGCCATGATTCTTTATGTGTTGAAACAACTTAAGATCGAAGTCGATTACATGGTTGGTTCTCAAATTGACGGTTCAGATAATTTAGTAAAATTATCTTACGAATCGCGTATAGCTGTTTTCGAAGGTGATGAATACCTGACTTCTCCAATAGATAAACGTCCAAAGTTTCACTTATACAAACCTCATATTGCAGTGCTTACCGGTATTGCAGATGATTATACCAATGTGTTTCCAACCTTTGAAAATTACGTGGAGCAGTTCAGACAGTTTACTGAATTGATGGAAGTGCAGGGGAGATTGATTTACTTCGATGGGGATGAAAACTTGAATCAGATGGTAGAGAAACTTCGTCGCGATATTGTTCCGTTTCCTTATAATACACCGGCATTTAAAATTGAAACTGGAGTTAGTATTTTGGAAACAAAATATGGTGATATTCCGTTGAAGATTTCGGGTGAACAAAACTTACAAAATATGGATGCAGCACGGTTGGCTTGCCGGCAGATAGGAGTAACCGACGAGCAATTCTATTCAGTGATTGGCGATTTCGAGACAGTCAACAGTAATCACTCAACAGTAACAATATAATATCACGAAGCATAATATCGCCGAAGGCTAATAACGTGAACGAAGTGAACAAAATAATGCCGAAAACAAATAACACGAAGCAAAAATGACAGAAAAACAATTATTATTAGATCAACGTTATATGCGCATGGCTCGTATTTGGGCCGAAAATTCATACTGCGAGCGCCGAAAAGTAGGCGCTCTGTTAGTGAAAAATCAGATGATTATTTCCGATGGTTACAATGGTACTCCATCGGGATTCGAAAATAACTGCGAGGATGAGAACAACGTGTCTAAGCCGTATGTGCTTCATGCCGAGGCCAATGCTATAAGTAAAGTGGCTCGTTCGCACAATAGCAGCGATAATGCTACCCTTTATGTTACCGCTTCACCCTGTATCGAATGTGCAAAACTCATCATACAGTCGGGTATAAAGCGAGTTGTGTATGGTGAGAAATACCGTATTATGGACGGAGTTGAATTGCTCGAACGTGCCAATATAGAAGTGATCTTCCAGGAATGTAAAGTGGATTGAAAGCTGTTTTTCGTTGATTTGAATCAAAATGATCCAATTTTGTATATAGATGTTTAAAGATGAATAAAAAGAATTTATTATTAGTTTTAGTAGTATTTGTAGCTTTGGTGAGTGGATTGTTTTTAGGCAATATGCTTTCACGTCGAGCCAATGGTGTTGGTATTGCAGGGCTTCTATCTCGTACCGGTCATAACAAAGTGGATGAATTGCTTTCTATTATCAATGCCGAATATGTTGATACGGTGGATGTAAAGGAGATGACGGAGGAGATGATGACCGATTTAGTTTCAAAACTTGATCCTCATTCGGTATACATCCCTGCTGCTGATTTGGCAAATGTAAACAGTGAACTGGAAGGTAGTTTTAGTGGTATCGGAGTTCAGTTTAATATTCAAAATGATACGGTGATGATCATTTCGGTTATCAGTGGTGGTCCTTCCGAAAAGGTAGGACTCTTAGCAGGTGACCGGATTGTGAAAGTAAATGATACCACTTTCGTGGGTAAAACGGTTACCAACGAAAAAGTAATGAAGAAACTCCGTGGCCCTGCCGATACGAAAGTGAAGTTAGGCATTCGCCGTCATGGTACACGCGAAATCCTTTCCTATACTGTTACTCGTGGCGAAATACCGGTGAATTCAGTGGATATTGCCTATATGATTGAACCCGGAGTTGGTTTTATCCGCGTCAATAAATTTGCGGCTACTACATACAAGGAATTTTTAAATTCGATTACCAGTTTAAAGAACAAAGGAGCAAAGAAATTTATTATTGATTTGCGCGAAAATCCGGGTGGCTTAATGGATCAGGCTATTAATATGGTTAATGAATTCCTTCCTGCCGGTCGAATGATTGTCTATTCAAAAGGAAAAGCATATCCTCGTTCGGAAGCAAAGTCGGATGGAACCGGAAGTTGTATTAATACCCCTGTTGTGGTGTTGATAGATGAATTCTCAGCCTCAGCTAGCGAAATTTTCTCTGGTGCAATTCAGGATAACGACAGAGGATTGATTATTGGTCGTCGCTCGTTTGGAAAAGGCTTGGTTCAACAGCAAATGTCATTGAAAGATGGTTCAGCTGTTCGTCTGACGGTGGCTCGTTATTATACACCATCCGGACGAAGTATTCAAAAACCCTATGTCAAAGGGAAAGCCGAAGATTATGAAATGGATCTTGTGAACCGTTATAAACATGGCGAAATAGATAATAAAGATAGTATTCATGTTGTCGGTGCACAGAAATATAAAACTTTTGGAGGCCGTACCGTTTATGGCGGTGGTGGCATTATGCCCGATTTGTTTGTGCCGCGCGATACGACTGAATATACACCTTATTTGAATAAAGTAATCAATTATGGATACTTATACCAATAT
The DNA here is from genome assembly GCA_963664445.2 of uncultured Paludibacter sp. Classification (GTDB taxonomy): domain Bacteria; phylum Bacteroidota; class Bacteroidia; order Bacteroidales; family Paludibacteraceae; genus Paludibacter. Next base: position 482,031 of record CAXXUM010000009.1, read on the forward strand.
GCGTTCCAGTATACCGACCTAAATCGTTCAAAACTCAAAGGATTCAAAACCTGGGAACAAATGGAGAAATACCTCGATGCACAGAACTTGCTGAATGACTTTGTGCAATTTGCCACCACCAAAAAGGTCGTTGCTAATTGGAAAGAAATCAATACCTCTAAACGAATTATATTGACACAACTTAAGGCTTATATTACCCGCAATTCGTTGGGAGATACCGGATTTTATCCAATGCTTTATAAAGATGATAAAACAGTGAAGCATGCTTTGGAGCAAATAAGAAAGAAATAACAGATCTATATGATATAAATAATCTGAACGGCTGTCCCTTTACAGGGCAGCCGTTCTTTTTTGTCTACCATGAATTAATGTTCTGTCACCTCCATTTTAGTGATTGTGAAGGAAGCCATACTTTGTAAAAAATTAGTATCTTTGATTTTAGAATTCAATATCTAAATATATTTTTAATATTTTACTCCGATGGCACAAGAGATAGAACGTAAGTTTTTGGTTAAGGGTGATTTCAAACAGTTTGCTCATCAGGTTACACGCATTACTCAGGGTTATTTATCATCTGTCCCTGAACGATCCGTCAGGGTGCGGATGAAGGGTGATAACTGTTTTCTGACTATTAAAGGCAAAGGCAATGCTTCGGGTATGAGTAGGTATGAATGGGAAAAGGAAATTACCAAAAGTGAGTTTGAAGAGTTGTTTCTGCTTTGTGAACCGGGTGCAATTGATAAAAGCCGTCACCTCATTATTTTTCGGGATAATGTTTTTGAAGTTGATGAATTTTATGGTGAGAATGAAGGTTTAGTAATTGCCGAGATTGAATTAAATCACGAAGAAGATGAGTTTGAAAAACCCGAATGGCTCGGTGAGGAAGTGACAGGCAATCCTCTGTATTACAATTCCAGCCTTACAAAATTACCCTATTCTGCCTGGAAATAGATAGAGGATGTAATGGATTATTTGCTAACAGATATTTTTATGATTATGTTAATCTGTCTTGTGACTAGTAACTAAATACTTGTAACTAAAATATGTTGATTAAAAGATACAATGATATTGTAAATTTTTTGAGTTTCTCCACGAACCTCAAAAAGATGCGTACACTCATTAATCATACAATTGATTCTCCGGATATTATCAGGGAGTTGCCCCATTCTCATCCCAAAGGTTTTATCAGAGTATTCAAAAGGCGGCGGACCACTATTGTAGAAACGTATCTCAAAATTACCAAAAGCCTTGAGTCGGCAAAGTATAGCGAGCGAATCCATGGTCTTAGCCTCCTGGCCGATCATATTATCTATTCCCGTTCGTTGGTGATGCCGCTGAATGCCGCACGCGTGCAGCTAGCCATTATGAAAGAAGTGGTAAAAAACCGCGATAATAAGCGCTTGCAGCTGGAACTGTTGCGCGATTTTACGGTGGCGTCGTTTGGCCATCAGCGGAATATCCGCAATTTTCTTCAGAAATTTGATCTTGTGGAAGTGCCTGAAACAGGGCAAGAGCTGAAGGATTTGAAAATGGGTTGGGATTTTCATGTCCATGACAGCACTTCCTATGGATTGAAACAGCCTACTCAACTGCTGATTGATGCTTTTATCAAGGGGATTTCGGAACTAACCGTTGTGTACAATAATCTGGATAGGGAAGAGGCGGTGAAAGAAGTGCTTGAAGCCGGTCGGGTGTTAGGCATTAAAGTAAATATAGCCTTGGAATTCAGTGCGCTTACGGATGGTTTACGCTTTCATTATTTATATATACTTCCTAATTTTTCAAGCGAGAAGGAAAGATTTAAAACTTTTCTGAAGCATAAGTCGGTTGAGTTTAATGATTTTATGACCGAGTTGGAAGAAAATGAAAAGAAGCGGGAAAAAAACATTGAACAATTAATTGAGGTATTCAATACAGTTCACCTTCCTGAGATTAATAAGGGTTATTCACCGGGTACAATTTATTATTTGAACCCGATTTCGGTTGCTGCAGAAGAGGAGCGTTCCGGGCATGTTATTTACTCCCGTCGTCAGTTGGGTGAGATGTTATATCCAAAGCTTAAAAAAGTTTTGGAGCGAAGAACCTTACAAATGACCGGATTGAAAGTGATGGTTGAAAAATCGGACGGTCATTTTACGAGATCCGAAACTGAATCCATCAATAAACGATATGCCGATTTGCGTTTTCAATACACGCATCTTGATCCTGAGCGGATTCGAATGGAGTATTTTGATGCTGATGAGATTTTTGTTCCGGAATCGGCTGTGAGTAGTTTGGAAGATATTTACAATCTGGCTAATAAGGCAGGTGGGAGCATAAAATTCATTCAGCCGCTCGAACATGGTTTGCAGGCTGCCGTTGATAAAATTCTCGACAACTACAAGATGTTATCGTTTACAGAAGTCTATAACATGTACGGTACGGTGGATACAAAGGAGTCTGATTTCGTGGTGTTTGCCAATTATATAAAATTGCTGAATGAGAATGATAAACCCGCTATTATTACTCTTTTGAACGATAATAAGCTAAAACTTGATGAACAGAAACTTGATGAAGTACTGCGTTATTTTGATGAAAATAAGCTGATACCGGCTATTGGAAGTGATGCTGCCGGACGCTCGACTCTGGCACCGGGAATGGGTTTTGTGCTCGAAAGCCGAATCCCGAAGCATCAACGAAACTATTTCTTAAAGCATCATCATATCTTACCTTCCGAGATTTCGAACCTGATATTTACGTTGGCTAAGATACCAAAACTCCCACTTAAAGTAAACGAACAACCAACCATTATTTGTCTGGGAAAGCAAAACAAAGGTACACGAAACCTGTTGGGCGATGAGAAAAATGAGAAACCCATTTATCCGCTGCGTGCCTGGGAGTATTTGAACCCAGCCATGAAAAATGCACTGTTTATCCTTATCGGATTTATTCCGGCGTACCTGACGGTAGGTGTGGAGTATGCCGTTCTTTGGTTAACAATTACTGGTACGCGTAATATGTTTGTCGACCTTATTTCGGGCAATGGGTTTAAACCCAACGAATGGCATTATGGAGATATTAACTGGACAAACATTGCTAATTCACTCTTTTGGACAGGCTTTTCGGTGCCCATCCTCGGATTTGTGAAAGCTAATTTTGATTTAATATGGGTGGGTGAGCATCAAGGCCCGTTGTTCGAAGGAGTTAAGTTTTTTTGTATCAATATTTCTAATGGTATTTATTTGGGGACGCACAATTATTTGCGTGGTTTTGATAAACGGACTATCAGAGGAAATTTTTTCAGAAGTATACTGGCCTGGCCACTCGCAGCAACTTTTTCGCCATTAGGGAATAGTTTGTTGATTCCAAGTATTGTTCAGGCCAAAATATGGTCGGATGTGGTGGCAGCAATTATAGAAGGTACTGGTAAGTACAAGAATATTATCCTGGTAAAATATCGGATTATGACCAAGTTAATTCCGGTGCTGATTTGCAATGATGAAGAAAAAGAGAAGCTGGCAATGCTCGATATGATTTATTTTATAAATGAAAATAACCGGGCAAAGGCGGCTATTGAAGAGCAATTAATATCTTCCGATTCGACCCTGACCAAACTAAAAAATGATTTGCTGCGGAGGGATATTGATCCTAAACCAACGGAAGCCTATTACGAACTGAAAAAACGGTTTGATAATCCTCAGAAAATAAATGAGTTGATCGATTTTATTATTGAACATTATTACCGTGAACAAAGTCTGTATTTGGTCAAACTGGTGTCGCGCAACTATCAGAAAGTAAAAAGCTGGATTGATGGTATGGAAAAGTAAATGAGCTGATATTTCAATCGTGATAGTGCCAAAATAGTCAGCATCCTTGGATGCCCGGGCGTTCATCCTCTCGTTGGACCAATCATCCTTGGATGCTTGATTGTTCATCCCCTCGTTGAACCAATCATCCTTGGATGCTCGGTTGTTCATCTCCTCGTTGGACTAATCATCCAAGGATGATTGGTTGTCCATCCTCTCGTTGGGTCAGTCATCCAAGGATGACGGTGTTTTTTATGACTTGAGCTTATTTCAGGATGTCTTTTTCTTCGAGAGGCGTGTAGGGGCCATCTTTTACTTCGAAAATGACCGATCCGTTTTCAAGTATTTCTATGGTGTGAAACTGGCCTGCCGGAATGTCTACACCGAATTTTCCTTCCAACGGATTTAATACGGTGGCATCAATGAGTTCCTTTCTCTCATTGTAAAATAGCACTTTGATGCTTCCCTGTAATAAAATGTAGGTTTCGGCCGTATGTTGGTGGCGGTGAATTGGCAACTCAGTGCCCATCTCCAGCGCATTGAGTAGGCGTTGCGATTTGGAATCCATGCTTTGGTGAAAGTTGTGGTTCATTCTCAGGCGTGGACTGTTTTTTGCTTGTTCGGTAACAGTTGCTAATAGCTGTGAATCAATGATCTTCATAACAGGTTTGTTGTGAGTTAAGTATAGTGGGTCTAAAACCAAAAAAACAAGTAAACGATTTATTTACTTGTTTTTTTATGATTACGTATCTCTTAATTGATGGTTGAAATCAATCAAAAAGCGTCGATAATAGCTTTGAAGTCGGCAACTTTTAAAGCAGCACCACCAATCAATCCACCATCGATATCAGGTTGAGCGAATAATTCAGGAGCATTTTTAGCATTACAGCTACCACCGTAAAGAATAGAAGTTCCTTCAGCAATATCTTTTCCAAATTTTTCAGCAATAATGCTGCGGATAAATGCCAACATGTCTTGAGCTTGTTCTGTAGAAGCAGTTACGCCGGTACCAATAGCCCAGATAGGTTCGTAAGCAATAACGATTTTTGCAAAATCTTCAGCGCTTAAGTTGAATACAGTTTCTTCCAATTGTTTTTTTACGTAAGCATTTTGCTCGTCAGCGTTACGAACGTCCAATGCTTCACCACAACAGTAAATTGGAGTCAATCCGTTAGCCAATGTCAAAGCTACTTTATCGTTCAGAATAGCACTGGTTTCTCCGTAGTACTCGCGACGTTCAGAGTGGCCAAGAATAACATATTCAGCACCGGTTGATTTTACCATAGAAGCACTGATTTCACCTGTATATGCACCCGATTCTTTGTTTGCACAGTTTTGAGCAGCAACACCGATTTTAGTTGTGTCGATAGCAGCCGCTACGCTTGCCAGGTGGATAAATGGAGTTCCAATTACCACGTCGCATTTCAATTCTGCACCAGCCAATGCTTCGTTCAATTCAGTAGCCAATGCCAAACCTTCTTGTAGGTTTTTGTTCATTTTCCAGTTTCCTGCAACAATGTTTTTTCTCATCTTTTTTTACTTTAAATATTTAGTTTGAAATAGTTAGTTTGCGTTATTCAGGCAGAAAGTCTCTCCAGTTCCAGTTTCCTACCACTGTTCCTTTTTTGAGCAGCACTAATCCCGGATTTGCTCTAACCATGGTTTTGAGTGCGATAGGGTCGGTTTTGCAGAACGGAAAAGTTACTCCGGTTTTCTTTTTAAATGCTTTCACTTCGTCGTCGGACGATGCGGTGAGGGCATAAAATGCAGTTCCGGTTTTCAAAGAGGTTTGGTAGATTGCTTCAGCTTTTTTTGCTCCTTCTTCGGATGCTTTGCTAATGTCGTACATGGCCAATAGGAAAGTATAGCCCGGTTTGGAAAGTACATCTTCTGTGATGTCCACGTATGCCGAGTTAACAATCGAGAAATCATGAATAGGCGGTTGGTATCCTTTGGTGATTAGCACTGATTTTTGATCAACAAACACCCAGGTCGAATCACCTTTCGGATAATTTTCAAGCGTGAATTCTTTTTCCACCCCATTTTTTTTGTAAATAAAAGTGGTGGAGTATTTATCCTGAATTGCATCCTGTGGAACAAGCATTGCCTTAGGAATGTTTACTCCGATTTTATACGGTCTGAAATCTATAATAGGCAAGTGGAGGTAGCAATAAACTGACAAACTTACTCCAATTCCGATAAAGCAGATGAATAATATTGTTTGAATTTTGGCGACAAATAATGGGAGAATTCTGTTGTAAAAAACGAGCAACAAAACAGCCAGAGTAGTTAGCGCAATGTTTTTGTAGAAAGTAGCCCAATTGCTGATTACCAGTGCATCACCGAAACAACCACAGTCCGATACCGGATTTTTGAGCGCAATGTATAATGTGAGTGGTGTCATTACCGCCATGAAGAGTAGTGCCAGTACAATTGATAATTTAAGCTTTACCTTAAATATCAGGTTGAGACCAATCAATAGTTCCAATGTAGACAACGCGACAGCTACTCCAAAAGCAATGCCCGAGAATTGCTCGAACACTCCGCCAAAAGCACGGAGATAATCTTCAATTTTATAGGTGAACCCCAGAGGATCAATAGCTTTCACAAAGCCCGAAAAAACAAAAACTAATCCCAATAGTATTCTGGTAACGGATAAGAGGATGCTGCCTGTTTTTTGTTGCGCAGGAAGTTGCTTCTTATTATTGCGATAGTTTCTTTTCATGCCTTTGTTGATTAATTTTTTGCTTCTTCCATTTTGATAAGTCCAAAAACTGCATAATTAATCATATCGAAATAATTTGCATCAATACCCTCCGAAATAAGCGTCTTGCCAAGATTATCTTCAATTTGCTTAGTGCGGTAGATTTTCATAAGTATCAAATCGGTATATGATTGGGTACGCATCATGCGCCACGCCTCGTCATAATCATGATTTTTGTCCATCATCAGTTTCTTTGCTTCCGAAGCATATTTAGTGTAAAGCTCCACGCCACGTTCGTAAGTCAAATCATCTGTTTCGGCGGTGCCGAGTTCCAATTGGATAAGCCCGATAATGCCGTAGTTTACAATTGCAATCAGTTCAGAACGAATACCTTCATCTACTTTTGATATTCCTTTTACTTCAATGCTGCGAATGCGGTTGGCCTTTATGTATATTTGGTCGGTAACAGACTGAGGACGTAAAATTCGCCATGATGAACCGTAATCTTTCATTTTTTTTGTGAAAATATCGCGGCAAATGGCAGCTACTTGGTCAAATTGTTGCTCGGTCTGGCTCATGTTGGAATGCTGTTTTTTTTGAAAGCACAAAGTTACTGTTTTTTGTTGAAACGAGCAATCCAAACTACTCTTAATCTGTTGTTATCGCGGATTTTATTTTGCATTAATATTCATTTAAAATGAATGAATCTCTGAATATTTATTGTTTAAAATTGGGTTGCGCTTTTTCCTCTTTTGGAATTAGTGCTGTCAATAACTCATTACAGGTCTACATAATAAACTTAATCCGAACTTTTTGTGTTGTAATAATTACAAATTGATTGAATACTAGTGCAAATCAATTTGTTTTATGTAGAACTACTTTAAAAATATTAAATCATGAAAAAATCAATTATCACCGTTCTTTTAATAGTGTTTGTGGTTGTTGGCACGATTGCACAAAGTTTATCAGTAAATAAAGGAATTACTCCGGCTGAAAATAGCCAAAAGAAAGGTTTGAATGCAGTAAATGTAAAATTGGCAAAAACGGTTGTGAAAGACAGTGCAGATGTTACACTTCGTAAGGATTGGGACGGAGCTGTGAAAGGAGGAGATGCACAGAAAAGTGGGATTAATACTATTAATAATAGTATGCCGAATCGGATTTCGATGAATGTTACTGTTCCTAAACAAACGCAAGGGGCTACATTTGGCGAGAAGGTGAACGCCGGAAAAATAAATATCACACTCGTCGAAGGTGGCTGTGTGGTATTATTCTCTTCGGACGAAGGATATTTGATAAATACTGCGAATAAAAGTATCAAAGAGCTCTCTGCTCAGGAGTGTGTTACTTTTGGCGAAAAGGTAAATGCTGGTTTACACGCTGCTGGTGGTGCCTTGGCACAGGGGGCTTCTTTGTTAGGAGGTGCATTGCCGGGTGGTGCTATTATTTCTGCTGCTGTTTCGAGTGTGGGCAATTTAGCCGGAGGATCGGGCGGTGGTGCGGCGGCGGCCTCGTATGCTGCCACCGGAAAAGTGGCGAATCCAACTGTCGCTAAAAAAGTTTGGAAAATTAAGGATGACGATTGCGATGCTGTACTTCCTTTGTCCGACGGCGATTACGTGCTGGAATTTGTAATTGTAGAAAAGGCTACTTCGGGTTTGAAAGATACCTTGAAAACTCAAGTCAAACTAGTATTTTCTTCGATTAGTAATGTCTTAAAAACAAAGCATGATACAGCAAAAAACTCGGTGAGTAACATTCGATAGATTTTGTTAAATATGACTTAAAGTACATGATTTTGGAAGTGCAAAAAGCTTAAAAGTTTCTTAATTGCTTGGTTGGTAAGGTTCTTTTTGGTATATTTGTGCATGGAAAAAATCATAATAAGAAATTTTACAAAGCTTTTAGTCCTATTTTTGGTCGTGTTTCTAAATATTGGAGCAGCCCCAAAACTAGGAAAAGCAACCTATTATAACCATAAAATGGAAGGGCGGCACACGTCCGATGGAGGACAATACAGAAGAGATAGTCTTACTTGTGCGCATCTAACTTATCCTTTTGGAACGATATTGAAAGTGCGTAATCCTAAAAATGATAAGGTGGTAATAGTAAAGGTAACCGATCGTGGACCACATAGCCGCAGGTTGATGATCGACTTGTCCTACAGAGCGGCACAAGAACTGGATATTGTACGTGCCGGAATTGCACAGGTTGAAATTACAAAATTGGATTCGATGCCTAATTTCCAGGACTCCATTTTGATGAATAATGATTTGGTGAAGTTGGAATTGACAAAGTAAAGTCAACAGAATATAAATTAAAAGCCCGAACTTAAAGTGAATCACTTTTTAGTTCGGGCTTTTAATTTGTATGTAGTATTAGAAAGTGCGATTATCTTTCTTCATATTGTTTTTGATAGTAGTTTTGGTAGGCACCATTAGTGATGTTGTCCATCCATGTCTGATTAGCCAAATACCAATCCACTGTTTTTTCCAATCCTTCTTCAAATTGTAGCGACGGCTTCCACCCTAATTCGCGTTGTAATTTCGTTGAGTCGATGGCGTAACGTAAGTCATGTCCGGCTCTGTCTTTTACAAACGTAATCAGTTTTGCAGATTCGCCTGGTTCGCGTCCCAGTTTTTCGTCCATTATTTTGCACAAAGCACGAATCAGATCGATGTTTGTCCACTCATTGTTGCCACCTATATTATAGGTCTCGCCAACTACACCTGTGTGGAAAATAGTATCAATGGCACGTGCATGGTCATTTACCCATAACCAGTCGCGTACATTCTCGCCTTTGCCATAAATTGGAATTGGCCGATTGTTTTTGATATTATTGATGGAAAGTGGTATCAGTTTTTCAGGAAAGTGGTTTGCGCCATAGTTGTTGGAACAGTTTGAAATCACTACCGGTAAACCGTAGGTGTGATGGTATGCGCGTACAAAATGGTCGGAGCTGGCTTTAGCTGCTGAATATGGGCTACGTGGGTCGTAGGCTGTTTCTTCAGTAAAAAGACCTTCTTCGCCTAAGGAACCGTAAACTTCATCGGTTGAAATGTGATAGAATCGTTTTCCTTCCATATTCCCTTTCCATGCTTCTTTTGCTGCATTGAGTAAATTGGCGGTTCCAAACACATTAGTACGTATAAATGCGAAGGGATCGGTAATCGAACGATCGACGTGCGACTCGGCTGCCAGATGCACTACCCCGTCGAATTGCTGAGTTTTGAACAATTCGGCAATAAATTGTTCATTAGTGATGTCGCCTTTTATAAAGCTATAGTTTGGAGCATCGGCAATATCGACCAGATTTTCCAGGTTTCCTGCATAAGTGAGTGCATCCAGATTTATAATGTTATAATCAGGATATTTCGTTACAAATAAGCGGACTACATGTGATCCAATGAATCCGGCTCCACCTGTTATTAAGATTTTTTTCTTCATATTCAACTGTCTTTTTCGAGATTAATAGCACAAAGATACAATGTTTTTTCATGCTTAACAACTTGTTGATAACTTATTGCGATAAAATATTTTCAATTCAAAGCTTTGTCTTACTTTTGCAATGTGGAAAACATTTGTAAACATATAGAAAAGCTTTTAGCGCAACATGATTATGTAGTTGTGCCAAATTTTGGTGGGTTTGTAGTGCAAAATCAATCGGCGGTCATAATGCCCAATTGTATCGTTGCGCCCAAAGACACTATTGGATTTAATCCATTGATGCATCATTCCGATGGGTTATTGGCGATCGAGATAGCAAAAACTGAGTCCATCAGTTATCGTATGGCTATGGAGATGATCGATCAGGCGGTTGAGAATATAAATCTGAAATTGCAGAATACAGGTAATGTTCAGTTTGGCAATTTGGGAACATTTCAACAAAGTGCTTCCGGGAATACCCATTTTCAGCCGAGTGGTAGTGTTGATTTTTTACCACAGAATTTTGGCTTAGCTGATGTACGTGTTTCGGTAAGGATGGCTCGACGCGACGAGGACCGTCGTAAAGTTTCATTTACATTACCTTCGTCCAATGTTTATAAATACGCGGCGGCAGCAATGCTTGTTTTTGGGTTGTTATTTGTTTCGCCCGATGTCAATGATGTACGCCGCTCGAATAGTGCTGATTTTAGTTCGTTTGCATTTATAAAAGATAGCAACGCGCATTTCGAAAAGAAAGCTGTGGCTGTTGTTGTAAAAGAAGATACTGTTGCTAAGGATTCGATGGTTAAGGCTCCAGAAGTCGTAGAGATAGCTAAGTTTCATGTTATTGTGGCTAGTTTGCCAACAAAAGTGTCAGCCGATAGCTACTGTAAAGAACTTGCGACTAGCGAATTTAAAAAAGCAAGTGTTGTATCATCCACGAAAAATTATCGTGTTGCAGTACAGTCATTTGCTACTCGTGAATCGGCAGTGACTTTTATGGAAAACCTCCGTAAAACCGATAGTCGGTTCGAAACAGCGTGGGTACTTTGTAACTAATTACTGATCAATAAAATTGTTTTTTGTCAACCCTTTCCAGTTTCAAATAAAAAGATTACCTTTGCAACCGCTTTTCGAGTAAAAGCATTTAGGTATAATCATTTAATAAATAAAAAAATGCCAGTAAAAATTAGATTGCAACGTCATGGACGTAAAGGGTATGCTTATTATCATATCGTTATCGCTGACAGCAGAGCGCCACGTGATGGCAAATTTATCGAACGTATCGGTTCGTACAATCCAAACACTAATCCAGCAACTATCGATTTGAAATTCGAAAAAGCGTTGTATTGGTTACAAACAGGTGCACAACCTACAGACACAACTCGTAACATTCTTTCAGCAGAAGGTGTTTTGATGAAAAAACACTTACTAGAAGGTGTTCAAAAAGGTGCATTTGATGTAGTAGAAGCTGACAAACGGTTCGATGCATGGAAAGCAAGCAAAGAATCGAGTATCTCAAAAACTAAAGAACAATTAGCTGCTGACAAACAAGCTGCTGCTAAAACTCGCTTAGCTGCTGAGGCTGAAGTGAACAAAGCTAAAGCCGCTGAAGTTGCAAAGAAAAAAGCTGATGCTATTGCTGCTACAATTGAAGCAGTTGTTGAAGAAGCACAAGCTGAAGAAGCTCCAGCTACTGACGAAGTTGCAGAGTAATTCGCAGTCAACTAATTATCATATAAAACCCGAAAGTAATTTCGGGTTTTTTTTGTACCTGTTTTATAATAAATAATACATATTAAAAAAATACACTCATGACAAAGACAGTAAATATTGCATTGCAAGTGTTGCCAACTTCAACCACCATTCATCCTTATTTGTTGGTAGATAAAGCTATTGAAGTAATTGAAAAATCGGGGTTGAGATATAAAGTAACTCCTTTTGAAACCGTAATGGAAGGAAGTTATGATGAAATAATGGAAGTGGTAAAATTAGCGCAGGAAGCTTGCTACGAAGCCGGGGCAGAAACGATGATGACGTATATTAAAATTCAAAGTTCGCGTAAAGACGTGAGTATTGATGATAAAATGGAAAAATACGAGTAAAAAACGTGTAGTGTAAGTTTAAACTAAATTTAATTTAAACTTAATATTCCAGAAATATTATTACTTTTGCATGTATCCCAAATCTGAATTTGCATGCTAAACGTCTCTATTGTACTCTATAAGCACGCACCGGCGGAAATTGCTCCGTTGGTCGATACTCTGCGGAAGTCGGAAGTTGTGTCTGCTATTTTTCTTGTTGATAATTCTCCTTCTAAACGGTCAGAATTCAATGAACTCGACGCTACTTATGTGTTCAATAACAGTAATTTAGGCTATGGAGTGGCTCATAATGTCGCCATCAAGCAAACCATTAACAAGTCTATTCCATATCACTTGGTATTGAATCCGGATATTGCTTTTGAACCTGAAATTCTTCAAGAAATTGCAATATATATGAATAATAATCCAAAAATTGGATTATTAATGCCTAAAATACTCTATCCAACGGGCGAAATTCAGTATCTTTGTAAGCTCATTCCAACTCCATTTGATTTAATTTTTCGTCGGTTTCTGCCGGAAAGCTGGACTCGGAAGCGTAGAGCGAGGTTTGAATTGAGAGATACGGGATATGATCACATCATGGATGTGCCATACCTCTCGGGATGCTTTATGTTTTTGCGCACTGATGCCATCAGAAGGGTAGGAATGTTTGACCGGCAATTCTTTATGTATCCCGAGGATATTGATCTAAGTAGACGTATTCATCGAAAATTTAGGACTGTGTATTATCCTAATGTGCAAGTTGTTCATAATCATGCACATGAGTCCTATGCAAATACAAAGTTGTTGTTTGTTCATATTGTAAATATGATTAAGTATTTCAACAAATGGGGCTGGATTTTTGACAAAGAAAGAAAGCAAGTGAACAACGAAATTTTACAACGGCAGAAATGCTAATTTGAAATACAGATATGAATTTTAGCTTCATTCAGATTACGAGCGCTTTTATGGTGCTTTTTGCAATTATCGATATTTTAGGTTCAATTCCGATTATATTAAATATCAAACGGAAAGGTCAGATTGTACATGCTTTTAGAGCAAGTGCAGTAGCGTTGTTTATCCTTGTCGGTTTTTTATTCTCGGGCGAAGGAGTCCTTCGGCTTTTTAATGTCGATATTCAGTCGTTTGCAGTTGCAGGAGCATTGATTATTTTTATATTCTCACTGGAAATGATTTTGGATGTTGAAATTTTCAGAAATCAGGGCCCATCCGGTGGTTCTTCGATTGTTCCTATTGCTTTTCCGTTGATTGCTGGTCCCGGTTCGTTTACAACTTTGCTTACTTTGCGGGCAGAGTATGCAACTGAGAATATTATCACGGCTCTAATTCTGAATTTAATATTCGTGTACTTTGTACTCAAGTCAACATCTAAGATTGAGAAAATTATTGGTGAAGGCGGGATTTATATTTTTCGTAAATTCTTCGGAATCATTTTGTTGGCCATATCTGTAAAACTGTTTACCAGTAATATCGGTTCGCTCCTTTAAATGAGGAAGTGGTAAATTTGTATAAAAAAAGGTTCCTGAATGAGTTTTCAGAAACCTTTTTTATGATAGTTATAACATTCGATTTTAATACTCGAAGCGACCGAACTCACTCTCAATCAATAGTTCTTTTTTGTCAGATGCCTCGCAATGTCCAACAATTTGTGCATCGATCCCAAATGACTTAGAAATTTCAATCACTTTCTCTGCGTGTTCGGCTGGTAGGTAAACTTCCAGTCGATGCCCCATGTTGAAGACTTTGTACATTTCTTTCCAGTCAGTTCCCGACTCTTTTTGAATTAATTGAAAAAGAGGAGGAACGGGGAATAAGTTGTTTTTTACAACTTTCAGATTGTCGATAAAATGTAAAATTTTGGTTTGGGCACCTCCTGAACAATGTACCATTCCGTGGATGTTTCCGCTAAGTTCCGATAATAGTTTCTTTACTACCGGTGCATAGGTACGTGTCGGTGAAAGAACTAACTTGCCGGCGTCAATGCCCAGCCCATCAATTTGATCGGTCAATTTGCAGGAGCCTGAATATGCTAAGTTTTGCGGAATTTCCACGTTGTAACTTTCAGGGTATTTGGTTGCCAGGTAGTTGGCAAATACGTCGTGACGTGCTGATGTTAAACCATTGCTGCCCATGCCGCCGTTGTATTCTTTCTCGTAAGTAGCCTGTCCTGAAGAAGAAAGCCCGACAATAACATCACCTGCAGTTATATTGGCATTATTGATAACTTCAGATCGTTTCATGCGACAGGTAACGGTGCTGTCTACAATGATGGTACGTACTATGTCGCCGACATCAGCGGTTTCGCCACCGGTAGGGTAGATGTTTACGCCCATTTCGCGTAGTTCTTCAACAATTTCGTTTGTTCCATTGATAATGGCCGAAATTACTTCGCCCGGAATACGATTCTTGTTGCGTCCAATAGTGCATGATAGTAAAATATTATCGGTAGCTCCCACACAGAGTAAATCGTCAATATTCATAATGAGTGCATCTTGTGCAATGCCTTTCCATACCGAAATGTCACCCGTTTCGCGCCAATAGACATAGGCCAGCGATGATTTTGTTCCAGCTCCATCGGCATGCATAATGTTACAATAATCAGGGTCATTGCCTAGAAAATCAGGGATTATTTTACAAAAAGCCTTTGGGTAAAGTCCTTTATCGATATTCTGAATAGCATTATGCACATCTTCTTTCGACGCTGATACGCCTCTTAAATTATACCTTTGATCGCTCATTATTTTATTGTTGAATTGTGTAATTGTTCAAGAACTATGTTGTTCTGTTGAATTTATTGGTATGTTTATCTACCAGATTCTGTAATCATTTCTTTTATTCTGGCATTGAAATCATCTTCTTTCAGAAGTTGCTCCAGTGTCATGTGCATGCGATAGCACCAAAAATTACGCGGGTTGCTTGGTACGTTTATCCGTTCAGCATTCGGATGTTCGTGGCATAAGCTTGTGTCTAATGCCATCCAGTCCTGCCATGGAAGAATAATCCACATGGCTTGTGATTGCAAATGTTGCTCGATAATTTTCTCGGCTATCCATTGTTCGCAGGTTTCCGGTGCCGTACCCTGCATTCCCAGTGCTCTGTTATAGAACCGCTGAGTTAGCACGGCATCTTCTTCCCACCAGGCACGAATAGGGTTCATGTCGTGCGTAGAAGTGGTGCAAACCGAACGATACGGTGCATCTGCTGGCATTGCAAATTCGGTGTTTACCTTTTTTGGCATGCGTTGAATTTCCAGACTAAGGATTTCCAGTGAATTCATAACGTCAGGAACAGAATCGGGCACCATGCCTAAGTCCTCACCACAAACCAACATGTTGGTGGCCGAAATAAGTGCAGGCAGTTTAGTCATAGCTTGCTGTTTCCAGAACTGCGTATGACGATGATAAAAATAATCGATATATATTTTATCCAGTAATCGACGAGTTGCTTCCGGAAGATCGCGGAATCCTGCTGTGCTGTGCATCGAAATCCGTGGATGGAACTTGTCGGGTTGACGCATGTCACGCACAAATAGAACTTCGCAGTGCATAGCATATAACCCATCGCGAAT
Organism: uncultured Paludibacter sp.; assembly: GCA_963664445.2. GTDB lineage: Bacteria > Bacteroidota > Bacteroidia > Bacteroidales > Paludibacteraceae > Paludibacter. The sequence continues at coordinate 497,619 of CAXXUM010000009.1, forward strand.
AAGGATTTCTTCCTTGCGGAAATTATATCCTAATGTTGCAAAGTGAGTTTCTATCTTTTTTTGCGTATCGAATTCAGGCTTAAACTTGAATTGTTGCCAACCATCCGGCACGAAATATTTTCGGATAACTTCGTCGGTATATTTTCCAAAAGTAGCATATAAAACATGTTCTTTCAGGTAAGGTTTTACAAATCTGTCCTGATCCCAACGAAGTCCTCTCGATTCTAAATCGGAACCGGAGAAAGGTAACGCAGGATGAAAACTACCCGTCAATCCCCATACGGCGTCAGCCGGAATTTCCCAAATTCTAAAAAAGCCCAAAATATGGTCGATGCGGTAGGCATCAAAATATTCAGCTAGCTTTTGGAAGCGTTTGCGCCACCATTGGTAGCCATCTTTTTCCATTAATTCCCAATTGTAAGTGGGAAATCCCCAGTTCTGACCTGTTACAGAGAAATCATCGGGAGGTGCGCCAGCTTGTCCGTTGGCATTAAAAAGTTCCGGATCTACCCACGCATCCACGCTACGTGGACTTACACCAATCGGTATGTCACCCTTGAAACCTATTCCATTGGCTCTTGCGTAATCGTGCACTTCCACCAATTGTTTGTGTAGGTGATATTGCAGGAAATAGAATAACGCAATTTCGGGGTAGTGTTCTGTTGTTGGAGCTGAAAATGCTTCTATGTCGGTTTTGTTGTAAAGACTATATGTTGCCCATTTACCAAATTCGGGTGTTCCATTCAAGTCGCGCAGATAAGAGAATGCAGCGTAGGGAACCAACCATTCTTTGTTTGTCTCAAAGAAATTTTTGTAATCATCGGAGGCAAAAACGGCAGGACTTTCCTGAGGAAAAATGGCTTTGAAAAATTCCCATTTTACTTTTATTACATTCTCATAGTCCGAAAATGTTTTTTCGTTTAGCTCTTTCTTCTGAGCGTCGAAGTATACCTTTAGTTTTTTGTCTTTTAGTTTTCCTAATTTATCCAAATGAAGATAGATAGGGTGCAAAGCATAGACCGAAACGGCATTGTATGGATATGAATCGTAGTTGGTGTGATAAAGAATGGTGTCGTTGATAGGCAGGGTTTGAATCATGCGTTGACCGGTTTTCTTTGCCCAGTCAACCATTTTCTTCAAATCGTTGAACTCGCCTATGCCAAATCCTTCCTCACTACGAAGTGAGAATACCGGAATGGCTACTCCAGTTCCTTTCCATGAAGGGATGGTGCGCAAAAAATGCTCATCGGTTACTATCGTAAATTCTTGTTGATTTATGGCGTTGATTATTCTGTTGGGTCCACCGCCCCAGGCTAATACTTTGTCGGTGGCAGTGTCAACAATCAGATATTTATATTCAAGTGGAAATTTAAAGTTTTTTGCGTCAAGACTCACTTGCCAAACCGGAAAGTTTGTATCGTCAAGTTTTATCTTTTTTGATTCGTCCCAATTGCCAAGTGCTGCTTGATTACCAATGACTGCTATATGGCGGTTTGGCTCCATTTGCGGGCAATTCAGGCGTAACATCAAGTTGTCATTCTTTGCTACTGCATTTGCTTTTGTTTTGTCCCTTTTGAAGAAACAATCGGAAAATGCAGCGGTGATAAAAGGGGAATCGCCAAATGGTCCACGCCAGAAATCCTGAATGCAGATGTTCTTTTTTTCAGGGTTTATTGGTGCAATGCGTTTTTTGCCGTATTCGTAGTCAAACTCTTTATCAGTGTTGAGTAACGCGTACTGATAGGTCATGGAGGAAAGAGCACTGTCGATAGATACTTCTGCCGACCACTCAAAGTTAGCATTACATTGCATAACAACTGCTTGCGAAGACTGAGATTGCTCTTGAGACGGAGAATGCAACATGAGATAGACTGATTGTCCCCATTGAGTTACATAATGTATTTTGAATTGAACCTTCATAATTGTAGCAATGAATAATAGGCTACAAATTTACGAAAATTCTACGCAATATGAAAATTGTAGTAAATACTAATAAAAGAAAGAATGCAAACGTTTGAAAACGAAAAAAACCTTCTTGATTATTGTGAATAACACAATAGCAAGAAGGTTTTAATGAGGTTCGTGGCGGATTCGAACCGCCGTAATCGGTTTTGCAGACCGGTGCCTAGCCACTCGGCCAACGAACCTTGTTTTTGGGACTGCAAAGATAGTATAATTTTGTATCTTTCCAAAGTTTTTTTGACGAAAGTCAAAAAAAAGTCTCGCCGACGATTCGTTTATTTCCGATCTTTCCGGTCTTTTGGATCTCTGTGATCCTGCATATCTTGTAATAATTTACGTTTAAATTCGCGTTCCGCATGATAATATCTGAATAATGTTTCGGGCGATAAAAGCTTACAAAGCTGTAAATGATAGCTTTTGAACATTTGCGATTGTTTTACTTCCATTTCTACGTATCTGTCGTTAAGCTCGGCATAATTTGGCTTTACGTTATTGTCTTTTTTGAAATTTTTCTTGAAAAAATCTCTGTTTTGTTGATGTTGGCACCACATGGCTTTTTCGTGTTGCATAAATACGGGCTGAACTTTAGCAATATCTGTGGGGCTTAGCTGTGCTTTTTCAACCATAAACTGCCATTTTTGAGAATGCATGTCTTCAACTTTTGGAGATCTATCCACGTCCTGTGCGTTTATGTTTGCACTCAGGAAAATCAGGATACCCCAAATAAAGCATTTCAATGTTTTCATAATAAATTATTAAATATGTTCTAATTCTTTTTTTTTATTTAGCAGGTTCATCCACATAGTAATCCACCATCGAGGCTTCGTTTACTTGCGATAGTACATACGCCTCGTAGGTATCGGCTTTTTGTGTTACGCTCGTTTGATGAACTTTATAGTAAGTTTGTCCAATCATAAAAATACCCACAAAAGCAGCGGCTACGTACATCCACTGTCTTATGAATCCGTGATTGAAGCCTGAGTTACGATTGATTTGTTCGTCGATTTGCAGTGCAAAATGTTCGAAATAGTTTTCGGGTACGGTGAATGGTAATTCCCGTCCGATTTCGTCCAACGATATTTTATTGTTCTTTTTCATAATGTATGTTTGACTATTTGAAACTCAATTGGTTTAATTATTAGCCATTTTCTTTTGAATAATTTACAGAACTTAGTAAAAATGGAATTATGGCTTTCAATATGTTTATTTTCTTTGTTGTCCTATTCATTTTCTTCAAAGTAACGTTCTATTTTTTTTACGGCATGATGATACGATGCTTTCAAGGCTCCGATGGATGTTCCTAAAATTCCTTCCATCTTTTCGTACGTAATATCTTCGAAATATTTCATATTAAATACTAGTCGCTGCTTGTCAGGTAAAGTAATGATTGCTTTCTGCAATTTAAGTTGAAGCTCGTTACCGTTAAAATAATTGTCGGCTTGCAGATTTTGTAACAAAGTTCCTTCTACATCATCAAGCGATTGATTGTTTCGAAGTCTTTTATTTGTTAAGAACGTAAGTGTTTCGTTGGTAGCGATGCGATAAAGCCAAGTTGATAGCTGCGAATCGCCCCTAAAACCTTCAATTCCATTCCATGCTTTCATGAATGTATTTTGCAATACATCGTTGGCGTCGTCGTGCGACATTACCATTTTACGAATATGCCAATAGAGTCGCTCCTGATAGGTGCGTACAACCAATGAGAACGCTTTGGTTCGCTGATGGGGTTTACTCAATTGTTCTCGCAGCTCTTCTTCTGTTAGGCTCATATGTAGTAGGCAGATGCCGGTTGCGCTATTATTAGATTTACTCCTTTGACTGTCTTTCAGTCAAAAGGTTTAATGGGAGCAATTAATTTACTCTGGTAATATCATTTCGTCCCTCAAAATACCGAATAATATTTTGTGATGCGAAATGGCTCATCTCATTGCGGGTATCTACAGTTGCTGTGCCACTGTGTGGAGCAAGTACCACATTGTCAAGTTTTAGTAGGGCAGGGGTGATATTGGGCTCATCCTCGTATACATCAAGTCCTGCCGACGCAATCCGGTGACTCTGTAGCGCATCTGCAAGTGCCGATTCATCTATCACTGGTCCGCGAGCAGTGTTTATAATAATGGCCGTCGGTTTTATTAGTTTAAGACTTTCACTGTCAATTAAATGCCATGTCTCATCGGTAAGTGGCGTATGCAATGATATTACATCCGATATTGTCAGTAGTTCCTCCAGTTTTAATCTGCGGGCCTGATATGTTGTTTCCAATTCGGGAGTGAGGCGTGTACGGTTGTGATACACAATCTTCATTCCACATGCCATAGCTCTGCGTGCCAATGCCTGTCCGATGCGACCCATGCCGATAATGCCGAGCGTTTTGCCATAAAGTGTTTGTCCCAGATTTTCCAGTACGCCCCATTTTAATCCATTTGAGATGCGCAGCTTCCGATCGCATTCTGCTACCCGACGCGCAGCTGCAAGCATTAAAGCAAATGCTTGCTCGGCTGTTGGTTCTACAACAGGATCGGGTGTGTTGGTTACAACAATTCCGCATTTAGTGGCATATTTTACATCGATATTATTGTAGCCAACCCCAAAATTGGCAATAATCTTTACGCTCCCTTTTGCCGCATCAATCACCTCCTTATCTACTTTGAACTGAAACGTTGGCAAAAAAGCATCACAGCCTGGCAGGAGTTGTATAACTTCCTCTTTCGAAAAGACGTCTTTGTCTGGGAAGATGACTTCAAAATGATTCTTGAGTTCAGAAAAACCTTCGTCTAATAATCGGGTGGATACAAGTACGCGCATAGTTGAATCTGTTTATAGTGTGGTAGAACAAATATACGGATTTAGAGTGAATCAAACAAATAAAAATAAGTCATGATTATTGTTATTTATTTGGGACAAAAGCACAAAAAAAAAGAGATATGACTCTTATCATATCTCTTTTCGTTTATTCTCGGTCTCTTTTGAGTCGTCTTTGTTCTTTTTGTTCGGCTTCTTTCTGATATTGAAGTGGAACATATTCGAGGGTTACTACCGACGGATCCAAATCTAGGATCTGGGTATCGGAAGTAGAGAACTTTTTAATCATATAATAAAGCCCCAAAACAGTTTTCTTGAACGGTGGTAAATCCAGGTTTCGGATAATACGCTCCACCACCACAAATCTGAAATCGCCTTCAACCTTCGACTCGCGAAGAGATGGATAGCGGCTCATCAAATCAACAAATCCATTTTCCTGCATTTCTTTGCAAATAAGATGAACAAATGCATCGACGTGAACACCTTGTTTGAAGCCGGAATAAATATCCAATCGGAATATTTTTTTAGCCACAAAAGTTTTTACGTGGTATTTGAATTGATACGGTTCGTCGCTGCGGTGCAGGTATACAAACCAATACGTATCAGCACGCTTTGGTTGCTTTTTTATTAATGAAAAGATGACTTTACTGTCCATTTCATTTGGATATTTAGCACGTGTAACGTACACCAAATGTGTTGCAAATTTAGGAATCGTTTCATCTTCGCTGATTCTATCAAGGCAAGTAATGACCGGAGCAATTTTCTCGTATTTAACACATCGGTTTTTAATACGTCGCCCGTTGTACCATATTAACATTATGCCGAATAACATTCCGGCAATAAGCACTGTTGCATAACCACCATGCATAAATTTAAAGGCATTGGCAGTAAAGAAGAATCCTTCGATGGTTATAAAGAACCCTGTTAGTGGGATGCTGAACCACAAAGGTCTTTTTTGCTGTTTAAGATACATAAATAGCAATACTGTGGTCATCATCATGGTAATAGTGATGGAAAGACCGTACGCTGCCTCCATATTCGACGACGACTGGAATGCCAGAACCATTAAAATACACAATACCAGTAAAGCATGATTTACTCCCGGAATGTACATTTGACCCTTGATTTCGGTTGGGTATTTGATTTGGATATTCGGCCATAAATCCAGCGAAATAGCTTCGCTGATGATGGTAAATGAACCGCTAATCAAGGCCTGACTGGCAATGATTGCAGCTAGTGTGGCCATAATTACACCGATGAACGAGAACCATTCCGGCATGATGGTGAAAAAAGGGTTAATGTCTCTGACAATTGCCGATGAGTGAGAAATAATCCATGCTCCCTGACCTAAATAATTTAGTATCAACGTAATTTTCACATAAAACCACGATACCCGAATGTTGTGTAAACCGCAGTGTCCCAAATCTGAATAAAGTGCTTCTGCTCCGGTAGTACAAAGGAAAACGGCACCTAAAATAACAAATGCATTTGGTACTGCTCTTAGCACTAAAATGGCGTACATTGGATTAAATGCTTTCAAAATCATAGGAAAATGTATCAGCGCAAAAGCACCAAGTACCCCAATCATGGTGAACCAGAAAAACATGATGATACCAAATGATTTTCCTAAAAATGCAGTTCCAAGTGGTTGAATGAGAAACAAGCCTAGGATAATAGCAATTACTACGGGAATGATAGGGACGGAAGGCAACAACGTGTTTATTCCCTCTACGGCCGACATTACGGTGATGGCCGGGGTGATGATACCATCGGCTAGAAGTGTGGCTGCTCCAATTGCTGCGATGACGTATGTCCAACGGTAATTCTTACGAATAAGTGCAAAGAGCGATAAAATACCACCTTCGCCACGGTTATCAGCACGAAGTGTAACAATCACATATTTTACAGTGGTTTGCAAAGTCAATGTCCAGATGATACATGAAATTGCACCAATAATATAGTTCGGGTTGGATTGTTGTCCTGTCGGTAACCCATTGAGAATGGCCTTCATTACGTATAACGGGGATGTTCCTATATCTCCAAATACAATACCGATAGCCATAAATATGCCCATAATACCAAAGGGCACTTTGTGATGTTGTTTCATTCTTTTTTATTTTAAAAACTCGACAAAAGTAATAAATAAAAATTAGCTTTAATGTGAAAATATTTAATTAACCAAGATTATTCTCAATTTGACTGTTGTACGTGGCTGAATTGTGTCTGATTTATGGTAATTTGGTAATTTTGGTGTGGTTTTGATAGTTATTTTTGTATAAATCGTTCTGTTTGATATTTTAACTTTGAGTTTTGTCACATTTTGTAGTTTCGGAATCATGATGCGGTTTTCTGTCTGTCAATTAAAGACATAAAACACTTTGTTGGTTCTTGTTAAAGTGTGTCTTTGCTTAAATCAGAGAACCAATTCTTCGAATAGTTTTTCCATTTTCTCGTCTAGATTCTCTGCAAAACCGGGATGCGGTCGCGAGGTCTGGATACAAGAGCTACGTACCGCAGTGAGCCAGCGGAATCGTTCGGGAATATCAAACTGGGCAATGACACCAGCGTCTTTGTTGCCGTTACATATTTTTTCGAACGATTTCAAAGCTTCGTCAAGCAAGTCCATATCCAACTCGGTAGAAAAAACGCTGAGTCGGTTCGTATCCAGTTTGTACATCATGCGGATGTATTTTGCTCGTTTAGAGAACAAAATAATACCCACGTTGATAAACTCTTCGCGCTCCACCTTGGGCAACACACGAATAACGGCGTATTCAAATAAGTGCTTTCCTTGCATTTTGCGCTTCGTTTAAAAAGTTCTCAGAATGGTTAAGTCTCTCGCTAAGGAATTGGTAATACACTTCTCTGATGGATTCGGGCGTGTCACCATCCTCGGTCCAGTTTGCCCAAGTATCGGGAATCATGTTTGTTATCTCGCGGATTGTTTCATCGGTCAACAGTTGCTTGCATTCCGCATCCACTGCTTCCAATTGGTCGGCAAAGGGGAGGAGTACATGGTCCTTGATGAGAGAAAACGGCGTAAGCGCCTGTTTCATATGGTTTGTCCATGAATGATGAAAGTACAAGGTTGCTCCATGGTCGATAAGCCATAACTCTTTGTGCCACATAAGCATGTTGGTATTACGAACGGTGCGGTCGACGTTCGTCAGGAAAGCATCCATCCAAACTATGAGCGATGCAGTTCGTCCGTCTATTTTGGTGGTAACAGGATCATAAGTAAGCGCACCCGACAGAAAGTGCAAACCAAGGTTCAGCCCCTGACTGCCTTGCAACAAGTCCTGAATTTCTTCATCGCCTTCGGTTTGCCCGAAAGCTTTGTCGAGTTCTACAAAAACCAGTTCGGGAATGCGCAGCTTCAACAGTTTGGCAACCACGCCACCAATCAGTTCTGAAATCAACATTTTTGTGCCATGCCCCGATCCACGGAACTTGACAACATATTTGAAGTCGTCATCAGCTTCAGCCAATGCCGGCAACGAACCTCCTTCGCGCAAAGGAGTGATATAGCGGGTTACATTTACGGTGCGTAGGGTCATTTGATTTTGTATTTTACAGAAAGTGTTTAATGTAAATAATAACTGGGGAGTAATAAGGTTATTTTATTGCTTTAGATAACTATGGACCAGACACAATATAGTTTAAGCTTATTTCCTTTTATTATTCCTAGATAAGCATCAGCCCCTCCTAATCCGGGATGTTCAATTCTAAAATACACTCTATCTTTATCATATATAACTATTAAGAATGTGTCACCTGCTGAATATATTTTTGATAAAGCAGAAATAAATGAGTTTCTATTATTCACGACCAAGCTTTCAGCATTTGTATATTCTTTATTTAAAGAAATCAAATTGCTAGTATTCCACGAAAGGTATTTGGCTTCTACTAATACTTTTTTATATTGTTCATATTCATAGCTCTTCTTGAAATTAGGACTTTCTTTTCTCTCTAATCTTATCAACTTTGAAACTTGCATTGTATCGACATACAAGATCTGAGATGGATTTACGATTCCATACAATTCGGATATACCTTTTGATTCTGCTAGTTTGACTAAATTAGTTACAGACCAAGTTCTGTACTGCTGACAAACTAATGGTTTCACATTCTTAGATTGACCAAAAGAGATGGTTGAAATTAACCAAATAACGAATAGAGTAGTCCTTTTCTTCATGTCAGATTTAAGTTTGAATTTATTTTGCGAGATGGTCTTACCCCTTAAACAACACCCTAAACGCCTCTTCTACCTTTTTTACCTGTATTAATTCGATATTAAGCTTGCTGATATTGAGACTTTTCAGGTTGTATTCGGGCATAATCATTTTTTTGAATCCAAGTTTTTCGGCTTCGAGTATGCGTTGTTCAATGCGGTTGATGGGGCGAATTTCACCCGATAGTCCTACTTCACCGGCCACGCAAACGTGCTTCTCGATGGCAATATCCACGTTGGACGACAGGATGGCCGAGATCACTGCCAGGTCGATAGCCGGGTCGTTGACTTTGATACCTCCGGCAATGTTGAGGAATACGTCCTTTTGGGCAATTTTGAATCCGGCACGTTTTTCGAGTACGGCCAGCAGCATGTTCAGTCGACGAAGATCAAAGCCGGTGCTGGAGCGTTGCGGTGTGCCGTAAGCAGCCGAGCTGACCAGTGCCTGCGTTTCTATCAGGAACGGACGAACGCCTTCGATAGCCGAAGCTATGGCTACACCACTTAGTCCTTCGTGGTTTTGCGAAAGCAGTAGTTCCGACGGATTGCTCACTTCGCGTAGACCGTTTTGCTGCATCTCGAAAATACCCAACTCCGAGGTGCTTCCGAAGCGATTTTTGATGGAACGCAGGATGCGGTACATATAATGTTGGTCGCCTTCGAACTGGAGCACCGTGTCCACGATATGTTCCAACACTTTTGGACCGGCAATGCTACCTTCTTTGTTGATATGACCAATGAGCAGCACCGGAATAGAAGTTGTTTTGCAAAATTTCAGCAGGTTGGCGGCACATTCGCGCACCTGCGATACCGAGCCGGGCGACGATTCAATCATTTCGGTAGAAATCGTCTGAATGGAATCGACAATCACCACGTCGGGTTGAATGTTTTGAATGTGTACAAACACTTGTTCAAGCGAAGTTTCACTGACAATATAGCAATCCGGATTCTCGAATTTTAGGCGTTCGGCACGAAGTTTCAACTGTTTTACACTTTCTTCGCCCGAGATATAAAGGGTGCGTTTGCCTTTCATGTTGAGCACCACCTGCAATACGAGCGTGGATTTACCAATGCCCGGTTCGCCGCCAATCAGCACCAACGAGCCCGGAACCAATCCACCACCCAGCACACGGTTCAATTCGTTGCAACTGGTATCGAAGCGGCTCTCTTCCGAGGTTTCCACTTCGGTGATGAGAATCGGTTTTTGTTTGACCAGTTCAACACCTCCCAAATGAATTTTTGGAGTGCTGTCTTTACTGATAATTTCTTCTACGTACGAGTTCCATTCGCCGCAAGATGGGCATTTGCCGATCCATTTCGGAGAGTCGACGCCACAATTCTGACAAACATATACTGATTTAGTTTTGGCCATGAGGTTGATGTGATAATGTGATGATGTGTTGATGTGTTGATGCGATAATATAATTATATGTTGATGTGATGATTATAGTAACAAAAGTATGAAAAATATGTTATTGAACCAACAAGCAGAATTCATCATCACATTATCACATCATCGTATCACCTCATCATTATTTCAAATTTCTTTCTTGCGCCAGCTTCCTTTGAGCAGATACAAATACCCCAATGCACCTATAAAAATCCAGTACACAAATTCAGACATCCACACTACTTCCACCGAACTGGGGCTCACAATGGCGGTGTAATAAACGTAGCTGATGTAGAAAAACAGGGTGAGAAACTCGATGGCAAAAGCTGTTCGGGTGTTGCCGGTGCCCGAAACGCCATTGAAGACGATAAAACTCAACGCAAAAACCAGATTGGCAAGCGACACAATTTTTATAACCGGGATACAGGCCGTCATCAGCCCGGTATCATCGGTGTAAATATGTGCAAAGAGTTCGGGGAAGATGAACGTGCAAATCATTAATGGTAAAACCAACGCAAAAGCAATAAATGCCATCCTTTTGATAAAAGGAAGTACTTCTTCTTTCCTGTTGGCGCCAATAAGGTTGCTAACCAGAGTATTTACTGTTGTTGCCAATGCTGATGCCGGAATCATGAGCAGCACATACAAGCTTCGGCCGATATTGGATACAGCCAGTGGTCGTTCGCCCATGTGTTCGATAAAAATAAAGAACATAAACCAGGTGGAAATGGAAATAAAGTACTGGAACATAATGAAAATGGATAAATCCAGAATCTGCAATACCGTTTTGAGTTCCACCTTTTTAAATTCAAACAAGCCGTACAGTTTTGTATCGGCACGTAAAAAGGTATAGACGATCACATAAATAAGTGTAACGATTTCGGCAATTACCGACGAGATACCTGCACCTTCGATGCCCAGGCAAGGAAACCCGAAATGTCCGAAAATAAGAATATAATCGAACAATATATTGGTAATGGCCATTAAAATTGCTGAGGTGGTAAGGATACGGGTTTGCGTAATTCCGACATAAAAACTCCTGAAAATAGCATTTACAAAGGCAAAAAAGAAGCCGTAAATACGCCAGTCGAGGTAGGCAATGGTTGCGTCATAGACCTCCGGTGAGCTCACCGCGTATTTCATTACAAACGGAACACCTTTTAGCGAAATGCCAAAGATAAGTAAGCTTAACAGAAAATTAAACAATAAAGCGTTATTGAAAATAGGTCCAATTTGAGAATAATTTTTCTCTCCATTACGTCGTCCGATAAGGATCTGAGCACCCTGGCTAAACCCAAAACCAACCATATAAATGGCAAAATAAAACACGCCCCCAATGGCGGATGCTCCTAATTCTACTTCGCCAACACGACCCAGAAATGCTGTATTGGTGACATTTATGATGTTTTGGGCAATGAGCGTCAAAAAAATGGGATAGGTTACGTTGAAAATATTTTTGTTGGAAGTCACAATAGATAAATTGAAAATTAAAGATTTGGGTACTTACTTTCTCTGAAAACAAACTATAATGTGATTTGTTTGGAGGAATACAAAGGTATAGAAATTGTAATGAATTTTGAATAAAAAATCACTTCTATGAAATCTAAATTCATTTCAATAACTAATTTTGTTCGATAGCTACTTCAGCGTGCAACGTTTTAGAGTTTTAAATCATCTTCTTTTATTGTGCAGTCCAAATAGGATATACCGTTTTTTGGTATTATATTTGCCTCGCGATTAACAAAAAAAATAATCACCCTCACTTATGAAGAAAAGTATAGTATTTATCGTCTTTACAACTGTGGTTCTAGCCACTTTTTTATTCGCTCAAAAATCAACCATCACCATTGCCGCCCGTTGGGAGAAAGTGAATCAATTAGCTGAAAAACAATTGCCTGAGTCGGCCTTGAAAGAAGTGCAAGCCATTCTCGAACAGGCGCAGAAAGAGAAAAACTCGCCCGAAGTCATCAAGGCGATGGTATATAAAATGCGCTTTACCCTGGAGAAAAATCCTGATGAAGCACCTGCTTTGATAAAAGATTTCGAAGCCTTTACCGAAAAAAGTACCGACGCGGCAGAAAAGGCGTTGCTACACTCGATGACGGCTGATTTGTACGCTCAGTTTTACCAAAAAGACCAGTGGACGATTAATAACCGCACCGTTGTTACCGGTTTTGTGCCCGAGGATATAAAAGAATGGACAAAAAATATCTATTTCGATAAAATTACGAAACACCTTGCGGCTTCGCTCGAAAATGCAACGATTTTGCAACAAACAGACGCGCTGAAATTTGCTGCTTTACTCGAAAAAGGTGATGATAGCAAGGCGTTGCAGCCAACCTTGTTCGACTTTTTAGGAAATCGGAGAATACAAATATTGGAACAGTTGTCTCAGGCTACTTCAGCGAAAAACCCACTGACCAATCCTGATGTATTTGGAGATGTACCTCAGTTTGTGGCATTGTCATTGGATTCTACATACGCATCTTCCGTAGAAAACCAGGTGGTGGATACTTATCGCCAACTACTTGCTTTCCGCCAAAATGCCGGTAATGCACCGGCACTTCTCTATGCCGATTTGCAACGCCTGAAATACCTGAAAGAACATACTGAAGCAGCGAATCCGGACTCACTTTACCTTGCTGCATTGAGCCGACTCGAAAAACAGTATGCCGCTAATGAAGCAGTTGTTGAAGTATTGGCGGAGAAGGCAAATTATTATTCGGCTAATTCAGAAGATGATGAGACCAAATCGAACAAGAAAATAGCCTATGATATTTGCAGTGATGGTTTGAACCGTTTTCCCAACTACAAAAGGATAGGGTTGCTAAGTAATATCCGGAAGACAATTGCTCATAAAACAATTGGGATGAGTTTTAATCAAGTGGCTAAGCCAGCCACTACGCTTAAAGTGCGTTTAAATACAACGAATATATCAACACTGAAACTGACTGTTTACCGGGTAAATGCAACAGCGTTGGAATACTATAACTATGTTCAGAACAGACGAAATGAAAAGTCGCTTTACACTAAGAAAACACTTGTAGAAACAAAACAAATTGATATAAAGCCGGATGCGAATTTTGGAACTGTAACTACAGATATTGATTTAAAAACCGGTGTTTACGGCATTTATGAAATCTGTGCAGAACAACAGGGAAATGAAAACCAATCGGAACGGGTGATTGGTTCACTTACCATTTCTGATTTAGCATTTATAAATCGTACCAATGTTCCGAAGCAAGCCAGTTTGTATGTGCTCGACAGAATAAGTGGCAAACCCGAGAGTACAGTTAAAGTGTCAGTTTATGAAAATAAATGGACAGGTAGTCATTATGGAATCAACTTTATATCAGCAATCACTACCGATAAAAACGGCTTGTGCCAATATCCGTTTAAAGAGAATTACTCGAACAATGTGTTGATCTTCGAAAAGGGGAAAGATTGCTATTTTACCAATGCTTCCAATAGCTATTTCAACGATCAAAACAGATCTGAGAATAAGACTGCGAGAATAAATATCTTCACCGATAGGTCGTTGTATCGCCCGGGTCAAACGGTCTATTTTAAGGCAGTAGTTTATTACTCAAATAAAACTAAGCAAGAAATCGTTGCAGGAACAGAATACGAAGCAACCTTATTTGATGCTAACGGACAAAAAGTGTCCGCAAAAAAATACAAGACTAACGATTTTGGCTCCATGGCAGGGGAATTTGTCTTGCCCGAAGGTGGCCTAAACGGGACTTATCGAATTCAGGTCGGTACTATCTCTCAATATATTTGGGTGGAAGAATATAAACGACCGACTTTTGAGGTAACGATTGATAAACCCAAAGCAGAAATTAGTTTTGGCGAAAAAACAACTGTAAAAGGAACCGTAAAAGCCTATGCCGGATATACCATTGCTGATGCTAAGGTCAAATATCGTGTGGTTCGCAGCACCCATCGCTATTGCTGGTGGTGGAGTAGTCCTGCCAAAGAAATAACCAACGGAACTACCCGCTCAAAAGCGGATGGAACTTTTGAAGTATCGTTTACGCCCGAGAAAACAAAAAGTGATATAACCCCGTTTCGCAACGAACAATTTTATACCTACACAATTTATGTGGATGTTACAGACCCGAAAGGCGAAACGCAACAAGGACAGCAGTATATTTCGGTTGGTGATAAATCTTTATTCATTTTGGCAGAACTAGCTGAAAAGGTTGATAAGAAACAGCCACTAAATGTCGAAGTGGGCACTGAAACACTGAACGGAGAGAAAGTGAGTTCAATAATCAAATACAGTCTGTATCGTTTGGAAGAAAGTGACGTTTATGCCGAAAAGATAGATGATAAAACTGTTTTGAAAGAGGCCGAAAAAGTATTGTCGGGCAGTTTTGATACCAACAACAAGAAATTAAATCTGGCCGTTGCCAATTTAGCTTCGGGAAGATATAAACTGGTGTTGACTACTCCCGATGCGCATGGTAAGGAAGTGAAACTCGAAAAAACATTTGTTCTTTTCGATACAAACGATAAACGCCCTCCGGTAAAAAGTTACGAGTGGCTCTTAGCCCCTAAAACTGAATGTGTGGTTGGTGAGAAAGCTCAGGTCCAATTTGGAACTTCGACTAAAAATTCAGCGGTTTTGTATGAAGTGATGCAGGGTAATACAATATTGGAAAGTCGCTGGATTTCGTTCTCGGACGAGATAAAGACTTTTGAAATTCCGTTTAAAGAAAGCTATGGAGCAGGAGTGACGGTAATGTTTACCTTCCTGAAAGATGAGCAGTTCTTTAGCAAGCAAATTCAGATAACCCATAAAGTGACCGATAAAAAACTAACGCCTACACTTAGCGTGTTCCGCAATAAGTTGTTGCCGGGCGAAAAAGCAGAATGGACTGTTACTGTTCCCGAGAGTGGCAAGGATAATAAGTCAGCCGAGGTGTTGGTGGGAATGTACGATGCTTCACTGGATGCTTTGCGTCCACACAGTTGGAATTTTAATCCATCGTACCGAGAATCGGTTTTCTATACTCCTGAGTGGATAAGCAATGGATTTGAAACAACAGATGATGATGCATATTTGAATAATCAGTTTGATGATGTGGCAGAGTTTAGATTGAATCAATTGAATTGGTTTGGTTTGAATATGGGATATCGAAATATTAGGATTAGAGGAATGGCAAGAGGAGTTGCTGTTATGGCACAAGAAAATGCAACTCTGGATGACGTTGCTGTAGTTGGATATGGAACAAATAAGAAAAGTCTTCAGGCAGTTGAACCTCCTCCACCATTGAAGAGTAGTATGAAATTTACAGCTCCTGTCATAGCTAAGGATGAAGAAGTAATAGAAAGTAATAAACCAGTACAAATCCGTACCAACTTCAATGAGACAGCTTTCTTCTATCCTCAATTACGAACCGATGCGCAAGGCAATGTGAAGTTTACTTTCACGGCTCCGGAAAGTCTCACACGTTGGAACGTGAAGATGTTAGCGCACACCACTGATTTGTATTTCGGACAAGGTGCTGAGCAGGTAGTGACCCAAAAGGATTTGATGGTGCAAATGAACTTGCCGCGCTTCGTGCGTCGGTCGGATAAATTGGTACTGAGTGCTAATGTAGTCAACCTGACGGATAAAGCTCAAACTGCTTCTGTTCAGTTTGAAATGATAGATCCGGCTACAGAGAAATCAATCAAATTGAAAGATGCAGCGGCCAAAACAATTACCCTGGCTGCCAACGAAACCAAAGCGGTGGAGTGGGAGTTAACCGAGTTTTCTCCTTATGAATTGGTGACTTGCAAAGTGGTGGCTCGTGCCGGCAACTTTAGCGATGGAGAACAAAAGTACTTACCTGTGCTGCCTGATAAAGTATTGATAACAGAAAGTATGCCGTTGACCGTTCGTGGTGATCAAACCCGTACGTTCAATTTCGAAAGTTTGTTGAAAAACGGTTCGAGTGTAGATACAAAAAACTTGTCGGTGGAATTTTCGTCAAACCCTGCATGGTATGCTGTGCAGGCTTTACCGACTATTTCTACTCCCGAAAATGACAATGCACTGGATTATTTTACAGCGTATTATGCCAATAGTTTAGCGGCATTTATAGCCAATTCTAATCCGAAAATTGCAGCCACTTTCGACCGATGGAAAAAAGCGGGTGGTAGTCGTGAAGCATTGCTTTCGAACTTGCAGAAAAATACCGAGTTGAAAAATATGTTGCTGGAAGAAACACCCTGGGTAATGGCTGCTAAAGACGAAACGGAGCAAAAAAGGCAGATAGCCTTGCTGTTCGACTTGAATATGCAAAAGAATCAGGCGCAGCAGTATCTTGATAAACTGATTTCGTTGCAATTGCCTTCGGGAGCTTTCTCGTGGTTTAAAGGTATGGGCGAAAGTCGCTATGTAACGCAGGAGATTATACTGAATCTGGCAAGATTGAATAAGTTAGTAGGAGGAAATGTGCTTACCGCTTACCGCTTACCGCTTACTGCAGCCTTAAATTATTTAGACTTGGAAATTGCCCGTGACTTTGATAATTTGAAAAAGTACAACAAGAATTATGACAAGGACATGTCTATTGGCAATATGCAGTTGTTTTATCTACACATGCGGTCGGAATATCCTGAAATTCCGGTGCATGTATCGGCGCAGGCCGCGGTGAGATTTTACACAGCGCAATCGGAAAAATACTGGACTACTTTTACGCTTTATGGCAAAGCCATGATGGCAGTGGTAGCACAACGGAATGGTAAAATTCAGGTGGCGAACGACATTATAAAATCGTTGAGAGAAAATGCCTTGAAAACGGATGAGTTTGGCATGTATTGGACTAAAAATACCTCGGGGTATTATTGGAACGAACGTCCTATAGCTGTTCAGGCTGCTATTATTGAAGCCTTTGCCGAAGTGGAAAAGAACAAGACCGAAGTTGATGAGATGAAAATATGGTTGCTCAAACAAAAACAAACCCAGCGTTGGGACTCGCCAATGGCCACTGTTAATGCTATTTATGCATTGCTACATCAGGGAAGTGATTGGTTGGCTAATGAAGGTTCGGTTCAGATAAAAATTGGAAATACTTTACTTCAACCTTCAAGTACCGAAGCGGGAACCGGCTATTTCAAAGAAACAATTCCTGTAACTACCGTTCGTCCGGAAATGGGAAAAGTGACAGTGTCTAAATCAGATAAGAATATTGGTTGGGGAGCCATGTACTGGCAATATTATCAGGATTTGGATAAAGTCTCTGGACAAGGCAGTTCTTTGAAAATTACCAAGAAACTGTTTGTTGAGAAAATGACTTCAACCGGAAAAACCATGCTGCCTATTGAACAAACCAAATTGGTGAAAGGCGATAAGGTTATTACCCGATTAGTTATTAGCACCGACAGGAATCTTGAATTTGTTGCATTGAAAGACTTACGTGCTTCGTGTTTTGAGCCGGTGAATCAATTATCTGGTTGCAAGTGGAAAGAAAGTGTTTGCTATTACCAAACCACCAAAGATGCTTCCACACAATTTTTCTTCTCCTTTTTGCCAAAAGGAACCTATGTGTTTGAATACGAGCTTTGGGCAAATGCGGCGGGAGAATACACTAGTGGCATTGCGTCCGTGCAATGTCAGTATGCACCGGAGTTTGTTAGCCATACCGGAGGGGAAAGAATAAAAGTCAATTGACAGCCGCATCGCGGCGATAGTATGGTAGAAGATAAATGGAGAGTAAATTAAAACAGGAGGAGAAAGACTAAAAATTGACAATTAGCCGCGTAGCGGCGATAGTATGGTAGAAGATAAATAGAGAGTAAAATAAAGCCGCGTAGCGGTGAAAGATATGAATCATTAATATGACATTTATGGCAAATACTTATACTCAAATCAATATCCACGTCGTTTTTGCAGTAAAAGGTCGTGAAAATATTTTGCAAGATCGATTTACGCTTAGATTATTTGAATACTTGAGTGGAATCTTGGTTAATATGAACCAGTATCCTCTTGCAGTTGGCGGACATCGAAATCATGTTCACGTTTTCTTAGAGTTGAATCCAGCAAGTTCACTGGCAGATATTATGGAAAAATTAAAGGCGAATTCATCCAAATGGATCAATGACAATAAATTCGTTATGGGACATTTCGAATGGCAGAGGGGTTATGGTGGATTTAGTTATTCGAAGAGCCAACGTGATGGAGTAATCAAATATATTGTGGAACAAAAGAAACATCACGAGCATCGGACCTTTAAAGATGAATATATGAAAATGTTGAATGATTTCGATATTCGGTTTGAAAATCAATACCTGTTTGATTTTTCCGAATGATTTCGTCATGTGCATCTTTCGCCGCTACGCGGCTTTTGTAACTATATTACTTGTAAAGTCCTACCATACTAACGCCGCTATGCGGCTAAAAAAAGCTCCGATAACAATTTGATTTGTATCGGAGCTTTTTTATTTTTCTTTGTAAAACAAAGCCGCACGGATGTGCGGCACTACAACTATTCTTCCTTGTAAATAGCCTGCATTACCAACCCGGCAATAGTCATGCCGAACATCGCAGGCATATACGAACTTGTGCCGTTCACTTGTGCTTTCATGCTGCACCATTCATGATTTACCAAATCGGGATCGCCGGGGCCGTTCTGCGCTTTAGGACATAAACATTTTTCTGTTCCACACGAAGCATTTTCTCCCTGATTTTCCAGTAACTCATCGCTGTACACGCACATGAATTTTTTACTTGGAACTCCCAGTTTCTTTAGTCTTTTGCGTAATGCGGAACCTAGTGGACAGCCCATTACTTTCCAAAATTCAGCGACTTTAATACGCGTTGGATCAATTTTTAATGCAGCTCCCATTGACGAAAAGAAGGTGGCGTTTGTCTTGGTGGCAGTTTGTATCAGGTGCACTTTATTAGCCAGACTGTCAATGCCATCAATAATAAAATCGTACGAATCAAGTTCAAACGATTCGGATGTTTCCGGACTGTATATTTTTTGCAAAGCGATGATTTCTGCTTTCGGATTGATTTCCAGCAGGCGTTCTTTCAGCACTTCTGTTTTTACTTTGCCCACTGTTTTGGTGGTTGCCATTAGTTGACGGTTGATATTTGTTACGCACACCCTGTCGGAATCGACAATCGTAAGATGTTTTATTCCGCTGCGCACCAAACTTTCGGCACACCAGCTTCCTACACCTCCAACACCAAAAATTATTACTCGTTTTTCGCTCAAACGCTCCATCTTCGTCTTGCCAATTAGCAATTCAGTGCGTTGAAAAATAGCTTTCTCTATTCCCATTAATTAAAATCAAAAAAATATAATACAGATAAACAGTATTGTAACTGTTTATTTCGGAGCTGTGCGGTACAGATAAATGCCAATCAATGCAAAAACTACGTTTGGTAGCCAAACTGCTGCAAATGCCGACATAACGCCATTTACGGCAAATGTGGTGGACATGGTGATAAAAAGGATGTAGAATGCACTCAATGCCAGTCCGATTCCGAGGTGCAATCCTATTCCACCACGCACTTTGCGCGACGAAAGCGATACGCCAATCAAGGTCATGATAAACGCCGCAAGTGGCATGGAGTAGCGTTTGTAGTATTCATCTTCAAAGGCTTGTGCGTTTCCGATACCTCTTTCTTTTTGTTTTACCAGATAGTTCCGTAATTCGAGCACGTTCATCTGAGTGGCTTCCTTCGAAGTTATAAAAAACTCTTTTGGTTGCACATTTATCGTAGTATCTTTGGTTGTCCCTTTGGTGATACTTTCGCGCATGCCGCGGAAATCACGTTGCAAATAGTCGTTCATTTTCCAACTGTGAGCCGAATCCCAGGTAATGGATTGTGCGGTGAGTCGCGATACTAGGGTTTTACCTTTGAACTTTTCCAGTGAAAAACGATATCCTGTATTATTTGAAATTTCAAAGCGTTCGATGTACATTATTACACCTTTTTCCACTTCCATTTGCAGGTTGGATGCATTTTCGGTTTTGAACTTATGAATATATCTGTCTTCGAAATTGAGCATTTTTACCTGTGCCGGCGGGATGATAAAACCTCCCAGTCCGAATGAAATAAGTGCAATAAGCGACGCTGAAAGAAAGTAGGGGAGCATTAGCCGTTTAAAACTTACACCACTTGCCAGGATAGCCACAATCTCTGTATTAGTAGCCATTTTGGAGGTGAAGAAGATAACGGCAATGAATGTGAACAGCGGGCTGAACATA
Organism: uncultured Paludibacter sp.; assembly: GCA_963664445.2. Classification (GTDB taxonomy): domain Bacteria; phylum Bacteroidota; class Bacteroidia; order Bacteroidales; family Paludibacteraceae; genus Paludibacter. Next base: position 518,219 of record CAXXUM010000009.1, read on the forward strand.
TTCATGTAATATGGAATGAAGTTGAGATAGTAATCAAACACAATAGCCTTTAAAGGCGCATCGTGATCATAAAAATTGTCTAGCTTTTCGGTCAAGTCGAATACCACCGAAATACTCAGGATGAGAATTAATGAGAAGAAGTACGTTCCCAAAAATTTCCCCATTATGTAGGTGTCAATTCGTTTTAAGCCGAATTTGCGATAATCGATTTTCATGTGTTTCAATCGTCAATTATTTATAATCTTCGTCCAACCTGTTCAACCATCACTTTTTTCCAGGCGCTAAAATCGCCCAACTGTATATGTTTACGTGCTTCGCCCACCAACCATAAATAAAAAGCTAAGTTATGAATCGATGCAATTTGCATGGCCAATAATTCTTTGCTCATAAAAAGGTGACGTAAATAGGCTTTTGAATAAAAACTATCAACGTAAGAAGTTCCATATTCGTCGAGTGGTGAGAAATCATTTTTCCAACGCTCGTTTTTCATATTCATGATGCCCTGCGAGGTAAATAGCATTCCGTTACGTCCGTTGCGGGTAGGCATTACGCAGTCGAACATATCCACACCACGTTCTATTCCTTCCAAAATGTTTTGAGGAGTACCTACACCCATTAAATAACGGGGCTTTTCTTTAGGAAGTATCTCGTTTACCACCTCTATCATTTCGTACATTTTCTCGGTAGGTTCACCCACGGCCAACCCACCAATGGCGTTGCCGTCGCGCTCCTGCGAAGCAATGAATTCTGCCGATTGACGTCGCAAGTCAGGATATACACAGCCCTGAACAATCGGGAAGTAGGTTTGTGAATAACCGTATTTTGGTTCTGTTTGGTCGAAGTATTTTAGTCCGCGATCCAACCAGCGATGGGTCATCTCCATCGATTTTTTTGCGTAATTATAATCGGCTGTTCCCGGCGTGCATTCGTCGAAAGCCATGATAATATCAGCTCCAATGGACCGTTGAATGTCCACCACATTCTCTGGAGTAAAAAGATGCTTGCTACCGTCAATGTGCGAACGAAAGGTAGCACCTTCCTCTTTCAATTTTCTGTTTTCCGATAATGAAAATACCTGAAATCCACCGCTGTCGGTAAGAATTGGTCCATCCCAACCGTTGAATTTATGTAATCCGCCGGCACGCTCCAGTGTGTCAATTCCCGGTCTGAGGTAAAGATGGTAGGTATTGCCAAGAATGATTTGAGCTTTTATGTCTTCTTTAAGTTCACGTTGATGGACGGCTTTCACCGAAGCCACTGTACCTACCGGCATAAATATTGGAGTTTCAATAACACCGTGGTCGGTAGTTATTTTGCCTGCTCTGGCATTTGATGTCGGATCGGTATGCTGAATTTCGAAGGTCATTCTTTTCTTGGATTGCGAGTTGTAACTGTTTTGAGTTATGTGATATTGGTTGTTGAAAATGAAAACGTTTACCTATTCAAAAATTAGATGTTATGGATAAAATTTTCAAGAATTTTTTGTCCTACTTCGCCCGATTTTTCAGGGTGGAATTGTACAGCATAAAAGTTGTTTTTATGCACTGCAGAACTGTATTTCTGTACATAATCGGTTTTTGCAATTGCATCGTCACAATTTTCAACATAATAACTGTGAACAAAATACATATACGCGTTTTCGTTGATATCAGCGAAGAGTGGCGATTTTAAATCCACAATGTTGTTCCATCCAATTTGTGGTATTTTTAGTCCTTGTTGAGGGAAGAGCTTTACTTTTTCATCAAAAATACCAAGACAGGGTGTGTCGTTTTCTTCAGAATGAGAGCACATTAGTTGCATGCCTAAGCAAATTCCCAAAACGGGTTGCGTCAGCGATACGATTAATTTATCCAGCCCTTTTTCCTGCAAATACTTCATGGCCGACGATGCTTCGCCAACCCCCGGGAAAATCACCTTGTCGGCTGACCGAATTTCGTCGTGATCATCCGTAACAATCGCATCCACACCGATCCGTTCCAACGCAAAGAGCACCGAACGAATATTACCGGCATTGTATTTTATGATTACTACTTTCATGTTTTTTAGTTCTGTGTCATGTTAAACATTGAACACTAATCGTTCATCGTTAAATGATCTTGTTTGTTGCGGTGTCCGGAAAAACAATAGCAGGTTTAAATACCCTTGCTTCTTCCATTTCCATCATGGCGAAAGCCATAATAATAACGATGTCACCCGGTTGAAATTTACGGGCTGCAGCACCATTCAGACAGATAACACCTGAACCGCGTTCGCCTGGTATAACGTAAGTCTCAATTCGTTCGCCATTATTATTATTTACAATGCTTACTTTTTCATTTGCAATAATATTGGCGGCATCCATTAAATCGGTATCGATGGTAATGCTTCCTATATAATTCAGATTAGCTTCAGTTACTGAAACTCTGTGAATCTTTGATTTTACAACGTGAACTAACATCTTATTTTAGTTTTCAGTTAAAGTTATTAGTAACCAGATATTTATGGCCGATTTCCTAATTATAAATTGTATCTTATATTATCAATTAATCTTACTTCTCCGCAAAATACAGCAACACATCCCACTGCTTCGCTGCACCAGGTGTCAATGGTTTGAAGTGTGTGCGCATCTGCTATGTCAAAGTATTCTACTTCAAGTCCTTCCGTACTGTTAATCTTTTCGATAACCCATTCCGTAAGATCTTTAGGTGCTAATTGGGCTGCAAAGTTACGACTTTCAAACAACACTTTCGATATTTCAATCGCATTTTTGTGTTGTTCGGGTGTTAGCCGTTGGTTTCTACTGCTCAACGCAAGGCCTGATGGTTCGCGCACTATCGGGCAATCAATGATTTCTACGTCCATTTTAAGCAGTTGCACCATTCGATGAATAATGGCCAGTTGTTGAAAATCTTTTTCCCCAAAATAAGCTTTGTTCGGTTGTACCAGTTGAAAAAGCTTGCTGACAATCTGTACTACGCCATTAAAATGACCCGGACGAAAGCGACCTTCCATGACGGTGTCGAGTCCTCCGAAATCAAATTCAAAACGATTGTTCAATTCTTCCGGATTGTATATTTCCTCAGGAGTGGGTGCAAAAATAAAATTGCAACCTACGCTCTCAAGCATATTTGCATCGGCTTTCAAATCTCTGGGATATTTTTCCAGATCGGCTGCGTTATTAAACTGTGTGGGATTTACAAAAATACTAACGATGCTTAGGTCGTTTTCTGATACAGCACGGTTAACCAGCGCTTTATGTCCATCGTGCAGTGCACCCATAGTGGGTACAAATCCCAAGGTTTTTCCACTTTGTTTAATGGCTTCAATTTCTACTTGAAGTTCTTGTTTTGAACGTATAATTTTCATTGTCTGAAGAGTTCTGCTAATACAATTTAAATACTTTTTACTTGTCAAAAAAAACGCCTGCAAAAGTACTAAAACTTATTTGTATAATCATTCAATAATGCTACATTATTGTCAAACAAGTATTTCCCTTTTTTAGTTCAATATTCGTAAAGCTTCCCTGTTTTTATACTATTTTTAGTGGATTGTTTCTGTTTTAGTAAAATTCATACTTCGTTAAACTTCTATAAATAGGCACGGGTTCTAAATTCACTCCAATGGAACGTATTTGTCATATGTGTTTGATTTGCTGAAATATATGTAAATGAGTATTGTTATTTGTTTTTGTATAAGATAATTATCTTATAAGTCTACTTAACATTATGCGTTTTACATCTTGTTTATATCCGATTTTTTTTATATATCTTTGCATACCGAAAATTTTCTTATAAGCATCGGATAATTAAAGCATGAAAAAAGTTACAAAAGTTTTGTATATTTCGCAAGAAATTTTTCCTTATTTACCGGAGTCTGAATTAGCAAACATGGGGAGGTATTTACCTCAAGCAGTACAAGATAGAGGGCGAGAAACCCGAACATTCATGCCCAAATTTGGTGCCGTAAACGAACGTCGCAATCAGCTACACGAAGTAATCCGGTTATCAGGGATGAATTTGATAATTGACGATACTGATCACCCACTTATTATCAAGGTTGCTTCTATTCAGGCTGCACGCATGCAAGTGTATTTTATTGATAATGACGATTATTTTCACCGCAAAAATACGATTGCCGACGAAAAAGGAGAGGAGTACGATGATAATGATGAACGTACAATTTTCTTTGTCAGAGGAGTAATGGAAACTGTAAAAAAACTTCGCTGGACACCTGATGTTATCCATTGTCAGGGTTGGATGACTGCTTTAGCACCTTTATATATTAAAAAAGCATTTAACGACGATCCGTTTTTTAAACACTCAAAAGTTGTTTATTCTATTTTTAATGACGACTTCAAAAAGCCATTCAGAAATTTGTTTGCCGAACGATTGTTGTTGGAAGGTATTGAAAACAAGCATGTTGTACAGGTGAAAGATAAAGTTATCGATTACGTAGCGCTAACAAAACTAGCCATTGATTATTCTGATGGAGTAATTCAATCGAGTCCGGAAGTGAATGCAGACGTTCTTAAATATGTTGACGAAACGAAGATAAAATTCTTGCCTTTCCAGTCGGAAGAGGATTATGCTGATGCATATGTGAATTTTTATGATAGTCTTTTGTAATTTTCATTTCTCATTAACCCATTAGTCACTTTTTTCAATATCTCACATGAAATACAATTCATTTATTCTGTTTTTTGTTCTGTCATTTCTGACTGTTTCGTGTACCGATAACCTGGTAGATGTTGGTACAGGAATTCAACCAACCTCGGATGGAATCACAGTAGGAGCTGATACTTTTCACGTTGTAACTGAAAATGTTGATATAGCATCAATGTCCACGAAACCCGATTCTTTTTTGCTGGGTTCGTTTTATAATGAAAAATACGGCTCAACCCAGGCTGATATTTTGGCACAGGTTGAAGGTCCTATCGGTTTTAAATATCCTCCGGGATCAGTTGTTGATTCAACTGAGTTATTGATGACTTGCTACAGTTATTTTGGCGATAAATATGCTCCGTTAGATATTAATGTTTACGAGATGAACAAGGGAACGTTTAAATTTACCTCTAATTATGCTACAAATTTAGACCCCGCTGATTATGTAGATATTAATAATCCAAATATGTGGTTAGGGCATAATGTTGTGACTGCAAGATACCCAGATGGAATCAAATCGGATTCGTTACTCAAAAGAGTAAAGCTATCTGACCAGTTTTCGAAAAGATTCTTTAATGATACAAAATATTCATCTGAGCAGGTGTTTTCTGACTTCTTTAATGGAGTGTATATTACGGCAAAGTTTGGATCTTCAACATTACTGACTATACGCTCTTTCGGTTTATTGAATAGTTATCATTATCCGGCTGTGAGAAATGGGAAAGATACGATTATAACCGGTTCGGTTCAATTTCCGGCAAACATGAATGTTCGTCAGGTAAATAGAATCTTGCACCCCGATAAGGCTGCGGTTATGGCAAAATTGCAACTAAAAGATAGTGTAAATTATATTTCATCTCCTGCGAATATACAAACAAGTATTGTTGTTCCATTGGCACGAATGAAACAGCGTATGGATGCTAAGATTTTAAATAAAAATCTGACAATGAATAATGTTGTCATTAAGGCTGAAGTTACAGAATTAGATTCTTCAACCTATGCGCTACCGAGAGTTGTAAGTCTGATGATTATTAAGGATTCTGAATTGTCTGAATTCTTTAAAAAGAACGAAATTCCTTCAGGTTCAAATGCAGTTTTGGGAACTTATTATAGTGCAACTACTTCTACCGCTCCTTATTATTCCTTTAATATCGCAAAATTGATTGCAACTGAAATTAAAACAGCTGCAACAAAAGGTACTGTTTTGCCAGAAAATCTTACGTTACGATTGGTGCCGGTAGATGTAACTTACAGCTCGAGTAGCGTTGTCACGGCAGTGAAACAACAAAATTCAATGAGCGCTGTAACCATTCGAAGTGGTAAAAACAAAGCGTTCCCGATGAGAATTCACGTTGTTTATAGTGGATTTTGAGAATTCTGTCATTTATTACATAATAAAAGAGGAACAGAAATAAATTTTCTGTTCCTCTTTTATTTTAGGGTTATTCGATATTATTTCTGACGAATAAAAATCTGTATTGGTGTTCCGGTAAAGTCATACTTTGCTCTGATTTTATTCTCCAGGAAGCGACGATATGGGTCTTTTACATATTGAGGCAGGTTGGCAAAGAATAAAAATGTAGGAATTGAAGTATTTGGAAGTTGAGTTACATATTTTATCTTTATGTATTTTCCCTTCAGTGCCGGTGGAGGATAATTTTCGATAGCCGGCAACATGTATTCGTTCAATTTGGCAGTTGCTACCTTGCGTTGCTTGTTTTCAAAAACCTCCACAGCTGTCTCTACCACCTTTAAAATACGTTGTTTGGTGATAACCGACGTGAATATGATAGGAAAGTCTACAAACGGAGCTAAACGCTCACGTATGCTCACTTCGTACTTCTTAATGTCGTTCGATTCTTTGTTCTCAATTAAATCCCATTTATTGATACAGACAACCAATCCTTTTTTGTTTTTCTGAATAAGTGAGAATATATTCAAATCCTGACTTTCGATACCACGAGTGGCGTCAATCATCAAAATACAAACATCGCAATTCTCAATGGCGCGGATAGCGCGAACTACCGAGTAGTATTCCAAATCTTCGTTTACTTTGGCTTTTTTACGAATACCTGCTGTGTCTACCAAATAAAAATCGTGACCAAATTTATTGAAACGCGTATAGATTGAGTCGCGTGTAGTCCCGGGAATGTCCGTAACTATGGTGCGATCCTCTCCGATAAAGGCATTAATAATGGATGATTTTCCGGCATTAGGACGACCAACTACAGCAAAACGAGGTAATTCGGCCTCTATCTCTTCGGTTGAGTCAGGATTGAAGTGGGTGAGTAATCTGTCAAGTAAATCTCCGGAACCAAGTCCGTTGATGGCCGAAACCATTTGTGGCTCTCCAAGTCCCAATTTGTAGAACTCCGGCATTTGGTACTGCCATTCAAAAGTGTCTGCTTTATTAGCAGCTAAAATAATCGGTTTGGTGCATTTTCTTAAAATCTGCGCCACTTCTAAGTCGTAATCGGTAATTCCGTTTTGGACATCTACTAAAAAGATAACCACGTCCGATTCATCGATAGCCAGTGTTACGTGTCTTTTAATCTCGCCTTCAAATACGTCGGAAGAGTTTATTACCCATCCGCCCGTGTCGATGACAGAAAATTCACGTCCTTCCCATTCGCTTTTACCGTACTGGCGGTCGCGTGTTGTTCCGGCTTCTTCGTTTACAATGGCTCTACGACTATTCGTGAGCCTGTTAAATAAGGTCGATTTCCCAACGTTTGGACGACCTACAATTGCTACAATATTTCCCATTGTTTTTTATTATATATCTAATGTGTTAGATATTTACATTCCATTTTTTCGCTTCTGTTCCGATTTTCTCAAATACGAACAGTGGGTGCAAATATTTCGGGTGCAAAGGTACGATTTTTTTTCGAAAGGGTAAAACAGTGGTTTTTCGGTGGATTTATAAAATGTACTATGATTGAAATAAATTGTTTCAATTCAATGAACTTGATTTTGAATGCGTTAATACTGTTCCTTTTCTCCATTCGTGTATTTTATTCAAAATATCGTTGAAGAGCCCTTGTGGGATTGAAAAAAAGCAGTATCTTTGCAACGCTTTTGGAGAAAGGCATATTACAAACCGAATGCATATTCGGGCGTTTAGCTCAGCTGGTTCAGAGCATCTGCCTTACAAGCAGAGGGTCGGGGGTTCGAATCCCTCAACGCCCACGTATTTAGTCATTCTTCAAATTCATTTCGGGCGTTTAGCTCAGCTGGTTCAGAGCATCTGCCTTACAAGCAGAGGGTCGGGGGTTCGAATCCCTCAACGCCCACAAAAAAGTCGTACAAGAAATTGTGCGACTTTTTTTTTGTGTCTTTGTGTTTGATTTGGAAAAAAAAGGATCAATGTAAATTTCAGGTGGAGTAGTAAAGCGTAATTCAACTATTTTTTTAGCCGAAATACGATTACTTTTATGTGACTTGTAGACTAGTGTGCGTGTAATCTGTGTAATTCATCGTTTATTTGATACAAGAATCAAACTGCGAATTACGCCATTACACGAATTTAATCTCTTTTCTATTCGTCGAATCTGTGTAATTCGTTGTCTAAAACTTATTACTAAATAATCTCTGTGTATCTCTGTCAGCATCTTTTTTTTTTACTCTACCTGCTTTTTACATTGACCCCTTTTTGCATTGATCCGTTATCTCAGTTGATGAAATGAAAAAAGCCTTTCAAGAAGACTTGAAAGGCTTTAAAGTGTGATCCAGCTGGGGTTCGAACCCAGGACCCCATCCTTAAAAGGGATGTGCTCTACCAGCTGAGCTACTAAATCAACAAACTTTGTATTGGCTTCGAAAAATTAGTGATCCAGCTGGGGTTCGAACCCAGGACCCCATCCTTAAAAGGGATGTGCTCTACCAGCTGAGCTACTGAATCTCTTTTTCTAAGCGGTTGCAAAGATACTGCTTTTTTTTAGTCCTGCAACTGCTTTTGGAAATAAAAAGCGGATAAATTTGAAAATGATTTCTAAGGTTCAGAAAAACAATTATTTGTAGTTGGCAAAATAATTGCGTTTTCGGAAATAAACTTTTCGGGTAATTTGATTACTGACTTTTTTTATGAATTTTCTTATCGTTTTCGAGCTAATTTTATCCATAATGAATTTAATTCAACGTAAAATATTGTATCTTTGTGGTCAATTAACACACTGAATGTACATTAATTTCTAATTTTGGATAGTTTTACGTTTATTCTTTTGACTCTTCTTTTCTCCGCATTCTTTTCGGGGATGGAAATAGCATTTGTTACTTCAAACAAACTCAGGTTTGAATTGGACAAGAAGCAGCGTGATCTTACTTCTTCTATCTTGTCCATTTTTTACAAGTATCCACAGCAATATATTTCCACCATGTTGGTTGGGAATAATGTAAGTTTGGTTATTTACGGTTTGTTGATGGCCGATGTGTTGACTCCGTGGTTAAAACCCATTGGTAATCAATTTTTGATTACTTTGTTTCAGACCATTCTGGCAACAGTGATTGTGCTGTTTACCGGCGAATTCCTTCCAAAAACAATTTTTAGAGTAAATCCCAATTTATGGCTTCGTATTTTTTCGTGGTTATTATTGTTGTTTTACGTTCTGTTATATCCTATTTCCCGCTTCAGTACATGGCTCTCGATGGGTATTTTGAAAATGTTGCGGGTTAAGATAAGTTCCACTACTGAGGAAAACGTATTTTCGCGCATTGACTTGAATTATTTGATTCAGGAAACTTTTGAAAGTCACCAAAATGAGAAAGAACTGGAAAACGAAGTGAAGATTTTTCAAAATGCACTGGATTTTTCAAAGGTGAGGTTGCGCGATTGCTCTGTGCCTCGTACTGAGATAATTGCTTTGGATTACGATACAGATGTTGTGACCTTGAAACAAACCTTTATCGAAACAGGCTTGTCGAAGATTCCTATTTATAGAGGAGATATCGATAATATCGTGGGTTATATCCATTCATCGGAGATGTTTGAACATCAAAATGACTGGAAAAAGCAGATTAATCAGATTCCGATAGTGCCCGAAAATATGGCAGCACAAAAGCTGATGAAGCTTTTTATGTTGCAAAAAAAGAGCATCGCCGTGGTGGTGGATGAATTTGGAGGTACGGCCGGTATCATCACGCTCGAAGATATTATTGAAGAGATTTTCGGAGAAATTGAGGATGAACATGATAACAGAGGATATATGGCCGAACAAACTGGTGAAAAGGAATATATTTTCTCAGGAAGGCTGGAAGTGAAAACCGCGAACACAAAGTTTAATTTGCAGATTCCAGAATCGGATGAATATGAGACAATTGCCGGGTTTATATTGAATAATCATCAACATTTTCCAAAATTGAATGAGGTGATCAGGATAGAAGGCTTTACTATCAAATGTGTAAAAGTAACCAATAACAGAATAGAATTAGTGAAAATGGCTACAGGCGACTAATTTAATAGACGAATTAAAAGCAAGAATATAATTGAATAAAAAACACTTAATATTTCAGAAACTAGATAAGTGTAAACATTTTTTTTGTATATTCGTGCCCTCAAATAAGAAAACGAAATAATAATAAAACACACAAATAAATTTCAAGAAAATGGCAGTATTAGACAAGATTAGAAGCAAAGGAGTTTTGCTGGTAGGAGCAGTAGGACTTGCATTATTAGCCTTCATTGTAGGCGACTTCCTTAATTCAGGATCATCTTATTTTAATAAATCAAAAGAAACAGTAGCAAAAATTGTTGGCGAAGATATTAATATTAAGGACTATACTGCAAGCATCGATCAAATGACTGAAGTGTACAAGATTGAAACAGGTAAGTCGGAATTGAATGAAGAAATGCTGACTCAACTTCGTGCTTCGGTTTGGGAAAGTATGGTTAATGAGAAAATTTTAAATGCTGAAGCTAAAAAACTTGGCTTAGCAGTTAGTAAAGAAGAGTTGTCTGATCGTTGTATCGGTAACAATATTCACCCATTAATTCAACAACGTCGTACTTTCGCCGGTGAAAATGGTCAATTTAGCCGTCCACTTTTAGTTCAATTCTTGAATAGCTTAGAGCAAACTCCTGCTAATGAGGAAATGAAACAACAACTTGCAAAAGCAAAAAGCTATTGGATGTTCTGGGAAAAAACAGTAAAGAATAGCATTTTACAAGAAAAATATACTGCTCTTATCTCTAAAGCAGTTGTTGCTAACAGTCTTGATGCAAAAATGAGCTACCAGGATCGCAAAACAAGTGTTGATGTGGCTTATGTAGTTCAACCATATTATACTGTTTCTGATTCGGCTGTAACTGTTAGTAAAAGCGAAATCAAAGATCGTTACAACAAACAAAAAGAACAATACAAACAAGATGCTAATTGTTCAATCAATTATGTAGCGTTTGAAATCAAACCATTGAAAGAAGATTACAAAGAAGCAGAAGCGTGGATTAATAAACTAAGCACTGAATTTAAAACTACTGATGATGTGGTAGGTTTGGTAAATTCAAACTCTGATGTAATGTATAACGGTCAAAACTACTCTTTAGCCACTGTACCTGCAAATTTAAAGGCGTTTGCTTTTAGTGGAAAAACTGGTGATATAGTAGGTCCAATGTTTGTGAATGATACTTATACCATGGCTCGTATCATGCAATCAGGTATTATGCAGTCTGATTCAGTAAAATTACGTCACATATTTTTAGTAGAAAAAGATGCTGCTAAAGCTGATAGCTTGGTAGCTGCAATTCGTGCAGGTGGCGATTTTGCTGCAATGGCAAAACAATACTCAGCTGTGAAACAAACGGCAGCTAATGGTGGTGAAATAGGTTGGATTCAAGAAGGTGTTCCGGGCATGGATAAAGAAATGTCTGCAGCTGCTTTCTCAAAAGCAACAAATGAAGTGTTCACGTTGAAAAACCCTCAGGGTGTTCAAATTATGCAAGTAATGGCAAAAACTCCGGCTCGTAGCAAAGTGAAATTGGCTATCCTTGAACGTAAAGTAACTCCGGGTAATAAATCATACAGCAAAATATACAATGATGCTAAACAATTTGCTGCTGATATGACCTCAGATAAATTTGAAAAAGTAGCAAAAGAAAAAGGATATATCGTTCGTCCTGCAACAGATATTTTGAAAAGTGCTGACCGTATCGGTGATATTGCTCAATCGCGTAAAATTGTACAATGGGCATTTAAAAGCGATAAAGATGATGTATCGGATGTATTTGACTGCGGAACTACCTTTGTGGTGGCTGTGACTACTGAATTGAATAAAAAAGGATATCGTTCGGTTGAGAAAGTGAGCGAACAATTGAAAGCTGAAATTATCAAAGACAAAAAAGCGGAATTGATGATTAAAAATCTGACAGCTCAATTAGCTAAAACTCCTACTTTGGAAGGATTGGCCGGATCGTTGGGTGATTCTCTTAAAGTGGCAACAGGTGTTAACTTTGCAGCATATCAATTTGGACTGGCAGGTATGGAACCGGCAGTTATTGGTAAATCGTCAGTTGTTGCATTGAATAAAGTTTCTGCTCCGATTAAAGGTAATGCAGGTGTATTTGTTATTCGTACCTCAAACAAACAAGTAAACCCACAACCATTTGATGCAAAAATGGAAAAAATGCAACTGAATGGTCGTATGAGTTACGCGTTGCCTTACATGATTATTCAAGATTTGAAAGACAAAGCTGATATTGTTGATAACCGTATCAATTTCTTCTGATAAGTCAAAATAGATATTATTTTAAAAATTCGGAAAACGGAATGATTCTTTCATTCCGTTTTCTTTTTGTCGGTAAGTTTGCTTAACTTTGCCGGAGTTGGAGTTTCTAGATCATGAAATGTTCAACAATTCATTATTTTTCAATCAACTACTCCATCCATGAACAAAATAGCACTCGTAGGCAAAACCCTCGAAGAATTAAAAGCGATAGTATCTGAATTAGGAATGCCCGGCTTTACTGCAAAGCAAATCAGCGAATGGCTTTATAAAAAACGCGCTTTCAGCGTTGACGAAATGTCGAATATCTCCATCAAAAACCGTCAATTGTTGAGCGAAAAATATGAAGTAGGACGATCATTGCCAATTCATACCGCTAACTCGACGGACGGAACGAATAAGTACTTATTTAAAACCGAAGGTGGTCACTCTATCGAGACTGTTTACATTCCCGATGAAGAGCGAGCCACTTTGTGTGTGTCGTCACAGGTTGGTTGTAAAATGGACTGTCTGTTTTGTATGACAGGAAAGCAGGGATTTACCTCGCAACTTACGGCTACCGAAATATTGAACCAGATATTGTCCATTCCTGAAGCTGAAACACTGACAAATCTTGTTTTTATGGGTATGGGTGAGCCGTTTGACAATACACTGCCTATGCTGAAAGCGTTAGAGATACTGACGGCTGATTACGGTTATGGCTGGAGTCCACGTCGCATCACTGTTTCTTCTATCGGATTAATTCCCGGAATGAAGGTTTTCCTTGAAAAATCAAATTGCCATCTTGCTATCAGTTTACACTCGCCTTTCTCGCACGAACGATTGGAGCTAATGCCTATTGAAAAAGCTTATCCGATAAGTAGCGTGCTTGATGAGTTGCGGAAGCATGATTTTAGCAAACAACGTCGCGTTTCCTTCGAATATATTTTGTTTGATGGAGTAAATGATACAATGCGTCATGCAGTGGAGTTGGTGAAAATATTACGAGGGATTGACTGTCGTGTAAATCTGATTCGTTTTCATGCCATCCCGAAGGTCAATCTAAAAGGTTCAAATACAGAGAAAATGACTTTCTTCCGTGATTATTTGACCAGCAATGGAGTTACTGCAACCATTCGTAGGTCGAGAGGTGAGGATATTTTTGCTGCCTGTGGAATGCTTTCAACACTTGAGAATAATAAAAACGAAGCTGCAGAATAATATGTTTTAAATTCATTGTTTTTCAACTAATTCATTGTTGAAGTTTATTTTTTATACGAATAAACCTTCGTCTGTTTGTTTTCTATATTTGTTATATGTTATGGTTCAGTATCTAAGAAAAATAAGTATAATTCTATTTCTAGTTTTCAGTGTAAGTGCTGCCCTTTTCTCGCAACGAAATGTGGAAGGTCAAATTGCCGATTCATTGACGGCAATTGCCAATAGCTATACCTATGTTGGACGAATTACCCTTTCTGATTTCTCTATTAATTTAAAAACGAATAGGATACTTGTGAGCGCAAGTGAAAAATTTGCTTACATGCCCTTTCGTCCCGGCAATGTGAAGCGTATTTATAACGCTATCGCTAAAATATTACCTTCCAAATACAATGGTTTTTCGGTTGTTTGCCAGGTGGAGAATCGAAACATTGAAGATTTGATTCCTAATTTTTACCGCACCGAGAATGCTGACGAAAAATTGAAATTCAAAGTTGCTTCACCAGTTCAGCCATTGATAAAAAATACTTCGCGACCTTTTCAACCCGAAAATGGGATGCTAAATAAGCATATCGCACTTTGGCAAAGTCATGGCTTGCATTTCGATCAGAAATCTGCCCGCTGGCAATGGCAACGTGCACGGGTTTTTCAAACAGTGGAGGATTTGTACACACAGTCTTTTGTATTGCCTTATTTGGTGCCGATGCTGGAAAATTCGGGAGCAAATGTGTTGCTTCCCCGCGAACGTGATACGCAATTAAACGAGGTGATTGTCGACAATGATTCGAAAGATCGTGATTCGCGATACAGGGAACATAACGACCGGAAAAGTTGGAAAACAGGTGACGGAAAAGGTTTTGCTAATCCGAATAAAACATATCTGTTCGGCGAAAATCCATTTGAACTTGGAACGTATAAAGTCATTCCGTCGGTGTTTGATGTCAATGAATCCAGTCGTAGCGAATGGATGCCAAGTTTCCCCGAAGCAGGATTGTATGCTGTTTATGTGTCTTACAAAACGCTTCCAAACAGTGTGACTGATGCTCATTATACGGTCTACCATCGGGGAGGTAGAACTGAATTTTCGGTGAACCAGACAATGGATGGCGGAACGTGGCTTTATCTGGGTCATTTCTTTTTTGATAAGGGGCGTAACAATCAGGATAAAGTGGTGCTTACGAACTACAATTCGGAGGATGGTAAGGTGGTTACTGCCGATGCCGTGAAGTTTGGTGGCGGAATGGGTAATATGGCACGACTACCATTAGAGAAAACAATTAACTCCAATGAACCGACTGTTTCTGAAGGAGCTGATAAAGATCTGATTACACCCGTTTATGAACCGGAAGTAAGTGGTTATCCGCGCTTTGCCGAGGGAGCACGATATTGGTTGCAATGGGCCGGAATTCCCGATAGTATTTATAGCCTTAGTAAAGGCAAGAACGATTATACCGACGATTTTCAGTCGCGCGGCAACTGGGTGAATTATTTAATTGGCGGTTCGTCTATTGCTCCCAATCAAAAAGGGCTCGGCGTACCGGTTGATTTGGCTTTTGCCTTTCATTCCGATGCGGGCACAACTCCGAACGACTCAATTATCGGGACATTGGGAATTAGCACGATTCAAAATTCGATAGGCCAAACTGTTTTTCAGAATGGAGTCTCCCGCTGGGCATCTCGCGACTTGACCGATATTGTCCAAACCCAAATTGTAAATGACGTACGAAAATTATATTCGCCAGAATGGACTCGTCGTGGGCTGTGGAATAAATCATACAGCGAATCAAGGGTGCCCGAAGTGCCAACGATGTTACTGGAATTGCTCTCGCACCAGAATTTTGCCGACATGCGCTATGGTCTCGACCCGCGTTTTCGCTTTTCGGTGAGCAGAGCTATTTATAAAGGCATGTTGAAGTATTTATCTTCGGTGAATAATACCGGATACGTGGTTCAGCCGCTTCCGGTTGATCAATTCAGCTGCCAGTTTATTGATAAAAATAAAGCGGAACTGCGTTGGATAGCTGTAAATGATACCCTTGAACCAAGTGCAAAAGCGGAGCAATATATTGTGTATACGCGCATAGACGATGGCGGATTTGACAATGGAGTATTGGTTAATACCAACGGCTCTACGGTTACTTTGCAGCCGGGTAAGATGTATAGTTTCAAGGTGACTGCAGTGAATAAAGGTGGTGAAAGTTTTCCGTCAGAAATACTTTCTGCCTATCGTGCACCCAACGAAAAAGGCGAAGTGCTTGTTGTCAATGGCTTTCAGCGGGTAAGTGCTCCTGCTAGTTTTAAACTGGATAGCATTTATGGAGGATTTCTGAACGATGAAGATGCTGGCGTTCCTTATTTGTCGGACATTAGCTTTGTAGGAAAGCAATATGAATTTAAACGAAGTAAGCCCTGGATTAATGATGATGCACCCGGATTTGGAGCGAGCCATGCTAATTTTGAAGGTAAGGTAATAGCTGGAAATACCTTTGATTATCCTTTCCTGCACGGTAAAGCGATAAAGGAAGCGGGCTACTCATTTGTGTCGTGTAGTGAGAAAGCGATGCTTGCAGGTGACGTAGATGTAACTAAATTTAAGATACTTGATTTAATTTTGGGTAAACAAAAGCAAACATACGTAGGAAATGCTAAAAAAGTTGCCGAATTTAAAACTTTTCCATTAGCTTTGCAGCAAATAATCAGAACGTATTGTGCGAAAGGAGGCAACCTGCTTTTAAGCGGTTCTTACATTGCTTCCGACCTTTGCGAAGCCGATCATTTGGTGAAAGAAGATCGTTTATTTCTAGAAAACGTTTTAAAAATAAAGTTCAGAACTTCCAAAGCCAGTGTTGGTGGAAATGTAAAAATTGTTTCTTCGCCGAATCGATATTTCAGGAAAATGAATTTGAATTATTTCGATGAGCCGAATGCAACTTCTTACTTTGTTCAGTCGCCGGATGCTATCGAGCCGGTTGGTGAAGGAGGATTTACAATTTGCCGCTATGCCGAGAATAATCTTAGTGCAGGTGTAACTTATTCGGGAAAATACAAAACCTGTGTTTTTGGTTTTCCTTTTGAAACGATACAGCAGGAGAAAGATCGGGCTAAATTGATGGAATCAGTGTTGTCGTTCTTATCTTCAATAAATCAATAAATAATTGTCGTATTTTTGAACAGTGTTTACTTATACAATAAAACTCATAATATGGAAGCAAGCAAAATAATAATTGGCATAACGCATGGTGACATCAATGGTGTCGGGTACGAAGTTATTTTAAAAACCATGTCCGATCCTCGCATGTTGGAAACATTTATTCCCGTTATTTATGGTTCGCCCAAAGTAGCAGCTTTTCATCGCAAGCAGTTGGATATACAAGGTTTAAATCTAAATACAGTCAATTCTATCGAAGAAATAAACCCTAAACGTGTCAATATCATTAATTGCTGCGACGATGAGATTAAAGTTGAGCTGGGTACTTCCACTACTGAAGCAGGCAAAGCAGCTCTTTCGGCTTTAGAACGTGCTACCGAGGACCTGAACAAAGGTGCGCTTCATGCCATTGTAACTGCTCCTATCAACAAAAAGAATATTCAATCGGCTACTTTCAAATTTCCCGGGCATACCGAATACCTGGAGCAAAAGTTCGGAACCGGAACACCGGCGCTGATGATGCTAGTAAACGATGTGATGCGGGTAGCTGTAGTTACAGGTCATATTCCGGTGAATGAAGTGTCGGGAGCTTTGACTGAGAAACTTATTCTCGATAAACTGGCTGTTTTGAATGCTTCGTTGAAAAGTGATTTCTCCATCGTTCGCCCACGTATTGCCGTGCTGGGTTTAAACCCACATGCCGGCGACGAAGGTGTGATTGGTGACGAAGAACAAACCGTAATTATTCCTGCCCTAAAACAAGCCGAAAAACAAGGCATCATTTGCGTGGGTCCCTATCCTGCCGATGGTTTCTTTGGTTCGGGAAATTTCAATAAATTTGATGCGGTGCTGGCCATGTATCACGATCAGGGACTTATTCCGTTCAAAACCGTATCGATGGATACAGGCGTGAATTTTACAGCCGGCTTACCGGTTATCAGAACTTCGCCCGATCATGGAACGGCTTACGATATTGCCGGTCAGAATGTAGCCTCGGAAGAATCGTTCCGTCAGGCTTTGTATATGGCTTATGATATTCACCAAAGTCGTGAATGGAATAAAGAAATAAGTGCTAACCCTCTAAAAACCGAACGTCGTGTTGAGCGTGGAAATAGGGTAGAATAGACACTTAGATAATCAAAAAAAAGTCGCCAAGCATTTGCTTGACGACTTTTTTTTGATTGAATTGGGCTTTCATTTAGGTTGCCAAAAGCAATTTTTTGGCGAAACAATAGCTTCGTCAGCTTTCAGCTGTTTCATGGCTTTGTCTACCTCTTTGCGTTCAAGTCCGGTTAGTTCAACTATTTTACCTGCATTTAAAGGCACTCCGGCTTTTTTCATTGCGTTTAATACTAGTTCTTTTGCTTCCATAAAATTTAAATTTAGACCCCAAACCCCTAAAGGGGCTTAAGAGATAATAGTTTTGACTTGTAATTCACCCCCAGCCCCTAAAGGGGAGTTAGGATAGTGTTGATGTTTTGTAACCATAGAACCTATATACCTTAAGAAACTTGGTCTTTAAGCCCCTTTAGGGGTTTGGGGTTCTTCTTTTCCTATTCTATATTCTTCCTTACCTTTTTCAAAAATGTCTGCATACGTTCCGTATCTTTATCTTCGATAATATCCAACAGAACTTTCAGTTCAGCCCGGATATTCTCCACTTGTTTGGGTGTGTTCGGATTAAAAAGAATTTCAGTCAATAGATAATCGTCTTCGCTCAAGAGTCCTTTGGCAATATCCATGTGGCGTTTGAACGTAGTTCCGGGAGCTTCCTGTGGCTTCATTACCGAGGCAAAAACCAGCGTAGATGCAAACGGAATGGACAGTGAATAAGCGATAGTTTCATCGTGTTCGTCGAAAGTGTATTCAAAAATCTTTAGTTTCAATGATCCGTATAAATCTTTGAAGAAGGCTTTACCCATATGATCCGATTCAGAAATGATGATGGAACTTTGTGTGCTCAGGTTATCCAAGGTGGCAAAGGTCGGACCGAACATAGGGTGTGTTGATACGTAGCGCATTCCGGTACTTTCGTAATAGTTTTGTAAGCCCGTTTTTACTGAAGCGATATCCGAGATAATGCAGTTTTTTGGCAGATAAGGCAGCACTTTTTGAAATGCTTCAATGGTATATTTCAGCGTCACACAGTTGATTACTAACTCCGGTTCAAATGCGCGAATTTCTTCGTATTCGGTCATTCGCAAGGTGTTGAATACGAAGCGTAGACGTGTTGCATCTGTGTCGAAAAGAGCCACTTCGTGATCTATGCACATCACGTCGGTAAGAAATGTGCCCATTTTTCCGGCACCTAGAATAAGTATTTTCATTATATAGTTACGAGTTACAAGTTACGAGTTACAAGAGCTTTTGTAGACAAGTAAGTGAGTAAACATTGTTTTAGTTGTTTGGTTTGCAAAGGTAAAGAAAATGTGTCGATTTTCTTATTAGCACATTAGCATATTATTGAATTGGTGCGATCTCTTTTTTTCCATAGCTCTTATCTATCTTCAAAAATGGAATAACAGCCAGAGTTGGAATGGCCAGAACCATGATCCATATAAAGAAATGCTGGTAGCCAAACACATCCTGCAACCAACCGGCTATCATGCCCGGGAGCATCATGCCCAGTGCCATAAAGCCGGTACAAATAGCGTAATGAGCCGTTTTATGTTCGCCGTCGGCAAAATAAATCATGTAAAGCATATAGGCAGTGAATCCGAATCCGTAACCAAATTGCTCAATAGCTACAGCGATATTGATCAGTATAAAGCTGGTAGGAAGTGCCCATGACAAGTAAACGTAGGCAAGGTGTGGCAGCGTAATGCTCAATGCCATTGGCCAAATCCAGTACTTCAATCCTTTGCGCGAAGCTGCAATTCCACCCGTAATTCCACCTAATGTAAGGGCAATAATACCCACTGTTCCGTAAACTAGTCCTACTTGTTCGGTACTGAGCCCCAGTCCACCAACAGTGCGGGTATCGAGTAGGAAGGGAGATGCCATTTTTACCAACATGGCTTCGCCGAGGCGATACAGCAACATGAACGCGATGGCTAATCTAATTCCTTTCTTTTGAAAAAAAGAAGCAAAGGTGAGACCGAATTCGCGGAAAATCTCTTTTGGGTTGCCGCCCACTTTTGTTGAGTCAGCATCCGGACGAGGTAAAACGAATCGGTGGTAAATGAAGAACAGCACAAACAGTCCAGACAAAACAAAGAATGTAATGCTCCATGCCAGTCGTAAATTACCGGTATAATGTTCCAATGCTCCAGCCAGGATAATCAACAATCCTTGCCCCGAAATCATGGCTAATCTATAAAAAGTACTCCGTATTCCAACGAAAAAGGATTGTTCGGAGCTGTCCAATGCTAACATGTAGAACCCATCGGCTGCAATATCGTGGGTGGCAGAGCTAAATGCTATTAGCCAGAAAACCGACAAAGTAGCCTGAAAAAAGAACGGCATAGGAATAAGAAAAGCCACTCCGGCTAATCCGGCGCCAATAAGCAATTGCATGGTGACTATCCACCAACGTTTGGTTTTGATAATGTCTACAAACGGGCTCCAAAACGGCTTGATGACCCATGGTAGATACAGCCAGCTGGTGTAAAGAGCAATGTCCGTATTCGAAATGCCAAGGCGTTTGTACATAATCACAGCCACTGTCATGGCTACTACGTACGGTATTCCTTCAGCAAAATAAAGCGTTGGTATCCATGACCAAGGGGAACGAACCCCTAACCCCTGAAGGGGAACTGAGTTAGTTTCATCTTGTATTTCTTTTTCTTTGTGTGTCATTGTTATATGAAAGTTTAAAATAGTCGGTAATAATATTTTTTGCTCCCCTTCAGGGGTTGGGGGTTCTTTTTTTTACTTCTTGTTCGATTTCTTTCAAAGTTTTTTCAATTTCAAACAACACCTGCTCATTGGTAAACCGAATTACTTTTAGTCCTAGTTCATTAAGTTCATTGTCTCGATTTTTATCATATAAATATTGCTCAGGAATATTATGATATTCTCCATCTACCTCTACTATAAGTTTTGCTTTATGACAATAAAAATCAGCGATAAAATAGAGAATTGGATGTTGTCTTTTGAAACGTATTCCTTTTATATTATGTAAATGATCCCATAGAAAACTTTCAGCTTCTGTTGGGTTATTTCTAAGTTCTCGAGCGAATTCAAAATGGATTGGCAAAGCACCATAAAACATATTGCTACCCTCATCTCCTAATGGGGAGTTTACCTCTAATCCGTCGGCTGACGGAGAACCTGAGTTAGTTTCAACTTGTATTTTTAGTTCTTTGCGTGTCATGTCAAAGTCTTAAAACAATCAGTAGTAATATTTCTTTCTCCCCTTTAGGGGTCGGGGGTCAATATATTTTTTCTAATTCCGCACCTCTAAAATAATGCAACAGAATTTCGTTATACGGATATCCTTTTCCGCCCATCACGGCAGCACCTATCTGGCAGAGACCCACGCCATGTCCCCAGCCAGCTCCGGTGAGGGTGAAGTGTTGTGGAATGCCGTTTGAAAGGTCTGTTTTATCTATCACAAAAGCCGAACTGTAGAGGTGTGAGTTGGAGAGCCATTTGCGGATTTCCAGTTCTTTGCCCACGATAATGCTTCGTTTTGTCCCTACGATATTGAGTTCAATGATGCGCCCCGATTCTCCTCGTTTTACGGGAATTAGATCGATGATTTCTCCAAAATCGATGCCTGAGTAAAGCCAACGTAGAGAAGTCAGATGCGGCTCTTATCGATGCCAAGCGCATTTATGAGCGGAACAAGGCGCTTTTCGCCAAGGATTTCATCGCACGAAGCGATCTGGATACGTCCGAAGCAAACTATCACTCAGCCCAGGCCCAGGTTTCCGCGTCAAAGGCCCAGGTGGAGCAGGCCCGGGCAGCCCTGGACTATGCCCAAACCAATCTGCGTTACACCCGAATCGTTTCCCCTGTGGATGGAACCGTCATTTCCCGGAATGTGGATGTAGGTCAGACCGTGGCAGCGAGTTTTCAAACGCCGACGCTCTTCAATATCGCCCAGGACCTGAAGAAAATGCAGATTGACACCAACGTCGATGAAGCGGATATAGGAAAAGATCAAAGTCGGCCAACCCGTCACTTTTACAGTCGATGCCTACCCCAATATGCCTTTCAAAGGAACGGTTTTCGGTGGTTCGCAATGCGCCGATCACCGTCCAGAAATGTCGTGACTTATGATGTCGTCGTTCACGTGGATAATGCGGATTTAAAACTGAAACCGGGCATGACGGCGAATGTGACGATCGTTCATGCCGAGAAAAAGGATGTTATCAAGGTTCCCAATGCCGCCCTTCGTTTCCGCTTTTCCGATAAGGATAGAAATGTAGATGCAAAGGGTGGTTCCGGTGTGTGGGCCATGGATGAGAATCGCAAGCCGAAACGTTATAAGTTGCAAGCGGGCGTCACGGACGGAAACGACTCTGAAGTGGTCGCTGGCGAGGTGCAGGAAGGCACAAACGTTATCGTCGGACTTATGACGAACGATAAAAAAGGCGGCACCTCAGCAGCAAATGAGACCGCCGGGCATGATGAAGGTAGCGGTTTATGGCCCTCATCGAAACGGAAAATCTCTTCAAGATATACGACGTGGGCGACAGCCCCGTCCCATGCCCTTGACGGCGTCTCAGTAGCTATCGATCGGGAGGACTTCGTCGCTATCATGGGACCATCGGGCTCCGGGAAATCCACTTTCATGAATCTTATCGGCTGCCTCGATCAGCCGACCAGAGGCCAATACCGGCTCGACGGCATCGACGTAGGCAAAATGAGCCGCGATGAACTGGCCGTAATCCGCAATTCCAAAATCGGATTCGTTTTTCAGGGCTTCAATCTCCTCTCAAGAACCACGGCACTGGAGAATGTCGAATTACCCATGCTTTACAGCAACACAACGGCAGGCGAGCGGAAGAGAAAAGGCCCTGGCAGCCCTCAAAACACTGGGGCTGGAGGGCCGGGAACACCATGCGCCCAACCAACTGTCGGGCGGTCAGCAACAGCGTGTCGCCATAGCCCGGGCCCTCGTCAACGATGCTCCTGTCATCATGGCCGATGAGCCGACAGGAAATCTCGACACAAAGACAAGCATCGAAATCATGGAACTGCTGGTTCGCCTTAACCGGGAAGCCCATATCACAATCGTCCTGGTCACCCATGAACCTGATATTGCCACGTACAGCAAGCGTATCATACGCTTTCTTGACGGACAGATCGTCAGCGATGAAAGGCGCAACGGCTCATGATCGGCATAACCTCTACCTTCAAAATATCATTTCGCGCCCTCTGGGGTGAATAAAATGCGCTCGTTCCTGACAATGCTGGGCATCATCATCGGGGGTCGGCGCCGTTATCGCCATGCTGGCCGTTGGCCAGGGTGCCAGTCACAAGATTTCCCAGCAGATTGCAAGCATGGGCAGCAATATGCTCATCGTGCAATCCGGGTCGCAAACTTCCGGTGGGTTGCGGATGGGCATGGGAACTCAGATGACGCTGACCCCTGGACGATGCCGAAGCCATTGAAAAGGAATGCCCGGATGTTGCTGCGGTTGCTCCATCTCTGAACGGTGTTTGCCCAGCTCGTTTTCGGCAATCAGAACTGGTCGACAGGCATTTACGGGACATCGCCGGGTTTTCTTGAAGTGAGAGACCTCGCCATGCTTTCCGGCCGGGGGTTTACGGATCAGGATATTCGCAGCGCCACCAAGGTTGCCATTCTGGGGCAAACTATCGTCGATAATCTGTTTGGGAGTGCAGAGCCGATAGGGCAAATCATCCGTATCAAGAAGGTTCCTTTTACCGTTATCGGCGTCCTGGAGCCGCGGGGGGCAAAACGCCTTTGGTCAGGACCAGGACGACGTCGTCTACATCCCGGTGACAACGGGCCAGAAAAAAATCTTCGGGACAACATTTGCAGGCAGTGTCCGATCCATCGCAGTCAAGGCCAGGAGCGCCGAAAGCATGGATCGGGCTGAAATGCAGATCAACGATCTCCTGCGGCAGCGCCATCGCATCGGGGCCCAAGGGAGAGCCTGATTTACAGTGTCCGGAATCTGACACAAATGATGCAGGCTGCGGAAGAATCGACAAAGGTCATGACGCTTCTGCTCGGCGCCATTGCCTCTGTTTCGCTCTTAGTGGGCGGCATCGGCATCATGAATATCATGCTGGTCTCTGTTACGGAACGGACCCGCGAAATTGGCATCCGCATGGCTGTAGGGGCAAAGACCCGGGACATCCGGTTTCAATTTCTCATCGAGGCCCTTTCCCTGGCCCTGATGGGCGGCATCATCGGCATCCTTCTGGGTGTGGCAACCTCGGAACTCCTGTCCCATTTCGCCGGATGGACCACCATCGTCTCTCCATATTCCATCATCCTGCCTGCCTTCGGGTTTTTCCGGTCTTGTGGGGATTTTTTTCGGCTTCTACCCCGCTTACAAAGCGTCCCTCCTCCATCCCATCGACGCCCTGCGTTACGAATAATTCCCATTTATTCCTTTGTATACCTGACATGGTCCTGCACCGTCAGCATCAGCCTGTCATAAAGACGTCCATGCCGCCTACAATCAAAATGGTTCCTGCCTGATAGCGCATCTCAAGAAATCCGCATTAATAAAGATCAAAATATAAAATGGGGAGGTGCCTATGGAACTCATACTGATTCACAGGGAAGAACAGGAAGACTATCTCGTCCTTGACAAGGCGACAAAATTGGGAAGCCTCTATAAAACAGACCATCAAGGATGGGGGTACCTTCTGGGTTTTTTCCGTTTTGGCGTCAGATATTTTTGGCCCGCAGTGCCTATCTGTACTCGTCCCTGGAGACGGCACTGGACCGGATACCCCTGGAGATCAGGAACGCAAGGCAGGAAGGTGAATTATACAAACAGGCAGTGGCGCACCTCACCTGAAGAGTTCACTTAACCTGAGCAATTGAATATGCATAGAGGAGAGAAGCGGGTTGGATGCAATATTCCAACCCGCTTTTTAGTGGGTGAGGGTTGAGGAGAAAACCGAACAAGCCGATAGTTCTCCCCCAACCCGGCAGAAGTTGGCCGTTGCACAGAAACGACCTGCGGCAGCACCCGCTTCACCTTTAGACATATCAAAGATGATAGCCGGCTCCCTTTCGGCATCGGCAGGGCAGCCCCCACTCTTTCCGGTTCAGCGCTGAAGGGGGATAAAAAGCGCTGCCGGAGCAACTGAAGCGGGGGAACTGTTAACATCCATCCAGCGTTCTGTTCCTGTCACCTCCGGTTTGGGATCAAGGTTCCGTCTTCGCTGCCTTTAGCAGGTTGTTAACATCATCATAAAGGAAGAGGGTATCAGGGAAGGACTCTTTTTTATGTACGGATACAGGGAAAATGTTTGCCGGGCTATGTCTTACAAGATCAGAGAAGAAGTGAATATGAAGTGAGGCGAAACGTTGCCCGTTTTACCTCTATATTAGCCCAGGAGATTATTCTTTATCGCATAAAGTGTCAGTTCCGCATTTTTTTTTCATGTTCATTTTTTCCATGATGCGTGCGCGGTACGTGCTGACCGTTTTGGCGCTCAGGCACAGCTCCTCTGCAACCTCGCCGACAAATTTGCCGGAAGCGAGCATGAGCATCACCTGGTATTCGCGATTGGAGAGCTTTTCATGAAGAGGCTTGTCCCGAACGATCATCCAACTCGAATGCCAGTTTTTCCGCCAGTGAAATGGTGATATACTTGCTACCGTTGGAAACCTTGCGGATGGCGGAGATCAATTCCTGCGGCGCACTGGCTTTGGTCAGGTAGCCTGCAGCCCCGGCCCGCAGCATTCGCACTGCATATTGCTCTTCCGGATGCATGCTCAAAATAAGGACCGGAAGTTTTGGCTTCATGGCTTTTGATCTCTTCCAAAACCTCAACACCGCTTCTTCCGGGCATGGAAATATCGAGAAGGATGAGATCGAAACGCTGCTTCATGACCTTGGCAAGCGTTTCCGAACCGCTTCCCGCCTCGTCTGCAACGACAATATCCTCCTGGCTTGCCAGGATCTGCTTGATCCCCTCCCGGACAACGGCATGATCGTCTGCCACAAGAATTTTTATCACAAAAAGCTCCTCCTTTTTCAATGCATCGGTATCAGGACATCGACTGTTGTCCCTTTACGGGATTTTCCCATAATCCTGACACTGCCGCCCCACAAATTAACCCTCTCGCGGATCCCCATGATGCCGAACGATTTGGCATCGTTGATCTCCTGTACAGTGATTCCCCCTACCATTATCAGAGACTTTCAGGCAGATATTGTTGCCCTTGGCGGTAAGGCTCACCTGCACCTGGGTTGCGTTTGCATGGCGGACAATATTCGTAAGCGTTTCCTGAAAAATACGAAACAGGGCTGTGGCCAGGTCCTTGTCGATGGCGCTTTCCTTACAGTCGATGCGGACATCGCAGGGAACGCTCGTCCGATTCTGGAATTCCTGGACTTGCCATTCTATCGCGGCCGTCAATCCCATGATATCGTCAAGCAGAATGGGTCTCAGTTCCGTAGAAATACGATGGACACTATCGATGGTCGTATCGACAAGACGCCGCATCCTCTGGACCTTTCCCGAAAAAAGCGGATCTGCTTCAGACAGATAGGTCTCTACTCCGGAAAGATCCATTTGAAGTGCCGAGAGGGACTGGCCCAGTTCATCGTGGATTTCCCTGGCAATCCGCTTGCTCTCCTTCTCCCGGGCTGACTGAAGGTGGATGGATAAACTGCGCAGTTTTTCTCGCGAATCGGCCAGTTCTTTCTCTGCCCGCCGCTGCTCCGTTATATCCTCATAGGTAATGACAATCCGTTTTTTCCTTCAGTTTCTCCCCGATGCGGGAAGACCGCATCCGGCAAAGGATATCCCTTCCATCCTTGCCGGCGGCAATAAAATTCATTCACGAACGTGCGCTGATGCTTGAGTGTCGTATAGAAATATCTGGCAATCTCATCGGATTCCCGCTTGTTGCGATAGAAGAGTGTGACGCTTTCCCCTATGAGTTCATCTGCTTTCCACCCAAAGACTTCTTCAACGGCGGTATTGGCAAAAATGATCCGGCGGTTCCGCAATCCGACAACCGCCTGGGGAATGGCGTCCAGTATGGATGCCTTCAATGCATCAAATTCTCGGAGACTTTCCCGGGTTTCCTTTTGCTCGGTAATATCCATCGCATTACCGAGCACAGCCTTTTCTCCTCTGAACATGATTGGCGTTACGGTCTCCATGATCCACTTGATGCTTCCGTCTTTTGTCATCAGCCGATACTCATAAGGTGTCGCCCGTGTTCCATTCAGCATATCGCGGGCATTGCATCGCACTTTCCGTCGATCTGACGGATGGATGAAACTTGAGGGCTCCCGGTCAAGTATGGTTTCTTCGCTATAACCGGCGTATTCCTGAACATGGGCATTAATAAACCGGAAACGCCTGTCCTGTATCAGATAAACGCCAACACGCAGATTATTGGCCAGAGTCCTGAACAAATCTTCCCGGCCAAGTTCTGTTTCTCCAATCGATGGGGTTCGTGATCTTAAAATTCTCGTCGATGTCTGCCTCCGCATTCTTCCCTCTCCTCTAGAATTCCGACAGCGCTCACGGGTCGCAATTCCCTGCAACGACCACGATCAGTATCCCATCATCTCACAATAACTTCAAGCTTTCCTGATAGCTGTTCCAAAACACCGTTCCAATACTCTCTTTTGAACCGACTCTGATTGAAGGCCTGGACATCAGGCAGCGGACTTGATTGCGCCATGCAATCAATATTTCGCACCATGCAAAGCCAGTTACCAACCCGACGACTATCTATTTAATTTTCAAGCGATATTTCAAGCATATCATGGCATAAACATTGCTCAAAAGAACAGATGCTTGTGTATGGATGGTTGTTTATTGCAGGCCAAGATTATCAATAAGTCACATGCTGTTTCAGCAAAATGAAGGAGGTAACACGATGCTTCGAGACAAAGTAGCCATTGTGACCGGCGGTGCCGGCGGCGTGGGGGAGGGGATCTGCCGGGTTCTGGCGAGGAAGGGCGCTGCCGTGGCAGTCAGCCATTTACCTTTTGAGCAGGAAAGGGCGAAGGCGGTGGTTGAGAGCATTGTTCATGACGGCGGCAAGGCCATTGCCGTCACCGGCGATATCTGTTCGGAAACCGACGTCGAACAAATGGTCAGGCAGACCGTCGAGGTCTTTGGTACAGTTCATATTCTAGTGAACTGTGCAGGGATCACCATTGACGGCAAAGTAGCAAGGCTCCGCAAGGAAGATTTTGAAAAAGTCCTCTCCGTCAATCTAATCGGGACATTCCTCATGTCCCGTGAAGTCCTGAAATTCATGATGCCCCAACAATACGGCAGGATCGTCAACATCTCGTCCGTGGCCGGCCTCGTCGGGCTTGGCGGCGCCTCACCTTACAGCGCCTCCAAGGCGGGACTGATCGGTTTTACCAAATCACTGGCAAAAGAGGTGGGCAACAAAGGCATTACCGTCAATGCTGTCTGTCCTAGTTACATCGATGCCGGCCAGACAAGGCACGTTAATCCCGTTTTGGTTGAAAAGAAACTGGCAACACTGGCTGTTTCCAGGCTGGGAACACCGGACGAGGTTGGAGAAGCCGTTGCATTCCTGGCCTCCGATGCTGCCGGATTCACCACCGGTGAATCCATCCGAGTCGACGGCGGAAGCGGAATGTAAACGAAAAAAGGGCCGGCTTTTCCCTCTCGGGAAATGTGCCGGCCCCCTTAATCCAAATCTTTCTTATTGCGCTTATTGGGGCCGCTCGACAATCCGCAACTGGCCGCCGTCAACCGGGAAATCGACCGCCGTGATCCAGCGGGATTCGTCGCTGGCAAGATAGACGGCTGCCCAGCCGACATCCCAGCCCGTACCTGCCGTTTTCAGAGGGATGATCTGCCGCCGCTTTGCCAGGACAGATTCATCCGAATTCACCGTAATGAGCGGTGTTTCAACCATGCCCACGATCAGACAATTGACGCGGATACCGTCTTCGGCATAGTTGGCTGCCAGGGCACGTGTAAAGGCGCTCATGCCTCCTTTGGCAGTGGAGTAGGCTATGATATTTCGCTCCTTCGTGCCGGTCATGCCGATCGCCCCACCCACCGAAGACACATTGATGATGGATCCGCCGCCGCCCTTGATCATCCACGGGATGCTGTATTTACAGCACAGCATCATGCTTCTGAGATTGTTGACCATGCAGGCGTCCCAGTCTTCCTCGTTCATCCAGTTGACAAGATGGCCTTTATGCCGTCCTGTTCCCATATTGTTGTGAAGAATATCCAGTTTACCATACCGTTCGATCGTCGTCGCAACCAAACGCTCCACATCGGCCGATTTGGTGACATCGGCCGGGCATACCATGCACTCGCCCCCTTCCGCCTCAATGGTTTGCTGAAGCGCCCGGGCGCGTTCCTCCGAGCGGTTGACCAGAACGACCTTTGCCCCCTCCCGGGCAAAAAGGATGGAAACTGCCGTGCCATTGCCGATCCCGTCGGCCTGTGCGGCAGCGCCTGTGACAATGGCGACTTTTCCCGCCAATCTTCCTTCTTTCATGTTTGCCTCCCTCGATATCTGGCGCTGATATGACACCCCGGTTTCCTGGAATCCCTCCAGGCCGGTTTTAAGCGCAGAGGATAATATTCTTTTCTTTCAGGGACTGAACCTCATCCGGTGAATAACCCATATCCAGAAGGACCTCTTTTGTGTGCTCACCGACCCGGGTCCCGGCGCCTGGCAGTGGAGCTCCGTGCTCGAAGCTGTCAAAGCGGACCGGTGTCTTGGGCAAAATCGCCTTGTTGCCATTAGGAAAGGTATGCTCGAAGAGATAACCGTTGGCCCAAGCCTGCACGTCGGACGTGACATCTATAAACTTCGCTACCTTCTCGAAGGCGATATCAGCAGCCAGCAGGAGCCTGCACCACTCATCGGCGGTCTTGGTTGCAAAGATCTCCGCAAGCAAAGGGACAGCGATTGCCTTGTTCTCCTTGGCCTTCTCTTTCGTGTCGAACCGCTTGTCATGCGCGAGGTCCGGATGGCCCAGGACCTTTTCGCAGAGCACCGGCCAGTATCTTTCATACTCAAGAATGGACAGCATGATCCAACGGCCGTCCTGGCATTGATACTGCGTTCCAGCCGCGTTCGTCGGCTGAAGTCGCGACCGGGGAAATGGATTTCCATATTTAGGCTGAGCTGACATAACCATGGAACCGACACTGAAAATGCCGTTGCCCAGGAGCGAAATGTACACCCTGTCCCCTTGCCCGGAT
Source organism: uncultured Paludibacter sp. (assembly GCA_963664445.2). Lineage (GTDB taxonomy): Bacteria > Bacteroidota > Bacteroidia > Bacteroidales > Paludibacteraceae > Paludibacter. Next base: position 548,258 of record CAXXUM010000009.1, read on the forward strand.
TTCTCTCGTTTATACAGTGCAGCGCACAGCCCGCCAACCAGGATGCCGCCCGTGACATGGTCCCCGAAGCCGAAGGGGGCAGTAAGGGGGGACATTCTTCTCTGCAGGTACCAGGTCGATCATGGCGCCGCTTCGCGCCCCAGAAAGCGACGACATCAAACCCGGGCCGACTCCCTTCGGGTCCGTTATCGCCAAATCCCTGAACGTGACCGTAGATCAGCCGCGGACAAGTCTCCTTCAGGTCTTCGTAGGCGAGCTTCAGTTTCCGGAGGGCATCAGTCCGGAAATTCGTAACAAAAATATCTGCCCCAGCCACGAGGCGCTGCATGATCGCCATACCCTCATCCGTCTTCAAATTCAGGGCCGCAAACTTCTTGTTCAGGTTTTCCATATCAAACAAGGGATTCTCATCGGGCTCGCAAGGCGTCTGATAGTTCACGCCATACCAGCGCCATGGGTCGCCTTCAAATCGCTCCACTTTGATAACATTCGCACCCCAATCCGCGAGAATCTTGCCCACGACCGGACCAGCCACGAAATTCGAAAAGTCAATGACTCGAATCCCCTTTAACGGCATGCTATCATTTTCCATTTACGCAGCACTCCCTTCTTGCACCCAAAGTCCAAATTTCTCTCACGACATGCGGATCTGCGACCACTCCTGCGACATGCGCCATGATCGATCCTATTGCGTATAACAGCTTATGACCGCATCATTTTCCTACCCATCATGAGGCCTGCTTGATGGCATTCTTCTTTTCCATTTCCGCCACATCAGCTTCTGAATAACCCAGGTCCAAAAGGATCTGCTTCGTGTTTTCGCCGATCCGCGTCCCATAACCGGCAGGCGGGGGGCTCCACTTCGAAGCTTGCGAACTGGACAGGCGTTTTCGGAAGAATTCCCGTGTTGCCGCTTTTAAAGGTATGTTCAAAGACGAAGCCGTTGGCCCAAGCCTGGGGATCTTTCGTGACATCGGAATAATGCTGGATTTTCTCAAATGCGATGTCGTTTTCGAGGAGCAGGGGCGCCCATTCTTCGGACGTCCTGGTCATAAATGCCTCTTCCAGAATTTGATACATCTCCAGGCTGTTTTCCACGGCTTTCAGTTTGGTCTTGAAGCGTTCATCCTGCGCCAGCTCCGGACGGCCGAAAACCTTTTCGCACAAGATGGGCCAATACCGGGCATAGTCCAGGATGGACAAGAGTAGCCACCGCCCGTCCTTGCACTTATAAGTATGACCAACGGCATTGTTGGGGCGGGTCCGATACCGGGGAAAGGAATCGCCGTACTTTTCCTGAGTGGATGTGATCATACAGCCTGCACCGAAAATGGCGCTGGCAAATAAGGAAATATAGACCTTGTCGCCGCGGCCCGTCTTCTCCCGGCTGTACAATGCTGCACAGACGCCGCCTGTGAGGGTCGCTCCTGTAATATGATCTCCGAATCCGAAGGGGGGCGGTGATGGGCACGCCACATTCGCCCGGCACCAAATCGAGCATGGCGCCGCTTCGTGCCCAGTAGCAGACAACGTCAAAACCGGGCCGATCAGCCTCAGGCCCCTTCTCTCCGAATCCCTGCAGATGCGCATAAATCAGCCGCGGGTATTTGGCGGACAGTTGCTCATAAGACAAATTCAGTTTCGCCAGGGCGTCCGCCCGGTAGCTCGTGACAAAAACATCGGCCTTGGAGAGAAGGCGGTCCATGATCTCTTTGCCTTCTGCTGTCTTGAGGTTCAGGGAAATAAATTTCTTTTTTAGATGTTCGATATCGAAGAGCGGGTTTTCATCCGGCTGGCACGGCATCTTGAAGCTGGGACCATACCAGCGCCAGACATCGCCCTCGAACCGCTCTACCTTGACGACATCGGCCCCCCAGTCCGCAAGCAGTTTCGCCACAACCGGCGCTGCTACGAACTCGGAAAAATCGACGACTTTAATCCCTTTCAAAGGCAACTTATTCTCACTCATACGACCCTCCTCTTATTTATTGTCTTATATTTATTGCAAAAAATTTATCTATCTGCAACCTGGCATGCCAGGCTGTCTCCTCTCCCGTCTTCCCGAGGGAGAGGAGTGGCAGGAAGCCTCTATGCCTTTGCTTTATGAGGCGGTGATGCGAGGAAAGACGTGCCAATGCAAAGCACGAGCAGAACCATCATAATCATGAAGAACAAGTCGTAGCTCTTCGTAAAGTCGAATATGTAACCCGCCAGAATGGGAACCAGAGACCCAAGACCGTACTGAATCGGGAACATGAAACTCACGATCTTATGGAAATTCTGCGTCCCGTAATAGCTGCCAACCAGAATCGGCACCAGCGTGAACGCCGATCCGTAGGAAAATCCAAATACTGCCGCTGATATGGCCAGAGTCGTCATGTTCGGCGCCTGCCAGAAGAAATACATGGCTCCGGTAATCAAAATAAAGCACACCGTCAAAATCCAGCGACCTTCAACACGATCCGCCAGCCAGCCCACAGGAACACGTGCTATCGCGCCGCCAAGAACATTGAAACTCAAAATATAGGCCGCCTGCATCGCCGTCAGGCCGCTCCCCGTCATGTGGAAAACACCATGCGTCGTCAAAAAATACAGCGGGAATATCTGCATGAAGACCGCGTATATCAAAAACCACAGCTGACGTGTCTTGATCGCCTCCGCCAGTGTCCACGGCTCCGGCGTACGGTAGGTCAGCTTCTGCGCAGGACCGCCTGACGCGGCCGCCTTCTTCGCCTCCTCAGGGCTGATCCCGTCAGGATGCTGACCGTATTGTTCCGGTCTATCTTTCAGCCAGAAAACGAAAAGCACGCCGATCACTGTACATACCGCACCGGCAATCCATCCCACCTGCCAAGAACCGAACTCCTTCATAATCCACGTAAACGCCGGCTGACCTATAAAGCCGCCCACAGCCGCGCCTGTCAACACAATCCCCATGGCCATGCCGCGTTTCACATTGAACCAGTGCGTCACATTCGTTTGCACCGCAATAACGCCACAAAGCGACAGACCCATGCCGACGACCACACCCCAGAGAACGATCCACTGCCACAACTGATTCATCACCGTCCCGGCCAGCACCATTCCCACAACAACCAATCCTGCACCCGAAAACAGGGTCCTCTTCACACCGAACCGGCCAATCATATAACCGCAGATCGGCGAACCAAAGGCAACCAGCAGGGCTCGCACCGTATTGGCTATCGAGGCATCCCCGCGCTTCCATGCCATGGCTTTCACCATCGCCGGAAAAACTACGCTAAACCCATAAAAAACAACACCATAGACCATGCAATAACAAATAAAACAGATAATGGCGTTTCGCCAGCCGTAAAAAGGCTCCTTCCCTTGACCTTGTAACGTCATGCTTAGCTTCTCCCTTCCTGTGTATAGTATTGCGCGTATCTTTGCCGGGTATCGGTATCGGCCGTAACCGATATCGATACCCGGGATACCTCCTTCAGCGCTGTTATGCGGATTGCTTCTTGTTTTTTCTGGCCTCGAATTCTTTTTTCTGCAGGAGGCGCCATTGGATCTTGCCGGATGCATTCCGGGGCAGCTCTTTCACGAATTCGACAACACGCGGGTATTCATACGAGGCGAACCGCTCCTTTCCCCAGGCCTTTATCTCGTCACCCGTCACTTTGCCTGCAAAGGCGTCTTTCAGGACAACGCAAACCTTCACTTCCTCGCCCACCCGGGAATCGGGGGTCCCCGATGATGCAGACCTCCCTGGATGGCCTCATGCTTGTAGTATTCACCTTCCATCTGCGCCGGCCAGACTTTCAGGCCTGCCCGGTTGACAAGCCGCTTCAGGCGGTCGACGATGAAGAAATATCCATCTTCATCCATGTAGACGAGATCTCCCGTGTGAAACCCATTTTTCTCCATTGATTTCCGCAAAGGCCTTGGCGGTCTCAGCCGGCTTGTTCCAGAATTCCTTGAACATGCTAGGGGTACGGAGAACCAACTCTCCGCTTTCCCCGATCGGCATCTCCTTGAAGGTTTCCGGATCGATAACCATGGCGTCGATATTGAATGATGGGATTCCCAGGCATTGAAGCTTGATATTATCGCGTGGGTTGGCATGAGTGCCCGACCCGGCTTCGGTCAGGCCGTATCCCTCTGCGTAATTGATGCCCAAGGTGGCCAGTCTTTCGCCGACGGCCTTTGGCAGGGCTGCGCCGCCGCCGCCGAAGATGATAAATGAGCTCAGGTCCCTTTTGTCGATGTCAGGAACGGACAGCATATCGACGACCATTGTCGAAATATTCGTCCAGTGCGTGCAGCGGTATTTCTCAACGGCCTGCAGGGCAGCTTCCCTGTCCCAACGCGAGAGGATAACCATGGTCCCGCCCGTAAAAACCGGTGCTGTCATGCCGTAATGCAAACCCGTGATGTGGAAAAAAGGCAAAACGGAAAGATGAACAGACGACGGATAATGAAAGTTCCAGAATGCCGGCCGCATCGAGTTGACTACCATGCCCCAGTGGGTATGCAAGGCGCCTTTTCGGTCACCGGTCGTGCCGGAGGTATACATGATCAGGGCATTGTCGTCAGGCCCCACTTCAACGGCCGGCGGATCGATTTTTCCTTTCATGATGCCCGACCAGCTCTTGACCGACTTAGCTGTACCGGCCGGCTTCATCATATAGGGTTGCGGAGGAATCGTCGGATTTTCAGGTACGTAGTCCGTGTATTCTCCGGCAATAATCTTTTCCAGGGATTTTGTTTTGATGTCCTTCATTGCGGCCAGAGACTGGGCCATCGTCACAAGGACTTTGCTGCCGCTGTCTTCCAATAGGACTTTTAATCCTTCGTCATTCAACATCGGATCGGTTGATACGACAACGGCGTTGGCTCGGAGAATGCCATAATAGGCAATGACAAAATGGGGTGAATTGGGAAGATTGATGGCCACCCGGTCTCCTTTACGGACCCCGATGTCTTTCAGATAGGTGGCGAACTTCAAAATGGAGTTCCATAACTCCGTATAGGTAATTTCCGTACCGTAATAGATAATCGCTGACTTGTTCGGAAATCTTCTCGCCGATTCCTCGGCCGCTTCAAATATGGGAATTTCGGGATATTCCATCGTCCTGGGCAGCAATCTTGGCCAGGATTTCATCCAGACGCGACTTCTGGGCACTGTTACGCGATTAGGCATCGTTACCTCCTGTTGAATTGTTCGTAAATCAGATCATCTTTTCACTCTTTCCATGCAGACAACTATGGTGTTCCTTATCCGCAACCGTCCCTTTGAAGCCTCCCCATTGCACTTTGAAAAAAGCCCGTACAATGGAGAGGCTCGAGGAAAGGAAGGGATAGTAGCTGCTATTTATGATTTTTTCTTGGCCAGGACTTCCCGGTCGCCGCCGCTCATGCCGGCGATGTATTTAACCAGCTTCTTTCGGGATTCAATATCGTACTGCGTCGTGATGGCAATCTGCTCCATAATCGGAGATCCGCCGCCGTGATATCCGCCCACGTTGTGGATACCGCCTTTGGACGAGCACAGGACATCTCCCAGATATCTCCAGAATTGCGCCTGGTCCTCGACATCCAATTTCGGGTTCCGTTTGGTGTATTTCAAGAGCAGTTCGCCCGTCTCCGGATTCAAGAAGTCTTTCTCGTGCGGGAATGTCGCCACAATACCGCCGGCGATATCGCAGAGAATCTCTGCCTCGCGGAAAACGCTTTCGCCTGTCAGGCATCGCCCGACATTGCAGTAAATGGAATGGGGAATATAGGAGCCCGGGCCATAGGGAACCATGCCCTTCCCTGGCATGAAGACCTGTGGGCCGCCGAGGTCGGAAGCCGTGTAACCCGCTGCATAACCCAACTCGATGATCATGATGATCTCCGACAGCTTCTCCCGCACATGGGATTCCTTATGAATATTATTTACTTCTGCCGCCAGTGCCGCCGCACCGAGGACGATGTCGCCGATGGCGGGTTTGCAGCCTGAATAAGAATGGCGATGGAACAAGGCAAAGAGAAGAGCATTAAGACCGCCCTGTTGATACTCGCCCGCCAGGAAGACCCGCTCCCAGGGAATGAAGCAGTTATCGAAAATCATATACGAATCGGTCGAACCGGGCATGAATCCGCGCTTATAATGCTCACGGGGCCGGAACGCATGAATCGTGGCCACCTGCTTCAGGCCGTCCCAGTCGCCCGGCACGGCAAAGGAAACGGCGTAATCCTTGTCTTCGGGACGGAGCGCACGGGTCGGAACCACCAATACTTCATCCGCAACCGATGCCTCGGAAATATGAAGCTTGCAACCCTCCACCACGATGCCGTCCTTAAGGCGCTCTTTGATATAAACATAGGACCCCGGATTCGGCTGGTCTGCCGGACGAAGCATCCGGTCGCCCTTCACGTCCGTCTGGGCGCAGCAGCCGATCAAATCTTCCGTCTGGAACCGGGTCAGCCACTTCTTGAAATTCTCATGGTACTGGGTGGCGCCGTTGTTCTGCTTGTCCGCCTCGTAGGAAACGTTATAAACGGCGTTCGTCGCATCAATGCCCATGCAGCGCTGAATACAGCCGCCGACCTTCTGGCAGAGCATCCGCGTCATATCCTGCTTCTTATGAAGATCGTCTTTATTCTGGTGGATATGGGTAAAACGGTTGATCCGCTCGCCCGTCAAATGCGAAATTGCCGTCATCAAGTCCTGGTTCTCCGGCTTCGCCGCTTCGTCATACGTAGTCCCAATGTTATTGATGCAGTCCATCTGCATCTCGTCCGCCCGGTCTATCAACTGTCCGTTAAAATATACATTCCGCTTCATCTTCGACAAACCCTTGATATACTCTTCCTTACTCCTCATAACTGACCTTCCTTTCTTGTCCTTATTAGAAGATTTAGAACTATTTCTTGCATCCGTTGATGGCCTGGCAATCAGGGAGGGGATGGCGATCATGTCCCTCTCCACATTCCGCTCCGGTGCTGCAAAATTGCATGCAGCAAAACAACAAACAAAAGCGCTCTCCTCAAGAGGCTTCATTACTCACAATTCGTGCCAACATGATAAATGGGTCGGATGATGGGATAACTTGATGAAATGGGGAATTTTTTTGAGCGGCAAAACGGCAGCGGCCAAAACCGGATTCCGCATTAATGCAAAACTGCGGATCACCTCGGATGCTATCTTATTAATTTGTAACCTGTTTTAATATTATTCTCGTTTTTGACACTTTCTCAATTATGCGAAGAACGCTCCAAGAGGTGATACCGGGATGCTTTCCTGTAGAGGGTTGACAGATTAACACCTAAAATTTCTGATACTTTTTGCCACGACCCATATTTCTTGTATGTTTTTGATAAGAGGTATCTTTCCGTTTCCGTCACGGCATCCTTCAGCTTCGTTCCAATATCCGGCAGGAATTCTCTGGATCGAATCACGTCCGGCAGATCGTCGATCGTGATTTCATTTCTCGTAGAGATGACAACGATGCGCTCGATTACGTTTCTCAGTTCTCTCACGTTACCCGGCCAGGGATAGTCGAGAAGGCTGTCCATCGCCTGCGGCAAAATCGTCTTCATAAATCCGAAATGATGGTTGAACTCGTCGATGAAGTGGAAGACCAGCAGGGGGATATCTTCTTTTCTCTCCCTGAGCGGCGGAATGTAGATCGGAATGACCATAAGGCGATAGTACAGATCTTCGCGAAAGGTCTTTTCCTTGACCATTTTCATGAGATCCTTGTTTGTGGCTGTGATGATCCTGACGTCGACCAAGATAGTCTTCGTCCCTCCTACACGGAGGATCTTACGGTCCTGAATGGCCCGGAGGAGCTTGACTTGCAGGCTCGGAGGCAACTCTCCGATTTCATCAAGGAAAAGTGTTCCCGTATGGGCCAACTCGAACATACCCGCTTTGCCCTGCTTCCTGGCTCCGGTGAATGCACCGCCCTCATAGCCGAAAAGCTCGGATTCCAGAAGCTGCTCCGGTATTGCCGCACAGTTGATAGTGATAAAAGGCTTTTGATCTCCCTTGTCCTGGCGATGGATTAGTTTGGCCACGACATCTTTGCCTGTTCCCGACTCGCCGGTAATGAGCACGGAAGAATCGACGCCGGCGATTCGCGAGGTCATCTCCACGATCTGCCGCATGGAGGCACTCCGAAAGACCAGCGACGAATCGGCAATATGCATTGCCCGCAGGTGAGCCAGCTCATTTTGATATTTCAACGACTGCTCCCGTTCCTTCAGGAGCTTGTCCTGCAACTCCACGAGCTTTGCGACGCTTCTGACATTAACGACCACCCGGGAAATTTTTCCGTCTTCGTCAAAGATAGGGCTTCCCGTGGAAAGATACTTCACCTTGCCCTTGACCGTCTGATTGATGGTCACTCTCTCGCGCCTTTTTATCGCCAGCAGGGCTGCCGAATGATCGAAAATGCCGGAGTCGATCAATTCCTGCATCGTCTTGCCAACAAAAGCCTCCGCGTTATAGCCCGTCAGCCTCTCAAGGGCCTGATTGACGTTCAGGACTTTTCCCTGGCCGTCGGTAATCCAGATGCTGTCGTCCGAAGAATTGAAAATGGCCGTCATCTCCTGGTTCAGAGCCTTGACTGTTTCCAGTTCCTGCGAAATTTTTTCGATATGGACAAAATCCTGAAAGGCGCTGACGGCACCGATGATCTTCTCACCCTCCTTGATGGGAGCGTAATTGACCATGTAATCCTTCTTTTTTATGACGAACTTCTGCCCTGTCAGGCCTTCCCCTGTCTTCAGAATATCCAGCAGCCTGGTTTCGGGAACAAGATCCCGAATGGGAAGGCCTATGATCCGATCAGGATCGTCTTCCAACTTGGCTGCAGCCAGACTGTTAATGAAACTGATTCGACCCTGTTCGTCAATGGCAATGATGCCAATAGGTATCGAATTCATGATGGCGTTTAATGTCTCAAATAATCTCATATCCGATCCCGGCCTGTAGAATTGTATGAATTATCTTCGCCATTATCAAACAACACGGGGCCTTATAATCTATTTTGGAACTTATGACAATGGATTCCGCCAGCAACCCGATTTGTTCAATTTGTTTTTGACATCGTTCATCTTTTGTGAGAGAAAGTGCGGCTATATAATCCATAATACCCTGAAAGGAAGGAACCCCTATGGAAATCACTTTCAAGAATGAAAAGGGAGGCCTGATCGTATCCGCGAAAGGCAGAATCGACGCCGTTACTGCCCCGGACTTCGAAAAAATACTGTCCGAGAAGATTGCTGCGGGAGAATCAAATCTGATCGTGAACCTATCTGAACTCGAGTATATCAGCAGCGCCGGGCTCCGGAGCATTCTGGCCATCGCCAAAGTATTGAAGGCCAAGGGTGGAAAAATGATCTTTGCCTGCCTCAAAGGCACTGTCAAGGATGTCTTTAAGATTTCCGGATTCGGTTCCATTTTTCAGATTTATGAAACGGAAGAAGAGGCGATAGCTCAGGTCTGATATGATGAAGAACCTTGGGAGCATCACGTTACCCGCACGGATGGCATCCCTGATGCCGTCCCTGTCTTTTGTGAAAACCTGTACGGAAAGTACAGGTTTTCATGCGAAACGGATCGGAGAGATCGAACTTTGCCTGGAAGAAATCTTAGTGAATATAATCAATTATGCCTACCCGGAGAGACCAGGGGAGATGGACATTTCCTGCGGTCTGAAGGAGGACGGAACGTTGATTATCAATGTCGCCGATCAGGGCGTCCCTTTTGATATTCTGTCGGTAGAAAGGCCGGACATCACTGCCAGTGTGGATGAGCGCCATATTGGCGGCCTGGGTATCTTCTTTGTCAAGCAGCTTATGGACGACGTTAATTACCGCCGTGAAAATGACAAAAACATTCTAACCCTTGCCATCAACAAAACGATGGATAGCAATTCATAAAGTACGACTTTACGGCTGTCCATCCTCTGTTCAAGCCCTAGCCATTCCCTATCTTCAAAACCTTGGCCCCACGAATTTTACCGGCCTTCAAGTCCTGTAAGGCCTGATTGGCCGCTTCGAGAGGGTATTCCTCTACTTCCGGCCGGATAGCCATATCCGCCGCCAGGTTCAAAAATTCGGAAATATCGCGCCGCGTTACATTCGCCACACTCTTGATCTCCTTTTCAAGCCAGAGGTGGTCCGGATAATTGAGATCCATCAGGCTGCCTTTATCCACATCCTCTTTCCGGATAGCATTGATGATCAGACGTCCGCCTGCTGTCAGGTAGCGCAACGCGGCCATAACAGGACGCCAGACAGGCGTTGTGTCTATAATGGCATCCAGCAATACCGGCGGACGCTCTTCCGTATCTCCCGCCCACCGGGCTCCCAGAGCCAAGGCAAACCGCCTCTCCGCTTCGTTTCGGGCAAAGACAAAAACTGGGGAACGGGGATAGCGATAGTTAACCATTTTCAGCACGAGATGGGCTGACGCACCGAAACCGGTCAGGCCCAGCGCCTGTCCATCATCAAGCCCGGTGAGGCGAAGCGACCTGTATCCGATAGCGCCCGCACATAAAAGGGGGGCTGCCTGGACATCCGTAAAAAATTCCGGGATGGCAATAGGCGAAGTTTTCCGAAACGGTCATGTATTCCGCATAACCGCCGTTTCGGTCCCGACCGGTGGCAGTGAAGGACTCGCAGAGGTTTTCCCGGTCCGTCAAGCAACAATGACATTTTCCACAAGCCTCATGAATCCACCCGACGCCGACGCGATCCCCCCGGTTTGAAACGTGTCGCATCTGCTCCTGTCGCCGCCACCACACCGGCCACTTGATGACCCGGAATGACCGGCAGGATAGGTGGCGGCGTCCGGCCTTCGATCTCGTCAAGTTCTGTGTGGCAGACCCCGCACGCAGATACGCGGATCATAATCTCACCCTTTCCGGGCACCGGATCCGGAACGTTTTGCAGGGCCAATGGGGGCTCTATGGGCGTCCAACCACGCCTAAAGCCGAAAGAAGCATCGCTTTCATGGTCCGCCTCCTTTATATTTTAGGACGAGGAGCGTCCTGTCGTCTGATAGCGGTTCATCCCCAGTAAAGAGCCTAACTTCTGAGAGTATGCTCTCGGCAATATCCATGGAGGCAACATTTCCGTATGCCTTGACCGCGCTAAAGAGGCGGTCATCCGAAAAGAACTGCTGCATGCCGTCCATCGCCTCTGTAATTCCGTCCGTGTAAAGCACCAGGGTATCGCCTGGCTGAAATTTCAACAAGTCGTTGTCTCGTAGGGGACATCCTCTGTTATGCCGAGGAGAAAGCCCGGTGGCATCGGCAGCCAACTGGTACCGTCTTTACCGGATATGAATAGTGGGGGATTATGGCCGGCATTGGCCAGGAGGACCTCACCGGACCGGAAGTTCATAATGCCGCACAACAGGGTTACGAACATGGACGATTCATTATCCACGCACAACTCTCTATTGACGATGGACAAGGTTTCCGAAGGCAGCATGTCCTTTTTGGCTATACCCTTCAAAAGGGTTTTCGTAACAGCCATGAACAGGGCCGCCGGGACGCCCTTGCCGGAAACGTCCCCAATTGAAAAGAAGAGATCGGTCCTCGTCCAGCAGGAAAAAATCGTAGAGATCGCCACCGACCCTCTTTTGCCGGCTCCAGGGTGGCAAAAATATCGAAGGCTTCTTCCTCGGGAAATGGGGGAAATTTTTTTCGGAAGAAAGCTCATTTGTATTGTATGGGGCGATTTTGAGCTCGCTTTCGATGCGCTCCTTGGCGGCTGTGGTTTCCGGCAAGATTGCCGATATATTCTTTGAGCGCGATCTTCATATTGCCGAACGAATGGGCAAGTTCTCCTACTTCATCCGTCGTTTTCAGTGCAGGAACGTCAACATCCAGGTTTCCGTGGGCAATTTCCGTAGCCTTGGCCGTCAGTTCTCTCAGAGGCCGGGTAATGGCTCCGGAAATCAAAACAATTGCGATAAGCAAAATGATAAACCCTGTTCCGCCGATAGCGACGACATTTCGGGCCAGTTTGCCGAGATCGGCAAACAGAACCTCTTCCGGAAAGACCAGGCCGATAGACCAGCCTGCCGAGGGGAGAGGCGCATAATACATCCAGGCTCTTCCGGCCAGTAAAGCTAACTGCCAGGGGAACAAACCCTTCGCCGCCTTCCGTCATATGGCGGCCGATACGGCGGAGTTCCTGATCGTTATGCATTTCGGCAATGCTGAAAATGCTTTCCTGCATGATATAGTCTTTGTTCGGATGGCTGATGAAGACGCCGTTTCTGGATACAAGAAAGGCAAAGCCCATCTCTTCCGGCAAGAGCCTGGATATCATGTCGAGAAGCCAATCGAGGGAGACATCTGCCGTCACGATTCCGGTCAGGACCCTTTTGTTTTGAACGAATCGGTAAAAGGGCATCGAGTAGGTCGCCATCGTCAGGTTACCTGCGCCCTCATCAAAATAGGGTTCGCTCCAGATAGCCTGCTTGAGCTCTTTGGGAATTTGGTACCAGTCCAGATGCAGATAATTATAGGTTTCACCCCCCAGGAAAGTCATTTTAAATCCACCCTCGTGCCTATTCAAGTAAGGAGAAAAAAATCTGGACGCCTTGTTGAAAGCATAAGGTTCGAAGGCCACAGCGGAACCGTAGACTTCGGGATTGGCCGTTAACAGATCCTCCATCTGCTTCTTGAGCGACCCTGTCGTCAAAGACCGGTCTGTAAGAGAATGGGCCAGGTAAGCAGGGACCTTTTCGGCACTGTTTAGAATACTCTCAATTTTGTTGATCGTCGCCTGGGTTCTTATGGCCGCATTGGTTCTTGTATCCCGTAGAATCTGGTCGCGGGAATAGAGATAATTGTAACCAAAGGCAGCCAGGAAAATGATCGACGTACTTGTTAGAATTAATAGGGATAATTTGAATGCGAGGCCATGACGGCTATGGGGTGTTATCACGGGACACATCCACAAAAAAATCTCTGATCGGGGGCGCTTGTCTGATCAAACCATTGCGCAGGAGTTCCTGACTCACCCTTTCATAATCTTCGACATCTAATGCGCCCTTGAGCGTCGTCGCGCCGTCCGGCATCATGAGATCTTTCATACGCGCCAGCATCCAGCGCTGGTGAACCCGGTTGGTCCCCGTTTTCGCCTCCAGGATATATTTCATGGTCAGGTCAAGGGCCTCTTCACGGTGTGCAAAGGCATAAACCCAGCCCTCCAGCGAGGCAAGGACAAACCGGCGATAGAGTCCAGGATCTTTTCTAAAGCTCTCTTCCAGGACATAAATACCATCTTCCGGAAAATTCAGTCCATGCTTATCGAAGAAAAATGGGGTGAGCTCATCTGCGTTCAAGCCGGAATTGATGATCGTGTGGTACTCGTTGTACCACATGGCTGATGCCGCGTCTACGCCGCCCTCTAAGGAAAAGATTCACCGTCGCCCCCTGGATAATGGGCGTAACGTTGATCTGGTACTTTCGAAAAAAGGCCCGCGGCTGAATCTGGAAATTTTCCCATACGCTGATCCGCCGCCCGTTTAAATCCTCCGGCTTGACTATCCCGCTGCCTTTCTTCGCCACCAGGATGAATCCCGATCGTTTCATCAATTGGCAAACATTGATCAGCTTTATTCCTTTGTCCCGATGCTCCAGGGCCTCGGATAGGAACATGGATGTGGCGGCCACATTTTTCTTTGCCAGCATTTGCGCCGGCGGAAAGCCGGGGCCACCGCGCAAAATCTTTAGATCAATGCCTTGCTTTCGATAAAAACCCTTTTCGAAGGCCACATAATAACCGGCAAACTGGGCCTGGGGAAGCCAGTGTGGCATAAAAGTCATTGGCTGCAGTTCGGCGGACGTCAGAGAAGGAATGATCAGGAATATAAAGGCCAGGGCGACGCTCAACGCTCTTCCCTCACGCCCGGATAGACCGGGCATGGAACGCCGATATTTTTTGCATATCAGTCCATGCGCCATCTATTCGTCCCTCACCAATGCATCCGCATCTTGATCCCTTGCCCGGATAAACTTTCCTTGATTTGGGCTACCGTATAGGTGCGATAATGAACCATGGATGCAATCAGGGCCGCATCGGCCTGTCCCTGCGTCAAAACATCCGCCAGATGTTGCGGGTGGCCTGCACCGCCCGAAGCAATGACCGGGATTCGGACGTTCGAGGAAATAAGCCGCGTCAATTCAATTTCATAGCCGTCCTGCGTGCCGTCTGCATCGATGGAATTCAGGCAGATTTCTCCGGCGCCCCGGTCCCTCTGCCTCTTTTGCCCAGGCCAGGGCGTCGATTCCCATATATATCCTTCCGCCGTGGATGACCATTTCATAGCCCGAGGGCGTTTTTGCGCAGGGCGCGACTTTTTTAACATCCATACCCAGGACGACGCACTGGCTGCCGAATGCCCGGGCGCCTGCCTCGATCAGCGGAGGATTCTTGATCGCCTCGGAGTTGATGCTGATCTTTTCCGCACCGGCAAGGATGACCTGCCGCATGTCGTCGAGGCTCCTGATGCCGCCGCCGACGGAAAAAGGAATGAAGATCGTTTCGGCAACCCGGGCGCACGACATCGAGCATGATATTCCGCCCATCTGACGAGGCCGTTATGTCATAGAAGACGATCTCGTCAGCCCCTTGCTCATAGTATTCACGAGCGACCTCGACAGGATCCCCAATATCGACGTTCCCTTTGAATTTAATACCTTTGGTTAGCTTGCCGTCCCTCACATCCAGGCAGGGAATAATCCGTTTACTGAGCATCTTCACCTCCCCAGCAGGAGAAATTGGCGAGGATCTTCAAGCCGGGCCTCCCGCTCTTTTCCGGGTGAAATTGCACAGCGACCAGGTTTTTCCGGGCCACGGCTGCACAAAACCGGATCCCGTAGTCTGTCAAGCCGAGGATATTTTGTTCATCGTCCGGCGCCGGGTAGAAGGAATGGACAAAATAAAAAGACGCTTCCTCAGCGATTCCATTGAATACCGGGTGTTCTCTCCGAAAAGCAACCTGGTTCCAACCCATGTGGGGAATTTTCAGGAGGCGTCCGTCTCCGTCGCCATGTTGGCGGGAAATCGCTTGACCGATCCGGGGGATGATGCCCAGGCACGTAGCCTCGTTTTCCTCGCTGTAATCAAAAATCACCTGCGTACCCAGGCAGATGCCCAGGACAGGGACGCCTTCATCCACTTTTTCGCGAATGAATCGATCCATCCCTCTCTGCCGAAGATTTGCCATGGCCTCACCAGCGGCCCCCACACCCGGAAATATTATGCGCTCGCATTTCCCCAGGGCTTCCAGATCGTCTGTAACCTGGCAGGGAACGGACAAAGAGTGAAGGGCTCGCGCCACGCTCGTCAGATTTCCCGCTTTGTAATCCACAATGCCTATCATATCATCATCCTTTCGCCAGCCCCGGAAACCGGAAGCTGGCGATTTTCTTTACCATAGAAGCCTGTTTGCCGCAATGCCGGAACCAAATGCATTGCTTATCAGCAGGCCACATACCTTATCGGCGTCACTGCGTCGCGCGGCTCAACCTCCCGAATGATGCCCTGGCCCAGGAGATATTCGATAACGGCCAGACACATGCCTACAGCTGTGGATGCCAGGTTGATTTCCGGTACCCGGCCGAAGAGATGCAATCCTAATTCGCCTATGGACATAGGACGTTCCAGAAAGCCCCTTATCGCACTGTTCAATCGCTCTTCAATCGCCTGTCTGGCGATCCGGATCTGTGCCTGCAAATCGTTCATTGGTGCGCGTGGGCCGGCAAAACAGTCCTGGCATCAATCCGTTGAAGATGATCGAGCGTTGCCAGATATTTTTTGATATCCCCCAGAGAGGTCGCTTTGCCGATAAACAGATCCCCGGACAAGAGGAGCCCTTCCTTTTCATGCCAAAAGACCAGGTGGTAGGCGCAATGACCTGGCGTATGAATGATCCTCCAGTCCCGGGACCCCATTCGTATGAACTCTCCGTCTTTGAAAGGGGTGTCGAGAGAAATCGTTCCCTCGCTGATGTAATAAATATTTGGAAAGGTTTCTATTTCATCCAGGGGAACGCCGAGGGACGGCATATGGACCCTTCGCTTGGCATACTCTGACTTGAACCAACGGACATAGGCCCCGTAATCCCGCGCCAAAGCGAACGCCTCTTGATTCATCCCCTTGCGGCAGGAAAAAAGAGATTCAATCTTGACCATGGCAGATGCATGATCGACATGAGGATGCGATGCCGCCAGCAGATCCACATTTGCCGTAGCATAACCGGCTGTCTCGAGTCCTGCCAAAAGCGATGCCACTGATGCCGGAAAGGCGTGCCCCGGGTCCAGCATTGTCAGAACATCCCCTTCCAGGAGATAGCAATTTGTCGGAATATAAAACGGCTGGGGCACTGAGATTGCCTGGATACCCGCCATGACCGGCGTAACCTTAGCACGGACCCGCGGGATATATTTTTCCCAGGGGAAAGGCCGCATCATCTCGAGATAGACGTCCAGATCCTCTTTCATCGCTTATACTTTCTGGATTTGTCGAGGGCCTCTGATCCCCTGCCATGCCTGGCGGCGCTTCAACTCCCCAGTCAATGCCGTTGAGGACGTCCATTTTATTTACGGCCCAGTCGGGGCCGAGAAAAATTTCCTTGTATCCATCGGCTGTGAGTCGCTGGATCACCATCTCCGACGGCAGGATCTCCAAAATGTCACAGACGGTGGTGACATATTCTTCCCGACGCATCAGGCCGATCTGTCCCTGCTCGTAAAGGTCGCCCAGAGGTGTCCCTCGCAAGGCCAGAAGGGAGTGAATCTTGATGCCCTGGATGGGAAGATCGGCCAGCACCCCTCGCCGTTTCCAGGATATCTTCATGGCTCTCGCCTGGAAGCCCCACGATAATATGGACACATTGGAGTATCCCCCGGCCGGCGATCCGGGTCACCGCATCGAGAAACGTTTGCCTGCCATGGCCCCGGTTCAGGAAGGCCAGCGTGCGGTCATGGATGGATTGGAGACCGAATTCCAGCCAGACATGGTAGCGTCGGGCATAATCCTCAAAAATCCGGATCGTTTCCTCAGGCACGCAGTCGGGCCGGGTGCCAACTGAAAGTCCGATAACGTCGGCCTGGTTCAATGCCTCGCCATAGAGACGTTGCAGGTCGGCGGGATCACCGTATGTGTTGGTAAAAGTCTGAAAATAGGCAATGAATTTTCCTGCCTGGCGATGAACGGTATAGTAAGCCTTCCCTTTGTTGACCTGATCCGTTACGGATGGCAGGGGGTCCGGCCTGACGCAATTGGGACCCACGGCTGTCGCAATAGATGCAGCCGCCCACGGCAACTTTTCCATCCCGATTCGGGCAGGTGAATCCTGCATCAATAGGCAGCTTATAGACCTTGCAGCCGAAACGGTTGCGCCAGTAACTCTTCAGGTCGTAATAGCGTTTGCTGTTGTTCCAGAATGCCGGTCGCGTTTCCATAATCGATACGATAACCGCGTTACCGAATTTGAGCAACAGGAAAAAGACGGCATTGTCCGGATAGGCTATCCCTAAGGGATATATCAGGCATTCTCTTTGCGCCGGAAAGCAATGACGCGATTGCGACCCTCATGTTTCGCCTGATAAAGCGCTTCGTCCGACTGTTGCACAAAGAGCCGGTTCTCGGCGACCTGGGGTTCGAACTCTGTAACGCCGATACTGACGGTTATGGCGATATCTTTGTGCTGATCGTTTTCGCTCGCCGGCACCATAATGGTTTTTTTCCACGGCCAGACGGAGCCGCTCTGCAAGATCGACGGCATCGGAGCCGGCGGTATGGGGTAAAAGGATGGCGATTTCTTCCCCCCGTAACGGGCAATGATATCGGTGTCCCGAACCTTTTCGTTGAGCAGTTTGCCCAATCCTTTCAATACGTCGTCCCCAATCTGATGTCCGTATTGATCGTTGATGGACTTGAAGTGATCGATATCAAGCAGCATCAGGGCAAGCGGTGAACCGTACCTTCGGGATCTTGCGATCTCTTCGATGATCTTCCAATCCAGATACCGACGGTTATAGACACCGATTAAATGATCCGTAACGGTTTCATACTCCAGCTTTGTGATGCGATGGATCTCGCTGGCCGTTTCCAGTGCGAGTGTACCGACAAAGAGAACCAGAACCGCCCCAAAGAAAAAAACCGCCGGGCAATGAACTCGAGGTGGTCCTGATATTCCATCCAGTACAGAAAGGTGAAGCCGGCATAACCGGCAATGAAAAAGAAGATTAACGCCCTTAAGTCGTTCCATCTTCGCCGCAGCTTCCCTTTTGGAATCTGATCGATCAGCCTCTGAATAGGTGCGAAAGAAACACATAATAGACCGGCGCCAATCAACAACATAATATTTACTATATAGTCAAATGTACCCAACATATATGATCACCAGGAATTTAATGCCTCTCCTTACGCCCAGGTTCTGGAATAATTGACTGTATGGACTACGATAAACCGGTTTGCATGATTTCATCAAGCATAATATTTTTCTAATCACTTTTAACAATATTCAGTAAGACGCCTATTGGAATTGCAACGAGCGGTGTTTACGCTTTCTTGTTAGGAAACTGCATTCGCTGTTTTAGATGATCAGGCTGATTTTTATTATAAAATTGTTAAATTCATTGAAGCAATATCGGCTTGACAACTCCGGCTGCTGCCCGCATATAGGCGGGTGTGGTATTGTTTATACCCGGTGGAAGCCTGGAGGCCGAAATGTTTCACTCCCTTCCGTCTATAATAAGGATATGCCAAAAACAAGAGAGGTTTTGCGGTGAGTAACCGGTTCGATGTCATTGTCGTCGGCGGCGGCCATGCAGGTTGTGAGGCAGCCTTAGCGGCGGCGCGCATGGGGTGCGAGGTCCTTCTTTTCAATATCAACCTTGACGCCATTGCCCTTATGTCCTGCAATCCCGCTATTGGCGGCCTGGCCAAGGGACAGCTCGTCAAGGAAATCGATGCCCTGGGCGGTGAAATGGGTCGAATTACCGACAGAACCGCCGTTCATTTCCGTCTGCTCAACGCATCAAAGGGACCGGCTGTCCAGTCCTCGCGTTTTCAGTGCGACAAGCAGCCTCTACCGGCTCGCCATGAAATCCGTTCTGGAAAAAACACCTCACCTGCATTTGCGCCAGGGCCTCATCGACCGTCTCATCGTCGAAAACGGCAAAATTAGCGGCGTTGAGGATCAACTCGGTGTTTTTTACGAGGCCGGTGCAGTGGATCATCACGACGGGCACCTTCCTCAACGGGCTGGTCCACATCGGCATGACGCGCATTCCCGCCGGGCGGGCCGGAGAAATGGCATCTTTAAAACTCGCCGAGCATTTAAGCGAACTGGGTTTTGAAATGGGCCGGATGAAGACAGGAACACCACCGCGCCTTCGCGCCTCCACGATTGACTTCTCGAGGCTTGAGCGGCAGGACAGCGATCCGGACCCGGAACCTTTTTCATTCACGACGGAGAAACTCCGCAACGAACGGTTACCTTCATTTTTTAGCTATACAACCCGCGCCACGCATGACTGCATGCGGGCCAATATCACTGAATCGGCTCTCTATTCAGGCCGGATTCAGGGTATCGGCGCCCGTTATTGCCCCCTCCCTGGAGGACAAGGTGATGCGCTTCACCGATAAGGAACGCCATCCCGTTGTCCTGGAGTTTGAGGGAATAGACACGGAAGAGATCTATGCCAAGGGTCTCGGCAACAGCCTGCCCCCCCATTTGCAGGAAATGATAGTCCACAGCGTCCCCGGCCTGGAAACAGCGGAGATCATGCGGTTTGCCTATGCCATCGAATACGACTTCGTTCAGCCTACGCAACTCCGCCCGACGCTGGAGACGAAACAGATCCACAATCTTTACCTGGCCGGACAGATCAACGGTACATCGGGCTACGAGGAGGCCGCCGCCCAGGGTCTCTGGGCAGGCATCAACGCCGCCTTAGCCGTTCAGGGGCGTCCGCCTTTCCATCTGACACGCGCCGAAGCCTACATGGGCGTCATGGTCGATGACCTGGTGACGAAAGGCGTGGACGAGCCTTACCGGATGTTCACGTCAAGGGCGGAATACCGCCTTATCCTTCGGGAAGACAACGCTGTTTTACGTCTCGCCGAGAAGGGGTTCCATCTGGGCTTAATCGGTCCGTCGGAATACAGCCGCATCCGGGAGCGAAAAGAAAGGATTGAAGAAGGCATCGCCAGGCTGTCGACGGCAAGAATCTATCCTGTCGGTGATGTGAATAACGCTTTGGAGCAGATGGGAACTGCGCCCATCAAGAATCCCGTAAGCCTCTTCCAATTGCTGAAACGGGACGGAATCACTCATGATCGGCTGGACGCTTTCCCAGGGTGGGCGCCCATCACTGACGTACAAGTAAAAAAACAGATTGAAATTGAAGCCAAATATGAAGGATATATTAAACGCCAGCGGGAAGCCGTGGCTAAAATGGAAGTTTCGGAGCAGAAAAAGATTGCCGGACACATCGATTATGACGACGTACCCGGTCTATCCAACGAGCTTCGGATGAAATTCAAAAAAGTGGAACCGGCAACGATCGGCCAGGCCGCGCGCATTCCGGGTATGACCCAGGCTGCCATTAACGCCGTCCTCGTTGCCATGAAGAAGAAAGAACTGGAAGAAGAACAAAAGAAAAAATCGCTTGGAGGTAAAGAATGATGAAAAAGAAAAAATCTTTCATGATTGCCGTATGCACCCTGCTCGTTTTGGGTGTCGTAACGGCCATGACCGTAAACGCCGGGGGGCCGCCATTGAAGGAAAAGCCTTGCGGGGTCTGCCATAAGGATTACAAGGCGATCTTCCCGAAGAATCACCCGGACGTGGGTGCAGCGTCAAGCCAACCCTGCCTGGGTTGCCACGCACCAGATCCGGCCGTGCGGATGCGACAAAATTTTCAGCCATGATTCATAAATCTCATAAAGAAGGCGGCAAAACCACTCTGGAATGCGGCGCTTGCCACGCCCTTTAATCTACTCGACCCTACCGTCACCTGTCATCGAGTAATCTATGTCCATGGAGCCGGGGAAAACCCGGCTCCACCTATGCTTTCCATTTTATTTAATAAGCGTATATTTTGTGATTTACAATACATGCGCTCTGTGTTATGAATGCCAGTCAGTTTATAGAAAGCCGAATTTTGTCTCGAGTAGATGATATGGCAGACGTTCATCAGGGACGGCTGCCGTGGGAGGAGAAGCCTATTTCAAGAAAAGGAGGTTGCTATGGCTAGTCAGTGGGTGAACGAGAGGGACTACAAATTTGTATTGCACGAGGTGTTCAATATCGGAGAAGAGGTCCTCGGCAAGGAACCGTTTCAGGATCATGACAGCGACATGGTCAATATGGTAATCGACGCCGCCATTAAGTTCGGGGAAAACGACATCGCGCCCACATACCCCGACGAAGTGCATGGAAAGCCCATCGAAGCCGTTTTTAAGGACGGAAAAGTCTATGCACCGGAGGCATACCATCGCCTTTGGAAACTCTATGCCGAAGCCGGCTGGCTGGGCACGGCAGACAGCCCTGATGTGGGCGGCCAGGGTTTTCCTGAAATCGTCGCCGCCACATGCGCCGACATTTTTCTAGCCTGCAACCAGGCCTTCAACATGTATGCAGGGTTGACACATGGCGCGGCCAAGCTTGTGGAAAAATTCTGTTCCGATGAATTGAAGGCGATTTATCTCAACAAGATGTTCGACGGCACCTGGGCAGGGACAATGTGCCTGACGGAGCCTGGTGCGGGGGTCCGACGTCGGCGCCCTGAAAACCACGGCCAGGCCCAATCCGGATGGGACCTATTCCATTACAGGCACCAAGTGTTTCATATCCGCCGGAGACCATGACCTGACGGAAAATATCATACATCCCGTTTTGGCCCGGATCGAAGGCGATCCTCCCGGAACCAAGGGAATCTCCATCTTCCTCGTCCCCAAAATCCGCGTAAACCCGGACGGCAGCCTGGGAGAACCCAATGACGTCAATCCGGGCGGAATCGAACACAAGATGGGTATTCACGGCAATGCGACCTGCACCCTGAACTTCGGTGAAAACGGGCAAATGCATCGGTTATCTCATGGGCCAGGAACGGGAAGGCATGAAGGTCATGTTCCACATGATGAATGAGGAACGGCAAGGTGTCGGCATGATGGGCGTTGCCCTGGCCAGTGCCGCCTACCTTCACGCCCTGGACTATGCAAAGCAGCGCTATCAGGGCTCCAACATCATGTCCAAAGACCCGAACGTTCAGGTGCCCATCATTCAGCACCCTGATGTCCGGCGGATGCTCTTAAAACAGAAGTCCATGTCGGAAGGCATCCGGCTGCTCTGTCTTTACTGTTATTATGCCATGGATAAACAGAAAGTCGCAACAACGCCTGAGGAAAAGGAAAAATGGACAGGCATGATCGAGATGCTGACCCCCATCGTCAAATCCTACTGCACGGAAATGGGCCTCGCCGTTAACGACCTGGCAGTCCAGACCTTCGGCGGTTACGGCTATTGCCGCGAATATCCCGTCGAACAGCTCATGCGGGACCAGAAGATCAACACCCTCTATGAAGGAACAAACGGCATCCAGGCTCTCGATCTCCTGGGGAGAAAACTCGGGATGAAAAAAGGGATGTACTTCATGGCGCTCCTGGGGGAGATGAAAAGCGTCATCGACCAGGCCAAGCAAACGGACCTCTTTAAAAATGACGCCGCGGTTCTGGAAAATGCCGTCAACGCCCTGGTGAAAACTGCCATGGACTTTGCCAGCCTGATGAAAACCAATCCCTTTGTCCCATTGATTGCCGCCTGCGATTTCCTGAACTGTTTCGGCGATACGCTTTGCGGCTGGTTCCATCTGTGGGCAGCCCTGACTGCGACAAAAGGCCTTACCGCCTGCGACAATGACCGCGACAAGATGTTCTATACCGGCAAGATCGAAGGCGCAAAGTTCTTCATTAATCGCATTACATCACTGGTTCCAGCCAAATGCGACATTCTGGTCAAGGATGAAACCAGCGCCATGCGCATTCCCGAAGAAGCCTTTGCCGTCTAATTCTCATGATGCGGGCAAGGAGAGTTTTACGCTCTCCTTGCCCTTCTTATTGCTTAAGCCATCGGCCAAGCCAATCCAATATAGTCTGATACCAGACGAGCGTATTTTGAGGCTTGAGAATCCAGTGGCCTTCGTCCGGAAAGACGATGAGTTTGGAGGGCACACCCCGGCGCTGCAAGGCTGTAAATGCGGAGAGTCCCTGGGTGAAAGGGACACGAAAATCCTGTTCCCCTTGAAGAAAAAGGGTCGGCGTCCGCCATTTCTCGATCCGTTCTGCAGGATTGTGCTTTTTATGGCCCTGGGGGTTGGCCCAAGGCAAACCTCCGGCTTCCCATTCGGCAAACCAGAGTTCATCCGTCTGGTAGAAAAATCTCTCTCTGTCAAAAATTCCGGCATGACTGACCAGGCAACGAAAAGGATGATCGTGGCCCGCGATCCAGTTGACCATGTAAGCCCCGTAGGAAGGCCCCAGAGCTGCCATGCGGGTCTCATCAAGAAAGGGCATCTGTTTTTAAAGCCCTCTTCAGGCCCCCCATAAGATCTTCGTAAGGAACGCCACCCCAATCGCCGGAAACGGCGTCGGTATAAGCTTGACCGTAGCCGGTGGACCCCGGATAGTCGATGGTGATCACGGCATAACCGGCGCCGGCAAAGACCTGCGGATTCCAACGGTAGCTGAATTCATTGAGATGTGAGGTCTGGGGGCCGCCATGGATCAGGAATGTCACTGGGTACTTACGGGATGGATCAAAATCGGCCGGATAGATGAGGCGGCCAGAAACTGTACGACCGTTTTCGCCTTTGTAGGAGAATGAATCTATCTTCCCCATGTGAACCTGATCCATGCGATCATCATTCATTTTTGTCATGCGCCGGCTTTCCCTGCCATTCCATCCGACTATATAGAGTTCCGCCGGTCGCAGCAGTGAGCTCCAGGCTAAGAGGACCCGTCCGTCGGCCAGCGGCCGTGGAAATGCAGTGGAGCCCGTCTTCATAACTATGGCGTTTTTGCCTGTTACAACATCCAGGGAAAATAAGGCATGTTCGCCCAGATGGTCGGCCGTCCAATAAATCCGCTGGCCATCGCCGGACCAGACGAGAAAATCGGGGAGACCGATCGTTCTCGGGCGCGTCATATGCCCTGAGGTCCATTGTTCTTTCGTTTCCTGTCCCAAGATCACGGAGGACCATGCGAAAACGGTCTGCTTCATTTCCCGGGCGATTCGCAGCCAGGTAGGCCAGAGTTTTGCCGTTGGGAGAAAAGCGGGGCTGGATGTCCGCTGCCGGATTTGATGTAATCTTTTTAGGCAGGGCCGAACCGTCTATCGGGACCCAAAAGAGATCGTAGTTGGTACTCCAGGCTTCCTCTGCAACTTGATCCTTGGCGGAAAAGACCAAGGCTTTACCGTCAGGCGACAGGGAAAAATCATCCGTTCCGCCGAAAGGCCGGGAAGGACAATCGGCACCCATATTCCCCATCAGGTCGCGCAGGGATTTCTTAGCGATATGATAGACAAACAGATGGTTCCTGGTGCCGTCACGCCAGACATCCCAATGGCGCACCGGCAGTCGGTCATAAATCCTCGCCTTTCCTTGAAGACGACTTCTCTCCTGTAAGGCGGCGCTGGTCTCGCGGGGCGTTTTCCCGGGTAGCACTGCCATCGACAGGATGAGATATGATCCATCCGGGCCTATTTCAAAGCTATCGATGCCGAGTGGCAGATCGACGACCACCGAAGATTGTCCGTCCGCAAGGGATATCCGCCAGACCTGCGGCAAGGAGCCTTCCGCCTCGGCAAGAAAATAGAGAAACCGCGTATCCGGGCTGAATCGGCCGTTCGATGCCTGGATATTTACAGGCGTCACTCGCTTTGGGTTCTGTCCCGTTATCTCGACGGTATGGACGGATTGACGGACCCTGTTGGCTGATATTACCGGCAGGCCCACAGAAAAGGCTATGAGCGTTCCGTCACGCGATATTTGCGGGTCAGCGATCCGGTACAGGCTCAGCATATCAATGACGGAAAAGGAATGCGTGGCAGCATACGGATTGCCCGTCAATAAAAGGATCAGCATTATGAGGCTAAGAATGATCTGCTGGAGACTACGTCCTCGTTTGCAGGTAATCATCTCGGCCTGTTGCCTCCGCTGTCTGGACTCCTTCATTTTTCCCCCTGCCTTTCGTCCAGTCTATTCCTGACTTCTCTTTTTATACGTCATTTCAAACAGATAATCAATCACAACACCTTATTGCACCTAACCTATCATGCTGAGGCGTAAACCAAAGGAAATGATTTTTACCTGATTGATTTTGGTTGACATAGGATAGTGATATTTCTATACTTCTAGATATCCATATCTTATGCATCTACATGGTTCCCTTCTCAATTGTTAATGGATAAAGCAGGGTAGAGCCGTATATTATACTAAACATCCTGACCGTGAGTTCCCGGGAACTCGATCCAACTAACTTTTTATCCTTTGTATTGTCATTTCCATCAATAAAGTTTCATTCTCAGGAAGGAGGCTATGCATGGATCAGTACAAACTTTTTATTGACGGGGAGTTTGTCGATGCGGAAGACCGAAAGACTTTCGTCTCCATCGATCCCGGAACAGAGATGCCCTTTGCCGAAATCGCCCAGGCTGGCCCTGCCGATGCGGAGAAGGCCATTTCAGCAGC
The DNA here is from genome assembly GCA_963664445.2 of uncultured Paludibacter sp. Lineage (GTDB taxonomy): Bacteria > Bacteroidota > Bacteroidia > Bacteroidales > Paludibacteraceae > Paludibacter. The sequence continues at coordinate 574,006 of CAXXUM010000009.1, forward strand.
CAGGCGATCCTTCGACAGCGGCATCTGGAGCCTTCTCAGCCCGTCAGACAGGGCAGACAGGATCTACGATTTCGCCGACCAGATTGCCCAACAATCCCTGCGCCTGGCTATTACGGAATCAATGGACGCAGGCCATGTCATCAAGTTGGCCAAGTTCTGGGGCATGCTGGGATCGGTTCTGCTCAGGAACCTGGGATACTACGCCGCAAGGGACTTCCCCTGGGAGGAAGAAATCCCATACTCCGGAAATGTCTTCGCTCCTGGCCGGGAATGGATTCGCCGGGAACCCATCGGCGTCTGCGTGGGCATCGTCCCCTGGAACTTTCCCGCGAGCATGGCCTTCTGGAAGATAGCCCAGGCCATCATCACGGGCAATTCCGTTATCCTGAAACCGGCCTCATCCACGCCGCTGACGGCCCTGATCATTGCCGAGGCCGCCCAGGCCGCGGGCATCCCCAGGGGTGTCATCAACGTTCTTCCCGGCCCCGGCGGCGAGTTGGGCAAGGTCCTCTGCACCCACCCCGACGTGGACAAGGTCGCAGTAACTGGAAGCACAGAGGTTGGCCGAGAGATCATGAGGATGGCCGCCCAGACCGTCAAGAAGGTCACCCTGGAGTTGGGCGGGAAGTCCGCCAATATTATTCTGGACGACGCCGATATGGACCTGGCGGTAAATGGCGCCTGCTTTGGGACCTTCTTCCACCAGGGACAGGTCTGCGAATCGGGTACGCGGGTTCTGGTGGCAGCAAAAATCTATGACGAGTTCCTCGAGAAAATGAAGAAGCGGGCCGAAGCGATCCGCGTGGGCTATCAGCTTCTTCCCACCAGCCACATGGGCCCTCTGGCCAATGCCGCCCAATTGGCCACAGTGGAACATTATGTCCAACTGGGGCGTGACGAAGGATCGGAACTGATCACCGGTGGCCGACGTGTCCAGGCCGAAGGCATCCCCGGCGGGTACTATTATGCGCCGACCATCTTCGCCAATGTGAAGAATAGCCAGCGCATCGCCCAGGAAGAGATCTTCGGCCCCGTCGTCTGCGTCATCAAATTTGACAGTGACGACGAGGCCGTGGCCATTGCCAACGATTCCATCTACGGCCTCGGCGGTGGCGTCTTCTCCAGCAGCAATGCGCGGGCCGTTCATGTGGCCGGGCAGATGCGTACGGGAACGGTTTGGATCAACAACTATCATATCTTTGCCGACTTCTGCCCCTTCGGCGGATACAAACAGTCCGGCGTGGGTCGGGAACTGGGCGCAGCAGGTCTTGCCGAATACACCCAGATCAAGCGTCTCCATGTCAATTCCTTTGCCGCGGTGGAAAGCAATTTCACCATGTCATGCCTCTCGGACGACACGAAGATCGCCTTCGTCCAGTATGACTGCCCCACACGGGTCATATCCGGGCACGGCACACTTGCCTCGATCTATAAGGAAGTCGTCCAGCTTGGCTGTCGGCGGGCCATGGTCCTCACCGATCCGGGTGTACGGCAGGCAGGGCTCATCCGGAAAGTGGAGGAGGCCCTTGTCGAGTTTTGTGTCGGCGTTTTCGACGGCATCGCCCAGGATACGGACCTGGAGATCGTTGATCAGGCTGTCGCCATGGCAAGGAGTCTCCAGGCCGACTGCATCGTCAGTGTTGGTGGCGGCAGCGTCATCGATACAGGGAAGGCCGTCTGCGTAACATTGAAAAACGGGGGCAAGGCTAACGAGCATATCGCCATCAACCGCCTCCAGGAGCCCCAGGTCCCCCATATCGTCATTCCGACAACGTCCGGAACAGGCAGCGAGGTCACCAATATCGCCGTCATCAAGTCTAAAACGGCGGGACGAAAGGTCTTCATCGTAGACCCGCACATCATACCCAATACGGCCATCCTCGATCCGACCTTTACCGTCGGATTGCCGCCCATGCTGACGGCCACAACAGCCATGGACGCCATGACCCATGCGGTGGAGGCCCTGACCAGCATCATGGCCCAGCCCATCTGTGACGGCCAGGCTCTCCATGCCATCCGCCTTCTCCGGGAAAACCTGCCCCGGGTCATGGCAAATCCGCAGGACGAAAAGGCCCGGAATCAGTTGCAGATCGCCGCCACCATGGCCGGTTGGGCCTTCACCATCGCCCAGGTCGGCCTGGCCCACGCCATGGCACATACCCTGGGTATTCTGTACAACGTCCCCCACGGGGCCGCCTGCGGTATCGCCTTGCCTGCGGTGATGCGTTTTAACGTCGACTTTGCCGCGGATAAACTAGTTCTGGCCGCGCAGGCCCTGGGCATCCATACTTCCGGCCTTGACGATCGCAGCGCCGCCCTGGCCGCTGCCGACGCCGTCGAAAACCTTATGCGCGAATCCGGGCACCCCTTGAAGCTACGCGAGGTTGGCGTTCCGGAAGAAGGGCTGGATCTGGCAGCCTTTCATGCCATCTGCGATACCGCGGCACTTTTCAACGCTCGGCCCGTCACGGACCCGGGTGAAGTGGCCACGTTGTATAAACAGGTCTACTGAACCAGAAGAGAGGGGAAAGACTGAAACAAAACGGGGGACGCGACAATTCTGATCACCGCGTCCCCCGTCCAATGGCAAAGATATCGAAACTCCCCGGGACTCTGTACTATCCCGGGAAGAGTCTTGCCAGATAAGCGTCAATGAGGCGATAATCTCGGGTGACCAGCTGCCCGTCCTTCAAGAGGATCATGGAGGGCACCCCGCGAATGCCATAAGCATTAGCCACGTCACCGGAAAGATCGAGCAGCGTCCGGTAGGGGAAGTTGGTATTTGGCGCTGAAGCGGGACACCTTTTCCCCTGGCTCCTGAATGTTCACATAGACAACAGTCAGCCCTTTCGGGGTGTATTTTGTGTATATATCCTTAAAATGAGGGATTTCGGAGCGGCATGACGGGCACCAGGTCGTTCCAAAAACCATCAGGATCGTTTTACCGGAATAATCCTTCATCCGGAAGGTTTTACCCTGCAAATCCTGGAGTGAAAAATCGAGAGTCCCGGCCATCTCCTGTCTTCCCGCAGCAGACCGGTCCTGCTGATCCTGATCGGGGCTGCAGCTTGAAAACGACAGGACAAGAGCAAGCATTAACGCTAACACCACCAGTTTTCTTTGCATATCAATATCCTCTACTTTTCATTCAACCCCACACCATACCGGCCTGGACAAGATAATATTCCCCCATGACAATCATGATCCAACCGCACAGTTGGCTGATGCGCTGCATCCACTGGCCTGCTTTCGGTAAATTTACCAGGATGCCGGCAAATACGCCCAGTATGATAAGCAGGGTTCCCATGCCAAGCGCAAACACGAACAAAAGCCCTGCGGCCAGGGGAACATTCTGAGCCGTGGCGGTGTAGCTCAGAATCACGGCCAGCGCCGGAGCCGTGCAGGGCCCCATGACCAGACCCGAGGCGGCGCCCACCGCGAAAGCACCGGCGAGCCCTTTCGTCTGCTCACGGGGCTGAAGCCGGTTGATGAACCCCGGGACCCGCCAGGGGATATGAATAACATCCAGCATGGAAAGTCCCATAAGGATAAATACATTGGCCATGCCCACCAGAATCCAGGGACTGGTCTGAATCTGGCCGAAGAGCTTGCCCGTGAGCGCCGCTATAACACCCAGGGCAGCATAGGTCAGGGCAAGGCCGACAACATAGACCAGGGACAGAAGCCCTGCCCGCCAACGGGAGCCACCGCCATGGGCACCGATGAACGCTACGGTGATCGGCGCAACGGGATACATGCAGGGCGTTAAACTGATCAGGACACCACCCAGATACGCAGCCAGCACCGCCAAAAATACGGAGCCGTGGAGGAAGCCTGCGAGATTTTCAATAAAAGATTCCAGCATATACATTCTTCCGCTCAGAGAAGGGCGTGATGGATACGGATGGGATTAGTGCTTCGCTGTGAGGTGCTGCACCGCCTTTTCCAAACCGTCCAGGGTCAGCTCAAACATCGGAAAAATCTTCCGGATGGCCTCGGTTGACCAGGTGTATTCCCATTCATGAGCCGCCATGGGATTCAGCCAAACGGCATGGCGGAAGGTATTGGCCAGAAAACGGAGCCGTTCCAAGCTGGGGCCGGAAGGCTTTTGATCGATATAGATGGCACCGCTTGAGTGCATCAGCTCATAAGGAGCCATACTAGCATCTCCAACGATGACCAGCCGCGTTTCCGGATCGCGGCGGATGAAATCGTCTATGGCTTCCGGTTTCAAATGCCGCTGCGGGTCGGACCAGACATGGCTGTATATGGTGTTGTGGAAATAGAAAATCTTCAAGTCCTTGAACTGTGCATTGGCATAATGAAATAGCGTCTGTACAATGTGGATATATGGGTCCATGGACCAGCCGCCGTTATCGATAAGCAGGATAATTTTCAGACGGTCGGACAGACGGCGATCAAAGATGATCTCGATTTCGCCGGCGTTGCGCATGGTTTCATAAATGGTTTTTATCAACATTAACAATGTCCTTGGGACCGGTTGGCGTCAGGCGCCTTAATTTTTTAAGGGCCTCGGCCATTTGCGATTCCGTCAAGGGCCCCTCCTGGGAATAGTCGCGATAACGGCGCTCCAAGGCAACTTTGATTGCGGATTTATTCATGGACCGGCCGCCTACACGCATGCCTCCAGGATGAAAACCGGAATGGCCCACAGGCGACGTTCCTCCCGTTCCGATCCAGCGATTGCCGCCGTGATGGGCCTCGGTCTGGTCCTTGAGACGATCCAGGAAATATTGTATCAGTTCTTCCGGGGTCATCTTCTTTAATTCCGCTTCATCCAGACCGAGAGCGCGGGCCATATCCTCCGGTTTTTTCAGCCATTCATCGAGCATGGCCCGGGCGATTTCCGTCAGTTCAACGGCCGTCGGATCTTCAAAGGAAACGCCCTTGAAATGGTGGGCGAAAATCTGGTCGTAGGTGTCGAAATAACGCTCGCTCTTCACGAGTATGGACCGGGCAGCAGTATAGAAGTCGTCGAGAGAGTGGACGAGCCCCATATGCAGAACTTTCTGCAATCGCAGAAAGGACGTCGGCGAGACGGGAATTCCCCGGTCCCGCAGCGTATAAAAGAATTCAACAAACAAGGGCCTACCTCATATCCTGGTACGGGCGACCTGCTGGGCCGCCTGGACAAGATCCGCGCTTTTCTTGAAGAGAATCCCCAAGAAGGGCACTTTACCCTGCTGCAGGGCCTTGGGCTTGAAATCGGGATCGCTCTTGAGAGCCCTTATCCAGTTGATCAGTTCCCTCGTGGCTGGCTTCTTCTCAATGCCCCGAAGTTCCCGGAGCTTGTAAAATGTCGAGATACTTGCGTTGAGCAATTCTTCGTCCAGTTTCGGGAAATGGACGTCTACGATCAGGCGCATCATATCCTGGTCCGGAAAGGCGATATGGTGGAAGTTGCAACGTCCAAGGAAAGGATCGGAGAGGTCCTTCTTGGCGTTTGACGTAATAACGATTACGGGCCGATTCTTGGCCTTGACCGTCTTGTCGATTTCGATGATATCGAATTGCATCTGATCAAGTACGTCAAGCATATCGTCCTGAAAGTCCGTATCGGCCTTGTCGATTTCATCAATGAGGAGAACGGTTCGCTCACCCGCCGTAAATGCCTGTCCGATCTTCCCCATTTTGATATAAGCCTCGATGTTGCTCACGTTTCGCTTGGAATCGCCGAAACGGCTGTCGTTAAGACGTGTAAGCGTATCGTACTGATACAGAGCTTCAATCAGTTTCATACTGGATTTGACGTTCAATATAAGCAGGGGCATCTGCAGGTTTTCGGCAATGGCGTGGGCCAGCATCGTCTTGCCTGTTCCCGGCTCTCCCTTGAGCAATAAAGGCATTTCCAGTGCCATGGAGACATTAACAATCTTAGCCAGTTCGTCATCCAGGATATATTTAGACGCCCCACGGAATTGCTTGGTGTGCTTCTCTGCTGACATGGTAAAAGCTCCTCTGGTCCCGGCAGCTGATATCTCCGTATGCATTTCGGACAAGTTCCGGGGTTCATTTTAATTTGCAAGCGATTTTACTATCTAATCGCCACGGAAAATGCCAGTCTTTTTTTCTAGGGAATTCTCTTGAATTATTAAGCCATTTTAGATATGGAACCATCTTGAGAGAAGGTGTTGCTGCTCTTTCGATTTCATCAGCAGTGAGTCTGTTGAAAAAGTCGATTTTGAGTGGGCTGTTCAAAAATGTCCAGATGCTAGGCGTGCAAAAGCCAAGGAATGAGGCGTACTTTTTCGTACGTCGATTGACGAGACTTGCAGCACAACGCCTCAGGTGGGCGTTTTTCAACAGACCCACAGTCGCAACTTTTCATCACACAGAAAGGAAAGACATATGGCCTCAAGTTCTCGTGATCAAAGGAAGATCAAGGTGATCGACGTCTTGAACAAGGCACGTTCCATGGAATTGACGGCGATTCATCAGTACATGAACCAGCATTACAATCTTGATGATATGGACTACGGCGATCTGGCCGCCAAGGTCAAACTCATCGCCATCGACGAGATGCGCCATGCGGAAATGTTTGCCGAGCGAATCAAGGAGCTGGGCGGCGAGCCGACAACCGAACTGGACGGCAAGGTGGAAAAGGGACAGAAAGTAGAAGCGATTTTTCCCTTCGACGCCATGCGGGAAGATAAAACGATAGATGCATACAACCAATTTCTCCTGGTCTGCCGCGAAAACGGCGACAGCATCAGCATGAAACTGTTTGAAACCATTATCGATCAGGAACAGATCCACTATAACTATTTTGACAACGTCAGCGATCACCTCAAAAAGCTGGGCGCCGCTTACCTGGCGCAGATCGCAGGCACACCCGCTGATACAGGTCCGCCCTCCAAAGGCTTTGTGACGGGCCCGGCCGCAGCCTAAAGTTTTATATTACCGGAGGGTTTTCGCCGCACACGGGAAAACCCTCCGGTAGACATCACTGAATTACCCCGATCTTTAAATCCACTCATTCAGGCCGGCACGGGTTATTGTATGCTCGTTGCCATCGAACTCCTACTCTCTGATAACAGCAGGAGCTGAAACAAGTTCCGTGATCAACGATGGCGAATGATCTTCCCTAAGTCAACCATGTGCCCCTCAACGCCAAGAAGGGCCTGTTTGGTATCCAGGCCGCCGCCAAATCCGGTCAAGGTTCTGTCCGACCCAATAACCCGGTGGCATGGGATGATGATAGCCACGGGATTGCTGCCGATGGCGCCGCCGACAGCCCGGACCGCCCTGGGCCGCCCGATGGAGCAGGCAACATCGCCATAGCTCCGCAATTCCCCAAAGCGGATAGTTTGCAGGTTTTGCCAAACCGCTTTCTGGAAATCCGTCCCGGACAGGGCAACGGGCACGGTAAATCGTTTCAGGTTCCCGGCAAAATAGGCCGTCAATTCCCGCGCCGCCCGCGAGAGGATATCGTGATCCTTCTCTTTTGCTCCGGGGAAAACTTTAGCTTGTTCGGCATGGGACACATTAGGGAAAAACAGGCCGATCAGGGCGGATTCGCTTGCATATAGGCTGAGTTCCCCAATCGGTGACGTAATGTGTTTGACATAGCAGTTTATCCGTTCCCCTCTTACCGACACCTTTTGTTTCAACACAGCTCTTCTCCTTTCATTTATCAGGAAATCTTTATGGCAACAGTGCCTGCTGCAATCAATGCGATCGACAAACAACGAAACGACGTGATGCGTTCCTTCAACGTGAATACCGCAAGAAGCGTCCCAAAAAGAATGGATGTTTCCCGCAAAGCTGCCACCAGGGCAATCGGTGCCATTGTCATTGCCCAGAGGGCAATCCCATGCCGCCGCCGGCCATTATACGCGTCGTATTGAGCAGGCTGTCCGATTCGGCCTTCATTAAAGCGTTCCAGCCTGCATGAAAGGCTGCGGCAACCAAAACGATGAGAACAACTTCCCATTTCAAAACAATTATCCCTGCCCCGGCAAACAGTAAACGTATTTTATTTTATCCATCTTGAAGCCATAGCCAATGCTCTGATAAAAAAACTCATTCGTGATCAGCCATCTTGTCGTTTTGGCAAAAGAACCGCCTGTGTCTGAATGGTCCGAGTGACAAGATTTCCCGCCTCATCCGTGATATCCGTTTGTACCACAATCGTCATCCGGCCGACGTGAATCGGAGAGGCCACAGCCGTTATCACTCCTTCCTTAACGCCTCGGAAAAAATTTGTTTTCGATTCAATCGTTGACGTCGAGGAGCCCGGGGGCAGATTGAGGCCAGCGCATCCGCCTCCGGCCGAGTCGGCCACTGCCATCAAATAGCCGCCGTGCAATGCCCCGCCAACGGTGCAACGCTGGGCAGCCCAATGGGCAAGAATCACGACCTTTTCCGGTGCCGCAGACACCACTTCCAGCCCCAGTTCCGCCGTAAAGGGGAGCCGGGTGTGAAACATCTTCGTTAATTCGATATTCGTTTCGGCTGATTTGGTCATGGTGCTCCTCCTGATACTTTTTCCTTGCTATATGCAATGTGCACTGCATCCAACGGACACAGGGTTAAAGACAGCGGGCGGATTATGTTTGTAAGGAATTCGGAGATTGAGAGAATAGCAAATTTTCTGTTGATCGTACAGCCTTCAAAACATGCATTTTTCTCCCTTAATGCCCAGCAATGTCAAAAAGTATGCGCATGCAGCCTGCATCGAGGCCTGACGGCATCAAGAATCAAGCTCCGGGTAGGCCTGGCAATCGGTTGTGATATCATCATGGTAAACCCTCTGATGGACTTTGTTCTTGAAAAGTCCCCCATTGAAGACTATGTCCTGAACCTGGATATAATTTCTCAAGAGTCAGGGAGGTGTCGTTATCGTCGTTGAACAGGCTTAATCGGAACAAGCATTGAGCCGGAACATAAAGGAGGAATGAAGAGGGATGTCTAAAGTACCGAAAGTCATTACGGCAGAGGACGCGGCAAAACTTGTTAACTCAGGATCGACGATCGGCATCATTACGTTCGGCATGCTGCTTTACCCGGATGATCTTACGATTGCCCTGGAGAACCGCTTTCTGGAAACAGGAGAGCCCCGGGACCTGACCCTGTGGAATGCCTTGGGCGGCGCCAGGGGCAAGCACATGGGCACGGAACGATTCGGGCATGACGGTTTCTGTAAAAAGGTCATTCTATCATACTGGCTGACCTCACCCAACCTCATCAAGATGGCCCTGGAGGAAAAATTCGAGGCCTATAATCTCCCCCTGGGCATCATGTCCCACCTGACCAGGGCTTCGGCAGGCAAGAAGCCCGGTATCATCACGCCGATCGGCCTCAAAACGTTCTGCGATCCTCGATACGGCGGCGGGAAATTGAATTCCAGCGCAAAAGACAACTGGTCCGAGGTCATGGTGATCGACGGCAAGGAATATCTCTTTTTCCGGACACCTAAAATCGATGTCTGTTTTATCCGGGGAACAACGGCAGATCCTCTCGGAAATATCACCTCGGAGAAGGAGGCGGCCATCCTGGATATTCTGGCCTATGCACAGGCCACCAAGGCAAACGGCGGCACCGTGATATGCCAGGTGGAGCGGCTGAGCGACATCAAGGCCAATCCGCATGCCGTGAAAGTGCCGAGATTCATGGTCGATTATATCGTCGTTGCCCCGAACCAGCAGGTCAATCGCATCGAGGTCTACAATCCCTCCTACACGGGTGAAATCCTCCTGCCGAAAGAGTACGTCCACAAGCATAATGAAAAGCTGGTCGAGCTTTCCGTTGGGGCAAATGCGACGCGGAATATGGAAGACTGGATTATCGCCCGCCGGGCAGCGCAGGAACTCAAACCCGATGTCGTCATCAACCTTGGCGTGGGCATGCCGGATCTTGTCGGCACCGTCGCCCAACAGGAGGGCATTGCCGACAGCCTGCTCTTCACGGTGGAGACCGGGCCTATCGGCGGTGTCCCGGGCGCCTCAGTGGCTTTCGGAGAGTCTATGAATCCCGAAGCCATCATGGAGCAGGCCCACCTTTTTGACGCCTACGATGGGGGCGTTTTGGATCTCGCGTTTGTCGGCGCCGCGGAAATCGACCCCAACGGCAGTGTGAACATCAGCAAGTTCGGTAAATTGATCGCCGGCATCGGCGGATTTGCCCATATTACACAGAATTCGAAGCAGGTCGTATTCCTGACGACCTTCACGGGCGGCAAGGAACTCGATATCGCCTTTGAAGACGGTCAATTGAAGATCAAGCAGGAAGGCAGTTCCGTCAAGTTCAAGTCCACCATCAACCAGATCAATTTTTCGGGTGAATATGCCAGGGAAATCGGGAAGCATGCCATCTATGTGACGGAAAGGTGCGTATTCCAGCAGAGGCCGGAAGGTTTCACCCTCATCGAGATCGCGCCGGGTATCGACCTTGAAAAGGACATTTTTGCCCACATGCAGTTCAGGCCGCTCGTAGCCGAAGACTTGAAAATTATGGATGTTGAATTATTTACAGGAGAATCGCTCGATCTGAAAGCCAAATGGAACCAGACGGCAGAGGCGTGAGAATGATTTGAAATCCAAAGGGACCGTGGCCTTCATCCCTTGATACAGGCCACGGTCCTTAACCGCGCCACTTTTCGGGCCAGTCCCGCCTGATGGACGACTTCGACAACGTCATCGACCCGCTTGTAGGCATCGGGTATCTCTTCCTGGAGGGTGCCTTTGCCGCTTGCCATGACTAGGACGCCCAGATCGGCCATCTCCTTTGCAATGGCGCGGCCCCGACTCGATTTCATGGCCTGGGTACGGCTCATGACACGCCCGGCGCCGTGGCAGGCGCTCCCGAACGTATCTGTATAGGCTTTTTCCGTCCCCACAAGGATGTAGGACCCTGTTCCCATGTCACCTGGAATAAGAACGGGCTGGCCAACAGTGCGATACGGTTTCGGTACGGCAGCATGCCCGGCCGGCAGCGAACGGGTCGCCCCTTTACGGTGAACGCAGAGTTCAACCACAGATCCTCCAACAGGAAACTTTTCGATTTTTGCGATGTTGTGACAGACATCATAGAGGAGACGCATACCCAATTGCTGAGGCGATTTATGTAAAACTCGCTGGAACGTCTCTCGGCTCCAGTGGGCGAGAAGTTGCCGGTTCGCCCAGGCGTAATTTGCGGCACAGGCCATGGCGGCAAGATAGTCCCGGCCGGCCTGAGTTGCAATATAGGCGCAGGCAAGTTGACGATCCGGAAGGGAAAAATCCAGTTTGTCGATTTGCTTGACCATACGGGCGAGATAGTCGTCACAGACCTGATAGCCCAATCCCCTGGATCCGCTGTGAAGGAAAACCGTGACCTGACCTTTCACCAACCCAAAGGCCGCTGCAGTTACTTCATCGTAAATATCCGATACGATTTCAATTTCAAGGAAATGGTTGCCCGAACCCAGAGTCCCCAGCTGCGGCCGACCCCGCTCAAGGGCACGGTCGCTGACCTTATCAGGATCGGCTCCAGCCATGACACCACCGTCTTCTGTCGCCTCCAGGTCCTCCGGCGTCCCAAAACCCTGACGGACAGCCCAGGCCGACCCCTCTGTGAGAACCTGCCTTTCTTCCCTGTGCGACAGCTTAAGGGGCCCCTTGGAACCGACACCGGATGGAATGTTCTGGAAGAGGGCTGTGACAAGATCGGGCAGCCGGTTCTTGATCTCTTCATGGAAGAGTTTCGTTGTCAGGACGCGGCAACCGCAGTTAATATCATATCCCACGCCGCCGGGCGAAATGATACCCTCATCCATATCGAAAGCCGCCACGCCGCCGATAGGAAATCCGTAACCCCAATGGACATCGGGCATGGCCAGGGAATATTCGACTATACCGGGCAGATGGGCGACATTGGCGACCTGCTTCGAACTTTCATCGGTTCCCATGGTCTTGATCAGGCGCTCGCTTGTATAGATACGGCCGGGAACCTTCATCCCTCCGGTCTTTGGGATTTCCCAGCGAAAGCCATCGATTTTTTTCAGCATAACACGTCCTTATACATCGACGATGAAACGGCCTGACCATCCGTTATTTGTCCGGGCAACCTTTGCCTGATGATAGGTGACCGCCTTAATTTCATTAATTATTTCATGAATTTTTGGATCGAATGGTTCGCCCTTGACAATCATCGAGAGGTGTTTGGGACTGAAATGGAGGATCTCCACCGCATGAATGAGAAAGCCCGTGCCGTTATACAAATAGAGCAGTTCGCGAAGATAGTTGATCCACAGGTCGTCCAGGTCCGACCCCAGGATTTCGACAGGCCTCTCTTCCCGCCCGGCAATATTGGAACACGGCGATATCATGTCAAACAGAGCCTGAGCGGCATGGCGGAACAAGTCTCTCCGTGTCGCGCCAAAGACGTCAAATCCCCAGTCCGCCGTGTGATCGACAAATGTATAAGGGGGGTTCTTTCCTTTCAGCATATTTACCGCCTCTAGGCCTGAATGCCCCCCCTGATATCGCTTTTAAACGTCTATGCCTCTTCCGGTTCGCCGTTGCCCTCTGCACCTTCAGGCAACTCATCGCCTTCTCCCGCCGATCCATCCCCTTCGTCCGTGTCACGGTCCGCCCGGGCAAGCCCGACAAGCTGTTCGTTCTCTTCCAGGTCGATGAGCTTCACGCCCTGAGTGCTGCGGTGGATCAGGGGAACCTCTTCGACGCGCAGGCGGATGATCTTGCCGGCATTGCTGATGAGGATAATATCTTCATCACCCACGACCTGGCAGATCCCGGAAACGAGCCCAACGCGGGGCACCGTCTTGAGGTTGATCGTCCCCTTTCCGCCCCGGCTCTGCAGGCGGTATTCTTCCACCACTGTTCGCTTGCCAAAGCCCTTCTCTGTTACCGTAACGATGGTGTTCCCTTCAGCAGGAATCTCAGCGCCGACAAGTGTGTCGTCCTTCTCCATGGTAATGCCCCGGACGCCGCGTGCCGTCCTTCCTACATCCCGAACATCCTCTTCTTTGAAGCGGATAGATTTGCCCTGCCGAGTAGCAAGGAAGATGTCCTGGTTTCCCATGGTCTGCTGGACATCCATCAATTCGTCGTTTTCATCAATGGAAATGGCAATGATGCCGGTACTGCGCGGATTGGAATAAGCCGCCAGGCTCGTCTTTTTGATAACGCCTTTCTTTGTCACCATGACGACGTACCGGTCATCGGTGAACTCCTTGACGGGCAAAATCGCTGCCAGCCGCTCACCCGGCGACAGGTTGACGAGGTTGACGATCGCCTTGCCCTTGGCGGCCCGGCCGGCCTGGGGAATCTGATAGACTTTCAGCCAATAGACCCGGCCCAGGCTTGTAAAGATGAGGATGTAGTGGTGAGTCGAGGCGATGAAGATCTTCTCCACAAAATCCTCTTCCTTGGTCCCCATACCCACTTTGCCCCGGCCGCCACGGCGCTGGCTTTTATACAGGCTGACGGCGTTGCGCTTGATATAGCCTGTATGGGAAATCGTCACGACCATGTCCTCTTCGACAATCATGTCTTCAATGTCGATATCTTCGGTGCTCGTGACGATCTCGGTCCGGCGCTCATCGCCGTATTTGCCTTTGATCTCCTCCAGTTCCTTAACAATAACATCAAGGATTTTTTGAGGATCGTCCAGAAGACCCTGCAAATACAAGATCTGCCTGCTTAATTCGGCATACTCCTCGTCGATTTTGCTTCGCTCGAGACCGGTCAGGCGCTGGAGACGCATCTCCAAGATAGCCTTGGCCTGGGCTTCGGTCAGGCTGAACGTGCTGCACAGGGCTGCCGAGGCCTCAAGGGGATTCGCCGCGCCTTTGATCACGGCAATGACCTCATCGATCCGACCCAGGGCGATGATCAAGCCTTCTAAAATATGGGCCCGATCTTTGGCCTTGGCCAGTTCAAAACGGGTCCGACGGGTTACGACTTGTTTACGGAAATCGATGAAGGACAGGAGAATCTCTTTTAGATTGAAAACCCGCGGCTGGTTGTTCTCAATGGCCAGCATGATGATGCCGAAGGTGTTCTCCATCTGGGTGTGCTTGTAGAGCTGGTTGAGAACGATGGCGGAGGCTTCGTCCCGTTTCAGGTCGATAACGATCCGGATGCCCTCGCGATCCGATTCATCCCGGAGATCGGATATCCCTTCGATCTTCTTCTCTTTGACAAGCTCCGATATTTTTTCAATGAGATTCGCCTTGTTCACCTGATAGGGCAATTCGGTGACGACGATGCTTTCCCGGTCGCTGCGTGCGTTGCGCTCGATAAGGGCGCGGGCCCGGATGCGGATAATGCCCCGCCCCGTGTGATAGGCGGACAGGATGCCATCCCGTCCGTTGATGAAACCGGCGCCGGGGAAATCGGGTCCGGGAATGTGCGTAATCAGTTCATCGATGCTGATCTCCGGATTATGTATGACTGCTATGGTCCCGTTGATGACTTCCTTGATGTTATGGGGTGGGATATTCGTCGCCACACCTACGGCGATACCTGCCGAACCGTTCAGAAGAAGTGTGGGAATCTTGGACGGCAGGACTGTCGGTTCTTCCATCGACTCATCGTAATTGGGTACAAAATTGACCGTATCCTTATCCAGGTCCGCTAGCAGTTCCTCGGCAATACGGGCCATACGCACTTCCGTATAACGCATGGCTGCAGGTGGGTCACCATCAATGGAGCCGAAATTCCCCTGTCCGTCGATGAGCATGTAACGCATGCTGAAGTCCTGGGCCATGCGGACGATTGTGTCGTAGGCTGCCGAATCTCCGTGGGGATGATACTTACCGATGATGTCGCCGACGATGCGAGCCGATTTTTTATAAGGACGATTCCAGCGGTTGCCCATTTCGGCCATGGCAAACAACACCCGGCGATGCACGGGTTTCAGGCCGTCGCGGATATCCGGAATAGCCCGGCCGATAATAACGCTCATTGCATAGTCCATATAGGACTTCTTCATTTCATCTTCAATATTTACGGGTACCAGCTTTTGCTGCAACTCTTCCATGTATTAAAACTCCTGTTTCTGATTACATATCGAGATTCGAGGCGTAGAGGGCATTTTTATAGATAAAGTCCTTCCGCGGTTCGACCTGGTCGCCCATCAGCGTCGTGAAGATTTCATCGGCAATGATGGCATCGTCCACCCGGACCTGCAGGAGCGTTCTTTTATCTGGATTCATGGTCGTTTCCCAGAGCTGCCCCGGGTTCATTTCACCCAAACCCTTGTACCGCTGGATGGACACCCCTTTACGTCCCGTTTCCATAACCTGATTGACCAGGTCGGTCAACGAATCGGCCTGGAGATAGTCGTTCGACTCCTCCAAATGGACCCGGTAAGGCGGTTTACCCATGACGGCCACAGCCATCAAGTGGCTTTTCATCTCGATGAAGCGGGGCGCCCGCAGGATATCCCGGTCAATGCAAGTCCTTGAGGTTCTGCCATCCCTGCTGATGGTAAATACAATCTTTAAGCCGCCGTGATCGGGGTCCACTTCAATGGCATGATTCACAACCTCACTGCCGGCAGCGGCGGCCGTTCTCTCGGCCACTGTCTTCAGGGTGATCTCTGACTTGAAATCCCCGTCCGACAGATTCATATCCGCCGCCAATGTTCTTATAATCATCCGGTCTTTTTCCTCTTTTTCGAATTTATCGAGAATCGTTTCAATCCGGATGGCCCGTTTGATCAATCCCATAAAACGGCTGCCCGTAACCGGTAACTGTTCATTTTCTTCCGTCACCAGTTGCATCCGGCCGACGCCGTTTTCCAGGATGTGCTCGCGCATCTTTTCTTCGTCCGTAATATAGATCTCTTTTTTCTTGTCAGCGATGCGGAAGAGAGGCGGCTGGGCGATATAAAGATAACCGCGTTCGATCACCTCCCGCATCTGCCGGAAAAAGAAAGTCAGAAGAAGCGTCCGTATGTGGAGACCGTCCACATCGGCATCCGTCATCAGAATGATCTTATGGTAGCGGATACGGCTGATATCATAGTCTTCCTTGCCGATACCCGTGCCGAGGGCGGTCACAATAACTTTTATTTCTTCATTTTGCAGCATCTTGTCGAACCGGGCCTTTTCCACGTTCAGCACCTTGCCCCTGAGCGGTAAGATGGCCTGATTTTTCCGGTCGCGTCCCTGCTTAGCAGAACCGCCAGCCGAATCCCCCTCGACCAGATACAGTTCGCTTCTTGCAGGATCCCGTTCCTGACAATCAGCCAACTTACCCGGCAGCGATCCAACCTCCAGGGCGCTTTTTCGCCGGGTCAGTTCCCGCGCCCGGCGGGCCGCCTCACGCGCACGCGCCGCTTCCATGCACTTACCTAGAATCTGCTTGGCAATAGCCGGATTTTCCTCAAGATACATCCCTATCTTTTCGTAGACGATTCCTTCCACAAGACCCTTGACCTCGCTGTTGCCAAGTTTCGTCTTGGTCTGTCCTTCAAACTGAGGATTTCTCACTTTGGCGCTGATGATACAGGTCAGTCCCTCGCGCAGGTCCTCACCCTTGAGGGATTCTTTGCTCCCTTTAAGCAAGTTGTTGCTGGTCGCGTAATTATTAAACACCCTGGTCAGAGCCGACCGGAAACCGATCATATGGGTGCCGCCCTCTGTGGTATTGATGCTGTTCGCAAAGGAAAAAATATTTTCCGCATACGTATCGTTGTATTGGAGGGCTACCTCCACCTCGCAGTCCTCACGGGAACCATTTACATAAATAGGCGATTTATGAAGGACTTTTTTGTTTCTATTGAGGTATTCCACAAAAGATACGATCCCGCCTTTATAGACAAATTCGGCTGAGCGGTCGCTCCGTTCGTCCAAGAGGTTAATCTTAACCCCGGAATTAAGAAAAGCCAGTTCACGCAGGCGATTGGCAAGAATATCGAAGTTGTACTCCGTTTCCTCAAAAATCTCCTCATTCGGTTTGAAAGTAACTGTCGTTCCCCTGCCGCGAGTCTTTCCTATCGCTTCTAAGGGTGCCACGGGAACGCCGCTACGATAGGATTGCGTATAAACGTTTCCTTCCCTTCTTACTTCCAAATCCAGGTAAGTTGACAGGGCATTCACCACAGAAACGCCGACGCCGTGGAGACCGCCGGATATCTTGTAGCTGTCGTTGGAAAATTTTGCTCCGGCATGAAGTTTGGTCAAAACGACTTCGGCTGCGGATACACCCTCCGTTTTATGGATATCGACCGGTATACCCCGGCCGTTATCATCCACGGTTATACTGTTATCCATCCGAATTTTAACAACAATAGTATCACAGAAGCCGGCTGCCGCTTCATCGATACTATTGTCCACCACTTCATACACCAAGTGATGCAGCCCATCTTTACCTGTAGACCCGATGTACATGGCCGGTCTTTTGCGAACCGCTTCCAGACCTTCGAGTACTTTGATACTATCCGCACCGTAATTATCCGTCATAATACTTCCCGATGATTCTCCTGTTGGTATTTTTATTTTAACTCTATAAAATAACTAAACCTTTAAGGGCATGACCACACAAGAATAATGATCATCCCCCACCGCCCTTATCATGCCCGGTTTCATTCCCGCACGCAATTCAAACAGGACATCTGCATCATCAACCACCTCAATTGCGTCGATCAGGTAATTGACATTGTATCCCACACGCAACTCTTCGCCTTCATAAGCTATTTCTATTTCATCATTGGCCTCGCCCACATCCGGATTGGTTGAATTCATAACCAGCCGGTTTGCCGCCAGCGTCAGAATGACTCCGTTATATCGTTCCGAAGACATAACATTCATTCTTTTGAGGGCATGGAGAAAACCGTTTTTGCCGAACCGTAGCATCGCCCCTTTATCCAGCGGTATCACCCGGCGATAATCAGGATATTCACCGTCGATCATGCTGATCTTTAAAGTCGTATCCTTCGTTTTCACAAAGAACATGCCATGATCGACGCCGATGAAAACATCTCCTTCTTCGTCGTCCACCAGTTTCCGTATTTCCATCAGCCCCCTGCGGGGTATAATCACCCCTTTTTCCAGGATCAATCCGCCATGTTCTCCTGGCTGGCTGTAGGCCATGGCCAAACGGTGACCGTCTGTTGCCGACATTTTCAACCGTGGGCCATTCACCGAGTCTTCCGTTTCAAAGAAGACGCCGTTTAAGTTGGGCCTCATCTCATCTGTGGACACGGCGAACAAGGTCTCTTTAATCAAGCCTGATAAAACCTGCCCAGAAATATTGAAATATTTTATATCATCCATTTCCAGGACATTCGGGTAGTCGTCGGCAGGAAGGCCGTGTATCTTGTACAATACCTTCTGGGACGTCATGGTCACCTGATGGTTGTCGCTTTTTAAGAGATGAATATCTTCTCCCTGAAGTTCACGGACCATTTCATGAAGTTTTTTAGCAGACAGGGTAATCTCACCGGGCTGCAGGATTTCTGCATCGTACCGGGAAATCAGTCCCATTTCCTTATCGGTGGCTACGATTTTAATCCGGGAATCCTCCGTACGGATCAAAATATTGTTCAGGATAGGAATGGTGGTTTTTCGTTCAACGATTCCCAATGTTTTTTGAATACCGTTCAACAAGGTATTTCTCTTGATATTGAATTCCATAACATCCCCCTGGGCTATATTGTTTTTAGATAGTTTCTTAAATTTAAAAAACTAGTTTTAGTAAAAGGGCCTGTTTATAAATATAATAAATAACAAATCATTAATTAGTACAATATGTTGTCAAGAAAAAAGCTGTTGATAACACCTGTCTATGATCTGTTAAGTCTGACGAGTAATAATCTCCTCTATTTCTTCTATCCAGTGACGCAGTTGTAAATCGTTGGTCATGAGCTGCTCGATTTTATTGCAGGCATATATGACGGTCGAATGGTCACGCTTGCCGATTTTCTCACCGATGTCCGGGAATGAGGCCGGCGTCAGTTTTCTGGCCAGATACATGGCAATCTGCCGGGCCATGGCAATGTTCTTATTTTTCTTCGGAGATTTTATATCACTGACTTTTACTCCCATCTTTGCGGCAACGGTTTTCAGGATGTCATCGATAGGGATATCCTCTTTAACTGTATGTCGGATCATATGTTTGAGAACTTCCTTTACAAGATCGATATCGATTGGCCGCTGCTTCAGGGAGGAAAATGCGACAATACGGAGCAAAAAGCCTTCCATTTCGCGGATATTGGACTCTGCCTGAGAAGCGATATAGTAGGCAACGTTGTCCGGGAGATGGATGTTGTTTTCTTGAGCCTTTTTGGAAATAATGGCAATTTTAGTTTCTATTTCCGGTGGTTGAATGTCAGCGATGAGACCCCACTCAAAACGGGAACGGAGCCGTCCTTCCAAATTAGGTATTTCTTTTGGGAATTTATCGCTTGTCACGACGATCTGTTTTCCTGAATCATGAAGGGTATTGAAAGTATGGAAGAATTCTTCCTGTGTCCTTTCTTTTCCGGCGATAAACTGGATATCGTCAATGAGCAGGCATTCAATATTTCTGAATTTGTCTCTGAATTTCGGCATCATATCGAAACGAATGGAGTTTATGAGTTCATTCATGAATGCCTCTGCAGATACATAAACAACATTCTTATCCGGATAGAGAGATAATGTGCGCAGTCCTATGGCATTGAGAAGATGCGTCTTGCCCAGTCCAACGCCCCCGTAAATAAAGAGAGGGTTATAATTCTTGGCTGGCTGCTCGGCGACGGATACTGATGCTGCGTGGGCAAACTGATTCGAAGCGCCGACCACAAAACGGTCGAAACTGTAATTATGATTCAGCGTTGGATGCGGTCTTTTGACCTTGTCCTTCGTATGGGATGCGTGCGAAGGTCCGGAAATATGCGTTTGCTTGGCGTCTGTTGTATTTGTTTTTCCACACCGAGATTGATATCGAAATAAATAGAAAAATGCTTTCCTGCCGTTGCGCTGAGAGAATCGCGAATGACGGGGGTATAATTTTCTGCAACCCAGTCCTTGAAGAACTTGTTGGGAACGACCAAGCGAATCTGTTCGTTTTCAATCGACTGGACACGAATTGGTTTTATCCATGTGTCGAAGTTCTGTTGGCTTATATTTTCTTTAATGATTTTAACTGCTTCTTTCCAAATATTTTCCAAAACTTGACCTCATATCAACAGGCTTATAAACAGCTGTTAATGGATATGACACGGTTTATTCTTCAGTGGCGTTAAGAAGTAATTGAATGAGACGATTCATCTCCTCCGGTGAGGCAAAACGGATCTCGATCATTCCTGTTTTTTTCCCTTTGCGAATGCTGACCTGGGTAAGGAGCTGATTTGTCAGCTGCTTTTCTACATCTTTTAAAAAGGGATCTTTTTTCGGAGGTTTAACTTGTACCTGCTGCTTTTTCAGGTTTTGGGTAATCCGCTCCGCCTCGCGAACACTTAGATTTTTCTCAATGATGGCTTTGAGGGTGCGGAGTTGTTGGGCCTGATCGTCCAAAGATAAAAGTGACCGGGCGTGACCGCTGGTAATCGACTTAGCGATAAGGGCCTTTTTAGCTTCGGCAGGCAGTTTGAGGAGCCGCAGCGTATTCGTGACGGTAGATCGGTCCTTGCCGACGCGTGAGGCTATGTCGTCCTGGGACAGGCCGAAACGTTCGGTCAGCGTCTGGTAGGCGTCAGCTTCTTCGATCGGATTCAGCGATTCTCTCTGAAGGTTTTCGATCAGGGATAACTCTGCTATATCAATATCTTCAGCACCCCTGATGATGACCGGTATCTCTTTCAGACCCGCTTCCTGAGCTGCACGCCACCGCCTCTCCCCGGCGATGATTTCATAACCCTGGTCTATCTTCCGGACGATGATCGGTTGAATGATCCCGCTCTTCTTAATTGAGGCGACAAGCTGTTTTTGCTCGCCGGCAGGAAATTCTTTTCGGGGCTGAAACCGGTTTGGAATGATTTTCTCTATGCCGCATAAGATGAAAGACGGGCGCCCTTCCATATCTTGGGCCAAGTCGGGAAAAAGTGCTCCAAGTCCCTTGCCGAGGGTTACTTTCGAGGCCATTTAGTGTCCCCCATTCCGTAGGATTTCTTGGGCAAGTTCCATATAAGCCATGGCTCCCCGTGACTTGATATCATAGAGGATGATCGGCAGGCCGTGACTCGGGCTCTCCGAAAGGCGAACATTCCGGGGAATAACGGTGCTGAAAACCTTTTTACCGAAATATTTCTTCACATCTTCGCTGACCCGATGGGACAGCAGGTTCCGCGAGTCGAACATGGTCAGGAGGATACCTCCCAGCTCCAGTGTGGGATTTAAATTTGATCGGATCAGTTTCAGTGTATTTATCAAATGCCCCAATCCCTCCATGGCAAAGTATTCGCATTGCAGGGGAACGATGACAAAATCCGTGGCCACCAGGGCATTAACTGTCAGAAAACCCAAAGATGGGGGACAATCGATGATGATAAAATCATAATCGGAAAAAACATCTTTCAGGAGTAGCTTTAATCTTTTTTCCCTGTTGTCCATGTCAACGAACTCCACTTCAACGCCGATCAGGTTTTGATCGGCCGGAACGATATCCAGGAAAGGGAGCTGCGTTTTGATGATGACGTCTTTGAGCGGTTTTTGGCCGATCAGGCTATGTAGAGATTGCCGTCGCGAATGGCCGTTTTTTCAATCCCCAACCCGGTGGTGGCATTGCCCTGGGAGTCGCTGTCAATCAACAGCGTCCTTTTTCGGCCGTAGCCAGCGAGGCGGCGATATTGATAGCCGATGTGGTCTTGCCCACACCGCCTTTTTGATTCGCTATGCTTATGATTTTAGTCATGATGGATTATGGGTGATCAAAAGCCTTCTCTACAATACCATTTGTAGGCGTGACCCTAGCATAGAAGAACCTTTTTTAAAAGGAGTTTTAACAGGTTTTTAACAATTTATCTTGTTGAATTAATTAGATTTATTGTAAATAATGATTTTGCGCTGCATATTCGTTGGCGGCAAACTGAATTCATGGGTTTCTTTTATTGAAATATCAACTTTGTTACATATTTTGATGGATTCATCCCATTCAGCCTCTGGCACGTTTCCCTTCATGGCGACCAGCATGCCCCCTGCTCGAAGAAAATATGAAGCCGTTTCGACAAGTTGAGGTAGTTTGAAGGTGGCTCGCGAAATCACCGCATCATAGGCGCCCTGCCCTTCTACGCGTCGGATAAGCTCATCGGTCCGGTCATGAATGACCGTGACATCCTGCAATCCAAGCCTGCGGACCATATCCTTCAAAAAAGAAGCTCTTTTACGGGAAGCCTCCAGAAGGGTCAGCCGCCATTCGCCCATGACAATTTTCAGGGGGATACCCGGCAGGCCCGATCCGCTGCCGATATCCAATAGATGGAAATTGCCGCGCGGTAAAAAAGGAACGGGGGTGATTGCATCAAGGAAGTGCCTTATGGGCAGTTGATCTATGTCTCCCTTCGAGATGAGGTTCATTTTTTGGTTCCAGAGGCGCAAGCCCTCATCATAAAGGGTAAAAAGCTGAAGCTCACGGCTTCCTAATGCAATGCCCCTCTCCCGGGCTGCTTCAGCGAAGTCATGGAGATTCCGGGAGATCATGTATGTCCTTGCAGTAAGAGCGATTTAACCCTTGCCAGCTCTTGGGGTGTATCCACCTCCACAGAATCGTGAGGCGTGATGATGACTTTGATTTTATAGCCATATTCCAGTGCCCTGAGTTGCTCCAGCGATTCCAGGCGTTCAAGACTGCCCTCGGGCAGACGGGTAAATGTATCGAGAAAGTGGCGTCGGTAGGCATAGATACCATGATGTTTATAGTAGTCGGCCACTTTGCCGGGGTCCCGTACATACGGAATGGTTGCGCGCGAAAAATAGAGGGCGAATCCTTCATGGTCGCAGACTGTTTTTACGGCATTGGGGTGAAGGATTTCCTCTTCCCGAACGATTCTGTAGATCAATGTGGACATGGGAATGGAGGGGTCATCCAGAAGAGGTTTGACAACTTCATCGATCTGGGTTGGTTCGAACAGGGGCTGGTCTCCCTGAATGTTGACCACGATGTCCTCCTGTGCCAGTCCCAGACGTTCTGCTGCTTCAGCAATTCGATCCGTTCCGGAACGATGGACGGACGCCGTCATTATGGCTTGGCCTCCGAATTCGGCGACAGCGCCGAATATGCGTTCGTCATCCGTTGCCACGGCCACGCGTGTAACATGCGGTGAACGGAGAACTCGTTCATAAACATGCTGAATCATGGGTTTTCCGCACAAATCGGCCAGCGGCTTCCCTGGAAAGCGTGAAGATTCATACCGTGAGGGAATAATACAGACAACGTTCATAAGATTCTCAAGCTCCTGGTCAAAAGGGTGTTATCTACTAACCAGCCGCCTCTCTGGAAGTCAAGCGGAAGATGCCAGGGCGTGTCCCGGCAATCGGTGGTACAGTGGGGCTGTTGAAAAACGCCCATCTGCGGCGTTGCGCTTCAAACCTCGTCAATCAACGTACTTCTATGAATGCCTTATTCCTTTCAAACTCGATTATTTCAACAGTCTCACAGTCGCCGTATGAGGTCCGTATGATAAAATAAAGAGATTTTAAATGTGTTCGGCCAAGATGATTGAGGCGTTGCCCAGGCGAGCAAAAAGACCCCTGGGCAACGTCATCTATTTCATACAGCCGTATATTGACAAGGAACCGGACATCGACTGGAATTCGAGTCCGTCAATCAATACTTCTGTGTGTTAGGCAAATCCCGCAATCGCCTATGCCAAAGGGGTCTCTTTTGCGGCGCTTATCCCCGCCAGGCGGCCAAAAACGATGCAGTCTGTCGTGGCATTCCGCCGAGACGATTGGTCCCGTGAACGCCGCCGGTCACCTCGCCTGCCGCGTAGAGCCTCGGGATGACCTTCCCGTAGCGGTCCAGCACTTGACCCGTAGTCCCTTTTGTACGTAAACCGCCCATGGTATGGTGAACACCCGCCTGGGTAGGACTCGCCCAGAAAGGCCCCTTCTCGCTTCTCGGCCTCGTGACCGCCCGCATGCAGGCAATCCGCAGCAACGTGGCCGAGGAAGCGAATACGCCTGCCGGATCGATGCCCTGCCCCGATCCCATTCCCCCGGCTGGGATGCTGCCGCCCGCCACCGGCCCCGCCCTGTCCGCACACCTGGCTGAGCGCATGCACGCCCCCCTGCTCCGGGGTTCCTTCGCTCCAGGTTGCGAAGAAACCATCGGCTGGCTCTACCAGTATTTCAACGAAAAGGAAAAGAACGAGGTCTTCGAGACGCTCAACCGGAGGAAACGCAAGATTCCGCCGGCGGATATTCCCCTGGCCACGCAGCTTTTCACCCCGGCCTGGATCGTCTCCTGGATTGTCGAAAACAGCCTCGGCAGATCCTGGCTGCAACTGCATCCGGACAGCCGCCTGGCAGACCGCCTCCCCCGGCTCGTACCCCTCGACGGTCCGGCACCGCCCATCGCCCCGAAGATAGCCAGGGATATTGCCGTGCTCGATCCCGCATGCGGCACCATGCACTTCGGACTCGCGGCGTACGACCTCCTTTCCGAAATGTACCGGGAGGAACTGGACCGGGCGGGCGAATCCGGCTGGCCCAAGCAACCTTCCGTCGCCGAAGCCGGAGAGATACCCGCATCGATCCTCGCAAACAATCTCTTCGGACTGGACATCGATCCCCTCGCGGTTCGCCTTTCACGGCTCGCCCTGACCCTTCGGGCGATGCGGGACCATCCGGTCGGTACCCTGCCCGCGCCGCGAATATACCAGGCGGGCGGGTGCAACGGCCGCTCCCCCGAATGGGACAACTTTCTGCATGAATTGCGGCACGTGCGACCACCCTGTGCCGAAGCGCTGGAAGAATTCCGGGAGCGGCTCTCTTCCCTCGCCACGGGAGGGAGCCTCACACGCCTCGAAACCCGGTTTCCGGACCATGAGTCCCTGCGCCCCGTCGCCGGCACCTGTCCGTTCGGATTCGAAAACGGTACTTTTGCTTGCGGCGCCCGAGACGGCAAAAGACTCGACGACCGCCTCCCCTGCTTTTCCGGCCTCCCCTTCGCCGCACTTCCCCGATCCCGAACGGAGGCCGAGACTGTGAGCGCGCTGCATGTGCTGGACGTATTGCGCCAGCGCTTCGACGTCATCGCGACCAACCCGCCCTACCTCGCTCGACGCGGCATGGAGCCGTCTCTTGCAGAATTTCTTCGCGAACATTACCCGGACGCAAAGGGAGACCTTTACGCCGCCTTTCTCGAACGCTGCACGGAACTCCTGGCGCCCGGCGGCCGCCTGGGACTCATCGTACAGCAATCCTTCATGTTCATTTCCTCCTACGGGCGGCTGAGAAAGAAGCTGCTGGAGGGCCGCCGCGTGGAAACCATGTGCCACGTGGGACCTCACGCCTTCGAAGCCATTTCCGGGGAGAAGGTGAACACGACGTTCTTCGTCCTTGCGGCTCATTCCGGCGCCCCCTCCACCAACGGAGCGCGCGGGGTGTACTTCCGACTGGTGAAGGAACCGGGCGCCGAAGGGAAACGAACACGTTTCGAATCGGCCCTGGAGCGGCTGCGCTCGGGACAGGACGATCCCGCCGTGCATCTTTGCGGCGATGGTGCGTTCGAAGACATCCCGGGCAGCCCGTGGGTATACTGGATGCCTCCGGGGCTGCGACACCTGTTCAGGGAACTGCCCCGCTTCGGCACCCTGGCCCCTCCCCGCCACGGACTCTCCACCTGCGATAATTTCCGGTTCGTCCGGCGCTGGTGGGAAGTCGGGAAGAATGCCGTGCGCTTCGGGTGCGACTCCACACGCGAGACCCTCTCCGACGGTGGCAGATGGTATCCGTACATGAAGGGGGGAGGTTTCCGGCGCTGGTTCGGCAACCGGGAACACGTCGTCAACTGGCGTCGCGACGGGGAGGAAATCAAGGCGGATATCGTACGGCGATTTCCGTACATCAACGGCAAATGGAGTCTGCTCGTCACGAACCAGGAATATTACTTTCGCAGGGGCATCACCTGGTCGTTCCTTACCTCGGGAAGGTTCAGCGCCCGCCTCTCCCCCGGCGGTTTCCTATTCGACGTAGCCGGTTCTTCGGCGTTCCCGGAAGATATTTCATTGGGCCTCGCACTCCTCAATTCGTCTTTCGCACGCTACGCTCTGAGGCTCCTCAACCCGACGGTGAATTTCCAGGTGGGAGACATTCTGCGTTTGCCCGTCCCCGCCCGGGAGTCGGGACCCGCACTTCGGGGGCTGGTCGAACGAGCAGTTCGGCTGGCCAGGATCGACAGTTTCGAAGACGAGACGGACCGGGATTTCATCTCCCCTCCCCGCTGGCCCGAAGGAACCTCGGACCTTGCCCGCCGCGCGAACCGGCTTGCCGGGATCGAACGGGCCATCGACGAAGAGGTGTATGAACTTTACGGCATCGCAAAAAGGGAGCGGAAAATCATCGAAGCGGAACTGGCGCAAGATCCGCCCGATCCGGAAGAAGAATCGGAAGAGGCGAGCGAGGATCTGCCGACTGACGGGGCAAAGCATCTCGACCGCGAAGCGTTGGCGAGGGACTGGATCTCCTACGCCGTCGGGATCGCCCTGGGGCGCTTCGAACCCGGCCGGAAAGACGGACTCGGCCGCGGCCGGTTTCCCCCCTCCACCGTAGT
This sequence comes from uncultured Paludibacter sp., assembly GCA_963664445.2. GTDB lineage: Bacteria > Bacteroidota > Bacteroidia > Bacteroidales > Paludibacteraceae > Paludibacter. The sequence continues at coordinate 600,672 of CAXXUM010000009.1, forward strand.
GCAACTCGGGAGCCAGGTGCAGCCGGACGGCATACTCGTCATGGACGAGGGACATCCGGATGATATGGCGGCGCGCGTTCGGTACATTCTGGGCATCGCCCCGGGGGACGGGGCCGCCGAAGAACTGATTTTCGCCGCCACGGGTCGAAAGGGAAATGCGGAGTCGGCCCTGCGAGTCTATTTTCAGCGGACATTTTTCGATCAGCACGTCCGGCGCTACCGGAAACGGCCCGTTTACTGGCTGATCCAGTCGCCCCGGAAGAAGTTCGGCGTCTGGCTGTTCCATGAGAAGGCGGGAGGGGAGGCCATCGAGCGGATCAGGAGCCGGTACGTAGTGCCCAAGATCGAAGAACTTCGCGGCGCCTTTGCAGGGCAGGGAACCGGCGGGGGTCCGGCGGGGCAAAATTCCCGGAAGGAGGCCGAGGCGCATGAAATGCTGCTGGAAGATATTCTGGAATTTGACCGCCTGTTGAGGGAAATGGCCAAAGGGTATCGGCGGCACCCGGACGACGGAGTACTCCTGAATATGGCTCCGCTCTGGCCGCTGGTGCCCTCTTGGAGCAGAGAACTCCAGGCTGTCTTCGAAGCCCTGGAACGCGGCGATTACGACTGGTCCCGGCAGGCGATGGACCGCCGGCCGAAGCGAGTACTCGAAAAATGCCGCACGGACCTTTCCATCGCCATCGCCCACGGTTTGGCGATAGAGACGGAAGTTTAACGCGTAGGGTGGGCAAAAGCGCAGCGTTGCCCACCGTCCTGGCAAGCTCGGCGGCAATTGCCCACTATCCCGGTGGGCACGATAACCCTGTGCCCACCCTACAATTCTCGGCTTCTGGATTCATTAAGGGTGGGTCACGCAACGGGAAATAATTCTTCTTCAGGGATGCCGCGTTACGTTCGATATAGGAAGTGAAGGTTCTCGCCCGGAGGCTGGAAGAATATTTAAAAGTTACGGTTGGATAAATTGCAATTGGTTATATTTATTATTCAATCCTTTCCAAGGCAAGGGTCTCTCCCGAAATAAAAGAAGGAAGGCCTGGTTAGGGGGGTCCCGGCCTTCTCCTGATGCATGAGGGTTAGGAGAGATTTGTTGGAAGGGGTAAGAGAGGAATTACTCTGCGGGGAACACTACATGGGTTCCTCATGGGATGGAATCCGGTGGAATATGTATTTTCATGGTAGGAATGCAGTATTCTACCCTATCGGCAGGTACGTAACGGAGTAGGTGCTCATGGCGTCCCATCTGAAAAAGCTCACCGTATTCATTTCCGCAGTCCTCAGCCTGAGTTGCGCGACTTCGGCGCCGGTGTCCCTGGGCCGGCTGGTCCTGGTCACCAGCAACCCGCCGTTTGCCACGTGCAAGTTCATCGGCGATCCCACGGTCTACCGGACTCCCTTCTCGGTGACTCTGAACCCGGCCAGGAACTACCTCATGCGGGTCGAGAAGGAAGGCTATCAGCCGGCGATGGTGGAAGTGTGGCGCCCCACCGAGACCCTCGTTTCCATTCCAGGCGCGGGCAGCGAATCGGGCCTTTACAAACCGTCGACCCAGGCGCCCCCCGTATTCGGGCCGCGCACTATCGACGTGGCGCTGAAGCCCGTGGCGACTCCCATCCCGCCGGTTGTCGAGGCTGCCCCCCCGCCCGCGCAGCCGCTCCCGCCTTCCCCGGTCGTAGAGAAGCATGCTTCGGGCCTCTCCAAGGAAAAGGCCCTGGCCAAGGAACTGGACGACATCTATCGTCTGAAACGCCAGGGGAAGATCACCGCCAAGGAGTACGCAGCACTCAAGAAAAAAATCATCGACAGATTCTGAGAGATCGAATAGATAAGGGGCCATGTGTCCGGGAGGCCCCCCCGGGACCGACTCGGGCAGGCCCTGCAATCCGCTTTTTGAGGTGCGGCCCCGGTGCCGCTTCGAGGAGATCGATCTCGTGTTTTTTCGATTACTTGCGATATGTACCCTGGCCGCAGCCCTGCAACTCGGTCTTTCCGGCTGCGCGACCTTTCCGGGAAAAACTCCCACCGCAGAAAAATCCACCGCCGTTGCGAACATCCTCTCGATAGCCAACCTGGGTCTCGATGATTTCGAAGTGCGGGCACAGCTCTTCTATTCGGACATCCATCCGCTCACGACGGACATAAAAGCCCTGTATGCCCGGCCGGGATGGCCGGAGATGGAAGCCATCGTCCTGACGAACAGTGTGCTGCGGGAACCCGAGGGGAAAGTCCCCGAACTTCCCGAGATGGCCGAATGGAGCCTCCGGTGGAAAAGGCCCTGGGAGGAGTTGTATTCCGATTATCTCGCCCTGGTGGACCGTTGCAGCATCATGGAAGCGAAGCGAATGTCCCTGAAGGAGACGCTCCTTGTGCTCGAATCGAAGTACGTCCAGGCGGTGAGCATGGAACTCAATTCCGGCACGTACGGTTCGGCCAAAACCATCTACGGCGTGGTGGAAGCTCTGGAGAAGTACGAGGTGGACCTGGATTCATACGCCATCGGTCCCATCGGATTATACGAGGTGATTCGCTAAGGATTCCAATCGCGGATATGCGGTCATTCGGCCCGGGAAGACAATTCTTCTTGCTGTGGTCCGGACGGCCATGAGGCCTCTATGGACGTGCCTTCCCCGGGAGCGGACCGGATGGCGAACGTCCCTCCCGAAAGTTCCGTTCTTTCCCTCATGCTGGTCAGCCCCAGGCCCCGCCTTCCGTTCTTCGCGGAGATAACGGAGTTGGAATCGAAACCCACGCCGTTGTCGCGAACGCTCAGTTCCAGGCGACTTTCCCGCTTTACAAGGGAAATCGTCACATTTTCCGCTTTGCTGTACTTTGCAATATTGTGCATGGCTTCCTGGATCACCCTGAAGATGGTGATCTTCAGCGGTTCCGCAATATCTTCCTCCCGTACCGCAATTTCCTCATCGATGGTCAGATCCGTATAGACACTTCGGGACTGCCTGCAAAACCACCGGATCGTGGTGACGATTCCGAGATCGTCCAGGATGGCCGGACGCAGATCGGTCATCATTCTCCGGGAATCTTCGATCGCCTGCTGCGTCATGTTGACGCTGCCCCTCAGGAGTTCCAGACCGGAAAGTCCCCGATCGAACTGGCTGAGCGCGTTTTGGAGGGTGAACTTTATGGCACTCAGGGAAGATCCGATGCTGTCGTGGAGTTCTCTCGCGATGCGTTTTCGCTCTTCTTCCTGAGTTTTCAGAAGCTGGGAGGAGAGAAAGCGGAGGCGGCTTTCGGACTGCCTGAGCGCCTCTTCGGCCCGCTCCCGATCGGCCCGCGTGCGCAGGGCGACGAGTCCGTAGGCCAGGTTGTCGGCGAGGTTTGTGAGGAGCCGCACCTCTTCCTCATCGAATGCTTCCGATTCCCCCGCGTAGATGGTGAGGGCGCCGAACACGCTGCCGGCGTCTTTCATGGGAAGAGCGATGGACGAGGCAAAGCCCCGCTTGAGGGCTTCTCCCCTCCACGGGCCGTAATGCGGTTGGGTGATCAGGTTCCTGGCGACAAAAATCTTCCCGGTGCGGATGGCTGTCCCCGTGGGGCCCCTTCCCCTTTCGGAATCATCCCACCGGATGTCGGCTTTTCCGAGGTAGCCCGCCTCGTAGCCCGCACGGGCCACCGCACGTACACGCTTTCCGGCATCCTGTTCGGCGATGCCGACCCACGCCATCCGGTAGCCGCCCATCTCCACGAAAACGCCGCATACCCTGTGAAGCAGGTCTTCCTCGTCCGTTTCATGTACCAGCGCGTCGTTGCATTCATTGAGGGTCTTGAGCGCCCGGTTCGCCCTGCGCAGCGATTCTTCCGCCATCTTCTGCCGGGTGACGTCCACGGCCGTGCCGAGGATCTGCGCCGGCTTGCCGTCGCCGTGCCGCCGGAATACGGTGTCGCGGCTGAGCAGCCAGCGCCAGGTGCCGTCGGCGTGCCGCACCCGGTAGCTGTTTTCCAGTACGCTCTCGCGGTCCACGAGTTCGGATAGGCGCTTCAGATGGTCCGCGGTGCGCCCGGCATCTTCACCGCGAACCAGGGCGGCAAATGAACCCTTTGCACCCTCCTCCGTTTGTTCCAGGAACCTGGCGCCCTGTTCGTTGGTGTAGACGTTCCGCTGTTCGGCCAGATCGTAGATGTAGATCAGGTTGGGAGTCGTGTCGATGATCGACTGCACGAAATTGCGGCTGTCGCGCAGTTCGTCCCCGATGCGGCGGCGCTCCTCGACCTCCGAGTTCAAAAGGTCTACGGTGCTCGCCAGTTGGATCGTCCGCTCCCGCACCCGAAGTTCCAGTTCATCGTGGGCCCGCTGCAGAGCTTTCTCGGCCCTGATGCGCTCCTCGATCTCCCATTGGAGCCTCTCGTTGGCGGCGGTCAACTCGGCCGTCCGTTCCCCGACCTTGGCTTCGAGGATATCGTGAGCCCGTCGCAAGGCGTTCCGTGCCCGTTTCCGCTCGATGGAATACCGGATCGACCTTTCCAGCAGCGGCGCACTGACCTGGTCCTTCACCAGAAAATCCCGCCCGCTCCCGCCTTCATGGCCTCCATGTCGACACTATAATCCCCTTCGCCCGGTGAGAAAGATCACGGGCACATCGAGGCCGGACGATTCCCGCAGAAGATCCAGGCCGTCGCGCAGACCCAGGCGATAATCCAGGAGATAGACGTCGTAACCGCCCTGGTTCATCTTCTCCAGGGCATCCTCGTACGCCGCGGTCCAATCCAGTTTTATTTTCCAGTGGGTGGCTTCGGAGAGGAGTTCTCTTATGAGAACAAAATCGTCTTCGTCATCTTCAACGAGCAGCACCCTCAGAGGGGGGTTTTCCATCGTCACGAGTCTTCTTTTCCTCCTGGAAGTTTCACTGCCCGGGACCAACCATCGGCACCACCCGCCGTCGCTTCCCGGGGTACTCGGAACGTGCCCGAATTCATGACCGCCGGATGTGCATCCCTGCCGCCCCCGGATATTGGGCACAGCGCAACGAGGATCGTATAACCACCCGCGGACCGTTCCTCCGGCACCCTTGCCGTCTTTCCGGAGAAATCGGACTGCAACCGGCCGGCAAGACAAACCCGGATCGTTCACGGGATGACGGTCCCGCCGGAGCTTACGCCCGCCGGGGCGGGGTTTCCTCTCCGGGCGGAGATCGGGTGGAAAGAAACGGCGAGCGCAGGGGATTCCATTATAATCGAGCCGTCCGGAAACGCAAAGTGTTCCGTCCTGTGACACAAAGTGTTTCGACCGGAAACGCCTGGTGTTTCTTCCGAGTTCGAAACGCCGGGGCGGGAGAACAGGTGCAGAAATCGTCGTCCGGTGCGCAAGAAACGTATCTCCGCACGCTCCGGGCGAGCCCGCATCGGCTTGCGGCCACACCCGACGGCCGCTGGTACGGTTATTGCTTAATAATGAGTCGGCGAACGGCCTGGAGGGTGCTGGACAGCCTCAAGCGCCCTCTCCGACGCTTCCGACGCCCGACGAGCTCCTTTTTTGAGGCTGGTGCGAGGGAACGACATGAAATATCAATGTATCCGCTGCATGGTGACTTGGGGTGACGGCGTCCCGGAGCGGGACGGCTATTCGCACGGATTGTGCGCCGCGTGCCTGAAAGAAGCTCTGACGCCCCTGTATCGCAAGAGACAGACGCAGGAGGGAAGCTTCGACTGCTTTGGAAGGTCCTTCGGCTACTGCGACCAGGACGGATGTAAATACCGGGAAATGTGCCTCTAACCGGCCGGCGATCGGCTGTTCCCGTTGTGGATTCTCCTGTGCGATCTCTCTTGTGGCCGGTGCGAGGAATTGAGATGAGATATAGATGTATGCGTTGTAAAGTGGTTTGGGAAGAAGGTAACCCGGAAGGGAAAGGTTATTCGCACGCATTGTGCGCCGCCTGTCTTGCGGAAGCGGTGGCGCCCTGCTTTGCCGGAAGCGACACCCGAAGCGAAGATCCGATCGCTTCCGCAAACCATGAGGTGCTTGCGGACACCACAGCCGCGGGCATTCGCGGATCTGCCCCCGACACCCCTTGATGAACCTCCCCGACGAGCGTAAAATCCCTTCCGGTTCTTTTCCAGGAGACTCGGGCGCCTTATCTTATTTTTGCCGATCGGTCCATTGTTTTGCATATCGGCGGGTGCGGTTCGCCCCGTCGAAAAAGTCACCCTGTCCTTGGTGGCAGGCGGGAGGAGGTGACGGCGATGGAAGTACGTCAGGAATTCGAGGTGTTGCCCGTGAGCGGATGCGACTGCTGCCAGACCGTCGTGAGTGCGACGGATTCTCTTGGAGAATCGTACGGCTGCGGAGAGCGCAAAACAATATTCACCGTCAGGGAACAAAAGGTGCTGGAACGCATCCGCGAGGCCAGGGAGCGCGCAAACGAAATCAAGAGGGAACTCGACAGGATGGAAGCCCTGGGCGCGGCGGCGTCGGAAGAACGGGCCAGGGCGGAGGACGCCCTGGAGTCTTTGCGCAAACTGCGCACGGAATTGGAAACGGAACGGCTGGCCGCGGCGGAAGAGAGGATGCGTCTGCTGGGTCACGCCTGAGGAATCGACGGCGGGGACCGTTTCATTCGTGGAACAGTTTCTGTTCCTTTGCGACAAAACTTTCGCCCGGCGATCTCTGGACGCCGGGCTTTTTTGCGTGCGACCCGGTATCGACCTCCTTCCGGCCACAGGCTATTCCTCATTCCTCGGGGTATCGGAGGTTCATTAGCACTTGCGCAATGCGATCATAGGAAGAGGCATGCTTATTCTCCATAATTCGCGGAGCGTTTTTTATCTTTTTTATGGTAATTTTTCATAGAAAATGTTAATAGTATAACCTGTCCACACATCCAGCATCCACCACCGCAAAAGGAAAATTCGTATGAGTATGATTCGAAGGGAAGACGCGTTGCAGTACCACGTCCAGGATCGTCCCGGGAAGATCGAAGTGAAATCGTCCAAGCCCTGCATCACTCAGCGCGACCTTGCCATGGCCTACACACCGGGTGTTGCCGAACCTTGCCGCGAGATCGAAAAAGATCCCGAGAAGGTATTCGACTACACGGCCAGGGGAAACCTCGTCGGCGTCGTGAGCAACGGAACGGCCGTCCTGGGCCTGGGAAACATCGGCCCGCTCGCCGGAAAGCCGGTCATGGAAGGCAAGGCGGTCCTCTTCAAACGCTTCGCGGACATCGATGTGTTCGACATCGAACTCGATACACTCGATCCGGATGAGATCATCCAGGCGGTGCGGCTCCTGGAACCCACCTTCGGGGGCATCAACCTCGAGGACATTCGGGCGCCTGAGTGCTTCTATATCGAAGAACGACTCAAAGAATTGATGAGCATACCCGTCTTCCACGACGATCAGCACGGGACGGCCATCATCTCGGGTGCCGCCCTGCTCAACGCCCTGGAACTCCAGCGCAAGAAGATCGGCAACGTGAAAGTCGTCTTCTCGGGTGCGGGGGCCGCCGGGATCGCCTGCGCGGAACTCTACATCAAGCTAGGGGTCAAGAGGGAGAACCTGTACCTGGTGGATTCCAAGGGGCTGGTCCACAAGGGCCGCACCGACGGCATGAATCCGTACAAGGAACGGCTGGCGAACGGCGACACTCCGATGGACCTCGCGGAAGTCATGAAGGGTGCGGATGTATTCGCCGGTGTTTCCGTGGCGGGCGTCGTGACCAAGTCCATGGTGCGGAGCATGGCGGACAGGCCGATCATCTTCGCGATGGCCAACCCGGACCCGGAAATCACCTACCCCGACGCCGTATCCGTCCGCGACGACCTGATCATGGCCACGGGCCGCTCCGACTACCCGAACCAGGTGAACAACGTCCTGGGGTTCCCGTTCATCTTCCGCGGCGCACTGGACGTCGGGGCCACGACCATCAACGACGAGATGAAAATCGCGGCGGTCCACTCCCTGGCCGATCTCGCCAAGGAAGACGTGCCCGACTGCGTCCTCAAAGCCTACTCGGGCCAGTGCATCGAGTTCGGCCCCAACTATATCATTCCCAAGCCCTTCGATCCGCGCGTCCTCACTCATGAAGCCGTCGCCGTCGCCCGCGCCGCGGTCAAGACCGGGGTTGCGAGAAAACCCGTCAAGGACTGGGAAGGTTACCGCGACCACCTGGAAGGACGCCTGGGGCATTCCCAGGAAATCATGCGCCGGATCATCCACAAAGCCAAGCGCAACCCCAAGCGCATCGTCTTCCTGGAAGGCAGGGACCCGAAGATCCTCAGGGCCTGCCAGGTGGTGATCGACGAAGGCATCGCGCACCCGGTTCTCCTCGGGGACCAGAAGAAGATCGAGCGCGCGATCGGGGAATTGCACCTCGACCTCAGGGAGGCCACGATCGTCGATCCCGAGACCTTTCCCCGCCTGGACGAGTATGTCAGCCGGTTCTACCATATGCGCGCCCGCAAGGGGATTACGCTCCAGGAATCACGCCATCTCATGAAATACAACCTGAACTACTTCGGCGCCATGATGGTGAAGATGGGCGACGCCGACGGCCTGGTGGGCGGCGTGAACCAGCACTATCCCGACACCATCCGGCCGGCCTTGCAGACGCTTCCCCTGGAGGAGAAGACTTCCGTCATCGCGGGACTCTACATGATGGTTTTCCCCAAGGACGTGGTTTTCTTCGCCGATACGACGGTCAATATCGAACCGACGGCCGAGCAGCTTGCGGAAATCGCGATCTGCTCCGCGGACGCGGTCAAGAGCCTGGACATCGAACCGCGCATCGCCATGCTTTCTTTCAGCAATTTCGGCAGCACGCGCCATCCGCTCACGGACAAGGTGGCCCGCGCGACGCAGATCGCCAAGACGCGCCGGCCCGATCTGGTCATCGACGGCGAAATGCAGGCGGACACTGCCCTTGTGCCCGAGATTTTGAACAGCACCTACGATTTCAACACGCTCAAGACCAAGGCGAACGTGCTCATCTTCCCCTCCCTGGAATCCGGCAACATCGCCTTCAAGCTGATGGCGAGGCTGGGCGGCGCCAAGGCGATCGGGCCCATCCTGGTGGGTACGAGCAAATCCATCCACGTGCTCCAGAGAAACTGCGACGTCGAAGACATCATCAACACGGCATCGCTGGCCGTCATCGACGCACAGGAACAGTAAGAAACACACGCCGGAAGGGACGATGAACAATTCCGGACAACCCGGATGACCGGCAGATAACGGGGGCCGCCGAACGAGGCGGCCCCTTTTTTATTCCCGCGTCCCGAGAATGATGAAGGCCCAAGTAAGTCAAGTCCAGGTGCGGAGAAAGATCTCTCTGACCGCGCGGCCTACCCGCTCCTCGGTCCACTCGGGGTGTAAAGAACGCAACCATGCCCCCCCCGGCACGCCTGGCAGACCGGTAAAGGCTGTTTGCCACGGCGAATTTCTTACCAGGAGTCATGGACTTGTAGATTCGCTTTTGTTCGTCGAGCATAAAGGCGGCTTCCATCGTGGTCGTCAGCTTTCATTATGCACTCGTCGCATCCGGCTCGGAAAGCTTCAAGGCATGGTCTTCAAAAAACTGTTTCCTACACGATGCCTTCATGATGTGGGAATTTCGATCTGCTAAATTGGCCTAGGATGCGAGTCCGTAACCTTCGGGCGGGGATATTGGGCACAATTATTCACAACACCGTGCATAAAAAGATTGTGGGCAAAATTGAAATGAGATAACTTTCCTTCACAAGCCTATGGACGTACTCATCAATACTCTGATCCAATAAGAATCTGCCGGCAAAGATCATCATTTTGGGTAAGACCGGCGTCAGGGGTGTAAAGAAAGAACCACCACTCTAAACAGGAGTCGGCCTATGTTTGACGAACCTGTTGCGCACGTCTCATGCCGAGTTGCGTTCAAAACTGATATGACGGATTTTGTTGAGCAAAACCTATCGATCTTTTGACCAATTTTAAACGCAGATTGCTATCGAAAGATAGCCGATCTTATATATCAAATTGTATTCAATATCGTTTGCCCTGAGGTATCGAAGGGCTGTCCGCACTTCGATACCTCATTACAAACGGCAACAGATTTGAACACAATTACCCATGATGCCGCGCATCACTCGCAAAGCATGAAAATAGAGACTATTTTCCAGGTAACTTTGGTGTAAGAGAATATCTCTTCAAAACCGTAGAATCTTCGCGGGATCATGCCAATATACGAAAGTGCGGGAGTTGAATCGGAAAGCGTAGAGGGTGGGAAAAGGCTTTCCAACACGCATACCTGGCACGCAAGTTGGCTCCCAATCACTAATTGAAGGATGGAGGTGGTTTAAAAATGGGCCTTAAGGCTTATGAGATTGAGATGGAAATAGCTGGAAGCACGGCCATGTGGACCCGGCCCGATACCGGTGATTGCCCGGTAAGCTACCCGGCACCGACGTATTCGGCGGTAAAAGGCATTTTTGAAGCTCTTCTCTGGGGGCCTGCAGTGCAAATCATTCCGATTAAGGTCGAAATATGCGCTCCTCTTCAATATCACAACTATCAGACTAATTATGGAGGGCCGCTTCGGAAGTCCGGCGTTATCGCCGGGGGAGGTGGGTACCAGCTTCTTGCAACGGTACTGATTGATGTCTGTTATAGGCTCTATGCGGAGGTATCGCCGATGCCCGGGTCTTCCAAACGCCGTGCGCCGCCCGGGGCAAAACAATGGGATGCAAAAACCTCTTCACCCGGCCATGCCTATCAGGCCATTTTCAATCGTCGGCGCGACCGCGGCCAATGCTTCACAATCCCGTTTCTCGGCTGGAAAGAGTTCGGACCAAGCTACTTCGGGCCATTGCGTGAAACCACAAGGGTCTGCAGCGAAATCAACATGATGATCCCTTCCATGCTGCGGGAGGTTTTCTCTGAGGGCTATGCTTCAAAATGCGTGTTCACCTATGATCAGAATGTGAAGATAGTTGAAGGGATAATAGGATTTCCGAGAAAGGGAGGTCCATATGCTTAACGAACTCCTTGATCTCTCAACCGCTCTGGATAAGGCTGGCATTATGCGCTATGAGTGGCATAAGGATCTTAAACCTCTTCCCAATGCCTCTGATAAGAGGCCATGCTGCCGGATTTTTATCGGTATTGATGGTTCTGTAACTTCCATTGAACCCATGAAACAGGAAACTGTGGCGCAACTTCGTAAATGGGAACGTAACAATGGCGATTCCTTCCCCCGGGTTTAACATTCAGCCGCTTTACCGCATTGCCGATGAGGACAAGAAGAAGCATTTAAAGAAGTTGCGCGAGGGCCAGGCGGTCATTGATTTGAACCTGTTGCGGCAGTGGATCTCCGAAGGCCAATCGATGAACTGGGATGACGCATTCGGCCGGAAGGTGAACAAGTGTCTCGGGGAGATCCCCGAGAAATTACAGAAACAGTGCGCCAATATGCCAAGAGATTTTGAGTCATTCAATATTCTTTGTGAAAGGTCCGCAAAATGGGGAAATGGCAACTACCTGGGGTTCTTTCATGCATTGGAACGTTGTATTTGGGAGACCTTGGAGAGAGGGCAACAGGTCCGGTCCCTGCTGCCCGTCCTGATACAGGAAGGAACCCTCGGCAAGAAACCCACAGAAGATAGAGGCTCGATTTCCGTCTTCTTGGATGTGACGGATTTTGCGGAATATCCGGTAGCTCACGTAAAGACAATAAAATGTTTGAACGAATGTCTTCTGGGTCAGGCAGACACCGGCGGCATTAGGGCCGAATGTGGAAGCAAGGATGCATTTGGGCGAGGCACGGGAAGTCTGGAGGAGAAGCTTCCCGAGGTCAAGCTCCCGATAATCGGCGGGGTCAAGCTCCGCGCCATGAACAGCGAATCACCATGCCAATACCGATACGGGACCGTCGACGCGCGTTCTTATCGCATAGGTTCGGAAAGTCGCACACTTGCCAAAGGTGCACTGGAATGGTTGAAGGATGAATCACGAGAAGGACAGACGTGGGGCCGCGCGGACGTTAAGGAACTGTTGTTTGCCTACCCCACGATAGTACCGCAGGCTCATATCAAACTTGCGTCCTGTCTTGGAGCAAGAAAACAGGATGACAAGGAGGCCCGTTTCGCAAATTACGCGGAAGATGTTGTGAGCTGTCTTAAAGGGATCTCGCCTTCGCTCAAGGACATTGAGCTACGGGTTTTTTCTCTCCGGAAGATGGACAAAGCCCGAACCAAGGTCGTCTTTCATCGCAACTACTCCGCTCAACGCTTGGCGGACGCCGCCAAGGAATGGCAGCAGGGATGCGCCAATACTCCATCGATAAGAATCGGGGCTTGGGGCGAAATAAAAGGGGAAATCATAGCGACTGAGCCCGAAACGCCGTTTCCTCTTCAAATCGCGGATTGTCTCAATCGCGTCTGGAAACTGGACGGGACTTCGAAGTGCGAAACCAAATCCATGGCAAAATCGCGCGGCATTGAACTATTACTGGACGAATTCGCTGTCCGGAACCAGGTCGCGCATCTGCTCGCCTTAGCATTGCAAAATGGGAAAGGTCTGTTCTACTGGTTGGGAAATACCCTGCACGGTGGCAAGATAATCAACCTTGACGGACTCAACAAACAAAAACTACTTATGCCGGCGATCCTGGGACTCCTGCTCTGGAAACTCGGTATCCATAAGGAGGTTTACATGAACAATTCACCCTATTTGGTCGGAAGAATGTTAAAGCTTGCCGACGAGCTTCATGCACTTTATTGTAAGGAGGTCCGCGATGGCAATCTTCCTCCCCAACTGCTTGGCAACGCTCTGATGACTGCGGCCCTCGATAGTCCAACCCGGGCACTTGCACAACTTGCTTTGCGTATTGCACCATACCTGGGGTGGGCAAAGACAAACTCAACAAATTCTGCTGGTCTTTCACGCTATTTCCTCAAGCAATTAGGGTTTGTAGAAGGAGCACTGCGTGATTCAATCCTGCCGCCCCGACTTGATGATCCTGCAAGAGCACAACTACTGCTAGGCTATATCTCCAGCAACCCTCAAACCGAAGACTCTCCCCAAATCTGATAAGGAGAAAATTATGGACAACAATATCAAACGTGCAACCGGACTTTTGATCATCGAAGTTGTCAATTCCAACCCAAATGGCGATCCCGACCGCGAGAGCGACCCTCGCCAGCGTCCGAACGGCCTGGGCGAGATCTCCCCTGTTTCGTTCAAACGTAAACTTCGTGACTTGGTTGAAGATAGAAACGGTCCTGTATTTGTAGCCCTACGCGAGAAGCTGCACCTGCGCCCGGATGATTTTGAGATCCTCGAATCGCGAGAAAGGGACAGAAAAACTATCACTGCGGAGATGGGTAAGGACATTAAGGTGTTCGATCAGGAACAGTTCTTGAACAGCGTTTTCGTAAAGAAATACTGGGATGGTCGTTTGTTCGGAAACACGTTCCTCGAAGAGGGCGGCAACAAGGGATTATATCAAAACCGGGGTGGCCCAATTTACAATGGGACTCTCAGTGGCACCCGTCCTGATTCAAAGGCATACAAACACAAATAAAGCCGGTGTAGAGGAAGGCAAAGCACAAGGAATGGCCCCTCTGGCCTATCGAGTGGTTGAGCATGGCGTCTATTGCATGCCCTTTTATATAAATCCAAGTCATGCCCACAAATCAGGCTGCACCCGGGCGGATGTGGATTTGCTCAAGGCCCTTATTCCTTATGCTTACGACCATACCCGGTCGGCGATTCGTCCGGATGTGCGCATACGGCATGCATGGTATATGGAGCACCAGAATTCACTGGGCAGTTGCGCCGACTGGAAACTGATCGATGCGCTGACGCCGAAGCGCAAGGGGAATGATCCTATGCAGGCTTCGGAATCCTGGAACGATTACGATGTACGCAATGAACTCTCGTCTGAGTTCAAAGCAAAGGTTTCTTTAACCGATCTAATGGAAGAAATCTGATGCCCTTTGCACACAGCCCGGACTCAAAACGGCAGATTCCAGCTCAAGATTACGCGGCCCACATCGGCGGCGTAATCGACCGCGCCTGTGCGGCCGCTGAAAGGGCCGCAAAATACGCGGCCCTCGACGGAGAGTGTTTGAAGAAGACGGTAGGCCTTGCCGCGGAGTTCCATGACCTGGGCAAACTGGATGAAGATAACCAGGATGTGTTATCGGGAAGACGCAAAGCGAGAAAGTTGCCGGTCCAGCATACCGATGCCGGGACAGCCTATCTGTTGGACAGCATTCACATGACCCCGGGCGCCGTTCTCGTCCGTTCCCATCATTTGGGACTTCCCGACTTTGTCGAGGAATCAAACCGAAACGAGGAGAGCCTTTTTAGAGATGACGCTGTCCGCGAGAGGGTGAACCGGGTTCTTTCGGAATTGATCAAGGCGCATGAGGAAGCATTTCTGCCAGGGAGGACCTTGAGTCAGGTCGAGTGTGAAGTAAGGGGAGATGCGTTCCATTTTTTTTCGAATCGGTCTTTCCTGTCTTGCCGATGGAGACCATGCGGATACTGCCGTTCATTATGGAGATCGGATCGATTCCGAGCCGATCATCGGTCTGCGTCCGGCAGACCGGTCAACTGGCACTGGATCGGTATGTAAGCACTCTGGAAGAGGATCATGACCGCTCTCGCCTAAGGTCGGAAGTTTATTCGGCGTGCCGCGACGCTGCAATAGACGATCCAATAGCGTCATGTGATAGTCCGGTGGGAACGGGTAAAACCCACGGCGATCATGGCTCACCTCCTATCTCAGGCAAAAAAGAGACATCTCAGGCGAATCATTGTCGTCCTGCCATTTACGAACATCATCAGACAATCTGTGGAAACATATCGGAAGGCTCTCGTCCTTCCCGGTGAAAATCCGGAGATGGTGGTCGCAGAGTTGCATCACCGTGCAGATTTTCAGGATATGCAGAGTCGGCAATTTACCGCCCTCTGGAAATCCCCGATCATCGTGACCACTGCGGTGGCTTTCTTTGAGACACTCGCGTCCAATAGCCCAGCCACCTTGCGCCGACTGCATAACCTACCCGGCAGTGCCGTGTTCATTGACGAGTCACATGCCGCCTTGCCTGCCGGATTACTCCCGCTGGCGTGGCGCTGGATCAAAGGTTTCGGCAGTGAGTGGAGGTGCTATTGGGTGATGGCCTCCGGCTCACTCAACCGTTTCTGGAAGATTGAGGAATTCGATAGCGCACAACGAGACATTCCGGAAATCATCCCGCCTGTGCTGCGCAATCGTTTGATGACATATGAAAGAGGCCGCATCGAATACAGATTTCAACAGACTCCCTTCGGGGTCGTCGATCTGGTTGAATGGTTGGCATCCCTTCCAGGTCCCCGAATACTCATCGTCAATACCGTACAGAGCGCAGCGGTTGTGGCAAGAGAGTATGAGAGACGTTTTGGCCGAATGTCGGTGGAAACACTTGTCCACGGCGCTCACACCTATGGACAGGGATAAAACTCTAGAAAAGGTTAAAAGTCGGTTGACTGACGGCAACGACACCCAATGGACGCTTGTCGCCACGTCTTGCGTGGAGGCAGGAGTCGATCTTTCCTTTAAGACGGGAGTCCGTGAAGCCGCTTCTTTGGTTTCTTTGCTTCAAATCGGTGGAAGGGTGAACCGCCACAAATCTGCGAACGCCGAGAGTGTATGGACAATCACTCTCAAAGACGAGGGCCAGCTAAGAAGGCACGTGGGAATGGCGGATTCCTCAAAAGTGCTCCTCGACCTTATCTTAGCAGGCGCGGTCATATCCCCCGATCTTTGCACGGATGCCCTGAAGCGTGAGATTCGACTCGCCGGGGCCTTTCCTCAGACTCTCCTGCAGCTTGATGGAATGCTTCGGTTTCCCCAGGTTGAGGACAACTTCCGGGTTATCGCGTCCGATTCCAGGACCGTCATTGTGGGGGAAGAAATCATCAACAAACTTGAAAACAAATCACAGGTAAATTGGCGAGACATACAGAAATCATCAGTGCAAATATGGGGATACCGACTTGATAATCTACGAATTCCTGAAGTTTTAGGCCATTCGGGAATGTATAAATGGACGTATGCCTACGACGAATTTATCGGCTACATGGCTGGTATTCTTTCCGTGGAAGCTGCCAAAGCTGGTATTGGAGATGCATGGGTTATATAGCATGTGACCTTCATGAATGAGGCCATAATAAAAGCCATGAACTATCCTGATGATGATCTGATTTCGATATCTGCACTTGCCCATTTCTTATATTGTCCTCGGCGCTGTGCGCTTATCCACATAGAACAAATATGGGTCGAGAACGCTTTCACCGCTGAAGGCCGCATTATGCACGACAAGGTCCACGAAGAAGGTATTGAGACGAGATGTGCTGTGAGAATCTCAAGGGGCCTTCGACTACGAAGTCTCCGACTTGGCCTTATTGGCATAGCTGACGTTGTGGAATTTCACAGAACTGGAAAAGGCATCTTGCAACCCTATCCGGTAGAATACAAGCGCGGCAAGCCAAAGCCGGACTATTCCGATAAAGTTCAACTTTGCGCACAGGCCTTATGCCTCCAAGAGATGATAGATGTTGACGTGCCGGAAGGGGCACTCTTTTACGGCAAGACACGGCGGCGAACACTTGTAGCATTTGATGATGATCTTCGCGGGCAAACAGAGCAAACAGCCCGCCATGCCCGAGATCTCATCATGAGCGGGGTAACACCGCCACCGGCGTACGCCCAAGCGCTGTGAAAGCTGTTCCATAATCGGTGAATGCCTCCCGAGGAAGATTGAAAAAAGATCGTGCGTTGGACGCTATTTGACTCGAATGCTGGCTGAGGAACCATGAGAAAACACCTCAACACGCTTTTTGTCACCACTCAGGGCGCTTATCTCAGCAAAGAAGGCGAAACCGTCGTCGTGAAGATTCAAAATGAGGTCCGCCTCCGGATGCCGATTCATACCATAGGCGGCGTCGTTTGCTTCGGCAATGTGCTGTGCAGTCCGTTTTTGCTCGGGTTCTGCGCGGAAAACGGCGTAGCCGTGAGCTTTCTGACCGAGCACGGCAAGTTTCTTGCCAAAGTGCAGGGACCCGTCTCGGGGAAACGTGCTCCTGAGGCGAACGCAGTATCGAAAAGCGGACGACCCCATGGAATGTGTGGGGATCGTAAGAAGTTTGCTCACCGGCAAGCTTGCAAACTGCCGGACTGTGCTGCAACGGGTCCTGCGTGACCATGGTGAAAAAGTAAATGCTCAAGCAATCAGGGAAGCTTCGGTGAAGATGACCGTCTACCTGGAGCGCCTGGGCAGGGAACAGGACCTGGACTCTTTGCGTGGGATCGAGGGCCATGCCGCCAGTATCTACTTCAGCATGTTCGATCAATTCATCACGGTTCAGAAGGAGGATTTTCCATTTGCGGAAAGGAACCGGCGACCGCCTCTCGACAATGTGAATGCTCTTCTTTCTTTTGTATACACCCTTGCAATGCACGACGTCCGTTCGGCGCTGGAATCTGTGGGGCTCGATCCCGCTGTCGGGTTTCTTCACAGAGACCGCCCGGGCCGACCTGGGCTCGCCCTGGACCTAATGGAGGAGTTTCGCCCGTTCTTGGCCGACAGGCTCGTGCTTTCCCTGATCAACCTGAAAAAGGTCCGGAAAAATGGCTTTAGAAAGACCGATTCCGGAGCGGTGATCATGTCCGATGAAACCAGAAAAGAGGTGCTCATAGCATACCAGACGAGAAAACAAGAAGAGATGGTGCATCCTTTCCTTGAAGAAAAAATACAAATGGGCATGCTATTCCATATCCAGGCGCTCCTGTTCGCGAGGGCCATTCGTGGCGATCTGGATGCTTACCCGCCATTTATCTGGAGGTAGGTTTGCCATGCTGGTTGTAGTCAGCTACGACATCTCTACGATCGACCCTGGAGGGCAGGCACGACTCCGACGTGTTGCAAAAGTATGCAAGGATTACGGCCAAAGGGTACAGTACTCCGTTTTCGAATGCTCCGTTGACCCTGCCCAGTGGACATTTCTTCGCGCTAAACTGGTCAAGCAAATCGATCCGGAACAGGATAGTGGTGAGATTCTATTTTCTGGGCGCGAATTGGAGGAAACGGGTCGAACACGTTGGTGCGAATAAACCCTATGACCCGGATGAACCCTTGGTGGTTTAGATGCAATACTGTTCACTTAGATTCCATTTTGTGGTATATTCTCCTCGAACCCAAAGAAGAGGAGGGACAAAATGGCTCGTACGCTCGCAGAGTTGCCCAAGGGGGCTCGTCTTACCGATTACATTAGCCTCGGCGTTATTGCGGCCGCCTTCCCGCTGGACAAAGTGCACGACATTCTGAGGCGGACCGAACGGACGAGCGAGCGCCGGCGCGATCTTCCCGCTCATGTAGTCGTTTACTACGTGATAGCGCTGGCGCTCTATATGCAGTCTTCCTACCAGGAGGTTCTGCGGTGCCTTCTGGAAGGAATCCGCTGGTTGCTCGGCCCCGGTGAACTGATAAAGGTCACGGGCAAGTCGGGCATTTCTCAGGCGCGAACCAGATTGGGTGCGGAGCCGTTGCGGCGGCTCTATGATGAAGTAGTGGCACCGATTGCCCAAGCTAAAACTCGGGGGGCCTGGTATCGCACCTGGAAAATAGTAAGCATGGACGGCACCACGATGGATGTGGCCGACACTGATGAGAACGAAAAGGCATTCGGGCGACCCGCGGCGGCCCGCGGCCGGAGCGGCTTCCCTCAGATCCGGATAGTGTCTTTGGTGGAAAACGGGACCCATGTGCTGTTCGGTGCCCAAATCGCCGGATGCCGTACCGGCGAAGCGGCGCTGGCAGATATTGCGATCGGTTCTATTCAGGAGGGTATGCTGTGCTTGGCGGACCGATATTATTTTTCCTATAAACGGTGGGCGGAGGCGAGCAAACCCGGAGTGGCCCTGTTGTGGCGGGTTAAAGCAGGCATGAACCTGCCCTGCAACCGGCGTCTGCCCGACGGTTCTTATCTGAGCAAGATCTACCGGACGACCCATCATCGACGCAAGGATACCAAGGGAGTCGATGTCAGGGTGATGGAATACACCCTCGAAGGCGTTGCAGGTGCGGAACCTCTCTACCGTCTCTTGACGACAATCCTGGACCCGGCTGAAGCTCCCGCCAACGAACTGGCGGGCCTGTACCATGAAAGATGGGAGATTGAAACATCCCTGGATGAACTCAAGACTCACTTGCGAGGGGCTCGCATCGTGCTGCGCAGTAAGACGCCGGAACTGGTGCGGCAAGAAGTCTACGGGCTGCTGCTTGCTCATTATGCCGTTCGAGGTCTGATGCATGAAGCCGCGCTCAAGGGCGATGTCGATGTTGACCAACTCTCGTTCCTTCACACTGTGCGTGTTGTAAGGCGCAGGTTGCAGCGGTTCGTCGCCGCCCCCCCCTGAGGACTTGCCATTGCTCCATGGGGCTGCCCTCAACGAGGTACTCGCCGTCCCTGTTGTGTCAAGCCGGGGAAGGCGCAATCGGCGCGGCGTTAAAAAGAAGATGAGCAGCTACAATCTCCGCAAAAGGGAGCAAGGGCCACAGCAACCCGGGATCGTTCATCCCCTGATTCGCATACTTAAATGAACAGTATTGGGTTTAGATGGGCGCGCGAACCTCATGTTCGCATTGAAGGAATTCGCCGTCAGGCCCGGTGCGCCGGGCGATTACGAGCCTTCTCTGCACAAGACGTTCGCAGTTTTTAAACATCTTGCAAAACCAATATGTTATGAAATCGGCTCTTTGAAAACCGAATATACTGAGATGCCAAACGAGGACCTTCGCGCAAGAGCACGAAGAATATCTTTGGCGGCAGGCAGTTAAGAGCCGACAGTCGCTCCTCACGCGGGAGCGTGGATTGAAATGCTTCGGCTCGTACAGCGCGGTCAAAATGCTGGATGTCGCTCCTCACGCGGGAGCGTGGATTGAAATCATGACGCGACGTTGTAGCCGAGGCCGCCCCCGGGTCGCTCCTCACGCGGGAGCGTGGATTGAAATATACTGGACCTGGAAGCGGAAGCAGAGCAAAGGCGGTCCGCTCCTCACGCGGGAGCGTGGATTGAAATGGGAACGGTGCGGTGGGATCGCGGCGAGGTTCGGTCGCTCCTCACGCGGGAGCGTGGATTGAAATAGATGACCAACACGCTCTACACGACGGCGCCGGGTCGCTCCTCACGCGGGAGCGTGGATTGAAATCGGATCTTGAAACCGGGATCTCTGGCCTGCATCCGTCGCTCCTCACGCGGGAGCGTGGATTGAAATCCCCGATCGGCTGCCGGCTCGCCCGGGAGGTGAAGTCGCTCCTCACGCGGGAGCGTGGATTGAAATTCAAGACCAATATCTATGACCTCGCGGGCTGTCTGTCGCTCCTCACGCGGGAGCGTGGATTGAAATCTCTTACACCATCCAGCAGAACGCCAACATGATCGTCGCTCCTCACGCGGGAGCGTGGATTGAAATTTTCAGGGTGAGTCCCATGCGGACGGCCTGGTGGGTCGCTCCTCACGCGGGAGCGTGGATTGAAATACGGCCGGGGGATTCCCGATGCAGCGCGAGATATTGTCGCTCCTCACGCGGGAGCGTGGATTGAAATCCCAGGCTCGCGATCACTTCGATCGGGATATCGGGTCGCTCCTCACGCGGGAGCGTGGATTGAAATCATATCCTGCAACCCGAATTTCTGGGCCAGGGGGAGTCGCTCCTCACGCGGGAGCGTGGATTGAAATGGTACATCCTGCTCGATCCGATGGACCTGGTCACGTCGCTCCTCACGCGGGAGCGTGGATTGAAATAGAGTCTTCCCGTCCGCAATCGTAAGCGTAGATCGTCGCTCCTCACGCGGGAGCGTGGATTGAAATCTTTACTCACATCAAGCATGTCGGCTGCCGCCTGGTCGCTCCTCACGCGGGAGCGTGGATTGAAATGCTATCGCAAGGTAGCCTCTCTCCCGTGGCTGAGTCGCTCCTCACGCGGGAGCGTGGATTGAAATCTCGATCATGTCCCATAGGCCCTTTTCGCCGGGGTCGCTCCTCACGCGGGAGCGTGGATTGAAATGCTTTCATCGGTTGCACTCCTTTTCGGGTTGGTTGTCGCTCCTCACGCGGGAGCGTGGATTGAAATAAACCATCCTCGTCGACGAAGCCGACCGGATGGGTCGCTCCTCACGCGGGAGCGTGGATTGAAATTGGAATAGCGCCGGGACCTATCCGAGGATCGAAAGTCGCTCCTCACGCGGAGCGTGGATTGAAATACCTAACTAACGGCAATTGTTGACAATGGGTGTCGTCGCTCCTCACGCGGGAGCGTGGATTGAAATCTTGTCTTGCCCTTGGTCTTGGGCTTGATGGAGTGTCGCTCCTCACGCGGGAGCGTGGATTGAAATTTGGGCTTCGTCAGGTCACAGCCGCATTCCCTGCATGTCGCTCCTCACGCGGGAGCGTGGATTGAAATCAAATATGATTGCAGTGGTGCCCGCAGGGGTGCGTCGCTCCTCACGCGGGAGCGTGGATTGAAATAAGCGACATCATAGGCCGTCTTCGGCCCTCACCCGTCGCTCCTCACGCGGGAGCGTGGATTGAAATCAGGTTTGCCCGGACGCTTTCGTCCCCTGGGAGCGTCGCTCCTCACGCGGGAGCGTGGATTGAAATTGAGCCCACCTGCGGACCAGTGCCGATTTGGCCCCGTCGCTCCTCACGCGGGAGCGTGGATTGAAATACGGTTGCCGCCCTCACTGTAGTAGCCGTGACGCGTCGCTCCTCACGCGGGAGCGTGGATTGAAATCAGCCCTTCCTCGGTGAATATCCACGATCCGCCGTCGCTCCTCACGCGGGAGCGTGGATTGAAATGCGAGGGCCATTCCCTCTATTTCTCGGCGATTCTGGTCGCTCCTCACGCGGGAGCGTGGATTGAAATTCCACCATCGCCCCCATCCAGTACAGCAACAACCGTCGCTCCTCACGCGGGAGCGTGGATTTGAAATGAATTCCAGCCGATCAAGATCACAGACGTCATGAGTCGCTCCTCACGCGGGAGCGTGGATTGAAATAATTCCAGCCTGATCGGCGTATACGACAGCTTTGGTCGCTCCCCTCGCGGGAGCGTGGATTGAAACTCGGATAGAGAAGGAAATCCGACCCTTCTACGCGGTCGTTCCCCTCGATGGAACGTCGATTGAAACACGCTCCACTTGGGACTACACCCATCGCCGTTGCGCGCGCCGCGGTCAAGACCGGGGTTGCGAGAAAACCCGTCAAGGACTGGGAAGGTTACCGCGACCACCTGGAAGGACGCCTGGGGCATTCCCAGGAAATCATGCGCCGGATCATCCACAAAGCCAAGCGCAACCCCAAGCGCATCGTCTTCCTGGAAGGCCGGGACCCCAAGATCCTCAGGGCCTGCCAGGTGGTGATCGACGAAGGCATCGCGCACCCGGTTCTCCTCGGGGACCAGAAGAAGATCGAGCGCGCGATCGGGGAATTGCACCTGGACCTCAGGGAAGCCACGATCGTCGATCCCGAGACCTTTCCCCGCCTGGACGAGTATGTCAGCCGGTTCTACCATATGCGCGCCCGCAAGGGGATTACGCTCCAGGAATCACGCCATCTCATGAAATACAACCTGAACTACTTCGGCGCCATGATGGTGAAGATGGGCGACGCCGACGGCCTGGTGGGCGGCGTGAACCAGCACTATCCCGACACCATCCGGCCGGCCTTGCAGACGCTTCCCCTGGAGGAGAAGACTTCCGTCATCGCGGGACTCTACATGATGGTCTTCCCCAAGGACGTGGTTTTCTTCGCCGATACGACGGTCAATATCGAACCGACGGCGGAACAGCTTGCGGAAATCGCCATCTGCTCCGCGGACGCGGTCAAGAGCCTGGACATCGAACCGCGCATCGCGATGCTTTCGTTCAGCAATTTCGGCAGCACGCGCCATCCGCTCACGGACAAGGTGGCCCGCGCGACGCAGATCGCCAAGACGCGCCGGCCCGACCTGGTCATCGACGGCGAAATGCAGGCGGACACGGCCCTTGTGCCCGAAATTCTGAACACCACCTACGATTTCAACACGCTCAAGACCAAGGCGAACGTGCTCATCTTCCCCTCCCTGGAATCCGGCAACATCGCCTTCAAACTGATGGCGAGGCTGGGCGGCGCCAAGGCGATCGGGCCCATCCTGGTGGGGACGAGCAAATCCATCCACGTGCTCCAGAGAAACTGCGACGTCGAGGACATCATCAACACGGCATCGCTGGCCGTCATCGACGCACAGGAACAGTAAGAGACACACGCCGGAAGGCGATGAACGGCCACCGGCATACCGGTTGACCGGCAGATAACGGGGGCCGCCGAACGAGGCGGCCCCTTTTTTATTCCCGCGTCCGGGCAATAATGATGCCGGGGAGAGCCAAATATCCATTTTGCCGATTGATTTTTTGGTTTCGCCGGGGTAGTGTTTCTTTCGACACGCGATGCAAGATTAGGTTCAACAGCCGGAGGGGTGCTCTCGTATCGAGGGCTGAGATGATACCCTTGGAACCTGAACCAGGTCATACTGGCGGAGGAATCGGCGACCGGAGCACTGTATTTCCAAGGGCCGTTCTTCCGAACGGCCTTTTTCTTTTTCCATTTCGGACATCATCCGGCCAATCTCCCTAGCAGCACGCCCCTTCCTTTACCGGTAAGGAGCACGACGTCATGAATACCCAGTTGGAATACGCGAAAGCAGGGATCGTCACCGAGGAGATGAAGCGCGCCGTCGTCGGGGAACCGATGGACGCCGAGGAACTGCGAAATCTGATCGCGGCGGGGCACGCCGTTTTACCCAAAAACGTCGCACATTCCTTTCCCGATATCAAAGCCATCGGGCGGGGCCTGAAAACCAAGGTCAATGCCAATCTCGGGACGAGCGGCGAGTGTTGCTCCCTCGACCTGGAGAAAGCAAAACTCGATGCGGCCGTCAGGGCGAAGACCGACTCCATCATGGACCTCTCGACCGGTGCGGACCTGTCGTCTTTCAGGAAGTTCTTCCTGGAGAATTCGCCCGTTATGGTCGGGGCCGTCCCGATCTATGGCATCGCAACCGAACTGATCGCAAGCCATCGCGCCCTCGATACGATGACCGGCGACGAACTTCTTCGAAGCATCGAAAGGCAATGCAGCGAGGGTTTGGACTATATCACGGTCCACTGCGGGGTCACTCAGGCCACGGTGAAGAAGCTCGAAGTCTATGAGCGCATCATGCCGTGCGTCAGTCGCGGCGGGTCGATCCACATGGCCTGGATGCGCAAGAACAGCAAGCAAAATCCGCTCTACGAATACTACGACGACCTGCTCGGCATCGCTTACAAGTATGACGTGACGTTGAGCCTCGGAGACGGGTTCCGCCCCGGCGCCATCCTGGATGCCACCGACGGTGCGCAACTGGAAGAACTGATGGTTTTGGGAGAACTTGCCAAGAGAGCGCGCGCCCGAAACGTCCAGGTAATGATCGAAGGCCCCGGGCACGTCCCGCTCAACCAGATCACCACAAACGTCCTTCTCCAGAAGAAACTGTGCGACGGCGCGCCCTTTTATATCCTGGGACCGCTCCCGACCGATATCGCCGCCGGCTACGACCACATTACATCAGCAATCGGCGGGGCTATCGCGGGGGCCGCAGGAGCGGACTACCTGTGCTATGTGACCCCCGCGGAACACCTGGGATTGCCCAACGCGGAAGACGTCTACCAGGGTGTCATGGCGGCACGGATCGCGGCACACGTCGCCGATGTGGGCAAGGGACTCCCCGGTGCCGTCGACGCGGACAGGCGCATGTCCATCGCCCGGCGCGACCTCGACTGGGACGGAATGGTCCGTGAAGCGCTCGATCCCGATCTCGTCAAAAGCCGCCTCCAGGTCACCGAAGACCGCGAGGGTTGCACCATGTGCGGGAAACTCTGTGCCGTAAAGATAAGCCGGGCGATTTGATCGAACCGAAAAGTCGACGTTGGTTCTTGAGATCGCGGCATATATGATGAACAATCAGTTCGTAGATATGGCATACGCGCTTGATAACCAGTTCATCAATGCGGCAAATACAGCGACAATGATTTATATTCAAGATTAAAGAAAGAATCGATGGGTTACGCTGCGCTCCACCCATCCTACGGCTCCCTTGCAGTTCGATATAAACATAGGATGGGTGGAGCGCAGCGTAACCCATCACACCAATTTAGAGCCCAACTTGATATACAAAGCCAACGGATATCTCCTATCGAAATATTGCGCAATCAAGTATTCTTGACCATTTTGTTTACATTTCTCAGCCGCGAATTTTGATTAATTCATCATCGAATTCATAAAATGGGAAAGAGGGGGATACACTTCCCCACCGACGCCCGCCGCCGTCTGCCTCGGGAAGGGTATTTCCCTCAACCGGGGGGATACTCCCCCTTCGCCCCTCCGCAATCGGGAAAATCGTGCGGGAAATTCCATGAGCGTCGATCTGGCGGCAAATTCCGCCCATCATGGTGCCGCACCGTGCCGGTACTTGCCGTTGCGCGCATGAAATCAACTTGGGAACGCCCTTGACAGGATCGACCA
Source organism: uncultured Paludibacter sp. (assembly GCA_963664445.2). Lineage (GTDB taxonomy): Bacteria > Bacteroidota > Bacteroidia > Bacteroidales > Paludibacteraceae > Paludibacter. The sequence goes on from CAXXUM010000009.1 coordinate 626,243, forward strand.
CGCCTGTTAGAAAAATATCTCGAAAAAGCAATTTCCTTTCACAAGGAGCGCATACGAACCATCCTGGACGGGCTGTACCGGGCCGCTGGCGAGTTCTCTTTCAGGCGGGTTTCTCCGCCGTCGGTGAACTGAGGGCTGGAGATCGTCCTGACGCGGCAATTGAGGACCGGGAGCCCACCACGGCCTCGGAGGATTTTGCGGACCTCTGGAAGCTCGTCCCCGGCTGCATGGCATTCCCGGCGGAAGCGAGCCGCGGTCCCGCTGCGAAATTCTCGTTCGAGGCTGCTTTTTTTATACAGAGTATGGTCCCTTAAGATAACAATCGGTTTCTGCTTCACCATGTATCCCGCCCCGCGGGACGGCCCGTTTCCGGGATCGCCGGAGCAAGCGGCAAAGCCCGGGGACGGTGGTGGGACTTTTTGGACATCGCGGCTTGTTCCCGGTATTTCGGGAAGCCAAGAACAGGCATCAACCCGTATGAGGAGGATATGATGAGACGATTCCCCGCCGTAGCATTGATTTCCTTGTTGGCCATCGCTCTTTTCGCGGGCGGCGTGTTCGCCGCTGACCAGAAACCCGGAACGGACGGCGACATCACGGTCGTCCAGGCTCTGGACATGATCAGCTTCGACCCCATCGCCACCTCCGACCTCAACAACCAGTATGTACTTTACAATATTTACAGCCGCCTGTTCACCTTCCCCAAGGACAAGCTCTCCGGCGACGTAAAAGAACTGTGCAAGGATTTCAAGCGGGTGAGCGACACCGAATGGCACTTCACCATCTGGGACAACGTCAAGTACCATGACGGCACGACCCTCACCGTGGACGACGTGGTGTACTCGTTGAACCGGGCCAAGGCGGGCACAGCCCTCGGCGCGCTGTTCAAGCCGGTGAAGGAGATCAAGAAGGTCGACGACAAGACCCTCGCCATCCTCACCGACGGCCCCTACCCCTGCAATGACGTCCGCTCTGACCCACGCGGCCACCTGCATCGTGCCTAAGAGCTACGCGGAAAAGGCCGAGCAGTCCAAGGACTGGTCCAAGCCCGTCGGCAGCGGCCGCTACAAGTTCGTCAGCCGCATGATCGGCGACTCCGTGAAGTTCGAACGCTTCGACGGCTACTTCAACAAGGATGAACTGGCGCAGAACAAGACCCTGACCATCAAGGTCATTCCCGAAGGCACCAACCGGACCATCGCCATCGAGACCGGCGCCGCCGACCTGAACGCCGAATTCGTGCCCACCGACTACGAACGCGTGATGAAGAACCCCAAGCTCAAACTGTGGGATCAACCTTCGGCGCTGGTGTGGCACCTGGGCATGGACAACACCCTGGGCTGGTTCAAGAACAAGCTGGTGCGGCAGGCCGTGGGCTTCGCCGTGGACCATGAAGGCTGCATGAAGGTCGGCCACGACGGCCGCGGAGTGGTCCTGTACAACAGCGCCACCTTCGCTCACGCCCCCACCGTGCTCGGAGCCATCCAGAACCCGCTGAACAAGTACTCCTACAATCCGGAAAAGGCCAAGGCCCTCATGAAAGAGGCCAACTGCCCCGGCTTCACCACCCAACTCATCGTCTTCCGTGACGAAGCCGAACGCATCGCCACCGCCATCCAGGCGTACCTGGCCGAAATCAACATCAAGGTCGAGATCGTGCGCATCGAAAACGCCGTGTTCCCGGCTCACATCGCCGGTCACAAGGCCCCGATGTTCGTGACCACCTGGGGCTGCTACTGGGATCCGGACATGTTCCTGTCGCGGCGCTTCAGCAAGGACGGCATCGGCGGCGTCAACCGCGTCTGGTACGAGAACCCGAAACTCGATGAACTGATCATGCAGGGCCGCAGCACTTTCGACGAGGCCAAGCGCGTCGAAGTCTACAAGAAGGTGCAAGAGTTCCTCGCGGAGGAATCCCCCGAAGTGGACCTGTACGTGACCAAGGTGTACGCCCTGAGCAACGACAAGCTCAAAGGCGTGGAAATGACCGTCGAAAAGCCGTTCAACTACTATAAGCTGCACTACTAACGGCTAACGCCGTTTTCAGGCCACACCCCGTTCCCGCGGGGCTCCCCCCGCGGGAACAACTCGGATGGCCTCTTCCACGAGGAGAGGAAAGACCGTATGATCCGTTACATCATCAGACGGTTGCTCGCACTGATCCCGGTGATCCTGGCGCTGACGTTCATCGTCTTCACCATATTGGCCATGACCCCCGGCGATGCGACGACCATCATACTCGGCAGCGATTACACCCCCGAGCTTGGCGCGCAACTCAGGGCGCAGCTCGGCCTCGACCGGCCCCTCATCGTGCAGTATTTTCACTACATCATCAACCTGGTGCAGGGCGATTTCGGGATGTCCTACGTCTTTCACGCCCCGGTGCTCTCTCAATTGAGCGTCCGGTTGGCAAACACGGCTTGGGTCGTCGCCTGCGCGATGATCCTGTGCGTCTCTTTAGGCATCCCCATAGGCATTCTTTCGGCCACCAAGCCCAACTCCATCTTCTCCCAGTGCACCATGGTCTTCGGCCTTATGGGCGTATCCATGCCGATCTTCTGGCTGGGGCTTCTGCTGATCCTGCTCTTTTCAGTACACCTGGGCTGGCTGCCCTCGAGCGGTCTGGAGAGCGGCCCGAAAAGCCTGATCCTGCCCGCCATAGCCCTGGGATTCAACTACATGGCAAACATCATGCGGACAACGCGATCGTCCATGATGGAAGCCATTCGCCAGGACTTCATCCGCACGGCCCGGGCCAAGGGCGTAAGCGAGCACAAGGTGATCTACGACCACGCCCTGGGCAACGCGCTCATGCCCACCATCACCATTATCGGGATGGACGTGGGAACGCTCCTGGGCGGGGTGGTTCTGACCGAGACCGTGTTCTCCATTCCGGGCACGGGCCGCCTGCTGGTGGAAGCCATCAACCAGCGCGACACGCCCTGCGTCCTGGGGACCCTGGTGATCATGGCCGTCTGCGTGGCGGTGTCCAACCTGATCGTCGATCTCATCTACGCCTATATCGATCCGAGAATCCGTGCGCAGTATGGTGCAAAAGCGAGGAAAGCCTGATGCAAGCAGCAACCACACCCAGGCCGTTCACAACCAAAAAGGAATTCTACGCGCAGTTCAAGAAGAAGAGCATCGCTCACGAACTGTGGCTGCGCTTTTTGAAGAATAAGACAGCCGTGGCAGGCTTGATCATCTTCAGCATCATCGTAATCGTCGCTCTCACCGCCCCCTGGATCGCCGACTACAACACCGTGGTGGTCAAGATGAACATCGCCGAGCGCCTTCAGACGCCCAGCATGAAGCACTGGTTCGGCACAGACGAACTGGGCCGCGACATCCTGGCCCGCATCGTGCACGGCGCGCAGATCTCTCTGCTCATCGGCATCTCGGCTATTTTCGTGTCTCTCATGGTGGGCCTGGTGTTGGGCGGGACGGCCGGTTACTACGGCGGGAAGCTCGACAGCGTCATCATGCGCGGCATGGACGTCTTTCTCTGCCTGCCGGACGTGCTCCTGGCCCTGGCCATCGTCGCGGCTTTCGGCAATACCAAGCTGAACCTGATCATCGCCATCGGCCTGGCCTTTTCGCCCAAGTTCTCGCGGGTGGTGCGCGCGGCGGTCATGGGCGTGCGCGACAACGAATACATCGAAGCGGCACGCTCCATCGGCGCGCGCGGGACAACCGCATCATCGCCCGGCACGTGCTGCCCAACTGCGTTGGCCCCATCATCGTGCAGGTCACACTGTACGTGGCCAACGCCATCCTGACCATCGCCGCGTTGAGCTTCATCGGACTGGGCATCCAGCCCCCGACCCCGGAATGGGGCAACATGCTCGCCTCGGGGCGCACCTTCATGCGCGATTTTCCGCATATCGTCGTGGCACCCGGCCTGGCCATCTTCTTCACCATTCTGGCGCTCAATCTCATGGGCGACGGATTGCGGGACACCCTTGATCCCAGGCTCAAACAGTAGAGGGGTCAGGCCTTGAAAAGGGAATATGAAACCCGTATTCCCTTTTCAAGGCCTGACCCCGTCATCGAGTTTCAGGAGCGCCGCGATGGATGCCAAGCAAAACACTTTGGAAATCAAAGACCTTACGGTGGAATACGTCGTCGACCAGGAGGTCGTGCACGCCGTTACAGGGCTGAACATCACCATACCCGCCGGAAAGACCTTCGGCCTGGTGGGGGAAACCGGGGCCGGCAAGACCACCACCGCCCTGTCGATCCTCAACCTGGTCCCCACGCCGGCGGGCAGGGTCGTATCCGGTGAGATATTCGTGGAGGGGCAGGACGTCTTCAAAATGCCCCTCAAGCAGTTGCGGGCGATGCGCGGCAACCAGGTGGCCATGGTCTTCCAGGACCCCATGACCTCGCTCAACCCAATCAAGACCGTCGGCCAGCAGATCGCCGAAGGCGTCAAGATCCACCAGGGGATGAACGACAATGAAGCCCTGCAGCAGGCCGTGACCATGCTGGAGATGGTCGGCATCCCGGGCACGCGCGTATCGGAGTACCCGCACCAGTTCTCGGGAGGAATGAAGCAGCGCGTGGTCATAGCCATCGCACTGGCCTGCAACCCTGACCTCCTGATCGCGGACGAGCCCACCACGGCCCTGGACGTCACCATCCAGGCCCAGGTGCTCAGGCTCATCAACGAACTCAAGGAAAACTCCCGAATGGCCATGCTCATGATCACGCATGACCTGGGAATCGTGGCCGAGGTGTGCGACACCGTGGGCATCATGTACGCCGGGCGCATCGTGGAATACGGCACGTTGGCCGACATCTTCGACAACCTGCGCCACCCCTACACCCGGGGCCTTTTCGACTCCCTGCCGGACATTAAGAACAGGCGCGCGGAACTCAAGCCGATCCCCGGCCTGATTCCCGATCCGATGAACCTGCCGCCGGGATGCGCCTTCCATCCCCGCTGCACCTATGCGAAACCGGAATGCTCGAAGGACCTCCCGCGGGTGAAGTGGTTGAACGACACACACTATGTCTGCTGCCACCTGTACAACGGCACGGACGAGAACATGCTGATCTGACGGAAAGCGCTCTAACAGACGAGGTGAATTCGTTGGGCAAGAACCTGCTGGAAGTGAAGAACCTCAAGAAATATTTCCACGTGGCCGCCGGGACCCTCCACGCGGTGGACGACGTGAGTTTCACACTCGAGGAAGGGCACACCCTGGGAGTCGTGGGCGAATCGGGCTGCGGCAAGACCACCATGGGGCGCACCATCCTGCGGCTCATCGAACCCACCAGCGGCGAGATCTTTTTCGACGGCAAGGACCTGCGCCAGTTGAACCCGAGCGAGATGCGCTACATGCGCCGGGAGATGCAGATCATCTTCCAGGACCCCTTCTCGTCGCTCAATCCGCGCAAGACCATCGCCGAGACCATCGAGGAACCCATCCTCCTGGCCAAACTCATCCCGGACAGCGACAAGCGCTTCATGCGGGTGCTGGATCTCATGGACACCGTGGGGCTGGCCCATCGCCTCATCAACACCTATCCGCACGAACTCGACGGCGGCCGCCGCCAGCGCATCGGCATTGCGCGGGCATTGGCCATGAATCCCAAGTTCATCGTCTGCGACGAACCGGTGTCCTCCCTGGACGTGTCCATCCAGGCGCAGATCCTCAACCTGATGAAGAACATCCAGCGGGACATGGGCATCACCTACATCTTCATCACCCACGACCTCTCGGTGGTGAACCACTTTTCCGACGACATCGCCGTGATGTACCTGGGGCGATTGGTGGAAAAGGCCCCTTCGGAAGCCCTTTTTGAAAAGCCGTTGCACCCCTATACGGAAGCGCTGCTTTCGGCCATTCCGGTGCCGCACATCCACAACCGCCACGAACGGATCATGCTCAAAGGCGAACTCACCTCCCCCATCAATCCCGAGCCCGTCTGCCGGTTCGCCATACGCTGCAACCATTGCATGGACATCTGCACCCGGGAGGAACCGCCGCTCATCGAGGCCCGGCCGAACCATTTCGTGGCCTGCCACCTCCACAAGCCCATGGGGGGCTGACGCGACGACGCCGAGCCGCAAAGGACAGGGGTCAGAGGACACGGCGATGAGCGATATATGCGGTTGCGGGACCCCCAACGGACAGGGCTGGCAGCCGCCCATGGGCACTGGCAAACCCGGGATAAATCGATTCCCCCTTGCGGGTTGCCCGGGGAGTGTTGGAACCCCCCTCCAATCGTCAAGTTTACAATAATGCCCGCCCTTCAGTCGCAGGGGAAAATCGGTGTTCTTGCTGAACACTGTCTTCGGGGTCGAGCTTCCCTTTGACCGATGGAATTAGTCAAACCGAAACTCGACTCCGAATATGGTGCAAAACCCTTTGCGGATATGGGATCTCTATGCCGTTTTCCTTGAAGCGCCGCCACACGCCCAAGAAAAGCTCACTTCGAACATTGGCAACGCCATTTTGTGGATCGTTGATCCAGACCCTCAGCTCAAGATTGATTGCATTGTCCCCGAAGCTTATCAGCAGGCAAGAAGGTTTGGGGTCCCGTAAAACTCTCTCGGGGTCCGCAGCGGCTTCCAGCATCAACTTCATGGCAGCCTGCAAATCGGAGTCGTAAGAAATGCCCACCGGGAGTTGAAGCCTGACCAGATTCTGGCTGTAGGACCAGTTGATTACCTCACCAGCGATCAAGCTTTCATTAGGGATAATATGCTCGATGCCGCTTCGGGTAATCACGGAGGCATAGCGGCTGCCCAGGAAATTGATCCAGCCGTATGTGTTTCCCAATTGAATCACATCACCGGGCTTGATCGATTTGTCGGCAAGGATCATGAAGCCGGCGATAAGATTGGCGAATATCTTTTGCAGCCCAAAACCGATCCCCACTCCTACAGCTCCACCGAATAGGGCGAAAAGAGTGAGGTCGATCTCCATGTAATGAAGAATGAAGACCACGGATGCAGAAAACAGAAATATTGCGACAAGCTTATGGAGCAGGGTCTGAGTGGCGGGAGGGAGACTCGAACCGGTCTGCAGCCAGATACGAAGGATGATCAGCAGGTTTTTGGAAAGCCAGTAGAGAACAAGCGAGAAGAAAGCGGCTCTGCCAATAGTGAGCATCGAAACGTTCACTTTGCCGATGGTGAATCCGATGCTGTTCAGAAAGTTGGCCCCGATTTCTGCGAAATGGAAGATGCGCAGTAAGACCCAAATCCAGATCAATGCGCTAAGTATCCCGGCCCAATAGCGGTTCGTCATCGGGCCTGCAAGAAATCGAATGAGAAACATGCCGAATGCGAGCGTTAGAAGAACTTCGAAGCCTTCAGCGTGCCAGGTGAAATGGTGCGCGACGCGAAATGCGATTCCAAGGAACAGAACAGACAGTATGGGGCGGGTGACCTTGAGGAAAGTTCTGGCTTTCCGAAAGTCGGGGGATTCCTCGCTCAGACCGGATAGGACCATATGGCGTTCAAACCACGAGCGAATTGCTCCGGCAGCCTTGTGGGCCAACAGGAACGCCAACCCACCGACAGCGAACTGGGCGGCCACAACCCGGGTGAAGACATGGTTCAGAAGATACTGCTGCAGGTCCGTCATGATTTTCCCCTGAATGCAAGGGGTAGATGAGAAGCCCACAGTGCAACTCTGTAGCGGGCGTTGCGACGACGGTTGCCAAAAATAAGAAGCAAATTAACAACTCGATCCGTTCGACGCAATAGCGACAGGTTTACCATGATAGTGCGGGGCCGGCCTGTATCCGCGCGATTTGAACCGCTCTCCTTGACAGGATGTGTCCGACTTATTAGCTCTCTCTCATGTCTTTCGTTCGTCTCGAGGCCAACTGATGCCGACGCCAGGACTGCATCTTCTGCATTGCCTTGCTCAGCAACTTCCACCGGTCAGGGTTGTGCAAAGAGCCATGATCCAAGGGCGATCTTCTACTACCGATGCTCGGATAGGATTGAAACATCCTTATCCGCAATTATAAATGTTACATGGTACCAGGAAAGAAACACCTTAAGCGTCAGCCACACTCGATCCTCCTGCCGGCAGGGAGGGCGGTGCACAACACATATATCCATTGAAGAATGGGATAACTTATGGTTATTATTGCAGTGTTTCTCCCTCTCGTCTTTCTGTACAGTCTCCTCTCCAGGAAATTGGAACATACCGTTGTAACGGCACCTATAGTGTTCACGGTAGCGGGTGCGGTGCTCATCCTTACCTTGCCTGTAATCGAGGTGGACCGGAAACCCTTCCTTTTGCTCACCGAAGTGGCTCTTGTTCTGATACTTTTCGCCGAAGCCACCAAAATCAATTTGAACTCTCTAAAGCAAAACCGGCTTTCCATCCGGTTACTGAGTACCGGTATGCTCTTGACAATGCTGCTCGGGGCAATAGGCGCCACTATAATTTTCCCTGGATTGTCGCTATGTGAAGCGGGCATCCTTGCTGCGATCCTTGCCCCGACAGATGCCGGCTTGGGCGAGATTGTCGTGAATAGTCCACGAGTGCCGAGTTGGATTCGCCAAGCCCTCAGCGTAGAAGCGGGTCTCAACGATGGGTTATCCATCCCGTTTCTTATGTTTTTCATCGATCTGGCCAATACCGCGACGCAGACAACCGGCTGGGTTTTGATGCGCTTCCTGGTGGAGCAGCTCGGGTTCGGAATCCTGGTAGGTCTGGTAATCGGGCTGGCGGGTGGGTGGCTCATCAGCTTGGCCCGGCGCAATGAATGGATGGCGGAACCCCTCCAGCAACTCGCACTCGTGGCCTTGCCGCTCCTGTGTGTGATAGGATCTGAACCTGTTGGTGCCAGCATGTTCATTTCAGCATATGTCGCTGGATTTGCAGTCCAGGTTGGATTCAAGGATGCCGGGGAGAAGAGCGTCGAGTTTACCGAAAGTTGGGGAAGGCTGTTCAATTTCTTTGTATTCTTCCTCTTTGGCATGATCGTTGTCAAAGGGATGGGTCATCTCAACACTTCTTTTTTGGTCTACGCCGTGATCAGCCTGACAGTGGTGAGGATGCTCCCGGTTGCGATTTCCTTGATCGGAACCGGCCTGGATACTGCCACGGTGCTCTTCATCGGGTGGTTTGGGCCCCGTGGTTTGGCATCCATAGTACTTGGCCTGGTTTACCTGGAAGAGCAATCGAATCTGCCCGGGGAAAAGACCATCGTCTCGGCAGTTATAATGACGGTACTGTTGAGCGTCTTTGCACACGGTCTCAGTACATTGCCGGGTATTGGTCTTTATGCTCGTAAGATAGAGATACAGAACAATAAACCCAGTTAGGAGTGTGCTCCGGTCTCGGCGGCTAGTGCAACCACCCAAACGAAGCTGTGCGTTTCGGAGATAATCTTCTATATGGACGCAGCAACCATGAGTGATTTTGAATTTGAAACCGGCAGCCAAGTATCATTTGAAAAAAGGAGGACAGGATAACAATAGCGAAATGCACCTGTCCTCCTGCGTCTGGCTCGTAATCTACAACGTTTGTGTAAAAGATTCGGGCGTTACCGCCAAGGTGGCCCGAAGCCATGTAAAGGTTGATTTCAGCAAGTCGAAGTCCGGCCCGGAAGTCACAAAAACAGCCTTGCCCTTAATCAGAAAACCGGTGCCCGCTCCACGCAGACCCTGCACTTTGCTGCTCCCCAAGGTAATCAAGACTTCAGGGTTGAAGGCCACATTCGCCTCGGTGCGGTGCATGTAACCGGCGGGAATCAGCAAGCGGCCATCGTCTGATATGCGAACGTAGCTATTCCAGGTGTTGACCAGATGGGGCCCATCCTGTCCCAACGTAGCGATTGCGACGATGCCGTCTTTTTTCAATATTTCCCTTACTTTTTCGGGTATCATAGGTCCCGTCTCCTGAATGAATATGTGGCTGGTTACACGTTATACGCTGTAATTGGGAGTCTATATGTTCATCCTGAACAACAACGACAGCGCTCCTCTATACAAACAACTCTATACCCAGATCAGGGAGCGGGTACTGTCAGGGAAGTTGCCCGCCCATGCCAGGCTTCCGTCCGTCAGGAACCTGGCGGCCGAACTTTCGACCAGTCGCAACACGGTTGAAGCAGCCTACCAGGAGTTGTACGCTGAAGGTTATATTTACACCAGACAGCGTAGCGGCTATTTCGTGTCGGCGCTCGATCATGATGTGGCTTCTCTGATACCCGCTCCTGAATCTCACCGGCAGAACCGGTCTCTACAACCTTTGTCGCACTTCACCTATGATTTCCATCCGGCACGCCTCGACCCTGACAGCTTTCCCCGGGCACTGTGGCGTACCTGTTTCCTGGAGTGCCTGCGCGAAGGCTCCAGCAAACTTTCCGTGTACGGCGACCCACAGGGAAACTGGGGATTGCGCTGCAATATCCGGCAGTACCTCGAACATTCCCGCGGAGTGGTCTGCGAGCCTGACCGGATATGGATCTGCGCCGGGCTGCAACATAGCCTCGACACCGTTGCTCACCTCCTCAAAGAGAAGCATTCCTCGGTGGCGGTTGAGGACCCGGGGTACCATCTGCCTCGCGCGGTGTTCCGGAATAACCTGTTCGATGTCGTCCCGGTTGCCGTCGGATCGAACGGACTCGACCTCGAAATGCTGAGAACCAGCGGCAGCACCATTGCCTATGTCACCCCGTCGCACCAGCTCCCCATGGGGTACGTGATGCCCATTGCCAACCGGCTGAAACTGATTGAATGGGCGGCACTCGGGTACAACCTAATCATCGAAGACGATTATGACAGCGAACTCCGCTACCACGTTTTTGGGGTCAAGTCTCCGTTTGACTGTTTTCAACGGACAAACGGAGACTTGACCCCAAGCACACGAACGGATCATGCTCAAGGGCGAACTCACCTCCCCCATCAATCCCGAACCCGTCTGCCGGTTCGCCATCCGCTGCAATCATTGCATGGACATCTGCACCCGGGAGGAACCGCCGCTCATCGAAGCCCGGCCCAACCATTTCGTGGCCTGCCACCTCCACAAGCCCATGGGGAGCTGAGGCGACGGACAGGGCGCGTATAGAGCGGGAAGGGCTACTGGGCTAAAAACCGGCCATCAAACCAATTGGAGTTCCATGAGCAGGGGAAACACACTGTTCCCCGTCGAACCTTCGCGCTGCGCCTCCTCCGGGGCCGTCTGGACGGTCCCATTATGGTCGGTCATTCCACACTGTGTATTGGAAATGGAGGACGCTTTGGAGGAACTCCTTAAGCATACCGAGATGGCCATTCATCATAACCATCCATTATTACAGGAATTCTTGCCCGATAGTACACCATGGAATCGTTGTGAAGACTGAAACCACCGGGGAGGGGTCAGGCGGGGGAATCCACTCCTGGGAATCCGGTAGGTCGCATTCGAGAGTGAGGCGTACTCAGTGGAAGTCCACTCGGTGGGGCTGCGTCGGCTACGATCAGGACCTCCAATGAACTGCTTCAATGTCTGTCTGAGAAAAATCGCTTCCCTTGAAAAGAAGGGGTTCGCCGGCAGACTTTGCAAGAGCGTAGGAACAGCAGTCGCCTATATTGAGTCCCGCCGGATGTCGGCCTTTGCCGTACTTTCTCCAGGCAGATCGAGCAATTTCCAACTGCTCGGTTGTCAGGGGAACGATTTCAATCTTTGCCTTGTGGATGAGAATATCTAACTCACGCCCCCCGAGATCGCCCTTCTTTGCTTCTATCACAATCCCGGTCTCTAATGCAGTAAAGGTACTTACAAGCTTCTGTGGAGCGTCGGCTATGGCATGAGCGAAAAGTTCCGCCTCCGGTTCACCAAGAAGAATTGCGATCAGGGCTGACGTGTCAATGATCATTGCTTCGGGACCCCCATCTCATCGTAGCCAAGGATCTCGTCTGCTTCTCGCCGATCCCTTTCCGGCAGCGCCCTGCACCGAATCGATATTTTCATGATCTCATCGGCGACTTCCGTAGTGCAACGCCGTCCCTTGAGGCGCACCAGTCGCTCCTCCAGTGCGTGGATGATCGCCTGTGTGATGCTTTCTCCACTTTCCGCTGCAACTTCGCGGGCCAGCTTTTCCGCTCTTGGATTTCTGATGCTAAGCGCCATAAAACCCTCCTCCGCGTGCCTGTATTGAAACACGGCTTTAGTATATACACACAAAGCCGACGGCTCAAGTCGAAACCGCTCATTTTTTCCGAAGAGCAGGTTGGCATACCCGAGGGATTTTCCATGACCGAAACCGCCGCGGAGGTTTTCTGCACCGAGACATTTCCACGTTGCCCGGGAAGAATGGAAAACTCCAGGCGGGGCGACTTGAGAAAGACACGGGTATTTCTGATCAAGACGCATACCGGTCCAACAAGCCGTGAAATCGCCGAACGCCTTGAAAACTCAATCTATTCCGCAGTCGCCAAGTTAGTCTGGAGCGTATCGAGCCGGTTGGCTACAGACGACGCTCTACAAGGACTTACAGAGAGAATGCAGGTCGAAAATTCCTTTTTCAAGGTCTGACCCCTTCCCCCCTCACACGCTCGCGGCAGCAGCCAGTTTTGCTCCCATCTCGAAAGCGCGTTCGCAGTCCCGCGGGAATACTTCGTCACGGCGCTTTTTCTTGGCAACCGGGTCCCAGCAGGTCGACAGGTATTTCGAATAGTCGTTGAACTGGTAGGTATCCGTACAGAGCAAGACGTCGCAGTTGCCGAACACGTGGGTCAATACTCCCTGGGCTGCTGCGACCGTCCGGTCCTGGTTGTAGGCGGGCATATCCTTTTCGGCGACGTTCATCGTGTAAACCAGGCCGATCTGAGCCTTTCCGGAAAAGATGGACATATAGCCGGGAGTATATGTCAGATACGGGAACAGGAGACGTTCCATAAAGGACCTCATCTCACCGGTTTCGGTATAGAAATAGAGCGGTGATCCCAGGATGAGGACATCGGCCTCGGCGGCTTTTTCCAGGATGGGTGCCAGTCCGTCCTTTACGGCACAACTGCCGTAGCTCTTTCCGCCTATTTTCTTGCATTCGAAGCAACTCACGCACCCTTTGAAATCGACATCGTAGAGATGAATGATTTCCGTTTCCGCTCCCTTTGATTTTGCGCCGCTCAAAGCGTGCTCCAACAGAGTTGCGGTATTCCATTTTTTCCTGGGACTGCCATTAAACGCGATTGCCTTCATGTGTTCTCCTTGGTGCGCCGAATACTCGTACCCGATGGTGCCTCAGATCGGCACCGCGCCAGAAAGTTCGAAAAAAATCGAACTGTAAGGTTCGAAAATAGTCGAACCGTATTGCATAGTCAAGCACCTTTTTATAGAATGGCAGGAGCACGGAAAGAGAGGAACCGCTATGACGGCAAAGAGTATTGTGCAGGAGCAGCCCACGCGGGAGCAAATGAGCCTGCCGAAGGTGCTGCACGCCCTGAGCGATCCGGTGAGGCTGGAGATTGTGCTGAAGCTTGCTCGTGCGGGTGAGATCGCCTGCGGCTCTTTCGGCCTCGCAATGCCCAAGTCTTCCTTGTCGCACCATTTCAAGGTACTGCGTACGGCCGGAGTTGTGGCCACAAGGAAAGAAGGCAAAGAATGGGTCAACACCCTGCGGGGAGTGGACCTCGAAGCACGATTTCCCGGGGTGCTCGATGCTGTTATCGCGGCGGCGAGCGCAACCCGGCCTCTTAGTTGAGTCTCATCCGACGAACTGCAACTTTCAGTCTTCAGGGGGTCAAGTCTCCGTTTGACCTTTACTATCGGACAAACGGAGATTTGACCCCCAGGCCTTGATTGACCCCCAGGCCTTGACATGTCGGTATCAGCGCGTGGTACTGCCCGCTTATCCCCATGGTTCGGCGTCTCAGCGGGTGAAAGCCGTCTTGCCGCGGGTCTTGCCTTCCCACATCACCCGAAAACCTTCTTCGGCGCGATCCATCGGCAGGACGGTACCGATCTCCGGCTCTATCCCGGCTTGAGCAATCAACCGGATCATATCCTCCATGTCTTTGCGAGTGCCCATGATTGAGCCGGTGATGGTGAGTTGGTCGACGATTAAAGCCAAGAGGTTCAGCGGCACATCGCCCCCCGTAGTGCGGCCGACTGTGACCAGCGTTCCCCCCCGGGCGAGAGACGACAGGCTGTGAGCCCAGGAATCCCCCCCGACATTGTCGATGACGGCAGGCACCTTGCGGGGCAGAGGTTCGCCGGCGGGAAAGCTCCGGTGGGCACCGATCGCTCCAGCCCGCGCGCGACCTTCCTCCCAGCGGCTGGTCGCCCAGACCTCGAAGCCAGCGGCCCGACCGAGTTGGATGAGGGCGGTCGCCATTCCGCCCGTGGCGCCCTGGATGAGTACCGTCTCGCCGGCACGAAGTCCCGACTTGGTGAAGAGCGCCCGGTAGGCGGTCAGTCAGGCCGTGCCGAGGACAGAGGCGTGAAGGGGCGAAAGGTTCCCGGGCAATGGCGTCGCGTTTCGCCGCGGTACGACGACGTAGTCTGCGAACGTGCCCTGGATGAATTCACTGGGGATGTGCCAGCCGGGATCAAGCGTCTCGTCACCGCGCCAGTCATCGTTCCCCATCATCGGGTAGATGACGACCGGCGTGCCGTCATCCAGTGTACCGGCGGCGTCGCTGCCCAGGATGATGGGATAGCTGATGCCCTCGGGATGCCCGCTGATCCCTTGCAGCGTGAACAGGTCGTGGCGATTCAGGCTGGCGTGGCTGACCTTCACGCGCACCCATCCCGCGGGAACCTCCGGCTCGGGTCGCTCCCCGATCTTCAGAGCCGAGAGCGGATCGCCCGGGGCACCGTGTGTTGCATAGACGGCGAACATTTGCGTTGACCTCCTTTCGCGATGACCTCAGAGTCCTGCCTGTCCGGGGCGAAGTAGGCGCCTATGGTGTTTGGCAGATCGAGTGGCATGTTTGGGTCCTTGGTAAGGTATTCTTCCAGTGAGACTGCACTTCCGATCGAATGATTTAACTTTACGCAAAATGCTTTATAAAGTAAAGTAGGTACCAAAAGTAAAGTTACTTTAGAGGAGAAAACTTTGACACATCGGAAAGACACTGAAGGCGACAACACGCACCAGCCTCTCGCGAAGCTGCTCGGGGTCTTATCGAGTCCGTGGACGATGTTACTTCTGCACCGGCTGCACACGGAAGGCCCCATGCGGTTCGGCGAACTCAAGCGGAGACTGGGGGCAATCTCGACCAAAACGCTGACGGAGCGGTTGCGGATGCTCGAATCGGAGGGATGGGTGTCACGGGACTACAAGCCGACAGTCCCGCCGCGGGTGACCTACGCCATCACGAAGAAGGTGCTGGAACTTGACAGTGTAATGATCGAACTCGACCGGATCGCCGAGCGGTGGTACGGAGAAGATCACAATTCGTAGCCTGAGGGGTCAAATCTCCGTTTGACCTTTTCTATCGGACAAACGGAGATTTGACCCCCACCCTTCACAAAAAACGAGACCTCCGATGCGTACGTTGACGCACCGGAGGTCTCTGAATGCTTTTCCACCCTGCTTTACTTCACAATCGGAAACACTGAACGGAGGGTAGAGTAGAGGGCAGGTTAAGCCTGCCCTCTACTCTACCCAAATTCTGTGGTGACCCAAAATTCGTATACAGGAGTCAATTTCACGCACGCCGCGACCGCCTATCTCCTTGACCGCTTGTATTAGTTGGATTAGTGTCGAAACACCGTAAAGCATTTGATCGTTGCATTTCTTCCTCTGGACAAGCCTCTCCGCTCAATAAGTGTGAACAGTTTCTTTGCGCCGGAAAAGTAGATAGTCGAAAGTCTCCATGAACTGTCGGAAGCAGAGATTGAAGCATTGTGGAGGAAGAGGCGTCGCGGCGTCTGGATGAACTGGAGCAAGGGGTGGTGAGCGAAATACCCACTGAAGAGGCACTCTGGCGAGCACGGAGAATCATATAAAGAAGTTGTGTGTGTCAAGTTCTGCAAATTGGCCGAGGAACGGGGGATTCACCAACACTGCTGTCCGGTAATATTTTGATCGTTCGCTACAACTAGCTGATTTCAAAAGCTCTTTGACATAATATTTTGTTTTCGATTTGAATTTCGACAGGTGATACCCTTGCATCACATCGGGAGGGTGATCATGAATTCCGGCAAAACCGTTTTCCGGCAACTGCTCCAGTTTCTCCCCCGGCATGACTTCAATCTCTGCGTTCGTCGGTATCGAGGAGAATACTGGGTAAAGAGCTTCATCGCATTTGATCAATTCCTTTACCTGGCATATGCCCAGCTATCGGGACGCGAGAGTTTGCGGGATATTGAAACATGCCTCAATTCCCATCGAGACAAACTCTACCATATCGGATTTCGCGGGGCGGTCTCCCGGACAACGCTAACCGACGCGAATGAATGTCGCGATTTCCGCATCTTCGAGGACTTCGGCCGGGTTTTGATTGGCATCGCGCAAGGGCTTTACCAGAATGAGCCGATTGCCGTCGAGTTGAATCAGCCGCTCTTTGCATTTGATTCCACAGTGATTGATCTCTGTCTGTCCCTATTCCCGTGGGCGGAATTTTGCAGGACCGAGGCGGCGGTCAAACTCCATACGCTCCTTGACCTGCGAGGCTCGATTCCAACATTCGTCGCGATCACGCCCGGCAAGGTCCCCGACGTCAGAATGCTCGACCAGATGCCGGTCAGCGAAGACGCCATCTGCAAGATGGATCGCGGCTATGTCGATTTCGCTCGACTGTACGCCATCCACAAACATGAAGCCTTCTTCGTCATCCACGGTAAGGAGAATCTGAAGTTCAAGCGACTCTACTTTTCGCCAAAGGACAAAAAGACCGGAATCAAGGCCGACCAAGTCGTCGAACTGGTAACGCAGAAATCGAAAAAGGTATACCCGGAGCGGCTCCGCCGAGTCAGCTATTTTGACAAAGAACGCAAGACACGGCGTGTGTTTCTTACGAACAATTTCGAAATACCGGCAAAAGTGGTTGCCGACATCTACAAGCAGCGCTGGCAGGTTGAGCTCTTCTTCAAGTGGATCAAGCAGCACCTACGGATCAAGTCATTTTACGGGACTCGTCAACGCTGTGAAGAGCCAGATTTGGGTCGGGCTGTGCATTTATCTAGTTGTAGCCATCGCCAAAAAACGGCTCGGAATTCAGTGCTCGCTCTACACTTTTCTACAAATTCTAGAAGTTAATTTGTTTGAGAAAAAGTCAATCATATTGCTAATTTCTGAGGCACTTAAACAACCAAACGAAGAGCATTACTATTGGAACTAATTGAGTTTATTAATAAATTAACCTGGCAATAGTGATTCACCAAAGAAAGAATCTGACCTGGCACAGGTTTATAAGTTAAGGGCGTCCACCTATCTTGCAGGAGTTGTTAGAGTGGCTACGCTCGATCCGTCAATAACAGTCCATGCCATCTACCAGCCGTACTGGCAATGGATAAAGGGGAAAGGCCCATCAGTTATAAAGTTGTCCCATGCGCAGTGAGTAGGTTGGTCGCTTGGGGGGCCAGGAACACGAAGAAGGAAGAAGCAGCTTGGATTAAGTTGATAAGTTAAGGGCGTCCTTAGATGTCTCTCGGTCAGACTTCGAACCGCATCGGTTTGTCCTCTATTATTTTGTTAGTGATGGATAGTCCTGAGTAGGGGGTAGAACAAATGCAAGGAATCAATCTTGTTCATACATTAAGCGGCCACAGCAACTGTGTCTCTGGGCTTTCCTGGTCGCCAGATGGCAGCATGCTTGCGTCAGGATCGGGTGATAATACAATCTGTCTTTGGGATGCCACAACTGGCAAACTCCAACGCAGGCTTGTTGGGCAAAACGTGGGAGTCAGTTGCATAGCATGGTCTCCTGATGGCAGCATAATCGCCTCAGGCTCTCTTGATGGGTGCCTGAGGCTATGGGATTCGAGGACTGGTGCAAAACTTGGTCCTTGGGAAGTAGTACCTGCGACTTCCTCCATTGCCATGAAAAAAAACGAAAAATCTGACCCATGGCTCCCAATCCGGGATGAACCACCCTGGACTTCAGAGGGTAAGGTGCATGGTGCGATGGTTTGGAGCGTTCGCTGGTCTAGGAATGGGCAAAGGCTGGCTGCGGCAACCAGCGAATATACAGTTTGGGTTTGGGATGTAATTAGAGGTGAATTTGCTCGTCACGTTGCACCTTCGAATTCATTTGTGTTTTGCTTGGCATGGTCTCCGGATGACACTCTTCTGGCCGGTGGATCTGGCGATTCAAAAATATACTTATGGGATTTAAGTAAAGGATTGTTATATCGAACTCTTGAGGGTCACCTTCGCGATGTTCTCAGCCTAGCCTGGTCACACGATGGCCAATGGATTGCATCTGGATCAAAAGACAGCACAATCCGAATATGGGAAGCACAGACAGGGCGGCTTATGACTGTACTGGAGGGCCATACTGCCTCAGTAAACACCGTTGCATTTTCTTCCAATGGGTTGATAATTGCTTCAAAGTCAGAAGATGGAACGCTTAGATTATGGGATTGCCATCATTGGGAACCGATAACGACTTTTGATGAATCCACAGCCCCGAATCAGCTCGGGGTGCTGGATTTTCATCCCTTTCAATTGGTTCTAGCGTCAGCAGACGATAGTAGCAGGACGATCCGTGTCAATAAAGTAGACTACCCCTCTTTGCTAAGAGAATCAAAGGGCTTACGCACGATAAAATATACAAGTGCGAAGATTGTACTTGTTGGCGAGAGTAATGTGGGCAAATCCTGTTTGGCTATGAGGCTGGCTGAAGACCGATACCCCGGCGACGATGAGCAAGGGACAACTCACGGCATGCGATTCTGGCAAATGAAACCTGAGAATTTAAGCGCAAGCGCCATGCCTTCAGAGGGTGAAAGGCGTGATATAGTCCTTTGGGACATGGGTGGTCAAGACGAGTACAGATTGGTACACCAGCTATTTCTTCACGACACCACAGTGGCCTTGGTCCTATTGGACCCGACTCGGGGGCGTACCGCCTTTCAGGAAGTGGAAGCCTGGAATAGACGCCTTGAAAAACAATTGCGCGACAGAAAGACGGAAAAGATCTTGGTTGGTTCCAAGATGGACAAACCCAGCACTGTCGTTGATACCAAAGGACTAGAGCACATCGTATGCAGTTGTTGCTTCCAAAAGTATTGTGAAATCAGTGCTAAGAATGGACGAAATATTGCTCAATTAAGAGAGTCAATAGCAGAATTGCTTGATTGGGATAAATTTGCTAAGACCACTCGGCCTGAACTGTTCCAGTACATCCGCGATGAAATTGAAAGACACCAGGATAGAGGTGAAGTGGTCCTGTCAGTTAGTGACTTGGAACGAAGTGTCTTGGATCAGCATCCACAATTATACGAAGTCCAAGCTGTTCACGCTGTAGCTGAGCAATTAGCTGCACAGGGCCTTATAGCACAATCGAAGCTCGCGTCCGGCGAGTGTGCTTTGGTCCTCCAAGTCGGCGAGATTGAAAGGTATGCGGGGTCTTTGATTGTTGCAGCTCGCGAAAATCCACGCGGAATTGCAGCACTTGAAAAGAAAATTATAGCCTCACCTAAAGTGCCTCTCCACGGCATTAGTGATACGGATCGCTTGCCACGAGTGCAAGAGAGGGCAGTGTTGGAGTGTGTTACTGAGTTACTGATCGACCATGGAATATGTTTTGAACACGAAGGGTTATTAGTGTTTCCCTCCTTGTTTCGGGCGACTGAGCATGAAAACGAAGCATACCTGCCGCATGCGATCTCACTTTATTATGATTTTTCCGGGTCCATTGACAATAT
This sequence comes from uncultured Paludibacter sp., assembly GCA_963664445.2. Lineage (GTDB taxonomy): Bacteria > Bacteroidota > Bacteroidia > Bacteroidales > Paludibacteraceae > Paludibacter. Next base: position 646,024 of record CAXXUM010000009.1, read on the forward strand.
TTATGCTTCTCTTGTGGCTTCATTGGTGATCACAGATACTTTCGGTAGAATTAAAATGTGGGAGAATCGTGTTGAGTTTGAGTCGACTGAACATGGTGCCTGTGGCTTAAGGAGAGTGGACAGAGAAGGTGGATTCGCGCACCTCGACATCTATTTTTCAGAAGCCACTTCGCAACCGAGGCGCAGTCTTTTCATAACATTTGTAGAGGATCACTTAAATCAACACGGTATCGACATCATCGAACACATTGCCATCACCTGCACTTGTGGCTATTGTCACGAAGAGCAGACCATCCGAACAAGAATCTCCATAGGTTCAAAGGACATCGGTTGCCCAAGATGTGATGCCAGGACTTTGATTACAGATGGGGCTACTAAAGCGCATCAGCGCAGTCCTGAGCTAAAGCAGAAGGTCTTCGCGCTGAAGACAGAGATGGAAGAGAAGCGCAGACGAATCATTGAAAGAGCGACGGACGAATTCAGAAAATCCGATGAAGAATCATGTCGAGAAAGGCCCATTTTTATTCTGCACCTTAGTGATCTTCATTTTGGTGATGGCGAAGATATTGAAGCTAAGTACCAACCTTTAGTAGCTGATTTAAGGGATAAAAATGGCGGGTTGGGGCTGCAGAAACTTGACCATCTGGTAATATCCGGTGACCTTACAAAGCGGGCTACTCCAAAGCAATTCGAACTAGCATATAAGTTCATCTCAAAGCTCATAAGCGATTTTGAGCTCACTGCAGAACGCATAATTGTTGTCCCAGGCAACCATGACCTTTCCTGGGATGAAGAAGTTTATAAATGGGTCCCGAAGCGGAAATTAGATGAGAAGACTCTTGAAAATGGAAGTTTTTGCCGCCAGGGCGATGGTTTCTTAGTCCGTGATGATGAAAAATATCCTCTCCGTTTCAAGAATTTCTCCCAATGGCTTTATCATCCACTGTCTCAGACTCAGTACCCACAAACGGAGAAAGATCAATGTATTTCATATCTATTTCCGAGTACTCGCATTCAATACATTACTCTCAACTCATCCTGGGAAATCGATGAATGGTTTCAGACAAGGGTGAGTGTCAATGACGGAGCGCTTTCACGTGCATTGTCAAAGGCCGACAAAGAAGTCAAGGACCAACTTACTGACAACATCTCGGTGTTGAGGATTGCTGTTCTACACCATCCCGTTAATGGTGAAGATCGGCTCAACAACGATGCATTATTAGAGCGGCTAAGGAAGGCCGATGTTAAGGTGTTATTGCATGGCCATATACACGAAAACCGTGTGGAACTTATAGGCTACTTACATGATCGGAAGATACATGTTGCAGGAGCTGGATCATTTGGTGCCGCTAAACAAGATAGGTCAGAATCGATGCCACGGTTGTATAATCTATTGGAAATCTCCGGCGATTTAAGTCGCCTTAAAGTGCACACTAGATGCCTTCCTAAAGAGAAGGGAGCCTGGGAGGGGTGGGCAGTCTGGCCTGGAGACAACGTTACCGAGCGGCGAACCTATTATACTGTTGAGATCTCATCACTTTGACAGGACCTTCAGGAACAGCCCTGCTCCTGAGTTGATTATTCTGTAAATTCATATACTTGAACTAGTTTTTCCGCAGAATCTATTCGAATACACTGCTTTAGCGATCCTAACCAACCAGAAATTCACCGAAATTGCCTTTTTCCTCTTGATCATCGCCAAAGAACGGGGCTCGAACTTTTGGAAATCAGACCGTATCGCCTCCAACGCTTTGGTCAGCCTGAGTGAGTTCATCTGCTGACACCGTTGAAGTGACTCACGAAATTGTCCGGCATCACTGGTAAAGTTAGTATCGGTTCCGAACGAAACCCAATAATGTTGACTCAACAATTGGGAAGAAGTTCCAACACCCCCTTAAGGGGGGAATCGGTTTACCCCTTTCCCCTGTGCATCTTTCAAGAGAATGGACCCGAGACTTCCGGGATCGGGAAATCGGGGGGTTCTCGAAAGAGGGATGCCTTGTTTGATTTCCCGCGAAAGGGAGGAGAATGAATGCGAACTCCGATCTGGATCGAATATCCCTAATGTAAAAGCATAGACCCGCAATGGACAGGCGGCCACAAAAGACGAGACCTCCGATGCGTACGTTGACGCACCGGAGGTCTCTGAATGCTTTTCCACCCTGCTTTACTTTACAATCGGAAACACCGAACGGAGGGGTCAGGCCTTAAAAAGGGAGTATTTAACAGAAATTCCCTTTTTATGTCAACGCCGAAATAAAATGTCCACCGAACGACGGAATAAAATGTCCCCTGATCAACGGTTGTTTTCTCCTTTAGACTAGGAGCAAATGATACACTCTCCAACACCCGCCCGGAGGATAGGGCAACGCTGGGGAGCGACCCGAGCGCCGAGGCGGGGGAGTGACGGAGGGGCGGATCCTGTCGGGGTCTTGCCCCTTTTCCATTCCGCCCCTCCCGAACTCCCCAAAGCGTTAAACCCCGAGCTTGCCAATCCCTATAATCCTGCCCGTCATTCCGAATCGCTTTCCATAGGTTCTTCCACGGATGCCTTAGGTGGAGTGCCGAGAAGCCCGGCTTTTCTCTTTTCCTTCAATCGGTAGCTCTCTCCTTTGATGTTGAGGGTCGTACAGTGGTGGAGCAATCGATCGAGGATGGCGGTTGCGAGCACCTGGTCCTGGAAGATCTCGCCCCAGTCGACAAAGCTTTTGTTGGAAGTGATGATGAGGCTCGCCTTCTCGTAGCGGCGGGCGAGGACCCGGAAGAAAAGCCCCGCCTCTTCGCGGCTCATGGGTAAGTATCCCATCTCATCTATGATGAGCACTCTGGGGTAGACGAACTGCTGGAGCTGTCTCTCCGCCCGGTTCTCCATCCGGGCACGCATGAGGCGAGTGAGCATGGATTCCAGGGTCAGAAAATGCACCCGGTAGCCCGCCTCCACCGCCTTCACTCCCAACGCGATGGCCAGGTGGGTCTTTCCCACTCCCGGAGGACCCAGAAGGATCACGTTCTCCGACCGTTCCACAAAGCGAAGCGAGCAAAGCTCGCGGATGATCTTTCGATCGATGCTCGGCTGAAACGCAAAATCGAACTGCTCCAAGGTTTTCACATAAGGGAATCTTGCGAGTTTGAGTCGCGCTTCGACCGCTTTGCCATGCCTGCCCGCCCACTCGGAAAGGAGTGCTTCCTCCAGAAACTCCCGGTAGCCCAGATCCCGTTTGGCGGCCTGCTCGCAAACCGATTCGAGCTGAAGGGAAAGGTGATCCATCTTCATCTTCTCGAGAAGGCTTTCTAGTTGCATCGGCTCACCTCCTCGTAGATGGTAAGATCGCGACACTCGACAGACAGAGCTTTTTGCCAGAGTGGGACATGATGCTCGGGGACCGTCACCCAGCCCGTTCTTGCCGGCTGCATCCAGTGTTCGGCCACCAGTTCCCCCTCCGAATAGATCCGTATGGCTCCCTCGATCCCGATTCTCACCTCGACCGATTTGCCGCAAAGACGGGCGGGAGCGCTGTAGCGATTGCCCCGAACCTCGACATAGCCGTCCCAGTGCACAACTCGCTGATTGGCGACAATTATAATGCCCGACCAGCGACGATTAAAATTCCTGGCTGACGACAATTAGAATTCCCGGATCGGGAGTGAGTTGTTAAAGCGCCATCCGAGTGATTTTTTTTGAAGGGAGTGCTCGGGATGGTGACGGACAGACAGGTGAGAATTCTTATGAAACTGGTGAATAAGGAAGAAAGTTTGGCTGCTGCGGCGGCCAAGGCGGGAATGGACGAGAAGACGGCAAGGAAATGGCGCGATAGCGGGCTGCTTCCAAGCGAAAACAGGTGCGATAGGACTTGGCGGACGAGGCCCGATCCTTTCGATGAGGTTTGGAAGGAAACAAAGGAGAAGCTTGCGCTAAATCCAGGCCTTGAGGCCAAGACACTTTTTGAGGATCTTCAGAGACGGTATCCGGGACGATTTTCCGACGGGCAGCTGCGTTCGTTTCAGCGCCTGGTCAAAAGATGGCGGGCGCTGGAAGGGCCGCCGAAAGAAGTGTTCTTCCCCCAGGTCCACAATCCCGGGGAATTGTGCGAGTCGGATTTCACCCGGATGGGAAGCCTGGAAGTGAAGATCGGCGGGCAGTTTTTTGATCACATGATCTATCATTTCGTGCTTCCTTATTCGAATTGGGAAACCGGCACGATCTGCTTTTCGGAGAGCTTTGAGAGCCTGAGCGAAGGATTGCAGAGCGCATTATGGGAGTTGGGCGGTGTCCCGAAGTCTCACCGGACGGACAGACTGGGCACGGCCGTTCACAAACCCGATCACCCGGAAGAATTCACCCGGCACTACCAAGCGTTGCTCGGCCATTACGACCTTCACCCCGAAAGGACTCACGCCAACAGTCCTCATGAAAACGGAGATGTCGAGCAGCGTCACCATCGACTGAAACGGGCGCTGGACCAAGCCCTTCTTTTGCGTGGAAGCCGCGATTTTACGAGCAGACAAGACTACTCGCAATTCTTGAAGAAACTTTTCATTCAGATCAATTCCGGAAGGCGTGAACGTTTACTCGATGAGTTGGAGTTGTTGAAGCCGTTGCCATCCGGAAGGCTTGAGGCCTGCAAGAGGTTGAAGGTGAAGGTAGGCCCTTCGAGTACCGTGCGGGTCAACCATAACGTCTATTCCGTCAACAGCCGCCTGATCGGAGAGACCGTCGAGGCAAGGCTTTACATGGAGCATCTGGAAATTTGGTATGCCCAACGACGGGTCGATACGCTGCCGCGGCTCAGGGGAGCTGAAAAGCACAGGATCGAATACCGCCACGTCATCGATTGGCTTTTGCGAAAGCCGGGAGCTTTCGAGAACTACCGTTACCGAGAGGATCTCTTCCCGACACACCGGTTTCGGATGGCCTACGATGCGTTGCAGGCAAACGCCAAACAGTATCTGCACATTTTGGATTTGGCGGCGAAAGAGGGTGAGGTGCGTGTCGACGAGGCATTGAGGGTGCTTCTGGACGGGGGAGAGGTCCCGAACAGTGAAAACGTTCGAAATATACTCCACGGCGAAGAGCGAATTCCCTCACCGACCGAGGTCGAAATCGACAGCGTCAATCTTCTCGCCTACGACAGCCTGCTTTCCGAGGAGGCGGCCTGTGGCGGGAACTAATAAAATGATCGTCGGGCACTTGAAAGAACTGCATCTTCCGGCAGTGCGGGCTTGTTTCGAGACCGAAGCGGACCAGGCTCGACGCAACGGCTTGAGCTACGAAAAATACCTGTTGGAACTTCTCGAGCGCGAGCAGGAGGCGAGGCGCCGGAGCAGAATCGAGCGCCTTCTTCGGGAATCAAGGCTGCCGTTGGAAAAAGCGATGGCGAACTTCGAGAGAAAGAGGCTTCCGCAAAAGCTGGCATCTCAGATCGATATCTTGACGGAAGGAACCTTCCTGGACCGGGCGGAAAATGTGCTCGCCTTTGGAAATCCCGGCAGCGGGAAAACCCACCTCCTCTGCGCCATCGCCCAGGAGTTGGTTTATCGAGGCCGCAGGGTCTTCTTCACCTCCTGCAATCAACTCGTGGAAAACCTCCTTGCAGCCAAAAGAGACCTCAAGCTGGCCTCAGCCCTCAAGAGGCTCTCGCGCTACGAGGCGGTTGTGATCGACGATATCGGTTACGTGCAGCAAAGCCGAGAAGAGATGGAGGTGCTTTTCCTCCTCATGTCGAACCGTTACGAGAAGGCTTCCATGATGATCACCAGCAATCTGCCGTTTTCCAAATGGGAAAACATCTTCAAGGATTCCATGACCACGGCCGCGGCAATCGATCGGGTGGTACATCATAGCATCATCCTGGAATTGAACCTTCCGAGCTTCAGGCTGGAACACTGCAAGAGGCAGGATCGGGTTTAGCGCTTTTCGGGGCTTCCGGTCTTGGCTCAAAAGGGAGGGGCCGTGTTCGTACACGACCCCCGATTACCGTATAGCCCGCCTGCCTCGGCGCTCGGGTCGCTCCCCAGCGTTGCCCTATCCTCCGGACAGGCAAAGGAAGCATAGCCCGGAAGTTGTCGGAAAGAAAGGGGGTGGCCAAGAGGCCCGTCGAGCGGGCCAATTGTCGTTGGTCGGGAAAAATAGTTGTCGCTGAACGGGAATTCTAATTGTCGTCATGCGGGAGAAATAATTGTCGTTGATCAACTCGCCGCTCGAAGTACGATGTATCGAAGCGAAGAGCGGGAAGGGGCGATAGAAATGCGGCTTCTCGCTCGAATCGCTCGGAGACAACCTCTTTCAGAGTTCCGTGAACCCTCGGGTCTGCCTCCTCTTCGAGCCATTTTTCCGCCAGGCGGTTCATGTGGGCCAGGCTCTCGAACTCGCGGAATCGCACGAAAAAGTTGTGCTTGATGTAGCCCACCATCCGCTCGTCTTTTCCCTTCGTCCGGGCACGGTAGGGCCGGCAGGCCTTCGGAGTGAATCCGTAGCATCCGGCCAGATCGAGGAATCGCTCGTTGAACCTGACCCTCTCTCCGATCCGATGCCGGATGACCGCAGCCTTCTGGTTATCGACCAGAACCTGTCTCGTGGCTCCTCCGAAGTGTTCGAAGGCCTGAACGATTCCCTCATAGGTGTGCTCGGCATCCATGCTGTCCGTGCACCAGAAATGAAACCGGCGGGAATAGCCCAGAGTGTTCACAGAAAAGAATACCTTCTTCGCTTCTCCGGCCACCCTGGCCTCGATCTCCCCCCAATCGCTCTGCAACTGCTCTCCCGGTTCGGTCTCAAAGCGAACCGTTGCCCTCGATTCCCGCAAGGGCCGTTTGGGGCGGATATAATCCCTCACAATCGTACCCTTCCCCTGGTAGCCCAGATCCTGGAGCTTTCGAAGGATCACCATCCCGTTCCAGATCCCCTCTTGAAGCATCGAATCGATGGCGGACTTGAAGGGATCGAGAATGGATCTTCTCGCGCCGGGCCGCTTTCCCGATGGGGCACCTTCCCGCTTCAATGCCCGACTCACCGTCTTCGCGCTTACTCCCAGCTCCCGGGCGATGTCTTTGACGTAGACTCCCTTTGAAACCTGTGCTTTGATCTCCATCCAGTCCTCCTTTTTGAGCATATCGGTTATCCTCCCGTTCTTTAGGCGAACAGAAGGGTAGTCCGATACCTCGTTGGGGAGGACATTTTATTCCGCTGATTTGGAGACATTTACACCCGACGCTGACATTTAAGGCCTGACCCCGCTTTCACCTAATTATCTTTGGGATCAGTAAAGTCTGGGGGTCGGATCTCTCTTTGACCGTTTCTATCAACAAACGGAGATTTGCCCCCCCAGACTCCATTCTTGTCTGACAACCGGATGGGATTGGGGCAATACTTCTCATTCCTGGCCTGATGACCAAGGCCGAATGAATTCAGGATAAAGGGTTAGTCCACCATCAACATACAATGTTTGTCCAGTGATGTAGGACGCTTCATCTGACACTAAGAACCATACAGCAGAAGCTACTTCCTCAGCATAACCCATCCTGCCCATCGGGATATGTTGCTCAACCATCCTCCGTTTCCCCAAATCGTCAACTAAAACTTGATTCATGGGTGTCAGAATTGCACCAGGCGCTACTCCATTAACACGAATCCCTCGAGATGCATACTCAGCAGCAAGAGTCTTAGTCATATTTCCAAGCCCTGCCTTACTAATAGAATAGCCGAGATATTTAGGCTTTGGAATAATTTCGTGGACGCTTGATATATTGATAATGCTTCCCTTAATTGCGTGTTTTAAAAACTGTTGAATAGCAGAACGAGCACAAAAAAATGCCCCCCGCAGATTAACACTCATCACCCGATCGTAGTCTTCCGTCTTGGCAAGGTGCGAATCTGAAGGTATCTGAATCCCTGCGTTATTAATTAATATATCAATACCACCAAACGTTCTTTCCAAAGCTTTGAACATCTCAACCACAGCTAATTCGTTTGATATATCTGCTTCGACTAATACAATTTGCCTTGTTGACTCGCCACTAAGGGAAGCCCTCAAAGCAAGAGATTGTGTTTCACGACCTTCAGCATGAGCACTTAGAGCATCTTGGCAATTGATCGCGACATTCAACCCTTCTTTTGCCAACCGAATAGCAACTGCCCTGCCTATGCCCAGACCAGCGCCCGTCACCAATGCATTCCGTATTTTGCCAGCCCCATTAATTCCTCACTGGATTCTACCAAAAGCCCTAGGTACTTCGCGTTTGGCTTTTGAAAATGGGCTTAATTGTCAATTGCTTTCTTTCTTTATCTGGATCGCATCTTTTACCATTTTCCAGATTAGTTGCTATGTCTATTATCTTCTGGGCAAATGCTCCGATATTCTGCCCTGATGAAAAGTATATAAATTTATCGCTATTTCTGATAAAATCCCTAACTGTGAATGAGTAGTCATACGACATAATCTTCGTATTATTAGTGACTTGATAGATTTGGTTGTTGGAAGAAGCCTTGTTTTCCAGTTTAATAAGTGCATTCCGTGCTCCTACAGCCATATTATCGTTTGAGCAGAATATAAATGTTGGGTTTATGTTGTGCGCATTATCTTTAATCAACAAGTTCATGCTTTTCTCGACATAATGACGAGCTTGAACTAGAGCAGAACCGAAATTTAACGCCATTACTGGGGTATCTTTTGGGAAATATTCGATTTGCACTTGCATCTGTCGCTTTTCATTTTCACTTTCAATCGCCTCCTTAAATAGCTTACCCCGGTTATGAAAATCACCCTCGCAGATAATAATATTAACCTTTTTGAATTTTACGTCATCAAAATAGTTGAGCAGATTTTCAGCAATCTCATGACATGCCTCTTCATTATCTGTTCGAATATTAGCAAGAAACCCAGAGTATTCATTAAACTTATCAACAAAGCATGATGGTACTTCCATATCCAATGTAACAATGTTGCGCAAATTAGGTAGATCGCTTGGTATTGTTAGATGGAATTCAGGCCTACACGGCACGATCGCAATAATCGTATTATTATCCGATTCAATTTTTGATAAATCATGTATATATCCATGTTTATTATCATGATATTTTACTTCAGTATGCTTTAAGTTAGAAGGTATTTTGGCGATTATTTCCATTCTCGATGCCAAATTGCCAGCCAAAATTATCAATTGGTGCAGCATTTCATGATAAAATTCGTTCTCCAAAAATGTCGGAGCAAAAAAAATAATTCTGTGCACCTTATCGTCCCTAGATAGCAACTGCTTTATGCTATCTCGCATTTCATATAAGTCGATTTCTTTAATAAAGAAATTATAGATGAATGTAACTAACGATCCGGAAAACAGCGATGCCCCCACTGAATTAATTATATTAAAAATAATAGCATAATCTTTCCATTTATCTTTGGCAAGTTCGCTTGCACCTATAAGTAATATTCCCGAGACAAATAGGAATGGTATTATAAGGACCATAAATCGAGTTCGGACCTTAATATCCCCGCTTTTCATATTCCCTCCAAACCAGTGTGTTTCATCAACATAGATAATGTTTATGATCTTATGGACGGCTTGAGAATCCTAGTTGGGCCGCTTTCTCGTGATTGGAGTTAGCCTTTTTTCGTGGCGATCTGTCAGTTCGAGTATTTATTAAATAAGATGCCAGAATTACAGAGCTACTGCAACGATTATCACACAAATAGCCAGAAGCAAATATCTTACGCCTGCGCGAAGCACAAGAAAATTTTGGCTGATCACAACTTATAAAATTCATCCCGGTTGATGTCTTGTCTGCAACATTTCACTTACATCGCGCATTTACCTGTACTACATAAAGAGTAGCAGGGTCACGCATTTAAAGCGGAAGGTTAAGACTCTCTTCTCTTTTCACGGCTTTCCTCCCGCCTTCATTAGATTTTCCATTCACTTCCGACCGTGCTTCAAAATTGCGTCTTCAGTGTCGAATGTCATTTTAGCTATTCTTTTCCACCAAGCGGATGTTCGACGCCAATTAGCAGATATCAACCTCATTATTCTGGTCAGGTCGCGCATTTTCAATAATCCTCTGGCCAACAACTCGCGAAAGCAGTGTGCCCTTCATTTATGTACTGTAAATAATTTTGGTCAATGAAGCTTTGAAGTGAGGCAGGACATCTCAACCGTGGCCCCTATCACTACCATTGCGTTGCCCTGACCAAGTGAAAGCCGCACCTTTGGTGGTGCCGTATGTTTCAGGCTGAACTTGGAAACAACTCGATGAAACTCCAATGCGCACTCCACAAAAAACCACAAGATATATTTTCCCCTAACGAACTTCACTCCGCCTTGTTTGCTGCGAAACTCTGCTTCTGCTCTAGCCAGATCCTCATCAGTAGACTGAGGGATGTTAACCAGCTTCGCAGCATGCTGAACCCGTGAGGATATTGTTTTAAAATCGTGTCTAAGCCCTATGCTACCATCTTCAAATGCAAAAAAAGTCTTAGGTAGTATATCATTTAGACAGGGTTTTCGGCCATTACGTTTCCAAAGTAGTATTTGGGCCATCAAAGGAACCATCGCTTCACGAAAGAAGGCGAGATTTGATTCAAACAAATCCTTCAGTTGATCGTCCTCAGTAGGGTTCAGCTCCGTTATATTGAGAACCTCTTCAAGCACTCGCTTGAATGTTCCAAGTGTTGCGATTTCGTTTTCAATCGGAGTAATTATCAGTGAGGTAAAGATTCTCGGCTACTTTGGCTTGCCCACCGAAGAATTCAGAAAGATCACGATCAACGAAGAATGCTACCCTCTTGGGCGGATATCTCTTCCAATCCATGAATTCTAGTATACTGAGTACAGTGTCTTTGTTCCCAGATTTGATCAGCACGACCTCCCATCCTTCAGGGAGGTTGTGCTCAATTAGGCTCCGATAGAAGGTTGGATCATCCTTTCCTTCTACGAACCCATAGACAATACGCTCATTAACTTTATAACGCAGAAGAAAGTCATGGTACGCAGCATTGCTGCTTTCGAGTGCCTCGGCGTGTACTTGTATCATTGCCATCGCTTATCGCCCTCGCAAAGTTACGAATTCACCTAGAGAATGTGCATAAGTCCGTAAGTCATTGTCGTAGATGAATGGTGAGTGCGTTGCGGCTACCAATCCTGCACAGAATTCGCCCTTTCGAATGTCTGTGAGGAAGCGTCGCTGCCAAGGAACTGATAAAGACAATTCAGGTTCATCAATCAATACAAAATAATGCTGCTGCCCAGACAGATAGAGGTGACTGAACAGAGAGGCAATCTGTTTCTCCCCTGAAGACAAATCACCAAGTTCTACGTTCCATTTCGGTTCTTCACTACCTTTGGGTACTATTCTAAAGCTGAAGTCTGCGCTGTCGTACACGAACTTTTTGTCGACCAGGTATTGAGAACATAGCGCACAGAATTCAGAAATTTGTTGTTCCTTTTGCTGCAAAGACTCTTGGAATGCAAGCAATTTGAGAAAATAGTGATAAATGATCTTTTCATGCTCAGAGGGATCATCCGCAGAACGTGCTGAATTGATCACGCTGAATAGGTGTTCCTTGTGACTTCGGCTCAGTACAGTCTCATGAATACGATCAAGCACAGCGCGAACAGTATCCTCAGATGCGCCGGCTATTTCCCACGTACCGACGTTCTGATACTCGCGATCTACAACGTCCCCAAGATATTTTACCGTAAGAGCGGTCAAACCCTCCCGCGCAAACTCTTTGAGACCTTGCAGAGCCCTGTCAACTGCTTGCTGGACATCCTTCATTCCGAATTCTACTAACTCGATGTATGCTTCGTCGGACTCGCGTTGACGCAAGCGGCTTCTCTGTCGACGAAGATCATCTGATTCCATGCCTTCAAATATACTGCTTAATTCACGTTCGATACGCCGGTTATGTTGGAAGATAAAGGATCTGGGCAGAAATAGAGCTTTGTATCTTATGAATGGCATCTTGAAGTTCTTTCTTGAACCCACGCGGTTTATCTTCAAAGAATTCAAATCGTCTCAAAACTGACTCAAAGTGAGTCCCATGGCGATTGGCTATCCTCTTCAACTCTAGAGAGACCTGATCGAGATCACCTGCTTCATAGAGTGCCGTTATTTTGTGGCGGTACGGCGGTGGGATGTCCACAAAGAGGCGGTGGTCTGACATTCTTGAGGCCTTCACGAGTTCCTCGCGAGTTACCCTATATTCATTTCCAGCAATAGTGCATATCATGTATTGAAAAGGAAACTGAATAAGAGATAGCCACCGTCCAGATAGGAAGTGAAAGAGAATTCGTAGAAAAGTTGTCTTCCCCGATCCATTCTCGCCGACAAGAATGAGGGTATTGTCATTCATCACGACATCTATCTTCTTATTGCCATGGAGTCCTATAATCTGAATCCGATTCAAGGTGTTATTCATGTTTACCTCTCAGTCGTATGCCAGTATGTTTTCTCTGAAGGCTTGTTACTGCCAAACCCAATAAGATGGTCTCGTAAAAACCCCCTAAAATGGGCTTTTGAGCCACCGTAACCTATTGAATTTCCAAATGGCATTTTCCCCAAAAAGGGCTTTTTACGGAACCATCAATAATGAATGCAGCATAACGCGGGCCATCACTGGCAAGCGACCACGCTGCCACGGAGTTTCAGGAAACGCGGAGAAATAATCCCGGCGTAGTTGCGTGACCGAGTGCATGTGTGTCTTTGGGTCGGATCTCCATCTGGCTGTTTCTATCCGACAAAGGGAGATTATTCCCGGTGGCTTGTTGGTCCAGGTCGGCATTGATCCCGTCCCAACGTAGCCGCTGTGCCAACTGGGGGACGATGTGTGCCTCCGATTCCTGGCTGTAGCTGATGAATACGCGGGGCAGCAGCGTTTTGGGGAATCACCCGTATTCATAGAAGCTCTCCAACTGGAGAAAAGTCTCCTGCCTGTAACGTGAATTCAGCAAAAAGAGGCTGCATTTTGCAGCCATCTATTTCATGACCGGTATCGCCGATAAACACAGTACCGACTCCAACCGAAACCCGTGCCGACCCAACCGTTGGAAGCTCTGCTACGGTAAAATGCTATGCGTCGATTGATCCTTCCACAAACGTGCAAGGATCAACATGGAAACCAGGCTGAAGCACAGGTTTGAGCAATGGAACGGAGAAATCTGCCGAGGCTTTTATTAGGCGAGGATCGATTCTACTTCTGCCAGTCTCAGCCCCCCAGAGGCTTGAGAGCCGTCCCACTGCGCACCCCCGTACGCGATTTGTTGGATATTCTAGACTTAGGTGGGATGGTTGTCACGGATTTTATGATCCTGCGTATGAGTGGGGCCATTACTCCTCGACGGCCACATGCCCCCGCTCCGAAATCATCGCTGAAATAGACTATCCAGCGGCGCGCGGGGGCTCTACTCAGATGCAGGTCGGACATAATTTTAGCCGCCACCGCGAACCAATTGAGAACTGAGGCGCCTGGCGCATCCCTCTGCGCCAATCTGGATGAGACACCATCCCGCCCACCCGCGACGAACCGGGCTATGAAACACACAGGCAGCCACAAAAAACGAGACCCCCGGTGCGTACGTCGACACACCGGAGGTCTCTGAATTCTTCCCACCCTGCTTTACTTCACAATCGGAAACACTGCACTTCATCGTGAGAGGCGGCGCAAACCCCTTTGCAAACTCTTTCCAACTGCTGCTGAACCTTTGTTCCCGACTTCGCCGATTATTTCTTCTTGTCCTTCTGCTCGGCAGCTTTCTTGTCGGCGGCGGCCTTCTTGTCAGCGGCCTTCTTCTCAGCAGCGGCCTTCTTTTCGGCAGCCTTCTTCTCGGCGGCGGCCTTCTTCGCTGCCTTCTTTTCCTCGGCGGCCTTCTTGGCGGCGGCCTTTTTCTCTTCCGCTGCCTTCTTCTTTGCAGCCTTCTCCTCGGCGGTCATCTTGGGCTTCTGGATTTCTTCTTGATCGGCGCAGGTGCCGGCTTTGCCTCGGTCGTCGCGGCGGGCGCGGGCGCCTGGGTCGTCGCGGCCATCCCGGGAACCACCAACACTGTTGCCCCAAACAGTACTGCTGTGACCAACGAAATGACTTTGCCCTTCATATGCAGCTCCTTTCCTCCTCACAAAAACAAAATCCGCCCTTCACGAGAAGTGTTCCCTCAGCGGCCCATTCTAAGGATAATTTATGAATTGTCCAATATTTTCATTCCGATGGAATCAATTCTTTGCAGCTTTTCCGGTGCTCTTCTTTTTCGGAGCTTCTTTTTTGCCTTTTGGGGCGGACTTTGTGCCGCCCGACTTCTTGGAGGATTTCGCTTTGTCCCGTCGATTTTCCCTTCCCTCCGGACTTCGCGGGGACCTGTTTGCCCTTGGACTTAGGCTTCTGCACCTTCTTGGAGGATTTCCCGGCCTGCTTCTTGCCCTTCTCTACCTTGCCCTGCTTGCCCCCGTTCCTGGTAGCGGCTTTGTGGCCGTTCTTCGAACCCTTGGAATCGCTCTTCGCAAGTTTCACACTCTTGGAAGATTTATGATTCCGGGCCGTACTCCGGCTTTTGGATGCCTTGGCGACTTTCTGACCGGATGCCTTCTTGTGCCGGGAACTCGCCGCCGCAGTCTTCCGGGAGGTTCCTTTCGACTTTCCCGTCTTGTGGACCTTGGCCAGTTTCTGACTATGCCGGGACTTGGCCGCAACCTTCTGGTGCTTGCCGTTCGCACGGGCCAGCTTCTGGTTCTTGGCCGACTTGGAGTGCTTCTTGCTGTTCTTTGCATATTTCACATGGCTGGACGACTTCTGATGCCGTCGGCTCTTATTTGCGTACTGCGTCTTGCCATGTTTGGATTTGCGGGAGAGTTTGTGCCGTGAGTTCTTGGATTTTTTAGAAGAATACTTCGACTTGCTGCTTTTTTCGGACGTCCTTTGGCGCTGAAATTCGGAGTGGTGGGATTCTCCTTCAGTTTTCGGGCGGAAGGGTTGTACTCGTGCTTCATGATCTCCCGCCACTTGTCCTGCAACTGCTTGAGATGTTCCCCCATCTGCTGATCGTCCTGAGCAGGGGAAATGGCGGGTGAAATGACCGTTGCGGCAAAACAGACAGACATCAGAAACGAAAATGTCCGCTTACAAATCATAACGTAGCGCTCCTTGTGAAAAGACGTCTCTTCGACCGGAAGATGGAACAGAAATCCATATGCCGAGCCCTCCGTTTCCGCCGAAGACTCGCCTTGCCAAAATCTTTTCTAACACGTGCTGGTTGGTGCGGTCCCCCCCCGGGAAACACGCTTCCTGTGTTAGGAACTCCCCCTGCCGACCTCGCGGCACCCGTCGCTGCCCGGTGTGCTTTTGCGGCGGGAGCCCGTATCATAACAGTAGAGACCTCCCCCGGCGACTACAGCCTGCCGGAAAGGGTCCCTCGCGCGGCGTGGCGATTATAGCACACAATCCGCTGCCGTTTCAAAGTCTAGTGTCGCAGTCCGATCCCCGGAAGCATTCCGATGAAACCGGACCCGAGAAAAGGCCTCGTTGCATCGACGGAACAGCCGTGGAAGCCGTTTTCACCCCACCGGGCCGAATGCGCGGCCGGCTTGTTCACTACTGCACAATCTACCGGAAGCCGGCTGCCCGAATACAGTGTTTTTTCCTTTTGAATACAGTATT